>CAVRVX010000034.1:0-171541 GCA_963724735.1 uncultured Alphaproteobacteria bacterium
TGACCTTAAAGATCGTCGTCTTGAATTCCAGGAACGAACAGGGTCTACGAGTATCTGGCGAACACCGATATCGAACGGAACGAAATCTGCCACATTTTTGTTCTTCGTATGTTCTATATATCTCCTAATATCCACATCAAACCGCGGATGGTCCCCAAATTTAGAGGCGAATCGCTTCTGAAATTCAGAATGTGCCATCAACGATATACAAAACACCGGAGGCGGATAAATGCGGGTGAGAATCGAGGAGCTGGGAACCGGTCAACACCCTAGCGAACGCGTCGTGCGTATTCAGACGCAGGACGGGCCGCAACAACTTGTTGTCGATCGTCGATCAATTCAAAACCAATCTCTTGACGTTGGTTTCCCTGTTGGTAAATCGAATGGACATTGGTTGGTCGAGCTCCCGCGCGAAGCCGTCCAGGGCGTATGGCGAGTTTGGGTTTCAAAAGATAACGTTTTCGACGAGGCTTTGGAGGGTCGCTGAGTGATTCTAACGGACCGAGAAATCAAGCTCTCCCTTGAAAAAGGGGTACTTATTATCGATCCACAGCCGAGTTCCTTAGCATTTAGCTCGACCGCGGTCGATCTCACTCGAGATCCAAACATCACTGAATTCAAGAAAGAGGTCGCGGGAATCGAGATAATAATCGATCTTGCTCATCGCGATTTCCAATCTGAAGCAAGCCTCGCGCAAATCTCAGAAAAGCACGTGATTGATCCGCACGAAGGATATCTTCTGAGACAGGCACGTTAGTGCTTGCCTGGACGACCGAATATATAAATCTTGTTTCCCACCATAGGATCGCGGCACGCGTCGAGGGAAAAAGTTCTCTGGCGCGCCTGGGCCTAGGGGTTCACATCACCGCGCCGACTATTCATGCTGGCTTCGACGGCCATATCCGACTTGAGATGTTCAATCACGGCAAAATCCCCATTCGTCTTCGCGCCGGTATGCGGATTTGCCAGCTTGTCTTTGAACAAACTCTCGGCACGCCCGAGAAGGGTTACCAAGGGCAATTCTCTGGCCAGCGCATCTGAGCACGGTGATACCCCGCGCAAAACGAACCCATATTAGCGCCCCTACTCCACCTCGATCACCCGGCCGTCGCGCAGCGTCACCCGGCGGTCCATGCGGGCGGCGATGTCGAGATTGTGGGTGGCGATGATGGCGGCAAGCTTGGAGGCGCGCACGAGCTGGGTCAGCGCGCGAAAGACATGCTCGGAGGTGCGCGGATCGAGGTTACCGGTCGGCTCGTCGGCGAGCAGGATGCGCGGGGCGTTGGCCACCGCGCGCGCGATCGCCACCCGCTGCTGTTCGCCGCCCGACAATTCCGCCGGGCGATGATGCAGCCGCTCCTTCAGCCCGAGATAGGAAAGCAGTTCCGCCGCCCGCTCCTGCGCGTCCTTGCGCGTAAGCCCGCGGATCATTTGCGGCAGCATCACGTTCTCGACCGCGGTGAATTCGGTGAGCAGGTGGTGGGCCTGATAGATGAAGCCGACCTCGTTGCGGCGGATGCGGGTGCGCTCGGCGTCGGTCAGCGTCGAGGTCGGCACATCGTCGATGAAGACTTCGCCCGCATCCTGGTGCTCCAGCAGCCCGGCGATGTGCAAGAGCGTGGATTTGCCGGCGCCGGACGGCGCGAGCAGCGCCACGGTCTGGCCGGACCAAACGGCGAGATCCGCGCCGTTCAGGATGTCCAGCGCGACATCGCCCTGCCGGTACCGCCGTTCAATCTGATGCAGGAAGACGACGGGACTTTGCGTCGCGGTCATTGGCTCACTCGTAACGCAGCGTTTCGACCGGATCGAGCCGGGCGGCCCGCCAGGACGGATAGAGGGTCGCGAGCAGCGACAAGGCGAGCGCCATCACCACCACGGCCGCTGTTTCCGAGACGTTCATTTCCGCCGGCAGCCGCGACAGAAAGTAGAGCTCCGGCGAGAACAGCTCGGTGCGCGTGATGAAGGACAGGAACCGGCGGATCGACTCGACATTCATGCAGACGAGCGTGCCGACCACGAATCCGGTGATGGTGCCGACCACGCCGATCGACGCGCCGGTGATGAGGAAGATGCGCATCACCGCCCCTTGCGTCGCACCCATGGTGCGCATGATGGCAATGTCGGCGCTCTTGTCCTTCACCAGCATGATCAGGCCCGACACGATATTGAGCGCGGCGACCAGCACGATCAGCGTCAGGATCAGGAACATGACGTTGCGTTCGACCTGCAGCGCGTTGAAGAAGGTCGCGTTGCGCTGCCGCCAGTCGATCAGATAGACGGGCCGCTGCGCGGCGTCCGCGACCAGCTTGCGGTAGCGGTCAACATTGTCGGGATTGTCGGTGTAGACCTCGATCGCCGTCACGTCGTTCGGGCGATTGAAATAGGCTTGCGCTTCCGGCAGCGGCATGAACACGAAGGCGGCGTCGTATTCCGACATGCCGATCTCGAACACGGCCGCAATCTTGTAGACCTTGATGCGCGGCGTCGTCCCCATGGGCGTGACCGCGCCGCGCGGCGCCACAAGGGTCAGATTGTCGCCCGCGCGCAGCGAAAGCTGGTCGGCGAGCCGCTTGCCGATTGCAATCCCCTGCCCTTCGTCGAACCCATCGAGCGTGCCCTGCCGGATGTTCTTGGCGACCGACGCAAGCTTGTCGAGGTCGGCCGCCCTGATCCCGCGGACGAGCACGCCATTCGCGGCGAAGGGCGAGGAGGCGAGCGCCTGTCCCTCGACGATGGGCGCCGCCAAGCGAACGCCCGGAACCATGGACACGCGCGCGGCCACCTGGTCGAAGTCGGTCAGCGGGGAATCGAGCGGCTGGATGAGAAGATGGCCGTTAAGGCCGAGAATCTTATCGAGCAGCTCGGTGCGAAAGCCGTTCATCACCGCCATGACGATGATCAGGGTCGCCACCCCGAGCATGATGCCCAAGAAGGAAAATCCCGCGATGACCGAAATGAATCCTTCCTTGCGCCGCGCCCGCAGGTAGCGCAGCGACAACATCCATTCGAAGGCAGCAAAGGGTCGCGTAGTCGCGGAGTTACTCATGACGGGTCCTTCCCCCGGGATTTCACGCGATTCTGGCGGATTCACGCCATTATCATTCTTCGCGCGGCGCCGCCGCACACAGATTTCTCACGGCTGCGTCAAATTTTTCCTTACGGCTGGTCATCATAGCCGGCGGCGGCGACTTGACAGGACATTACGGGCCCGTCCGGGCAAGCCGGGCGCGCGCATCGGCGGGAGACAACAGCTCCCGCGTTCCGTCGGCGCGGCGTTTCAGTTCGACCTTGCCCTCCTTGAGGCTTTTCGGACCGATCAACGCCTGCCAGGGGATCCCGATCAAATCCATTGTCGCGAATTTGGCCCCCGGGCGTTCGTCGAGGTCGTGGTAGAGCACGTCGAGGCCGCTTGCCCGTAGCTCACGATAGAGGGTCTCGGCAGCCTGATCGGTGGCGGCGTCCCCCTGCTTGAGGTTGAGGATGGCCACGTCAAACGGCGCGACGGCGTCCGGCCAGATGATGCCCGCCTCGTCATGCGAGGCCTCGATGATGGCGGCGACGAGCCGGCTCGGGCCAATTCCATAGGACCCCATATGCACCGGATGTTCGGCGCCGTCGGGCCCAGCCACCAGGGCTTTCATCGGCTGCGAGTACTTCGTGCCGAAATAGAAGATGTGGCCCACTTCAATTCCGCGCGCCGACACGCGATCCTCCGGCGCGACCTGCGCAAAGGCCGCCTCGTCATGCTTTTCCGAGGTCGCCGCGTAGAGCGAGGTCCATTTGTCGAAGATCGACTGCATCGCGCCGACGTCGTCGAAGGCGATATCCTCGCCGGGCGCCGCAAAATCGAGATAATTCCGGTGGCAGAAGACCTCGCTCTCCCCCGTCTGGGCGAGAATGATGAATTCGTGGCTGAGATTTCCGCCGATCGGCCCGGTGTCGGCGACCATGGGAATCGCCTTCAGCCCCATCCGCGCGAAGGTGCGCAGATAGGCGACGAACATCTTATTGTAGGAATGCCGCGCCCCCTCGTAATCGAGGTCGAAGGAATACGCGTCCTTCATCAGGAACTCGCGCCCGCGCATCAGCCCGAAGCGGGGGCGCACCTCGTCCCGGAATTTCCATTGGATATGGTAGAGATTGAGCGGCAGGTCCTTGTAGGAGCGGACATAGGCGCGAAAAATCTCGGTGATCATCTCCTCATTGGTCGGGCCATAGAGCATGTCGCGCTCGTGCCGATCCTTGATGCGGAGCATTTCCTTACCGTAGTCGTCGTAGCGCCCGCTCTCTCGCCAGAGTTCGGCCGACTGAACCGTCGGCATCAGCATTTCGACCGCCCCGGCCCGATCCTGCTCCTCGCGCACGATCCGGCAGACCTTCCGCAACACGCGATATCCGAGCGGCAGAAAGGCATAAATTCCCGCCGCCTCCTGGCGGATGAGGCCGCCTCGGAGCATGAGCCGGTGCGACATAATTTCCGCCTCCTTCGGCGTCTCGCGCAGGGTCGGCAGGAAGAAGCGGGATAGGCGCATGGGGGAAACTGCTCCGGGGGAATCGGGTGGCGCAGAGAAGCCGGATTGTCCCGAAAAAACAAGCCTTCCAACGATTTTCACGCATGGCGCAAAGGCCGTTTCGAGCCCGGCGCAAGGCGGGCAATACTCAGACGCGACCTTGTTGCACCGCACAGCTACCGGGATGACAAAACTAAGACATTCGTATAATGAAAAATGTCTGGTTCCGGCGCCGGGGTTTTTTGAAACTTTCTTGCTGGAACAGGTCCAGGTCTGTGGGAGGAAAGCCGACGGCGCGCTTGAACGCAGCCGCTCCGTGCAAAAATAATTCTGCGGAGAAATGGCCATTCAACTTGAGTGTCAGCAGCAGGACTTTGTTCCTGCTGTTTTTTTCGCTGACCGCCGCCCGATCAACGCGGCAGCAGGCCCCACGCGGTTCCAAACCGCTCCAGGTCGATCAGGTCCGCGGCATAAGCACCATAAAAAGCCAGGAACAGGACCGTTGCGACGGCGGTCGTCCAGGTCGCCTTGGTCAGAAGCTTCGGGGCTGCAGGCGCCCCCGGATCGCTGCCGGGCACGACGTCGCCACTCTCCTCCTGCGAACGCACCCCGAACGGGAGGACCGCGAACAGAACGGTCCACCACAAAACGAAATAGATGCCCGCGAGAGTCGTCCAAGCCACGCCCATCGCCCTTGCCAGGTTCTTATTCGGACTTGTCCGCAGCAGCCATTTGCGCCTCTCCCCACTGGAGAGAGGCATCGCTCGGCGGAGCTATCCCAGAATCAGGGAAGCCCGCGGATGCGAGGCGTTACGCCTGTTCGAGTTCGACCAGCGTACCGCAAAAATCCTTCGGATGCAGGAAGAGCACCGGCTTGCCGTGAGCGCCGATTTTCGGATTGCCGTCCCCGAGAACGCGGGCGCCCTCGGCCTTCAGCCGGTCGCGCGCAGCGAGGATGTCGTCGACCTCGTAGCAGATGTGATGAATGCCGCCGTCCGGATTGCGGTCGAGGAACGCCTGGATCGGGGACTTTTCTCCGAGCGGCTCCAACAACTCGATCTTGGTGTTGGGCAGCGTGATGAAGACCGTGTTCACGCCATGGTCCGGCTGCGGCTCGATCGCCGAGACGCTGGCGCCGAGCTTGGTGCGGTAAAGCTCGGAAGCCTTGGCGATGTCGCGCACGGCAATCGCGACGTGATTGAGTCGTCCGATCATGAGGTTTCCCCCTTGCTGCTGGTCGGGCCGCGGACCACCCGTGGCCATTGCTTGGGCCAGACGATGTCCTGCCCGCGTTATACCGTCAAGAGTGGACGAGCCACAGAGGCTTCTTGCCCCATTCCGCCGCGACCCGCGTATGCACCGCCCGTCCCGAACCTGCCTATGATGCAGCGTCGCTCGCTTCCGGGCTGTCGTTGCAGCGGCGGACGAAGTGCGCGGCGAAGAACCGTTGGATCGCGCCGGCTGGGGTCCGGTGGTCCAGGTTGCGGGCTTCAACCAACCGAAAGCCTTCACCCAGCAAGGTCACGAGGTCATCCTGGTCGTATCGTCGCACCGAAAGCCCGCTGCATCGCTCCGGACCAAGCTTTCCGAAACCGACGATGATGGCGTGGCCGTCCGGCGACAGAGCCTTGAACAGCGTCGCTCGATAAGCGGCCTGATCCGCTTCGTTCACCAGGAAATGCAGAACGGCCCGATCGTGCCAGACCTGATAGAGGCGATCTGGCCGCCACGACGTAACATCGGCGACGATCACCTTGACGGGAGAGAGCGGCCCCAGCCGGGCCGCGAGCCGAGACGCTGCCTCGGCCGAGATATCCAATACGGTCACATCGACGTAGCCCCTCGCGATCAGTTCGTCCGCGAGCCGCGACAGGCCGCCGCCCACGTCGATGATCGGCGCCGTCTTTGGTAATTGCGCGTTTTCGATCAACCGGATTGACGTATCTGGGATCGCCTCGAACCAGCTCACCTCGCCTTCCGCCTTGGTCCGGTAGACTTTGTCCCAGTGCTCCCGACCCGTTATCGCCGAGATCATTCCGTAAGACTCCCGCCTCATGTCGGAACCGTATGACAGACGCCGTCGACAAACGCTCCGAGAAGCACCCATGGCTGAACACGAACCGAGTTCGCCGTTGCTCCTGAACAAAGAGATGGACCAACCATCCGTCTTCTTGCCTCACGCTCTGATCCGCGAGGCGCGTCGCCAAAAGGGATTGCCGGATACGCCGGCGCCCTCCGTCTGCGTGCTTGATCCTGACGGCGACATCCTCCGTCGGCTGGTCTCCTCCGGCGAAGCGCGACGTTGCGATCATTGGCCATGTTATCATTCGACTTTATACGCTTTTCGCCTCGGTGGCGGCGAGATTGGCATTGTCGCATGCGTGGTGGGAGCGCCTTACGCCGTGCTTGTCGCGGAACAGCTATTCGCGCTTGGTTGTGAACTTCTGGTCAGCATCACGTCCGCCGGCGAGATCGCGGGCCTATGGCCGCCGCCCTATTTCGTGCTGATCGAGCGAGCGATGCGCGACGAGGGCACCAGCCATCACTATTTGGCGCCGTCCACTTTCGTGGCCGCCGACGCCGGTCTCATTGCCGCGACAAGCGACGCGCTGAAACAGGCAGGCGTCGTCTTTCGCACGGGCGCGACCTGGACGACGGATGCGCCGTTTCGGGAGACGCGACGAGCGATCGAAGCGGCTCGGGCCCAAGGGGTCCTTGCGGTGGAAATGGAAGCGGCTGCCCTTTATGCGCTTGCGCAAAGCTGCCACCGGCAGGTCGTGTGCCTAGCACATGTCACAAACACCATGGGGCAGAATGGTGAGGATTTCGAAAAAGGGGAGGACGGTGGGGCGGTCGATGCGCTGCGTGTTCTTGAAGCAGTGATCGCCATGCGGGGAAAGGGCAACCTCCCGCGGTAAGTTCCGCTCGGCCGTCAATTGCTCGCTCGTGTCCAGACGCGTGCCCGGGCGTTAGGGTTCAAGCATAAGAACGTGGACGAGGCACAGAGGCTTCTTGCCCCAGCCGGCTGCAACCCGCGCGCGCACCGCCCGGCGGACCGCTTCCGCAACGGTATCGGGGTCGCGCCGGCGCGGGCGGGGCAGATGCTCGACGGTGTTCGCCGCGGTTTCGGTGACGATCGCCGCAAAAGACTGTCCCTCGGCATCAACTTCTGGAATGCCGATCAATTGGACCTCGGGCTCGGCGGCGACGCGGCCGGTGTCGTCAAGCACCAGCGCAATCGAGACGACGCCGACATAGCCGAGCCGCCTGCGATCGGCGACGGTGCGGCTTTCGCCCTGGACGAGGAGGAACCCGTCCTTGTACAGCCGCCCCTGCGCCACCTCGTCGATGATGCCCGCCGGCGCCGGCGCGAGCCGTACGAGATCGCCGTTCCGGCACAGGATCGTTTCGGCGATTCCCGCTTTGCGCGCGAGCGCGGCGTGTTCGGCAAGGTGCAACGCCTCGCCGTGAACCGGGACCACGACGCGCGGCCGCACCCAGGACAACAGGTCGCGCATCTCGTCGCGCCGGGGATGGCCGGAGACATGAACGAGATGGGTGCGGTCGGTGATCACCTCGACGCCCTGGCTGACGAGCCCGTTGATGACGCGGTTCACCGCCTTCTCATTGCCGGGGATCGTTCGCGAGGAGAAGATCACGCGATCGCCCTTGTCGAGGCCGACCTCCGGATGGTTGTCCTCGGCGATGCGGGCGAGCGCTGAGCGCGGCTCCCCCTGGCTTCCGGTGCAGAGCGCCACCACTTTATCCGGCGGCAGATAGCTGAACGCCTCGGCGCTGCGGAAAGGCTTGATCCCGTCGAGATACCCGGTTTCGCGCGCCACCTGCGCGATGCGCTCCATGGCGCGCCCGATCATCACGACCTCGCGACCGCACGCAAGCGCCGCTTCCGCCACGCTCCGGATGCGCGCCACATGCGAGGCAAATGTCGTCACCGCGACCCGCCTGGGCGCCGACGCGATCAACCCGCCCAGCGTCTTCGCCACCTCTCGCTCGGAGGGAGAGCGGCCCTCCCGAATGGCGTTGGTCGAATCCCCTATGACGGCGAGGCACCCCGCCTGGCCCAGCGCCTCCAGCTTCGGCTGATCAGTGGGAGGCCCGATGATCGGATTGGCGTCGAGCTTCCAGTCGCCGGTGTGCAGGACCGTTCCCTCGGGCGTGCGGATGATCAGCGCGTTCAACTCCGGAATCGAATGGGCGACGGAGACGAATTCCACCTCGAACGGATCGAGCGAGAGGCGGCCCCCGAGCGGCACGACTTTGATCGGAACCTCGGGCGCGCCCGGCTCGGACAGGCGTTTCGCCTCGAACAACGCCGCCGTGAACGGCGTCGCATAGACGGGGACGCGCAACTGCGGCCACAGGTCGATCAGCGCGCCGAAATGGTCCTCATGGGCATGGGTGAGCACGATCCCGCGCAGGGCGCGTTTTTGAGTCACGACGAAGCGGATGTCCGGCATGATGAGATCGACGCCGGGAAGATCGTCGCCGGCGAAGGCGACGCCGAGATCGACGGCAATCCAGGCGCGTTTGCGCGGCGGGCCGAAGCCGTAAAGCGAGAGGTTCATGCCGATCTCGCCGACGCCGCCCAGCGGCGCAAAGACGAATTCGTCGGCTCGGTCGCTCATTGCGACCGCCGAGACAAGGCAGGATCGAGGATGGCTTCGGCCGCCGCAGCCGCCAAGGGAAAGACATCCCCCGCAGTGATCTTTCGTCGGATGCCGTCGGCCTGCGTCAGCACCAGGTTCCCTTCTTCGTCGATCGTATCGAACGCGCCGGTCACGTCGCCATCCGCCAGACGGACGCGCAGGCCCGCACCGGGCGCCGGCCCATGCGCAAGCCACGCCGTTCGGATATCGGCGAATCGATCGCCGCCATTCCACAGGGCCAGCCGCTGCGTCATCCGACGCGACAGGGCGGAGAACATCGCGGCCGCCGTCACCGCCGCGCCCTGCGCGCCGAGATTGGTCGCCGGATAGGCCGCGTCGCTCGGATGGTGACGGCAATTGATCCCGACGCCGATCGCCACCATCAGCGGCTCTCTCCCCTCGCCTTCGACGAGAATGCCGGCGAGCTTGCGCCCGTCGCACAATACATCGTTCGGCCACTTGAGCGACAGCCGCGCCGTCAGATCGGGCGCCGCGTCGCAGACGGCGTCGCGCACGGCAAGCGCGGCGACGAAGGAGCACTGCGCGACCCGCGGCAGCGGCGCCGGATCGGCCAGCAGCAGGCTCGCATAGAGATTTCCCGGCCCCGACACCCAGGCGCGCCCACGCCGTCCGCGCCCCGCCGTCTGCGTCTGCGCCGTGACCCACAGCGGTCCGCGCACGCCCGTCTCGCCGTAGCGCAAGGCCTGCGCATTGGTCGAGTCGACCTCGTCGAGAGCGATCAACTCGACGCCCGCTGCTTCAGCGGTGGGATCGAGCCGCATTGCTTCAGAACAGCGACTTGGCCGCCGCGCCCGCCGCTTCGACCAGCGGCCCCGGATAGACGAAGAACAGGAGGACGAACAGCCCGGTCACGGCGAGCACCGCTCCCAGCTCGCTGCGCATCGGCGCGAGCGCGGGGGCCGGCTCGTCGAAATACATCACCTTGACGATCGAAAGATAGTAGTAGGCCCCGATCACGCTCGCGAGAACGCCGATCACTGCAAGCGTGTAGAGCCCGGCATTCACCGCGGCGACGAAGACGTAGAACTTGGCGAAGAAGCCGGCGAGCGGCGGGATGCCGGCCAGCGAGAACAGCATCATCGCAAGGAAGAACGCCATGGCCGGCTTGGTGCGGGCGAGCCCGGCGAGGTCGGAAATCTGCTCCACCGGCCCGTCGGTCCGGCGCATTGCGATGATGCAGGCGAACGTGCCGAGCGTCATCGCCACATAGATCGCCATATAGATCATCACGCCCTGGACGCCCTCGACCGTGCCGGCCGCGAGGCCGATCAGCGCATAGCCCATATGGCCGATCGAGGAATAAGCCATCAGCCGTTTGATATTGCGCTGGCCGATCGCGGCGAACGCGCCGAGCACCATGGACGCAATCGAGACGAACACGACGATCTGCTGCCACTGCGGGACGATGGTCGGGAACGCGCCGACCGCCACGCGCACGAAGACGGCCATCGCGGCGACCTTGGGCGCGGCGGCGAAGAAGGCGGTCACCGGCGTCGGCGCCCCCTCGTAGACGTCCGGCGTCCACATGTGGAACGGCACCGCCGAAACCTTGAAACACAGGCCGGCGAACAGGAACACGAGGCCGAACGTCAGCGGCAGTCCGCCCTGCGGCGCCGCTTCGGCGATGCCGGCGAAACTCACGGTCCCGGTGGACCCATAGACCAGCGAGGCGCCGTACAAGAGCATTCCCGAGGAGAGCGCGCCGAGCACGAAGTATTTCAGCCCCGCCTCGGTCGAACGCAAACGCTCGCGGTCGATCGCAGCGACCACGTAAAGCGAAAGACTCATCAGCTCCAAGCCCAGATAGAGCGCGATGAGATCGGCCGCCGAGATCAGCATCAGCATGCCGGTGGTCGAGAGCACGATCAGGATGGGATACTCGAAGCGCCGCCGCTCCACCTGCCCCATGAATTCGCTCGACAGGATGACGGTGACGGCCGAGCCGGTGAGCGCGAGCAGCTTGAAAAACCGCGCATAGTCGTCAACGACGAAGCTGCCGCTGAAGGTCGTGTTCTTGCCTTGCGGCATCAGCGCGACCAGCACGCCGGCAGCGACGAGCAAGAGAACCGACGCACCGCTGACGAGGCCGGTCGCGCGGTCGCCGCTATACGCCCCGATCACAAGGAGGATCAGGGCGCCGAGCGCAAGGACGATTTCGGGAAATGCCGGAGCGAGGGCGGAGAGGTTCATGGCAGCCGCCCTTCCGTCGAGAGCGCCGCCGCTTTCGCGATTTCGCGTGCCTCTTGATAGCTGGTGACCAGCGCGGTCACCGAAACCGCCGACATGTCGAGCACCGGCTTCGGATAGACGCCGAACAGGATCGTGAGGATCAGGAGCGGCGCAAAAATGACGACCTCGCGTGTTTCCACGTCGCGGATACCCGCGAGCGACGGCTTCTCCAGCGGCCCGAGCACGACCTTGCGGTAGAGCCACAGGGCGTAGCAGACCGACAGGATAAGCCCGAGCGAGGCGAGGGTTGCCACCAGCGTGTTCACCCGGAATGTGCCGAGCAGCGTGAGAAACTCGCCGATGAACCCGGTGGTGCCCGGCAGCCCGACATTGGCGAGCGTGAACACCATGAAGATCGCCGCGTAGATCGGCATGCGGTTGACGAGGCCGCCATAGGCGGCGATTTCGCGCGTGTGCATGCGGTCGTAGATCACGCCGACGCACAGGAACAGCGCGCCCGACACGATGCCGTGCGAGATCATCTGGAACACGCCGCCGGCGATTCCTTGCGTGGTGCCGGAAAAGATCCCCATGGTGACGAAGCCCATGTGGGCGACCGACGAATAGGCGATCAGCTTCTTCACGTCCTCCTGCACCAGGGCGACCAGCGACGTGTAGACGATCGCCACCACCGACAGCGCGAACATCAGCGGGGCGAAATCGGCCGACGCGGCCGGAAACATCGGCAGCGAGAACCGCAGGAAGCCATAACCGCCCATCTTCAACAGGATGGCGGCGAGGATGACCGAGCCCGCGGTCGGCGCCTCGACATGGGCGTCCGGCAACCAAGTGTGCACTGGCCACATCGGCAGCTTGACGGCGAAGGAGGCGAAGAAGGCGAGCCACGCCCAGGTCTGCAGGCTGCGCGGGAAATCATGATGGAGCAGCGCCGGGATGTCGGTCGTGCCCGCCTCGCCATAGAGCGCGATGATCGCGAGCAGCATCAGCACCGAGCCGAGCAGTGTATAGAGGAAGAACTTGAAGCTCGCATAGACGCGGCGCGGTCCGCCCCACACCCCGATGATGAGGAACATCGGGATCAACCCGCCCTCGAAGAACAGATAGAACACGACGATGTTGAGGGCGGCGAAGGTGCCGATCATCATCGTCTCGAGCACGAGGAAGGCGATCATGTACTCCTTCACGCGCCGCTGGATCGGCTTCCAGCTCGCCAGAATGCACAGGGGCATCAGGGCGGTGGTGAGAATGACGAACGGAAGCGAAATGCCGTCGACGCCGACCCGATAGCTGATCGCGCCGCCCAGCCAGGGCCGCCGCTCGACAAACTGGAATTCGGGCGACGCGGGATCGAACCGCCACACCAGGACCAGCGAAACCGCGAGGGTGACGAGGGTCGTCCACAGCGCGACCCAGCGTGCATTGCGTTTGACCGCCTCGTCCTCCGCGCGCATCGTCGCAATGAACAGCGCGCCGACGAGCGGCAAGAAGATGGTGACGGAGAGAACGGGCCAGCTTGCCATCACCGCACCCCGCCCGAGAACATGAACCACGTGACGAGCGCCGCGACGCCGATCAGCATCGCAAACGCGTAATGATAGAGATAGCCGGTTTGCAAGCGCACGACGTTGCGCGTGACGTCGAGCACGCGCGCGGACACGCCGTCGGGCCCGAAGCCGTCAATCAGCCAGCCGTCGCCGCCCCTCCACAACAGCCGGCCGAGCCACAGGGTCGGCCGCACGAAGATCAAATCGTACAGTTCGTCGAAATACCACTTGTTGAGCAGGAACTTGTAAAGCGGCTCCTGCTGACGGGCGAGTTCGACCGGCAGGTCGGGTCGGCGCAGATAGAACAGCCAGGCGACCAGGAACCCGGCCACCATCATCACCGTCGGCAGCAAGGCGACGCCGAAGGAGATATGGTGCATCTCGTCGAGGATATTGGTTACCTTGAGCGAGCCGCGGAAGAACTCGGCCGTGCCGTGCCCGACGAAAATGTCATAGAAGGGAAGCCCTGCGAGGATACACCCCGCGCCGAGCACGCCAAGCGGAACGAGCATGGTGAGCGGGCTCTCCTGCGCCGCCTCGTAGTGATGCAGATCGTGCGGGTGGCCGTGGAAGGTCTTGAAGATCAGCCGCCACGAGTAGAACGCGGTGAGCGCCGCCGCCGACAGCGTCGACAGATAACCGTAGAAGGCCATCGGACTATGCCCGGACAGCGCGGCCTCGATGATCGCGTCCTTGGAGAAATAGCCGGCGGTCAGCGGAAAGCCGGTGAGCGCGAGCGTGCCGACCACCATCATCCAGTAGGTGAACGGGATCCGGTTCTTCAGCCCGCCCATGTTGCGGATGTCCTGCTCGTGATGCATCGCGATGATGACCGAGCCGGAGCCGAGGAAAAGGAGCGCCTTGAAGAAGGCGTGGGTGAACAGGTGGTACATGCCGACGGAGTAGGCGCCCACCCCCATCGCCACGAACATGTAGCCGAGCTGCGAGCAGGTGGAATAGGCGATGATGCGCTTGATGTCGTTCTGCACGAGCCCGATCGTCGCCGCGAAAAAGGCGGTGGTCGCGCCGATGAAGGTCACGAAGGCCTGGGCGGTGGGAGCGAGCTCGAACAGCGGCGACAGCCGGGCGACCATGAACACGCCGGCCGTCACCATGGTCGCGGCATGGATCAGCGCGGAGACGGGCGTCGGACCTTCCATCGCATCGGGCAGCCAGGTGTGTAACAGGAACTGCGCCGACTTTCCCATCGCGCCCATGAAAAGGAGCAGGCAGATCACGGTGAGCGCGTCGAAATTCCAGCCGACGAACGGAATCGTTTTTCCGGTGAGCGCGGAAGCCTGCGCGAAGATCGCATCGTAGTCGACCGCGCCGGTCATGTAGAACACGCCGAAAATGCCGAGCGCGAAGCCGAAATCGCCGACGCGGTTGACCACGAAGGCCTTGATCGCCGCCGCGTTCGCCGAGGCCTTCCTGTACCAGAAGCCGATCAAGAGATAGCTCGCGAGCCCGACGCCCTCCCAACCGAAGAACAGCTGCACGAGGTCGTTCGCGGTCACCAACGCCAGCATGGCGAAAGTGAAGAAGGAGAGGTAGGCGAAGAACCGCGGCTTGTAGGGGTCCTCGGACATGTAGCCGATGGAATAGAGGTGCACGACCGCCGACACCGTGGTGACGACCACGAGCATCACCGCGGTCAGCGTGTCGATGCGCAGCGTCCAATCCACCATCAGCTCGCCGGACGTGATGAAGGGAGCTACGATCTCGCGCGCGTCATGATGGCCGAAGCCGACGCGAGCGAACGCGATCCACGAGAGCACCATCGAGATAAAGAGGAACGCGGTGGTGATGAGCTCCGCCGCGCGCGAGCCTGCCGCCTGCGGCTCGTCCGAGTCTTCCGCATGAGAGGCATGAACGGCGGAGGCGCCATGCGGCGGCGATGCGCGCGGATGATCTTCGGAGACCAGCGACGTCGCGTGGCTTTCCCCTCCGGGCGGCGGATAGCCGCCCGGCCAGCGCGCCCGCGCGCCGAAGATCGTGATCGCTCCCGCGATGAGGAAGCCCAGGAGCGGCAGAAAAACGATGGCCTGATACATCGTGCGCCGTCAGCCCTTCATGAGATTGATGTCCTGAACCGCGATCGAGCCGCGGTTGCGGAAAAACACGACGAGAATTGCAAGGCCGATCGCCGCTTCCGCCGCCGCAACGGTCAGCACGATGAGAGCGAACACCTGGCCGACGAGGTCGCCCAGATGGGTCGAGAAGGCGACCAGATTGATGTTCACCGCGAGCAGGATCAGCTCGATCGACATCAAGATGATGATGACGTTCTTACGGTTGAGGAAAATGCCGAAAATGCCGAGCGTGAACAGGATCGCCGCGACGGAGAGATAATGGCCGAGCCCGATCGTCATCGCGGTCGTCTCCACGGGTCATTTTCGGTGAAGCGCGAGCGTAACTCCGCTCGTCCCCGCGCAAGCGGGGACCCAGAAGGTCGGAGAAGACTGGATTCCCACTTGCGCGGGAATGAACGGACTGCGGATCGACACGAGAACATTCCTCAAATTCCCTGGCCTGGCCGCACATTGCGCAGCTCGATGATGGCGGCCTTCTTGCGCGCGAGTTGCTCGGAAATGATCTGGCGCTTGACCGCCGGCCGGTGGCGCAGCGTCAGCACGATCGCGCCGATCATCGCGACCAGCAGCACGAGGCCCGCGGCTTGGAAGAAATAGACGTAGCGGGTGTAGAGAACGAGGCCGAGCGCCTCGGTATTGGTCACCGTCTCGGCGGGCGGAATCGGCAGCACGACCGTTCGCTGGATGCCCGGGCCGATCGCCCAGGCCCCGACCACCAGAAGAAGCTCGACCAGCAGCACGAGGCCGACCACCGCGCCGATCGGCAGGTAATTCAGAAAGCCTTGGCGCAACTCGGCGAAGTCGACGTCCAGCATCATCACCACGAACAGGAACAGCACCGCGACGGCGCCCACATAGACCACGACCAGGATCAGAGCCAAGAACTCCGCGCCCATCAGGATGAACAGCCCGGCCGCGTTGACGAAGGCGAGAATGAGAAACAGCACCGAGTGAACGGGATTGCGCGCCGCGACGACCATCAGCGCCGAAGCGACGCAGATTGCGGCGAAGACATAAAAGAAGAAGGCGGCGATCATATCGGGAAACCTGCGATCTTCCCTTTTCCTTCGACGGAAAGGGCCAGGGGCAAAGACAGACATGCGGTCGAAGGCAGAGCCATGCCGGCGAGGCCGATATCCCCCTCCTGACGAGCGGCGCCCGCTGGCGTCCCCCTCAGGGGGAAAGCCGACAAGACGCTTCTCTCACGCCAAGCCTTCATCCGATCACCTATACGGCGCATCGAGCGCGATCGCCTGGGCGATTTCGCGCTCCCAGCGGTCGCCGTTGGCGAGCAGCCGCTCCTTGTCGTAGTAAAGCTCTTCCCTCGTCTCGGTCGCGAATTCGAAATTCGGCCCCTCGACGATCGCATCCACCGGGCAGGCCTCCTGGCAATAGCCGCAATAGATGCACTTGACCATGTCGATGTCGTACCGCGTGGTGCGGCGCGTGCCGTCGTTGCGGCGCGGCCCCGCCTCGATGGTGATCGCCTGCGCCGGGCAAATCGCCTCGCACAGCTTGCAGGCGATGCAGCGCTCCTCGCCGTTCGGATAGCGGCGCAGCGCATGCTCGCCGCGAAAGCGCGGCGACAGCGGGTTCTTCTCGAACGGGTAATTGATCGTCGGCTTCGGCCTGAAGAAATAGCGCATCGACAGGACGAAGGCCTGGATGAACTCGGTTAGGAAGAGCGCCCGCGCGGTCCGGTCGAGCATCATTGCATCATCCTCATTTCGGCGCCAGGCCGGCAAATTGGACGACGCCCGCAACGATCGCGACCGCCGCGAGCGAGATCGGCAGGAACACCTTCCAGCCCAGCCGCATCAGCTGATCGTAGCGGTAGCGCGGAACGAACGCCTTCACCATGGCGAACATGAAGAACATCGCCAGCACTTTGAGCAGGAACCAGATCACCCCCGGCACCCAGGTGAACGGAATCACCGGGATCGGCGGCAGCCATCCGCCCAGGAACAAGATGGTGGCGAGCGCGCACATGGTCATGATCGCCACGTATTCGCCGAGCATGAACAGCACGTAGGGCGTCGAGCCGTACTCGACCATGAATCCGGCGACGAGCTCCAACTCCGCCTCGACGAGGTCGAACGGCGGACGGTTCGTCTCGGCAAGCGCGGAGACGAAAAAGATCACGAACATCGGCAGGAGCCGCAGCCAGTACCAGCCGAGCGCGCCCCAGGCCGTGTCCTGCGCCTTGATGATGGCGGAAAGATTGAGCGTGCCGGCGCACAGAAGCACCGTGATGATCACGAAGCCGATCGAGACCTCGTAGGAGACCATCTGCGCCGCCGAGCGCAGCGAGGCGAGGAATGCGTATTTCGAGTTCGACGCCCAGCCGGCCATGATGATGCCGTACACGCTGAGCGACGAAATGGCGAATATGTAGAGAATGCCGACATTGATGTCGGCGACTGCCCAACCCTCGTTCACTGGGATCACCGCCCAGGCGGCGAGCCCGAGCACGCAGGTGACGACCGGGGCGAGGACGAACAGCCCGCGATTGGCCCCGTCGGGGATGGTCGGTTCCTTCAGCACGAATTTGAGCATGTCGGCGAAGGACTGCAGCAGTCCCCACGGTCCGACCACGTTCGGGCCGCGCCTGATCTGCACCGCCGCCCAGATCTTGCGGTCGGCGTAGAGCACATAGGCGATCACCACCAGCAGGACGGCGAGCAGCACAAAGCTCTGGATCACGATGAGCAGAAGCGGCCAGAGGTAAGTGCTCCACAGCTCGGCGATCGACATATCCGTCACTCCGCCGCGCGCAATGCGGTGCGGCCTTCGGCGAGCGCCGAGCACTCGGCCATCACCGCGGAGGCGCGCGCAATGGGATTGGTCAGATAGAAATCGCTGACGACAGAAGCGAACGGGGCGCTTCCCACCGCACCGCTGCGCGCCGCGAGCTTGCGCACGTCTGCCGGGTCGCTCGGCACAACTGTGTCGGGACGGTCGAGATGCGGGTGCGCCTTGAACAGGGCGGCGCGCAATTGAGCAAACGAGTTCATACGGCAGCCGGTGTCCCAACGGATCGGACAGGGCGCGCAAGATAGCCCAGTCCTCGCGCGCATCGCCCGGCGGGAAGCCGGCGCGCAGCGCGACTTGCACCCGCCCCTCGGTGTTCACGTAAATGCCTGGCTTTTCCGTATAGGTGGAGGCTGGAAGAATGACGTCGGCGCGGTGCGCGCCGCGGTCGCCATGCGTTCCGATATAGACGACGAACGCGCCAGGCGCGACCTCGATCTCGTCCGCGCCGAGGAGGAACAGCACGTCGAGCGTTCCGTAGGTCGCCATCTCTGTCGCTTTCAGCCCGCCCCCGCCCGGCACGAAGCCGATATCGAGCCCGCCCACCCGCGAGGCCGCGTTGTGGAGGACCGCAAAGCCGTTCCAGCCGTCCTTGACCGCGCCCAACTCGACCGCCGCCTTGGCCGCGAGCGCGGCGACCGCCGCACCGTCCGACCGCGCGGTCGCGCCGGCGCCAAGGAGGATGATCGGACGAGCGGCCTTCCCCAATAAGTCGACGAAGTCGCCGCGGCCGGCGGCATGTTCGCCGAGCGTGTCCGGCCCAGCGCCGAGATAATGATAGGGATAGGTGAGGTCGGCCCGTTCGCCGATCAACCCGATCGCAAACGGACCCTGTCGCCAGCGCTTGCGAATGCGGGCGTTGAGCACGGCCGCTTCGCGGCGCGGATTCGCGCCCACAAGGAGGAGCGCGTCGGCCTGCTCGATGCCCGCGATGGTCGGGTTGAAGACATACGTCGCCCGACCCCAGGCCGGGTCGAGCGCCGATCCGTCCTGCCGGCAGTCCAGGTTCTTGCTGCCGAGCCGGATGAGGAGATCCTGCAGCGCGAACATCTCTTCCACCGCGGCGAGATCGCCGGCGATGGCGCCGATGCGGGCGGGGCTCGCGGCGCGGACCTTGGCGGCAACGGCTTGGAAAGCCTCGCTCCAGGACGCCGGGCGCAAACGCCCGCGCTCGCGCACGAAGGGCTGGTCAAGCCGCTGCACCCGCAGGCCGTCGACGACGTGCCGCGTCTTGTCGGAAATCCATTCCTCGTTCACGTCCTCGTTCAGGCGCGGGAGGATGCGCATCACCTCGCGGCCGCGCGTGTCGACGCGGATGGCGCAGCCGACCGCGTCCATCACGTCGATCGATTCGGTCTTGGCGAGTTCCCACGGCCGCGCGACGAAGGCGTAGGGCTTCGACGTCAGCGCGCCCACCGGGCAGAGATCGACCACATTGCCCTGCAATTCCGAGGTCATCGCGTGCTCGAGATAGGTGGTGATCTCCATGTCCTCGCCGCGGCCGATCGCGCCGAGCTCCGGCACGCCGGCGACCTCGGTGGCGAACCGCACGCAGCGGGTGCACTGGATGCACCGGTTCATCGCCGTCTTGACCAGCGCGCCCAGATACTTGTCCTCGACCGCGCGCTTGTTCTCCTGGAAACGGCTGGAGTCGACGCCATAGGCCATCGCCTGGTCCTGCAGGTCGCATTCACCGCCCTGGTCGCAGATCGGGCAGTCGAGCGGGTGATTGATGAGCAGGAACTCCATCACCCCTTCGCGCGCCTTCTTCGCCATCGGCGAGCGCGTCTTCACCTCCGGCGGCTCGCCGTTCGGGCCGGGCCGGCAGTCGCGCACGCCCCAGGCGCAACTCGCGACCGGCTTAGGCGAGCCGACCAGTTCGACCAGGCACATGCGGCAATTGCCGGCGATCGAGAGGCGATTGTGGAAGCAGAAACGAGGAATCTCCGCGCCCGCCGCCTCGCACGCCTGCAGCAGCGTGGACTCGGGCGGAACGTCGATTTCCTTACCGTCGACGATGAGCTTGGTCATTGCGTTCGTTCCAGCTTAAGCCTCCGCAAGGTCGAGGCGCCGCTCAATCCGCTCGATCCGTTGCTCAATCCGATCAATGCGGCGGTTCACCCCGGCAAGCGCTTCCTCAACCGCGGTCATGCGGACTTTCAAATCCGTGATGTCGTCCGCCATGCGTTGCGTCCGCTCATCGATTCGACCCAACAGTATCAAGACGACCTGGTCCGGATCATCCGCCATCGCGTTACTCCACGGCCTCTACTCCGCCGCTTCCGCGACCGTATTGGGGTCGAGCACGCCTTCGTTGTCGGGATTGGCCGCGTATTCATCGATACGGCGCTCGATCTCGCCGCGGAAATGCGCGATCAGGCCCTGGATCGGCCAGGCCGCGGCGTCGCCCAGCGCGCAGATCGTGTGGCCCTCGACCTGCTTAGTCACATCGAGCAGCATGTCGATTTCGCGCTTGTGGGCGCGGCCCTCCGCCATGCGGTTGAGCACGCGCCACATCCACCCCGTTCCCTCGCGGCACGGCGTGCACTGGCCGCAGCTCTCGTGCTTGTAGAAGTACGAGATGCGCGCGATGGCGCGCACGATGTCGGTCGACTTGTCCATCACGATCACGGCGGCGGTGCCGAGCCCGGACCGGAGCTTGACGAGCGCGTCGAAATCCATCGTGAGATCGCTGCACAGCGGCGCCGGCAGGCAGCGCACCGACGAGCCGCCCGGAATGACGGCGAGCAGATTGTCCCAGCCGCCGCGCACGCCGCCGGCATGCGTGTCGATCAGCTCGCGCAGGGAGACGCCCATCGCCTCCTCGACATTGCACGGCCGGTTCACGTGGCCGGAAATGCAGAAGAGCTTGGTGCCGGTGTTGTTGGGCTTGCCGATCGAGGCGAACCAGGCGGCGCCCCGGCGCATGATGTCGGGCGCGACCGCGATGCTCTCGACATTGTTGACAGTGGTCGGGCAGCCGTAGAGGCCCATATTGGCCGGGAACGGCGGCTTGAGCCGCGGCATCCCCTTCTTGCCCTCGAGGCTTTCGAGCAGCGCGGTCTCCTCGCCGCAGATATAGGCGCCGGCGCCGTGATAGAGATAAAGCTCGAAGTCCCAGCCGTTGACGTTGTTCTTGCCGATCAGCCGCGCCTCATAGGCTTCGTCGATCGCCGCCTGCAGGCGCTCGCGCTCGCGCACGAACTCGCCGCGGATGTAGATGTAGGCGGCGTGCGCGCTCATCGCGAAGCTCGCGATCAGCGAGCCTTCGATCAAGAGGTGCGGGTCATGGCGGATGATGTCGCGGTCCTTGCACGTGCCCGGCTCCGACTCGTCGGCGTTGACGACGAGATAATGCGGCCTGCCGTCGGACTTCTTGGGCATGAACGACCATTTCAACCCGGTCGGAAATCCGGCGCCGCCGCGCCCGCGCAGCCCGGAGGACTTCATCTCCTCGATGATGGAGTCGGTTCCGCGCTCCAGAATCGCCTTGGTGCCATCCCATCCGCCCCGCGCGCGTGCGCCGGCGAGCCTCCAGTCATGAAGGCCGTAGAGATTGGTGAAGATGCGATCGCGATCCTGCAGCATCATTCGCGCCTGGTGCTGGAGCCGTCGGCGGCGTCGCCAACCGGCGGCTTGGGAATGCCGGCTTCGTGCACATTGGCCGCCTCGCCGGGTCGCTTGGCGTCGCTGTCGGCGAGCACCGGCTCCTGCGGTTTTGCGCCGGTGCGCCGTTCGTAGATCGAGGGATCGGTCAAGGTCGTCGGCCCGCCGACCGGCGCGGAGAACTGGCGGTCGATCTGCGGCCCCGGTTTGACCGGTCGTCCCGCGGCGAGATCGTTCAGAATGGCGGCGAAGCGCTCCGGCGTGAGATCCTCGTAGGTGTCGTAATTGATCTGCGCCATCGGCGCATTGACGCAGGCGCCGAGGCACTCGACCTCGATCCAGGAGAACTTGCCGTCGGCGGTGACGTGGCCTTGTTCGCCGATCTTCTCGTGGCACACTTTCTTGAGTTCGTTCGCCCCTCGCAGCATGCAGGGCGTCGTTCCGCACAGCTGCACGTAATGGCGGCCGACCGGCTCGAGATTGAACATGGTGTAGAAGGTCGCGACCTCGAGCACGCGGATGAAGGGCATGCCGAGCATGGCGGCGACATGCTCGATCGCCTTGCGCGGCACCCAGCCGCCCGCCTGCTCCTGCGCCCGCCACAGCAGCGAGATCACCGCGGAAGCCTGCCGGCCCTCCGGGTATCGGGCGATCTGTCTCTTCGCCCAGGCGAGATTCTCCGCCGTGAAGGCGAATTCCTTGGGCTGAATTTCGATGGGGGCGAGACGGCGGGGGGCCATTATTCGTTATCCCTCCCCAGATGTGCTGGGAACGCGCTCACCGGTCCACCTCGCCGAAGACGATGTCGAGCGCGCCGATGATGGCGGCCATGTCGGCCAGCATGTGACCCTTGCTGATGAAATCGATCGCGCTCAGATGGGCGAAGCCCGGCGCGCGGATCTTGCACTTGTACGGCTTGTTGGTGCCGTCGGCGACGAGATAGACGCCGAACTCGCCCTTCGGCGCCTCGGCCGCGGCGTAAACCTCGCCGGGCGGCACGTGGAAGCCCTCGGTGTAGAGTTTGAAGTGATGGATGAGCGCCTCCATCGAGCGCTTCATCTCGCCACGCTGCGGCGGGCGATACTTGTAATCCTCGATCAGGACCGGCCCCTGCCCTTCCGGCGAGCGCAGCTTTTCCAGGCACTGTTTCATGATGCGGACCGACTGCCGCATCTCCTCCATGCGGACGAGGTAGCGATCGTAACAGTCGCCGTGCTTGCCGACCGGAATGTCGAACTCCAGTTCGGAATAGCACTCGTAGGGCTGAGCCCGCCGCAAGTCCCAAGCGGCGCCAGCGGCGCGGACCAGCGGGCCGGAAAAGCCCCAGCCCCAGGCATCCTTCAGCGTCATGATCCCGATATCGACCATGCGCTGCTTGAAGATCCGGTTCTCGGTCAAGAGGGTGTCGATGTCGCCGAGCGTCTTGAGGAACGGATCGCAGAAATCCCACATATCGTCGAGCAGCTTCGGCGGCACGTCCTGATGCACGCCGCCGGGACGGAAATAGTTGGCGTGCATGCGAGCGCCCGATGCGCGCTCATAGAAGCCCACCATCTTCTCGCGCTCATCGAACCCCCAGAGCGGAGGGGTCAGCGCGCCGATGTCGAGCGCGGCCGTGGTCACGTTGAGGATGTGATTCATCAGGCGAGTCAGCTCGAGAAAGAGCACTCGCATCAACTGCCCGCGCTTGGGCACCGACAACCCGAGCAGCTTCTCGACGGCGAGGCAGAAGACGTGCTCCTGGGCCATCGGCGCCGAGTAGTCGAGCCGATCGAAATAAGGAATCGCCTGCAGATAGGTCTTGTGCTCGATCAGCTTCTCGGTGCCGCGATGCAGGAGGCCGATATGCGGGTCGGCGCGCTCGATGATCTCGCCGTCGAGGTCGAGCAATAGGCGCAGCACGCCGTGCGCCGACGGATGTTGCGGCCCGAAATTGATCGTGAAGCTGCGAACCGAAGTCTCAGGCATCCCTAGTCGCCACTTGCCAAGCCCCTTTTACAGCTCGCCGTTCGCCAACCTGTCCGCGCTCGCCGCTCGCCAGTCGCGCGCCACTCATTGCTTCGCTTTCTCGTCGCCCGGCAGCGGATAGTCGGGCCCCTCCCAGGGCGAGAGAAAATCGAAGTTCCGGTATTCCTGGGCAAGCTGCACCTTGTCGTACACGACCCGCTTTTGCTCGTCGTCCCAGCGCACCTCGACAAATCCCGTCAGCGGGAAATCCTTGCGCAGCGGATGGCCGGAGAAGCCGTAGTCGGTGAGGATGCGCCGCATGTCGGGATGGCCCTCGAAAATCACGCCATAGAGGTCGAACACCTCGCGCTCGAACCAGTTGGCGCCGGGAAAAACCTCGACGATGGAGGGAACCGGCGTGCCCTCGTCGGTTTCGACCTTCACCCGCACCCGCCAGTTCTTGGTCGGCGAGAGGAGATGGTAGACCACATCGAAGCGTCTTTCCCGCTGCGGCCAGTCGACCGCCGTCACATCGACGAAGGCGAAGAACTGGCATCCCGGATCGTCGCGCAGAAACGTGACGACCTTGACAATATCGGCGGCGCGCGCGGCGAGAGTAAGTTCTCCTTTGGCCACGTGAAAGCCGAGGACGGATTCGGGAAGCGCGCGGGCGATCGCCTGTCCGAGAGCGTCCAGCCTGTCGTTCATCGCGATGCCTCGGAGAAGTCCCTTGCCGCCTCAGCGCTCGATCGTGCCGGTGCGGCGGATTTTCCTTTGCAGGAGCAGGACGCCGTAGAGCAGCGCCTCTGCGGTCGGAGGACAGCCGGGCACATAGATGTCGACCGGCACGATCCGGTCGCAGCCGCGCACCACCGAATAGGAGTAGTGGTAATAGCCGCCGCCATTGGCGCAGGAGCCCATCGAAATGACGTAACGCGGCTCCGGCATCTGGTCGTAGACCTTGCGGAAGGCGGGCGCCATCTTGTTGGTCAGCGTACCCGCCACGATGATGAGGTCGGACTGACGGGGCGAGGCGCGTGGCGCCGCGCCGAACCGTTCAAGGTCATAGCGCGGCATGGCGGTATAAATCATCTCGATGGCGCAGCAGGCGAGCCCGAATTGCATCCACATCAGCGAGCCGGTGCGCGCCCAGTTGATCAGTTCGTCGGTCGCGGTGACGAGAAAGCCCTTGTCGGCGAGCTCATCCGTCACGCCGCGGAAGAAGGCGTCGTCGTCGCCGACCGGCTTGCCGGTGCGCGGATCGAGCACTCCGGACGCGGCCGGCGCCGTCAGCGTGCGCTCGTTCAATCCCATTCGAGCGCTCCTTTTTTCCATTCATAGAGGAACCCGACGGTCAGGATTCCCAGGAAGATCATCATCGACCAGAAGCCGAACGCGCCAATCTCGCGAAACGCCGCGGCCCACGGGAACAGGAACGCCACCTCGAGATCGAAAATGATGAACAGGATCGAGATCAGGTAGAAGCGCACGTCGAATTTCATGCGTGCATCGTCGAAGGCGTTGAAGCCGCATTCATACGCCGACAACTTCTCTGCATCCGGGTTCTTGTAGGCGACGATGAACGGGGCGACCATCAAGCCGAGCACGATGACGAGCGCGATGGCGATGAACACCACGATCGGCAGATAGTCTTGCGGGATCACGTTCATTCGAAACCTCTGATCCGTCGCGGACGCTAGCCTGAGCCGAACGCGCAAGCGGCGCCCGCCGCTCTGGCTTCGCGCGATTAGATTTATTCCAGGAGCAAAGCGCCGGAGGCTTAGCGCAGCGCACAAAGCGCCGCAAGCCACCTTATGCCGCATTGCGAGTGACAACTGACCACGCGCCCTGCCGGATCGCGCTCGGTTGCCGGAATATGAGTAGTTCTCCAACGGCCTGGCCGGATGCAGGCAACCGCCGCGGATGAGGGAAGATAGTCTCAGTCGACCCTCTCGGGGGCGCGAACGAGCCGGTTCGGCACGGTCAGATCGAGCACCACGTGACAGAGGCCGGGATCCTCCGGATCAGGCTCGACCTTAAAGCCGAGCTCGGCGCACATGTTCAGCATGGTTGTATTGTCGCGCAGCACCTGCCCTTCGATCATCCGCAAGCCGTCGGCGGACGCATACTCGATCATCGTCTTCATCAATAGCCAGCCGAGGCCGTGACCCTTGAGATCGGACCGGACCAGAATGCCATATTCGCCAGTCTCATGGTTGACGTCGGCGTGGAGGCGCACCGCCCCCAGCATCTGACCGGACCGCGCGTCGATGGCGACAAGCGCCATGGCGCGGGCATAGTCGATCTGCGTCAGCCGGGCGATGAACGCATGGCTGAACTCCTTCACCGCCGCGAAGAAACGCAGCCTCAGATCGTTTTCCGTCACATTGCGGAAGAATTCCTTGAACAGCTCCTCATCCTCGGGCCGGACGGGACGGAGCGTGAGACGAAGCCCGTTCCAGTCGTCATAGTGGCGCTCCCATTCCTTCGGATAGGGCCGAATGGCGAAACGCGACTGGGCGCGCGCTCCTTTGTCGACCGGACCGATCGCCATACGGGCATCGACGGCGATCACGCCTTTCTCGTCGGCCAGGACGGGGTTCAAATCGAGCTCCCGCACTTCCGGCAGGTCGGCGACGAGCTGCGCCACTTTTACGAGCATCAGCTCCAGCCCCTGCCGGTCTGCCGGCGGAACATTGCGGTAGGCGTTGAGCAGACGTGAGACCCGCGTGCGGTCGATCAAATCATTGGCGAGCCTCATGTCGAGCGGGGGAAGCGCCAACGCCTTGTCGTCCACCACCTCCACCGCCGTCCCGCCGCTGCCGAATACGACAACCGGGCCGAAGGTGGGATCGTCGGCCAATCCGATGATCAGTTCGCGCGCCTTGGGTCGCACGAGCATCGGATGAATGGTCACCCCGGAAAGACGAGCCGCCGGCCGCGCCGCGTGCGCCCGCTTCAGGATATCCTCGGTCGCCGCTTCGACCGCCTTTTCGCTGGTCAGGTTGAGCCGGACCCCGTCGACGTCCGACTTGTGCGTGATGTCGGGCGAAAGAACCTTCACGACCACGCCCTGGCCCTGCTCGAGGAATCGCCGAGCCACCGCGGCCGCCTCCTTGCCGTTTCGCGCGAACAGAGCCGGTGCGATCGGAATGCCGTAAGCGCCGAAAAGCCGGGTGATTTCGAGCGGGTCGAGCCACGTCTTTCCGGCCGCCAGCGCCTCGGCGACGACGCGGCGCGCCGTCTCGGTGTCGGACACGAACTGATCGGGCACGCTCGGCGGCGTCTCCATCAGGTCGTGAATCGCCTCGACGTAGCGAACAAGGTGCATGTATCCGCGGATCGCATCGGTCTCGCCGCTGTAATGCGGCACAGCGGCGGCGTCGAACGCCTTGGCCGCGCGCCCGTCGTCGCCGATCCACACCGCCAGCACGGGCTTCGCGACAACGCGTTTTGTCCGTTCTTCTTGCACGACTTGAACGACCGCATCGGCGCACTCGCTTGCCGAGGCAAGCGCGGTCGGCACATTGATCACAAGCACGGCGTCGTTCTCGGTGTCGTCGAGAAGCGTCCGCAGCGCGGCCCCATAGCGGCTCGCATCGGCGTCCCCAATGATGTCGACCGGGTTCGACTTCGACCATGTGGGCGGGAGAACAGAATCAAGCTTGGCCGAGGTTTGCGGCGACAGTTCCGCCAGCGTCCCCCCGAGATCGATCACGCGGTCAACCGCGAGCACGCCGATGCCGCCGCCGTTGGTCATGATGGCAAGGCGCTTGCCCTTGAAGGGGCTCAGGCGGCCGAGCGTCTCGGCGGCTGCGAACAATTCGTCGAGGTCGAACACGCGCAACAGGCCGGCCCGACGGAAGGCCGCAGCGTAAACGGCGTCGACTCCCGCGAGCGCGCCCGTGTGGGTCGCAGCAGCGCGCGCGGCCTGAACATGGCGGCCGGCCTTCACCACGATCACCGGCTTCACGCGCGCGGCGGCGCGGGCCGCCGACATGAATTTGCGCACGTCGGAGATCAACTCGATGTACATCAGGATCGCCCGCGTCTTGCGGTCGAGGGCGAAATAGTCGAGCAGATCGCCAAAATCGATGTCGAGGGCGTCGCCGATCGAGACGATGCCGGAAAAGCCGATCGACCGCCCCGCCGCCCATTCGACGAGGCCCGCCGCCACGCCGCCCGACTGGGAAATGAGCGCGAGATCCCCGATCTTGGGCTGATGAACGGCAAAGCTCGCATTCAGGCGCGCGCTGGGAACGAACAGCCCGAGGCAATTCGGGCCGAGCATGCGCAGCCCGAATTTGCGCGCCGCCTGCCGCGCCTGCTCGGCCAGCGAGCCCGGCCCGCGTCCGAGCCCCGCGGTGATCACGATAGCGGCGGCGACCCCGCGCGCGCCGGCGCGGGCGATCACGTCGGGAACCTCCGTCGCGGGGACGGTGACGATCATCAGCTCCGGCGGCGGGTCGAGCGCCTCGATATGGGGCACCGTTGCCTGCCCGTCGATCTCCGAATAGCGGGGATTGACGAGGTGGATGGGGCCTTTGAACCCCGCCCCGCGCAGATTGCGCAGCACGATCCGGCCGAGCGACAGCTCGCGCGGGCTCGCGCCGACCACCGCGATCGCGCGCGGAGCAAACAGCGATTTCAACCGATAAGTGCTCATGAAAAGCGCCTTCTGCCTCGCCGCCTTGGGCCCATGGATCGAAACCAGAGACGACCGGTCACCGCTGGGCTCACCTCAGGTCATTCCGACGTCCCCGCATTGATCGGGAACAACTTGCCGCCGCGCAGAAACCGCGGCGACGCGACAGGACATGGGGCGTTCATGTGCCGATGGTGTGACCGTGGGGGCGGCTAAACGTCTCGACCCGGTCGAAACCGATGCGTTCTTCGGCCTCGATCCCAAGCGCCGCGGATTGCGTCAGGGCGGCCAGGGGCAGCCCATCCAAGGCGTCGAGCCCGTCCGCGCCGATGGATTGGTTCGAGCGGATCAGTACGGCCTCATCGACCCAATCGCCGCGCACGAAGGACGCCGCGACCTTCGGGCCGCCCTCAACCATCAATCGTGTGATGCCGCGACCGGCGAGCCCAGCGAGCGCCTCACCGAGATCGATCGAGTCCGCTGCGGCGACCCGGAGCACCTCAACGCCGAACGCGCGTAACTTGCTTTCGGCGGTTGATGGGGCGGCGTGACCTGCGACCAGCCAAAGGGGAACCTGTCGGGCGGTCTGAACGAGCCGGCTTGTCGCGGGAAGGCGCAGCCGCGTGTCGAGCACCACCCGGACGGGCGAGCGCCCGGCCATGCCCGGCAAACGGCAGGTAAGCGCGGGATCGTCCGCCAAGGCCGTGCCGACGCCGATCAGAATGGCGTCATGCATGGCGCGCATCAGGTGGATCCGCTCGCGCGCCTCCTCGCCGCTGATCGCCACCGGCCGCCGCCCGGCGAGCCCAACTTTGCCGTCGGCGGAGACGGCGAGTTTCAGCAAGACATGCGGCCGGCCGTCACACACCATGCGGATGTGGCCGGCATGAGCGCGGCGCGCCTCCTCGGCGCCCACCCCGATATCGACGGCGATCCCGGCAGCGCGCAGTCGGGCGTGCCCCCTCCCCGCCACCAGCGGATTGGGGTCTTCCATCGCCGACACGACACGGGAAATGCCGGCGGCGATGATTGCGTCCACGCAGGGCGGCGTCTTGCCGTGATGGGAACATGGCTCGAGCGTCACGTAGAGCGCGCCGCCGCGCGCCGCCGCGCCCGCCCGCCGCAGTGCCTCGGTTTCGGCATGCGGCCGGCCGCCGGCCTGCGTCCAACCGCGGCCGACGATGACGGGACCCGCGCCGTCGTCGCGCACCACCACGGCGCCGACCGCAGGATTGGGCCAGGTGTTCCCTAGCTCGCGGCGGCCGAGCGCCAACGCCAGCGCCATGAAACGGGCGTCAGCCTCATGCGATGGATGTCGGCCGGGCATTCAGGTCTGTGAACAACATCCCGAAAGAATGAATGTCGGAAAGGCGTGGTGACGCGCGTTCACGCCCGCTCGACGTTGAAACTGCGGGGGCTTTCTCCGCGCCGCCCTATGTCCCACATCGTCTCGTAAGCGGATTCGATGTGTCGTCGCAGCCGATCCGGGTCGAAAGGAGGAGCGGTCGCGCGGACGCCGGCCAGCCGCTGGCGATAGCTATCGAGAAGCGAGGGATCCCTCGCGAGCCTGAGCGTCAGACCTTCGTACTCATCAAGGGTCGTCGTGACCAGATCGGGCAGTCCGGCCGACGTGAGCAGGCTCGTCGCGACCCGACCCGCGAAAGCACGCCCCGCGCAGGTCACCAGCGGCAAGCCCATCCACAGCGCGTCGCAGGCCGTCGTATGCGCGTTGACCGGGAGCGTGTCGAGAAAAAGATCCGCCAAGCGATGACGCGCCATGTGCGGTTCAAAGTCGGTCCGGGCGGCGAAGACGAGACGCGTCGGATCGGCCCCCCGTTGCGCCGCCGCCTTGCGCAAAGCCGCCTCTGCGGCAGGGTTGTCGCCGAGGAGCCAGAGGACGCTTCCTTCGACGGCATTCAACAGTCGCATCCATGCGCCGAAGACAGGCGCGGTGATCTTGTAGCTGTTATTGAATGAGCAAAAGACAAAACCGTGATCGGGAAGCCCGACCTCGCCGCGCGACGGCGCCGGCCCGATCTCGTCATCCAGTCGATACCCCGCATAATAATCCGGCAACCGCACGATCTTCTCGGAATAGAACGGATCGTGGCCTTCCGGCACGATGATGCGGTCGGTGATCAGATAGTCGACAAAGCTTGCACCGCTCGTGCCGGGATAACCGAGATAGCTGACGACCACCGGCGCCGGCCGAAGCGCGGAAATGCCAAGCCGTCCGCCTCGCGTGTGGGCATTGAGATCGACGAGGATGTCGGCGCCGCGCGCGACGATCCGCTCCGCGACCTCGCGGTCATTCTTGTCATTCACATCGATGAACTCATCCACCGCGGCGACGATGCGGGCGCGGTCCGGACTCGCATCGTCCGCCCCAGTGGAAACGCCAAGGATGGAAAAGCGAGAACGATCATGAAGCTCGAACAGCCGCGTGATCAGATAGGCCGTCGCGTGGCGCCGGAAATCAGCCGATAGATACGCGACGCGAATGCGGTCGCGATCCGCGTCGCGACCTCGCGGCGTGAGCGCGGGTCCCTGCCGCGACGAAGCGGGAAAAGCGTCGCTCACATAGGTTTCAGCGCAGGTCCTTTGCAGCGCCGGGTCGTCGGTGAGGCCGAGCAGCGTGAATGGCTGGACGACGGAGCGCTTATCGCGAATACGGGCAAACAGGTCCGGCGTTATTTTCGCCAAACGGTCCCAGTCGCAAATCGACGCGGCCGCCCAGGCGATGGGGCTCCGGGCATAGGGGTGGTCCGGATTAAGCGCCAGCGCAGCCTCATAGCATCGGACCGCCTCATCGTAGCGGCGCAGATCGCTCAGGGCGTCGCCGAGATTGGCGAGCGCAACAACATTGTTCGGCGCGACGGCGACGACCTGCTGGAGAAGCGCGGCCACATCGGCGTTGCGGCCGAGCCCCCGCAAAGCGATGCCCCGGCTGATCAACGTATCGATGTCGCCCGGCTTGATGACGAGCGCTTTGTCCAGGCTTGCGAGCGCATCGGTCCAGCGGCCCATCTTGTTCAGCACATTGCCGCGATTGTAGAGCGCGTCTGCGAAGTCCGGCTTGATCGACAGGAGCCGGTCATAGGTGGCGACCGCATCGTCGAACCGCGCGAGCTCCCGCAGCGAGATGCCGCGGTTGTTCAAGGCCTGAACGAAGTTGGGGTCGATCGACAGCGCCTTGTCGTAAGCTGCGACCGCATCGGCGTGACGCTTCATCAAAGCAAGCGCGTATCCGAGATTGGTGTGAGCCTCCGCCGATCGCGGATTGGCCTTCACGCATCGCTCGAGCAACTGGCGCGCTTCATCCAAGTTGCCGCGCTGCGCTTCGATCATCGCCAGATATTGCAGCGCTCCGGCGTGTTTCTTGTCCGCCGCAAGGACGAGCCGGTAGAGCCGTTCGGCCTCGCCGATCGCGCCACGCTGGTGCATGGCGACGCCCTGAGCGAAGAGTTGGGCGCCGCCGCCGGGGACGCCGTGAGGCGGAATCGACTGAGTCATGCGTCACCCGCCACGCGCCCGGCCTTCGCGCGCCGCCCCGCCGCTCGCGTTCCGGGCATCATTTCCGCGCGGGCGCCGGCCGCGCGCCCTCGTCTTCGCCGGCAAGTTCGGCGAGCGCCTGCTCGAAGTCCTTCGCCTCGCGGAAATTCCGGTAGACCGAAGCGAAGCGGACATAGGCGACGTCATCGAGCTCGCGCAAATGCGCCATTACCGTCTCGCCGATCGTCTCGGTCGTCACCTCGTTCTCGCCGAGGCTTTCCAGCTCCCGCACGATCTTGGAGATGGTCTGCTCGACCCGTTCGGGATCGACATTGCGCTTGCGCAGCGCGATCTCGACCGAGCGGGCGAGCTTGTCGCGATCGAACGGCACGCGGCGGCCGTTGCGCTTGATCACGACCAGTTCGCGCAGCTGCACCCGCTCGAACGTGGTGAAGCGAAAGCCGCAGGCTAGGCAAAGACGGCGACGGCGTATCGCCGCGGAATCTTCGGTCGGACGCGAATCCTTGACTTGGGTGTCGAGGCTGCCGCAGCTCGGACAGCGCATCTGAAGGTCCTACCCCGGTTCAAAGGCTCTCAGGCATCGTAAATCGGAAACCGGTCGATGAGCCGCTTCACCCGGTCGCGCACCGAGGCCTCGATCAACGCGTCCTCCTCGACGCCCTTCTGGGCGAGCACGTCCAGCACGTCGGAGATCATCTCGCCGACCTGCTGGAACTCGGCGACGCCGAAGCCGCGCGTGGTGCCGGCGGGGGTCCCGAGCCGGACGCCGGAGGTCACCGTCGGCTTCTCCGGGTCGAACGGGATGCCATTCTTGTTGCAGGTGATGTGGGCGCGCCCGAGCGCCGCCTCCGCCACTTTCCCGGTCAGGCGCTTCGGCCGCAGATCGACCAGCATCAAATGCGTGTCGGTGCCGCCCGACACGATGTCGAGCCCGCGCGCCTTCAGGGTGGCGGCCAGCGCCTTGGCGTTCTCCACGACGTTCTTCGCATAAAGCTTGAAGGAGGGCCGCAAGGCCTCGCCGAAGGCGACCGCTTTCGCCGCGATCACGTGCATCAACGGGCCGCCCTGCATGCCCGGGAACACGGCCGAATTGAGCTTTTTCGCGATCGCTTCGTCGTCGGCGAGGATCACGCCGCCGCGCGGCCCGCGCAGCGTCTTGTGGGTGGTCGTGGTCACCACATGGGCGTGCGGGAACGGGCTCGGATGCACGCCCCCCGCGACCAGCCCAGCGAAATGCGCCATGTCCACCACGAGATGGGCCCCGACCTCGTCGGCGATGGCGCGGAAGGCGGGGAAATCGATGATGCGCGGATAGGCCGATCCGCCGGCAACGATGAGCTTCGGCTTATGCTCGCGGGCGAGCCTGAGCACCTCGTCGATGTCAATGCGGTGGTCGTCGCGGCGCACCCCGTAGGGCACGACCTTGAACCATTTGCCCGACATGTTGACGGGGGAGCCATGCGTGAGATGGCCGCCGGCCGCCAGGTTCAAGCCCATGAATGTGTCGCCGGGCTGCATCAGCGCCATGAACACGGCCGCGTTGGCGGACGCGCCGGAATGCGGCTGGACGTTCGCATAGCCGCAGCCGAACAGCTTGGTGACGCGTTCGATCGCCAGGCTTTCGACAATGTCGACATACTGGCAGCCGCCATAATAGCGCTTGCCGGGGAGGCCCTCGGCGTATTTGTTCGTCAGCACCGAGCCCTGCGCCTCCAGCACCGCCCGGCTCACGATGTTCTCCGACGCAATCAGCTCGATCTCGTCGCGCTGGCGGCCGAGTTCGCGCCGGATCGCGTCGGCGATGTCCGGATCGGTCTCAGCAAGCGGCGCGGCGAATAGCGCATTCTCGGTGCCGGCGCGCGCGGAGGTCTCTCTCTGAGGCATGACGGGTCTCCTGATCCTTATGGCCGGATAGCACATTGTCGGCGCAACGCCAATGATAGGGACGAAGTCCCCACAGGCGCGCAAGATGTTGCGGTCTCAACCTTTTCGGCGCTGGCGGCGCGCCGGTCTTGCGGCAAGCGACTGGGACCGCTGCCGGTTCCCCTGCGGAAGGGTCACCCGCGGTTGAGATTGACGCTGCCGGCGAGGCCGTCGCGTCCGTAAATATCGTCGCGGAATTGCACGACCCCGTCTGGCGTCGCCCAGGCGGTGACATAGACCCAGTAGAGTGGGACCGGCGTCGCCAGGCGCGCGTCCTTGCGCTCGCCCGACCTGATCACCTGATCGATTTCGGCGCGGGACCAGCCGGACGTGTCGGCGAGCAGCCAGTTGACCAGTTCGCGCACGTTCTGCACCCGCACGCAGCCGGAGGAATGGAAGCGGAAATCCTCGCCGAACAGGTTTTTCGACGGCGTGTCGTGCATGTACACGCCGTCCTTGCTGGGGAAATTGATGCGGATCGATCCGAGCGAATTGAGCTCGCCCGGATCCTGCTTGAACATGTAGTTCACCGCTTCGTTGGAGTACCAGTTGATCTGTTGCGGCTGCAGCTCGCCCCCGCGCCCGTCGAAGATGCGGATATGGTTCTTGGTGAGGTAGTCCGGCTCCGCCTGCATCTTCGGAATGAGGTCCTTGCGGACGATCGAAACCGGCACGGTCCAGTACGGATTGAAATTGATTTCCACGATCCGGCTCTGGATGTCGGGCGACGGCCGGTCCGGCTTGCCGACCACGGCGATGTGGCGCGAGACCACCACATTGCCCTCGATCGCTTCGAGCTGCGCGGCCGGGATGTTGCAGACGACGAAACGCGGGCCGAGATTGCCCGACAGGCTGCGCAGGCGCACCGCATTGGTCCGCAGCTGCGCGAGCCGCGTCTCCGCGGGCACGTTCATCGCCTTGACGGTTTGCTCGCGGGCGATGCCGTCCACGGTCAGGCCGTGGCGGGCCTGAAAGCGGCGCACCGCCGCCTCGACGTAGGAATCGTAAATGTCGTTGACGCCGCCGCTTGTCTCGATATCGTCCGATGCGGCGAGACGGGCGCGCAGAGCGGGCACGTTCGGGTGGCGACTTCCCAAGCGCAGGCTGGGCGACGACGGAACGGCGGACCAGCCGCCGCGAGAAACGATGTTTTCGTAGCGCGCAATCGCCGCTTCGGCAGTCTGCGCCGTCGAGGGATCGAGCGTTGGCTGCGCGGCGTTCGGCATCAGGATGGTGCGCGACGCGGCGTCGAAACCCTGCCCGAAACTGGGATTCTGGCCCTGCTCGATGAGCCCATCGAGAACGGCGTCCTCGGCGGTCGCCGTTCGTGAGATAAGGACGCCCGCACCCGCAGCGAGCATGCCGCACATGAAGGATCGGCGGCTTGCCTCGCCGGGATGCCGCCTCGCGCCTCGCTTCATAAACCCCTCGCGCTTGCGCACGCGACGCTTTCCGTGCCGCGCACGGGCCTGCAGCCGCAACTGCGCCACCGAAGGCGATCGAGTAAGGAGGCCGATGGGCGATTTTATGTCAGAAACGAACCGCCCGCCCGAAGGAAGCCGACGGAGAGCGGGCGCGGCCCACCATGCCGGGGGACGCGCCCTGCGATCCGACGATCAGAGCCGGTAGAGAATCTGGTCGGTCCAGAACCGCTCGAGCCGCTGGAGCGACTTGTTGAGCGTTGCGAACTCGTCGGCCTTGATGCCGCCGACCTGCTCGACCGTGCGAAAATGCTTCTGGTAGAGGGCCTCGATGATGTCGCGCACGGCACGGCCCTTGTCCGTCAGCTTGATGCGGACTGAGCGGCGGTCGAGGCGCGAGCGCTGGTGATCGACAAAGCCTATCTCGACCAGCTTCTTCAGGTTGTACGAGACGTTGGAGCCGAGATAGTAGCCGCGCGTGCGCAGCTCGCCGGCGGTCAGCTCTTTGTCGCCGATATTGTAGATCAGCAGCGCCTGCACGGCGTTGATGTCGTCGCGCCCGCGGCGGTCGAACTCGTCCTTGACGACGTCGAGCAGCCGGCGATGCAGCCGTTCGACCAGCGTCAGCGATTCAAGATAGAGCGGCCGAATCTGCTGAAAACGCATATCCCGCTCGGCCGGCTCCGCCGGCCTGACCATTGCTTTCATGATGACGCCCTTCGCTTGTCGTTTATTCGGCGGGGCCCTGTTTCCCTCGCCTTCGCTACAACACTTAGTCGAAACGCTCTAAGATCGACTTAAACAACACAATAAAGAACAGGTTTATCCGGCGCGGTGAATCAAAGACTAAACGGTTATCAGATCACGAATTTTACTGTTCGTTCACGCGCCTTTTCGATGCGTGAACGCCCGCTCCGCAGCACCATTCCGCGCCGGCATTGCGTCGCCGATCGGCGCGCAGAGCGAGGTCAGCGCGCATCCTCGTTCGATTGCTGCGTGGGCGTCGCGCCGCTCGGCGGGGGACCGCGCAGCAAAGGCGCAGAATCCCGGGCCGCAGTCGTCGGCGCGGCGGCGCTTGTCGGCCCGCTTGTATCGCTCCTTGCCACACTGCCTTCGGAGGGCGTCGTGGCGGTCCGCGACGGGCGCAGACCTTGCTCCGTTGAAGGGGATCGCGTGGCGCGCGCAGCCGCGGCAAGCGCTGCCTCTCGCAAGGAATTCACTGCAACGCCAGACCCGGCGTAACTCTGCAGGCGCGACACGCCGCGATCCGGCGCGTCGTCAGACGGCTTTGCCGCGTCGGCATCCGTGGCGAAGGATTTCAGGCGCTCGACCGTGGCGTCGGCGAGCTTTTCGATCGGCCGCGCTGGCGGCGTGCGCGCCGGAACGGCTGCCGTGCCGGTCTGCTCGGCGCCCGCGGGCCCCTGGCTCGTCGTTGGCGGGCGCGGCGCGCCGCGCACGCTCGCGAGATATTGGGCGAGCGCGACGGCGATGCCCGGCCGCGTCGTGTAGTGGTCGCGCAAGAAATTCGCGATCGTGCCGGGATCACGCCCGCGCGACAATCCCTGGGGAGAGCGATGGCAGGCCGAGCAGTTGGCCGAGAACAGCTGCGCCGGCGACATCCCGGCGTTGAGATCGGTCTGCGCCTGCGCGCCCGTCGCTCCGAACACGACGGCGGCGATCAAGCCTCTCAGCGCCCAGGATCGCGCCATATCGGTTCCTTCCCTTTGCCGGGCGCGGCCGCCCGCGCCCCGATTTACGCCGCCCCTGCCGGAAAAACGAGCAACCCGAATCCGCCCGTTAATCTTATTCCCATGCCGCGGCGAGGCAAACCGCCGAATCCGCGCGCCTTTCACCGGGTATAGATTGCCTGCCGCAGCGAATTTGATCTAGTCTACGTGCGCGAGCCCGACACTAAGGATGCTTTTTCATCCGGTGCAAGCCTTTACGGCGCTTTCGGCTCGCGATTATTCCGGCGTTGGAGTTCGCCGATGGACCGATTACTGCGGATCGCCTTTTCCTCGCTCATCAAACGCGGCCATTTGCGGGTGACGACGGCGTCAGGATCCACTCACGTGTTCGGCGACGGGACCGGCGAGCCGGTCGCCGTGCGCTTCACCGCCAAGGCCGCTCAGCGCGCCGTCCTGCTCGACCCCGAGCTGCGACTCGGCGAAGCCTATATGGACGGGGATTTCGTCGTCGAGCAGGGAACGATCGCCGATTTTCTCGACCTCGTATTCAAAGGCTTCAATGAGGGCGGCCGGATGCCGTGGACGCTGCCGCTCGGGGCCGTGCGTTTCGTGTTGCGAAAGCTGCAGCAACTCAATCCACGGAGACGAGCCCAGCGCAACGTCGCGCATCACTACGACCTCGACGCGCGGCTATACGCCCTGTTTCTTGATTCCGACCGGCAATACAGCTGCGCCTATTTCGAGAACGACGAGGACACGCTCGACGATGCGCAGCTGGCGAAGAAGCGCCACATCGCCGCCAAGCTCCTGATCGAACGCGGCCAGAGCGTGCTCGACATCGGATCCGGTTGGGGCGGGCTTGCGCTTTATCTCGCCGAAATCTGCGGCGCGCGCGTGAGCGGCATTACACTGTCGCAGGAGCAGCTCGCCGCCGCGCGCGGACGCGCGAGCGAGCGGGCGCTGGGCGATGCCGTGCAATTCCGCCTGCAGGACTACCGCGATGCGTCCGGGCGATATGACCGCATCGTGTCGGTCGGCATGTTCGAGCATGTCGGCGTGCAGTTCTACGACGCCTATTTCGGCAGGATCGCGGAGGCGCTGGCCGAAGACGGCGTCGCCCTGCTCCACTCGATCGGCCGCTCGGACGGGCCGTTCTACACCAACCCCTGGGTCGCCAAATACATCTTCCCGGGCGGCTATGTCCCGGCGCTGTCGGAAGTCCTGCCGGCGATCGAACGGGCCGGGCTGCTCGTCACCGACATCGAAATCCTGCGCCTGCATTACGCCGAGACCTTGCGGGCCTGGCGCGAACGATTTCTCGCCCATCGCGAAGACGCCGAGCGCCTCTACGATCCGCGCTTCGTGCGCATGTGGGAGTTCTATCTCGCCGCCTCGGAAATGGCCTTCCGCGAGCAGAACATAATGGTCTTTCAAATCCAGTTGACCAAGCGCCAGGGCGTCGTGCCGATCACGCGGAACTATATTCCGCGCGAGGAGCAGCGGCTGCGCATGCTCGAGAACGGCAATCGGCCGCCGTTCCGCCTGGCCGGGGAGTAGCGGACGCAATGGACGTCATCATCTACCACAATCCGAAATGCGGCACCTCGCGCAATACGCTCGGCCTGATCCGCAATGCCGGGATCGAGCCGCACATCATCGAATATCTGAAATGCCCGCCGACCCGCGCCCTGCTCCGGGACATGATTGCCCGCGCCGGCCTAACGGTGCGGCAAGCCTTGCGCGAGAAGGGCACGCCCTTTCACGAGCTCGGGCTCGACAATCCCGCCCTGTCCGATGACAAACTCCTCGACGCCATGATGGCGCATCCGATCCTGATCAACCGGCCTTTTGTGGTGTCGCCCAAAGGCGTGCGCCTGTGCCGGCCCTCCGAACTCGTCCTCGATTTGCTGCCGCCGCAGCGCGGCGAGTTCTTCAAGGAGGACGGCGAGCGGGTCGTCGACGAAAAGGGCCGCCACGTCCGAACCGCATAATCAACGGCGGCCCTCGCCCCGCGGCGGAGAACGGCCGCTTTCCCAAGCGCGCGCTCAGTCTCGCAAGGATATCACCGTCCAGCCTGCTTTTAACATCCGCCCGCCTCCGTGTGACCGGGGCAGTGGTGCACCTCGACGGTGACGTGGGAAATTCCCGCTATGTCGTCGAGGCGCGCTTTGTAGGCGGCCGGATGCTGCGGACGGCCTGACACCACCGCCGCCACCACCGCCATATGCCCGGGCCCGACCCGCCACAGATGCAGATCCGCGACGCGGTCGCCTTCGACTTCGAGCCGGCTGCGGACGCGATCGGCCAGTTTCGGCGCGGGGGTCAGGTCGAGGAGCACGGCTCCGGACGAGCGGATGAGCCCCCACGCCCAGGCCGCGATCACCAGACTGCCGAACAGCCCCACCACCGGGTCGATCCACGGCCAGGCGAAAAACCGCGCCGCAAGCAGTCCGGCGATCGCGAGGACCGAGGTGACCGCATCCGCCAGCACGTGCAAATAGGCGGCGCGGTGATTGTGGTCGCGGTGGTGATGGGCGTGCTCCTCGTCATGCGCGTGCCCATGATCGTCATCGCCCAGGAGCCAGGCGCTCGCGAGATTGACCGCAAGCCCGAGCGCGGCGATCAGCAGCGCTTCGTTATAATCGATCGCGACGGGACGGATGATGCGCGTGACGCTCTCGTATCCGATCATGAGCGCGACCAGCGCGAGAATGATCGCGCTCGCGAATCCGGCGAGATCGCCGACCTTGCCCGTTCCGAAGGAGAACCGCGGGTTGCTCGCGTGCCGGCGCGCAAAGGCGTAGGCGAGCGCCGCAATCGATAACGCCGCCGCGTGCGTCGACATATGCCAGCCGTCCGCGATCAGCGCCATCGAGCCGTAGATCGTTCCGCCGACGATCTCGACGACCATCATAACCGCGGTGAGGCCGACCACGAGCCAGATCCGGCGCTCGCGGTCCGCGTGATGCGCGCCGAGGAAAACATGGTCGTGCCGCCACTCTTCGATCGATTGTGTGTGCATTTGCGGAGCCCTCGCTTCGCTAGGACATAAGCCGAGCGGCGCGCCGATCAACCGACATCCCCGTGGCCGGGCTTAGAATTCTTCTCGCCTGCGCCGCCGCCCGGCCGTCGCGGCCGCGCTGCGGAGGCCCTAGTCAAGGCGTTTTCGTCTTGCCAGGGACATTTTTTTTCGTGGTGATCAGCGGGGAAATCCGTGTTTCCGATTCGCCGGAGGAGCCGGGGTGAGTAATGTGCCGCAGCAGAGATTTCCGTGTATTTCGGTTCCCGCGCTTGCGGGCGCGGCGTTGTCGGCGAGCTGGCCACCAGTTCGGCGCGCTGGAGTTTTTTTGCGCCGGACGCGGCGGCATCCGCTGCATCAAGACGGCCAGTGGTTGCGTCTGCGTAGGCGTCGAGTCTCAAGAAGAGTTCGGAAAACAGTGAGGAAGGCCCATGGCCGTTGAATCGATTGCACGCAAATTGCCGGCGGAGCGCACCCCGGCTTTCCGCGCGCCGCCCCACAATGTGGAGGTCGAGCAGGCGCTGCTCGGCGCCATCCTGGTCAACAACGAGGCCTTCTACCGCGTCTCCGATTTTCTCAACCCGGAGCATTTCTTCGAGCCGGTTCACCAGAGAATTCTACGAGCTTTCCGCGGGCCTCGTGCGGGCGGGAAAGGTCGCAACGCCGGTGACACTGAAGACATTCCTGCCCGCCGACCTCGATGTCGCCGGCCTCACCGGAAGCCAATACCTCGCAAGGCTCGCCGCCGAAGCGACGACCGTAATCAACGCCGAGGACTACGGCCGCACGATTTATGATCTCGCGCTGCGCCGCTCTCTGATCGGCATCGGCGAGGAGATGGTGAACGAGGCTTACGACGCGGCGGTGGACTCGGCCCCGCGCGACCAGATCGAGGCGGCCGAGCGCAGCCTTTACGAGCTGGCCGAGACCGGCCGCTATGACGGCGGCTTCCAGCGCTTCACCCAGGCCCTCACCACCGCGGTCGATATGGCCGCGCGCGCCTATCAGCGCGACGGAAGGCTCTCCGGCCTTGCGACCGGATTACGCGACCTCGACCGCATGATGGGGGGCCTGCAGCCGTCCGACCTCGTCATCATCGCAGGACGGCCGGGCATGGGAAAGACCGCGCTCGCCACCAACATCGCCTACAACATCGCCCGCGCCTGGCAAGGCGAGGTGCGGACGGACGGACGCACCGTCTCCACCAATGGCGGCGTTGTCGGGTTCTTTTCCCTCGAAATGTCGGCCGAGCAGCTCGCCACCCGCATCATCTCCGAGCAGACGGAGATTCCCTCCTACCGCATCCGGCGCGGCGAGATCGACCCATCCGATTTCGACCGCATCGCCGAGGCCGCCCGCGAGATGGAGGCGATCCCGCTCTATATCGACGAAACCGGCGGGCTCTCGATCGCCCAGCTTGCGGCGCGCGCACGGCGGCTGAAGCGCCAACGCGGCCTCGATGCAATGGTGGTCGACTATATCCAGCTGCTGCAGGGATCGAGCCGCCGCGCGGTGGAAGGCCGCGTCCACGAGGTCACCGAAATCACCACCAATCTCAAGGCGCTGGCGAAGGAGCTGAACATCCCGATCCTCGCGCTGTCGCAGCTCTCGCGCCAGGTCGAGAACCGCGACGACAAGCGTCCGCAGCTTTCCGACCTGCGCGAATCGGGCTCGATCGAGCAGGACGCCGACGTGGTGATGTTCGTGTTCCGCGAGGAATACTATCTGAAGAACCGCGAGCCGCGCGCCGGCACCGAAGAGTTCTTCAAGTGGCAGTCCGACATGGAGGCGGTGCACGGACGCGCCGAAGTCATCATCGGCAAGCAGCGGCATGGGCCGACCGGCACCGTCGCAATGCAATTCAAGGCGGACGTGACCCGCTTCTCCGACCTTGCTGAAGAGGACCGCCTGCCCGACCGGATTTGATACGCCGTTCGGGCGGCTTGCCAGAAAAGCGAAACCGGTGATAGTGGCCGCCTTCGGCGGCCCGCCTCGCGCCGGTGCGCCTTCACCCTCGCAGCGGGAATTTCATGGCCGCAAAGGAGCGCAAGCCGACGGCGCGAGACGCCGAGGCCCCGAACCGGGACCGCGCGGGCCTCTCTGGCGGTCCGCCGCTGCTCGAAACCGGCGGCGTGCTCGCCATCGACCTCGACGCCATCGCCGCGAACTGGCGCATGCTCGCTGAGCGCGTCGATCCCGCCGACTGCGCCGCGGTCGTGAAGGCCGACGCCTATGGCTGCGGCCTCGCCGAAGTGACAGGCGCATTCGCCAAGGCCGGATGCCGGACGTTTTTTGTCGCCCACATCCATGAGGGGCGGTCCGTGCGGCGGGTCGCCCCGGACGCCACCATCTACGTGCTCAACGGCATTCCGCCCGGCGGCGCCCCGAGTTTCGCCGAGGCGCAGCTGCGCCCGGTGATCGGGAGCATGGCCGAACTGGTCGAGTGGGACGCCTTCTGCAGCGTGCAAAAATGGACCGGCGGCGCGGCGCTCCATTTCGACACCGGCATGAACCGCCTCGGCCTGCCCATCGAGGAGGCGCCCGCGCTGTCCACGCGCGCCAAGACGCCCAAGCACGGGATTTCGCTCGTCATGAGCCATCTCGCCTGCGCGGACGCACCCGAGCACCCCCTCAACGCGCGCCAAATCCAGCTCTTCCGCGAGGTGCGGATGATGTTCCGGGGCATCCCGGCCTCGCTCGCCAATTCGTCGGGAATTTTCCTCGGTCCCGCCACGCATTGCGACCTGGTGCGGCCGGGGGCGGCCCTGTATGGGATCAATCCGACCCCCGCCGCCGCCAATCCGATGCGACAGGCGGTCAACCTCAAGGGCCGCATCATACAGGTGCGAGGCGTCCCGCGGGGGGCGACTGTCGGCTATGGCGCCACCTGGACCGCAGCGCATGAGTCGCGGATCGCGGTCGTCGCGGTCGGCTATGGCGACGGCTTTCTGCGCGCCGGCGCGGCCCTGTCGGGCGAGCGCCCGGTGGCGATCGTCGCCGGGAAGCGCTGTCCCATCGTCGGCCGCATTTCCATGGACCTGCTCGCCATCGACGTGACCGCGCTGCCGGAAAAGGCCCCGCGCCGCGGCGATTTCGCGACCCTGCTCGGCGACGGCGTCGATGTCGACGAGCTTGCCCGCTTCGGCGACTTGATCGGCTATGAGGTGCTGACGAGCCTCGGCCGCCGCTATCACCGGGTGTGGACATCGGCGAGTTGAGCGCTGTCCTGGCCGTGGCCTCTCGCCACCGGAGAGATGCCCCTCGGCGCGAATCGGGTAGCGTGCTGACGCGCCCTGTCCGGTAGATCGTGGTCGACATGGCCCGCAACGCCGCCCATTTCGTCTGCCAGAACTGCGGAGCGGTTTCCAACCGCTGGCAGGGCAAGTGCGACGCTTGCGGCGAGTGGAACACGATCAGCGAAGAGGCGCGCGCGGCGGAGGCGCGTGGAGCGGGACCGGGCCGCCCGCCCCGCAAGGGTCGGTCCTTCGCGCTCGAGGCGCTTGCCGGCGCGTCGCAGGAGGCCCCTCGCCTGCTCAGCGGGATCGGCGAGTTCGACCGGGTGACGGGAGGCGGGCTGGTGCGCGGCTCGGTCGCCCTGGTCGGCGGCGACCCCGGAATCGGCAAATCGACCCTGCTTTTGCAGATCGCGGCGGCGCTCGCGCGGGCCGGCCATCGCGCGGTCTATGTCACCGGCGAGGAGTCGCTTGCGCAGGTGCGGCTGCGCGCCGAGCGGCTGGCTCTGTCGCACCTGCCGGTCGCGATCGCCGCCGAGACTTCGGTTGAGGATATCATCGCAACGCTCTCGCAAGACGCGCCTTCTCGCCTCGTCGTCATCGATTCCATTCAAACCATGTGGACCGACGCCGTCGAATCCGCGCCGGGCACCGTGACCCAGGTGCGCGCCTCTGCCCAAGCGCTGATCCGCTTCGCCAAGCGGTCGGGGGCGGCGATGATTCTCATCGGCCACGTGACCAAGGACGGCCAGATCGCCGGCCCGCGCGTGGTCGAGCACATGGTGGACGCCGTGCTGTCGTTCGAAGGCGAAGGCGGCCACCATTTCCGCATCCTGCGCGCGGCGAAGAACCGATTCGGGCCGACCGACGAAATCGGCGTGTTCGAGATGACCGGTTCGGGTCTCGCCGAGGTCGCGAACCCCTCGGCGCTGTTTTTGTCGGAGCGCGCCCTCGGCGCGCCGGGCACGGCGGTGTTTGCCGGAATCGAGGGCACCCGCCCCCTGCTGGTCGAAATCCAGGCGCTCGTCGCGCCCACCGCACTCGGCACGCCGCGCCGGGCGGTGGTCGGCTGGGATCTCAACCGCCTCTCCATGTTGCTGGCGGTGCTGGAAGCCCATTGCGGCCTGCGGCTGTCGGGCCACGACGTTTATCTCAACGTGGCCGGCGGCCTGCGCATCCAGGAGCCCGCGGCCGACCTCGCTGCGGCGGCTGCGCTGGTCTCCTCCCTCGCGCAGACGCCGTTGCCGGCCGATGCGGTGTATTTCGGCGAGGTCTCGCTGTCGGGCGCGGTGCGGCCGGTGGCGCAGGCGGCGGCCCGCCTCAAGGAAGCGCAGAAGCTCGGGTTTGCGATGGCCTTCGTGCCTGAGGCTGCGGCGGCGCAGGCCGGGCGCGATTCGACCCTCCAGCTTGTCCCGCAGGCTTCGCTCGCCGACCTCGTGGCGACCATTTCGCCCGAAGCACAGCGGAGACGGCGAATTGGCTTCAGCGGACGCGAGGCCTGACATTGCGGGTGACGGCGCGACTTCGTCCCGCTATACAGGGCCCGCCGATATGACCGCGCGGTGACGCCCGACCGAACCCGCACCGCGACGCCTTCAACGAGCAGCCTCGCGAATGTATCTCGATCTCGTCTTGATCGCCGTGATGCTGATTTCCGGGCTGCTCGCCATGGTGCGGGGGTTCATGCGCGAAGTGCTGTCGATCGCGGCCTGGGGCGCGGCGGCGGCGGCCACGCTGCTCGCCTATTCCCGCCTCCTCCCCTACGCCAAGCAATACTTCAACAATGACTATGTCGCCGCCGGCGTGACCGTCGGCGGCGTTTTCCTGTTGACGCTGATCATCGTCTCCGCGCTCACCGTACGGCTTTCCGATAAAGTGCTCGACAGCCGAATCGGCGCGCTCGACCGCACCTTGGGATTTCTGTTCGGGCTTGCCCGCGGACTGTTGATCGTGGTGGTTGCCTTCATCTTCTTCGACTGGCTGGTGCCGGCGAAATCGCAGCCCGAGGCCGTGCGCAATGCGCGCTCGCGCGTGGTGCTGCAAGGCACCGGCGAATGGCTGATGTCGCTGTTGCCGGAAGACCCCGAAAACACCATCTTGAAGAAGCTGAAGAAAAAGCCACCCGAGGAAGAGGGCCCGGAAGCTCCCGGCCAGCGTTCCGACCGGGCGGGCGGCCATGGAGAGGCGATCTTGGCGAGCGGCACGCCTGTCAACGCAAATCACGCCAACGATGGGCGGCATATGGCGGCGTGCATCAAGCGCATCGCTGCCTGAGGAACCTGTCATGCAATCGAGGGACCCCATGATGACGCAGCACCAGCCAGGGACCCTCGAACGCCAACCCGAGTCGGACGGCTCGGCCGATCTCGACCTCCTCCCCGACCTCGCAAGCTTCAACGTCGACGGCGACCGGCTGCGCGAGGAATGCGGCCTGTTCGGCATCTACGGGCACCGCGACGCCGCCGCGATCACCGCGCTCGGACTGCACGCCCTCCAGCACCGCGGCGAGGAAGCCGCCGGCATCGTCACCTTCGACGGCCAGTTCTACCATTCCGAGCGCCGCCTCGGCCTCGTCGAGGAAACCTTCTCCAAGCGCCACGTGATCGAGCAGCTGCCCGGCCAGATCGCGATCGGCCATGTGCGCTATTCGACCACCGGCGCGACCATCCTGCGCAATGTGCAGCCCTTGTTCGCCGAGCTTCTTTCCGGCGGCTTCGCGGTCGCCCATAACGGCAATCTCACCAACGGCATCACCCTTCGCCGCCAGCTCGTGCGCGAAGGGGCGATCATGCAGTCCACCACCGACACCGAGGCGATCCTGCATCTCGTCGCCCGCTCGCGGCGCGGCCTGTTCGTCGACAAGTTCGTCGAGGCGTTGCGCGCGCTGGAAGGCTCCTATTCGCTGGTCGCGCTGACCAACAAGAAGCTGATCGCCGCGCGCGACCCGCTCGGCATCCGCCCGCTCGTGCTCGGCGAGCTCGACGGCTGTCCGATCATCACCTCGGAGACCTGCGCCCTCGACATCATCGGCGCGCGCTACATCCGCGACATCGAGAACGGCGAGGTGCTGGTGTTCGACGAGACCGGCTCGCAGACCCACAAGCCGTTCCCGCCGATGCAGGCGCGGCCATGCATCTTCGAATACATCTATTTCGCCCGGCCCGATTCCGTCGTCGGCGGGCGCAGCGTCTACCAGATCCGCAAGAACATGGGCCACGAGCTCGCCCGCGAGGCCGCGGCCGACGCCGACGTGGTGGTGCCAGTCCCTGACTCCGGCGTGCCCGCCTCGATCGGCTATTCGCAGGTGTCCGGCATCCCCTACGAGCTCGGCATCATCCGCAACCACTATGTGGGGCGCACCTTCATCCAGCCGACCCAGGCGATCCGCGAATCGGGCGTGCGGCTCAAGCACAACGCCAACCGCGCCGTGGTGGCGGGCAAGCGCATCGTGCTGATCGACGACAGCCTCGTGCGCGGCACCACCTCGGTGAAGATCGTGCGGATGATGCGCGAGGCGGGCGCGAAGGAGGTGCATTTCCGCATCGCCTCGCCGCCGATCACCCATCCCGACTATTACGGCATCGACACGCCCGAGCGCGACAAGCTGCTCGCCGCCAACCATACGGTCGAGGAGATGCGCGACATCATCGGCGCCGACTCGCTCGCCTTCCTGTCGGTCGACGGCATCTACCGGGCGATGGGCGAAGCCGCGCGCGACAATATGCGCCCGCAATTCACCGACCACTGCTTCACCGGCGACTATCCCACGGCGCTGCCCGACCGCACCGCGCACGAATCCCCGCCGCGCCAGCTCTCGCTGCTCGCGGAGGCGAGCTGAGGGTGCGATCGCTTTTTTTCCGCGTCGTCGCGATCTGCAGGGGGCGGCACGTTAGAACACTGCAATGAGCGATTATCTCGGAACAATTCTCTTATCAGGATTTCTATCCAGTGTTACGGCGGCATGCATAACGCTGTATTTTCAGCGACGAACAGCAAGGCTGGACCGCAAGCTCGACTGCCTCCGTCGTGTGGCCGCTTTCCGATCAGTTCCTCCAAAGAAAGAGTGGTTAGAGGCACTGAACGAAATCTGTATAACGTTCAATGGCTCGGAAGAAGTAATGAATGCACTCGCAAAATTTGAACGGGATATTCGAGCGACTGGCGGACATAAAAACGAACTACTGGTCGACCTAATCAAAGCTATGATGGACGACCTTAAGCTAAGCCGGGTCAAATTCGACGAAGAATTTCTTCTTCGACCATTCGGCAGCAAATTAGCAGGTTAAATTAAGGACCCATTGACAAATTCAAACAGTTTCGCTGCAGGGCGGAGGACCCGGCGGTCCATCATGCCTCGCCGCATATTCGCCGATTTACCAATGCTATTACCTCGCCCCTTTGGGGAGAGGTCGAATTCCGAGCGCAGCGAGGAATTCGGGTGAGGCGGATATCGAGCGGAACGATTTCCCCCTCACCCGGCTCGCATCTCGTTTCCCTCAATGCTCGCCGACCTCTCCCCGCCGGGGAGAGGTGAGACAAGCCCCTCACGCCGCATGGCTTGCCGGGTCGCGCGCCTTCAGCCCGGCCCGGCAATGACGAACAAAAAAGTCGTCACCGGCGGGCTTTCCCCGGTGGTCCATAGGACCTCGCCGCATTGGCCCATGCCCTCATGGTGAGGAGCGCGGCGAAGCCGCGCGTCTCGAACCATGCGCGGCGGCAGTGCACCGCCGCATCCTTCGAGACGCGGCCTGCGGCCGCTCCTCATGGTGAGGAGCATGCTCTGCCTGTCGTGAGGCAGATGCTCCTCCACCCGCGTCGCTGCGCGCCGTTCCCTCCCCCGCTTGCGGGGGAGGGTCAGGGAGGGGGCCGAAGCGCCGCATGACAGCTGGCGCGTTCTTTAGGGCCTGAGCCGCGCGGGTCTGGCGTCGAACTGCACCCTCGGAATAACGATCGTGAACAGAAGTGATGACGCCGCTCACAGCGCCGTCACGCAGTTGCGCCGGAATGGCCATGCGCCGGCGCCGGGGCTTCCCCCATACGCCCGACAGCGACGACGCCATCGTGCCGCATCGCCAGTCGCGCCGCGTCTCGTGCAGCATTCGTGATCGCGGAAGATTACAGGAGATCGTCCATGTTCATACGGTTCGTTCGCTTTGCCTGCCTTCCCGCCCTGCTTGCGCTATTCGTCATGGCAGCCGGCAGCCGCATCGCTCCGGCGCAGACCGAGTGGCTCGACGCCTTGCGCCAGGGCGGCTATGTGATCGTATTCCGGCACGGGGCGACGCATCCCGATCAGGCCGACACCGACCCGTTCAATCTCGACAACGTCGACAAGCAACGACAGCTCAATGACGCCGGCCGCGCCAAGGCACGCGAGGTCGGCGAGGCGTTCCGTAAGCTCGGCATTCCGGTCGCGCGCGTCCACACCAGCATGTTCAACCGGGCGGTCGAGACCGGAAAGCTCATGGCGGTCGGCGAGGTGACGCCGACGATCGATATCAGCGAGGGCGGGCTGATCGTGTCGCCCAACGAGAATCAACGGCGCGCGCAGGCGATGCGCAAGCTCGCCGCGACCGCGCCGCCGGCCGGCAGCAATGTCGTCCTTGTCACGCACCGGCCGAACATCCTCGACGCCTTCGGCAAGGATCTGTTCGACTTCCGTGAAGGCGAAGCCGCGCTGTTCAAGCCCGACCCGGAAGGCCGCGCCAAGCTGGTCGCGCGGGTGCAGGCGGACGACTGGGCGAAGCTCGCCCAGTCGGCCAAGTGAGACCGAGCGCGCGGGAACAGAGCACCGTCTCTGCCCCTCGCCCCCACCCGCGGAGCTTTGCTCCGCTCCCTCCCCCGCTTGCGGAGGAGGGTCAGGGAGGGGGCGGCGCCGCGCGAAGCACCGGAGGAAGCGCCCCATAGATTGCCGGGTCACGCGCCTTTGGCGCGGCCCCGCAATGACGCCGTGGAGAGCCTATATTCCGGACGAACAGCAAACCGGAGGCCTCCGCCATGCGATACGAGTACAAGAGCGCCCTGATCGTCGGCGCGGGCAGCGGCCTCAGCGCCTCGATTGCGCGGCTGTTTCATCGCGAGGGCGGCATGCGCATCGCGCTTGCGGCGCGCGCCGTCGACAAGCTGCACCCGCTCGCGATGGAGACGGACGGCGTCGTCTACCCCTGCGACGCGACCAAGCCCGACGAGGTCGATGCGCTGTTCGAATCCATGGACACCGCGCTCGGCGGTGCGCCCGAGGTCGTCGTCTACAATGCGAGCGCGCGGTCGCGCGGCCCGTTCGTCGATCTCGACCGCGACGCGGTCGCGCGCGCTTTGAGCGTGACCGCCTATGGCGGCTTCCTGGTCGCGCAGGCGGCGGCGCGGCGGATGTGCCCCAAGGGCCGCGGCGCGATCCTGTTCACCGGCGCGTCGGCGAGCGTGAAGGGCTATGCGCAGTCGGCGCCCTTTGCGATGGGCAAGTTCGCCTTGCGCGGGCTCGCCCAAAGCCTTGCCCGCGAGCTCTCGCCGCAGGGTATCCATGTGGCGCACTTCGTCATCGACGGCGTGATCCGTAATCCGGGCCGCGAGGAGCCCGCCGCCGCGCCCGATTCCATGCTCGATCCCGACGCGATCGCGCGCGCCTATCTCGACATTCTGCGCCAGGACCGCAGCGCCTGGAGCTGGGAGGTCGAGCTGCGGCCGTGGGTCGAGCGGTTCTGATCGGCCGCGCCCGGCCCCGCCCCTTCGCTTGAGGAGGGGCGGAGCCGCGCAGCGTTCGAGGTTGCGACGGCTAGGCGGGCTTCGGGGCGTATTGCGTCCCGACCCGACCGCGCGTCTCGACTGCGAAATACACCGACACCAGCGTGATCAGCGCCAGGATGATCATGTAGACCGAGATCGGCCACGTCTCCGGCTTGAACTCGGTCATCAGCCAAGTGGCGATCAGCGGCGACAGGGCGCCGGCGAAAATCGACGCCAGATTGTAGCCGAGCGATACGCCGCTGTAGCGCACCTTGGTGCCGAACAGCTCGGAGAGGAAGGCCGCCTGCGGGCCATACATCGCGGCGTGGCCGACGGCGAGGCCGAGCACGATGGCGATCCAGGCCAATTGCGGCGACTTCGTCCCCAACAGCCAGAACAGCGGGAACGACATCAGCGCGGAGAAGACCGCGCCAAAGATATACACGGGCCGGCGTCCGATGCGGTCCGACAGCGCGCCGAAGGCAGGAATCGTGAAGGTCTCGATCGCTGCCGCGATCAGCACGCCATTGAGGATGTCCTGCCGGTTCATCCCGAGCGCCTGGACCGCATACGCCAAGGTGAAGGTCGCGTAGATGTAGAAGAAGCCGTTCTCGGCGAAGCGCGCGCCCATCGCCAGCAGAATGTTGCCGGGATACATGCGAATGGCGTCGATGATCGGCATTTTCACTTCTTGCTTTTCATTCTTGATTTTCTGGAACTCCGGCAACTCCGCAATAGTGAAGCGGACCCACAGGCCGACGATGATCAGGACGACGCTGAACAGGAAGGGAAGACGCCAGCCCCAATCGATGAACTGGGCGTCGGTCATGAGCCCGGAAACGAGCGAAAAGACCAGCGTGCCGAGCACCAGCCCGAGCGGCGCGCCGAGTTGCGGCCAGCTGCCGTAAAAGCCGCGGCGATTGTCCGGCGCATGCTCCACCGCCATCAGCACCGCGCCGCCCCACTCGCCGCCCAGCCCGAAGCCCTGGATCAGCCGGCACCCGATCAACAGGATCGCCGCCCAGATTCCGAGCAATTCATAGGTCGGCAAGACGCCGATGATCGCCGTCGCCGAACCCATGATGAGCAGGGTCAGATAGAGCATCGTCTTGCGGCCGATCCTGTCGCCGTAATGACCGAAGACGAGACCACCCAAGGGCCGCGCCACGAAGCCGAGCGCGTAGGTCGCGAAGGCGAGCAGCGTCCCGACCATCGGGTCGAAGGTGGGAAAATACAATTTGTTGAAGATCAGCGCCGCCGCCGTTCCGTACAGAAAGAAATCATACCATTCGATCGCAGTGCCGATCAGGCTGGCGGTTGCAACTTTGACATGCGAGGTTTGGTGGGCTGCGGGGGCAGTCAGGGCGGTCATTCTCCCTCCCTTTGATAATAAAATCACGTCACGGCTGGCATTCCACAGATGGAATCCAGAGTCGAGACGCAATTTGCGTTATTTTATCGCTCCCAGCAGACAAGAAGCGCGACCGTGATTTCACCCGCTGGTTGGCGTGCGCTAGTGTATCTACCAGCGAAATGAATCCCGGTTCGCCGCAGAACATGCGACCGCTGAAGAACGACGAGAGCGAATTTCGCGACACCGAAAGGAATTCGCTCCGGCGCTTGTCGGACATCGCCGACCCGTTTATCCAGGCGCGCGCCTCTTTGGTAATTGGCTGATATCGATGGCCGGCCCTCCCCACGCCCTCGTCAGGATTTTGCAAACACTCTCACGCGTCGTTTTCGGCGCGATCGCGACGATTCTTCTTCTGCTCGCGCTCGTCCTCGCGGGCGACGCCGTGGTCCAGTTCTGTCGCGCAGCGATCGTCGGCGGCGACGTCACCGAGGCGGCGCTGAGCGGCATCGGCTACGTGGTCGTGTCGGTCGCGACTTTCGAAATCGCCCGCTACTTGACGGAAGAGGAAGTGGTGCGCGGCCCCGAAGCGCGCCTTGCTTCGGAGGCAAGACGCAGCCTGGTGCGGCTCGTCTCGACCGTTGCGGTCGCGATCTTTCTCGAGGCGCTCGTCATCGTCTTCCATGTCGGCAAGGAAAATGTGCCTCAGCTCATCTACCCGGCGCTCTTGCTGATGGCCGCGATCCTGATCGTGCTCGGACTGGGCGTCTATCAGCGCTTGAGCGCCGGCATCGACGATTAGGGCGAAACGGACGATCGATCGCGCAGAGGTCAACCGTCGCCTCTCCGGCCGATCGCGATGGCGCAACCGTCTCACCAATAGGCGGCGTCGTCGGGATAGCAGCCGACATCCGGCCAGCTGTTGAGCCATTCATGGGCGACGGCGCGCCCCTCGTCGCGCAGCCGATTGATAAAGCCGCGGCTGCGGTCGAACTTCGACGAGGTTCGCAGCTCGGCGGCCGTCTTCCGCGTCATCTTGATGGTGCGCACCGTCACATGCTTGTAGTTCTCGGCAAACGCCCCGCCGAATTGCGCGATCCAGTCGTTCACCGTAAGGATGAAATCGAGCTCCTTGTTGAGCGACAGATTGCCCATCAACTCGTTTTCGCGATCCTGGATGTCGGCGTTGGACTGCGGCTGCTGGGCCGTTTGCTGCGGATTGATGCGCACGATCCAGATCTCGTCGGGCGCCTGCTCCTTGCGGACGCCCGCCAGGAACTCGCGCACCGGCGGATTTTGCGAATAAAGGCCGTCCCAATAGTAGCCGCCCTCGATCTGCTCGGCCTGGCGGACGCTGGGCAGCGTTCCCGACGCCGCAACCCCGCGCAGCGTCAGGGGCAGGCGCTTGCGCCAGCGATGCGTAACGGTCGGCTCGGTGTGCTTGCCGCCCTGCCCTCCCATGTTGCAGTCGGAGTCGAACACGGTCTCGACGCCGTTGATGATCTCCGAGGCGCCGAGCAGGAGGCGCGTCCGTACCTTGTCCCAATCGATGCCATCGAACTGCGGACAGGCTTCGGCGAGCAGATCGTCGAAATCGAAATATTCCCGCCGCACGCCCAGCAGCGGCAGGCCGGCGGTGACCACCTGGCTGATCGCACCGCGCGGATTGAGGCTGAATACGGGCGCGTTGAAGCCCAGCACCGGCGTCTCCTTCTCCTGCGCCGTGAGCGCGGAGAATGAAAACAGGTTGAGCATCATCTCGGCCGGCGTGGAGGCGGCGAACGCGTCCCAGAAGCGGTTGAGCTTGTCGATCGCCGCGCGCACCGAGCCGGCGCGGCCGTTCTTCGAGGCGAGGCCGTACCACGCCATCAGGGTGCACAGCGCACCCGCCGAGGTGCCGCTCAAGCCCACCAATTCGAAGCGGTTCCGCTCCTGGATGTCCTTGAGGATTTCGGATAGGACGCCCACCTCGAAGGCGGCGTGCGTTCCTCCGCCCTGACAGGCAACGGCCACTTTCACATCCACCATATTCGCCCCTTCACCGAGCGAGTGTTTGCCCGGCTTAAGATACCGGCTCAGTCCCGCGAAACCAGGAAGCAGTTCATGCCGCGGAATCTCGGGTCCTCGCTATCGCGGTCATAAGCTGATCTCGGACTCTACCTGAGATTGTCACGATGCTTGTGCTCACATCCTGAACGTGGCCGCGCTCAGCCAACTCGATCCGGCTTAATCCGCGTCGATTGTCACGTGATAGCTCATGCGCGAGCTGGCGTCGCCCGTGAAGCTGCCCTCGACGGGCATGGTTCCGGCCGGCGCGGGGGCCGCCGCCAAAGCGACATGCGCATCGGCGATCGCAAGTCCCCATGTCGGGTCGAAACCCCGCCAGCCGCCTCCGGGCAGATAGACCTCCGGCCAAGCGTGCAGGTGGCGATCTTGCCGTTTGCTGCGCGCCTGGTAGCCGCTGACGAAACGCCCCGCCAGGCCCTGGGCGCGGCAGGCTCCCAGAAAGACCATCGCAATATCGCGGCAAGCCCCGGCGCCGAGCGCCAGCGTCTTTTCCGGCGGATAAGCCTCTCCGCCGGGCCGCAGCTCGTGGGCAACCGACCGATACAGATGGCCGTTGAGCGCCGAGAGGAAAGCGACCGTATCGCCGCCGCTCTCCCGCGCCAACCGGTCGGATAACTCGATCACCGCGTCCGGCAATGAATTGCGCGGCGCGCGGCAAACGGCGAGTTCCGCCGTCCCACCCACGGGAAGGTGCGCATAGGCTGGATCGAGCAGGAAATCGAACGGATTGCTCCGCGCGGTTTCCGCCTCGAACGCGCTTTCGATCGTAAATCGCGTCGTCGTCCCGGAAAACCACAGATAAGTCACGCTGTTGCCGTGCAGATCGAGCTGATCGCTGCGGCCGGCCGGCGCAGGATCCACGACGAGGTCGTGGCTAAGCAGATGCACCGTTCCGTCAATGCGCGGGCGCAGCCGCACGACATGCGGCCCGAGCGCCACCGGGGCGTCGTAAACGTACTCCGTCGTATGGACGATGCGAAATCGCATGAGCTTGCTCGACCGGCGGGTTCGGACTGCCCAGCGGCAGCGGCCACCAAACTGTCAGCGGCTTGCGGCTGCGTCGAGGCTGAAAATCGGGCAGCGCACTGTGAAACCCCATAAGAAGCAACGAAGAAACCTCCCTCCAGAAGAATTTACTATCATAGATTATGTCTTGATATAGCCTCGCGGTTCGGTTTCATCTAGGGAGGCGACGATGCAGGTCCAGGATGTCGAGCAATTTCGAGCGCTACCTCAGTCGGAGGCGTGCCGTCGCATCGACTTCGATAAGGTCGATATCAGGCCCGGCTTCATTCCGAACACGTATATTCTCATCGTCAACGGCACCAAGCCGTGGTCGACAATGACGGTTACGCTGCAGGCGCTGATTTATATTCAGCAACCGGACTATTGGGGCATCGAGGTGATCGCGTGCCAGAACGGGATCGGCCTCCCGATGCAAGCGCCCTATACCGCGACCCTCGATATCTCGCAAACTCGCGGCAAGAAGGGCATCGAGGTCATCGGTGCGACACGCTCCGAAAGACGCGACGTGCCTTGACCGCTGGCTCGGCGCCGCGCTTGATGCGATTTATTGATCGGGGCGCGACCTCGGCAATCGCGCCGGTCATCCCAATTGCCGTACGACCTCGACAATCGCGCTAGTCAACCTCGCGAGTTCGCCAGAATTTATCGTAAACGCTGGCGTAAGATAGACGACATTCCCGAAGGGACGGATGAAGACGCCCTCGGCGACGAACCGGCTGCGCAGCGCCGCGGGATCGTCGATCCGGTCCAGTTCGACCACGCCGATCGCCCCCCGCACCCGCACGTCCCGGACCCGCGGCAACCCACGGCAGGGATCGAGCCCCGAACGCAGGCCCCCCTCGATCGCACGGACCTGGTCAAGGCGCGGCTCCCGCTCGAACAGATCGAGCGAGGCGTTGGCTGCGGCGCAGGCAAGCGCATTGCCCATATAAGTCGGCCCGTGCATCAGCGCGTGCATGGGATCATCCGACCAGAACGCGTTGAAAACCGCGTCGGTCGCGACGGTGGCGGCAAGGGGGAGCGTGCCGCCCGTGAGCGCCTTGGACAACGTGATGATGTCGGGCGTGACCCCCGCCGCCTCGCAGGCGAACATCGCGCCTGTGCGGCCGAAACCCGTGAAAATCTCATCGAATATCAAAAGAAGCTGATAGCGGTCGGCGGCCGCGCGCAGCCGCGCCAGCACCTCCGCATCATGAAAGAGCATGCCGCCCGCGCCCTGCACCAGCGGCTCGACGATGACGCCTGCGACCTCGTCCGCGCGCCCGGCTAGCACCCGGTCGAGTGCCGCGGCGCTCTCCTCGTCCCGCGGCAGGTCGAGGATCACATGCTCCGGCAACAGGCCATGAAACAGGCGGTGCATGCCCTCGTCGGGATCGCACACCGCCATCGCGCCGGTGGTGTCCCCGTGATAGCCGCCGCGGAAGGCGACGAAGCGGCTCCGCCCGCGCACGCCTTTGTTCAGCCAGTACTGAACGGCCATCTTCATGGCCACCTCGACCGCGACCGAGCCTGAATCGGAAAAAAAGACGCGGCTGAGCCCTTCCGGCAGTTCGCCGGCGAGGCGGCGCGCAAGCGTCAGCGCCTGCTCATGAACGAGCCCGCCGAGCATGACGTGCGGCATGGCCGCAAGCTGGTGCGCCACCGCCGCGCCGATGTGAGGGTGGTTGTAACCGTGACAGGCCGTCCACCAAGAGGCCACGCCATCAATGAGTTCACGGCCGTCGGCGAGCGTAATACGGGACCCCCGCGTACGCACGGCGGGAAGCGGCGGCGGCGCCGTCTTCATCTGGGTGTAGGGAAGCCAAATGTGCGGGAGCCCCTGCTGACGCCAGGGCGGCCCTTCGCGGCTGTTATCCATGCTTGGGTCCTGCCGAGTTGCCATCCCGCAGTAGGCGCATTCCAGCCTTGCCGAAAGATCTGGGCAATTTGCCTTGGAGAACGAGGCCGGTCAGGCTACATCTCCGCAACAAAAATTGCGCGGCCAGTCAGAAGCCCAAGGGGATGGAATCGCTCGTTTCATGGAATCGCTTGTTTCATTCGCCAGGACGAAGCTTGACGCGCTTGCGCGGGCAAGCTTGCGGCGCGAGCTGTCGTGCACGGCGCGGACGGACAACATCCTGGTCGAACGCAGCGGCCGGCAGCTCATCTCCTTTTCCTGCAACGACTATCTCAATTTCGCCCAGCACCCGGCGATCGTTTCGGCGGCGCGCGAGGCGCTCGCGCGCCACGGGGTCGGCGCCGGGGCCTCGCGGCTCGTCACCGGCAATCACCCGCTCTATGCCGAGCTGGAAAACCGCCTCGCCCGGCTCAAGGGAACCGAGAGCGCCTGCGTGTTCGGCTCCGGTTATCTGGCCAATCTCGGCGTCATTCCAGCCCTGGCGGGCGAAGAAGACCTCCTCCTGATCGACGAGCTCGCGCATGCCTGCCTGTGGGGCGGCGCCCAATTGAGCGGCGCGCGGCTGCTCGCCTTCCGCCATAACGACGTCGACCATGTGCGTGCCCTTCTCGCCAAGCACCGCAACGCCCATGCGCGGGCGCTCATCCTGACCGACGGCGTCTTTTCCATGGACGGCGACCTCGCGCCGCTTCCGATGCTCGCGCGGATTGCCCGCGCCTACGACGCCTGGCTGATGACCGACGACGCCCACGGGATCGGCGTGCTCGGCGGCGGCCGCGGCTCGACCTTCGCCCATGGTGAGCCGGTCGCTATCCCGCTGCAGATGGGTACGCTGTCGAAGGCGATCGGCGCCTATGGCGGTTACCTCTGCGCCTCCGAGCCGGTCATCGACCTGATGAAAAGCCGCGCCCGCACCCTGATCTATTCGACCGCTCTGCCGCCTGCGATCGTCGCCGCCGCGATCGCCGCCCTCGACATGATCGAACGCGATCCCGGTTATGCCGCCTTGCCGCTCGCCAAGGCGAAGACATTCACCCGGCACGCCGGCCTGCCCGAGGCGACGAGTCCCATCGTGCCCGTCGTGGTCGGCGAAGCCGATGCTACGCTCGGAGCGTCTCGAATGCTCGAGTCGGAGGGCTTCCTCGTCGTGCCGATCCGGCCGCCGACAGTGCCGAAAGGCACCGCGCGCCTGCGTTTTTCCTTCACACCGGGCCATTCCGACGCCGAGATCGAGCGGGTCGCCGATCTCGTTCGGACCCGCGTATTGGCGATTGCGGCATGACCACGGTGTTCGTGACAGCAACGGGAACGGAGGTCGGCAAGACCATCGTCGTGCGCGGCCTGATCAGGGTGCTGCGGGAGCAGGGCCGCACGGTCGAAGCCCTCAAGCCGGTGGTCAGCGGCTACGATCCGCACGAAGCGGCGGGCAGCGACCCCGGCCTGCTGCTCACCACGCTGGGCGAGCCGATCACGCCCGACGGAATCGCCCGCATCTCGCCGTTCCGCTTCACCGCTCCGGTTTCCCCGCACCTCGCCGCGCGCCGCGAAGGCAAGAAGATCGATTTCAACGCCGTAGTCGAACTGTGCCGCTGGCGGATGCAGGTCTGCCCAGGGGTGCTGGTCATCGAAGGCGTCGGCGGCATCATGGCGCCGCTTGATGATCACCACACCGTGCTCGACTGGATGGTCGCGCTCAACCAACCGACTATCTTGGTCGCCGGGAGCTATCTCGGCACGCTCAGCCATACGTTTTCCGCGGTCGACGTGTTGGAGCGGCACAACATCTCGATCGCCGCGCTCGTCGTCAACGAGACGGCGGGAAGCCCCGTTTCTTTTGTTGATACGGTGGAATTCGATCCGCACCTTTTGCCCGAAGCTCGACGTCCAGGGCCTGCCCTGGCTTGCAAATGGCAATCTCGGCCACGCCCTTTTCCAGCACCTTGCCGCGAAGCTTTAGCACCCTCGGCAGTGACGGCGAGGCAGACCGCGCCTCTTCCAGCTCAGGCGCAAGCGTAGACCCGCTCACGGCACGAGAATCGACGAGCCGGTGGTGGCGCGCGATTCAAGCTCGCGATGCGCCTTCTGCACGTCTTTCAGCGCATAGGTCTGGTTGACGGGAATTCTCACCTTGCCGGACCCGACCACGTCGAACAGCTCGTTCGCCAGGCCGAGATAGTCCTGGCGCGTCGTCGAATAGTGGATGAGCGTCGGCCGCGTTACGTACAGCGATCCCTTCGTCTGGAGAAGGTTGATGCTGAACGCCTCGATCGCGCCCGAGGCATTGCCGTAACTCACGAACATGCCGCGCGGCTGCAGGCAGTCGAGCGAAGCGGGGAAGGTCGCACGGCCGACGCCGTCATACACGACCTCGCACAGTTTGCCGCCCGTGATCTCCTTCACGCGCGCGGCGAAGTCCTCGTCGCGATAGAGGATCACGTGCCGGCAGCCGTTCGCCTTGGCGAGTTCCGCCTTCTCGCGCGATCCGACCGTGCCGATGACGTTGGCACCCAGCAGGTTCGCCCATTGGCAGGCGATGAGGCCGACCCCGCCGGCGGCGGCGTGGATCAGCACATTCATGCCCTTCTCGACCTTGAAGGTGCGGCGGAGCAGATAACAGGCGGTCATCCCCTTCAGCATCATGCCGGCCGCCTGCTCGAAGCTGATATTGGCGGGAAGCTTCAGCGCCCGCTCGGCCGGGATCAGGCGCTCCGCCGCATAGCCCCCGAGACCGATCACATAGGTGACGCGGTCGCCCGGTTTCAGGTCGGTCACGCCGGGGCCGACCGCGGTCACCTCCCCTGCTCCCTCATTCCCGGGGATAAACGGCAATCCGCCCGGCGCGGGATAGAGGCCGGTGCGGAAATAGGTGTCGATGAAATTGAGGCCGCAGGCGTGCTGGCGGAGGCGAATCTGGCCCTCGCCGGGCGTTCCCACCTCGACCTCTTCATAGGTCAGCACCTCCGGCCCACCGACCTTGTGCACGCGCACCGCAGCAACCATGGCCCGTCTCCTCAGTTCAATCTCGCGGGACACAACGCGTCCCTGATCTCAACCTCATCTCTTCCACGTGCGAAATCGTTACGCCAATTTTTCGTTTACGACCGCCCTTGCGGCGGCATGCCTGCCTTCCCCACCGCGACGGGCTTGCGCAGGCGCCGCCGCCGGCGTTTGCGCAGGGCGACGATATTGAACGCCTCGACCGCGCCGGCAAAGGCCATCGCGAAATAGATGTAGCCGCGCGGGATATGCACTTCGAACCCGTCGGCGACGAGCGCGACCCCGATCAGAACGAGGAAGGCGAGCGCCAGCATTTTCGTCGTCGGGTGGGCGGCGACGAAATCAGCGACCGGCCCCGAGGCGACATACATCACGGCGACCGCGATCAGCACCGCCGCAATCATGATCCGGATATCCTGCGCCATGCCGATGGCCGTGATGATCGAGTCGATGGAGAAGACGAGATCGATGGCGATGATCTGGACGATGACGAGGGAGAAGGACGCATGTTTGAGTGCGTCCGCAGCGCCGTCCTCGCTCTCCGGATCGCTTTCGATCTCGGCATGCATCTCGTGGGTCGCCTTGCCGATCAGAAACAGGCCGCCAAGGATCAGGATCACGTCGTGCCAGGAAAAACCCCGGCCGAGCAACGCGAAAAGCGGCTCAGTCAAGCCGATCAGCCAGGTCAGCGCAAACAGGAGGAGGATGCGGAAGACGAGCGCGAGCCCGAGCCCGAGCCGGCGCGCGGCCGTCACATGGGCGGGATCGACCCGCGAGACGAGAATCGAGATGAAGACGACATTGTCGATGCCGAGCACGATTTCGAGCGCGGTCAGGGTGACCAGGGCGGCCCAGGCATGCGGATCGAAAAGGAGATCAAGCATCGAAACAGGAAGGCTGTGATCGCGGCGGCATCGCGCGTATATGGTGGCCGGGGCGTCACGAGAGCAACCCGCCCAGCCGGGTGGGTCACGACGCCGCGGCTGGAAGGAACAACGCAAGGCGCTTGGAATGTCGATGACTGGCGGTGGGGTCGTGTTTGCGGACGTTGCGGTGGTTGGTGGCGGACCGGCCGGCCTGACCGCGGCGGTCGCGCTGGCGGGTGCAGGCGTGCCGACTGTGCTCATCGCCGCGCAAAGCGGCGGACGCGACAATCGGACCACGGCGCTGTTTTCCTCCTCGGTCGTCGCTCTCCAGGCGCTCGGCGTCTGGGAAACCTGTCGCGACGAGGCGGCACCGCTCAAGGTCCTGCGCATCGTCGACGACACCGGCCGGCTATGGCGCGCGCCGGAGGTTCGCTTCGATGCCTCGGAGATCGGGCTGGACGCGTTCGGGTGGAACATCGAGAACCGGCATCTGGTCGCCGCCCTGGAGGCGCGCGCGCAGTCGCTGCCCGCCCTCCAGCGTGTCAGGGCGGATGCCGCCGCGGTCGAGATCGCGGACGAGGGCGTGACCATCGCCCTTGCCGGCGGCGGGGCGGTGAAGGTTCGGCTGGCGATCGGCGCCGATGGACGCCGCTCGATCTGCCGCAGCGCCGCCGGCATCGACACGCGCACCTGGAGCTACCCCCAGACTGCGCTCACATTCAACTTGAAACATTCTCGACCGCACAGTGATATTTCTACAGAATTTCACTTGCGCGAAGGCCCGTTCACGCTCGTGCCGCTGCCTGGTCTGCGGTCAAGTCTCGTCTGCGTCGTGGCGCCTTCCGAAGCCGCACGGCTGCTCGCGCTCGATCCCGTTGCGCGAAGTGCTGAGATCGAGCGGCGGTCGCATTCGATTCTCGGCAGGGCGGAAGCCGAGCCGGGCCACGGCGCCTTCCCCCTGACGGTCGAGACCGCCCGCCGGTTCGCCGCCAACCGGGTCGCCCTCGTCGGTGAGGCGGCGCATGTGATACCGCCGATCGGAGCGCAGGGCCTCAATCTCGGACTCCGCGATGCGGCGACGATCGCCGAGCTCGCGGCCGAGGCGCACCGCAACGGCGCGGATCTCGGAGGCCGGGATATTCTCCACGGCTACGAACGAGCGCGGCGCCTCGACGTCGCCACCCGCACGGCCGCGGTCGACCTGCTCAATCGCAGCCTGCTGACGGACTTCCTGCCGATCCAGGGGATGCGCGGGCTCGGCCTCTATCTGCTCGATCAGGTCGGTCCCCTGCGACGAGCGCTGATGCGCGAAGGGGTCGATCCAATCGCGGCGCGCCCGCGCCTGATGCGCGGCGAGGCGCTGGCCTGAGCAGGCTGCGTCGGTTGGAGCGTGTCGCCGCCAAGCGACGCCGGACTGCGTTCCGCGCGGAACAGGTATTTGCAGATACGCGGACCGGAACGGCTTGGCGGACGGCGAAGCTTCCTCTACGGTGTGGCGCCGGGAAAGGTTTCTCCTGCACGGGCTTTTCCGGCGACCGCGGCAATGCTCCGCCGCTTGCTCGTTTTTGCAACAGGAAGGAGCGCTGCTCCGACCACTCGCTCCCATCCCCAATTTCGAATTGCGTCCATCCACGGAAAACACGATGTCCATGAAGCTTCCGCGCAATTTCTACAAGCCGCTCGCCATCGGCGCGCCTGCGCCGTTCCGCGAGCTTCCGATCCATCTCGAGCGCATGATCCATTTCGTGCCGCCCCATATCGAGAAGGTGCGATCGAAGGTTCCGGAGCTCTTGGGCCAGGTCGACGTGCTGCTCGGCAATCTCGAGGACGCAATCCCGGCCGACGCCAAGGAGGCCGCGCGCCGCGGCTTCATCGAGTTGGCGCATGACAACAATTTCGAAACCACCGGACTTTGGGTCCGGATCAATGCGCTCAATTCGCCCTGGGTCGTGGACGACATTTTCCAGATCGTCGAGGAAGTCGGATACAAGCTCGACGTCATGATGCTGCCGAAGGTGGAGGGACCTTGGGACATCCATTATCTCGACCAGTTCCTCGCCCAGCTCGAGGCGCGGTTTGGCTTGCGCAAGCCGATCCTCATTCATGCGATCCTCGAGACGGCGGAAGGCGTCAACAATGTCACGGAGATCGCCACCGCCTCCCCGCGCATGCACGGCATGAGCCTGGGTCCGGCGGACCTTGCGGCTTCGCGCGCCATGAAGACGACCCGCGTCGGCGGCGGCCATCCGGAATACAAGGTGCTGGCGGACGCAACCGGGGAAGGCGTGCCGCGTCCGGCCTTCCAGCAGGATTTGTGGCATTACACGCTCGCCAAGATGGTGGACGCCTGCGCGGCCGCAGGAATAAAAGCCTTCTACGGCCCGTTCGGCGACTTTTCCGATCCGGCCGCCTGCGAAGCGCAGTTCCGTAACGCCTTCCTGCTCGGCTGCGTCGGGGCGTGGACCCTGCACCCGACCCAGATCGACATCGCCAAGCGCGTGTTCTCGCCGGACCCCGCGGAGGTCGCCTTCGCCCACAAAATCCTGGCCGGCATGCCGGACGGCAGCGGAGCGGTCATGATCGACGGGAAGATGCAGGACGATGCAACCTGGAAGCAGGCGAAGGTCGTTGTCGACCTCGCCCGCCTCGTCGCGGCCAAGGACCCCGACATGGCAGCCCGGTACGGTTTGTAACGCTGATTTTGTCCAACCCGACTTTCCGGCTGTTCCGCAAAGCGCTCATGAGGTAAATTCGCCTCATGAGTAGATCGCGCGTTGGCAAGTACATGATTGGCCAGGTCGTGCGCCACCGGATTTATCCGTTTCGCGGCGTCATTTTTGACGTCGACCCGGTGTTCAGCAACACCGAGGAATGGTACCAGGCGATCCCCCCCGAGGTGCGCCCGAGCAAGGATCAGCCGTTCTATCACCTGTTTGCCGAGAATGCGGAGACCGAGTACATCGCCTATGTCTCCGAGCAGAACCTGCTGCCCGACAAGTCGGGGGAGCCGATCCGCCACCCGCAGGTCGCCGAGGTGTTCGACCGCGATGAAAGCGGCGCCTATCGGCCGCGCTTCTCCCTGTTGAACTAACTGTTGAACTGACCGCGCAAGAGGCTCGCTCCCCAAAGCAAAAGCGCGCCCGAAGGCGCGCTTCTGGTTTGCTCTCGATCGCCGATCAGCGGGTGGCGGGAGCAGGCGCTTGGCCGCCCTGCGACTCCAGCTTCTTGCGCGCCTCCTCGGCCCGCTTCTGCAATTCATCTTGCAGCTTTTTCTGCTGCTCCTCGAACACCTTCGGATCGGTCGGCGGCCCCTCATTCGCTTTGGCGAAGTCCGTCAGCGGGAGCGGGAAGCTGATCGCCGAACCCGCCAGATTGATCGCCTGGATGGTCAGCGTCTGCCCCTTTTTGAGCTTCTGGATCATTTCCGCCGTCGCTTCGTAATCGGCCATGCAGCCGTTCGAGAAGCAGGTGAAGAAAGGCCCGGTCATGGGCTGCTCCTGATCGATAATCACCCGCGTCCCGTATTGAAGCTGCAGCGGCGCCGGGAGGGTGATCCGGAACAGCTTCTTCGGCTCGCCCTCGGGTTCGATCAAGGCGGCGGCGATCACGGGAACGCCGGCCTCGGTGCGGGCATCCTTTCCGGTGAAGCAGACCTGCTTGGCGTTGGGATCCTGTCCCTTGCCGCAGAACTTCGCCCAAGGCGAATAGATGAGCTGAGGCGCCTGCGCCTGACCTTGCGGCGCCTGACCCTGCGGCGCTTGAGCCGCCGGGGCGGAAGGCTGCTGGGCCGGCGCGGCGGGCGCGGCCTGCGCGGGCGCTGGTGCGGCCGGCTTCTGGGCCGTCGCCGGCGCCGGCGGCTTCGCTGCCGGCGGCTTTTGCGCCGCCGCCGGAGGTTTTGGAGCAGGCGCTGGTTGAACCGGCGGCGTCTGCTGCGCCAGCGCGACAGAGCCGCTAGCGACGAGAAGAATTGCCGCCAGAGCCGGCAAACGCAATCGGCGCACCGGCGGAGCCGATGCGAGTGGGCTCGGACAAGTCATCGAGAACCTCTTTGTTGCCGAACTGCAGCGCCCGCGGCGCGCGAAAAGCTCAGTCCCCTACGAAAGCTGTAACAGCGTCAAAATGCGGCAGTAACGTGACGCGTGCCCGGCGTGGCCATGGATGTGGACGGCAAGACAGCATTGCATCAGGCGATTTGCACGCTTTCGACGGAACCGTTGACGCCCCATTAACAGCCCTCGCCTACTCTTTACCAAACCGACACGTAACTGATTCTCGCCGGGGCGCTGCCATGTCGCTGCAAGGTCCGATCGTCATTATCGCCGCGGAGGCCGACGGCGCGCTGGTGCGCATGCTCGAATCGGGCGGTGCATCGCCCGTCCTCGGCGCTCCCTGGGCAAAAGCCGCAGGCGTGCTGGATCGCATCACGCCGACCGCCATCATCATCGCCGAGCCGGCCACCACCCGCGATCAGGAGCGCCTCGTCGAAATCACGGCGCACGCGATCGGCCGTTTCCCGCTCTATACGCCGGTGATCGCCTGCGCAGGCATCGGCCCGATCGAGGCATTGCCCGGCGCGCTGCCGATTGCAGACGAATCCCGCGGGCGGCTGGTGGCCCGCCTCGGGTCGGCCTTACGGGTGCGCGCCCTGCACGCGACCGTCATGCGGCGGGCAAGCCTTGCCGACGGCGCGGACGCCGTGCCCGCCGACCTGTTGGAGTCCGATCCGCTCGACGATGCGACCGTGCTCGTCGCCGGCCGCGGGCGCTCCTATCCCGGGCTGATTGCGGCGGTGGCCGAGCGGGTTGGTCTGATCGGCGCGCTCAGCGTGGAGACTGCGGCCCATTATCTCAACGCGCGCGACATCGACGGCGTCGTCATCGGCGACGGGTTCGGACCGTCCACGCTCGGGGCTTTCCTCACCGCTTTGTCGGAGGACGCGCGATTCTGCGAGCTTCCGGTGGCGCTTCTGCCCGAATCGCCGCCCGCGCTCGATTGTGCGCCGCTGCCCAATCTCGATCGTTTCGCCGGGAACCCGGATGAGATCGTCGCAAGCCTGCTCCCGCTGGTGCGCCAGCAGGCCTTCGCCGCGCGCCTGCAGCGCCAGCTCGCCTCTCTCGATGCGCGTGGACTGATCGATGCGCGCACCGGGCTATTTACGATCCCGGCGTTTATCGCCGATCTCGCGCGCGCGATCGAGGAGGCGCAAGAACGCAATATGGGCTTGTCGCTTGCGCGCATCTCATTTCCAGCGGCGTTCGACCTGCGCGCCAGCCTCGACGCGGCGCGGCTTGTCAGCCGACTCGTGCGCAGCGTCGATTTCGGCTGCCGGGCAAGCGACGGGTCCATCCTGGTGGCCTTCTCGGCGACGGCATTGCGCACTGCCCATGTCATCGCCCGCCGCATCGCCAGCGCGTTGCAGCATACCATGCTCGCGCCGGCCGACGACCCAACCGGCCAAGTCGATGCGAGCGTCACGCTGGCCACCCTCAAGGCGACCGATACCGTCGAATCGCTGCTCGCCCGCGTATCCGAGCCCGGACCCGTCGCTTTGGCGTGACGAGCGGCCCGGCTTTCGCTATGGGAGCCGCATGGGAGCCGCTTGATGTCAGCGAACCTGCGTATCGCGATGCCGGTCGACGTCGTCTCGGACGTCGTTTGCCCATGGTGCTTTATCGGCAAGCGCCGCCTCGAAAAGGCGATCGCGCTTGCTTCCGACATTCCGCTGAACGTGCGCTGGCGGCCCTATTTCCTCAATCCGTGGATCCCGCGGCAAGGGATCGGCCGGGTCGAATATCTGGTCACCAAGTTCGGGTCGGTCGCGGGCTATGCGCGGATCGCGGAGCGCATCGCGGAAGTCGCGGCGGCCGAAGGGCTCGTCTATGCCGTCAATCGGATTGCCCGGCAGCCGAATACGCTCGACTGCCATCGCCTGATCCGCTGGGCGGAACCATATGACGCCACCGGCCCCGAGACGTCCGCCGGGCGGATGAAGCAGCGACTGATGGACCTCTACTTCTCGGAGGGCGCCGACCTGACGGAGCTCGGCGTCCTCGTGCAGGCCGCCGTCGATTGCGGAATGGATGCGGCCGAGGTGCGCGCTCGTCTCGACAGCGACGTCGATGAACGGGAAGTCGCAGCCGAAGCGGTGGCGGCGAGCGACGCCGGGGTGGAAGGCGTGCCGTGCTTCATTTTCGGCGGGGTTTTGGCGGTCGCCGGCGCTCAGTCGCCCGACTATCTGGCCGGCGCAATGGCTCGCGCGTTCACGCAGTTCGAGCAGCGGGTCGCGGCCGGCGAGATCGCCAATCCGGAGGGAAGGCCTTATTAAACCGCGGGTTAACCATGATCCGCGACGCCGCTGTTTCCCGGAATCCTCACTCGTAAGAAACGTTAACGGTCTGGCGGCTATCCCGCTGGACAAGCGGAGCGTGGTTACCCAGAGTGGATCGGAATGGACTTCTCCAGGCGCCGCTCAGCGCGTGTATTTCGGCGTGAATTCGACATGGCAGGTCTTCGCCTTGGCGCAATGGTGCTGGCGGCTGGTCTGTCCATCCCGGCAGCGGGAATGGCGGCGGAGCCGCCCCCGAGCCTATCGCCGCCGGCATGGACCGTGACCCTCGGCCTCGAAGGTCGCATCGAGCCGTTGTTCCCCGGCGCCAGCAGCTATATGCCGGTGCCCTATCCGCTATTCGACGTGCGGCGCGCCGGCACTCCGGAACAATTCGTGGGGCCGCGCGACGGCATCGGCTTCTCTCTCTACGACATCGGCTTTTTTCGCGTCGGTCCCGTCGGGCAGGTCAAGCGTGAGCGCCTGCAGTCGAGCGACACCGTCTTGCTCGGGCTGGGCAACGTGCCCTGGGCGGGCGAGATCGGCGGATTTGCGGAATATTGGGCCGCTCCCTGGCTGCGCGGGCGAGGCGAGCTGCGCCAGGGCTTCGGCGGCCATCACGGCCTTGTCGCCGATCTGATGCTCGATGCGATCATCCCGGTGACGCCTCGGCTCACTTGGTCCGGCGGGCCGCGCTTGACGCTCGTCACAGGGGCGGCCAATGAACCGTATTTTTCGATCAATTACACGCAGTCGGTCGCGTCCGGTCTGCCCGTCTATGACGCCAAGGGCGGCGTGCAATCCTTCGGCGCCGGGACCCAATTGCGCTATCACTGGACCCCGGCCTGGGCGACGCACGTTTTCGTGGAATACCTGCGTCTCGCCGGCGGCGCCGCCAACTCGCCCCTCGTCGAGCAGCGAGGCGACCCGAACCAGATCATCGCGGGCCTTGGAACCACCTATTCCTTCAATCTTCGCCCGTTGTGGTGACATGGCGCCCGGCCATCCGCGGCGGGAGCTGCGCGCGGCGACCAACGCGCCGCGCCGATGGCGCGTCGCATCCCGGCTTTGAACCATGGCGCGCACGGAGACGATCAAGAAGACGGGCTTGATCGGCATGCTCGTCGGCATCGCCGTGATCATCGCGCTGACCGCGTGGTCCGGATGGCGGCTGGTCTTGGACGCCGTGGCGAGCGTCGGTGTCGGCATCCTCATCGTCATCCTTGTTCGCGTGATGACGGTGTCGGTCGCCGGCCTCGGCTGGGAGCTCCTGTTCCCGCGCAGCCTGCGGCCGCCGGCCTGGCGCTGCGTGCTGCTCCGCTTCGTGCGCGAGGGGGCGAACAATCTCTTGCCGTTCGCCCAAATTGGCGGCGACGTGGTCGGGGCGCGTCTGTTGAATTTTTCGGGCGTATCGGGGGCGCTCTCCCTTGCGAGCGTCATCGTCGACGTCCTTCTGCAAGCCGCGACCCAATTCGCCTTCGTCATTTGCGGCTTCGCCGTTCTGATCGCGCTCGGGGACCATAGGGGCTTCGCCTGGGCTGCGGCGCCAGGACTGCTTGTCGCGGCGGGGGCGCTCGGCGGATTCTACTGGGCGCAGCGGCATGGCGGCCGGCGGGTCGTCTTGTTCATTCTCGACCGGCTCGTGCGCGATTCGGACGGTTTCTTCCAGACGAGAATCGACGCGGTCTACGATCGTCTGGCGGCGATCTACGCAAGCCGATCGACGCTCCTCACCAGCGCCGCCGTCCATTTCGTCGGCTGGGTGATCGGGGTAGCGGAAGTCTATGTCGCCCTCGATTTCATGGGCCACCCGGTCGGCTGGGCGGAGGCCTTTGTCATAGAAAGCCTGGTCCATGCGGTGCGCGGCGCCGCTTTTGCGGTGCCCGGCGCGCTGGGAGCGCAGGAAGGCGGACTGATCGTCCTCTGCGCGCTCTTCGGCATCCCTCCCGATCAGGCCTTGGCGCTCTCTCTGGTCAAACGGGCGGCCGACCTCGCGCTCGGGCTGCCCGGCCTGCTTGCCTGGCAAATCGCCGAGGGCCGGCGCTTGCGCGCGAGCGGCCAAACGAGCAAACAACACGCCCAAGCAACCGACAAGCCTTCGGCCGGGGCGTGACTCGGCAGCAACGTGATTTCAGCGGACACGACGGGGGACCCCTGATCATCATTGCAAGCATCGGCGTGCTGATGGCAGCGCTGGGCTGCATCTATCTGCTGGCGGCCGGCATCCTGGTGAGACGGTTCGCCCAGCATCGCGCGCCGGGACTCCCCTCACCCGCTCCCGGCATCACGGTGATGAAGCCGCTGTGCGGCGCCGAGCCGTGGCTCTTTGAGAATCTCGCCTCATTCTGCCGCCAGGACTATCCGTCGCGGATGACCCTCGTCTGCGGCGTGGCGGATCCCAACGATCCGGCAATCGCCGTGGTCGCGGAGCTGCAACGCGCCTTTCCCGACGCGTCGATCGAACTCGTGGTCGATCCGACGTCGCATGGGCCAAATCGCAAGATCTCCAACCTCGTGAACATGACCGCGTCGATCGATCAGCCCGTCGTCATCGTCTCCGACAGCGACGTGCGGGTTGAGCGAGATTATTTGTCTCGCGTCGCGGCGGCGCTTGCGGAGGACGGCGTGAGCGGCGTCACCTGCCTTTATTGGGGAGAAGCCGACGCGGAGCCTTGGTCGCAGATCGCGGCGCTCGGCATCGACGGGCATTTTCTTCCGGGCATTGTCGTCGGCCTCGCGCTCGGCCGCGCGCAGCCCTGCTTCGGCTCGACCATCGCCTTCAGGCGCACGGCGCTCGATGCGACTGGCGGTTTCGCCGCCTTCGCCGACCGCCTTGCCGACGATTATGCGATCGGACAGGCGCTGCGGGCGCGCGGCGGGCGGGTCGCGATACCCCCCTTCGCCGTCGCCCATCGATTCGCGTATAGTCACTGGCGCGACTTGTGGATGCATGAGCTGCGTTGGGCCCGCACGGTCCGCAGCATCGATCCCGCCGGATATGCGGGATCGATTGTCATGCATCCCTTCGCGTGGTCATTGCTGGCGCTGGTCGCCGGGGGTGGGACGCCGGCGCTTGTGCTGGCCTTCGGCGCGATCGGCTGCCGTTTTCTGCTACTTTGGAGCGTCGAACGCGCCTTCAATCTTCCGCGTCACCCATATTGGCTGATCCCGATGCGTGACCTATTCTCCGCCGCGATCTATCTCGCGAGCTATCTTGGGCGCGACATCGTCTGGCGAGGCGTGCGCTACCGGATCGGGCGGAATGGCGAATTGAGCGAACGGAGAACAAACCAATGATGCGCACACTGTTCCTTCAGGGGCCTTCGCATGACGGGTTCGACGGCGGCGCCGGCGCGCGCTACCAGGCCCGCCGCGAAATCCGCTCGTTCTGGTTCCCCACCTGGCTCGCGCAGCCTGCCGCGATGGTCGAGGGGTCGAAACTGATCGACGCGCCGCCGCACCGGCTCAAGCTCGCCGATATTCTCCCCGAGGTCCGCTCCCGCGACCTCGTCGTCATGCATACCTCGACGCCCTCGTTCGCCGCCGACGTCAAGACCGCCGCAGCGTTGAAGGCGGCGAACCCGGCGCTGAAGATCGGACTGATCGGGGCCAAGGTCGCGGTCGACCCGGAAGGCAGCCTCAAGTCCTCGGATGCGATCGACTTCGTCGCGCGCAACGAATTCGACTACACCCTCCTCGAAGTCGCCGAGGGGCGCGAGCTCGGCCACGTCGCCGGCCTTTCCTGGCGCAACGGCGACGGCGCGATCGTCCACAACGAGGACCGCGAAGTCCTCACCGACATGGACGCGCTGCCCTTCGTCACGCCCGTCTACAAGCGCGACCTCGTCATCGAGAATTATTTCAACGGCTATCTCAAGCATCCCTATCTGTCGTTCTATACCGGCCGCGGCTGCAAATCGCGCTGCACCTTCTGCCTGTGGCCGCAGACGATCGGCGGCCACAAATACCGCACCCGCAGCGTCGGCCATGTGATCGAAGAAGTCGCGTGGGCCAAGCAGGCCTTTCCGCAGGTGAAGGAGATTTTCTTCGACGACGACACGCTGACCGACGATCTGCCGCGCGTCGAGGCGCTGGCGCGCGAACTTGGCAAGCTCCGCATCGAATGGTGCTGCAACGCCAAGGCGAATGTGCCGCGCGCGACCCTCAAGATTATGCGCGACAACGGCCTGCGGCTGCTCACCGTCGGCTACGAGTTCGGGCAATCAGAAGATTCTGTACAACATCAAGAAAGGCATGCGCGTGGACGTCGCGCGGCGGTTCACCAAGGACTGTCACGACCTCGGCATCCGCATCCACGGCACCTTCATTCTCGGCCTTCCGGGAGAGACGAAGGAAACGATCGAAGAGACCATCCGCTTCGCCGCGGAAATGAATCCGCATACGATCCAGGTGTCGCTGGCCGCGCCCTATCCCGGCACGTTCCTGTACAAGCAGGCGGTGGACAACGGCTGGTTCGCGCGCGAGCAGACGGATCTGCTGTCGGAGTCGGGCACCCAAATGGCGCCGCTGGACTATCCGCATCTCAGCCACGTCGAGATCAACCGGTCCGTCGACGAGTTCTACCGGCGCTTCTATTTCCGGGCCGGCAAGATCGCCGCCATCGTGAGCGAGATGATGCGAAGCCCCGACGCCATGCGGCGGCGGCTGCGCGAGGGAGTCGAGTTTTTCCAATATCTCCGGCAACGGCGCCAAGCGGCGTGAACGTCCGCCGGTGACGCCCGCCTCGTCCGCGTCTCGCCGCGGGCTTCCGGGACATCCGCCGGTTCGTTATTAAGAGGTCCGTTCACAAGCCTATTCAAGGAAATCAAAACAAGAGGCTCCGATGCGCAAATCGGGAGCGCTATTCGTTACTGTCTTGGCCGGCTGTCTTGGTGCGGTGAGCGTGAGTTCCGCTTGGAGCGCCAAGGGGGACCGCGAGTGGGACGCATGCAACGGGTCCGACGACGACGCCGGCATCATCGGCTGCACCAATGTTCTGAATCGGGGCGCACGCGAAAGCCAAGAGGATCGGGCGACCGCCTACAATAACCGCGGCTGGAGCTACAGCCAAAAAGGCGACTATGATCGCGCGATCGCAGACTATGACGAGGCGATCCGCCTCAATCCCAAGTTTGGACTCGCGCTTGTCAACCGCGGCTGGTCCCTCGAGCGGAAGGGCGATTACGACCGAGCCATCGCCGACTACGACGAGGCGATCCGCCTCGATCCGAATTATTCATTGGCCTACAACAACCGCGGCTGGATCCGTCATCTGAGGGGCGAGTACGACCAGGCGATCGCGGACTATGACGAGGCGATCCGGACCGATCCGAAAGACGCCACGGCCTATATCAATCGTTGCGACGCCTATAACAGGAAGGGGGAGCCCGATCGCGCCGCCCGGGATTGCGAAGCGGCGATCAAACTCGATCGGAACGCCGCGTCGGCCTATGCGAGCCGGGGCGACACTTTTTATCAGAAGGGTCAGTACGACCCGGCAATCCGGGACTACGACAAAGCGATCCGCCTCGAGCCGAGGCTCGGATGGGCGCGCGTTCATCGGGGACTGGTCTACGAGAAGAAGGGCGACAAGGAGCGCGCGCGCACCGACTATACGACAGCGCTCGCAATCCCGCCGGAGGACAAGATCGACGAGGAAGCCCACGACGTCGCCCGCAAACAGCTCGCGGCGCTCGATGGGCAACCTCAAAGCCGAGCGCAATCCGAGCCCGCGCCGGCGGCCTCCCCTGCTCCCGCCGCTCCATCCGCAAGCGCGCCGCCGCCGGTGTCGCCCCCGCGGGTCGCAACTCCGCAGACGGCTGGCCGAGTCGCTCTGGTGATCGGCAACGCCGCCTATCCCGACAGTGACCGGACGCTGGCTCAGCCGATCAAGGACGCCCGGGCGATGGCCGAGGAACTGCGTCGGGCGGGCTTCGACGTTATTTTCGGCGAGGACGTCGGCAAGCAGAAGCTCACGGCCCTGCTCGGCAGCTTCAAGGCGAAGATCATGCCGGGCTCGACCGCGCTCGTCTTCTTCAGCGGCTGCGGCATCCAGAGCGGCAAGCAATCTTATCTCGTCCCCGTCGATGCCCAGATTTGGGCGGAGAATGACGTGAAGCGGGACGGCGTCAGCATCGAATTGATTCTCGCTGACATGAACGCGGCCGGGGCGGCGGCGAAACTCGTCATCATCGACGCGGCGCGGCGAAACCCCTACGAGCGGCGCTTCCGCGGCCTTTCGACCGGGCTTGCTGCGCTCACCGCGCCCGCCGGCACGCTCGCCATCTATTCGGCCGCCCCCGACAACGTCGTGAGCGATTCCGACGGCGTGAACAGCCTGTTCCTCAGCGAATTGCTGAAGGAGATGCGCAATCCCGGCCTGAGCGCCGAGGCGATCTTCAACAGCACGCAGAAGGGCGTGTCGCGCGCCTCCAAGAACGAACAGCTTCCCTGGGTGTCGTCGTCGCTCGTCGATGACTTCTTCTTCAAGGAAGCGGCGGCGCCAGACGCCGCCGCGCCTGGTCCTTCAACGCCGACGCGCTAGCTTCGTCACGGCGCCTGAGGATGGCGCGTTCGCCGGATAACGGGCTTGAGGGTTGCGCCGTTGCTTCGGAATCATCCTCGCCAGATGCGGTCGCGGCCGGGCGATGCGGGTATCCAAATGGGAGAAGCGCTCTGAAACGGCTCATCGTCACCGCGGACGATTTCGGTCTCGCGCCGGAGATCAACGAGGCGGTCGAGGCGGCGCATACGGGCGGCATTCTCACAGCCGCGAGCCTGATGGTCGCAGGTCCGGCCGCCGCCGACGCGGTGGCGCGCGCCCGTCGCCTGCCGCAGCTGCGCGTCGGCTTGCACCTGACGCTGGTGGATGGCCCACCTCTGCTCCCTCCAACGGAGGTGCCGGACCTGGTCGATCGAGAGGGCCGCCTGCGCGCCGATCTCGCCCGCCTTGGTTTGGAGATCGCGCTTCGCCCCGCCGTCCGGCGACAGGTCGAGGCGGAGATCATCGCCCAGTTCACGGCCTTTCACGCGACCGGGCTGCCGCTCGATCACGTCAACGCGCACAAGCATTTTCATCTCCACCCGGTGATCGCGCAGGAGATGCTCGCGGGTGCCAAGAGTTTCAACGTCGAGGGCGTACGCGTCCCGCTCGAGCCGGCGCGCGTGCTGGACGCAGTCGAACCCGCGCCGCGGCGATCTCCCGCATGGATCATGGCACCCTGGGCGCATTGGCTCGCTTGGAACATGCGCCGTGCCGGTTTCTGGACGCCCGACGCCGTCTTCGGGCTCGCGTGGTCCGGAGAAATGACGCCAGCGCGTCTGGCTGGCCTGTTTCGGCACTTACCGCCTGGATGCCATGAAATCTACATGCACCCGGCCGTGCGCAGCGGTTTCCCGTTCAGCGCGCCAGGCTACCGTTACGCCGACGAGTTCGCCGCGCTGATGGATCCGGAGGTCGTCGCCGCCGCACGGCGCGACGATATCGTGCTCGGCGGCTTCGCCGATTTCGCGCCAACGCGCTGAACGGGCCGCATCGCGGCCAGCCGCCGCCCCCTCGCGCTCACCGCAGATAGCCGACCGCGCGGAACCAGGCGATCGCGTCCGCCACGGCCTCGCGGTAGGGCCGCGAGACATAGCCGAGCGTGCGCCGCGCCTTGGTGTCGTCGAAGAACATGCGGTAGCGCGCGAGGCGCAGCCCATCCAGCGTCACGAACGGCTCGCGGCCGGTGAGCCGCGATGCGAACTCGGCGACGTAAGCGAGCGGGAAGATCACCGCCAGCGGAAACCGCAGCCGTGGCGGACGCCGGCCGACCATTTCGGCGATGTCGGCCAGCAATGTGCGCAGAAAAACGTTGTCGCCGCCGAGTATGTACCGTTCGCCGATCTCCCCTCGCCGCAGGGCGGCAAGATGCCCGGCCGCCACATCGTCCACGTGGACGACATTGAGGCCCGTTTCCACAAATCCGGGCATGCGTCCGGACGCCGCTTCGACAATGATTCGCCCGGTCGGCGTCGGCTTGATATCGCGCGGTCCGACCGGCGTGGAGGGATTGACGATCACGACCGGCAGGCCGTGTTGGGCAAAACCTTCGACCAGCCGTTCGGCCGCCACCTTGCTTTTCTTGTAGGCGCCGACCGCGTCCTGCTCCGCAAGCCGGGCGCTTTCGTCCGCCGGGATCTGTCCGCGCAGGTCGATGGTCGCGACGCTGCTCGTGTAGACGATCCGCTCGACGCCGGCCCGCTTAGCCTCCTCCATGACGATGCGTGTCGTCTCGACATTGTTGCGGTAGATCTCGGTGGGGTCGGGCGCCCACAGGCGATAATCCGCGGCGGCGTGGAACACGTATCGCACGTCTTTCAACGCCGAGGCGACCGCGTCGCGATCGCGCAGATCGCCGCGGACAATGTCGTCCTGCGGATTGAGGTTGGCGCGTGCGCTGCTCGACCGCACCACCGCGCGCACGCGAAACCCGGCGTCGCGCAGTGCGTCGGCGATCGCCGCGCCGACGAAGCCGGCAGCACCCGTCACCAGCACGCGGTCCGCACTCACGTCTCCACCTCATTGTCGATGCACCGATGCGATGCGAGCAAAGAGTTTTCGCCGCCCTGCCCGTCCAAACGAATCTAGCTGGCGGCCGCTTGGTCCGTCACGGGGGGCGATGGGAATGCGGCCTCCGCCAGAGGCGGCCGCATTCCAAGTCCGATTGGCTGAAGCCTGTGAGTTGCGGCAGCCAAGCGCGCCGCAATCGAATCGCGCCGCAGGGAAACGCTAATGGGACGCAAATTCGGCCGAACTGAAATTCGGCAGTCCGAGCCCCGGCCCGAGCAATTTGCGCCCCCGCATCAGCGTGCTGCGCGCCGCCCGCGCGTCGAGCGCGGTTTGCAGAAGAGCAGGAAGCTCGCGCGGACGCGTCATGATCGACCGGATCATGGCGAGAATGTCGGTTGTCCCGTTCGGGCGCATTGCGGACACCGCGCAGGCCGGCAGCGCCCGCTCGGCTGGATCGGTGATGACGCGGATCGCCGCCATCGGAATGTCGTGCTTGCGCGCGATGCGGGCGACGATATGCAACTCCATATCCACCGCGACGGCGCCGGTTTGTTCGTAGAGCGCACGCTTATCTTCGGGCCGCGCCACGGGAGCGGACACCCCCATCAAGGGCCCGTATACGGCTTCAGGAATTTTTCCCAGCAGTTGCTGCGACCAGACGGCATCGGTTGAGGTGCAGCTGTCGCCATACAAGACCGCTGACCCGACGACGCAAGTTCCCGGGCTCAAATCGGGATCGAGACCTCCGGCAACGCCGAAGCTGATCAGGCCGCCGCAATCCTTCTTGCGGACTTTCGCCTCCTTAATCGCTTTTGCGAGCGACGATACGAGGTTGCGGCCGTCGCCGCTGCAAATGACTCGCACCCCCGGACCAGCCGCAATTCGCGCCTCGAAGGCCAAACCTACGACGACGATCATGCCCCTTCACCCTAAGGAAACTGTGAGTCCCTCATAACAGTTTTCGGTGTGGGTCGGAAGCGCCGTGTGAAGAGCAGCGCAACGCGATCCCGATGCCTTCCGTCTCCCAGCGAATTAAATCACTCAACCCAACGTAAGCTCCGCAACCCGTTCGGAGCGCTGCTCTCAATGCGCCCGCTTATATTGCGACGCAGCGACCGTCGCCCCGACTTGACGCCGATTTTGCGGCCAGGATATTCGTACGCCCTCCGCCGCCAAGCACAGAATTCGTGCATTCCTCCTCGTCCGCTACCCCAAAAGCGCCCCGTCCCTATACGGCGGCATGGCGCCCTGGCTTCATAGCAAGACAAAAGAATCTACGCTACGTTGTTTAACGCGTTCCGGCCCCTAGGAACTTCGTTAGGATACGTACCGCCTCGGCCACGAATTTGGCGCTTTTTCGCTCGATGCGCGGGGCTTGGCGATCGCTTGTCGGGCCAGGCAATCGGGAGAGCAAGAGGATCAGGTCAACGGCAATCGCTCGACGGCGGAGCTACTATGTTCGGCTGACCGATCGGACGGGGGGACGGAGTTCTTGTGGAGCTTGGCGCGCCGGATAACGCCTCGTGGCCTGCGAGGAATGCGCAGGCGGCACGCGAGTCACTGGATTTGGCTGCTGCCGCAGATTGTGCTGCTAGCCTGTGTATTTGCGTTTTTGCCGCCGGACCGGATCGCCGCGCAGACCCTTGATGGGGCGCTTGTGCGCGCCTATCAGTACAATCCGGTGCTCAACGCCGAACGGGCGCGCCAGCGCGGCACCGACGAGAATGTGTCGATCGCGCTCGCCGGCTATCGGCCGCAGATCGCCGCGCAGTTCAGCCCGAGCCTGATTGCGGTGCGCGACCTGTTCATCGACAACACGACCGCATCGGCGACGCTGCGCGGATATACGGCGCAACTCACGATCAATCAGGTCATCTTCAACGGTTTCCGGACCGGCAACCAGGTTCGGCAGGCTGAATCCACGGTGCGCTCCGGACGCGAGGCCCTGCGCGGGGTCGAGCAGGCGGTTTTCCTCGACGCCGTCGCCGCGTTCGAGAACGTGGTGGCGAATCAGGCGCTGGTGGATGCGCAGCGGGTCAACGTGACCTTCCTGCGCGAGACGCTCGCGAGCACGCGCAAGCGGCTGGAGGCCGGCGACGTGACCCCGACCGACGTCGCCCAGGCGGAAGCGCGCCTGGCCCGCGGCACCGCCGATCTCAACGCCGCCGAGGTAAACCTCGCGATCGCCCAAGCGATCTACGAGCAGGTCATCGGGGTTCCGCCCGGACATCTCATTCCCTCGCGGCCGATCGACCGCCTGCTGCCGGTGGCGCGCGACCAGGCGCTGGCCGTGGCCCGGCGCGAAAACCCGGCCGTGCTCGGCGCCACCTTCGACATCGACGTCGCGCAATACGCCATTCGCGTCGCCGAAGGCGCGCTCTACCCGACCATTTCGGCCCAGGGCTATCTGCTGAACACGCAGAACACGGACGTCAATCTCGGCGTGAAGGCGAGCAACCAGGCCGCCGTGATCGGCAATCTCAACATTCCGGTTTACGACGGCGGGACGGCCGCGGCGCAGGTGCGGCAGGCCAAGGAGGTGCTCGCGCAGACGCGCATGGTGCTCGATCGGGTGCGCCTGCAAACCGCGGCGGCGGTGGTCGCCGCCTGGGTCACCCATGAAGGCGCCAGGATCGCGGTGACCGCCTCGGAAGCGGAGGTCCGCGCGGCGACGATCGCCCTCGAAGGCGTTCGCCGCGAGGCCCAGGCGGGACAGCGCACCACCCTCGAAGTCCTCAACTCCCAGCAGGACCTGATCTCAGCCAAAGCCCGCCTGATCGGCGCGCAGCGCGACCGCGTGGTCGCCTCCTACACGCTCTTGTCCGCCATCGGCCGGCTCGATCATCGCACTCTCGGCCTGCCAACGCCGAGCTACGAGCCGCAAACGAACTACCAGCAGGTGCGCGACGTCTGGCATGGACTGCGAACGCCCGCCGGGCAGTGACGCAAGCGGGATTCCGTCATTCCGCCGGCGTGTGCGCGGCCTCGCGCCGAAGCGCCACCCGCCCGTGACGCGAAAAGATCGAAATCAACACTGGCAAAGTGATGAGGATGACGATGGGGGCGAGCGCCATCCCGCCGACCACGACGACGGCCAGCGGTTTCTGCACCTGCGAGCCGATGCCGGTGGACAGCGCGGCGGGTAGAAGGCCCACGCCGGCGATGATGCACGTCATCAGCACGGGTCGCATTTGCCGCTCGCCGGTTCGCATGAGCGCCGCCCAGCGTTCAAAGCCCGCATCGATAAGGCGATTGTACTGCGACAGCACGATGATCCCGTCCATCACCGCGATCCCGAACAGGGCGATGAAGCCAATCGCGGCCGATATGCTGAACGGAATCCCGGTGACCGCAAGCGCGATGATGCCGCCGATCACAGCCATGGGGATGACGCTCATCGCAAGCAGCGTGTCGACCCCCGAACCGAAATTGAGAAACAGCAACAGCGCGATCATGCCGAGGCTGATCGGGACCACGATCTTCAGCCTTCCAATCGCGTCCTGAAGATTGCCGAACTCGCCGACCCAGTCGAGGCGGGAGCCGGCGGGCAACCGCACGCCCGTCGCCACGCGTTCCTGCGCCTCCTGGATCGCGCTGCCCAGGTCGCGCTCGCGCACGCTGAACTTGATCGGAAGATAGCGTTGCTGGTTTTCCCGATAGATGTAAGCGGCGCCCGACACCAGTTGCACGGTGGCGACCTCGCTGAGCGGGATCTGCGTCATCCCGTTCGGCCCCTGAACGCCGATGCGCAGGTTCTGGATCGCTTCGGGACTCTGGCGGTATTGCGGGGCAAGCCGCACGACGATCGGGAAATATCGGTCGCTGCCCGGCTCGTAAAGGTTGCCGGCCGCCTCGCCGCCGATCGCGGCCCTGATCGTCGCATTGATGTCGCCCGGCGTCAGTCCATACCGCGCCGCCCGGGCGCGGTCGATGTCGATCTGAATGGTCGGCTGGCCGAGCGAAATGAAGACGGCAAGGTCGGCGATGCCAGGGGTTTTCTCAAGCTGGTTGCGAATGGCGTTGGCGGTGTTGGTCAGCGTGGCCAGGTCGTTGCCGAACAGCTTGATCGAATTCTCGCCTTTGACGCCCGACACGGCCTCCGCGACATTGTCCTGCAGGTACTGGGAGAAGTTGAAGGCGACGCCGGGAAACTCCGCGGTGAGCCGGGCGAGAATCTCCGCCGTCAGGTCGTCCTTGTCGACGCCCTTGGGCCAGAGACGCGCCGGCTTCAACGGGGCGAAGAACTCGGCGTTGAAGAACCCGGCAGGATCGGTGCCGTCGTCGGGCCGGCCATGCTGGGACACGACGGACTCGACCTCGGGAAAGCTGCGGATCAAGTTCCGCATGCGATTGACGTAGCCGTTCCCCTCGTCGAGCGAGATGGTGGACGGCATCGTCGCGCGGATCCACAGATTGCCTTCCTCAAGCTTCGGCAAGAACTCGAGGCCGAGCTGCTGGCCGGCGTAGACCACGAGCACCATCAGGCCCGTCACGACGGCGAGGACGAACATCCGGTTAGCGAGCCCGAAGCGGAGCACCGGGACATATCCCCCGCTCAGCATCCGCACGATCCAGGTTTCCTTTTCGACGACCTTTTCCGGAAGAAGAAACGCGCTGAGCGCCGGCGTCACAGTGAATGTCGCGATCAGGCCGCCGGCCAGCGCGTAGGCATAGGTCTTGGCCATCGGTCCGAAAATATGCCCCTCCACGCCGCTCAAGGTGAAAAGCGGAATGAAGGCCGCGATGATGATTCCGGCCGAAAAGAAGATCGACCGGCCGACGCCGGTGCCGGCGCGGTAGATTTCGAGAAGTTTTCCGGTCAGCCCGGCGGCATGGCCATCGGCCGGCTCGGTCCGGCGCCGCTCGAACGGCTGTCCGAGACCGCGGAATATGGCCTCGACCATGATGACCGTCGCATCGACGATTAGGCCGAAGTCAATGGCGCCGACGGAGAGAAGGTTGGCGGACTCCCCGCGCAGCACGAGGATGCCGACGGCAAACAGAAGCGCGAAGGGAATGGTCGCGCCGACGATCACGGCGCTGCGCAGATTGCCGAGAAACATCCATTGCAGGAGCACGATCAGCACGATGCCCAACAGCATGTTGTGCAGCACCGTGCTGGTGGTCAGGTCGATCAGGTCCTTGCGGTCGTAGATGCGTTCGATGCGCACCCCTGGCGGCAACACGCCCAATTCGTTGATGCGCTCGACCTCCTCGTGGACGCGCCTGATCGTCGGCATGCTCTGCTCGCCGCGGCGCATCAGCACGATGCCCTGGACGATGTCGTCGTCGTCGTCCTTGCCGGCAATGCCGAGACGCGGCTGATGCCCGACCGTGACCGTCGCGACGTCGCGCACCAGCACCGGGTTGCCGCCGCTCTGCGTCAGCATCGTATTGCTGATGTCTTCGATCGAGCGGATCAGCCCGACCCCCCGCACCACCGCCGACTGCGGGCCGATATTGACGGTGTTGCCGCCGACATTGATGTTGCTGTTGTTCAGCGTCTGCAACAGTTGCGGGAGGGTGAGCCCGTAGGCGAGCAGCTTGTTGATGTCGACCTGCAGCTGGAAGGTCTTCGTCTTGCCGCCCCAGCCCACCACGTCGATGACGCCGGGCACCATGCGGAAGCGCCGCTCGAGCACCCAGTCCTGCAGCGTCTTGAGATCGAGCACGCTGTAATTCGGCGGACCGACGAGCTTGTAGCGGAAGATCTCGCCGATCGGACTGATCGGCGAGATCTGCGGCTGGGCGTTATTCAGCAGCGGCGGAAGCGAAGCGAGGCGATTGAGGACCTGCTGCAGCGCCTCCTCATAAGTGTAATCGAAGGTGAATTGCAGGTTGACGCTGGACAGGCTGTAAAGCGAGATCGTCCGGATGTTGCGCAGGTGCTTGATGCCCGCCACCTGCTTCTCGATCGGGATGGTGACGTAGCGCTCGATCTCCTCCGCCGAGAGCCCCTGGCTCTGCGTGATGATCGTCACCATCGGCGGCGTCGGGTCGGGATAGGCTTCGATGTTGAGCTGGCGGAAGGCGAAAAGGCCGCCGGCGAAAACCAGCACGAACAGGCCGACCATCAACATCCGGTGCTTAAGCGCAATGGCGATCAGAACGTTCATTGAACTGTTTTTATAACCCTGATCCCGCGCCGCTTAGCTGCCAGTCGCCACCCGATCGATGAATAGGCTGCCCTTGACCACGATCCGCTCGCCCGGCTTGGCGCCGTCGACGATCTGGATCATGCGTCCATCCGTCATCCCCGTCTTGAGCTTGCGCAGCTCGATCGTCTTGTCGTCGCGCGCCACCCATGCGCGCACCGAACTGCCCTCGTAGATGAGGGCCTCGCGCGGCGCGGCGGCCGCCAGCACATCCCGCCTGACCGTGATGGTCACGCTTGCAAACATTTCGGGCTTGAGCAGCCCCTCGGAATTATCGATCGTCGCCCGCACCATCAGCCGCCGGGTCGCGGGGTCGATCGCGGCGGCGACGTAGTCGATGACGCCGCGGAAGACCCGGTCAGGATAGGCGAGCACGCTGAAGCTCAAGTCTTCGCCGATCGCGACTTTCCCCGCATCGGTTTCCCGCACGAAGGCGGTGAGCCAGACATTCGAAAGATCGCCGACCACGAACACCGGGTCGCTGGTCGCCGAACTCACATACTGCCCGGGGCCGACCTTGCGTTGAACGATGGTTCCGGCGATCGGCGAATAAACGGGCGTGTCGGGATTGATCCGGCCGGTCTTCTCAAAAGCGTCGATGTCGCCTTCGCTGCGCCCGAGGATGCGCAGCCGGTTACGGGCGGCCTCGAGCGCGGTTTCGGCCGAACGCATGTCGTTCTGCGCGGCGACCAGGCCAGCCTGGGCGTTCTGCATCTCCTTGAGCGGGACCGCCTTCGCCTCGTACAGGTCGCGGCTCCGCTTATCGGTGATCTGCGCGAGGTTGAGGGCGGAGCGCGCTTTGTTCATCGTGGTGATCGCCGCGATGAAGTCGTTCTGCGCCTGCACCATGTCGGTCGCTTCGACGACGAACAGGGGTTGGCCGCGCTGGATCATCTCACCAGGCTTCGCGAACAGCCGCGTCACGCGTCCAGCATAGGGCGAAAAAATCGGCGTCGACCGGTCTTCGTTGACCTGAATCTTTCCTTCGGTCACGAACTCGGAATTGAACGAGTGATCCTCGATGGCCTCGACCGTGAGGCTTGCCCACTCCGATTCCTTCGGCCGGTAGACGTGCGCGGCGCGTTTGGCTTCCCCGGTGATTTCTTCCGGAGGCAAGGCTTTGCCGACCCGGTGCGCAGAGCTCCAGGTCGCCGCGACTCCGGCGATGATCCCGCCGACCAAAACGACGAGCACCAGCTGCGCCCGCCAGCTCAACGGGCGCGCCGGCCGTTCCGACTTGTTTTCGTCCACCCGGCCGCCTCCCGGCAAGCAATGCGAGGGCTGAAAGACATAACCAATATAGAATGATTGAAAATTACGCGCATCATACAAATTTGTGCGCGGCAGCGGGCACAGACTTGCAGACCGACTCGACCATGAACGCCTGTTCATCTGCGCAGGCGAATTCAGCGCGGTTTGATGTTGTCCGGCAACCACAGTCCCGGCGAGGCGGGTGTGGTAAAGTCGCTGATGTTGGGGGTGGGGGTCATGAGAAAAATTCTGCTCGCCAGTGCGGCCGGCCTGGCGATTGTCAGCGCCGCGTCCGCAGCCGACCTTGCTCCGGCGCCCGTGCCGCCTCTCTCGACGGCCTTCAGCTGGACGGGGTGCTATCTCGGCGGCTTCGCTGGCGGAGCCTGGGCCCAAAACGTCAACGTCGTCGACGCCTATGCCAACGTGCTTGAGTTGCCCTCCAATAACTGGGGATACAACCTAAGCAGCAGCTTCATCGGCGGCGGCACGCTCGGTTGCAATTGGCAGCCCGTCGGCACGCCGTGGGTGGTCGGCCTCGAGGGCGAAATCGGGTCGGTCAAAATGACGGGATCGGCCTACGATTCGCAATTTCCGCTAAGCCCGAACTTCCTTCTTGCGTCGGTCAAGATCGGCGATTGGTACGGACTGGTCACCGGCCGCCTGGGCCTCGCCTTCGACCGGGTCCTTTTCTACGTCAAGAGCGGCGCGGCTTTCGTCGATGAAACCGCGACGGTCACCCATCCCGCATTCGATGGGTTTTCGCCCGCCTACGTCGCGACCGCCAACGCGCGAAACAACGTTTACTGGACGCTGGGCGGCGGCATCGAATGGGCCTTCTGGAGCAACTGGACTGTCAAGGCCGAGTACATGTTCATTGGAACCGACAACAATCTGGCCTGCGGCTACAATCCGGGAGCCGGGGCTATCCCGCCGGGCAACTACTGCTGGACCCACTCCGGCTTGGACGGCTTCAGCACGGCGAAGATCGGCTTGAACTACCTGTTCGGGGGAACCTCGCCGTTGGTCGCAAAGGACTGAGCCGTCAGGGTGCGGACGCGACTACCGGATGCGCCGCGATCGGGTGGAGAGGCGAAATCCGGGTGAGGCAGAATATTGGGGTGGCCTGTCTCCGTACGTTCTCGCCCGGAGCGCAGCGTTTGCTGGCGCTGTTGGTTCGTCGGCGGGATGGGGGAGATTATGATCGATCGACGCGGCCCGCGGCAAATGGCGTTTGTCGCCTGGGCGGCGCGATTGCTGTGCGCATGCGCTGCGGTTTGCCTCATTGTTGCGTCCGCATTCGCGAACGACGAGCCGAACGCAAACGGCGTCACCGCGCCTTCGATCGCCACCAGCTTGCCCTACAACGGAGACCCGACCGGCCTGCGCAAATTGATGGCCACCTACGGCGCGACCTTCAACTTCATTTACACCAATGACGTGCTCGGCAATGTGAATGGCGGGCTGCGCCGCGGCGTCATCGACCAAGGCAAGCTCGAATACAACATGACGGTGGATTTCGCGAAGCTGATCGGTTGGCAAGGCTTGAGCCTCTACACCAACGGCTTCCTGATCCATAATACGGGCCGCATGCGGCGCGACTATGTGGGCGGCATCAACACGATCGCCGCCATCGAGGCGGTGCCGACCGGCCGGTTGTCGGAGCTGTGGCTGGAGCAAAGCTTCTGGGAAGGCAAAGCCAGCCTGCGCGCCGGTCAACTCGCGGCGGACGTCGAGTTCTTCTACGCCGACGCAGGCTTCATGTTCCTGCAGACCGACTGGCCGACCATTTCGGCCGTCAATCTGCCAAGCGGCGCGCCGGCCTATCCGCTGTCGACGCCGGGCGTGCGGTTGAAGGTGGACCCCATAAAGCAGTTTTCGGTGCTGGCGGCCGTCTACAACGGCGATCCCGCCGGGCCGGGCATCGACGGGGATGAGCAACTGCGCAACAAGTACGGCGTCAATTTCCGGGTCAAAGACCCGCCCTTGGCGCTTGCCGAGGCGCAGCTTCGCATCAATGCGGAGAAGACCGACACCGGGCTTGCCACCAAATTGAAGCTCGGCGCCTGGGCGCATTTCGGCAAGTTCGACGACGAACGGATCGCCGACAACGGCGCCCTGCTCGCCGACCCGGTAAACTCGACCGGGATCCCGATGAAGCGGAGAGGCAACAACGGCATTTACGGGGTTCTCGAACAGCAACTCTATCGACCGCAAGGCGGCGATGCGGACAGCGGCATCACCGTGTTCGGCCTCGCATCGGGTGCTCCGCAGGACCGGAACATGATCAATTTCTGGTTCCAGACGGGATTGGTTTTTGCCGGCATGATCCCGAAGCGACCGGACGACAAAGTCGGCGCGGTCTTCGAATATGCGCGCTATTCGAACGGCGTCCGCGGCAACGAGTACAACGAGGCGTTCTTTTCCGGAGTGCCCCAAGTCATCCAAGACTTCGAGGCCAATCTCGAACTGAGCTATCTCGCGCAGATCGTCCCGGGTTGGACGGTGCAACCCGTCATGACCTATGTCTGGCACCCGAATGGCGGCCTATCGGCCGCAAACGCGCTCGTGATCGGCGTCCGCTCGATCTGGCACTACTGACGGCGCCGAACGCGAAACGGCGCCATTCACTCCCCGGAGCATCTGCAAAATTGCGAAGGCGCGCGTCGCCAACTGGCGGTTGGTTCGATCAAGAACTCTCGGCGACTGCGGCCGCCCTGTCCCGCGCGCAATCGACCCGCGCCGAAAATAGGCGCGGATCAAACCTCAGGAATTTACGAAACAACCGGGACGCCGCGCGGTCAGTCCTTGGGATTGAGCAGGATCGCGAGCCGCAGCATGAGCCGGTGCCGCTCGAAATTGAGGAGATCGAGATTGCCTGGCTCGTGCACCGCCTTGCCGGCCACCTGGAAGTCCCACGCCGCCGAGATATTGGCGCGGTCGCCGAGCTTGGTGAAGAAGGTCGGACCCATATAGAGCGCTTCGCCCTTGATCCGGTTGAGCCCCAGCGCTTCACTGCTGCGCCTTGGCGAGTTCCTCGTCCTTAGCGGTCGCCCGCTTGAGCGCCGGGCGGTCGGCGAAGCGGGCGATATAGTCGGAAAACTCCGCGCGCGCAGGAATGAGGTTGAACAGCGTGCTCCAGCGCAGCATCGAGCCGATCACCACGTCGGCGGCGGTGAACTGATCCCCCAACAGGAAGGGGCTGCGCGTCACGGCGCGCGCGACGACGTCCATGGTCGTGTCGAAATCGCCATAGGGAAGCGCCTGGCGCGGCGCTTCTTCCGCGCGCTTGAAGGCGCGGTCCATAATCGCCGGTTCGAGCGCCCCCGGCGCAAAGAACAGCCATTTGAGATACGGACCGCGCCGCGGATCGCCGATCGGCACATTGAGCCTTGCTTGGGGAAACGCATCGGCGAGGTAGCAGCAGATCGCGGCCACTTCGGTGATGATCACGTCGTTGTGGCGCAGCGCCGGCGCCTTCCCCATCGGGTTGATCGCCAGATACGCCGGCTCCCGGTTCTCACCTGTCTTCATGTTGAGCACGTGCAGATCGAACGGCTCGCCGACCTCCTCCAGCATCCAATGGACGACCGAGGAGCGCGAGGGGGCGATGTGATAAAGCGTAAGCGCTGCCATGACCGAACCTTTCCTGTCGCGCCGCCCGCTTCGGCGGCGCCGGTTCGGTCTTAGAGCGCGATCATGACGTTTTGTGGCGCGCGCGGCGAAGAGCGCGTTCGTCGCTGCTTCGTCGTCACCCGATCGCCTTCAACCCGTTGGCGTAGGCCTTCCAGCGCCGCACATAATTGTCGGCGCCGGCGGCGATCGACTTGGCGGCCTTTTCGTCAAGCGTGCGCGCGACACGGGCGGGCGCGCCGATAATCAGCGAATATTCGGGGAATTCCCTTCCCTCGGGAATGACTGCGCCCGCCCCCACGATCGAGCCGTGGTTGATGCGCACGCCGTTCATCACGATCGCGCCCATGCCGATGAGGCAGTGCGAGCCGACCGTGCAGCCATGCAGGATGACGTTGTGGCCGATCACGCAATCGCTGCCGATGGTGAGCGGATAGCCGGGATCGGTGTGCAGCGTCGCATTGTCCTGCACCTGCGAGCCGACGCCTATCTCGATCCACTCATTATCGCCGCGCAGCACCGCGTTCCACCACACGCTTGCCTCGGCGAGCAGCCGCACGCGGCCGATCAACACCGCCGTTCCGGCGACCCAGGACTGACCCTCGGGCGGAAACTCGGGCCGCACCCCGTCGAATTCGTAGATCGGCATGAACGCTCTCTCCTGATGACGCGTCGCTGAACGCCGCAGCGGGGCAACTTGCCACGGCAAGTCTGGCTTGGCGAGCGGGGCGCGAAGCGAAAACAGCGGGTGCAAAAAAGAGCTGGCGGGTAAAACGCGCCGCGCCGAGCGACGCGGATAACTCATCGGAGGCTCGCTTGGGTGGGGATAGGGCCGTGCCATACTCCGCCGCTGATTCGCGACAGGCGGAGGCGGGCATGGCGGCAGACGGGCTGGTGCGAGGAGAGGCGGTGCGCGTGCGCAGGCAGGCGGGGCCCGGCTGGCGGCTGTTGCTTCCCGTGCTGTCCGCGCTAGCTGTGGCGGGATTAGCGATTGGCTTTGTCGTCTATGCGCTGTCGCCGCGCTGGCCGGAGGCGGCGCCCGCAGCCGACGCTCCGCATCTGCCGATCGTCATCGCAGGCGAGACCTTCCATGTGCCGCCTGCGGCGATCCGGCAGAAGGTGCAGCGCCATCCGGGCCCGCAGGACCGGATCGACCTCGTCTACGCCTGGCCCTTGCTCACGCCGCCGCCCGCGCCGAGCGACGGAAAGACCGTCGCCACGCCGCCGGAACGGCTGTTCGTCAGCATCGCGCCGCGCGACGGGACAGCCGAACCGGCGGAGCGGCTGCGCACGATCTATTCTCGCTATACGGTCAAAGGGTCAGCGCTGGCGCAGGACGGACTCGCGCTGGTCGCGTTCCGCGCCGATACGCCCTACGCGGGCGAAGACCTGGTCTTCGACGAAAGCGCGCCGGAGCATTTCGTCGCGCGCTGCAGCCGGCCGACCGAGAAGCTCACCACCGGGTCCTGTCTGACAGAACGGTTCGTCGGGCAGGCGAATGTCATCATCCGCTTTCCGCGCGAGTGGCTCGCCGACTGGCGCGCCCTCGCGCACCGGCTCGATCGGCTGATCGCCGAACTCCACCCGAAGCCTCAGGGATGAGTCCCGGCTCGATCAGGTCGAATCGGAATTCGCTCTGCTTGTTCTTTGCTGATCGCATTTTCTGCGGCGAACCGGTTCCCACTTCGCCGGAAAATGCTCAATCGAGATCGGCGCCGAGGATCGCCATCTGAAAATTGTAGGATCGCTCTTCGTCCTCGTCGTCGACGAACATGACGCCGATGAACTCCTCGCCGATATAGACTTCGGCCGAGTCCTCCTTCTTCGGCCGCGGCACGACGCGTAGCCGCGCGTTGCCGAACAGGCGGCGCATATAGGCTTCCAGTTTCCTGATCTCGAGCGCGTCCACAGCGGTCCCTCCCGGCCAATTCACCGCCCCCGAGTATACCGTTCCTGGCGGACAAAGCATCACAGCCTGAGGCGGCAGAGCAACATGGCCGGGACCGACCGCCGCGCGCCGTCTGTCCGGCTAAGGCCGCTCGCCCAGAAATTGCAGGACCGCCCGCTTGAACACGTTGTCGCCCACCGCGCGCATGTGATCGCGGCGCGGAATGTCGACCGCCTGTGCGCCCGGGATCAGGGCCGCGAGATCGTGCGCGGAGCCCGCGATCTCATCCTTGGTCCCGACCGCGACCAGGAGAGGAACGCCGATCCGCGCCGCCTCGGCGCGCGTGAGACTTTGCCGCGAGCCGCGGATGCATGCGGCGAGCGCGGCGCGGTCGGAGCCCGTTTCGTCGGCGAATTCGCGAAAGATGCGGGCCTGCCGATCGGGCACGTCGGCGGCCGCGGGGGCCTCCAGCGCTTCGGCGATGCCCTCGGGGAGGCCGACCCCCTCGATCAACCGCATGCCGAGGCCGCCGAGGATCGCCGAGCGCACCCGTTCGGGATCGGCGAGCGCAAGGAAAGCCGCAATGCGCGCCCCCATCGAATAGCCAAGAATGTCCGCCCAGCCGAGCCCCAGGTGGTCGAGCAGCCCGCGCACGTCCTCGGCCATGAGCGAGGTGTGGTAGCGGGTCGGATCGTAGAATTTGGTGGACGCGCCGTGGCCGCGCATGTCGGCCGCTATCACCCGCCGGCGCGCGCGCTTGAGGGTGGCGACCCAGCGCGTCGCCACCCAGTTGACCTCCTTGTTGGAGGCAAACCCGTGCACCAGCACGATCGGCTCGCCCTCCCCCTCATCGAAAAAGGCGATCTCCACGTCGTCGTGGCGGAAGCTGGGCATGGGCGGCGGGGGCTTTCGCGGGGACGATCAAAATTCCAACGCTGTCATAACGATTTTGCTGCAAATGTTCTATTTGGAAATGAACAAGGCAAGCGCCGGAAAACAACGGCTCAGCTTGCCACGGCGAGTCGCGCCCGGCGCTTCTTGCGCCAGGCGAGCCAACGGCGGGTCAGGCGTTCGGTCAAGCCCTTGGCCGCAGCGCAGAAGCCGAGGACGGCGAGCAGCCCGCTCCACGCCCAGCCCGCGAGCGTCATGACCGCGGTGGTGAGGGCGATCGCCGCCCGCCCGCCGAGTTTTAAGATCGCCCGCGTCTTGCTTCCCTTCGCCTCGGCGACCCGCGCGACGCGCGCCATGTCCTTCGGCTCCTTGGCGATCGCAAGCCCGTCCATGGCGGCGCGGGCGCCCGATTTCGCCTGGACGCGACCGGTGTCCTCCAGCAGCCGCACCAGGCCACCCGCCCGTTCGAGTTTCACCGCGTCGCGCGCAACGCGCACCGCCGTCGCCGGCTGCGCCAAGGATACCGGCGAAACCGCCCTCCTCAGCGCAGAAAGGTCGACCGCTTCGCGCAAGGCATGTCCGGCCGCCGCGGCAAGCGGCGCGCTCAACCGTCCCGCCTTGCGCGCGCCTTTGACGAGCGACACGCCGATGCGCGCCGGGACGCTCGCCCCGAGCAGGGCGTAAGTCCCGGCCGTGACCGCAAGGCCGACGCAGGCAAGGCCGAGCACCAGCTCATCCGCCTGTTCGCCGGAGGCGAGCCGGCTGCCCTCGCGCACTGCATCGCGGATGTCGCCGAACGCCATCAGATCGCCGACGGCGGTCCCGGCGAAGCCGACCGCGTCCTCCGGTTCGCCGGTGACAAAGCCGTGCGCGAAACTGCCTGCCGCCCGCGCCGAACGCGCCGTGGTCGAGTTCGTCGCTTCGATCCGCTGCGCCAGATCGGGATCGACGGCGATCCCCTGCGCGCGGGCCAGATCAACGAAGCTCGCGGCCAGTTCCGGATCGTCGGCGGTGAGCGCCGCCTCGATTTCGCGGTGCGCGACGGCGGGATTGAGTGATCGACCGACCAAGCGGTCGGCGAGCGCGACCGGATCGTCCCGGTGGAACAAGAGATACGCGGCATCGATCGCGCGCGGGCCGAGCAGCGCGACCGCGCCCGCCAGCGCCATTGCGGCGGCCAACACAACCGCCACACTCGCCCCGGCGTCGCGCCGACCGCCCCAAACCCACGGCAGCCCTAGGAATTTCATCGCTCGCCCGCTATGGTCGCGCCGGCATTGGCCGTTGATGGTGATTAACGCTCGTGAGAAGATCGTGTCATGACGGAAAGCGTGGTTCCCCACTTTCACAACGATCTCGGCGTTCCGGTGATCGAGATCGGCGCCCAGCGCTTCATGTGCATCGGCGCGCTGCCGCCCTTCGATCACCCGCACATCTTCCTGGATATGGGGAGCGACCACGAGATTGTCTGCCCCTATTGCTCGACGCTGTATCGGCACGATCCAAAGCTGGAGGCGTTCGAAGCGCGCCCGCCCGAATGCGCCCTGCGCGAGGCGAGTGCGGCCTGATCAAGCCTAGGCGTTCCTCGTGTCGTGGCATCCTCACGGACCATCATCATCGCGGGCGCCGGCATCGGCGGCCTGACGGCGGCGCTTGCACTCGCGCGCCGCGGGCTGCGCGTCCGCGTGCTGGAACAGGCGACGAGGCTCGAGGAAACCGGGGCCGGACTACAGCTCTCCCCCAACGCAACGCGGGTCTTAATCGCGCTCGGCCTCGAAGAGCGACTTCGCCCGCGCCTCGTCGCGCCTGAGGTCATCCGCGTCCGCAGGGCGGCTGACGGGCAGGACTTGGCGCGCCTGCCGGTGGGCCGCGCGATGCAATATTACGGCGCGCCCTACTGGGTCATGCATCGCGGCGACCTGCAAGCGGCGCTGCTCGCCGCGGTCAACGATCATGCCGACATCGAGATCGAGCTGGGCAAGCGGGTGCAGATATTCGGCCCGCATCCGAAGGGCCTTTCGGTCGGCTATCTCCGCAACGCGAACACGGAAGACACGACCAGCACAGCCCTCGTGGGCGCCGACGGGCTGTGGTCGGCGACCCGCGCATGCCTGGGAGAGGCGGCGACGCCGCAACCCGCCGGTCGCACCGCCTGGCGCGCCCTCGTGCCTGCCGAGGCCGTCGCACCCGAGTTGCGCGAGCCCGTCGTGCATCTGTGGGTCGGACCGGACGGTCACATCGTCCATTATCCCGTCCGGGCCGGCCGCGCGATCAATATCGTCGCGATCACGACCGATACGTGGAGCGGGATCGGCTGGAGCACGCAAAGCGATCGGAATGACCTGATGGCGCGCTTTCCCGACAAGGATTGGGCGCAACCGGCGCGCGCGCTGCTCGCCATTCCCAGGCAATGGCTCAAATGGGCGCTTTACTTCTGCGCTCCGCTGCATCGCTGGGGTCGCGGCCCGACGACCTTGTTGGGCGACGCGGCCCACCCGATGCTACCGTTCCTCGCGCAAGGCGCGGCCATGGCGATCGAGGACGCAGCCGTGCTTGCGCATGCGCTCACCTCTGTACCAGACGGCAGCATCGCCGCCGCCATGCGGTCCTACGAGAAACAACGCCACGCGCGCACCGCGCAGGTGCAGGCGTCCGCGCGCGCCAATGACCGCGTCTACCATCTCGGCGGGGTCGCCGGCCTGCTCCGCGATCTCGCGTTACGGACCGTGCTGGGCGGGGAGCTCCTGCTCAGCCGCTATGACTGGATCTACGACTGGCGCCCGCCCGGACGCGCCGCGCTTGCCCTGTAAGTATCAGGGCCGGGTGTGCGCTAGCGGCGCTCACGATCGCCCGGCAATTGCGGAGCTCACCCGACCGCCCTCCAGGTTCCGTCCGGATCGCGGCAGGCGGTGCCGCGCGCCGCCTGCGGCGTGCCGTCGATGTAAATGGTGTGCGTGAAGGGGCGGCATTGCACGCCGCCCTGGTCGTAGGCCGGGCCAGGGACGATCGTGCCGTAGCGGCCGGAATTGGGGTTGCGCCAAGTCCTCGGCGTGCCCGAGCGTCCGCTTTCGAGCGCCGCCATTTGCGCTTCGTAGGCGAGCCGGCGGTCCTCGTCATCGAGCGCGGCCCCGATGCGGTTGCCGATCAACCCGCCGATCGCGGCGCCCGCGACGCTCGCCGCGACGCGCGCTCCGGTGTTGCCGCCGACCGTCGAGCCGACCGCCGCGCCCGTCAGCGCCCCGATCAGCGTGCCGGTATTCTCGCGCGGCCCCGTGCCGGTCACCGGATCGCCGGCGCAGCCCGCGAGCGCGAAGGCGGCAAACCCGATCGTCGCCAGGGTGATCTTCGAAAGCATGAGCCCCTCCCCCGCAGCGGCAAAAGACCGACACGCCTTGCCGTCGATCCTGCGCCCGCACCGCCCCACAATGAGGCGAAGAATGGGGCAAAACTAGGCCCCTGCCACGACTTAGGAGGCGGCCGGCCCCCGGAGCGGCTGCTCCGAGCCGGGAAGAACAAGCTCGGCGCGCAGGCCGCCGAGCGGCGCGGTGGAAAGATTGAGGCTGCCGCCGTAAAGCGCGGCCAGTTCCTGTACGATCGAGAGGCCGAGGCCCGAGCCCGGCTTCGTCTCGTCGAGCCTTTGGCCGCGGTGAGCGACCCGCTCGCGCTCCGCCGGCGACAGGCCCGGGCCGTCATCGTCGATGACGATGCGAACCGCGGGCGCCCGCCCCCTCTCGGCGCGGGTCTCCAATTCCACCGTGATCGAAACGCGCGAGGCGGCCCATTTGCAGGCATTGTCGACCAGATTGCCGACCATTTCCTCGAGGTCCTGGCGTTCGCCCAGGAAGCGGACCGTCTCCGGCGCATCGACATCGACCAGGACGCCGCGGTCGTGATGGAGCTTCTCCATCATGCGGGCGAGCGCTGTCACCACCGGCGCGACCTCGGTCACCACGCCGACCACGGTGAGCCGGGCGGCGAACCGCGCGCGCTCCAGGTGGCGCGTGACCTGATCGCGCATGATGTTGGCCTGCTGACGCATCTTGGCGGCGAACGGCTCGTCGGCATGCGCGGCCGCCTCGTTGACGATCACCGAGAGCGGCGTTTTCAGCGCATGCGCGAGGTTGCCGACATGCGTGCGCGCCCGCTCGACCACCTGGCGGTTCGCCTCGATCAATTCGTTCGTCTCGCGCGCGAGCGGCTCGATCTCGACCGGGAACTGGCCTTCGAGGCGCTCCGCCCGGCCGGCGCGGATCGCGGCCAGGCCTTCGGATATGCGCTTGAGCGGAGCCAATCCGAACCGAACCTGGAACATGGTGATGAGCAGCAGCACGGCGGCGAGCATGATGAAGGTGATCGCCAGCGTATGGTTGAAGGCGCGCAGCTCTTCCTCGATTTCCTGCGGGTCGCCCGCGACCGAGACGAGATACTTGCCCTCCTCGCCGAGATCGACGGTGCGTTCGACCAGGCGCAGGCGTTGATCTTCCGGCCCGTCGACATAGGCGCGACGGGTTCCGTCCGTGGAGGGCCGCACCTGCTGGTCGGCGAGATGCGGCAGCGTGCCGTCCCAGAGCGAGCGCGACACGCGCGTTTCGGGCTTGGGCGCATTGAGGCGGGTGATCTGCCAGTACCAGCCGGAGAGCGGAAGCTCGAACAGCGGTTCGCCGAGCGACACCGGAGCGCGCTCGCCGCCTTCTTCGGGCGCGGCGACGGCGGCGACCAGCGTGCGCAGATAAACGCCGAGACGGCCGTCGAAGGAGCGTTCGACCGCCTCCTGATAGAGGGAGGAAAGGCTAACGCCGGTCGCCAGGAGGATGACGACGGTCCAGGTGGTCGCCGAGAGGAAAAGCCGAAACGCGAGGGAATTGGTGCGCATACGCTCAGCGGGCGTCGCTGGGCGGAGTGAGCAGATAGCCAAGCCCGCGCACGGTTTGGATGACCTCGACCCCGAGCTTCTTGCGGATGCGGCCGACGAACACCTCGATGGTGTTCGAGTCGCGGTCGAAGTCCTGGTCGTAAAGATGCTCGACCAGCTCGGTGCGGGAGACCACGCGCCCGGTATGGTGCATGAGGTAGGAAAGGAGGCGGTATTCGTGGGAGGTGAGGCGCACCGGAACGCCGTCCACGGTGACGCGGCCCGTGCGCGAGTCGAGTCGCACCGGCCCGCACAGAAACTCGCTCTTGGCGTGGCCAACCGAGCGGCGCAACAGCGCGCGGATGCGCGCCAGCACCTCCTCGAGATGGAACGGCTTGGCTACGTAGTCGTCGGCGCCGGCGTCGAAGCCCTGCACCTTGTCGCTCCAGCGGTCGCGGGCGGTGAGGAGAAGGACCGGCATCGCCCGCCCGGAGCGTCGCCAGGCTTCCAGCACGGAAATCCCATCGAGCTTGGGCAGTCCGATGTCGAGGATCACCGCGTCGTAGGGTTCGGTTTCGCCGAGATAATGCGCCTCTTCGCCATCGAAGGCGCGGTCGACCACGTAACCGGCGTCGGTCAGCGCGGTGGCGAGCTGGCGATTGAGATCCGGATCGTCCTCGACGACGAGGAGACGCATGGCAACGTCCTTAATGTGGCGCGCCGATGGGTACGCCGGAGCCGGCGTCAACGGCCACACGCACCACTTTGCCACCACGCGCCAGCACTGTCAGCAGGTAGACGAGCCGCCCATCCCGCTCGCACAGGCGGGCATGCAGGATGTCGTCGCCGCGGCCCCGCGCAGCCCGCACCGCCCGGACGGCCTTGGCCAGGGGAACCACCGTCCGGGCGGCGATGCGGGCCCGCTGCTCCTGGCGCGACAGGCAGTGGCCCGCGGCGCCATCGCCGACGGCTGCGTTCGCGGCGGCGGTCTCGCCGCCATGGGACAAATCAGTGATTTCCGCCGCGTCGGCCGCAGGCACGCGCACCAGGCAGAGCGCCGCGAACGCCAGGGCCACAACGAGAGAGGCGATGCCCAGGCTATCGATGGTCCAATGGTGCGCGCTCGGCCCGATGGCCGGCTCGGCTTCGGAACGCATGATTGGCGGGACAAAGTCAGGAGAGACACGGATACACGCATTACGCGCGCCGCCGCGCGCAACCGCGGAACGAATTCCAGGAGTCGTATAAAGAGGCGCCGCACTCATTCAACGACCGTAACGCGCCAGGCGCCGAATCGGCCTGGCTCGATGGACCCTCTAGCCCGCCTCCGCGTCAAGACTGCGGCGGGACCGAGGACGATCGGCGCAATGACAGGGCAAGGCGAGCTGTGTCACTGCGGCGCAAGCACTCCACGATCGGGCCGCTACAACAGACTGGTAGATAGGTCGATACCAGGGATTCGAATAGCCCTATCCACGATCATCGCGTGCGATTCCGGATAGCTTCGGCATGCTTCCGCAGGGAGATCGTCAGCACGGCCTGTTCTCGAAACAGCGCAGGTTCTCGATCCGTTGCTCGATCGAGCGAAGGCGCTCATCGTGGGCGAGCTGTTTCGACGCCACGTCGGTGAGCCGTGACAGCTCCTTCTGCATGTAGTCGAGCTTCACATCCATCACCGTCATACGGGTCGACCACCGCCAGAGCCCGCTCAGCAATCCGGCCATCAAGAGGACGAACTGGATTGCGCTCGCGACGGAGACTGTCCAATCGAAGGTCATCGCGTCATTCCATGAAAATGCAAACTTTGAGATTGGCCGCACGCTGCAAATGGAACAGCCGGGTTTGGAGCTTTCGGGTTGGGTAGAGTCATCTCCGCCGCACCGCCTTGACGATCTGATCGATGACCGAGGGAGCGAGCTGGCCGGCGGGCGGCGCGCCGCCGCCGATCACTTTCTCGATCGTGCGTCCGCCGACATAGACGCCGAGCACGCCAAACCGCGCCATCCAGTAGGTTGTGAGAAGACCCTGCGCCGACAGCACGAATGTCGCGATATGATTGCCGCCGGACAAGAGTTCGCCGAACGCGATCACCCATACCGCGACGCATTCGAGCACAAGCTCCAACGCATAGATCGGCCGCCACCAGCGTTGCACGGCGTCGCCCGCAACCGCCTCCGCCCGCATCGTCATATTCACTGCGTCGAGCGCCCGCATATTCGCGTCGGCTTCCGCCCTGGCGATCTCCGCCAGCGCCGGCCATTTGGCCGCGGCTTCGGCGTCCGCGGCCGAGAGCTTCGCCTGCAGCTCGCCAGCAGGCGCGGTCTTGAGCGCGTCGTTGACGGCATCCGGCGCTGCCGGAACGCCGAGCGTACCCGCAAGCACGCCGCCGACCGCATCTCCGATCATGCCGCCAAGCGGGCCGCCCAGCGCAGTGCCGATGATCGGCGCGCCGGCCTTGATCAACGCGCCGCCGAGCGATTGCCAGTTCATGGGTGCACCCTTTCCTGCTCGGCGATCCCATCGATCGTTCCCGCAACGCGTCCCTTGATGTGCGCCAGCACAGCGGCAAGGTCGGTCTCGAGATGCTCTCCGAGCGCCGCGGCGTAGGCTCTTGCGCGCTCGCCATGCTTCCGCCACGCCCACCACAGCGCGAGCACGAGCGCCGCGAGCGCAAGCGCGCCGAGCCCGACGCCCAGCCACATGCTCCAATCCCAGCTCGCGACATCGCTCGTGGCCGCGCCACCGCCGGCGGCGCCGCTCCCGGCGGCTGCGCCGCCGGCGCCCCGCCCCGCGCGCCTCGCGTTCGCCCGCGCCCCGAAACGCTCCTTCTTGAGCGCGCCGGCGATATCGACGACGCCCTCCGCCTCGAGGCACATCTTGACGCCGATCGCCTCCATGCGGGCGTTGCGCGCGAGCCAACCGCGGCCGAAGGCGTAGTAGGTTCTGAGCGAGCGATAAAAGCTCGCACGCCTTGCGCAGGCGCGCTTGACGACGCCGGCCTTGTCGGCGGAGCGCGACGCGAGCGCCGCGAGGGCGGCCGGATCGCGCGTGCTGGCGCCGAGCGCGGCCGCCATAATGGCCGGCGCGCGGCCCGTGCCGGAATTCACGGCGATGTCGAATACGATCTGATCCGGCCCTTTGGGCCAGAGATCGCCGCGCATCGGCCGCCAGTAATTGCCGGCATAGATATCCTGCAGCTCGGCCTCGCTGATGTAGCGGACGCTCTGGTTGGGCAGGCCCTTGCGCGCGCGATATTTCGTATATTCCCGCTGGATGATCCCGCGCATGGTCGGACCGCCGGGGTCGCGCGGATCATTCGTCCAGCCGCCTTCCTCGCGCAGCGTGTTGGCGAGGCAGCGCGGATAGTTCGTTTGCATACATGTCTCCATGACATACGTGCGCCGCGCGCGGGCGCGATTGCCAGAGCGTGCGTCGCAGCTTCTTTCGATCGATGGATGAAGAGCGCCGGATTAGCGCGGAATCAGTGCAGTCCTCCGAGTGTTTCCACCCGGTTAGGCCTGGAGGTATCGACCGGTCGCTAGATCGATGTTCAGCCCCGCGAACAGCGCACCCACGCGCGCTTCGCCGAGCGCGGCCTTCAGTCCGGCGAGGCCGGCGAGGAACATCGGGCTATCGATCGGGATCGGCCTGTCGCCCGTCGCGGCGCGGTTGCTCAGCGCATGATAGAGCGCGCGGAGCTCGGCAGAGCCGGAAATCGTCGTAACGATGGCTGCCGTATCGGCCTCCGAAAAAAGCGCAATGAGCGCGTTCGGCGAAAAGGTCGGCGTGCCTCTGAGCGCGATCACTTCGGCGCGCAGCGCATCCAGTTCGGCCTGGGCGGCGGCGCGCTGCGCGGCTTGCGCCGCGACTTCCGCAAATTGCTGACCGACATAGGCCGCCAACGCTTCAACGGCGATCGGCGCCGGATCGCCCACTTTATGGCGCGGCGACCCGTCGCCGTTCGCGCCGTCGGTCACCCATTCCTGGACATGCGCGCCGGACAGCGTGCCGTCGGCATTGCCGCGAATGAGAATTTCGTAAAAAGCCATGGCGGGCCCCTCTTGTTCAGACGATGAGCCAGTTTGTCCCGTCGGACCACACCGGTGCCTTGTTCGAGCCGCCGCCGGCGACGACCGAAAGCCGCGTCGTCGCGTTGGCGTCGGTCACGCATGCAATCATGCCAATGCCGAGGCTGGCGGCCGGGAGCGTCGCGACCGTATAGGCATTGACGCGCACCGGGCCGTTGAAGTCGCCGGCGCAGACGGGAGCCACGCCGACGCCGAAATTGCCGACGCTATCGAACTGACCGGATTCGGTCATCGTTGCGTCGGCGCGCCGCGTGTAGAATTTCAGCACGCCGGTATAAGCGGACGCTTGAACCCCGGCGATCTTGGCGAACGCAGCAACGTTGGAGCCGGTATACATGCCGGCAAAGACGAGACTTCCGCCCTTTCCGACCGCCGCGGCGGTATTGGAGATAATCGCGAGATTGCCTTGCGACGGGCTGGTTGAATGGTCCGGCCCTGTGATGATGGCTTCGTTATTCGAATCCGTGTCGGCCGTCTGCGCCCCGCTCGTAACGACCTGAAAAGTCGCTTGCGGCCTCTGCTTGCTTCCGACCGATCCTCTCTCCGGCGCCGTTGTCATGGAATGCGGCAGACTGGCCTAGCGATCCGTCCGTTCCGGTAAAGCGTGCGAGCCGCCCGACAGTAGCGCTTCCCGGCAGCCCGATGTTTTGCCGCGCCTGGTCCTTCTGTCCGCTGCTCAATGATTGGCCGCGGGTCCCAGCGGACCGCCCCGCCATCTCCGGCGACGCGCCAGCGCGACGATGAGGCTGGATCTGCTCGGTCTCGGGAACGACGGGCCGACGCGTACGAATCGCTTCCGCCTGCTGAAACTGAACAACGGCGTCGGCTTTGCGTTGTAGCCGGTTGTCTCGTCCAAGAGGTAGCGCTTCGATCCAGTCGGCTCCATCCGGCGATGCTTCGAAATGGAGTTGTCGTCGCCGGTCAGGCCGATCTCGGCGCGATTGCCGCGGCAAGCAGCCTAAGAGGTTGAGCGCTCCCCTCCTCAAGTAATTGATCTGGCGAGAAAACTCGGTTCGTAATCTTAGGCTGCGCACAGCAATAGGTCAACCATAGCGGCGATCTGAAAGAAGAGCACACGAGTCGAAAAAGGCGTATTGAGACAGAATACATGTCTGAAGCCAGGATGATGCGGCGCGTGCGCTGACGTCTTGAGCGTCGGCGGGCTGTGGCCCGCCTTCTGCGGCGAGATATCCGGGGTCTGGAAGTGGTGGCGCAGGCGATCGGCGGCGGCATTTAAGAAACCCATCAAGCGGGAGCAGGCTCCGGCTCAGATCGGCTCAACGTCCGTTCATTCCCGCGCGAGCAGGAATCCGCTGTTCTCCCATTTGGGTTCCCGCCTCTCGCGGACAAGCGGATTCTGGTTCGATCCGTCGGATTTCACTGTGAGGCAAACGACAGGCCGATTGCGACGCCGATGATCAGGACCAGGAACGACAGCGCGGCGACCAACGCGATCGTGCTGTTCGGCACGGTTTCCATCCCCGGCATCGGAGCCATGCCCGCCGCCGCAGCCTCGCCCGCCATTCCGGCCATGGCCGGCGTTGGCGTCTTCGGGCGGACGGTGGTCATGCCGTGCTTCAATTTCTTCGCGACCAGCCAGTAATTCATCGGATAGGCGGCGCAGAGGCCCACCAGCAGCGCCATGCTCATGATGAACCAGAACGCCGGCGAGGACGGATCGTTGCTGCCAAGCACGTTCGCCTTGCCGATCATCGAGACGATCGAAAACCTGCGGCCATCATTGCCCGGCTTGCCGGGCGAGGGATAGCCGATCACGAAGTCGTTGCCGGGAATGTGCGGAAAGCCGCGGAAGTTCGTGGCATTGGCGAAGCGGTCGCGACAGGTCGCAAAGAGCTTGTCGCACCCGGCGGTGACGGTGAACGCATCGCCCGGCACGATCGGCTCCGGGGCCGCCTGCCACAGCGAAAGCGTGACTCCAGAGAGTTCGGCGCGGTGCAGCTTCACTTCGAACGCCGTGCCGGCATTGGCGCCGCCGGAAAACACAAGCCTCCCTGCAGTGAACCAACCGTCGGCAAAGCTGTCGAGGCCGCTCACGGCAAGCGTGGAAGCGCTCGACAAGGCCGTGACCGTCCCAACGCCGCGATAAGTCGATTGCGCAAGATCCATCTTGCATCGGGCGTCGCCGAGATCGGCCGTGCAGGCCGCCGTGTAAAGAAGACCGCTCTCCTGGTTGAGACGATCGGCGAGCGACCGGACCTCCGCGGTGAAGGCGGCGCCCTCGCGGCGCACCTCCCCGAGAACGCCCTTGCCCAGCAACACGTGCAGATCGGGTTCGCTCCAGTCCACCAGCCATGTCTCGATGCTGGCCGCATCGTAGCGGCCGGCGGCGAGGTCGGCCTCGGTCAGCGAGTCGTGCATGAGCGCGCCGGACAATTCCGCGCCGTCGATCTGCATGCCGAGCCGGTCGGTCGCTTCCGATGCGCTCAGTCCCGCATCGGCGAGACACGGCGTGCCCTCGAGCAAGACGGTCTCGTCGTGGTCGGTGAAGCCTTGCACGCGGCCGTCGCGCCGCGTGATGAGCCAGCAGCGGCACAGCGTCGTCGCGCCGGATTCGAGCCTGTCTTGCAAGGCAGGCGGTACGCCGCGCATGCTTTCCATCCTGTCATTGGGTGACGCCGCGCAGAGCGCGTCCGGCCGCTGTTCACGGTCCGCACCGACGAGTCAGGGCTTGATCTCGACCAGCGGGATTTTCGGGATGGCCCCCGCCGCAAAAGCCGTGAGATCGACTTCGAGGTAGTCGGTGTCGAAGCGCACCGGCACGTCGAACAGAAACCCCGCCGTCACCGCCGCGCCGGCGGGAGGAATGTGCGCGCCGAGAAAGGTGACGACGCCGGTCGTCGGATCGCAGGTGAAGTCGATCCCGGCGGACTTCTCCACGCCGGCGACCGCGACCCGCACGCTGCCCGTGACCGGCTTTACGATCGGCCGCTGATACGGCGCGTGCACGCCGCCGTAGGTTTTCGCCAGCGCAAACGCCGCCTGCATGCCGTCGCCCTCGCCGAGCGGCTGGTCGAACGGCGTGGGCGCGCCCGATGCCGCCGACGAATGATCGAGTCGGTCGCGCCAGCGAAAGCCGTACAGTCGGCCGCGCCGTTCCTCGAAAAACGCGACCACCGCCGAGAGCGCGTCGAACGTCCGCACGCCGTAACCTGCGTCGTAGCGGCGGCGCGAATGGGCCCAACGCGCATTGCGCTCCTCGCGGCCGGAGCCGAGCGTGACGACTTCGGTGCGCCGCTCCGGCCCGCCCGCGCTCTTGAGCGCGATGTCGAGCGGAAACAGGACCTCATGAAAAGCGGATGGCATGGGAGGATCGCTCTGATTTGCCGGTTCCTCGACGAACCGCCGCAGCCCGCGACGGCGCAGCGCAACCCGCGCGCCGCTGGTCACGAAACGTTCCGCGTGGTTGACGCGTGTCGCGAAATCGTATCCGTTGCGCCAAAGCCTTAGTCGAACAACCGCATGTTGCGAAAACTCCCGATCATCGGCGTGCTCGGCTCGGGATCTCCGATTTCGCCCGAGCGCGCGGCCCTCGCGCGCGCGGTCGGCGCTATGGTGGCGCGCCTCGACGCCCATCTCCTCACCGGCGCAGGTTACGGCGTGATGGAGGCTGCGGCGGAGGGCTTCGTCGCCGTCGAACAGCGGCGCGGCTTGTCGATCGGCATCGTGCCGCGCGATCCGACGGGTCCGATCAACGCGCCGAACCGCACGCCGGAAGGACGGCCCTACCCCAACCCGTTCGTCGAAGTCGCCGTCTTCACGCCGCTGCCGCCGCGTGTCCTCGACTGGCGCCATGCGCCCTGTCGCAACCATGTCAATGTGCTGACCTCGCATGCTCTGGTCGCGTTGCCGGGCGCGGACGGCACCCGCAACGAACTCGAAATGGCCGCCGAGTTCGGGCCGGGCTGCGAGGCTGCGCGCGAGACTTGCGGCATCATCCTGATCGGCCCACGCGAGGAATTTCCGGCGCAGGCCGCCGCCGCCTTCTTCCATGCCGATAGCATCGAAGAGGCGGAGGGCCGCCTTGCCCTTTTCTTGGGCAAAGCGCCGGCAGACCCGCCGGAGACCCGTCATGACTTCATTCCGCAACCTCCTCACTGACGTCGCTGGCGTTCGGGTCGGCCATGCCCAGGACGCCCGCCTTGCCTCGGGGGTGACCTGCGTGCTGTTCGATGAGCCAGCGGTCGCTTCGGTGGATGTGCGCGGCGGCGGCCCTGGCACGCGCGAGACCGATCTGCTCGCGCCTTCGCGCACCGTGCAGTCGATCGACGCGCTCGTGCTCGCCGGCGGATCGGCCTTCGGACTCGACGCCGCGAGCGGCGTGCAGGCTTGGCTGCGCGAACAGGGCCGCGGCTTCGCGGTTGGGCGGGCGCTCGTGCCGATCGTCCCCGGCGCGGTCTTGTTCGACCTGTTGAACGGCGGCGACAAAGAATGGGGCCGCTATCCTCCCTATCGCGAGCTTGGTTATGCCGCCGCGGCCGCCGCAGCCGCTTCGGGCGGCGACGTCCCGCTTGGCAGCGTGGGCGCCGGTACGGGGGCGACGACCGTGAACTACAAGGGCGGGCTCGGATCAGCCGCCGCCCAAACCGAAGATGGAGTCGTGGTTGGGGCGCTCGCCGCCGTGAATGCATGCGGAAGCGCAGTCGTTGGCGATGGCCCCTGGTTTTGGGCCGCGCCGCTCGAGCAGGACCGGGAGTATGGGGGGCACGGCTTTCCTGCGGCGGTGCCGCCCAAGGCGTTGGCGCCGCGGACCAAGGGCGTCATTGCGTCGAGCACCACACTGGTGGTGGTCGCTACTGACGCCATCCTCACCAAGGCGCAGGCGGAGCGCGTCGCGATGATGGCGCACGACGGTTTCGCCCGGGCGATCTCGCCCGCCCATACGCCGCTCGACGGGGACTTGGTTTTTGCTGTCGCAGCAGGACGCAAACCTCTGGCCGATCCCGTATTTTGCCTGATGAGACTGGGTGCAGCGGCGGCCCAGGTGGTTGCCCGCGCCATTGCGCGCGGAATCTACGAGGCGAACGCTCTGGGCTTCCCCGACGCTTTGCCCGCCTATCGCGACAGGTTTCCCGATTAGTCTTAGCCGGCGGAAAAACAACTTGTTTCGCAGCACCTCCAGGGCAAGTCGCCATTGCGCCGCCCTAATTCTTTGCGCTTGTTGCCTCTGGGCCAGATCCGGGAGCGCGAGTTCGATCAAAGCGGCAGGTTTTTGAACCTGCGAGCGCATTTTAGCTACGACATTTTAGCCACATCGCGTAAGAATCGTTCCCTGAGACGGGGGCCCTTCTCGCGTTTGGGCGTCAAATGCCGCAGATTGGAATCGCTAAACAGGGCTGAGCGCAGGAATTGACGACGGAATTGGCAGGCCCTTGGACCAAGCCGTCACGGGAAATAAGCATAAATACAAGGAGTTAATGCGATGCGAGCAGGTGCGATTGCAGCCGGTTTGGTCGCCATGGCGCTGGCGGGTTCGCTGGCGCTCGTCTTCGCCCAGAAGGGCGACCTCCCCGCTCTCCCATGGGGCAAGACAGCGGCAGAAGCGAGCACCAGCAGCGAATCAGCTGCACCGCCCGCCGCCGCGGCGCGAAATCCGCGAAGCGTGATCACGCCCATCGGCGAGTCGGACGTTGTGGCCCAGGCCACCCGGATGCCGGGAGCAGCGGCTGCGGCGCAGACCAGCGCACCTGCGGCGAGTGCGCCCGCGCCATCGGCCGCCACCGTCGTAAAGGGTCCGCCCTGCACCAATCCGAATGCGCTGGGCGTCTCGCGGGTGGTCGAAATCGACACGACCGGCGGACCGGGCTTCGGCTTCGAGCACTTCAAGCAGTACGACTTCCTGCGTGCGGGCGAAGTGGTGTTGACCTTCGATGACGGCCCCTGGCTCAACAACACGCCCGCGGTGCTCAAGGCGCTGGCTGACCAGTGCGTCAAGGCGATCTTCTTCCCGATCGGCAAGCATGCGACCTACTATCCCGAAATCCTCAAGGAAGTGTACGAAGCCGGGCACACGATCGGCTCGCATACCTGGTCGCACCAGGACCTCTCGAAGAAGTCGGTCGATGAAGGCAAGGAAGAGATCGAGAAGGGCATCAGCGCGGTCAAGGCGTCGCTGGGTCACCCGATCGCCCCATTCTTCCGCTTCCCGGCGCTCCGCCATCCGCCGGAGATGGTCAGCTATCTCGGGGAGCGCAATGTCGGCATTTTCTCGACCGACATGGACTCCTTCGACTTCAAGATTCGGAAGCCTGACCAGATCATCAAGAGCGTAATGGCGAAACTGAAGAAACACGGCAAAGGCATTGTCTTGATGCATGATTTCCAGCACGGAACGTCGCAGGCGGTGCCCGAACTGCTGGCCGAGCTCAAGGCGAACGGGTTTAAGATCGTGCATATGGTGCCGAAAGGCCAACTCGATTCGCTGTCGCGATATGACGAAATGCTCGCCAAGGACGCGGCCACCGGACCCGTGACCGGTGGCGGACGTCCGACGTCGAGCGTGGTGAAGACGATCGGCGAGTGAGGCAAATTCAGCTCTGATCGGGTTATGGCTGGGCTTTGTCCCGGCCATAACTTTTTGTGCGGGGGCGCCCGCGGCGCGACCGCCGCCACTCAGATGCCAAGGGGGCCGAAGCGCTCCGCCCGATAGGGCGCGGGATCGCAGAACGGGGTCGCCCCGGTCATCATCTCGGCGACGAGCCGGCCGGTCACCGCACCCAACGTCAGTCCCCAATGGGCGTGTCCGGCGGCGATCCACAGCCACGGATGGCTAGGCGCTTGGCCGATCACCGGCCGGGAATCGGGCAAGCAGGGCCGCGATCCCATCCAGGGCCTCGCCTCGACCGCCGGTCCGAGGGGAAACAACCGCTTCGCCGCCGGCATCACCCGCTCGAACTGGATCGGCGTCGGCGGCGCGTCACGGTCGGCGAATTCGACCCCCGTGGTGAGGCGAATGCCTTGTTCCATCGGGGCGAGGACATAGCCGCCCTCCGCGTCCAAAACGGGCCGCGCGAGCGTGGCATTGCCGCGCGGCCGGTAGTGGCGGTGATAGCCGCGCTTCACTGCGAGCGGCAGGCGTAGCCGGGCGGCGCGAAGGAGATCGTTGGTCCATGGGCCGAGCGCGATTACGGCGTGGCCGGCCTCGACGCTTCCTTCCGCCGTCTCGACGCGGCAGACCTGCGCGCCGCGCCGCAGGGTCATCGCGTCTCCCTTGAGGAAGCGGCCCCCCAACGCGGCGAAGCGCCGCCCGTAAGCCTGGGTCACCGCCAGCGGATTCGAGACGCTCGTCACGCCTTCCCAGAACACCCCGCGGCGGAAGACCGGCGCGAGCGCAGGCTCGAGCGCGCGAGCGCCGTCGAGATCGAGAACGCGATGGACGACGCCGTAGCCCTCCGCGACCTTGCGTTCGAGGCCGGTTGCCGCGAACGCCTCCTCGGAACGATAAACCTTGAGCCAGCCGGTCTTGCGCAAATACCCCTCGGCGCCGCTCTCGGCCATCAGCGCCTCGTGCTCGGCGACGGCGCGCGCAAACAAGGGACGCATCAGTTTGGCCGTCTCGATCAGGCGCTGCGGCGACGACCAGGCGCGATAGGCGAGCAGCCATGCCGCGATCGACGGCACAAACGCCAGGTGGTAGTTCGCCTCGGGCCCCCTTCCTGCGGCGACGCGCAGAAGCGTCTTCGCGTCGCTGGGAAAAGGGTGCGGAAAGATCGTTTCGCCTTCGATGATGCCGGCATTGCCGTAGGACGTCTCCTCGCCCGGCGCGCGCCGGTCGACCAGCGCCACGGCGAGCCCGCGCTTGGCGAGATGCAAGGCCACGCACGTGCCGATTATACCGGCGCCGAGCACGAGGACGTCGCTGCGCGCCACTGTTCGCTCCATCTGCTGGAAACCGGAGGCTGGATCACGTCCGATATAGGAAGCGGACGCGCTCTCGTCATCGCCGCCTTGGCAGATCGCGCGAACGCATGCCCGAAGCGTCTCGGGCGTCCAATGATTGCTCCCCGTGAGAGCGCGTGATACCGAGCGGACAAGGAACCCGCCATGCCCCTTCCCTTGCGCATCGCCCCGTCGATTCTCTCGGCCGATTTTGCGCGCCTCGGCGACGAAGTGCGCGCGGTCGACGCCGCCGGCGCCGACTGGATCCATGTCGACGTGATGGACGGTCATTTCGTACCGAACATCACGATCGGCCCGGACATCGTGAAGGCGCTGCGCCCGCACAGCCGCAAGCCGTTCGATGTGCATCTGATGATCGCGCCGGCCGATCCCTATCTCGAAGCCTTCGCCAAAGCGGGGGCTGACATCATCACAGTGCATGTCGAGGCTGGACCGCACCTGCACCGCTCGCTGCAGGCGATCCGCGCGCTCGGCAAGAAGGCGGGCGTGACGCTCAATCCCGGCACGCCCGTTTCAACAGTCGAACCGGTGATTGACAACGTCGATCTGATCCTGGTGATGTCGGTCAATCCCGGCTTCGGTGGTCAGACATTCATTCCAGCGGCGGTGGACAAGATTGCGCGGCTGCGCGCGCTCGCCGCCGCCCGGCCGATCGAGATCGAGATCGACGGCGGGATCAATCCGGAGGTTGCGCCCCTCGTCGCCCGCGCGGGCGCCAATGTGCTGGTCGCCGGCAATGCCGTGTTCAAGGCGGGCGGCGCCGAGGGCGGCGGGGCTGCGGCCTACGCTAGGAACATCGCCGCGATCCGCAACGCCGCCGCGCTGGGGCGCGGCGAAGTCGCGTAAGCCGTCAACGGCGGCAGGCGGTATTCTATGGCTCGCACGAAGAAGCCGAATATTAAAGTTAGTGCGAACGCGAGCGCAAAGGTCGCAGCTGTCGCGAAAGCATCCTATGCACGGAAGAGAACCACTACTGAAATAATCCCGCCTGACGTTACGCGTGCGAAAGCTCGGGCATGGCTCGATCTGGTTTCGCCGCTCACCGAATGGGCTGGCTTAAAGGGCGATCAGCTTCGTCTAAAACGGGACCAGCTCCGGCTGCAACGCGAAGACATACTCGCCGAAATAATTAGTCGCGCTAGAGAACGAATTGGCAGTCTTGAGAACGTTGACAAGCCAATTCCCAATAAGTTTATCGTTCCGTTTCTTGAGCATGCCTCGCTTGAGGGGCAAGACAGTTCACTAATCGACATGTGGGCGAACCTCTTAGCGTCAGCCGCGCAAAATTTCAGCTCATATCACAGTCACTTTGTGAGCATCATTTCACAGCTTTCCGCCAAACAAGGCGAAATACTTAAATCGATTATTGGCACTGAAAGCGCTTACGAATGTGAGGTAGCGAAGGATAACATTATTACCCATTTTAAGGGCCGCCACATAAGGCAGTCAATCGAGCAAACTGCATCAGAACTGACTGAGCAAACCGATAAAGCGTTTTTCACAGCGATTGAGCGTCTCTTTGACCGTGCGGGGGTCGAAGTCGTCGGTATCTCTGTTGAGAACATAGAGACGCGCGCCTTTTTCTCCATCACTCCCGAGTATCAGGTGTACGCTGACGACGATGAGGTTGACTACTCGATTTTGGAGGCCGTTGGCCTGATTAGGCGGGTCGACACAGAATTCTTTGATGTCGAAAACTGGGCAATTTCTGTCGTCTATTACCACTTGACGAGATCTCGGTTTTCACTTTTCGCTGGCGTGCGGCCTTGTGCGTCCCGATGAGGAGCCCTTTCCTCCACATTTCATAAGGGCATGGCATCGTCGCCTAAACTAATCAATACTTTAGGAACGAGTCTAAGCGCCCAGTCCGCGCAGCACGAGCGCCCACACCCGTTCGAAGGCGGCGCTGATGCCGGGATCGGACCATTCCGCCGCATGGGCCGGATTATGAAAGCGGCCGGTCGCATCGATGACGGCGCGCGCCGCCTCGGCCGGATCGGCGACCGTGAACTCGCCTTGCGCGACGCCGTCCGCGATGATCCGGGAAAGTTGGCCGGCAAGCAGATCGACATGGGCGGCAATCACCTCGCGCGCTCCGGCGGCCAGCGCCACATAGGTCGCAAACAATTCGGGATCGCCTTGCACCTTTTGCTGTTTGACCGCGATCAGTGCGTCGAGCCAGCGGCGCAGCCGCTGCGCCGCCGGCCCCTTCTCCTCGACGATGACGGCGAGCGGCGTAGAGACGCGGCCGAGCCAACGCTCCAACACCGCGTCGCGCAGCGCCGCCTTGCTGGAGAAATGCCGGTAGACGCTGCCGTGGCTGACCCCGAGCACGCGGGCGACGTCGATCACCGTCGCCTTGCCCGGGCCGAAGCGGCGGAGCACGTCCTCCGCCGCATCGAGGATCCGTTCACGGGTGAGCGCTAAGTCGTTCATGCCGATTTTTTGCGCTCGCTATCGAGCTGACCCATCTGCATCGCCGGATAACGGTCGCCGGCCGCCGCTCCGGAGGGCACCGCTTGCTCGATGCGGGCGACGTCGTCGGGCGAGAGGTGGACCGCAAGCGCCGCCAGCCCGTCCGCCAACTGATCACGCCGCCGCGCGCCGATCAACGGCACGATATCGGGTCCGCGCGACAGCACCCAGGCGACGGCGAGTTGCGCCACGGTCGCGCCCTTGCCTTTCGCCACCGCGCGCAACGCCTCCACCAGTGCGAGGTTACGCTCGACGTTCTCGCCTTGAAAGCGCGGGCTGTGGCTGCGGAAGTCGCGCGACGCAGCGCTGCGCTCGCGCGACCAATGGCCGCTCAACAGGCCGCGGGACAGCACGCCATAGGCGGTGACGCCGAGGCCGAGTTCGCGGCAGGTCGGCAAGATCTCCGCCTCGATTCCGCGCGACAAAAGCGAGTACTCGATCTGCAGATCGCAGATCGGATGCACCGCTTGCGCGCGCCGGATCGTGCTCGCGCCGGCTTCTGACAATCCGATATGACGTACGTAACCGGCCTTCACCATGTCGGCGATCGCGCCGACCGTGTCCTCGATCGGGATCGCCGGATCGACGCGCGCCGGCCGATAAATATCGACATAGTCCGTGCCCAGACGCTGGAGCGTATAGGCGAGGAAGTTTTTCACCGCCAACGGCCGGCAGTCATAACCGGAGAAGCCGCCGGCGGGATCGCGTAACGCCCCAAACTTCACGCTGAGCACGACCCGGTCGCGGGGCACTTGCTGCAAGGCCTCGCGTAGCAGCAGTTCGTTGTGTCCGATGCCGTAGAAATCGCCCGTGTCGAGCAGCGTGATGCCGGCATCGATTGCGGCGTGGATGGTGGCGATGCTCTCGGGCCGATCCGCCGGACCGTAGAAGTCGGACATGCCCATGCAGCCGAGGCCAAGGGCGGAGACCTGCGGACCAGTGCGACCTAACGAACGAGACATCATCGAGCTTCTCCTCGGTCAGGAAGGTGAGCGTCAGTATACAAATGTAATAACAGATTTCAATATCTGTTATCACAACTGATCGTGAAGGGAGATATGGAGCGCTATTTGGGACGGACGGCGCCTTTCCGAGATATTTGCCCGTTGCCATTCCGCCTTCGGCGCAATAGGCGAAGCAGAAGCCTTCTCACGACCCGGCTTTCTTCAAGGACGTGCAATGATCCCCCGCTATACCCGCCCCGAGATGGCCGCGATCTGGGACCCGCAGACGCGCTTCCGCATCTGGTTCGAGATCGAGGCGCATGCGGCCGACGCCATGGCGGAACTCGGGATCATCCCCAAGGAGGCCGCGCGCACGATCTGGGAGAAGGGCCGTGATGCCGTCTTCGATGTGGACCGCATCGACGCGATCGAGCGCACAACCAAGCACGACGTGATCGCCTTCCTGACTCATCTCGCCGAGATCGTGGGACCCGAGGCGCGCTTCGTGCACCAGGGCATGACCTCCTCCGACGTGCTGGACACCTGTTTCAACGTGCAGCTTACGCGCGCAGCCGATCTGCTGATCGCCGACGTCGACGCGCTGCTCGCCGCGCTCAAGCGGCGCGCCTTCGAGCACAAGCTCACGCCGACCATCGGCCGCTCGCACGGCATCCATGCCGAGCCGACCAGTTTCGGCCTCAAGCTCGCCTACGCCCATGCGGAGTTTGCTCGGGCGCGGGCGCGCCTTATCGCAGCGTGCAGAGAGGTCGCGACCTGCGCCATTTCCGGCGCGGTCGGCACCTTCGCGCAGGTCGATCCGCGCGTGGAGGCGCACGTGGCGAAAGCGATGGGGCTCGCGGTCGAGCCGGTGTCGACCCAGGTGATCCCGCGCGACCGACACGCGATGTATTTCGCCACCCTCGGCGTGGTCGCCTCCTCCGTCGAGCGGCTGGCGATCGAAATCCGCCATCTGCAGCGCACCGAAGTGCTGGAGGCCGAGGAATTCTTTTCCGAAGGCCAGAAGGGCTCCTCGGCGATGCCGCACAAGCGCAACCCGGTGCTCTCGGAAAACCTCACCGGGCTCGCCCGCATGGTGCGCGCCTATGTCATCCCCGCGCTGGAGAATGTCGCGCTGTGGCACGAGCGCGACATCTCGCATTCCTCGGTCGAGCGGATGATCGGGCCCGATGCGACGGTTACGCTCGACTTCGCGCTCGCGCGGCTCGCCGGCGTCGTCGACAAGCTCTTGATCTATCCCGAGACGATGCAGCGCAATCTCGACCGCCTGGGCGGACTGATCCACTCGCAGCGGGTGATGCTTGCGTTGACGCAAAAGGGCGCGACGCGCGAAGACGCCTACGCCCTCGTCCAGCGCAACGCGATGAAGGTGTGGCGCGGCGAAGCCCCCGATTTCAAGGCGTTGCTAAAAGCCGATCCGGATGTACGGACGCACCTGGGCGAAGCCGAGATCGAGGCCCTGTTCGACCTCGCCCACCATCTCAAGCATGTCGATACGATCTTCAAACGGGTGTTTGGTTAGGCCAAAAGAAAGAAAAGAAAGGTATCGCATATCCCTATGCTGGCCGCATCGAACAGGCGTTCGATGAAGAGAACGAACCGCCAGGACCTCGATGTCTTATTCTCCCACCATCCTCGTCTTTGACTCCGGGCTTGGCGGGCTCACGGTGTTCCGCGAGGTCGTCAAAACGCGACCGGACGCCCGCTACGTGTACGTGGCCGACGACGCGTTCTTTCCGTACGGCCGTCATGACGAGGCGGCGCTGATCGCCCGCCTCGTGCCGCTGATGGGCGAACTGATCGCCGTCCACCGGCCCGACCTCGTGGTGATCGCCTGCAACACCGCCTCGACGCTCGTGCTGACTCATCTGCGAGCGGCCTATTCCGTCCCGTTCGTCGGCACGGTGCCGGCGATCAAGCCCGCCTGCACCGCCTCGCAGACGCGGCTGGTTTCCGTGCTCGGCACCGAGGCCACCGTCGCGCGCGAGTACACGCGCGGGCTGATCCGCGATTTTGGTCAGGGCTGTGAGATATCCCTGGTCGGGTCGGCGCGGCTCGCGGGCCTCGCCGAGGCCGCCCTGCGGGCCGAGCTCGTGGACGACTCCGTCATTGTGGGGGAAATCTCGGCCTGCTTCGTCGAGCGCAGCGGCCGGCGCACCGACACGGTCGTGCTCGCCTGCACCCACTACCCGTTGCTGCATGATCGCCTGGAGCGGCTCGCTCCGTGGCCGGTCGCCTGGATCGATCCGGCGCCCGCCATCGCGCGACGCGTCACGCAGTTGCTCGGGCCGCCCAGCCCGACCGCTGCTGACGAGCGCTCCGCGCGCGACCGCATCGTGTTCACCTCGAACGTCGATCCGCCGCAATCGCTCGCTGCCGCCCTGGCGCAGCTGGGGCTCCGGCTGTTCGACGAGCTCGACCATGAGCCGGAAGAACCCTCCCTGCCCGATTTCCATCTCCGCGCCCGGCGCGGCGGTTGAGCGGTTTGACAATTCCGCCCGTTTCCTTAAATACCTCCTATGCGCGGGCCGAGAGGCCCGCGCAGCATTTCGCGACCCGTGGCGCGCGCTCGACGCTTGAGCGCGGACCTGTCGGTTCCGGCGAGCCGGGACAAAGGAGGGCGCGATCCTCAACTCACCCCAAACCGGCCGGCGCAAGCCCGCCGCACGAGGACGCGATGACCAAGCGCACCGAGGCGAAATACAAAATCGATCGCCGCATGGGCCAGAACATCTGGGGCCGCCCGAAGAGCCCCGTGAACCGCCGCGAATACGGTCCCGGCCAGCACGGCCAGCGCCGCAAGGGCAAGCTCTCCGACTACGGCGTTCAGCTGCGCGCCAAGCAGAAGCTCAAGGGCTACTACGCCAATATTTCCGAGCGTCAGTTCCGCGGCATCTATGAAGAAGCGATCCGCTTGAAGGGGGATTCCGGCGCCAATCTGATTGGGCTCCTGGAACGCCGTCTCGACGCGATCGTATATCGGGCGAAATTCGTTCCGACCATTTTCGCCGCGCGTCAGTTCATCAATCATGGCCATGTAAAGGTGAACGGCCAGCGCGTCACCATCGCGAGCTTTCGCTGCAAGGCGGGCGACGTCATCGAAGTCAAGGAGAAGTCGCGGCAGCTCGCGCTCGTGCTCGAAGCCACCGCCCTCGCCGAGCGCGACGTGCCGGACTACATCGAAGCCGACCACAACAAGATGACGGCGCGATTCGCTCGTGTTCCGCAAATCTCCGACGTCCCCTATCCGGTCCAGATGGAGCCGAGCCTGGTCGTCGAATACTACTCGCGGTGATAGGCGCGCGATTCGGCCGTCGGCGCTGCTCGGACAAGCTCATACGCAAAAGCCCGACTGGAGAGGCAAGCCGTGTGGAGCGCGCAGCGCTCGCCCTGTCCGGCGCGCTGGTCGCGCTCCTCGCCTCGGTCCCTGACGCCGCCGCGCAATCGGGCAAGCTGGAATACGCCTATGTCGTGCTCGGCGGGCACGGCGCGATCGCGCGCACGATCCTTTCCGGGACGATGGAGTGTCCGACCATCAATCTCGGCGGCGCCGCCGAACGAATGAACGTCCGCGCGCCTGCCGACGACGCGTTTCCGGTCCTCGTCTGCGAGACGCTGATGCCGCCAGGAACGACATCCGCGACGATCGACGGAGGCCTTCTACCGCTGCCGCCGCTGAGATTCGCCACGATCGCGACATTCGGCGATACCGGTTGCCGGCTCAAGGCCGGAGGAGATTCCGGAAAGAGCCGCAGGCATCACGACCATCCGGAGGCCGGCAAATTCCAAGATTGCAACAGCGCGTCGAAATGGCCGTTCGCGCGGTTGAGCGCGACGGTTGCCGCGAAACGGCCCGACCTCGTCATCCATGTCGGCGACTACATCTATCGCGAAAGCCCATGCCCACCAGGCGACGAGAACTGCAAAGGCAGCCCCAATGGCGACGACTGGCCGACCTGGCAAGCCGACTTCTTTCGGCCCGCCAGCCCCCTGCTTGCCGCCGCGCCATGGATCATGATGCGCGGCAATCATGAAAGCTGCGCGCGAGCAGGATTGGGGTTTTTCCGGTTTCTCCATCCGGAGCTCGCGCGTGATGATGCGCCGCCGGCATGCACCGATTTTCTCCTTCCCTACACCGTCGACATGGGCGGCAAGTCCTTCCTCGTCATCGATTCGAGCAATGCGGAAGACGGCTGCCCCGACAATGCATGCGACAGCGCGCCCTATGCGACGCAATTCAAAAGCCTTGCGCCGAGGCCCGGCGCGTGGCTGCTCAGCCACCGCCCCATCTGGGCGATCGGTCGCAAGTTCAATCTCAATCAGACGCTCCAACAGGCCTTGGCTTCGTCGGGTGGCCGGCTGCCGCCGGCAATCGAACTCGTTCTGTCAGGGCACCTGCATCTTTTCGAACTGTTGAGCTTCACTGATCAACGCCCGCTGCAGCTTGTTGTCGGCAATGGCGGCACCACGCTCGACAAGAAGATCAACCGGAAGCTCGACGGCATGGCGTTCGGCGATACAACGGTGCGATATGGCCGCTCCGTGCACCACTTCGGCTTCGCCATGATTGCGCCGGGGGAAGACGGCTCGACGATGACATTGATAGAGCCAAGCGGTCGGCAGCGCATGAAATGCGCGCTCACACCGACATCGGCGCGCTGCGACTAAGTCGCCGAAAACAAAGCCCGCCCGCCCATTACCTTGCCGGGCGATGCCGCCCCGATCGCAATTCACCGCACCCCGAGCAGCGCCAGCATGATACTGCCGGAGATCGCGGTCCCGAACACGCCCGCGAGATTGGGGCCCATCGCCTGATAGATCAGGTAATTGTTCGGGTTCTCCTTGTTGGCGACCATGTGCGACACGCGGGCCGCGATCGGCACCGATGCGATGCCTGCCGATCCGACCAGCGGATTGATCTTTGTCGATAGAAACAGGTTCATGATCTTTGCGGTGATCACGCCCGACGCGGTTCCGAACATGAAGGCAACAAGGCCCAAGAATACGATCTCAATGGTCTTCACGTTCAGGAATGCGTCGGCGGTCATGGTCGAACCGATCGCAAGCGTAAGCGTGATGGTGATGACGTTCATCAGCCCGCCGCCCGCGGTGCGCGCGAGGCGGTCGACGACGCCGACCTCCTTGAGGAGATTGCCGAGCATCAGCATGGTCACGAGCGGCGCGACCGGCGGAAAGAACAGATTGACGATGAACGACATCACGAGCGGGAAGACGATCTTCTCCAGCTTACTCACCGGGCGCGGCTGGCTCATCTTGATGAGTCGCTCTTCCTTGGTCGTCAGCAGCCGCATGACGGGCGGCTGGATCAAGGGCATCAGCGCCATATACGAATAGGCGGCCACCGAAATCTGCGGCAATAAATGCGGCGCGAGCTTCACCGTGACGAAGATCGCCATCGGGCCGTCCGCCCCGCCGATAATGCCGATCGCGCCGGACTCCTGAATGCTGAAGCCCCACAGCTTGGCGCCGATCAGGGCGACGAAAATCCCGAGATGGGCGCCGGCGCCGAGGATGACGAGCTTCGGATTGGCGATCATCGGCCCGAAATCCGTCATTGCGCCGACGCCGAGGAAGATCAGCGGCGGAACGATCAGCAGCGAAACGCCCTGATAAGCGTAATGGAACAGACCGCCTTCCTTGATCAGATCGGATCCGGGAACATTGGCGACGATGCAGGCGAAGCCGATGCCGATGAGGAGGAACGGCTCGTAATGCTTGGCCAGCGCGAAATAGATCATCGTCGCGCCGACCGCGATCATGACGAGGTTGCCCCACCAGATCTCCTGCAATCCGGTTTCATCGATCAGGGCGTTTATGAAGAGGATCATCTGGTCGAACATGGCCGTTGCCCCGATCGCTTAGTCAATCTTCGATGAGATCTTTGTCTTTGACCGCCACAAAAGCATTAAGAGCGGGGAAGACGGCCAACACGAAACCGATCCCTGCAATGACGAAGAAGCTCAAAAAGAAGTCGATCAGGCTGAGGAGCACAGCGCCGGCCAGCGTGTCGGGAACGAGCATTCTTGATTTGTCCTTGGTTCGCACCCCATCGCTGCGGCCATCAAGGTGCGAGCGGATCGGGCATGTTTGCGACAAGCTCATAGATCGAGATCAGGCTGTTGATCACGAGCTTGTCGTTGGGGTGAACGGTGAATGCATAGTCTTCCAGCGGACGCAGCGTTTTCTGGTTGATGTCGGCGATGAACGGGTCCAGCGTCTCGAGCTTCCCGGCGGCGGCGATGATGTCGAGGACGCGCAACCACAAATCGGTCTTGGCGGGGCTGTCGAGCAAAAGCTTGCATTCGAGCATGCCGAGCCCATAGACGAGGGCGAAGATTTCATTGCACCGCGCTTCGCCGAAGCTTTTTGCATTGGTCGGATCAAGCGGTAGGAAGGGTTGGAACCGCGCGATCGTCGCCGCCTGCAGCGCCGCGATCTTGATCTTCTCGTTGGAGTGGCCGGACGGAAGCCGCCAGTCCTTGTAGGCCTTGTTCAGCAGGAAATAGCCCTCGGTCAAAAGCCGAATGCGGGGTTCGCGCAGGACGATGCGGTCAGGCGGCAACGTGCCCGAATTCAGCAGTTCGCGCGCCACTTCGCGTAAAAGGCCTGCTCTTTCGGAAATCGCTTTCTCGGACGCGTAAAACGAACTCACTCCGGCCCCCGTCCGCGCCTCGACGAGGCAACGCTCGGAATGGCTTGTGCAAGCGCCGCCATGCCCGCAAACAGTTCGTCTTTGACGGTATTGAAGCTTTCACGCAGTTCCGTTGCGGCGATCCGCGGGTTGCTGTTGTTCTCCTTCCGACGGTCAAGCGCGTCCACGGCCGGACCGCTAATGGGCACATAACTGATCGGCAGATTGAGATCATTCGAAACCGGCATTACCCCGCTCCCTTAGAGGCACGTCCGGCGGCCTAAGCCTGTTGGGGAGAGCAATCGTCGGCAATGCCGCAGCGAACGCGCGCGCTCGTCGCATACCCCGCAAAGTCGTACCACCAGCCCCAAAATGACACCAGATCGGGAGAGCTGCGTTCTCGGCCGTTTTCACCCCTCGACTAGGCGCGCCTGGCGTTCGATCTCCAACTGCTCTTTCCGCCCGTCGGCATTCTTGAGGGAGCCATCCATGATCAGGATCACCAAGATCCAGGATACCACGAAATTCGAGAACAGGAGCGCCAGGAACACGATCAGGCTCGCGCCCGAGGAAACCTCGCGTTCGACAAAGAGACCGATGAAGGAGGATACCGCCGCGCCGATTGCGACGAACACCGTGTAAATGACGAGCGCCTTCATTTGCTGTCCTCACGGTAGGGGGAAGAGATTGGCCCGAGGTTCGCGCCCTTCGGGTCGGCAGGCGAGCGTGCGCTCGACGGCGAGCGGGGAGCTCAACGTCGATCAAGAGCCGACTGTAACGAGGGTCGCTGACGAGCGCCTTACACCAAGCTTACGCAGAGCTTACAGCGCATCTATTTTCCGCACCTCTTCCGCCCCCAGTCGAGACGGACTGTGGGCGGGCGAGTGGTCCGGAATGTCCGGTGCGAGGCGGAAAATCAGAGAGAATTGCGCGCCGCCGGTCGGGAGGTTGGCGATCGTGACCGTCCCGCCGTGAATCTCCATGATCCGCTGCACAATCGGAAGCCCAAGTCCCGCGCCGCTCGAGCTGTCGCGTTCGCGCCGCCAGAATCTCCGGAACAGCAGCTTATGCTCTGACGGTCCGATGCCCGGGCCGGAGTCGCGGATGTGGGCCCTGCCCGCGTCCGTGATTTCCACTTCGACGCCGCCGCCGACCGGCGTGTGCTTGATCGCGTTTTCGATCACGTTGCGAAGCGCCCGCGCGATCATTTCGCCGTGGCCCGCGACCCAGACCGCGTCTTCCCCACCGGCCAGGCCGATATTCTTGCCTTGCGCCAGCGCAAGCGGCGCGAGAAACGAAATCACCTCGATGGCGACCGATCGCAATTCGGCTCGCTCGGCGATGTCGAGCTCCATGTTCTCGACTTCAGCCATCTCCAGGAGCTGGGTGACGATGCGGGTCATGGCTTCGATGTCAGGGAGCAGCGTTTTGGCGACGCGGGCATCGCCGAGCGTCTCGATCCGCGTCCGCAGGATGGTGAGCGGCGTCCGCAGTTCATGCGCCGCATCCGCAGTGAAATCACGTTGCACGCGAAAGCCATGTTCGAGGCGATCGAGCGCGCCGTTGATGGCGACCACCAAGGGAGCGATTTCGCTCGGGATTCCGCGCGACGCCAACCGAAGATCGGCGCGCGTCGGGCTGATCTCCTTGGCGAGCCGTGAGGCCGCCAGAACCGGCCGAAATGCCCGGCGCACAATTTCCACGTCAATCGCGAGCAAGAGCAATAGGATCGGGATCACGATCCATGCCACCCGCGGAAAGAAGTTCGAAACGACGTCATCCAACAGCGCGTCCCGATGCGTCACGTTCTCGGCGACCTCGATCCACGCCCTGCGCGCCCCCTCTTCCTTCAAGAGGCGCGCTCCGGAATAGGCCGCGCCGCCATGCCGAGCCTGAAGGAGCTGCGCCGTTTCGGACTGCGCCTCGGGGAAAATGGAGCGCCCGCCCATCGTCGAGAACAATACCTCCCCGTTATCGTGGCGAACCGCATAAACGTAACGTCCATACGCCTGGGAATAGAGGTCCTGCAGGATCTCGGGCAAGTCGAGGCGCCAACGACCGTCGCCGCCCAGTATCAGATGCTGCGCGATCTGGTCGGCGTGCTCGCGCATCGCCGCATGATGGATCTTGTTCGTCTCGACGACCAGCAGCAGATAGAGCGATCCCAACACCAGGATCGCGGCGGCGCCGACCACGATCAGCTGCAGCAGAAAGATGCGAACGACGATTGACGTGGCGCGCGGCACTATTTCGTCTCTCCGATCATGTAGCCGATGCCCCGCACAGTATGGATGGCGACCTGCGCGCCAAGCTCCGCCAGCTGTTTGCGCAGCCTGTGGACGTAGACTTCAACCGCGTTCGACGACAGATCGCCGCCGGCGCCGAACAATTGATCCTCGACGAGCTTCTTGGAAACGACCTTTCCCTTGCGGCGCATGAGAATTTCAAGGACGGCAAGCTCGCGCGCAGAGATCACGCGCGGCTTTCCATCCACGAGCACCTGCCGGCCGGCGGTGTCCAACCCCAGATTGGCGAGATCGAGGACAAGTCCCTGCAACTCGCGTGGTCGCCGCAGCAGCGCCTCCAGGCGGGCGACCAATTCCTCGAAAGCGAACGGCTTGACGATATAGTCGTCCGCGCCGCTGCGCAGACCGGCGACGCGATCTTGGACGCCGCCCCGGGCGGTCAGAATCAGAATGCCGGCAGGTTCGCGCTCGGTCCGCAGATCGCGCACGATCGCGAGGCCGTCGGCATCCGGCAGGCCGAGATCAAGGATGATCGCCGCATAACTCGTCAGCGCGAGCAAATGACGGGCCTCGGCGGCGGTTCCGGCGCGGTCGGCCAGGAAACCTGCCGCGCCCAGCCCCTTGATCATGAGCTGCGCCAGTTCCCCGTTGTCCTCGACGACCAGGATACGCATGTAACGGCTGCCACGCTCCCATGGCGGCCGTCGCTGATTTACGTCCGCCGAATTTCGAATTCTGCCCTTGGGGCGCGGCACCTCGCGGCAGACGCTGTTCAAGTCGGCGAGAACGGAAAATCGGCGACCCGTCAGGCCGAAGCCTGCGCCCGCACCGGGATGCCCTTGTCTTTGAAGAACTGCGGCAACTCGTTCGCCTGGAACATCTCGCGGACGATGTCGCAGCCGCCGACGAATTCGCCCTTCACATAGAGCTGAGGAATCGTCGGCCAGTCGGAGAATTCCTTGATGGCTTGCCTCAGCTCTTCCGACTCGAGCACGTTCAGCCCCTTATAGGGGACGCCGAGATAATCGAGGATTTGCACGACCTGGCCGGAGAATCCGCACATCGGAAACTGCGGCGTGCCCTTCATGAACAGCACCACGTCGTTGGACTTCACTTCGTTGGCGATGAATTGCTCGATGCTCATGATTTGACTGGTCCTTATGACGCGGGCCAAGCCCCGCGCCTCAGTGTGGTTGAACCTAGCGCTCCGGCGTGCCGGTCTGCAAGGCGAGCGCGTGCAGCTGACCGCCCATTTCGGACTTGAGCGCCGCATAGACGAGCTGGTGCTGCTGCACCCGCGACTTGCCGCGGAAGGACTCGGCGATCACGGTGGCGGCATAGTGATCGCCGTCCCCCGCCAGATCGCGGATGGTGACCTCAGCGTCCGGGATGTGATCCCTGATCCGCCGCTCGATCTCGTCCGCGCTCATCGGCATGACCGTCTCCGCGCCGCGCTCGTCCTCATGCCGCTGCCCCCGACATATAGGTCGGAAACCACCGTTCGAAATGCTCTTTCAAGCCCTTTATCAAGAGTGGCCGCTCGCCCGGCAGAATTAAGGCCTCGCCGCCGGTGACCCCGATGCGGGCCACGGGCACCCTGGACGCCTGCGCGCGCGCGAGCACTGCGTCGGCCCGGCTCGCAGTCACCGCGACCAGGTAGCGGCCCTGGTCTTCCCCAAACCAGTAGGCGTGCGGCGGGACGGTTGCGGGCGGCAATTCCAGCACGGCGCCTATTCCGCCGGAGGCGATCGCCATCTCCGCGATCGCGACGACGAGGCCGCCGTCTGACACATCGTGCACGGTCGTTGCGGTCCGATCGCGGATCAGCGCGCGCACGAAATCGCCGTTGCGCCGCTCCGCGGCGAGATCGACAGGGGGCGGCGCCCCCTCCTCTCTCCCGCACGCCTCGCGCAGGTAGAGCGACTGGCCGAGCCAGCCTTCCGTCACGCCGATCAGGAGGATGGCTGCGCCCTCCGCCTCGAAGACGATCGAAGCGCTCCGGGTGAAGTCGTCGAGGAGGCCGACGCCGCCGATGGTCGGAGTCGGCAGGATCGCGCGGCCGAACGTCTCGTTGTAGAGAGAGACATTGCCCGACACGACCGGAAAGTCCAGCACCCGGCAGGCTTCCGCGATCCCCCGGATGCAACCCACCAGCTGTCCCATGATCTCCGGCTTTTCCGGATTGCCGAAGTTGAGATTGTCGGTGAGCGCCAGCGGCTGCGCGCCGACCGCGGTCAGATTGCGCCACGCCTCCGCCACCGCCTGCTTGCCGCCTTCGAACGGATCGGCCTCGCAGTAGCGCGGCGTGACGTCGGTGGTGAATGCGAGCCCCTTCGGCCCGTCGAGGACGCGCACCACGGCGGCATCGCCTCCCGGCCGCTGCACGGTATTGCCGAGAATGATGTGGTCGTATTGCTCCCACACCCAGCGTTTGGAGCACAGATCGGGCGAGCCGATGAGCTTCTCCAGCGCGTCGGCGGCGGACATCGGCGGCGCGACGGAGGCCGGCTCGACGACTGGCGGCCTCGGCGTGTCGACATAGGGCCGCAGATAGACGGGGGCCTCGTCACCCAGCTCCTTGATGGGGAGATCGGCCATCGTCTCGCCCGCCCGGCGGACGACGAACCGCTTCGTCGACGTGGTCTCGCCTACCACGGCGAAGTCCAACCCCCATTTGCGGAAAATCGCCTCGGCCTCGGCCTCTTTCTCCGGCTTGAGCACCATGAGCATGCGCTCCTGGCTCTCCGACAGCATCATCTCGTAGGCGGTCATGCCGGTTTCCCGGCACGGCACCTGGTCGAGATCGAGCGTGACGCCGAGATCGCCCTTCGCCCCCATCTCGACCGCCGAGCAGGTCAAGCCGGCCGCGCCCATGTCTTGTATGGCGATCACGCAGTCCTTCGCCATGATTTCGAGGCAGGCCTCCAGCAGCAGCTTTTCCGAAAAGGGATCGCCCACCTGCACGGTCGGACGCTTCTCCTCGGCGTCAGCGCCGAACTCGGCGGAGGCCATGGTCGCCCCGTGGATGCCGTCCCGTCCGGTCTTCGAGCCGAGATAGACGATCGGCATGCCCACACCGGACGCGGCGGCATAGAAAATCTTGTCCGTCTCCGCGAGGCCGACCGCCATCGCATTGACCAAAATGTTGCCGTCATAGCGATTGTGGAAGCGAACCGAGCCGCCCACCGTCGGCACGCCGAAGGAATTGCCGTAGCCGCCGATGCCGGCCACCACGCCTGCGACCAGCCGCCGAGTCCTCGGGTGGGAGGGGTCCCCAAAGGACAAGGAGTTCAGGCAAGCGATCGGCCGCGCGCCCATGGTGAAGACGTCGCGCAGGATTCCGCCGATCCCGGTCGCCGCGCCTTGATAGGGCTCGATATAGCTCGGGTGGTTGTGGCTCTCCATCTTGAACACCACCGCGAGTCCGTCGCCGATGTCGATGACCCCGGCGTTCTCGCCGGGCCCCTGGATCACGCAGCGGCCGGTGGTCGGCAGCGTCTTGAGATGCACCTTGGAGGATTTGTAGGAGCAGTGCTCGTTCCACATCGCCGAGAAGATGCCGAGCTCGGTGATGCTCGGCTCGCGGCCGATCAGCGCGAGGATGCGCTCGTATTCATCGGGCTTCAGCCCGTGCTCGACGACAAGCTCGGGGGTGATCTTCGGTTCGTTGGGAATCACGGGCGGGCTTTCATGCTGGCGGTGCGCATTGCCATCGCTTGCGCCCGCCGGCTCGTCAACGTCGAATTATGCGCACCCCCCAGCCAAACTGCGCGGCGGCGCCACGCTCCCGCGCACGGCTTCGCCTCAGTTCAGGCGGCGTGGCCGCTCCTCGTCGGGCGTGCCGGGCCGCGGCGCTTCCGGCGCGGGCAGTTCGCGCGGCGGGCGGGCCTCCTCGTCGGGCTCGGCGGTCGCGCCGGCGGCCTCGGCGCGGGCGTATCGGAGGTAGGACAGAAACCCAAACGGAAGGCTTGCCAAATACAAAAGTGTCCCAGTTGTCATGACTTCCCAGGGGAAGCTGAGAAGGAGCGCGAAGAACAGAACGACCAGCACGAAGACCGGCAGCACCATGTCCGGCGGAACCCGCGTGCCCAGCTTCTTGCCCGAATACACCGGGAGTTTCGAAATCATCAGGAAGGCGATCACAAGCGTATAGACGACCCCGAGCGCCGGCAGGATTTTGGGCGCGCCAAGGAAATGGATATAGACGGGGAGGAACACGGCGATCGCCCCGCCCGGCGCCGGCATCCCGACAAAGAAGTTCGACGCCCAGGCCGGCCGGTTGGGGTCCTCGATCATCACGTTGAAGCGGGCGAGCCGCAGGCCGGCACAGATGGCAAAGACCATCGCCCCAATCCAGCCGACCGCTTTCACCTCATGCAGCCCCCAGAACCACAGGATCAAGGCCGGCGCGACACCGAAATTGACGAAGTCGGCGAGGCTATCGAGCTCCGCGCCGAAACGGGTGGTCCCCTTGAGGATGCGGGCGAGGCGCCCGTCGATGCCGTCGAGAATGGCGGCAAAGATGATCGCAGCAAGGGCAAGATCGAAGCGGCCTTCGGCGGCGATGCGGATCGCCGTCAACCCCGCGCATAGGGCGAGCAAGGTGATGACATTCGGCACAAGCGTGCGAATGGGGATCGGCCGGAATGTGCGGCGGCGCGGCTCCGGCTGTTCGGGATCAAATGGCGGAAACAGCGACATGGGAACCATATAGCGCGTCCCTGCGCGTCCGGCTACGTCGCCGGCGGCTGGTCGCTTTCCACGGGTTTGACCTCGATCCTGCCGTTCGGGCTCATGGCGTCGACGGTCTGCGGCAAATAGGCGGCCATGAGCGCGAGCAGCTTGTCCGCCGGCACGCCGGTCGCGGCGACGAACTGCTGGATCACGTCATCGCCGAGGGCGCTGCGTATTTGATCGGCCGTGACGGGAAGATTGGGGCCGGGCCCAAGCCAGGACGCCACTTCGCGGTCGAGCCCGCCCTGACGCAGTCTCGCGAGAAGACCGTTGGCGTCGCGAAGCTCGGTCTTGGCCAGATACTGCGTCGCGAGGCCGGGAATAGCCGCCGGATCAACCGCCTTCGCCAGCCCTTTGACCACGCCAGACACAACCTTGTCGAACAGGCCCATCGATGTTTCTTCGCTCCCGGATGCCTGAATGCAGCCCGGCGTTGAGTAAAGCCCGTCCGGCCCCTGACTGCCGCAGCAGATTATGTCCTAGCCTTTTTGGCCGCGGACGGACACAAATTTCGTGCAGCGCATGCCGCTGTCCGTGTTGTGCGACGTGAATTGGGCCAGGATGCGATGGCCGGCTGCGCTGCTGGGACGGTCTGCGTTTCTCGGAGGCATACGCCGGCACACATGATTTGGACCTTTGCCACTTGGATTGCCATGCCGAACCGAACAGCTTTTTCCAGCAAGCTCGTGATTGTCGCCGCGACCGTGGTCGTCCTGTTGCTCGCTTGGCAGCTGGTGGACCTGTTGCTGCTCATTTTCGCTTCGGCGCTCGTGGCGATCTTCTTCCGCGCCTTGGCTGATCTCATCGCGAAGCCGACCAACCTCTCGGCCGGCTGGTCGCTCGCCATCGCCGTGCTCGTGGTTGCCGCCGTGGTGGTCCTGACCACGACGCTGTTCGGCACGACGATCCGGCAGAACGTGGATACCCTGATGGAGCAGCTTCCGACGGCCTGGCGGGCCGTGCGCGACCGGATCGGCCACACGGCGTGGCTGTCCGGCGCGCTCGACCGCGCCGGCGAGGCCCTGCTGTCCAGCAATGTGGTGAGCCGCATTGGGGGGGCGCTGGGCGCGGTGGCGAGCGCCGTCACCAACCTGTTCCTCGTGCTGTTCGCCGGGCTCTATATCGCCGCACAGCCAAACCTCTATCGCGCCGGTTTCCTTAGGCTGGTGCCCCCATCCGATCGCAACCGGATCGATGCGACGCTGATCCGGTGCGGCGCCGCGTTGCGCACTTGGCTGCTCGGTCAGGCGATCGCGATGGTGACGGTCGGGACCCTGACCTGGACGGGCCTCACTTTGCTTGACGTACCGTCCGCGCTCGCGCTCGGGCTGTTCGCCGGTTTGGCGGAATTCGTCCCCATCCTGGGCCCGATCGCCGCCGCCGTGCCTGCCCTCATCATCGCCCTGTCGCAGGACGCACGCCTCGCGCTTTGGGTGCTTGCGCTGTTCCTGGTGATCCAGCAGTTCGAGGGCAATCTGCTGCAGCCGATCATCCAGCGCAAAATGCTGGCGCTTCCGCCGGCCGTCACGATGTTCGCGGTGATCGCCTTTGCGATTCTGTTCGGCGCAATCGGCGCTCTCCTCGCCGCCCCGCTCGCGGTCGTCACCCTCATCGTGGTGGAGGACCTCTATGTCTCGGTGATCGAGGAGACGCCTGCAAAGGGCACCGACCCGGCCTGAGCGGATCAGTCGACGTTCTGCGCGTCGCGAAACACGACCTTGTGTCGCATCTTTGCGACCCAATCGTCGAAACCGCTGCGGCCTCGCTCATCGCGTCACCCTCGCGTTCGTCGGGACATTACGAGCGCCCTCGCTCCCCGGTCCGTCCGGCGAGGCGACCTCGTCGCCGCGCTTGAAGGCCTCCGGCGAGCCGCGTGAGTTGCGAAGCACCATGCAGGCGGCGCCCTTGGCGGTGAGGTCGGCGCACAGCTTGTTGGCCTCCGCCCGCGTATCCACCCCGACCCGCACTTGATAGAACCCGCCAGTGCCGCGGCTGCGCAGGAGCGTGCGGATGATCATCGGATCGCGGCTTTCCAGCAAGGCGCGATATTGCCGCTCGATCCGGGCATAGGCGGCGAGCACGCGCGCGCGGGAGAAGCCGGCGCTCAGCTGGACGCCCCAGGGACGCAGCGCGCCTTCGCGCACGTGCCGCTCGAGTTCGCCAATGAAGAAGCTCGGTTGCTCCTTCAACAGCGCGGCAAGCTGCCGGCATGAGGTCGGCTTGGCGATCCCATCCTTGCCGCCCTGCCGGCCGAGGTCTGCCCATTCATCGACCGAGCGGCCGGTGATGGCGCGGACGTAATTCCGCGTCTCAGCCGGCATGCCGCCGCGCCCGCTGATGAAACCTCGCACCCGGCCGGGCCCCGCATTGTACGCGGCAGCCGCCAGGCCGAGATTGCCGAATTCGCTGCGCAGCTCGCTGAGAAACTCCGCGGCTTTCGGCAGCGCCGCCACCGGATTGAACGGATCCAGCAGGCCCCGCTCATCGGCGGTGTAGGGCATGAACTGCGCGATCCCCTGCGCGCGATGGCCGCTGCGGGTGATCGGCCCTATGGCGTTCGGCTGAAACCGGCTTTCCTGCCAGATGACGCGCGCGAAGAATTCAAGCGGCAATCCGTTGGCCGCGGCAGCGGATTCAAGAATCAAGCAGATCGAATCCATTGCGCTCGTGAGCTTGCCCGACTCGGCGGCAGGCGCTTGCGCTTGCGGCTTCTGCTCCGCCCCATCCCCCTCGCGCTTGCCGCGGTCGGTTTCGGGATTGGGCGCCGGCGCGGGTTCGGCTGCCGCAGGCTTGTCCGCCGAGGCCGGTGTCGGCGCCGGCCCACCGCCCCCGCCGCCCGCCCACATGGCCGCCGCGATCACAATGATGACCGACAAATAGCCCCGCATGGACCCTTCAACCTGGAATCGGCCGCCGGGTTCCCATTCTGGGCTACCCAACTCGGCTCGATTGTAGACGATTTGCGCCTTTCTGTGGGTCCGGTCGCCGATACCCTGCGTTATTCAGCGGCCCACGATAAGATTCACCAACACCAGCCAGCCGGTTCCGGCCGCCACCGCAGTCAGCACCGACTGGCGCGACAGAAAAAACGCAACCATCCCCGCGATAGCGGCCGACAGTCTGATCCAGAACGGCACGCCCGCAAGCGCGCCGGGGGAAAACACCACGATTTTCGCCACGACTCCCGTGAGGATCGCGATCGCGACAGCCCTGACCCAGATGATCAGCTCGGAATTCTCATCGAGCCCGCGAGAAAGAACTACGCCGAGCAAGCGCCAGGCCTCGTGCGGCAGAAAACAGGCAAAGATCAGAACGAGGTAAGGAAAAAGCTCGTGCGAGGTCATCGCGGCCGCTTCCACAGTCGATGGATCAGGTAAGCGCCGGTCCCGCCCAGGAGGCCGGTCCACAAGAGGTCGGCGCCGACATTGTAGAAGACGAGCAGCGGCCCGAGCACGAGCCCCGCTATGAAGGCGATGCGATCGGACAACAAGCGGCTGTTGCGCGTCACCGACGCCAGGAACGATATCGGCGTCAGGAACAGGAGGCCAGCGACAAGCGCCGCTGGCAGGACCGCCGCAAGAATATGTCCGAGTATTGTCGCAACGACCGAGGTCGCGGTGAAGCTCGTGCCAATGCCGTTGGCGAAGGCGACGCGCTCGGGCCGCGGACGCGTCGGGGTCAACCGCGACGCCTCGATCCACACGCTTACGGCCGTGAAATGCGCGACAAAGACGAGCCCCCACAGCCGCGAGCGTTCGGCGCGGACGATCGGGAGCAGCGAAACCACCATGGGCAGGAGCCGCATCGCGCTAAGGCTGACCGCGATCGCCACTTCGAGCGGCGGCGCGCCCGCGCCGAGCGCGGAAATCATAATGACCTGCGCCGGCGCCGCCCAGATCAGGAGCGTCGACAGCACGACCCAGGCTACGGAGAAGCCGAGGTCATGGGCGAGCGTGCCGATGCTGACGAACGTGCCGATGAGCACAAGCTGAAAGACCGAAGCGAGACCAGCCTTAAAGCCTCGGAGAAATCCGTCCAACGGCTGTGCAGAGCTGGACTCGATCACCGGCTGCGCCATGGCCGCTCTGTCCCATAGCGCGTAAGCTCGCGCAATTGGTCATCATGGCGAATGCTTCAAGGAAATGTGGAGCTACGAGAAACGCGGCGTAGGCGTCGGCGCCCGCTGCGGCCGGCGATGGGGCGGCCAACAACAAAAAGGCGGGGACGAGCCCGGCCACCAATCCGGCCACCAATCGAGAGAAGCAGCGAAACCCCGGTTCACGCCTTGACGAGCGGCACCTTGGGCACCGACCCGCGTCCCGAGGGCGGCCCGCCCTCCCCCTTCGGCCCGGGCGGCGGCTTGCTGCGGCGCGCACCGCCCCCGCGGCGGCGCTTGATCCCGCTGCGCAGCTGCGGCAGCTTCTCCGGCTTGGGCGTGACCGGCCCGTCGAGGAACTCGAAGTCGAGCTTGCCGTCACCCGCCTCGTCGTCCTTGACGACGATCACGCGCACATGGCCGCCGTTCTTGAGCTTGCCGAACAGCACCTCGTCGGCGAGCGGCTTCTTGATGAATTCCTGGATCACCCGGGCCATCGGCCGCGCGCCCATGTGCTGGTCGTAGCCGCGCACGATCAGCCACTTGGCGGCCTCGTCTGACAGCTCGATCGTCACGTCGCGGTCGGCCAGCTGCGCCTCGAGCTGCAGCACGAACTTCTCCACCACCTTGGCGATGATGTCCTCGGTGAGATGGTTGAAGGTGACGATCGCATCGAGCCGGTTGCGGAATTCGGGAGCGAACAGACGGTTGATCGCCTCGACGTCGTCTCCTTCGCGCTTGGCGCGATGGAAGCCATATGCCGCCTTGGCGAGGTCGGATGCGCCCGCATTGGTCGTCATGATCAGAATGACATTGCGGAAGTCGACCTGCTTGCCGTTGTGGTCGGTGAGCTTGCCGTGATCCATGATCTGCAGGAGCACGTTGTAGAGATCCGGATGCGCCTTCTCGACTTCGTCAAGCAACAGCACGCTGTGCGGATGCTGGTCGATCGAGTCGGTCAGAAGACCGCCCTGGTCGAAGCCGACATAGCCGGGCGGCGCGCCGATCAGCCGCGAGACGGTGTGCCGCTCCATGTACTCCGACATGTCGAAGCGGATCAGCTCGACCCCGAGCGTCACCGCAAGCTGCTTCGCGACCTCCGTCTTGCCGACGCCGGTCGGACCGGAGAACAGGTAGCAGCCGATCGGCTTCTCCGGCTCGCGCAGGCCAGCGCGGGCAAGCTTGATCGCGGCGGCAAGCGCCTCGATCGGCTTGTCCTGCCCGTAGACCACGCGCTTGAGGTTCTCGTCGAGATGGGCGAGCACTACCGCGTCGTCCTTGGACACGGTCTTGGGCGGAATGCGCGCCATGGTCGCGATCGTGGTCTCGATCTCCTTCAAACCGATCGTCTTCTTGCGCCGGTGTTCGGGCAAGAGCATCTGCGCCGCACCCAATTCGTCGATCACGTCGATCGCCTTGTCAGGCAGCTTGCGGTCGTGGATGAAGCGAGCCGACAGCTCGACAGCGGCCTTGATCGCGTCGTTCGTGTATTTGAGCTTGTGATAATCCTCGAAGTAGGGCTTCAGCCCCTTGAGGATCTCGATCGAGTCGGCGACGGTCGGCTCATTCACGTCGATCTTCTGGAAGCGACGGACCAGCGCGCGATCCTTCTCGAAATATTGGCGGTATTCCTTGTAGGTCGTCGAGCCGATGCAGCGCACCGTGCCGGCCGCGAGCGCCGGCTTGAGCAGGTTGGAGGCGTCCATCGCGCCGCCGGAGGTCGCGCCGGCGCCGATCACGGTGTGGATCTCGTCGATGAACATGATGGCGTTGGGATAGGCCTCGATCTCCTTGATGACCTGCTTGAGCCGCTCCTCGAAATCACCGCGATAGCGCGTTCCGGCGAGCAGCGTGCCCATATCGAGGGCAAACACGGTCGCCCCCTTCAGCACGTCCGGCACCTCGCCGTGGACGATCCGCCGCGCGAGCCCTTCGGCGATGGCGGTCTTGCCGACGCCGGGATCGCCGACGAACAGCGGGTTGTTCTTCTGTCGCCGGCACAGCACCTGGATGGTGCGGTTGATCTCGGTGTCGCGGCCGATCAGCGGATCGATCTTGCCGTCGCGCGCCTTCTTGTTGAGGTTCACGCAGTAGGCCTCGAGCGCGTCGCCCTTCTTCTTGGTCTCGTCCGCCGACTTGCTGCTGTCTGAAATCCTCTTCCGAGGCGCGCGCAGGGCGCGTCTCGGTCAAGCCGGGGCGCTTGGCGATGCCGTGGCTGATATAGTTGACCGCATCATACCGCGTCATCTCCTGCTCCTGCAGGAAATAGGCGGCATGGCTTTCGCGCTCGGCGAATATCGCGACGAGGACGTTCGCTCCGGTGACCTCCTCGCGGCCGGAGGACTGCACGTGGATCACCGCCCGCTGGATGACGCGCTGAAACCCGGCGGTCGGTTTGGAATCGTCGGCTCCTTCGGAGACCAGGTTCTCCAATTCCGAATCGACATAGGCGATCAGGTTGCGGCGCAGCTTCTCAAGGTCGACGTTGCAGGCGCGCATGACGGCGGCGGCGTCTTGGTCGTCGACCAGCGCGAGCAGCAGGTGCTCAAGGGTCGCGTATTCGTGACGATGCTCATTCGCCAATGCGAGCGCCCGGTGAAGCGATTGCTCAAGGCTACGCGAAAAAGTGGGCATCAGCGTCTAATCCATTCCCGAGTTGGTGCGCCCCCAGTCACTTCTTCTCCATCACACATTGCAGAGGATGCTGGTGTTTCCGAGCAAAGTCCATCACCTGCGTCACTTTGGTCTCCGCCACCTCATAGGTGAAGACGCCACACTCGCCGATCCCGTGGTGGTGGACGTGTAACATGATCCTGGTCGCGGTCTCCCGGTCCTTGTTGAAAAAGCGTTCTAAAACATGCACGACGAACTCCATCGGCGTGTAGTCATCGTTAAGCAGCAACACCCGATAAAGGTTCGGCCGTTTGGTCTGCGTTTTCGTCTTTGTGATTACCGCGGTGCCCGGGCCGCCCGCGTCTTTCGCTCGTTTCCGGTCGCCATTGGCGAGTCGCGGGCGCAGCGAGTCGGGCATTGAGCCGATGCGGAATTGGGCGTGGCGGTTGGCGACGGTCATGGCTACGTGACGAATTCAGCGGGCGTCTGCCCGCACGGAAAGCGGGGCGCGGAACCATTGCAGCTAAAATAACAGCCGACCATTTGTTTGGCTACTCAGCCCGGGCGACACACTCCGATCGTCCGGGCAAGTCCGAAGCGCCGCGCCGGGTTCCCCGCCGCCAAACAGCGCTCGGAGACAGGACACTGACGGAAATCGGCGAAAATTCGGCAGTCGCCGAAAGCGGCGTCGCGATCTCTTCGATGTGAGGTCCGCTCGCCGTTCCCTGCTCCGCCAGGCGAGCGTCCGATCTCCATGTTCATCTATGACAGCGCAACGCACAAACAAGTCTGGGACGTTTCGTTGCAGCTGCGTTGCGGCGACGGCTCGAGCCGAGTTGTTGTTCGTTTTTCATCGAGGCCAACGATCAAGAACCGACAACGCGCTGGTCGAAAGACGTCGCGCAGTTCCTCCGGCAGGTGCGAAAGCCGACAAGCACTCCTCGGATCGGCTCGCGCGCTTCCGCACGCAAAAGCCCCGCGCTAGGGCGGGGCCTCAACATGCTCGTATCCTGGAGCACCTTCGAAACGGCGCTCCGGTCGATCAGGACGCTCTGCTCAACTGGTCATCTGCGGGTAGGGCGGCGCCGGCATCGTGCCGAAATACGACTCGAACGGCCGGCAAACCTCCTTCGCGAGGTCAGCGTACAGTTCGCTGACCCGGTTCAATTCGGCGATGAAGTCTTCGTAGGCCGACTTGATATAGTCAGACTGGATTTCCAGCGCCTGTTCGATCGAGGTTGCGCTGAGGATCCTTTCCAGCGCCTCGGCGCCTTGCTCTAACGACTTCTTTGAATAGTCAGCGGCCCCCACGGCGAGCGCCTGGATGCCCTTGGAGATCACGCCGAACGAGTTCATCGCCGCGTCCACGTTATCCTTGCTGTACTTGTCCAGATCGTTGAAGGAGCCAAGCATCTCGGAGCCTCCGGATAGGGGGGTTCGAAACGACCAACGATTTCGTGATCGATTTCGTGATCGTTCCGCAGCCGTCAACTTCGCCCGGAAGTTATATTGCAACGCACAAATAATCAAGCCCGTTTTCTGCGTTGCACAATTGCGCGCTAAAAAGCCTTTTTATTTCAATTGGCTGTTAACCAACCGGCAACCATGACCCCGCATTTTAACGTATGGCGTTGTTGCGATTTAGCCTCGGTGACGCCTGAATTCGTTTGTAACGAAACCGTGAGCTGTTCGTGAATTTGGCACAAGGTAGCGGGCGGCCGAAGAAGAACTTCGGGGAGTCGGCGTGCGCCAACACGACCGACTGACGAGGGGACACAATGCTCCGGACATTCGGGGAATCTCGGGGATTTCGCACGGTCATCGTGGGCTTCCTGGCTGGGGTCGCGACGCTCGCGCTCGCAGTCGATGCGGCTGACGCTAAAAGTAGGAAGCGTCATTCCGCCAAGAGCGGCGGCGGATACAATCCGCCCTATTCGGCGATCGTGGTCGACGCCAATTCGGGCAGCGCGCTGCACGCCGCCGACGCCGATGGCATTCGCCATCCGGCCTCGCTGACCAAAATCATGACACTCTACCTGCTGTTCGAGCAGATCGAGGCAGGCAAGGTCAAAACGGACACTCCGCTCAAAGTCTCGGCGCATGCCGCCGCACAGTCGCCCACCAAGCTCGGCCTCAAGGCCGGCGATACGATCACCGTCGAAGACGCGATTCGCGGGTTGGTCACACGCTCGGCGAACGACGCAGCCGTCGTGATCGCAGAGTCGATCGCCAGCGACGAAGAAGAGTTCGCCAAGCTGATGACGCGCAAGGCGCGCGCTCTCGGCATGAGCCGCACAGTCTATATGAATGCGTCGGGCCTGCCCGACCGCGACCAGGTGACGACGGCGCGCGATCAGGCGCTGCTTGGCCGCGCGATCCAGGACCGCTTCCCGCGGCAGTACCGATACTTCTCCACCAAGTCGTTCACTTTCCGCGGCAATACGATCGGCAACCACAACCACCTGCTCGGTTCGGTGCAGGGGGTTGATGGCATCAAGACCGGCTTCATTCAGGCATCGGGCTATAACCTGGTCGCCTCGATGAAGCGCAACAACCGCCATCTCGTCGCGGTGGTCCTCGGCGGCAGCTCGGGCGGCGCCCGCGACGCGCGGGTGCGCAGCCTGCTCGAGAAGTACGTCAGCGAGGCCTCGGCCAGCCGTACGGCACCGGTGATCGCCGAGAACCATGAGAATGAAACCGCAAGCGCGCCGGTCGCCGTGGCTTCCACGGGTGGTGACGCTGCTGCTTCCAGCGCCGGCATGCCCGCGCCGGCCACGCCGATCAATCGGGATCGGAGCGAGCCCTCTTCGGCTGCGGCGACCACGCCGGCGCGGAAGGCGGCGGGCGCCGTCGACCCGATCAAGCCGATCGCGGTCAAGACGATCAAGGTCAAGCTCAATGGCGTCCAGACCGCTTCGCTGACGCCGCCCCTCGCACATCTGCCGGTCGTCACCTTGAAAGACGACGCTGCGGCGAAGGCCAATGCAGCATCAGCCACCAAGGCCGCCACGACCCTGATCCCGGCGGAGCCGGCGGTGGAGCCCGCACCTGCGAAGCCGGCGGCACAGACCGTGTCCGTCAAGCCGGCCGCCGCTCCCGTGTCTGCGGCCCCGGCCCCGTCATCGCCTGAACCCGGCCAGCCTGCTGCTGCCACAGCTCCGGCGCCTGCGCCAATCCAGGTTGCGTCCGCGGAGCCGACGATCCCCGTCGCCGCCCCGGGGCCTGCTCCTATTCAGGTCGCGTCTGCGGCTCCCACGATCAGCGCGGCCGCGGCCGCTCCGGCTGAGGCCGCCGCCCCGAGCGCGCCGCGCAAGGTGCACACGGGCTGGATCATCCAGGTTGGCGCCTTTGAGGCCGAGCGCGAGGCGCGGGACCGGCTGAGCTCTGCTCAGAGCAAGGCCAAGCACCTGCTCGCTCACGCCGATGCCTTCACCGAGACCGTCGTGAAGGATAACCGGACCTTCTTCCGCGCCCGCTTCGCCGGCTTCGAGAAAGACGAAGCGGAAACCGCCTGCAAATATCTCAAGCGCAACGACTTCGCCTGCATGACGCTTAAGAACTGACGCGTTCCAACGGGGCGCCGGAGCGGGTCGCCCTTCCCTCCCCCCGCAGGGATTAGTGACTCCGCCACGGCGGAGAACACAGACGGGGAAACCTCCTACCGCAAATACAGCGTTGGCCTGCGGCATCCTGTTCCTCCTCGTGCCAGGGAGGGGCGGGGTGCCGCGGCCTTTCGCGCGACAACGAAGCGTTAAGGGTATTGGCGTAAGTTCGTCTTTGTAAGGTTATCGTTGCGTGAACGCACGACCCGCACCGTGTCGAATGGCGGACGTCCGCGAGCGTGCTTCGAGTGGGGGAGTGGAGTCAAACATGGCGGCGAAGCAAAACGTCCTTGGCCTGATTGACGCGGGCCGCAAGGTACGTCGACCCCCCCTGGTCGGGATGCAGTTTCTTCATGAGGAGGCGGTGAGCGCGTCCGATCTCCTCCGCGCTCGCTCCCGGCTCAAGGCCAAGGATCTGATAAGCCTCCTCTTCCGTCATTTTGCCGGATCGCGCCGCGCCGACCTCCCCCGCTGCTCCACTCGTTTGTGCGTTTTCACGCCAGCCGGGACTGCGGCGGTCAAGATAAGCGGCTAACAGGGATTGGCTCTCCGCGTCGAACTCCCCGAGCAAGGAGACCAGCGTCGGCAGGTCAAGCGCGTCGAGCGGCGTGCCGGCGAAACGCCCGGCGAGCACGCGCCCGCGCAAGGCGCCGCTGTCGTGGTCAAGCTCCATTTCCAGAAAGGCCGAACTGACGCGCGAAATTTGGCCCGCGCTCTTCTGCGTGCGAGTGCCGAAGAGCGCCGACCCGAACGGCAACCAGCCTAGCAGCCCCAGCCCGGTCAGGCCCAGCGGAACGCCGATCGAAATCTGGCCGCGCGCCACCAGAAATGCTGCGCCGCCGAGCGCGGCGACGCCGCTCGCCAGCCGCGCCCCCCGAACGAGCCCTTTGGGATCGGCCTGGGCCGCTGCCTTGACCACCCAAAGGAGGATCAGCAAAGCCGCGAGCCCGACCAGAATCGTCGGCATGGCTATCTCATCTGCTCGAGGAGACGGATCGCGCCGCGGTTCTTGTCCGCCGAAAGCCGATGAAGCGCCTTGAGGCCGCCGCTTGCATAGGCGGCGACCGCGCGCAGCAGCTCGCCCAGCTCGTGAGCGGCGCCTGGATTGAATCGGCAATACGCGCCGTGAGAGAGCCGCGCGATCTCGCGATAAGCGTTCTCGGCGACCGCGTCCCCTCCCTCCTGGAACATGAAGACCGGAACGCCACGCAGCCCAAGCTCGCCGGCGGTGGCGCACAGCTCGTCGATGGATTCCTCCATGGCGTCGCCAACGAAGACCAGCGCCTGCACCTTCGTCCTCTCGGTCTCGCCGCGCGCATGCGCAAGCACCTTGCCGATTTGCGTATGGCCGCCGCGGCAATCGATCTTTTCCATCAGGCCTGCCAGCGTGCGCGGATCGGACACGAAGCGGGAAGCCCGGCACTCCCCCAAGCCGCGGAAATACACGAGCTGAACATCGAGCCCGCCGATAGCGGCGGTCTCGTTGAACATATCGGCCTGGAGCCGACAGGCGGTGTCCCAGGTCGGCTGCCGGCTCATGGTCGCGTCGAGCGCGAAGATCAGCCGTCCCCGTTGACCCGGCGTCGGCGCGGAATCGAGCGCGCGGATGCGATCGAGGAAAGCGTCGATCTCCGCCCGTGTCGAGGCGGTGGCAGGTTCGTGCCCGCGCCCGCGTGGGACCGGCGCGGTTTCGGGAGGCTTTGCCATCGCAAGTCCATCTCCGTTCACGGATATAAGTGGCCGCCCGCGCGGCCCGGCGCAATGGCGCGGGAACGAGCCGCCGCGAATCGCGGGATTCCGCATCGAGGCTGCGCCTGGCGCGCCTCGGGGCTAGCGTGGGGCCGTGGATGCCAGCGCGAGATCGGCTTCGTCGACCAGCAGGTCGTCGAGTTCCAGCGGCGCGGCGGCGCTGATGAACCACTCGGCTCGCGCGGCCGCGCGCTTACGGCCGCGTTCATTGAGCGGGAGCATCAAGCCGGCAAGTAGGCCTTGCACCTCCGTCCGCGCCGCCAACTGCGCCAAGCAGGCTTGTTCGTCGGGCGGAGGTTCGGCGAGATCGTCAACCGCCGTCAGTCCCCGCGGGAAAAGCTCGCGATACGCCAGCCGCTCGGCAAAGCCGTCGATGTAACGAAAGCCGAGCCGCCCGGCGAGATCGTTCAATCCGTCGCCCACAAGCTTGCGGTTGTATGAACCCGGGGCCGAGAGCCGGTTGCGCACGACCACCCAATCGGTCACGCCCCCGTCGACGACCCGGCGCTGGCGGCGCGCCTCGCGCACCAGCTCCGCATAGTGGCTGCTGCCGCTCGGCTCGAAGGTTTCCGAATCGACGATGGCGAGCACGTCGAAGTCGAGAAAACTGTCGTTGAGCGGCGTGATCAACGTGTCGGCCATCGAATGGGCAAGCCGTGCCAGATAGGTGTCGGCGCCCGGCGTATCGATGACGAGGAAGTCGTAGCGGTTCTGCTCCGCGTCGGTGACCGCTTCAGCGAAGCGGCTGAATTCCGCCTGCTCGTTCTCCTCGACGCGCGCGCCCTCGCTCCGTGCGACGCAGTAATGCAACGGCAATTCCAGCGACAGGCGAGCCCGTTTCGCCCAAGCCCGACGGCGATCGACATAATGCGTCAGGGTGCGCTGGCGGGAATCGAGATCGATGGTTGCAACTCGCTGTCCCGCCTTCAGGAGCGCAACAGCGAGATGCATGGCGGTCGTGGACTTGCCCGATCCGCCCTTCTCGTTTCCCAGCACGATGACATGCGCTGAGCGCACGTCGCAGCGAGTCTCTCTCAACTCGGCATCAACCCACATAACCGGCCTCCGGGTTGCACCTGATTTTTGTTTTGATGGCCCCTCGCGGTCAAGCTATCTGTCGGTAAATAGTAGGTAATGATGAAGGCTCGGCGTCGCTCGTTGGTGCGCACGGGCGGGGGGAAAGGTTCATGATGCCGCATCAGCCAATTGTCGCACGCAGCCTCGGCGCGCTCGATCGCATGACCGCGCGCTTTCGCGCGCAGACCGGGAAAATCGCGCTCGTCCCGACCATGGGGGCGCTGCATGCCGGTCATCTCGCCCTCGTGCACCTGGCGCAGAGGAAGGCGCGCCGGGTCATTGTCTCGGTTTTCGTCAACCCGACCCAATTCGCGCCACACGAGGACTTTGCGAGCTATCCGCGCACATTTGCGACCGACCTCGCGAGCCTCCGGTCGCTTGGCGTCGACCTCGTCTGGGCGCCGCCGGCGGAGGTGATGTATCCGCCGGGATTTGCGACGCGGGTGGCGCCGGAAGGACCGGCCACCGCCGGCCTCGAAGACAAGTTCAGGCCGCACTTCTTTGGCGGCGTCACCACCGTCGTCGCCAAGCTCTTCGCGCAGGTGCGCCCGCACATCGCCGTGTTCGGCGAAAAGGACTATCAGCAGCTCAAGGTCGTGACCCGGATGGCTGCGGACCTTGATCTTCGCGTAACCGTGGTCGGCGCGCCGACGGTGCGCGAGCCGGACGGACTAGCCCTGTCATCGCGCAACGTCTACCTCTCGCCGGAGGAGCGGGCGCGCGCGCCGTCCTTGCACCGCGTGCTCCAGCAAAGCGCCGTGCGGATCGTGCGAGGGGATGCCCTCGCAGCCGTGACGGCGGAGGGAGCCGCCGAGCTTACGCGCGATGGTTTTGTTGTCGACTATCTGGCGGCGCGCCATGCGGAGACGCTTGCCCCCATCGAGAGCCTCGCCGATGGCCCGATCCGGCTTCTGGTCGCCGCCCGGCTCGGCAAGACGCGCCTGATCGACAATATCGCCGTGTGAGATCGCCGATCTGCGCGCGCGAGGGGCGATTCACAACAGGCCGAGACCTCGGAGCTCCCGCCGCATCGCCTCCGGCATGTCGCGCGCCCCCGGCGCAGCGCGGTCGAGGTCGCGCGGCGCGTCCTTGGCCGCAAGATAGCGCCATCCCTGGAACGCGCGATGGGCCCGCGGCTCGACCGGCACCACCGAGGGCGCGAGCACGAGGCCGCAGCGGCGCACGCCGTCCCGGTCGACCAAAGCGCGAATGTCCAGCAGTCGCTGCCGGCAGGCAATCTCGCCGCGAATGACCCAGTAGAGCGAGCCGCCGGCGAGCAGCTCGGCGGAGCGTTTAGGCATCATCCGCGTCGTATGCACGTGCTCCCGCGCGCCTTTTCCGCGCTTTGCCTTCAGCTTCTGGCGAATCCAGGCTTCGAGATCGCCGATGCTGTCGCAACCGACGCATAGCTTGAGGAGGTGAAGCGCCATCGTTTGTGCTTTTGTCCTAATTCGGCCCGGGCGTCTCGGCGGCGGGCGGGGCGGGGCGCGTCGGGGCGATCGAAACGGGCCCGGGGGCTGGTCGCGGCGCGGCACGCGGGACTGGCGGCGACACAGACGGTGGCGACGACGGCTTGCGGGCGGCAGACTCGACCGGCGCGGCGCTTGCGGCGGCTGGCTCTGCCGGGCGCGGCGGCTCCGTCGTCATGATGCTGACCGGCGGAATCGAGGCAGCCGAAGGGAAGTCGTATCCGGGCGAAAGCGGCTTGGCGACGCCGGTCGGCGAGGCCGCAGAGGATTTGGGGGAAGCGGCATCGGTCGCCGCGGTTTCCCGATCGCCCGCGGGCCAGTTCCCCGCATAGCGTGCGACCAGCTGATTGAAGGCGCCCTCCCGCATGTTCATCCGGATGCGGTCTGCGTTCGTGACCAGCGCAAACGCCGCACACCGGTCGGCATTACATTGCGGCCGAGCTGCGAGAACATGCGCGACGATGCCGAACCGGTCCGCTTCGAGGTCCCGCCGCAGCGCCGCGATCGCCTCACCGCTCTTTGCGCTGGTGTCGCCGAGCCCGGCTGCATCGGAGACAAGCGCGAGCTTGGCCTCGACATAGGCGACCGCCGCAGCGATCGTGTCCGGCCGGCCGAACAGCAATGCTTCGCACGCTTGATCGACCGCGGGACCGGCGGACGCATCGACGCAGGCAAGCGGCGAATTGGGGGCGAACGCGCGTGCGGCCAGGTCGTCGGCGCGCCGCACGAGCCCGTGCCACTCAGCCGCGCGATCCTCCGGCCGAGACTGGGGGCGCAAGGCCAGGAGCGCCGCCCCGCCAAGCGCAGCCGCCAGCGCGAACGCGACGGCGAGCCCCGGCATGATCGCCTGTCCGCGCCGCCATGCCAGTACGGCGGCAAGGATAATCGCCGCCAGGGCCCCGGCCAGCCATATCAGGACCGTCGTCGCATCGATCCCGGGATCGAGCCCAGCCATATCCCCTCTCATCGCAGGCGCAAGGCCTTCTCTTCTCCGCGCCTTGTTCTGCCTTGGCATTATGGCGCAACGGCGCATCGCCGTCACATCGCCGGGGTCGCCACAGTTGAACGCCGACTGGGGGCGCGGGACGACTGTTTTGGGGGCGGCGGCAACGGCGGGCGCCCAAGCTTGTGCTTGGTCGCACCCGAGGAATTCGCTAGTCTTGCAACCTTGCCGATCGACCTCGTTCCATAAGGCGCCCTGCTCGCGGGATGAGACGGCTCCCGCAACCGCCTGCCTGAAGGGAGGCCCTGTTCCATGCAGTCAACCCGGATTGGCGTCGTGCTCGCCCTCGGCGCCGCGTTCCTGGGCGGGTTTGCCGGGCTCGCGGCGAAAGCGGAGCCTCTGGTCACTCAGGGAATCGGCGCCTCGACCTGCGCCAAGCTCGTCGCCGACCTCAAGCCCGCCGAGGGCCTGAACAACCCGGTCAATCTGATGCTCTATTCGTGGGCGCAGGGTTACATCAGCGCCGCCAACGTCTCGTTGCTCGAGGCCGAAGGCAAACACGTCGACATCAACACGCTCGACGAGAGCAAGGTGCTCAACGGCGTGCTCGACTACTGCAAGGCCAATCCGGACGGCCGCCCCGTGTCCGCGCTCGACGAACTCATTCGCAAGTCGGCCAAGATGAAAGCGAAGTGGGACGCCGGCACAGTCAGTTGGGACGGCTGAGCGGCGTGGGCCGAACCCTCTTCATCGTCATTGCCGGGCTTGACTTCATCGTCATTGCCGGGCTTGACCAGCAATCCAACTTCCTCGAATGCCGACGCTTTTTTTATATGGATACGCCGGTCAGGCCCGCGTATGACGAGTCAATGATTGAGAAGTCGCGTATGAGAGCATTTTCCGGCGAAGTGGGAACCGGTTCGCCGTAGAAAATGCGACCACTAAAGGATAATTAGAGCGAATTCCGATTCCATTGGAACGGAATTCGCTCTAGTCAGCGAAAGCCGTCGCAGATTGGCGACGCAGTGGACACAAAAGCAAAGAGCCCCGCTCGCGACACGGGGCTCTCTGGGGCTTCGCCTCCTCGAGCGTATCAGGTATGTTGGAGGCTTATCCGCTGAATCCACAACCTCGCCGCCCGCGAATAGTTCCAAAGGCAAATCTGTGCGGTGCCGTTGGAGCGCCCATCGTCCGTCCGGGCCATGCGCGGCGCTTGCCAGACGCAGAGACGCGCCGTTTGCGGAGGGGCCCAAAATGCAGAGAGCCCCGCTCGCGAAACGGGGCTCTCTGGGGCGTTGCCTGATAAGGGTGTGGGGCCGCGCCGCGGTAGTGGTATCCGATTAAGCGGATAATCGGCTCCAAGTCAAATCAGGCGCCGCGGCCAGTCGATTGTGGCCCAAAAATCAGGTAGAAGCACGCGAAGAAGCCCGATCGAATTGGCGCCAGCGATCGCAGAGCCGGGATGAACAGCGCCGCCCTTGCGGCTTTCTGATCTGACAAGGGCCGCGTGACGGCGGCTACTGTGCATATCAGCTTGGCCGAAGCGTTCACGCGCCGCCCTAACGTCGCTTATTCAACAGCGGCCTCGCCAACTGCTTAATGGATCCGGCTAAGGCGGCGACGCTGTGAAGTCTGTATGGCTGCAGCTCCTCGTTGTTTGGTTACTACCGGTTGGGTCAGTACCTATCGTGACAGTTCACATCAGACTGCATGAGAGCGGCAGGTCAAACGAGCATAGCCGCCTTTGAAAGGCATGACTTGAGTTAATATAGAAGTTCGAAATTCTTGTCCGAAGTGCAGATCGGTTACAGGATTCCTACTTTCAAGTCTCCAGTTATGATTTGACTCAACTTAGGACAGTGACCGCGCCAGGGTATGAGGTTCCGAATCGGCTATCGCGAGTCGTCGAAATTTGTCGGCTCTTTCCGACGAATCTGTCTTGATGTACGGGAGCACCATTGGAGGTCGCAACCTTCGATTATCACGATTGATTCACGTTTCCACATTACGAATCCGGCGGTGCGTGACAGGCAAGATTTAGCGGCCAAGCTGCGGATCCGTGGATATCGCATCGGAGCGGAACGCCGATCGTCGGCGGCCAGACGTTGATCGATCGCGGCTGAATGCGCGGCAGCGCCGTATCGCGCCGTGCGTTGTCGACGATATGCCGTTCTACACGTCGATGCGCGGCAACCGCCTGCGTCGATCCGGTCGCGAGATCGTAGACGCATGCTGATCGGGCTCGACGTCCTGGCGACGCTGCATCCGTCAGGATCGCAACGTTCGCAAGCTCGCGCATTCGCGTGATGCCGAGTGCACAGCGCGGGCGTGGCGTCGCGCATACTCGCCCAGAGCGGTCGACAGAATAGTGGAACGAGAGTCCGGCGACAGGCCGCAGATGCCGCGGCCGAGTGCCGGTGTTCAGTAGCGGAAGTCATGACTGCCAAGAACCTTCGAGATCGCCCCGACGCCGGAAGCCTCGGTCAGAGCCGAGGATATCGCGAGCGTGCTCGTCGCGCGAGCCATCGCCGCAAAAACCGCGCCATCGCCATCGACGACGTCGTAAGCGCGCGCGATCGCCGGAGGACTGTAGCGGCGGTCCCCGCACGCGTTCGACGATACCGAAGTGGGACGGTTCGCCGCCTCGTCACGCAACTCGCGGCAGCCCTTTGCCGCTCGCGCCCTGGTGGACAACGGACCGTCCGAGCCGGGACGAGCCGATTTACGGCTCGCTTCGATCATGCGCATCCGCAGCTTCGGCAGCGCCGTACCGCACTCTGGGCTGATGACGATGCGACGGGTCGCGCGTGTCTCGCCGAAGGTTGTCGCGGTATCGACGTCAGCAGGTCATGGCGCTTACTGCGCGAGCGCAACGTGCTCGCGACGGCGTGCCGATCCGCAGGCCTGCTGCGAGCAGCTACGATCCCAGATGCCGCTCAAAGCAGCGATGTCGTCGGCGTTCATCAGTCCGCCGGCCCGAGGCGACAGTTCGCCAGTGTCGACGCGAGGCTGTCGACCCAGGCGACTCGTGCAGCTGGCGCCAGCGGTCCACTCGAAGCTGCCGAACGGCGCGCGATCGGAGACGCGGTGAATGCCAGTACGGCCGGCACGACGGCGTCTTCGCAGCGTCGAAGTCGGCCACCATGCAGTGATCATTGCCGCGGTTGCCGAGCAGCCTGCCGCATGTCGAGCCGAAGCTTGATGGAAACAGCTCGCTCGCCGCCTGTGTGGCAAGACGCGCAGCTGCATCGTAGTTCTGACAATTCGCCACCCGACAAATACGCTTGGTCGCCGGCCGGCATGCAGCACGTGCTCTGCGGAGCACGCCGATCGCGGATCGGCGTCGGCTCAACCGGGTCCGCAGAGTTGCGTTGCCGAGCTGCCGGCCAGGTTGTCAGCCGAGCGGCGGCCTCCTTCGCAGCTCGCGCGGCCCGTTGCAGGTAGCGACGTCGACGCCTCGTCAGACGCATCCAACGAGATGGCGATGCACGATTCGCCTGACCAAGCGCAAGGCCCGCCAGCGGCTGGCCCAGAAGCCGGCGCATCACTCAGCTCGAGCTCGAGCTAGTAACCGTATGTACGCGGCTGGCGTTGACGAAGCCGCATCGGCAGCGGATTGCCAGAGCACTCTACAGCTAGCCTGCAGGCTTGGCGACTGACGCCGGTCATCGATGCGGACGGCGGGCGACGATGACGCGGCGAAGCAGTCGAGCGCTGGATCAGCACTGGCGATGCGAGCGAAGATCGCGACGGCGTCCAGTCGGCGCGGCATGGCGACCACAGCGCCGTCACTGATCGGGGCGGAGGTCAGCGACTCTGCCGTCGGCAGCCGCGCGAACTGCAGGCCGACATGGTCTGGTCCGCAGAGCGTCGAGTGGCGGGCCGCGGATGCGGCTGGCGCCGGATCACCCGGCCGGCTGTCCGGCCCGGCGCGCCGACGAGGGCGCCTGCGGCCATCGCGATGCCGGACGGGGTTGGCTCGGAAGCTGTGCGGTCGTCTTGAACGGGATTGCCGCAGACGCCGCGATAGCTGGCAAGTCCGCGCAGGTTCGGCCGATGCAGCCGGTGCGCCGCTTGCCGCCGGTCGGTGCAGCGGAACGGTCGTCGCTAGCGACTGCGATCAGCGCCGGATGCGTCGGGCTTCATCGTCGGGTCGACTCGACGGTCAGGTTGCAGCCTGCGGACAGTTGCATGAATTGTCAGATGTCGCCAGCGGCGGACGGGTCAAACCAAACGCTCATCGATCTCGTCAAACGCTTACAGCTCGTCGCAGGTCAGGGCGAGCGGTTCGGCCTCGAGACCTGCTATGACTGGATTGATCCGACGCTTCGCTTCAGACGAGGCGGCCTCAACGGAGCACTCGACGATCTCGGCAGCCAAGTCCGCGTAAGTGAGCTGGTTAGCCTGCTTTCAGTCGGATCTCAGCTTCCTGCCGTGAGCGCCTCTCGATGATCGGACTGCGTCAATCAGATCGAGAATGAATGTCCGAGATAGAGATCTATGGCCAGTTCACTTCGGATATTCCCATTGAAAGGAGCGGTAGAGGTCGTTGTTGAAGCGCAACGAACATCCACGCTCGGTTGAACGGAGAATGATTTCGTGCGCCCGCTTTGGCCTTTGTTCCGGTAAGGGAAAACCCAGTTTCAACCGACGTCATCTCTGTCGGGCGGGTTCTTCTGGCACGGCATGATTTTAGATTTAGATTTTAGAAAGGTAGCCATCATTCGCCAATAGAAAAATCGAAAATTAGGACACTTCACTTTTCAACTTAGGACACTGCCCCGGAATTAGGACAGCACCGGCCACGGAAAAAGAACATATTGCGAACAGTGAACAAAGGGTGTACATTGCTCACAAGTGAGGGGAGGGCGGGAGTTGCTGCGCTCACGGCGTCTCTCCTCGCACCACCCGGTCGCATAGGCCGGCATGATCGCCTCAGGTCGGGCAGGCTGATGGCCTTCATCCCTATGCGTGTGCTGTCCGGTATGTATGTGCTGCCCGGTATGGGAGACGCCAAACGGGTTTCGCGTGCTTCCCGTGCTTCCAACGTCTGTCGGGCATTCGCCGGCGGCATCCGGGTTGCGTGCGCCGAAGCCGGCATTTGTTGCGTCGCGTTGCGTCTGTCCCTCGTCGGCGGTCGCTGTGATCGTCGGGGGTTCGGCGGCGGTGTTGCGTTCGCCGGTCTCGGCCCTGCGTCTGCGTCGGCCCTGGGATTGCGCGCGTCGGTCGCCGTCTGTCGTTGCGTTGTGTGTTGGTCCCTGCGGGCGGTCGCCCTCGTTCACCCGCCGCCCGGTGGTGTTGCGTTCGCCGGGCTTGGCCCTGTGTCTGCGTCATCCTTGTCTGCATCAATCTTTAGCCGTCCGCGTCGTCGTTGTCGGTCAGCCAAATCTTTGGTCTATAGGAGGAGCGAATGGTCCAGCCCGCGCTACGTGTCGTTGAAGGTTCCTCTATGGACAAATCGAAGGCGCTCGACGCCGCCCTCACCCAGATCGAGCGGGCGTTCGGCAAAGGCTCGATCATGCGGCTCGGCAAGGGGACCAAGCCGGTCGAGGTCGAGACGATTTCCACCGGCTCGCTCGGGCTCGACATCGCGCTCGGCATTGGCGGCCTGCCGCGCGGGCGCGTGATCGAGATTTACGGACCCGAATCCTCCGGCAAGACTACGCTCGCGCTCCACTGCATCGCCGAAGCCCAGAAAAAGGGCGGCGTCTGCGCCTTCATCGACGCCGAGCACGCGCTCGACCCGGTCTATGCGAAGAAGCTCGGGGTCAATCTCGAGGACCTTCTGATCTCGCAGCCGGACACCGGCGAGCAGGCGCTGGAGATCGCCGACACGCTGGTGCGCTCGGGTGCGATCGACGTGCTGGTGATCGATTCGGTCGCGGCCCTCGTGCCGCGCGCGGAGCTCGAAGGCGAGATGGGCGACAGCCAGCCCGGCATGCAGGCGCGCCTGATGAGCCAGGCGCTGCGCAAGCTCACCGCCTCGATCAGCCGGTCCAACACCATGGTGATCTTCATCAACCAGATCCGCATGAAGATCGGGGTGATGTACGGCTCGCCCGAGACCACGACCGGCGGCAACGCGCTGAAATTCTACGCCTCCGTACGCCTCGACATCCGCCGCATCGGCGCGATCAAGGAGCGCGACGAGGTGACCGGCAATCAAACCCGCGTCAAGGTGGTGAAGAACAAGCTCGCGCCGCCGTTCAAGCAGGTCGAGTTCGATATCATGTATGGCGAGGGCGTCTCCAAGACGGGCGAGATCATCGATCTCGGCGTGAAGGCGGGCATCGTCGAGAAATCGGGCGCCTGGTTCTCCTTTGACAGCCAGCGCATCGGCCAGGGCCGCGAAAACGCCAAGGCCTTCCTGCGAGCCAATCCCGAGATCGCCGCCAAGATCGAGGCCGCCGTGCGCCAGAACGCGGGCCTCATCGCCGAGCAGATTCTCGCCGCCGAGAACGAGCCGGAGGACGACGCCGCGGCGGAGTGACCGCGCGCCTGTCTATCATCGGACCGTCGTGGGGCGTGGAGCCCTCTCCCGCTTCATCGTTCGCGGGAGAGCGCGAAGTGCGCAAGCGGTGCGGATGGTGCGATCGGGCGACAGCGCTGCGGCCCCGCCTACGCTTCGCCCGTAGCCTCGTCCAACCCTCCCCCGCTCGCGGGAGGATGACGCCGCTCAAAAAACGGGCACTCGCCGCGCTTCGGGCTGCGAGCGGCCCGCGCCGGCGCGCGACGAAAGGAGCGCGCGACGGGCGCTGGCGAAGGCGCGCCCTTGCTCTTTTGCGCCCGCGTTCCTGGACAGCGTCCAAGCCCATCGTTACATAGGCCAAGGAACCACAAACTGCAGTCCAGCGGGACGCTTCGTCCCCGGGCCAAGCGTCCAGGCCAGCGAGAGCGATGAGCGGCGTCAACGACATCAGGTCGGCCTTTCTCAATTATTTCCATAAGAACGGGCATGAAATCGTGCCTTCCTCGCCGCTCGTGCCGCGCAACGACCCGACGCTGATGTTCACCAACGCCGGCATGGTGCAGTTCAAGAACGTCTTCACCGGCCTCGAAAAGCGCCCCTATACGCGCGCGGTCTCCGCGCAGAAATGCGTGCGCGCCGGCGGCAAGCACAACGATCTCGACAATGTCGGCTACACCGCGCGCCACCACACCTTCTTCGAGATGCTCGGCAATTTCTCCTTCGGCGACTACTTCAAGGAGGACGCGATCAAGCTCGCCTGGGACCTCATCACCAAAGAATTCGCGTTGCCGGCGGAACGGCTGATCGTCACCGTCTATGCCGAGGACGATCAAGCCTTCGATCTGTGGAAGAAGATCGCCCGCCTGCCCGAGAAGCGCATTATCCGCATCGCCTCTTCCGATAATTTCTGGGCGATGGGCGACATCGGTCCATGCGGCCCCTGCTCGGAGATTTTCTACGACCACGGCGAGCATATCGCCGGCGGCCCGCCCGGCTCGCCGGACGCCGAGGGCGACCGCTTCATCGAGATTTGGAACCTGGTGTTCATGCAGTACGAGCAGCTTGCCGACGGCCACAGGCTCGCGCTGCCGAAGCCCTCGATCGACACCGGCATGGGCCTCGAGCGCATGGCCGCGGTGTTGCAGGGCACCCACGACAACTACGCGATCGACCTGTTCGGCGCGCTCATCCAGGCGGTGGTGGACAAGACCGGCGTCGAGGCGGACGGCCCGCTGAAGGCCTCGCATCGCGCCATCGCCGACCATTTGCGCGCCAGCGCCTTCCTCATCGCCGACGGCGTGCTGCCCTCCAACGAGGGCCGCGGCTATGTGCTGCGCCGGATCATGCGGCGCGCCATGCGCCACGCCGAAATCCTCGGCGCGCGCGAGCCGCTGATGTGGAAGCTCGTGCCCACCCTCACCCGCGAGATGGGGCAGGCCTATCCCGAACTGGTCCGCGCCGAGCCGCTGATCGCCGAGACGTTGAAACTCGAGGAGACCCGCTTCCGCAAGACGCTGGAGCGCGGCCTTGCGATCCTCGAAGAGGAGAGCCGCGCGCTTGCGCGCGGCGACAAGCTCAAGGGCGACGTGGCGTTCACGCTGTACGATACGTACGGCTTTCCGCTCGACCTCACCCAGGACGCGTTGCGCTTGCGCGGGATCGAGGTGGACGTGCCGGCCTTCGACGTCGCGATGGAGCGGCAGCGCGAGAAGGCGCGTGCGTCATGGTCGGGGTCGGGGGAAGCGGCGACCGAGGCGCTGTGGTTCGGCCTCAGGGAGAAGGTCGGGCCAACCGAGTTTCTCGGCTACGACACCGAGAGCGCGGAGGGAGTCGTGCTCGCGCTCGTGCGCGACGGCCACGAGGTCAAAAGCCTGAAGGCGGGCGAAACCGGCGCGGTCGTGCTCAACCAGACCCCCTTCTACGGAGAGTCGGGCGGCCAGGTTGGCGACACCGGATTGATGAGCGTCGACGGCGTGCGCTTCCGCGTCACCGACACCCAGAAGAAGGCGGGCGACCTGTTCGTGCATGCCGGCGTGGTCGAGGAAGGCGTGTTGAAGCACGATCTGGCGCTCGCGCTCGACGTCGATCACGAGCGGCGCGGGGAGATCCGCCGCAACCATTCGGCGACCCATCTCCTGCATGAGGCGCTGCGTCAGGTTCTGGGCGATCACGTGGCGCAGAAGGGCTCGCTGGTCGCGCCCGACCGGCTGCGGTTCGACTTCTCCCATCCCAAGCCGATTTCCGGCGCGGAGCTGGAACATATCGAAGACCTCGCCAACGACATGGTGCTGCAGAACTCCGAGGTGATCACCCATTTGATGACCGTCGACGACGCGATTGCGTCCGGGGCGCGCGCATTGTTCGGCGAAAAATACGGCGACGAGGTGCGGGTCGTCGCCATGGGCGAAACCGGCGGCAACGCCATGGGCTGGTCGGTCGAATTGTGCGGCGGCACGCATGTGCGGCGGACCGGCGATATCGGCGTCGTCTCGGTCGTGTCCGAGAGCGCGGTCGCCGCCGGCGTGCGGCGGATCGAGGCGCTCACCGGACGCGCCGCGCGCCGCCACGCGAACGCGGTCGCGCAACTCGCCAAATCCGCGTCCGCCGAGTTGAAGACCCCGCTCGAAGACATGCCCGAGCGGGTCGGCGCCCTGGTCGAGGAGCGCAAGCGGCTGGAGCGGGAGCTGTCCGAGGCCAAGCGGCGGCTTGCGATGGGCGGCGGCGCGAGCGCGGGCGCGGCTGACGGCGTTCGCACGGTCGGCGACGTCAAACTGTTCGCCCGCGCTGTGTCAGGAATCGACATCAAGGACCTGAAGAGCCTCGCGGACGAGGGCAAGAAACAGGTCGGTTCGGGCGTCGTCGCCATCGTCGGGATCACCGGCGAAGGCAAAGCGGGCATCGTCGTCGGCGTCACCAACGATCTCACCACGCGGTTCAACGCCGTCGACCTGGTGCGCAAGGGGGCGGCGGCGCTCGGCGGCAAGGGCGGCGGCGGTCGCCCGGACATGGCGCAGGCCGGCGGTCCGGACGGCTCCAAGGCCGACGCCGCCCTCGAGGCGATCGCGAGCGCGATCGGCGGCGGTTGAGGCCGCAAAGCGAGGCCGCCCGACCCAGCGCACGACGCGAAGCACGTCTTTTTTGTTCCCGATCAAGGCGGCGGGCAAAAAACCTGTTCCCGTCGTGCGAAGAAATGCATTAGAAAATCGATGCTGCGCCTTGGGCCGAAGGCGTTTTCGATCGGAAGGGAACCGAATAGATGCGAGCGCACGCCAAGCGCGCTCTCGAATGGCGGCGGCGAGTTTACGAGCTCCTGGAACACGGGCCAATCGGCGATTTCCGCGTCCGGCTGACCAACCGCCTGCTCATCCTGCTCATCGTCGTGAATTTGGTCGTCGTTGCGCTGGAAACCGTGCCCAGCCTGGAAGCGGCCTATCGAGTTCGAATTCATCGCGATCGAGGTGTTCTCGCTGATCGTTTTCACCGTCGAGTACTTTCTGCGCATCTGGGTCGCGGTCGAGCATGCGCCCCGCCGGCATCTTTCTGCCGTGCATGCCCGGTGGGAATTCATCAGGAGTCCGGCCGGTCTGATCGACCTGGTTTCCGTGCTGCCGTTCTGGCTCGCCTTTTTTACTCCGGCCGAGTTCCGCGTCATTCTCGTCTTCCGCATCGTGCGCTTCCTCAAGCTCGCCCGTTATTCGCCGGCGTTGCGCTCCCTGCTCGATGCGATCGCCGCCGAACGGCGCGCGCTGTTCGGCTGCCTCGTGATCATGATCGGCACGTCCTTCATCGCGGCGGCGCTGGTCCATGTCGCCGAGCGCTCCGCCCAACCGGAGAAGTTCGGCACGATCCCCGATTCGATGTGGTGGGCGATCGTGACACTGGGCCAAATCGGTTATGGCGACTCCGTCCCCATCACGCCCTTAGGCAAGCTGATCGCCTCAATGACGATCTTCGTCGGACTCATCATGATTGCGCTGCCGATCGGCATCGTCGCCACCGCCTTTTCCGAGCAGGTGCACCGGCGCGCCTTCATCGTGACCTTCGGGATGGTCGCGCGCGTACCGCTATTCGCCGAGCTCGACGCCGCGCATATCGCCGACATCATGCGGCTGCTGCGCTCGCAGACCGTGGACGCGGGAGAGGTGATCGTGCGGGTGGGCGAGCCCGCTCACTCGATGTATTTCATTGCGCGCGGCCAGATCGACATTGCTTTGAAGGGCCGTCACATCAAGCTTGGCGTCGGGCATTTTTTCGGGGAGATCGCGGTGCTGCGGCGCTCGCGTCGCTCCGCCACGGCGACCGCGCTGACCCGCGCCGATCTGCTCGTGCTCGACGGCGCCGACCTGCACCGCCTGATGGAGCAAGAGCCGCTGGTCGCGGAGCGCATTCAGGCCGTGGTGCGCGAGCGCATCGGCGCCGACCTCGTCTCGCGTCGAGGCGACATCGTCGCCGAAGAAATCGAACAGGCCCGGGAACAGAGCTGGCCGTGATCCGAAACCGCTCCGGCGCGCGGAAACGTTTCAGGCCGCGCCGAATAGATCTGCGACCGCGACCTCGATGCCCGGCGGATCAAGCTGGAGCGCGCCAGTGCTGAGCACGGCGGGCACCCGATTGCGCGCATGATGCGTCACGGTGCACAGGTCGGCATCGATTATGAGGTAATGCACGACGCTCGGCAGCTTGAAATAGCCGATCAGCTTGGCGCTCGTGTCGTGATGTCGGGAGGTCGGCGACAGCACCTCCGCCACGATGATGGGGTTTGGCACAACCATCGCATCGCCGGGAAGCTCTTCGCCGCAATACACACATGCGTCCGGCTCATAGGCCGTATGGTCGTCGATCCTGATCGTGGCGCCATCGGTCAGCGCGTGGCAATCAAGGCCCGCACGACGGATCGCCGACGTCAGCGCCAAGACTGCCGCAAACTTCGCTTGGACATGCTTGAGCTGCTCCGGCGCCATGAGCACGATCTGTCCGTTGATGAGCTCCGAGCGAACGCGCTCTGTCTGGGCGACTCCCCAGGCGAGATAATCCTCTACCGTCATGGCTCGGCGCAGCTCAATATTCATGTTTTCGATATAACATCGTCGGCACGCGGGTGCCAGTTGCGCGACCCCCGTCGCGGCGAAACACGTCACCCCTTCGGCCAGATATCGACGAGGTATCGCGCGCCCGCCTTCATCGAGGCGAGCCAGGCTTTCGCCTCTTCATCGCCGACGCCGCGCTTGTCGCGGCAGATCGCGATAAACGCCTGCTCGACGGCCGGCGCCATTGTCGCGGCGTCGCCGCAGACATAGATGACGCCGCCCTGCTCGATCAGTTCCCACATGCGGTCACGACCGGCGGCGAGCCGATGCTGCACGTAGCGCTTTTCTCCCGTATCAGGCCGCGAAAAGGCCGTTTCCAGCGCGACGACGCCGTCCCGCTGCATGGCGGCGAACTCCTCGGCATAGATTTGATCCTGCGCCGCGTTGCGGCAGCCCTGAAACAGGATTGCTGGCCCAACATGATCGCCGCGCGCTTTCATCGCGGCGCGCGCCTGCAGGAAGCCACGATAGGGCGCCACGCCCGTGCCAGCGCCGACCATGATCATCGGCGCCGCCGGATCGGCCGGTGGAAAGAACGCTATGCTCGGCGGCCGGATGAAACATTCCACCTCCGCGCTCGCGGCAAGTCCGGCGAGATAGCCCGAGGCGACCCCGCGATAGGCGCCATGCCCCGAGCGCGCCGGACCCTCGACCACGGCGACGGTGATGCTCAATTGCGATGGCGAGACCAGCGGCGAGGACGAAATCGAGTAGTAGCGCGGTTTCAGGATCGGAACGAGTTCGATAAAAATATTGAGCGGAAGCTTGCAGGACGGGAAGTCATCGAGAAGGTCGATGAGCGAGCGGTTCCGCGAAAGCACCTGATCGCGATAGCGAGCGACGCTATCCGCATCCTCGGCGCTGAGGGCTGTCAGCGCCGCCTTGTCCGACGGAGCCTCGGCATATTCGGCCAGCACCTCAATATCGGATCGCTTCGCCACGTCTTGAATGGCCAGATAGTCGGACAGCAGCAGCGTCACGGGCATGGGCCGGTCGACCGGCAGGAACGACTTGCCGACCCCGTTGAAGCGGATGCGAATCTGTGCGTCTTCGGGCAATCCGAAATAGGCGAGCACTCGGCGCACTTGCGATTCGGAATTGCGCGGCAGAACCCCAAGGTGGTCGCCTTCGCGGTAGGACAGCCCCGCCGGCACGCGAAACTCGACATGACGGGTGGATCGTTCCGATGGCTTGGGTCCATCTTTTCTTTGCAATTCGCGGTTCTGCGCAATGGTCAAAGGCCGGGCGCCGAATTCGGCCACAAGCGTGCCCACCGCCTCGGCGCCTTCGAGAATCTCGACTTCGTAGCGGGGACCTTTCGCCGCTTCGTCGAAATCAACTGCGGCGACGTTGAGCGTTTTCGCAAGTGAATCGAAAAGATCATCGTACCAGTGGCGGAATTGGCTATCGATGTCGTCGCTCTGGTCGCCCTCGCCGCGCGGGTGGATGCGCTCGGCGCCGTGCTCTTCCAGCTTCGTGTCGATCAGCCGCGGAATGCGCTGGAAGGTGTCGGCCCAATCGTGATCACCGCAACCGAAGACGGTGTAGCGGACGCCGGCAAGCGCGTCGGGTGTGAGAGACTTGCTGCTCAGCCATTCGACAAACTTGGCGGCGTCGTCCGGCGGCGTGCCATTGTACGACGCCGTAACGATGACGACCGCGCCATTGGTCGGGAGCTTGCCGACATAGGCGTCCAACTCCGCCACGATTGCCGAGAAGCCGCGGATCGTCGCGTCTTCGCCGATGCGATGGGCGATCGTCTCGCAGGTGCCGGTGTTCGACCCGTAAAGCACGAGGAGCGGCATCCGCACCCGCACCGCCGGAGCGGTTGCCGCCTCGGACTCGAGCTCCGCTTGTTCCTCCTTCCGCGCGACCGGCCGGGCCGTGGTCGGCGGCCGGTTGCGGCGCGGGCGCACCTTGATCCGGAAGCCCTCGGGCTTGATGGTCAGCGTCTGTTTCAGCTTCAATTCATAACCGGCGTGGTCCACCAGCTCGAAACGCTGAAGGATCATCGCCAGGGCGACGGTCGCCTCCTGGAGCGCGAAATAGCGCCCGATGCAGGCGCGGAAGCCGGTGCCGAACGGCTTGTAAGCGTTGGCCGGCCGGTTCTTGGCCGCATCCGGCTCGAAATGCGAAGGGTCGAATTTCTCCGGATCGGGGCCCCAGATCGCCTTGTCGCGATGGAGCATCGGCGTCAGCACGATGAGGGAAATATCCGGCGCCACCGGGTATTTGCCCGCGAGAACGGTGTTCGCGAAGGCATGCCGCGAAAAGGCGGGCGCCGTGGGCCAGAGGCGCAACGTCTCATTGAGGATTTGCCCGATATAGCGCAGCGCACGAACCTGGTCTTCCTCCGGCGGCGCCGACAAATCACCGCCGAGCACGGCATCCACTTCGTCATAGGCCTTCGCCAGCGCGTCTGGTTTGTGGAGCAGAAAGTAGAGCGCGAACGAGAGAAGCCCGCTGTCGTCTCGTGGCCCGCCACCAGGAACGTCAGAATCTGATAGCGCACATTGACCATGTCGAGCTTTTCGCCCGACTCGCGATCGACGCCAGTCAGCATCGCTTGCAGTAAATCGGAATATCGGCCTTGATCGGCGTTCGCCTGTCGCTCGGCGATCAAGCGGTCGATGAGGCCATTCATCGTCGACACGTCCTCCTGCACCCGCCGCGTGCGGCGAAACATCAATCGGCGTTGGATCGGCAATTTGCTCAGATTGCTCGTCGCAAAGCTCAACGCCTCCTGCATCGCGGCGACGAACGGCTGCGGTCGTTCGCTATAGAAGGAGTTGAAGCGATAGCTGAACGCGCAAAGCCCGATCGTGTCGAGCGTGAGCCGCGTCATATCGCCGGGAACATCGATGTCCTCGTCGGGATTGAGGCGGGACCATTTCTCGACGAGCTGCGTGGCGATGTCGACCATCTCCGGCAGGTAGCTGCGGATCGCCATCGATCCGAAAGACGGCGTCAGGATATTGTGCGCCTTCTTCCAGTTCGGCTCTTGCGTCCACGCCGTGAACAAGCCGTCCCCGGCGATCGTGCGCGCCTGCATCAGCCCCGGTCCGATGAATTTGTCGAACCGCTCATTGTCACAGACTTCGTTGACCAATTCGAAGCTGGACAGGACCAGGACCGAGCGTCCGCCCAGGCTCAAGCGAAAGATCGGACCGTAGATTTCCGCAAGCTTCATCAGGTTGAGCAGCGGAACTTCGCCCCTGAGATCGAGCAGATTGCCGATGATCGGGTGGCCCGCGGCTGCGGAACCGGTTCGAGCTTGGATAGATCGACCATCCCAACCTCCTGAGACCGCCACGAGAGTGGGTCATGCAATAGCGACTGGGCGGCGCGAAGCGCGCAAACCAAGGCTTAGGCTGGAATGAAAGCGTTTCGGCCGCAACAGGCAAAATTCTGTCGCGGCGTCGAGCGCGCAGGGCGCACGCTCGTCCCGTTTGCATCGCTTGATCGCGACGCGGCAAGCGTGCCCTACCCGCGCGGTGCGTCCCGGCGACGCGCGCCGACGCGGGGTCATCAGTTCGCCATCGCCCGCTTCAGGTTCTCGTCGACCTTGTCAAGAAAAGCCGTGGTCGACAGCCACTTCTGCTCGGGCCCGACCAGCATGGCGAGGTCCTTCGTCATGTCTCCCGCCTCGACGGTGTCGACGCAGACCTTTTCCAGGATCGCGGCGAAGCGTGCGAGTTCCGCATCGTCGTCGAGCTTGGCGCGGTGGGCGAGCCCGCGCGTCCAGGCGAAGATCGACGCGATCGAATTGGTCGAGGTCTCCTGCCCTTTCTGATGCTGGCGATAATGGCGGGTCACCGTGCCATGCGCCGCCTCCGCCTCGACGATCTTGCCGTCCGGCGTCATCAGCACCGAGGTCATCAGGCCGAGCGAGCCGAAGCCTTGCGCCACCGTGTCGGACTGAACATCGCCGTCATAGTTCTTGCACGCCCACACATAGCCGCCCGACCATTTCAGCGCGCTTGCAACCATGTCGTCGATCAGCCGATGCTCGTAAGTGAGCTTGTGCTTGGCGAACTCGGCCTTGAACTCCTTGTCGAACACCTCTTGGAAGAGGTCCTTGAAGCGGCCGTCATAGACCTTGAGGATGGTGTTCTTGGTCGAAAGGTAGACCGGATAATTGCGGGCCAGCCCGTAATTGAGCGAGGCGCGGGCGAAGTCGCGGATCGAGTCGTCGAGATTGTACATCGCCATGGCGACGCCCAAATCCGGGAACTCGAACACGTCGTAGGTCGTCTCCTTGCCGTTCACCACATAGCTGAGCTTGAGCTTGGCCCCGGCCGGCACCTTGATGTCGGTCGCGCGGTACTGGTCGCCATAGGCGTGGCGGCCGATGACGATCGGCTGCGTCCAGCTCGGCACCAGGCGCGGCACGTTCTTGCAGATGATCGGCTCGCGGAAAATGACGCCGCCCAGAATGTTGCGGATGGTGCCGTTGGGCGAGCGATACATCGCCTTGAGCTTGAATTCCTTCACGCGCGCTTCGTCCGGCGTGATGGTGGCGCATTTCACTCCGACGCCGACCTTCTTGATCATCTCTGCGGCGTCCACCGTCACCTGGTCGTTCGTCGCGTCGCGATGCTCGATCCCGAGATCGTAGTGGAGAAGCTCGACGTCGAGATAAGGATGGATCAACTTGTCCTTGATCAGCTTCCAGATGATGCGGGTCATCTCGTCGCCGTCGAGCTCGACGACCGGGTTCTTGACTTTGATCTTCGCCATGGAATGGATGCTCCGCTTACTTCTGATGGACTAGCCGATGTCTGGGGGGCGCCGGCGGGGCGGCCGGGCGGGGTCGTATAGCACTGCCCCGAGCCCGCGGCAAAGCCGACGGACGCTCGACTTTCGGCGACCCCACAGCCCGTGCTGCCCGCAGCGTCCCGGCGCATTGCATCCGGTCGCAGGCGGCGAACCACTTTGTCAGCTAAGCCCGGACCGCTTGCGACGGACCTCAGAACTGCCTCGCCCATTCGGGCGCCGCGTCGCCCGCCCGCTTGATTCCGATATAATAGATCCGGCCGTCCGGCATGCGTTGCGGGGCGCCGCCCTGCACGAAGACGATATCGAGACCGGCCTGTTCGATCATTCCCCTGAATGTTTCCGCCGTGGAGCCGGCGGCGTTCTCCTGTAGAATGATCACCCCGCCAGGGGAAAGGAACGGTTCGACCGTGGCAAAGAACTCCCGATGAACGCTCCACTCCGGATCGTGCGCGCGCCGGTCGCCGGAATACTCATCGGTCCGGAAGCCATCGAGGTGCGTCTCCGCGAAATGCGGGGGGTTGGAGACGACGAGGTCCCAACGTTCGCTCGCCGGGATGCTCTTGAGATTGTCGGAGAGATAGACCGAGACGCGATCCGCGAGCCGATTGGCCTCGACGGTGGAGCGGCACGCCGCGACGGCTTCCGGGTTGACATCGGCAAGGCAAAGCGTCTCGCACAAATCGTGCGCGAGCAGGGAGAAGCCGATGAAGCCGGGGCCTGTGCACCACTCGAAAACGCGGCGCTGCTTCGGCATGCCGCGGCTCTGCAGGAACGGGATGAAGCCCTGTCCGATCCCGCGTCCGCCCCCGTCCAGATGCTTCTGGTAGTAGACGGTGATCGCGGCGAAGCGGTTTTTTCGGTAGGGAAGGAACGGCCGGAAAAGAGGGTAGATATGGCGGCGCCGGAACTGTTTGAGCTGATCTGCCACTGGCGCTCCAATTTTCGAAAAACATTGCGGCCGCAGACAACCGTACGCCGAAAAACCTGTCAACCTGACGCCGATCATGCCTGGCGCCGGAACTGACAAGACCAAGACCTGGGTCGTCGCTCCCGCGCCGGTCGTCATCCTGGTCGAGCCCCAACTGGGCGAGAATATCGGCGCCGCCGCACGCGTGATGGCGAATTTCGGGCTGTCGCGGCTGCGTCTCGTCGCGCCGAAGCAGGCTTGGCCCAACGCGAAAGCGCGGATGATGGCGGCGGGCGCCGACCGCGTGCTCGACCAGGCTGAGCTTTACGACAGCCTTGCGGCGGCGATCGCCGACTGCGCATTCGTCGCCGCGACCACGGCGCGCGCGCATGACCAGGCGAAGCCCGTGCTCGCTCCCGCCGAATGCGTGGCCCGCCTCGCCTCCCGCATCGCCGCCGGGGAGACGGTCGCGCTCGTGTTCGGGCGCGAGCGTAACGGCCTGGAGAACGAGGAAGTCGGGCTCGCCGACTGCGTCGTCACCTTCCCGGTGAACCCCGCCTTCGCCTCGCTCAATCTCGCGCAGGCGGTCGCGCTGATGGCCTACGAATGGTTCAAGCTCGCCTCGGCGGGCGCCCTGCCCTTCGCCATGCCGGAAAAGTCGCGCGCCGCGCCGAAGGAGCAAATGCTCGCCTTTTTCGCGTCGCTGGAACGCGAGCTCGAGCGCGTCGAATTCTTTCGGCCGCCCGAAAAGCGCGAGACGATGGTGATCAATCTCCGCAACATCTTTGCCCGCATGCAGCTGACCCAGCAGGACATCCAGACCCTGCACGGCGTGATCATGGCGATTGCGGAAGGTCGCAAGGGTCCGGCGCGCGGCGGCGTGCTCGATGGCGAAGAGGCGCTCCGATTGCGCGAGCTACTCGCCGAGCATGCGGCAGGACGCGTTCCCTCCGAGCGCGGGCCCGTCCGCGGCCTGTCGCGACTGTTGCGCCGCAATCCGATTGAGGCCGAGCGGCTTTTATGGGATGCGCTGGTGAACGATCGCCGTCTCGCCGGCAAGGGCTTCAAGCGCCAAGTCCCGATCGGCCCGCATATCGCCGATCTCGTCTCGTTTCCGTTGCGCATGGTGATCGAGATCGTTCCGGCCGGCGAAAGCGTGGAAGCGGCGCAGGCCCGGCCGCCGCGGCGCGCATGGCTTGCCGAGCGGGGCTACCGCGTCATGCAGGTGTCGGCTGCCGACATCGGCGCCGATGTGGCTCGCGTGATCGCCCGCATCGCCGATCAAATAGATGGCAATGATAATAATTTGCAGGAAAAAATGAAAAAAAATTAAGGTGTGCCGCGCCTCGCTTCGTGAGATTCCCACATTGGCCCGACTGCACTGCGGGCTGCGGGTCTCAGGGGGAATTCACATGCATTGGCGTAATTCGCCTGATCGCTATGGCGCGGTCGTGCAAGGAGCGCACTGGCTCACCGTGTTCCTGATCCTGTTCGCTTGGCTGCTGGGTCAGTTCATGGACGATTTCCCGCGCGGCGCCGCCAGCAGTTGGGCGCATTGGCTGCACAACGAAGCCGGCATGTTGGTTATCGTCCTTTTGGCCGTGCGGCTCGGCTGGCGTCTGGTCGACCCGTCGCCGGCCGAGGAACGTCCGGCCTTCGGCGCTCTCGGGGAATATGCCGGCAAGCTCGGCCATCTCGCGCTCTATGCGTTGATGCTGGCCGTGCCGATTGCGGGCATCGTGCTGGTGTTTGCACGCGGACGCGGCTTGGACATCTTCGGTCTTGTCCAAATCGCCTCACCCTGGTCGCGCGATCCTGCCTTCTTAGAACAGGTCGAGGAAATCCATGGCTGGCTCGCCGACGCGCTGATCGTGCTCGCCTGTGCGCACGCGGTCGCCGCGCTCGCGCATCACTGGGTGCTGCGCGATTCGACGCTGCGCCGCATGCTTCCGGGGCGGGCGCGCTGACGTAGGATCAACCCCGGTAGGCTGCCGCGGCCTGCGCCGTATCGGTAAACTCGCGGAAAGCCACGACCTTGCCGTCGCGAATGGTGAATACGTGACACCATTCGCTTGCCACCGCGCGCCCGGTCTTTTTCACGGTGAACTTGTAGACACCGAGGGCGAACACCTTGTCGCCGGAGCCGTGCAATTCTCTCGGCGAAAAGTCCTGGAAATCTTCCATATCCGCTACGAGCTTGAAGAATTTCTCAACCTCGCTTGGCCCCTTCCATGCGCCGAAGGCCGGATAATCCTCCTTGCGGCCGACCACACGCCAATCGACGTCGGGCGCGCAGGCCGAAATGATCGTTGCGATTTCGCCGCGGCCGAAGGCGGCATAGAGGTCTTGCACCAGCGACACATTGGCGTTGCTCATGGGGTCCTCCATTCCTGCCTTCGACATACGCGGTCGGCCCGGCGCGGTTTCACCTGGAGGTTCGGCCTGCCTCACCGCGCCAGGATCTGTCCGAGAAAGGCCCGCGTGCGCTCGTGCTGCGGCTGTGAAAAGAACGCCTCCGGCTCGTTGATCTCGATGATCTGGCCCTCGTCCATGAACACGACGCGGTCCGCCACCTGCCGCGCAAACCCCATTTCGTGCGTGACGACGATCATGGTCATGCCGTCCTGCGCAAGCGCCACCATGGTGTCGAGCACCTCTTTGACCATTTCCGGGTCGAGCGCGGAGGTCGGCTCGTCGAACATCATGATCTTCGGGTTCATGCACAGCGCGCGGGCGATCGCCACCCGCTGCTGCTGCCCGCCGGAGAGCTGAGCCGGATACTTGTTCGCCTGCTCGGGAATGCGCACGCGGGCGAGGTACCGCGCCGCGATCGCCTCGGCCTCCTTGCGCGGCGTTTTGCGCACGTGGATGGGCGCGAGCGTGCAGTTTTCCAGCACCGTGAGGTGGGGGAAGAGGTTGAACTGTTGGAACACCATGCCGACCTCGCGGCGGACCTGGTCGACCCGCTTGAGATCGTGGGTGAGCAAGACGCCGTCGACGATCACCTGCCCGCGCTGATAGGTCTCGAGCGCATTAACGCAACGGATCAGCGTCGACTTGCCGGAACCGGACGGGCCGCAGATGACGATGCGCTCCCCCCGCGCAATGCGCAGATTGATGTCCGCCAGCACATGAAATTCGCCAAACCATTTGTGCAGGCCGACGATCTCCACCGCGGCGGATGAGAGCTGCGGCTCGTCGGGCATCGGGCGGGTTTCGCCGGCCTGTTCCATGGCCCGCTCCTAGAGCAAATTCCGTTCAGGTGAATCGGAATTCGCTCTCGCTGTCCTTTAATGGTCGCATTTTCTGCGGCGAACCGGTTCCCACTTCGCCGGAAAATGCTCTCAGCGCCGCTCACCGGCGCTAAGCCGCCGCTCGATCCCGCGCGCATAGCGCGACATCACATGGCACGTCACGAAATAGAACAGCGCCGCGAAGGCGTAGCCCGTGAAGCTCGTCACCGGGGTCGCCCAACGCGGGTCGGCGCGGGCGATTTCGATCGTGCGCAGGAAGTCGAAAATGCCGACGATGAATACCAGCGTCGTATCTTTGAACAATGCAATGGTGCTGTTGACGATGTTGGGGATGGTGACGCGCAGCGCCTGCGGCAAGACGACGAAGCGCAGGCTCGTCCAATAGCGGAGGCCGAGCGCCTGCGCCGCTTCGTATTGCCCTTGCGGGATCGACTGCAGTCCGGCGCGCACGACCTCGGCCATATAGGCGGACGAGAACAGCGCAACGCCCACCAACGCGCGAATGAGCTTGTCGGGCGACCGGTCCGGCGGCACGAACAGCGGCAGCATCACGCTCGCCATGAACAGCACCGTGATCAGCGGGACTCCGCGCACGACTTCGATGAACAGCACCGACAACAGCTTCACCGCCGGCATGTCCGAGCGCCGACCGAGCGCAAGCAGGACTCCAACCGGCAGCGACGCCACGATCCCGACCGAAGCGACGACCAGCGTGACCAGAAGCCCGCCCCACAGGGCCGTATCCACGATCGGCAATCCGAGCGCCGGAAGTCCGCGCAGGAGCCCGATCGACACGATCGGCAGGACGACGAAAAAGAACAAGGCGCCGAGGTCGCGGCGCGGCGCGTCGAGCCACGCGAGCCAGCCGATCCCGAACGCCAGCAGCGCGAAGAACAGGTCCACCCGCCAGCGTTGGTCGACCGGATAGGGGCCGTAGATGAAGAACGAAAACCACGCCCGCACGAACGCCCAGCAGGCGCCTGCCTCCGGCCGTCCCCGAGTCGCAAGGCAAGCTTCGCGGTCGGTCCCGCTCCACACCGCATCGATCAACAGATACTTTGCGACCGGCGGGATAATCCAGACCAGCAGCGCCACCACCAAAAGCGTGAGCACGCTGTTGAACACGCTTGAAAATAGATTGTCCCTGACCCAGCGGAGCGGGCCTGATCCCGCGATCGGCGCAGAAACCGGAAGCGGCGGGGCGTCGCGCACATAAGCGACGCCTGCTTTCGTCGGTGAACCGTCCTGCGACAAGGCCATGCCGCTCACCGCTCGATCAGCGCCGTGCGCGCACCGTACCAGTTCATCAGCAGCGAGGTCGCAAGGCTGATCGCAAGATACACCGCCATGGTGATGACCACGACCTCGACCGCCTGCCCTGTATTGTTGAGCACGGTGCCGGCGAACACCTGGACGAGGTCGGGATAGCCGATCGCGACGGAGAGCGTCGAGTTCTTGATCAGGTTCAGATACTGGTTGGTGAGCGGCGGAATGATGACGCGCAGCGCCTGTGGAATGACAATCAGCCTCAGCGCCGCTCCGCGCCGCAATCCGAGCGCGTAGGCCGCTTCGAGCTGCCCTTTGGGCACCGCGGCGAGGCCAGCCCGCACCACTTCCGCAATGAAAGCGGCGGTGTAGATCACGAGGCCGGCAAGCAGCGCGATGAATTCCGGCAGGATCTCGATGCCGCCACGGATGTTGAAGCGGCCAATCACCGGATAATCGAAAACAACCTTTCCCCCGTACGCGACAAAGACGATCGCCGGCGGCGCAAGCGCGAGCGCCGCGCTCACCGCGAGGGCGGAAACGCCGCCGAGCCGCTCGAAGCGGGGCCTGATCAGCGCCGCGAACACAAGCGCGCAGGCGACGCCGCCCAACAGCGCAAGCATGATCTCGTCGGCGCCGCCCACCTCGGGCCGCGGCAGAAACAGCCCGCGATTATTGAGAAAGCCGCCGCCCGGCAAGACCAGGCTCGCTTGGATGCCCGGCAGCGCCTTGAGCGCCGCATTATACCAGAACAGGAGCTGAAGCAGGAGAGGCACGTTGCGGATGAGCTCGACATACGCGCCCGCCAGCCAGGAGACGAGGACATTGGTCGAGAGCCGCGCAATGCCGATGACGAACCCGACAAGGGTCGCGAACATGATCCCGAGGCCGGACACCAGGAGCGTGTTGAGCAATCCGACCCAGAAGGCGCGGCCATAGGTCGAGGTTTCGGCGGAATAGGAGATCAGCGTCTGGCTGATGTCGAAACCGGCGATGTTGTTCCAAAACGCAAACCCGGTCGCAATGCTGGCGCGGGCGAGATTGCTCGCCGCGTTTTCGATCGCACTGTAGGCAAGAAAGCCCAGCAGGAGGCAGAGCGCGATCTGATAGGCGATGCTGCGAAAACGCGGATCATAGAGCGGCGACGGCGGCGGGGCCCGGTCGAGGCGCTGCGTCATGTCCGTCCTTTGCGCCCTGCCATCGACCTCAGCGTATGGGCATTCCGTACTGAATTCCGCCTTTGGTCCACAGCGCGTTGAGCCCGCGCGTGATCTTCAGCGGCGATCCCTGGCCAAGATTGCGCTCGAACACCTCGCCGTAGTTGCCCACCAACTTGACGATCCGGTAAGCCCATTCCTTGGAAAGGCCGAGCTGTTCGCCGAAATTCCCTTCGCTCCCGAGCAGGCGCTTGATCTCGGGATTGGGCGACTTCACCTGCTCGTCGACATTCGTCTTAGTGATGTTCAACTCCTCGGCGTTGAGCATGGCGAATAGGACCCAGCGCACGATGTCGAACCACTGATCATCGCCCTGGCGCACAAAGGGACCGAGCGGCTCCTTGGATATGATTTCGGGCAGCACCACGTGGTCGTCGGGCTGTGCGAGCTTGAGGCGCACGCTGTAGAGCGCGGAGGCGTCGGCGGTGAACGCGTCGCAACGGCCGGTGTCGTACGCCTTCAGCGCTTCGTCGAGCGTGGCGAAGGTCACCGTCTTGAGACGCATTCTGTTGGCGCGGAAATAATCGGTGAGGTTGAGTTCGGTCGTCGTGCCTTGCTGGACGCACACCGCCGCATCGTTGAGTTCGAGCGCCGAGTTCACTTTGAGCGATTTGCGGATGAGAAAGCCCTGACCGTCATAATAGTTCACGCCGGTCGCGTTGAGGCCGAGCTGCGTGTCGCGCGAGAGCGTCCATGTGGTGTTGCGCGCCAGCACGTCGACATCGGCCGCCTGAAGAGCCGTGAATCGGTCCTTCGCCGAGAGAGGGACGAACCTGACCTTGCTCGCATCGTTGAAAATCGCCGCCGCGATGGCGCGACAGAAATCCACGTCGAGACCCGTCCATACGCCCTGCGTGTCCGGCATGCCGAACCCGGGGAGCTGCCCGTTAGACCCGCAATTGAGCAGGCCACGCGCCTTGACATCGTCGAGCGTTGTGGCCGTCACGGGGCTAGCGAAGACGGCGGCGGCGCTCGCAAGAGCGAGGACGAGGGCAACGCGTTTCATATTCGCCTCATTGACACTGGGTGCCGTCCGGTGCATGGGCAATTTCCGACACCCGCCCAGGCAAGGCGGCCAACCAAAGCGCTCTGGCACAACTGGGCGGCCGTGCAAACGTTGCATCCGGGCGCGTTCTAACTTCCACATATCAGAACGAACGCCTCTCCGGGGTCAAGAGTCCCGGCTTAGAGTCAGTGCACAAAGGATCACCCTGTGAGGATCGAGCGATGAAGCGGACCACAGATCGCGACGCCGCCTTGTCAAGGCTGACGCCACGAACGCGGCTGGCGGTCGCCGGGCGGGACCCGTTCGATCATCACGGTTACGTCAACACCCCCGTCTACCACGCCTCGACCCTGCTCTATGCCACCGCCGAGGACTTTCTCGCCCGCCGCTCTCGTTACAAGTATGGCCGCCGCGGCACGCCGACCTCGGAGGCGCTGGAAGACGCGCTGCGACAGCTCGAGGGCGAAGCCTGCGCGGGCGTCGCGTTGTTGCCATCCGGCCTGGCGGCGGTATCCGCTGCGCTCCTGGCCGTGCTGCGCGCCGGCGACCATCTGCTGATGACCGATTCAGTGTACGAGCCGTCGCGCGTATTCTGCGACAAAATCCTCAGCCGATACGGCATCGCCACCACCTATTACGATCCGCTCGCCGGCGCCGACATCGCGAAGCTGATGCAGCCGAACACGCGCGCCGTGTTCGTCGAAAGCCCGGGTTCGCTGTCGTTCGAGATGCAGGACATTCCGGCAATCAGCACGGCCGCGCGTGCGCAAGGCGCCCATGTGCTGATGGACAACACCTGGGCGACGCCGCTGTTTTTTCCTGCGCTGGAGCGTGGCGTCGATCTCTCGATCCAGTCGGGCACGAAATATATCGGCGGCCATTCCGACGTGATGATCGGCGCGGTGTCGGCCAATGCAGGCACGGTCCGCGCCCTCCAGGACACGGTGTTCGGCATGGGGCTGTGCGTCGGCCCCGATGACATGTATCTCGCGCTGCGGGGACTGCGGACGCTCGGCGCGCGCCTCGCCGTGCACCAGGAATCGGGCCTCGCCGTCGCCCGTTGGCTCGCAGCCCGCCCGGAAGTGCTCGCCGTCCTCCATCCCGGACTCGAAACACATCCGGGCCATGCCGTGTGGAAACGCGATTTCGCCGGTGCGAGCGGACTGTTCTCGGTGGTCTTCAAGCCGGCCCCGACGGCCGCCGTGCACGCGTTCCTCGATGCGCTGACGCTTTTCGGCATCGGCGCGTCGTGGGGCGGCTACGAGAGCCTCGCCATCCCCTTCGACTGCACGAATATCCGCACCGCGACGCGTTGGACGCCGGGCGGACCGGCCGTGCGCTTCCATATCGGGCTCGAGGATGTCGGCGATCTGACCGCCGATCTCGAGCGCGGCTTCGCCGCCTTCGCGGCCGCGCTATGACGCCGACCGGGATTCGGCTGGCCGTCCGGCCCGGCGTTCACGCAACACGAACATGACATTGCGCAGGTAGATGAACACTCCCAAGGCTTGACCGGCGATGAACACCGGGTCGCGGCGGTACAACGCATAGACGAGCAGCAGCACGCCGCCGCTGATCGAGAACCACCAGAACGCCATCGGCACGACGCTGCGTCCGACCCGTTCCGAGGCGATCCATTGCACGAAGAAGCGCATGGTGAACAAGCCTTGCGCCGCGAAACCAAGCACCACCCACCAATCGACATTGGTCACGAATACATCATGCAGGTAAGTCCCGATCGCCTGCGACAGATCAACCAGCATCCCTCAAAACCTCCATCGCCCGCGGCACGCGTGCTCTGCGGTGGATGAGCCACCACACCCCGATAAGGTCAAGAATGCCGACCCACAACCGGTCCCACATGCCGTAGTTCGACACGCCCGCCAGACGCGGCCGGTCGATCACCTCGAAATAGGCGACCTCGTATCCGTCCCTGCGCACCAAGGCCGGCAAGAAACGGTGCAGTCCGTCGAAATAGGGCAATGCGAGGAAAACATCGCGACGGAACGCCTTCAGCCCGCAGCCGGTGTCGCGGGTGCCGTCGCGCAAGACCGTGCCGCGCACCGCATTGGCGATGCGGGATTGCATCTTCTTGAAGCCGGTGTCCTTTCGGCCAACGCGCTGGCCGGCGACAAGGCCGACCCGCGGATTCTCCTCCAGCTTCTCGAGCAAGGCCGGCAAAAAGACGGGATTGTTCTGCCCGTCGCCATCGAGCGTGGCGATGAAGGCGGCACGGGCCGCCGCCACGCCGGTGCGGATCGCCGCCGATTGGCCGCAGGACACGGCGTGCGCGACATGACGCAACCAGGGTCGGGTCTCCCTCAGCCGTTCGATTTCGGCCGCAGTGCCGTCGGTCGAGCCGTCGTCGACATAGATGACCTCGAAGCTTTCCTTGGCGGCGAGACTTGCGGCGATCTCCTCGACCAGCGGTGCGATATTGTCCGCCTCGTTGCGAACCGGCACGACGACGGAGGCCCAGGGCCGCTCCCCGCCGTCTGCCGGCGCTCGATCGCCGGTCCATGACAGCGCAGCCGTCATGGAGACGATCCGGTTCCCTGCGAACCCGTTGGGAGCGCCAGCGCCTTTCTTCGGACCGCAATCGAGATGGGATGCAACGCCGCCCTCGATCGTCTGACTCATCGGCGATGAAGGTGAGTTGGAAAAAGCAAGGCGCATGGCATTCCATTCGAATTGAGGCCTGCGCGCGAGCATCGGCGCGACGATCCGGCGCAGACGTGCGAGCAAACGGCCGGGAAGCGCCAGCGCGGCCGCTCTCCAATGGGGTGGAAACCGGTGATCGAGCGCGATTCTGATCGCCCTGGTGGCGCGGCCGATCGACGGGCCGGGGGTAATGAGTATGGTTCCCCCGGCATCGGCATGGAAACCGAGCCCGCGCAAGGCGAACCATTCGCGCACTAGAACCGCACCCAGCGCGCCGAAGGCTGCGCCGGCAATGACGTCGCTCGGGAAGTGCGCGGAAACGATGATCCGGCTCACCGCAATTGTAATGGCGTAGACCCACAATAGCGGCCGCGCGCGCGGGACGAGGAAGCCGATCGCAACGAGCGCGCCGAACGCGGTGATCGCATGGCCCGAAGGCAGGCTTGCATAATCGGACCGCCAGGAAAATGGATGATATGCAAAGACCCCTTGGGCGGACGGCCGCACGCGTCCGATGATTCGCTTGAGGATGGTTCCGACAAGCGCGGGAAGGCCGACCGCGACGAACACGAATCCGATGCGCACGGCGAGCGCGGCAAACACGCCGCGGGAGAGCCGGTCGAGGACGGGCGAAGCGAGCGCCGCAAGCACGACGATCAACGCGCCGGCCGGGATGAGCACCCAGCTGGAACGCCCGAAATCGGTGATGTCGTTGAAAAACGCGACGAGCCCAAACGGGAGCGTCCGGACCACGGCGCCCGCGAACGGATCGACCAGCAGCATCGTGGCCACCACGGCGCCGAGCGCGACGGCGCCCTGCCAGCGATGCCGGCGCAGCAGCGCGCCATAGTCCGCCTTTCGGCCGGTCCGCCGCGGCGGCCCGACCAGCAGCGCCGCGACCCAAGCCCTCAGATTGTTGACAATGTCGCCGGCGATCGTCGCCGCCCCAGTCGCAGCCCTCTGCGGTTCATTGCCCACCAAGCTCATGAACCGGCTCCTATGAAGATCGTGATCGCGACCGGACGGCCGGTTGCGATATTGTATCCCTCCACCCGCGAACCGAGCGCGTAACGCAGCCCGAGCGCATCAACGCGCGTAAGGAAGGCCCGCTCCTGGGACTTCTCCACCAGGGCGAAGCGACAGCCATTTGTGGCGAGAAAATCGGCGGCCCCGCTGCCGGTGGTGTGGCGGAGATTCGTTCCGAGCAGGAACACGAGGCTCGCCTCGAAATAGCCCGTCGTCACGAAGGCGGGATTTTCGCACTCGGGCGGATCAACGGCGCGCGCGATCTGGGCCGACGGAAACAACGCAGGCACTGCCGGGAACGTCGCGCCGACCAGCGCAGCATAGAGGAGGATGGCCGCAGCGGCCGCCCGCAGGAAAGAGATGACGGGGCCGTCGACATCGTAAAGCCACCAGCCAAAGAGCGAGGCGATCACCGCCGCGGCGGCGAGCGGCCAGGCGGAAAAGCCCGGCCGCTGCCCGATCACGATGTTGATCGCGATGGCGCCGATCGCTCCCGCCGCGGTCAAGACCACCCACCAAACGGTCGAGCGTTTCAGCCAACGGCTCTGCGCGAGCGCGTTCCGTTCGATCGCGCCGGCTATCAGAATGGCGATCGCCGGATAGAGCGGGAGAACATAGTGCGGCAGCTTGGTCATCACCGCTTCGAAGACGATCCAGCTGGGCACGATCCAAGCGAGAAGGAAACGGGTGCCGGGCTCGTCGCGAGCGCGCCACACCGCGCCCGCGGCCAACGGCGCCAGCATCGCGGCGGGAAAGAACGTCAACCAGAATAAGACGATATAGTAGCCGGGCGGACCCCAATGCAATTCTTGCGCGCCGCCCACTTTGGCGAGGAGGTCGCCTCCGAGCGATTCGTTGAAAAAGGCCGTCCCGCTGCGGGCGACGATCGCGATAAACCAGGGCAGGACGAGAAGCAGCATCCACGCAAGGCCGTACAACGGCTTGAGGCGAAGAAGGAACCGCGCGGAGCGATCCAGCACGGCAAGCGTGCCGGCGGCGAGCACAATGAACAGCAGAATCAGCGGGCCTTTGACCAGCACGCCTCCGGCGAGCGCAGTCCAGAAGATCGCCGGCACGGCGAGCGGATGCTTCTCGTCGGAGCGAACGCCGCGCGCGGCGAGGTAGACACGGCCAAGGGCGCCCATCGCGGCGACGGCCGCCGTGAGAAGCACAGCGTCGGTGGTCGCCAGCCGCGCCTCGATTCCGAGCAGCATCGAACTCGCCAACATGATTCCGACGAGCAGCGCGCCGCGCGGCGTGACAAAAGCGAGCGCCGCCCAGTAGGTGAGCAGGACCGCGCCGATCGCCCCTAGAGCCGAGGGAATGCGATAGAGCCAGATGCGCGTGAGCGCCCGCGGCACGCCAGCCGCCTGCCCCGCCTGCACCGTCGCCGCCTGCAACCAGTAGACGCCGACCGGCTTCTTGTAGCGGCTGAAGTCTTGGAAGCGGATATCGACATAGTCGCCCAACTCGATCATCTGCTTGGTCGCCTGCGCAAAGCGCGCTTCGTCGCGATCGACCGGCGGGACGTAGAAAAATCCCGGCAGGAAAGCGAGGAGACACACGATCACGAGGCTCGCCACGGCATGCCCGTGCGATCGCGTCGCAAAGGCAAGCAGCGTCCCGAAGCTCAAAGCAGAGCGGCCGCGCTTCGATAAATCGGTCACCACCGCCATTGTCATGTCCTGCTCTGGAAGGCGGGCGGACCATAGAGAAATCCGCACGTTGGGAAAAGGCGGCGAACGCCCCCGCTTTGACCGGAAAGACGTGAGCGCCGCGCCGCGACGGAAGGACCGCCCCTCGTCTGTCGTCTTCCGCTTGCGCAGGAAAAACGGCCTATTGTAGGCGCACGAGCACGCTGTCAGTTGCGCCGGTCGCATCTAACACCGTGAGGCGCACGAAACCCGATCCATCCGACGTGATGGCGACAGTCCGGCGGTCGCGCAGCATCGTGCGCGGCATGCCGTTGACGAGCACCGTCACCGGACTCCGGCCGCCGGAGACTTTGAGCGCAATCGGCGCCGATGAGCCCTCCCCGCCGCCCCCCAGGTCGAGTCGCGCGCCGTTGGGCGGGAACACGATCCGCAAGGGCGGATCGGCTGCTTCGCTCGGCAACGCGCTCGGTCGGAAACGCTGCAGCGGCACGGGCAGCTTGCCATTGGCGGCGAACATGACGCCTCTTGGCGCCGGCGGCAGCGGGACGGGTGCGCTTCCGAGCCGGGCGAAGGCGTCGAACAGGATGGGCGCCGCCGCGCCGCGCCCCATCATCCCGGCAACCGGCGCGCCGTCCGGGCGGCCGACCCACACGCCGATCGTTCGCTTGCCGTCGAAGCCTATGGCCCAGGCGTCGCGGAAACCGTAGCTCGTGCCCGTCTTGAACGCGATGCGTCCGCCGGCGGCGTTGTCGGGCGGCGGGACGCCGAGCAACACGTTCGCCACCTGCCAAGCGGCAACCGGCTCCATCAGCCGCTCCGGCGGCAAAGCACGCGCGCTCGTCAGTCTTTCGCTCAACGACACCGTCGTACCGAGTTGGGCGAGCCCGGCATAAAGCCGCACGAGGTCGGCGAGCGTCACGCCGGTCCCTCCCAGCGCCATGGCGAGACCGGGCGTTTCGCCTGCCGGCAGGACGAGACGGACGCCCGCCTGGGCAAGCCGCGCGCCGAACCGCGCCGGACCGACCTTGTCGAGCACAAGGATCGCCGGAACATTGAGGGAAAGCTGCAAGGCGCGCCGAGCCGAAACCGTGCCCTGGTAGCTCAGGTCGAAGTTTTCGGGTGCGTAGGCGCCGTAACGGACCGGCCGGTCATCCACCAGCGTTTCCGGATGGATAAAGCCGTCCTCGAAACCAAGCCCATAGATGAACGGCTTCAGGGTCGATCCCGGCGAACGAGTTGCCATCGTCATGTCGACTTGGCCGGCGCGCGTCGGATCGAAGTAGCCGGCTGAGCCGACCCGCGCGAGCACCTCGCCGCTCGCGTGGTCGACGGCGAGAATGGCTACCGAAACATCCGGACCGATCGCGTAGGCGCGCTCTCGTGCGAGATTTCAAGGCTCGCCTGCCAGGCCGCGTCGATCGTGAGCTGATGCGTGCGAGCATTGGGCGCCTCGGCGACTGCGCGGTCGGCTGCGTGCGGAGAAAGTATCGGCATCGGCCGGCGAGCCTGCGGAATTGGCTCGGCTTTGGCGCGGGCCATGTCGGCCGCGTCGATCGCACCGGCGGCGGCGATCCGCTCGAGCACGCGGTCGCGCGCTGCTCGGGTGGCGGCCGGATATCGGTCGGGCCGCCGAGCTTCCGGCGATTGCGGCAGGGCGACCAGCAATGCCGCTTCGCCCAAGGCGAGCCGCCGCGGCTCGTGTCCGAAATAGGCGAGCGAGGCGGCCCGAATCCCTTCAATATTGCCCCCATAGGGAGCGAGGCTCAAGTAAAGGTTCAATATGACGCGTTTGTCGAGTTTCCGTTCGATTTCAACGGCTCGCACCATCTGTTTGAGCTTGGCCAGGAGCGTCCGCTCGCTGCGCGGCTCCAAGAGACGGGCGACCTGCATGGTCAGGGTCGAACCGCCCGAAATAATCCGGCCGTTCGCAGCAAATTGCACGGCCGCCCGCGCAAGCCCCATGGGGTCGACGCCGTGGTGGCTGCGAAACCGCTTGTCCTCATAGGCAAAGAGCAGATCGAAGAAGCGGGGGTCGACCTCCTCCGGCCGCACCGGGAGCCGCCAGCGGCCTTCCACAGTCGTGTAGGCGCGCAAGAGCTTGCCATGGCGATCGAGGACCGCGGTGGAGAAGGCAAGCCCTCGCCCGGCCGGCGCCGGACCGAGCGACGCGATCCAAACGCCCGTAATCGCGATGAGGAGCGTAAACGCTGAAAGAAACAGTGCCGTAAATCGGACGACGCGGCGTCGCGCCCGCTGCCCTTCCACTCCTTCCGCGCGAGCGGAGGTCAGGGAAGAGGGTCGTCCGGTTGCCGCGCCGGAACAACCCCCCGCCCCGCCAATGCCGGCAGGCCGGCATTGGTCGATCTCCCCCATCGCGGGGAAGGCGTTGCAGTTGGTGTCGCCCACGGCGCCCATACGCTGCTCCCGTCCGCCGCGGATCGAACGGCGCTACTGCCGTGCGGCCGACACCTCGACCGCGCCGGTGGCGGTGCGTCCGAACCGGTCCGGACGGTACATGTCCTCCACGACGGCCTGCGGAAGCACATAGCGGCCGGGCGAGACCGCGCGCACGACATAGGCGACCGTGAACACGGCCGGCGACTCCTTGTCGCGGTCGAATGCGGCGCTGAACCGGTCGTCGCGGAATTCAGAGCTGACCGGCTCGGCCGCATCTTCGATCCAATCGAGCGTCCCAGTCTCGCCCGACGAGACAAGGCGCGGATTGTCGATCTCAAAGCCCGCCGGCAGATAGTCGGCGATCAGGACGCGGCCGAATTGCGGCTGCGGCTCGGTGACCTTCAACACCACGACAAAACGCTCGTTCTGCCGCGCCTTGGTCGCATCGGCCTTCTCGCCGTCGAGCGTGTAATAGAGCCGCTCGAGCTTGAAGCCCTTCTCCGCCGGGGCCTCCGGGCTGATCGGCGCCCCGGAGACCGACACGACCGCCTGCGCCGTCGCATCGCCGGTATTGGTCAGTCGGAACGGCCCCGCTTGCAAGTCGCTCGGCCGGAAGCTGCGATAGAACGGGCCCTGCCGACGTTCGCCCGCCGCGTCGAGCGAGAGGCGGGTCTCTTTGGCGAGCGCGCGGGCGGCGAGCACCATCCACGCATCCTCTTGAGTGGAAGTGCGGCCGGTCGCGCTGCGCGCGGACTCGAGCCGGCGCAGAGCGCCGTCAATGAGCGGTTGCGGCGCCCCGCCTTCGGCGGCAGGGGTCACGACCGCGGCCGCATCGCGCAACGCCGAGCCGAAGTCGGGCCGGCCGAACTTGTTCGCGGGCGTCCGGCCAAGCGCTGCTGGCGGCGCTAAAACCGATCAGCCCGATGCGGTCGCCCAGCATGGCGAGCGCAGCCGCGATCTGCGCTTTCGCAATGGGCGTTTCGACATTGCCGAGCTTCGTGTCGGCGATGTAGCGCAGGTCGCCGACCGGCGCCGCGCCATTGCGGGCCAGCACATAGAGCGCATAGGGAACGTCGCGTGCGCCCTCCTTGCCGGGCTCCGGCGCATTGGCGACATAGTTGCGCAGCCGGTCGAGCGCGAGCTTGAACGCCGTATCGGGCACGGCAAATCCGCGTTCGCGCGCCCGCGTCAGGAAGTCGGTGACGTACGCATCGAGCCATGCATCGTCGCCGCCGACCGACCAGAGTCCGAAGGCTCCGGTCGCGCCCTGTCGGGCCACGAGACGCTCGATCGCCTCGCGGATGCGATCGTCCGCACCCGCATCGAGGGCAAGCTGCGCCTCCGCCGAAAGCTCGTTGACATACAGAAGCGGCAGCGCCCGGCTCGCGATCTGCTCGGAGAGCACCGAACGGATAGCGATCGAGCGCCTTGAGCAAGGCGGCGACATCGAGCGCGGTGGAGGGACCGACCGAGAGCGCGATCGAGCCGGTGCCCGACACCAGGTCGGCGAACAGATCGCCGCCGATGGTCAGGCTCTCGCCCTTGGCGATCGGCTTCACCGTCCGGCGTGCGAGGATTTGCGTCGCGGGCTTGGCGGGCAGCCCGGAGTCCCGCTCGAGCGCGAAATTCGCAGGACCGGTGATCTTCACCTTGATGCTGGCCAAGCCGACGGCATTCGCCGTCACCGGCAGCGGCAATGAAGCGCGCTGCTTCGCCGCGAGCCGCATGGTCTGCGATGCGCCGGACGCAATTGCGACCGGCCCTTCGGCCGCGGCCTCGATGCGCTGAGATCCGCCGCCCTGTCCTTCGACATTGTCCAGATCAAGCTGCACCGTGCTGCGATCCCCGGTGAGGAGGAAGCGCGGCAGGGTGGCGGTCAGGACGACCGG
>CAVRVX010000035.1:0-90723 GCA_963724735.1 uncultured Alphaproteobacteria bacterium
TAGATACGCTGCGCGCTTCACAACTCGGCGAGAGCTTGCGTGTTTTGCGCCGGTAATTTCGCTGAGTGCGCGGCGCGGCCAGTGCTGTCGATTAGGCCGATCGAGCAAGTTCTCACGGGAGGGAAGGAAGGCGGAGCAGGCGACCGCTCCGCCCTGGTTCCCCCCCCCCCGCGTCTGATGGCCAACACAATCCAAGCCTAAACAATTGCCTTGCTTTGCCTTACTTTTTTGTTTTGACGATCAGCATTGCAGAATTACAACTATAAGTGGCGGCAGCTGTAAATTTCAGCCTGTCCGCCGTCAGTGAGATCGGTGGGATAACGCTTGGTTTTCTTCTCAATTCTGGCCATCCGGCCGCGATTCGCTCGGGTCCACATCCCAAGCTTAAATCACGCCAGGAGCCCCTTCACAACCATTCTCAAACAGTCTCTTAGCTCAAGCTTGATTTCGGGGCGAGCACACGCGCTGTACGCCCCCGTTTCAAAACTCGGGGCGCTGCCATGTGTTCGACGATCTCGACCGCAGGTCCCTGCTCTCTAGCGCGCAGAACGCTTGGGCCAGGCGCAAGGCATAGGGCTCGACTAGTAGGGCGACCGGCGACGGTCCGGCATCCTCGGCTGTGGCGTGATGCACCCTTCGAAGAAGGCGATGATCGGCACGTCGAGGACGGACGCGATCTTGAACAACCGACCGCTTCCGACGCGGTTTTTCCCATTTTCGTATTTCTGGATCTGCTGGAACGTAACGCCGATCTTCCTGCCGAGCTCCGTCTGCGATATCCCGCGATCCTCGCGGAGCATTCAAACATTACGACCGACCAGCTCGTCGACGTCATCGCGGCGGCGACCTTTCCTCACAGCTTTTCTCCCCTTACACACCGAAGCGGGATTGGATTTGCACAGGTTGAGGCCAAAGCCAAATACCGAAATAGGAGTGGCCCCGATGGCCGAGGAGGCGCAGCGGCCGGTCACCGCATCGGCCGCTGTACCACTTGCGATTGACGGTGTCGTTGGCCGGCGCCGGCGTAGACATCCGAGCGGCTAGCGACGGCACGTACTGCCACTTGCACGTAGCGAGCGGCGCACCCCAGGATAACCTTAAACTAAGAAAATATCGTTTGCGTGCTCGCCTGGGCCACTTTCCCGCTTGTATTATTGCCTACCCTATCCGCGCTTGAGTACGGCAGGGAGGCCCTAAAATGAGCATGTTCGAGAAAGCGATGATTGCTTGGTTGGTGTGCACAGTTGGATCGTGGTTCGTGATCGCGTGGCTATATGCGTGATTAGGGTCCGAGCATAACATCGTCAGGGAACGAGTGCCCATTGGGATCGCTTTAATCCAGCTAGGCGCGCTTATGGCGCGCCGAGCGAACTGCTTTTTTGCGCGCGACGCGGCCATGACTGGACCGAGGAGCCTTCTTCTGTAACTGTTGGGCGCAGTGGCCCTCCCACGGCAACGGCAAGAATTGATGGCCCGCAATTTCGACAACGCCCTAAAGCATGAAATATGAACACGAGAGGGAACGCGCGTCCCTCTCCGGCGACCCGTCGAACGCTCCTTCCCAGTTGCTTTGGCGGGTCGCTGCGTGAAGTTTTGGCGACCTCGCCTCCGCAAAGAGGCTAGATGGCTACTACCGCTTGATTGCGAAGGCCGTAATGGGCCCTGCAAAGCGCTGCTGGGGCCTGTTCGCAGGCGGGGGGCGATGGATGGCGTGCTTGGAAGGAGAAAAATTTGATCAGATTGCGGCTCTAATTAAGTCATCATCGGCGCTGAGCGGCGTCCTAGCTCTGATGCTTGCTGGTACGCCCTACAGGGAAATCTCCGCTAGTGAAATAGACGCACTCGCTGACCTCTCCTATAATATTCATCTCAACCTCAATCAGCTGAAAGAAATCTGGGCGCAGGTGTCCGACGAGCAGACCAAAGGGCGCAACTAGGTTCTTTCCTTCGAACTGCTGCTGCCGAGTCCGGCTTGTGATCCGAGCCGGGCGTTTTCCTATTTATGCAGAAAAATCTCGGAAGCCGGTGCCCAACATGGGCACTTGATGGACATTTATAAGTAGAGCAATGCCTGCGGCACTAACCGCTGGCCGCATGAACCCAAGCCAGGTCCCGTAAAACTAAATTTCAAGAGGCGTGAATTGTGGCTGAAATACCACCTTTTTAAGGCGGCTTTCAGATAAGAATTTCATCAATTCCCGCCCCCGGAGACTTGCCGATGATAAAGACCGAGGCCGATCTCGCCAAGCTAACGGATCGTCAGCGTGAAGTGCTGATGGCTCTCGTTCGGCAAATGTCGAAGGCCGAAATCGCTCGGTTCTCGCATATCGCCGAACGCACAACCAATTTTGACGCGGCAGCACTTCTTCACGCGTGTGCCACCGCCCAAGAAGTGCATTCAAAACTCGAGAGTTCGACCGCTTAATCCATTAGTTCTGCTCTCAACTCATTAGCAGGAATGACTGCAGCGACATGGACAATCATGCGCTCCGACATGAATTCGCAATGTGGGCTCTGGTGATCGCGATCATCACCCTTGCGTTTGTGGACGGCCTACGGCTCTTGTTAATTGTAGGCTGGCTGTGATTGCTAGATCAAAGCGCGTGTCGAGCTGACGGGCCGAGATCAGCGGCATGACGAAGCTGAGTTTGCGGCTCGTGGCGAACCCTTGCCAGCGGCGCGCCTAGCCTCAGTTTGAATTCAAACTGAGATACCACCATTCCACGAATCACATTGATTTCGTTCACGGGCTTTTTAGTACGCGCTCGTGAACCGCTTGTGTGCAACGAGCAGATTTTTGGCGTTGAAGAAAACCTCGCGAGGGGTCTGGTAGCCGAGTATCTTTCTGGGGCGAGAGTTGAGTTTATCCTCGACCCTTTGGACATCGGTATCGGACAAAATAGAGAGGTCTGAACCTTTTGGGAAGTACTGTCTGAAGAGGCCGTTGGTGTGTTCGTTGAGGCCGCGTTCCCACGAGTGATATGGTTTGGCAAAATAGGATAGCGCCCCCAGCGAGGTTGCGATTTGGGCGTGAGAGGCGAACTCTTTTCCATTGTCGTAAGTGATTGTTTCGATGCGGTCAGCGAGCGGCAAAAGCACGCGTGCGCAGGCCTGCACGACAGAGTTCGCGTTCTTGTCCGGCAGCTTGGCGAGCTTGGTGTATTTGGAGTTTCGCTCGACGTGCGACATGACAACGCCTTTGTGATTGGCGCCGATAATCGTGTCGGCCTCCCAGTCTCCGATGCGGCTTTTTGCGGCGACAATAGGAGGTCGCTGATCGATGTCGACGCGGTTCGAAATCAACCCACGCCCCGAATTTTTGCCCTTGCGCTTGTTGTATTTTTTCCCGCTGTGACGCAAGTGAAGATACAGTGTGCCCCCGTCTTTCTTGTCTTTCCAGACATGCTGATAGATGCGCTCGTGACTGATACAGGCGACGCCATCCTTCGCCAGACGGCCGCTGATCTGATCGGGGCTCCACTGCTCTTGCGTCAGTTTTTCTTCGATCAGCTCCACCAAATCTGGCGTCATTTTGCGCGGCTTGTCCGAGGCCTCTTTGCGTCTCTGCGAGGCCTTCTCGTGCGCTTGCTTGAAGCGATAGCCGCGCGCGCCGGTGTTGCGAACAAGCTCGCGGCTGATCGTCGACGGATCGACGCCAATTTGCCGCGCGATGTGGGCTTGCGAGTGGCCGCTTTGCAAGAGCGCGTAAATCTGGCAGCGTTGTTCGCAGGTCAGATGGAGATAGCCTTCGGGCATTTTTCCTCCGTGAGATGTGCTGTCCCACGCAAGGATAGTCTCCATCTGACCGCCAGAAAAACCGGCATACACAACATGGCAAAGTCTGGCGGGAGAAAACGTCGACCTCAAGGGTGCTCGCTGCGCTCGCATCGCCTCCGGCGACTAAAGCCCTTGACCCCGACCCTTTCCCCCGCCACTCACTCCGCCATGCCGTCTATGCTGCCTACAAACAACCCTCTCCTTGTTCGTGCGTGAGTAGAAGTCGGATGGTTTTTGCCGTGCGCAAGGACCGAATTCGTTCCATGCGCAATGGAACGTGGAAGCGGTGAAATGGCGCGAATTTTGGTTTTTGACGGACAGGGCGTTTACCGCACAGGGTTGCGGATTGTCATTAGCGCGAATATTCCGTGTGCCAAGATTATCGAGGCGAGCAGCCTGATCGAAGCATCGAGCGAGATCCGCAAGGACGTCTTCGATCTGGTGCTCGTGGGCATCGACCGCTCCAGCTCAGAGTCGCTCGATTTCCTGAAATCGGCAAGACAAGCCGCACCAACCACCCGTTTCGCCCTCATGTCCGCGTCTGACACGCGGACCGATATCCTCGCCAGTTTAGCCGCTGGATTTCATGGCTTCATTTCGAAGCAACAATCCGACAGCGAAATTCTTGCTGCCGTCAACGACATTCTGTCTGGGCGGATTTATGTGCCGACGTCGCTTGCCAAGGAAGCTGATAGCGATGCACCCAACAGACAATTCGGCGGAGAAGTGCTGCCCGAGGCGTTGATCGAGAGCGACGTGCTCAAGTTGACAAAACGCCAGCGCGAGATTTTGTCGCTCATCACCCGCGGCAGGTCCAACAAGGAGATCGCCCGCGTCCTGGGCATCGCGGAGGCAACAACGAAAATTCACATGACTGCCCTGCTCCGCGCAATCGGCGTGCGCAACCGCACTGAAGCTGCCATCAAAGCAAGAAACTTCGCTTTGGAGGACTTAAGCGCCGCGCCGTTCATCGCCGACGAAGATGGACAGATCGCATCTGTTCCCGAGCTCACGGGCGTCGGTGAACAGGCCTTGCCTTACGTAGAAAGACGCATTGCGCGGTCACTCCTCTCTGCGCCTCAGGCGACTCCGCGCTCAACAGCCCAATCAGCTTCCTCGCATCGGCCAAGGAAATGAGCCGATTGCGCGCAAGCAACTGGACCACAACCAATAGGGTACCTGCCTGCTCACCAGTGCGCCTAGCCCCGATCCGAGAGCGAAAAGAATATCCTCGACCTGGGTCGACATGGGATCAAAACCCAAAACCTCGCGGCGGGTCGAACACGTGATTGGAGTCCGCTAATGGGATGGTCCGGCCGTGTTCCTGCTCCGCCAGCGATAAGCTGGCCAGGGGTGCCCAGAAGAGGAGCACGCCATGCCTGCGACAGCACAGACTACGATTGCAGTAATCGGCATTGATACCGGTAAGAATGCATTCCACATCGTTGGCCTCGACGATCACGGCGCCATTGTGCTTCGCCAGAAGTGGTCGCGCGGCCAGGTGGAGACACGACTTGCCAATATGCCGCCGTGCTTGATCGGCATGGAGGCCTGCGTTGGAGCGCATCATCTCAGTCGCAAGCTTGCGCGGCTGATGCCGACGAGGTATGTGCGGCCCTACTCGAAGGGGCAGAAGAATGATTTCCGCGATGCGGACGCGATCGCTGAGGCCGTGCAGCGCCCCACGATGAAAGTTCGTGGCGACGAAGACCGTCGATCAGCTCGACCTGCAGGGTGGCGCGACTGACGACGATGGCCGCTCGCGGGGCGGGTTCACCAGTAAAATTCATTGTATCGGTGACGCCAGAGGCCGGCCGATCGCCTTCCACCTCACGCCCGGCGAAGCGGCGGACTGCAAGGCCTACGACACGCTGATTGATCTGCCTGAGCAGCCACCGGATGCTCTTCTTGCCGACACCTACGATACTGATGCGATCCGAGGCGACTTGAAGGAGCGCGGGATCAAGCCCGTCATTCCACCGAAATCCAACCGCACCGCAATGATCCGCTACAGCAAACGCCTCTACCGTCAGCGTAACTGCATCGAGCGGGTGCTCGGCCATCTCAAGATCAACCGTGCCGTCGCCACACGGTATGACCAACTCGCCGACAGCTTCCTCGGCATGCTATTCATCGCCTCAGCACGCTACTGGATCAAATTTGTCCACGCCGCCTAGTTGGTGTACACACAATTTTAATGCCATTGCTCGTATGCACCACGCCGCTGGAGCATGATTCTGAGATTGAATTTACTGCCCAGGTTGGCTTGCTGGCTCATGATAGGCGGAGGGATTTCGCCAAGTTGGATGGGTCGCAGGTCAGGGCATCGATGATGTTCCAGCCCTGCTTCTTGGCGGTCGAGAAGAAGGATCGGATGAGCGCGAAGTCCATCGCGCCTTTGGCCGAGCGAAAGCCGCCGGAGATTTTCTGCCGCAGCTTCATCATGCGCCCGTCGCGCTCGGCTTGATTGTTGGTGAAGGGCACCGTCGGATCGTGAAGAAAGCGCAACGTGTCCTGTTTGCGCGTTGCGAGGCGCAAGAGGAGATTGTGTCCGGTTCGGCGAGGCACACGGCCGCGCCGTTTTCGGCCTCCCTTCACGGGTTGGGCCAGTGGTGCTTGAGCCTCGTGGAATGCCAGCCCTTCGGCGAGAATGGCGTCGTAACAGCGCTCGATCAGTGCGATCAGAGACGGCTTCAGCGGTACGCCTCGATCGCGTGCGAGATTCGCCGCGTGACAGGCGCGCCGCAGTACCCGCTGCATTTTGCGCGCCCAGTCTTCTTTCTCGATTTCGACGAGAGCCTTCAGTTCGCGCAAGTGATGGGCGTTGCACAAGGCGTGCAGCACGCCCGGCATCGTGTAATAGGGCTTCCAGTGATCGTGGACAACGATGCCGGCGACATTCATCAAGAGGCTGCCGCGCTTGGCGCAGACGCGATAGAAGGTCAGCAGCGCGGTGGAGGCGATATGCAGCCATTGCGTTCTGCCGCCGATCCGAAAGCCGGTTTCATCCATGTGCTTGACCGGCGCCGCTGCGACATGGTCTCGCACGACATCGGCGAAGCCTTGGAAGCGCCGGGCACAGTCCTGGCTGATCCGGGCGATGGTCGCGGTCACCAGCTTCACCCCGAGGAGATCGGCCATCAACTCGACCAGACGCTTCTCGGGCAACAACTGGTAGTGCAGGAGATAGAGCACGAAAGCGCCAATCCGCGGGCCGTATTGCACGGGCGCATTGACGCCGTCTGGAAACGGCGCCCGCGTTTCCGCGCCGCAAGCGGCGCATCGGCAATCGTGCGCACGATGTTCGGTGACGACGAGAGGCTGCGGCTCGGGCAGATCGAACACCTGCCGGATGCTGTGGCCGACGCTCGTGTCCGGATCGAGGCCCGCGCCGCACCCAGAGCAGGCCGACGGGTAATGATCGACGACCTCATCGGGATCAGCGACCTGCCGCAGCGTCTCGCCTTTGTGACCCTTCTGCCCGCCCGGTTTCTTGCCGGAACGTTCCCGCAGGCTCGTCACCCGTGCCGGCTTCTTCAGCCCATCGCTCGACGGAGGCTTGCCGCTGTTCGAACTGTTCAACCCGAGCCGGCGCTCGAGTTCGGCCATCCGCGCTCTCAGAGACGCATTCTCCGCCTTCAGCGCCGCTATCAGCGCGATCAGGTCTTCCGTGGACGGCACGCTCGGCGTTTCGCGAATTATCCGATTCTTGAATCGGAAACCGCCGTCGCAGTCGAGGAAAATCTATTCCGGCTATCGCTCTCGCCCAGAACAATGAGACATCCGTTTCTTGCCGCCGGTTTGATTGAGTTACCGGAGATACAGCAACTCGCGAAGCATCGTCTGGAGCCAAATAGTGCTCACGATCCTGTCTTCACCGGTGCGCTTAGAGTGGGGGCGACGATGGCGTGCTTGGAAGGGGAAACAATAGATCGGATTGTGGCTCTGATTAAGTCATCGCGGGCGCTGAGCGGCGTCCTAGCTCTGGTGCTTGCTAGCACACCCCCCGGGGAACTCTCCGCCAGCGAAATAGATGCTCTCACTGACCTCTCCTATAAAATTCACCTCAACCTCGATCAGCTAGAAGAAATCTGGGCGCAGGTGTCCGACGAGTTGAACCGTGGCCGGTCTCGCCAAACTTAACCGCTCGCCAGCGTGAAGTGCTGACAGCCCTCGTTCTCATCGCCGAGACCACAGCGAATACGGGAGCACTCTTTCAGGCTTACGTCGCCGCCCAAAAGGTGCTCACAACAAAGCCCTCACGCCGCGCTTTCATCAGTTCCCAGTAGACCATCCGGTTTAGGCCGGCTCGTCTAGATCGTTTGGTTCCGTTCTTACACATGAAGGATAGTTCCGGAAACCGTACGGATATGCGATTTTTCCGCTTACACATGAAGGATAGTTCCGGAAACCGCACGGATATGCGATTTGCCGGAAACTCGCACAGAGTGCTGTTAACCAATCGCGCAAGAGAGGACGCGCCAATGCCTCGCTTCTTGGTTTGCGATGGACAGAGCGTTTACCGCATAGGGTTGCGGAGTCTCATTAGCGCAGGAATTCCGCACGCCGAAGTGATTGAGGCGAGCAACCTGCCCCAGGCATTAGATCACATTCGCAGCAGCACCATCGACTTGGTGCTCGTGGGGACGGGTCGATCAAGTCTGGCGGTGCTCGATTCCCTGAAGGCGGTGCGCGAAGCCTCGCCGGCTACGCGTTTTGCCGTCGTATCCGCATCCGACACGCGGGCAGACATTCTTGCAGCCCTGTCAGCTGGATTTCACGGCTTCATTTCAAAGCACCAGTCTGACACCGAGATTCTCGCCGCCATTACAAGCATCCTGGCTGGGCAGATTTACGTGCCGGCATCGTTCGCCACGATAGGCGGCGGTGATGCCAGTAGCAGCCAATTCGACGGAGAAGCATTGCCCGCACTCTCGACTGAAGCTGATGTTTTCAAGCTGACAAGACGTCAGCGCGAGGTGCTAACGCTTTTAGCCCATGGTCTTTCGAACAAAGAGATCGCCCGGGCGCTCGAAATCGCCGAAGCGACAACAAAAATCCACATGGCCGCGCTTCTGCGCGCACTCAGCGCGCGCAACCGCACCGAAGCTGCCTTCAAAGCAGCGAATTTCGTGAGGTCGACGGAACTGGTTTCTGCCAGTCAATGTCGCCAGGGTGCCCGAGTTGCTGTTCAATGACTAAAGCTTGGTCGAACGGGGTGCGATGACCGCGGCCATTGTCCGTGCTGTCCGTTCTCGTACACTTGAATGCCTGATTAATGTGCGTCAGGGAAGTTTGCGGGATCGAAGCGTTTGTTCAGGTCTCGATTGCTTCCTGTTCCCGAGCCGCAATTCTTGCCGCTGCGATGCCAATCTCCGCGCGGCGCTTTAGCCCCCATTCGCCATCGTTCTCAGCATCCTGTTTGACATCCTCAAACATGCGCTCAAGCATCGGCAATGTAGCGGGATGCAGAGTCGCAAATAGCTCCGCGACAAAATTGGCCAACACCTGATCGACAGCAAGCTCGTTCTGCTCGGCGCCTGAGCGCAATTTCTCCCGCGGCGTGGACTGTCCCACACTCTCCACAGCCAGGCCCTCTCGACGAGGAGCGTCTATCTCATTGCAGATCAACATTTCACCGCGCGTCCTCACGGTTTGTCCTATCACAGGCACGTTTCCTCTTTATTAGAGTAAGAAAAACCCTCCAAAAGTCTGCAGAAGCACAATCAGATGTCTGGTCTGATATGACCAGAAGGTCTAGTTCGTGCGGCTTAATTGAGCGGCCGTGCTCTGACGCGGGAACTCCTTGGTTGTAATTAGAAAAAGACCTGAAACTCCGCCTTGACTTGCATCAATACGCTGACAAGAGCCCTCTCGTCCGGGCGTCCGAGCTCGCCTACGCCGGGTGGAGAGAGGCGAGTTAACCCTCTCCCTCTTGCCAACGAGCTACCCGGACGTCGGTTCCAGAAAAGAGAAGGCCCGGCGCGAACGCCGGGCCAGGGCCAATGCTTCTGTGCTTCCTATGCGGAAGGAACGCCAAGCTAACAGTGAAGATTTAACGCGGGGTTACTCTGGCTTTTATCCCGGCTAGATTGGGGCGGCTGATGTAGCTCGGTCGAGTCCGCGCAAGAGCCCGCGCGCAAACCCGCTTGGGCGATACGCTGATGTCCTTCAACACACGGCCAGCCCCACCTTCGTCATTCACGCCGAACTGCCTTGCGCGGATTCGCAGGAATTTGGTGCTGCTGTGGTCCGATACGTGATCCGCTGTACCGTCACAACGAAGCCCGCCGGGGAAAGTCGGCGGCTTTTTGTGCAATACGGAGATTTTTTGTGCAACACGAAATCGTTCCCTGGTTTTGCCCAAATGATGGCTTGGGTTGTGCGCTGCGGTACGTCAATTGGGGAGCAGTGCAGTGAGCAAGATCACCGACAAGCTCATCTTCGATTTGATCAAGCAACACTATCGCCCTTACGACACGCACGAAGAATTCCACCGGGGCTTCTCGGCCTACCAGACCGGCAATTCCAGCAATCCGCACGAGGCCGACAGCATCTCTGCTCGGGCATGGGACCGGGGCGTTGAGGCTGCGATGCACTATAAGAGAGCAACCGGCTAAAACGACCGCGACTCAATCAACAATCTCGAAGAAGCGCCGAAAAATGGTCGACTATGTCCATAATCCTGCGACCTTTTACCTGATACCGGCAGTCTTTTTGCTAATTTGTTACGCGCTCGATCTTTTCCCTTAGGAGCTTCCCGCCCCTGACCAAAATTCGGATGCCAGCCGCGGGAAGCCTCGTCGGGGAGCGCGCGCCTCGGCTTTCAGAAAGGTGGCCTGCGGTCGCGAGCTGGTTGACCATCTTTACCGTCCAAGGCCACCGACGCGCGCATTCAACCGACAGCCCGCCTGGGTGCGCTCAGCGGGCTTTCCTGCGGCTTGATTATGAACTCTATCTGACCTCGCAGTACCGCTCCTCGAAGGCGCAGATCAGCGTGCAGAACGATGCCAGATGTCCGATTACCCGAACCGCAACCAAAGGTCGCCTTTCAGCCGGTTCAGAGAAATCCGGGTCGACTGCGAGCAGGCCGCGCTCCTGGTCAACGTGGAGCAGACCGCCAAGGGCGTCTGCCACACCGGGCGCGCCTCGTGCTTCTATCGGGGGCTGCGCAAGCCGGCCGGGCGCCTGCTTCTGTTGACGCCGCGCGACGCCGAGAAGGTGTTTGATCCGTCTGAAGTGTACGGCGTCTCCGGAAAAGCGGGGTGAAGACTTTTTGGACTTCTTAGTGCTGGTTCGTCGGCATAAGTCAGATGATGCAGATTGCCCCATCCGGGTCGTCTGCTTCATGGTCACGCTCCCGGCTATTCTTCAAAGGCGGACGATACGAGCTTCGGCGGCTTCGGCTGCCGTCAGAGACCGTCCTCAGCCATGCCGACGGGCGGCGCCCTCCTTGGGCGTTCCTCCCCTGAAACTTGGGGCCCCGCTCCGGCCTCGGCCGGGTCTTTTTGCGTTTCGGGAACGACTTAACTTAGTCTGAAACGAGAAGCAGGACCGCTCGATCGGTGGGAAGCTGGTTAAGGCGCTCACCACCAAGTTCTCGCCGTGAGATTTAAGCATGCGGCGAGCCAGTCAGGGCGGGTAACCTTGACTTGGGTCAAATCTTGACGCGCGCCAACTGATAATTTAAACCCTACGTAGTGGTTCATAAGCAGCTAAGGACGCTACGCCAGGGCGAAAGCGGCCATCTCGGTTAAGCTGGAAAACACACCCTCAGATTCGGAGATCACGTGTTCGACCCGCCGCGAGGTTTTGGGTTTTGATCCCATGTCGACCCAGGTCGAGGATATTCTTTTTCGCTCTCGGATCGGGGGCTACGCACTGGTGAGCAGGCAGGTACCCTATTGGTTGTGGTCCAGTTGCTTGCGCGCAATCGGCTCATTTCCTTGGCCGATGCGAGGAAGCTGATTGGGCTGTTGAGCGCGGAGTTGCCTGAGGCGCAGAGAGGAGTGATCGCGCAATGCGTCTTTCTACGTAAGGCAAGGCCTGTTCGCCGACGCCCGTGAGCTCGGGAACAGATGCGATCTGTCCATCTTCGTCGGCGATGAACGGCGCGGCGCTCAAGTCCTTCAAAGCGGTTAGGTTTCTTGCTTTAAAGGCAGCTTCAGTGGGCACGGCGCCACCGCCGGACCGTCGTCATCTGGGTAATATCTAAGGAGGCGATGCTGTTTGAACGGCGTGCATTCATTGCTTTCCTCGGCTATGCGGTGGCGAGCCGGTCTCTGCCGGCTGTAGCGCAGCCGGCACCCCACCCGCCCATTGTCGGGGTTTTGATGGGCTTCGGGTTGCCGGGAGATTCGGCGACCAAGGCGCGCACCGAAGCCTTCGAGCAGGGCCTCAAGGAAGAGGGCTGGATCGTCGGTACCGATCTACGCATCGAGTATCGATTTTCGGAAGGCAATTTCGATCGCATCAGGACATTTGCCGAGGAGTTAACTACTCTTAGGCCTGATTGCATTCTCGGACATAGCACCCCGGTCGTCGCGGCGTTGATGCAGGTCACCCGGACAATTCCGATTGTTTTCGTAGCCGTAACCGATCCGATCGGAAGCCGATTCGTAGCAAGCGTCCAGCGACCCGGTGGCAATATTACCGGATTCACCGTCTTTCAAGGCAAGATGACAGGTAAATACCTGTCAATCCTGCGGGAGTTGATCCCGCAACTCTCCAGCGCTGCTATCATCTACAATCCGGCAACCGCGCCTGGCGCAAAGTCGGTTTTTTTGCCAGCCTTCATCGAAGCTGCAAGGTCTTACCAGATCGAACCAATCACGCTTCAAGTCAGCAGCAAGGCAGAAATCGAGAGCGGCTTAGCGCAATTGTCCGGCCGACGGGACGTTGGGTTGATCGTCATGCCGGACAACTTCACGTCTCTCAATCGGGAGCTGCTTGTCACCCTCGCAGCGCGATACCGCATTCCCACCATCTATCCTTACCGCTACTTTGCGGAGCTAGGAGGTTTGCTGTCCTACGGGGTCGACGCCCCGGACCTTTTTAGGCGGGCTGCCGGGTATGTCAGCCGCATTCTTCGAGGGGCGAACCCTGCAGAGCTTCCTGTTCAAGCGCCCACAAAATTTCAACTCGCGATCAACCTTAGGACCGCCAAGGATCTTGGACTAACCGTGCCGAAGGTTCTGCTTGCAGGCGCCGAATACCTCATCAAGTGACTTGGAGACCTGGGCAAAGTTATTTTAACGCCAGTATATAGCCCTCGGATCAGCCAGGGCTTGCCCGTCGGGCATGGCGGCAATGGCGTCAGGAATACCGGTGTCCCAAAGCAGCCAACCCTGCGCGTGATTGTGGCCGTGCAGTTATCAGTCCACCCTTTTCCGCTCAACGCCATGAACGCCGCGTGGCAAAGAGGCACAAGGGAGTAATGATACCGAGGATCACACCAGCTAAACGCGTTATGGCGCGCGCATTCGCGCGTGCGCAAGGCGCTCCCGATGCGGATTAACGAGAGCCTGAAAACTGGCCGGGACCTGTTAAGAAAGCGAAGGGACTCGGCGGCTGATATGCCCGCTGCCCGCCGGGGAAGCTCGGCGGGTTCATGTCCAATCCTTGACGCGCGTGTTGCTGATCTCGACCGAATCTTTGCTCATTGCAGACATCACCGGGGCAAGTTCAGTTCATAAAATTTCCTCGCGTGAAATCAGTCGCGGGCGGGGGATATGGGCCAGCAACGCAAGGACGATCGCGAACAGGAACTGCTATTGCATGATAGGCGCGAAGGCCAGTGGACCAAATTGCAATTATTGGAGATGGACGATCGCTTCCAGATGGCGGTGCGACGTGGGCTTGCTGAACCGGATCTCCGGCAGCCGCGCAGGCCGAGACGAGGCGAAACGCTCTGATCAATAGGTAATGGCCGCCACCGGGCGGCCTTCCTGTTTGGTGGTTCCTTGGGATGACCCCCTCATTCGTGCCCGGGGAAGATCTCTATGCAATGGAGGGATGGCCCCTGTAAGCGGAAGGCTCCGGCGCGGCGTAGCTCGTCTAAACTCACGCGGCCACCGCAGGTGCGTCCGTAATTATACAAGAAGGTGTCGGACAAGACCCGTTTGCTTAGCCAAATCCCGTCACACGCGCTCATTGAGCCGTTGAAACAGGCGACCTGCGCTTCGTTGAAGTCTGCTGCCCAGTCGCCCGGCTCGGCTAGCCACGGCTCACTCGGCGCGGGTAGGTCCTCGGCAAATACCGTGTCACATGCCGATGTGGCTACCACTGCAGCCAACAGTATGGAGACTATGCGAACGACGCGACTGCGAGCGGTAGTGTGGTTCAACATTGGTCCGTTCCTCAGCCATCCCCTCGGTTCAACACACGAGCACGGGATAAGTTAGCTCCCACTCAATCGTCCGACCGCGCGGCGGCACACCTACACCGAGTACAAACCATGCGGGACCGGCAGGCGCGGACAAGCACCGCATCGACCCAGCGAGCGCCATTGGCGGGCCCCCGGAGCGGAGGCATGACGGCCCCAGACTGAGGGGGTCGCTACCCCCGAACAAAAAAAGGCGCAAAAGTGAATTAGTTCATACGTACTTTTGATTGTATTCGGGCAGACCTTAGGAGGATTTTTCTTGCGGCTGATAAGGAAAATAATGGTGCCACGGTCAGTCGAACACAACGAGGAGTGGCGACATGCTGATCGACCAGCCGGAGACCGTCGGATCGGTGTCCACACCGCTCGAAGAACTGCTACGGTCAAGGGTCGGCCAGAACGATTGCGCTCCCGATCATGTGCTAGCCGTTTTTGTCGCGGAATTATTTGCGATTTTGCATCCCGCAACATTGCCAATGCTTGAGCGCATGTTTAAAGATGTCAAACAAGATGTCGAGGATGATGGCGAATTAGAATTAAAGTGGCGTGCGGAGATTGGCATCGCGGCGGCCCGAATCGCACTTCGAGAACAAGAAGCGCTCGAAAGCTGAATAAATCTTCGATCCTTGTGAAGACGACCCGAGCCTACAGTCTCGACGTGATCACCCTCCGCCCGCGCCGGTACATCCGCGGTTTCCGCACATTCGCGATGAATGTCTCTCAAATCTACGACGGCGAAGGCGACCCGGTCGAAATGAACATCGATTTGGAGCCCACATCGAAATTCGCCCAGTCAGGCACTCTATAGAGAGTGAGGGGCGGGTTTAGCCGCCCGTCGATGCTTACCTTTCGCTTTCTCGAACATGCTCATTTCGAGGCTCCCCATGCCGAAATTTCGCCTTTGGTGGCAAGCGCGGATAGGAGTGGGAGCCACCCTGAAGGTGCTGACGGCACACTGCTAATGAGAGCGGTGCTTGCTCCTCAACCATGATCGGAATCGCCACGGCGGCGGTCCACCGCCTGGAATGTGCATGTTCGGTACATAGCCGCCCCGCAGGCGGTTGACAATTGCCGCGTATTTGCGCGGTACGGTCTACTGCTGGTTCAGCATATCGTTCGTATAGACGATGGGCGTCAGCCAAAACCACATCTGCAGCACGACCGACATGACCTGGCCGACGTCGCGGGAAAACACGTTGAACATTCCCAGCATCACGCCCAGGCCGAACGCAAACGTCGCGATCAGCGCGGCTCCGAGCGGAAGGACGAGCCAGGCAAGGCCGGGCAGTTCGCCGAAGAACACGAATACAACGGCGATGGCGAGCAGCAGCAGCGCATGATTGACCAGCGCTCCCCCGAGCACGATGATCGGCAGGCACAAGCGGGGAAAGGCGATCTTTTTCAGCGGGCCTGAATACTCGATAAAAATCGTGAGGCAGCGATTGACGATTTCGCTGAACAGGCCCCAGGCCGCCAGGCCAGCCATCAGGTAAATCGGATAGGCCGCACTGCCCGCGACCCCGCCAAGCTTTGCCCCGATGATTCCGGCGAGGACGACAGCATAAATGGTCGCCTGCGCGAGCGGATTGAGAACCGACCACAGCAAGCCGAGCCGCGATCGCGCGTACCGGGCCATGAACTCGCCGCGGATCGAGCTCAGAATGAAATAACGGTACCGCCAGAGCGCCGAAAACATGCCCATCAAATCTTAGACTTCATTCCTCTCGGCGCGCCACTCTATCACAATCGGGGAGGTTGTCGCGGCAAACACAAGCTCCCGCCCGGTCGAACATCATTTGCGCCGTACATAATCTTTTGCCCGTTCGGGTGCAGGCGCTCACACCGACCCGCTCCGTTTCACCCGTTCCAGATCGGCGTCGACCATCTCGGCGGTCAATTGTTCGAGGGTCGTTTCGGGCCTCCAGCCGAGTTGCTTGAACGCCTTCGACGGATCGCCGCATAGGACGTGAACTTCGGCGGGCCGGAAATAGCGCTCGTCAATGACGACGTGATCCTCCGCTCTCAAGCCAACGCGCCAAAAGGCGAGGTCGCAGAACTCACGGACCGATGCCGACCGACCGCTTGCAATCACGTAATCATCGGGATTGTCCTGCTGCAACATGAGCCACATGGCTTTGACGTAGTCGCGGGCATGGCCCCAATCGCGCCGGGCGTCGAGATTGCCCAGCGCCAAGGTCTGCTGCAGTCCGAGCTTGATGCGCGCCACCCCGTCCGTAATCTTGCGCGTGACGAACTCGATCCCGCGCAGCGGAGACTCATGATTGAAGAGAATGCCGCTGGAGGCGTGGAAACCGAAACTCTCGCGATAGTTGACGGTCATCCAGTGCGCATACACCTTCGCTACGGCGTAGGGCGACCGCGGGTGAAAGGGCGTCCGCTCCGACTGCACCGGGTCTTGGGCAAGTCCGAACATCTCCGAAGAGGACGCTTGATAGAAGCGTGCCTCCGGGCAGACGATGCGCATCGCCTCCAACACGTTCGCCGCCCCAAGTCCGGTCACGAGGCCGGTGAGGAGCGGCTGACTCCATGACGACTTGACGAAGGATTGCGCCGCTAAATTATAGATTTCGCTGGGACGCACTTCCTGAAAAACGCGGATGAGCCCGGATAGATCGATCAGGTTCCCGTCGTGCAATGTTATCTTGTCGGCGACCCCCACCCATTTCAGTCGTGCATCGACCGCGCGTTCAGAGGTGCTTCGTCCAATTACCCCGTGGACCTTATAACCCTGCTCGATAAGAAATTTGGAGAGGTAGGCGCCATCTTGGCCGGTGATGCCAGTAATCAGCGCGCATTTCGAAGCCATAAAGACCCCCCGCGCGGTCTCGATAGCAGGCGCCAAGTCGGAAATCAATCTTCGGTCGCTGAATACATAACAATGCGGGTCGTTCGAGAGGCCACATCGCAGCTGCTCTCGTCAACGCGCCACAAATCCGAGGCGCTCGACGTCCGTTGCTAGCCGCTCGGCTTCGCGTCGCTCCGATTGATCCTCACCAACCCAACTGCACGCGTTAGCCTTGCCTCGCGCTGGGGTTTGCCACCGACGGCGCCTATTACGGCACGCTTCCCGGACGATCGCTCTCGCGGCGGCTTTGCTTGACCAAGCCGGAGCGTCCACGTATTTCCCCGGCAATGGCAAAAAACCAACATCCGGTGCTGCTGAAATGCGTCCCCTCGTTCCTCATTGCGCGACCGGCACGGGGGACTCCTGAAATTTCCCAAGCGCGGCATGGACCACTGACGATTGCGGGGCTGTTTCGGACCGCAAGCGGGGTAGGACGATCGGCGCGCGCCTGCGCCGATGCCCTCAACGCGCTCAGTCTCAATCCCGTCCATGTCGATCTCAGCGCCATGTTCGGGCAAGTAGACATGGATGCCGAACATCCACTCCGCCGGATGCCGCTTGATCCGATTGGGACGTTGATGCTGCATCTAAACGCCCCTGAGACAACGCTGGCGCTCAAAGCGCTCGGCTTGTTCCGTCCGCGGCGATGGCGTGTCATTGGCCATTGGGTGTGGGAACTCGAGCGCATGCCGCCAGAGCAGACGCGGGTGTCTCGTCACCTCTCCGAGATTTGGGCTCCGTCGACCTTCGTGAGGAACGCAATTGCGTCGTCTGTGAGCATCCCCGTAAAGGTCGTTCCCTACTATCTGCGAGTGCCATCAAACCTGAGGCCAGAAAGGACAAGGTTCTCTTTGAGGGACGATGAGATCGTCGTGCTGTCAATGGCTGACGGACGATCGTCCCTGACGCGCAAGAATCTGATTGGTTCAATCAGAGTCTTTCTTGCCGCGGTCGGCGACCGCCCGAACTGCCGTCTTATCCTTAAAACGCGCAATCTTGGGATACATGAGCGCGCCGCCGAGGACGTTCTCGCGGCTGTTCGCCATCATAAACAAATGACATTGATTGACCGGCCGCTGTCGTCACGCGATACGCTTAGCCTCATACAGAGCTGCGATATCTTTCTTTCGCTGCATCGCGCGGAGGGCTTTGGGTTGACGATGGCCGAGGCCATGGCGCTGGGGAAACCGGTCATTGCAACCGGCTGGTCGGGCAATATGGATTTCATGTGCGAGGATACGGCCGCCATTGTCCCTTATCGCTTTGTCCCTGTCGTCGACGCGAGCGACATATATGAGTCCGCGAGCGAAGCGCGATGGGCCGAACCAGACGAGAGACTGGCGACGCAAATTCTCACTGGACTCCTGGATAATCCTGAGCGTCGGCGGCGGCTGGGCGCATGCGCAACCGCCGCCATAGTAAAAAGACTTTCCGCCGAAAATTACCGGATCGCACTTGGAGACGAAGCCGATCCAATTTGATCTTCACGTCCTCGGTTTGGCGACCTAAGTCATTTTTTTGTCAAGGAAAGCGGCGCCCGTCCGCGCGCCTCTTATCAGCGCGCCTCGCGGGATCCGACCCTGAGCGTCTGCGCATGAGTTAGATTTTTTAGCCTTCGCATGGCAAACTTTGACAAGACAAACGCCTGTTCCTAGATTGTTGTTCGCTGCGCAAATGACGGGCGATGCGTTGGACTGGCTTCGCCTAAGTGATAGGACTGAACTTGGCACGAGCGCGAAACGACAATTCGTCGAGACTGTTGATTGTTTACTTTCAGGCCATCGTGCTCGGCTCAATATTGATGCTTTTTTTTATTGTTGCCTACGTCATATTTGATACCTACGGCATCGGCGATCGTTCAATCGATACAACAAACAAAAGTGTCGAAGCAATCGTTGCCGCCTTGGGCAATAAGGATAGCTCCCAGTTTGTAAGGGGTCTGTCTAAAGTATATTCGATGGTGGGATCGCTTGTTGGTGAAGTCGACATTCTTAGCCGTGGCCCGGACGGGCGGCTGAATTTCGCAGGTTGGGTTGTCGATAAACGGCACGCGGGGGAGCCAATGCTCGTATTCTTGGTTGTCCCCGAAAAGGCGGTTTTTGTGACCAGCAGCGGCAGAAGCCGAGACGATGTCAGAAAGACGCTAAACCTGCCCGAGTTTGCCGCTCCGGGATTTGGCGATGTTTTTAATTACCAATTCGACTGCAAGTTCAACGAACAGAATCCCTATGTCGTCGTGGTGAACCAAAAAAAAGAATTCGCCCTCATCAAACCTTTGATACGCGCCAGCGGCTGCTAGTCTTGCTGTCGTGATTTCGTTCGAGTGTTCTTAATCCCAATGGGCCACACAGGTCATCGCTGCCCTGGCGCGGCCAAGCTCTAGGTCCAGACCTTTAGCGCCCTGCCAATGCGCATCTGAGAATTTGCCCTATGCCGACCCGCCTACTCGTCCACCCCGCTGCGCAGACCGTGGCACGGATGATACGATACCGCTTTTTTGGTTGTTTCCGATACCTCGTTCGCTTGACAGAATGCCGGCATTGCGCGAGGCATATGCAACCGTCACTGGCTACTAGATAAGATTCAAGTCGCAAGTATCGACGCATGCAGGGGGTTGTGCGGCATCATCTGCTTTGATGGATTGCCTGGGACGAACGAAGCTTCATGTACAGATGCTTGTGGGTTGCTTGAATCATCCGTGATCTTGCGTGCTGAGGTGCAGGCCTAAGAGACGGCGGGGGAGCCACCCGTGGGGCGATGCGAAACAGTCATCCTGAACTACAACGCAGGAGCATTCCTCGGCGAAGCGGTCGCGTCCGTGCTGCGGTCGCCCGCTGTCGCGCGCGTATTGGTCATTGACAACGCATCAACTGATGGGAGCCTCGATCAGCTGTCCGCAGGGCCGGACCGGATTGTGATCGTTCGCAACGCGACGAATCTCGGCTTTGCGGCGGGCTGCAATGTGGGATTGGAGCGCTCGACCGCCGACTGCATCTTCCTGCTCAATCCCGATTGCTACGTTGAGGAGGGGGCGATCGAACGCTTGATCGACGTCCTCGAAAAGTCGCCGAACGCCGGCATTTGCGGGCCGCTGCTTCTGAACCCGGACGGCTCCGAGCAGGCTGGCGGCCGCCGTGTGATCCCGACCCCTTGGCGCGCGCTCGTCCGCACCTTGCACCTTACCCCACTCCGCCAATTCTTCCCCGATACATTTGCCGACTTCGCCCTGCATCAGGATCCATTGCCCGATCACCCTATCGAGATAGAGGCGAATTCCGGCGCCTGCATGATGGTACGCCGGGCCGCCCTCGCCCAAGTCGGCCTTTTCGATGAAAGATACTTCATGCACTGCGAGGATCTTGATTGGTGCATGCGTTTCCGCGAGGCCGGATGGAAGATCTTGTTCGTGCCCGATGCTCGGGTCGTCCATCACAAGGGCATCAGCACCCGATCGCGGCCCATCTCCACCGAATGGCATAAGCACAAAGGCATGCTTCGGTTCTATCGTAAATTCATGTCCGACCGATACTCCGGCGGGCTTATGGGCCTCGTCGCGCTGGCGGTGTACATCCGGTTTGCCCTCATCGCGCTCGGTATGCTTCTCGAGCGCGCATCTGCGACGCTCGCCTCCGCGGCATCATGGACGCGGGCGCAACGCAATCCGACAGCGGTCGAGCGTATCTGGTAGCCCAGCACGGCTGTTTGGCTTCGGCCGGGCACCGCCGAACTGGGGATTCGCGTTATTGAGACCGCCGTCCTCGCCGAAAGAGCGAGCGAATACGCAGCCGCCTTCACGCCGGGTTGGCGCCCGCGAGGTGTGACTCCCCACGCGGGCGGCCCGATCAATCCAATGCGCTCACGGGCCCGCCGCCCGCACCCGCATATGCGCCAGGACGGGGGCGGTCGGCCAACAATCGAGCGGAAGCTTGTTAGCCTTCTGATAGGCGCCGAGCGCGAGCCGCGTGCGCATGCCCGCCTTGCCATCGATCTTGTCGCGATAGAGCCCAAGCGCGGTTAAATGCTGCTGCATGTCTTCCAGATCCTTGGTGCGCAACTGCACGACCTTGCCCCACGGCTTCTCGAAGGCGGCGCCGCCGGCGATGCGGTCGCTCACATTGCCGACAAACAGCACGTAGAGGTCGGAGAAATTGTAGTCCTTGATCACGTAGTAATTTTTCAGAATGAGGAGGGCGGGCCCGTAGACGCCGGCAGGCATCAGGAGCGAGGCGTTTTCGCCGAGCTCGGCCGCGCTGAGTCTACGGTTGTGCGCGAGGGTGAAGCCGCGCTGCAGCCATTCGCCAAGGGTGAGCGTGTAGTCCGGATCGGCGATGGTGCAGTCGAGGCCCGCGGGGACACGCACTTCGTAAGCCCAGTGCTTGCCCGGCCGCCAACCCTTTTCAGCGAGTTGTTTCGCCGCTGAGGCCAGCGCATCGGGCACTGAATGCCAGATATCGGGCTTGCCGTCGCCGTCGAAATCGACCGCGTGCTTGTAGTATTCCGTGGGCAGGAACTGCGTGAGGCCCATCGCGCCGCCCCAAGAGGCGCGCATGTCGGCGGGGTTGACGCCGTCTTGCAGCATTTTCAGCGCCGTCAGGAACTCGTTGCGGAAGAAGTCCTTGCGCTTCCCGTAAAAGCCCTGCGTCGCGAGCACACGGGTCGCGCTGTGCGGGAGTTTATAAGTGCCGAACGCGGTTTCGCGCCCCCAGATCGCCAGCACGATTTGCGGCGGCACGCCGAACTCTTGCTCGATGCGGGCAAGCGTCGCGCGGTGCTGATCGAACAGCTTACGGCCTTGCGCGGCCAAGTTCGCGAGCGTCGACTCGCGCAGGTACTCGGCCGGCGTCTGCACGAACTCGGCCTGGCCGCGCGGCGGCGCTTCCGGACGGCCGGGAATGATTAGGTCGGGCAGCGACAGGTCGGGCTCGAGGCCGCGCGTCGCGGCGTCGAAGGTCGCGCGCGACACGCCGAGCGCTTGTGCATCCGGCCACAAGGATTGGAGCCAGGCCTGGAAGGCGGGATCGGCGGCGGACGCGGGTGACGCGCCGCCGAGAACCACCAGGAGGGCGAGCGCGGCGGGCGCGATGGCGGCGATCCAGCGGCGGATCAGATCAGGCATGATATCCGCTCCTGCGGCTCCATGGCTCCGGGCAACGAGACGAATCCGAAACGGAAAGAGACCGGTAAAAAAGGGCTTAAATGCGTTGGAGCGCTGCGCCGCAGGCACTCGCGAGCGCCTCTGTCGTCGTTCCTGATTCTGCCCCGCGAGACGAATCGGAAACAGAGCGTGGCCGGTAAACAAGGTCTTGCGGCGCATCGCTTGGACTCTTTTAGGTTAACAGTGGGCGGTGGGAGGCGAGGCTGAGAGGAGGAGGCCGCTCCAGGGACTCCATCACCTCGTAAATTTCTTATACTTGAGCCGGTGCGGCACGATCGAATCCGTCCCCAGCCGGCGCATCTTGTCCTTTTCGTAATCGGCGAAATTGCCCTCGAACCATTCGACGTGGCTATCGCCCTCGAAGGCGAGCGTGTGGGTCGCAATACGGTCGAGGAACCAGCGGTCGTGGCTGATGATCACCGCGCAGCCGGCGAAGTCCTCCAGCGCTTCTTCGAGCGCGCGCAGCGTATCGACGTCGAGGTCGTTGGTCGGCTCGTCGAGCAGCAGCACGTTCGCGCCCGACTTGAGCATCTTGGCGAGGTGGACGCGATTGCGCTCGCCGCCCGAGAGCGAGCCCACTTTCTTCTGCTGGTCGGCGCCCTTGAAATTGAACGTCGAACAATAGGCGCGCGAGTTAACCTCGCGCTTGCCGAGCTGGAGCATATCGAGTCCGCCGGAGATCTCCTCCCACACGCTCTTCTTGCCGTCGAGCGCATCGCGCGATTGATCGACATAACCAAGCTTGACCGAGTTCGCCGATCTTGATCGTGCCCTTGTCTGGTTTCTCCTGGCTTGTGATCATGCGGAATAGCGTGGTCTTGCCGGCGCCGTTCGGCCCGATCACCCCGACAATGCCGCCCGGCGGCAGCTTGAAGGTGAGGTTGTCGATCAAGAGCCGCTCGCCATAGCCTTTGGCAAGCCCGACAAAGTCGATGACGTTCTGCCCCAGCCTCTCTGCGACGGGGATGACGATCTGCGCCGTGGTCGGCGCTTTCTCGTTCGCCTTCCTGAGCAGATCCTCGTAGCGCTGATAGCGCGCCTTCGATTTTGCCTGCCGCGCTTTGGGAGAGGCCGCGATCCATTCCTGCTCGCGCGCGAGCGTCTTCTGGCGCGCCTCCTCCTCGCGGCCCTCCTGCTCGAGCCGCTTCTGCTTCTGCCCGAGCCACGCCGAGTAATTGCCCTGATAGGGAATGCCGCGCCCGCGGTCGAGTTCGAGAATCCAGCCCGTCACATTGTCGAGGAAATAGCGGTCATGGGTGACGATCAGGATCGCGCCGGGATAATTGCGCAGGTGCCCTTCCAGCCAGTTCACCGTCTCGGCGTCGAGGTGATTGGTCGGCTCGTCGAGCAGCAGCAGATCGGGCTGTTCGAGCAGCAGCCGGCACAGAGCGACGCGGCGCTTCTCGCCGCCGGAGAGCTTGGTCACGTCGGCGTCGTCGGGCGGACAGACCAGCGCGTCCATCGCCTGATCGACCTTCGAGTCGAGATCCCACAAGCCCTTCGCCTCGATCTCGTCCTGCAGCTTGGTCATCTCGTCCGCGGTCTCGTCCGAATAGTTCATGGCGATCTCGTTGTACCGGTCGATGATCGCCATCTGTGCGGCGACGCCTTCCATCACGTTCTCGCGCACGCACTTGCTCTGATCGAGTTGCGGTTCCTGCGGCAGGAAGCCGACGCGGGCGCCCTCGGCCGCCCAGGCTTCGCCGGTAAATTCGGTGTCGAGCCCCGCCATGATACGCAGCAGCGTCGACTTGCCCGACCCGTTGAGGCCGAGCACCCCGATCTTGGCGTCCGGATAGAACGACAGATTGATGTTTTCGAGCACCTTGCGGTTGCCCGGATAGGTCTTCGACAGACCCTGCATGTGGTAGATGAATTGCCGGGCCATTCGCCGCCTGTCCTCGCAACCGGTTGTGGGGAAACGAGGCTGATGTAGCGACGCGCCCGGCAAAGGGCAAGCGCGCGCTCAACCGCACGGCGGTTCCGCCATTCTGGCGCTTGGTAATCTTGTTGAGCGCTGCAACGTGACCTCGATCACACTTTGCGTGATCAGGTTCGAACGCTGCGCGTGCCCTCCATGACACAAGCAATGAAATGTGCGGATCGGAACAAATCCGCACGGATTGTTAACGTCTGGTCCACGACGATGGCTGGCAAGGAACAGCCGCGCCGTCCCTGGGAAAACATGGAACGCAAGGCTGCTGTGGTGAGAGTCATGATGTCCGGTCCAGCCACCCGACCTTTCGGCAAGATGGTCCTCGCGGTCGTTACCGGACTGCTCGATGACTGCTTCGGCGTCTATCACCCCGAGCGGCATTACATGCGCGGGCCGGGCCCGAAATGGCGGGAGAAGCATGCCGTCCGGGCTGCTGCCCTGCGCCCGAATGCGGATGGCAGTTTCGTCGAGGCGGCAACCGTCACCGCCCTGCCTCATCCCTAGGGCAAGGCCGTCAACTCGCATCGCGGGCTAAACCTGCTCGTCCCCACGCAGCCGCAAGCCGAAAATACAAGCCGAAAATACTGGAGACGCACGGGGCCTCCCGCACGGCAGCGCTTCCGCGCCGACGGGCGCCGTTATTCAGACGTTCGCGCGAGGCAGCGGCGCGTAGACCGCTAGGACTTGAGCGTATAACGAAGCATAATTACGTTTCACGCTTCTCGTCCCCGAGTAATCATTCGTGAAACGAGATTGTGGTTCGCCAATCCCTCGCGACGCTTAGTGTTATGGAAATCATCGCGATCTAGCGGCGTCGTTGGTCGCATTCCCGACAAGAGTTCGATAATGCTTGCGGTCGACCCGCTTTGTCTGTATGTGGCGCGGTTAGAGAGCTTGCCGGCGGGGGAGCCGGGTCCACCGAGCAAGCCATAACAAAGACCAACAGAACGGGATTCGGCTCGGCGAGCCGCATTTCCATTTCGTTCAAGCTGGAGGTGTCATGCGAACAGCCAAGTTCGCTGGTGCGCTCGCTCTTGCGATTGTCGGCGTGTCCCTGGTTTCGGCCGAGGTCATGCGAAAGGCCGTTGGGCAGCAGATCAGCGCGCAGGCGAGCGCCGAAGCGACGACGATCGCGGCGGACACAATGCGAATGGCCGCGCTCGCAGATCAATTTGGCGGGGATACTGCGCAGGAGGCGAAGCCCCTCCGCGCCGCCGCGGAGGCTTCGCGCGAAGACGGGCCGCTGCTCGCCCTCGTGATCGGCAACGCCACATATCCCGACGAAGAAACCCCGCTGGTGCAGCCGATCAATGACGCGCGAGCAATGGCGCAGGAGCTGCGCGCACGCGGCTTCGATGTCGAGCTCGGCGAGAATCTGACCAAGCAGGGGATGGAGCGCGCGCTCGAGCGCTTCGAAGCGAAGATCACGCCCGGCGCAACTGCGCTCCTGTTTTTCAGCGGTTATGGCATGCAGACGGGCCGCGAGAGCTTTCTTATTCCCGTTAATGCACAGATCTGGCGTCCCGAGGATGTGCGGCGGGATGGCGTTGCGCTGGAACCGCTGATCGGCGAGCTGAATACGCGCGGGGCCAAGCGTAAGCTGGTCGTCATCGACGGCTCGCGGCCCAACCGGTTCGAACGCCGACTGCGCGGCTATTCCACGGGCCTTGCGCCGATTGCAGCTCCCGAAGGCACGCTGGTGCTGTACGGCGTCGCTCCCGGCAAGGTCGCGGGCGACACGCAGGCGCCCAACAGCCTGCTGGTCAAGGAATTGCTCGGCCAGCTCCGCACGGCGGACGGCTCGGCCGAGGACATCTTCAATCGCACCCGCATGACGGTGGCGCGCGCCTCGCACGGCGAACAGGTGCCCGCGGTGTTTTCCGCGCTGATCGATGACTTCTACTTCGCGCCGCCGGCAAGCGAGCCGTCGAAGAAGCCGTCCACGCGCCAAAGCATGCGGTGACGCGAGAGCGTTTTCTGGCAACCGGTTGGCCGCAGAAGAGCAACCGCTAAGTAAAATAGAATTGCCCTCATCGTCCGCGAAAGCGTTCGCGGACGATGCAGAACCGCTGGGTATTCAGTCCCATTGTATGATGGCACAGATTCACACGCCGTCGACAAGAAGGGACATGGGGCAGATTCTTCACGGGAGCGCCAGCACGACGCAGGCGATCCGCTGAGCGATACAGCTATAGTCAAGAGAGCATAAGGGCGCTGGCCCGGCGTCATGGGATCAATCCGAAGACCGTCGTCAAGTGGAGGCGCAGGACCTCGACGCCCGGCGCAGTCGCACGTAGAGCGCGCCCTCCCCGCCATGGCCGCTGTGGGCCTGCTCGAAGCCGAGCACATAGGGACGGAATTCCGGCAGTTTGAGCCACAGCGGCACCTGTCGCCGCAGCACGCCGCGTTCGCCAGCGGCGCCGCGCTCCCCCATGCCAGTGATGACGAGAACGAATTTCGCCCCGTCCGCCTGCGCCCGGCCGAGAAAGCGGGCAAGCGCAACGTGTGCCTGCGCCTGGGTCATGCCGTGGAGATCGAGGCGCGCATCGATCGACGAAAGACCGCGCGCGAGGCGCTGCTTGTCGCGCCGAGCCAGCGTCGCAAGCGGGGGCGGCTGGAGATTCCCGCGCGTTTGTGGCCGGGCCGGCCGGCTCGGATGATAAAACTGGCGCTCCGGACCGGGTTCGGATTCTTGCAAAGTGAGCGTCTCGGGCGCAGGCGGTTCGTTCGCCCGCCGGCGCGATCGCAGCGGACGCACCGCGCGAATGACGTCTGCCCACAGCCGACGCTCGTCGTCGGTCAGCTTGCGCTTCATCGCCTTCACCTGCAAACGCCGTCGCCCTCGACCCGCTTAGTATCTCCAGCGCCGAACCCTTCGTGACGAGGTCGGCGACGCCTTCCGCGCCCCACGCCGTGACGCCTGGACGGGCTTTTCCGGCTCGGGCGGAGGCCGCGCCTGCGGCAGCGGCATGCGTGCGCCCGCCGCGACCGGATCGATCTCACGCGGCACCAATATGGCGAAACGCCCCGACTGGCGAATGCGCCCGGCGATCCGTCCGGCTTCGTCCCCCGCGCCGAAATACAGATCGGCGCGCGCCGGCCCCACGATGGCGGAGCCGGTATCCTGGGCGACCATGGTGCGTCGAAATGGATCGGCCGACCGTGCGCCCGCAAGCGGCAGCTCCGCCTCGATGAAGAACGGTGTTCCGTACACGTGCAATGCCCGGTCGACCGCGATCGACCGGCCAGGCGTCAGCGCCACGCCCTGGCCCCCGACCGGCTCGCGATCATCGGTCAGCCCGACGATGCGGAAGAACACATAAGACCGGTTTTGCCGCCGCACCTCCTTGGCTTCCTCCGGATTGGCAATCATCCATTCGTGGATGCGCGCCATCGACATTTCTTCCCGCGGAATGATGTTGCGATCGATCAGGATACGGCCGACGGCGGTATAGGGATAGCCATTGTGCCCGTCGTAATTGATCCGGAGCATCGTCCCGTCCTCGAGCCGCACGCGAGCCGATCCCTGGATTTGGATGGTGAGCAGCTCGGCCGGATCCTTCAGCCAGGCGATTTCCAGGTGACGGCCGTCAAACGCGCCGTCCTCGATCTCCGCACGGTCGTAGTAGGGGACATGCTCTCCCGAATTGGTGACGCGAACGACCCGCCCTCGATTAGGAAAGCTCGCATTAGGCGGAGCATCCGGTGCGAGCAGATCGGGAGGGCGTCGATAAAGCGGGACCGTGAAGATGCGCGTGGGAAACCGAGAACCGTCCACAATCGGCTCGTAATAGCCGGTGAGAAACCCCGTGCTCTCGCCGAGCCTAGCGATCCGCATCGGGCGGAAATTCTTCTCGAAGAACAGCCTGGCTTGCTCCCCGCGCAGCGAACGGGCGGCGAGCGCGCGGCGACAGACGGAGACGAGCGCCGGCCAGACCGGGCGCGTGTCGGGGGCGGTGGTGCGTACGATCGGGCGGCAGCTCGCAAGGAATGTCTTGAATGCGCTTGTGTGGTCGTCGTCCGCCCAGTTCGGCAGGTCGGCGAAATCGATCGGCTCGAGCTGCGAGTCCTGAATGCGCAGCGGCCCCGGCTCGACCGGCGCGGAGGCGGATGCTTCCGTCGGTCGAGCGGCAGCCGGTTGGCCGGTAACAGGCGCGCCGCGGCGTGCCGCTTCGGCCGGAAGAGTTGCGCCGGCCACCACGGCCAGCATCGCCGCCAGACGACCCGCTCGGCGCAGCCAAACTGCGCTCATGGGGCTTCCTGCTGAAGGGACTATTGGCCGGCTTCCGTCGCGACCAACTTCCAGTTGGGATCCCGGGAGGACACATCGCGAGCAAAAGTCCAGACGTCGGTCACTTCGGTCACCTTGTCCGGATTGCCGTCGACGACCTTGTCCGTTCGATCGCGCGTCACCGAGATGAGCTGAGACACGAACCGCAGCGTGATCTGCGCGGTCTTGCCGCGCAGTTCCGCCCCGATGATTTCGCAGGTGTCGATCGAGACGAAACGCGTCTCCGTCCGGTGGCCTTGGGCTTCCCGTTCGCGGATCGCCGTTTCGAACCCGTCATACACCTCCTTGGAGAGCAGGTTCTTCAATGTTCGCCGGTCTCCGTCGGCGAACGCGGTTACGATCATCTCGTAGGCCGCCCGCGCCCCGGTCAGAAAATGTTGCGGGTCGAAACTCTTGTCCTGAGCGACGATGGCCTGCAGCCCTTCGGCCGCAGGTGAACCGGGAGGGCTGATGTCCTTCCAGCTGTCCGCTTTTTCGCTCAATTCCGCAGGCTTCGCAAAGGTGTCGGCGTTTCGCGGAAGCGCAACCACCTTGTCGCTGGGTGCGTTGCGGACCGCATCACGCGCGGAAAACGGGTCGTAAGGCGGCCGTTCGCGGCCCGTCCGCTGGCCCAAAACGCTACGCAGCCGCAGAAAGATGAAGACGGCAAGCGCCAGGAATATGATTGTATAGATATCGAACACGTCTCACGCTCTCGCAGCGGTCAGGACGGATCGGCAAGCCAGCCGGAGCCACTGGTGTCGTTCACACGGTTCCGCTGTTATGATCTAATCACGCTTGCGTCGTCGTTCTAGAGGCAGCCGCCGTCTCGACCGCAAATTCACAGCTTAGCTCACCTCGCTGGGCGCGCCAACCCTCATGAGCAACCTGCGCAGGGCCTGCTCACGGGCTGAGCAGACACTGGCGGAAGGCTCCTTGTGGCGTCCGGGCGGCTGTGTTAGCCACACCCGTGCGCTTGGCATCCGCCGGCGCCCCAGCAGGAACCGTGGCAAGGAGACCGCATGTCCACGACCACCAATGGCGGGGATACGCCGCCCCGACCGCAACAGCCTCCGGCTGGACCGTCGCTCAACGTCCTTGCCCAGTTCGTAAAAGACTTTTCCTTTGAGAATCCGAACGCACCGCGCGCGCTCATGCAGCCGCCGCAGCAACCGACCATCAGCGTACAGATCAACGTCAACACCAAGCCGTTGTCGAACACGGACTTCGAGGTCGAGCTGAAGCTGGAAGGCAAGGCCGAAATCCCGGCTCGACCCTGTTCGGGTTCGATTTGGCCTACGCCGGCATCTTCCGGTTGCAGAACATCCCGCAGGAGAACGTCCCTCCTGCTGATGATCGAGTGCCCGCGGCTGCTGTTTCCCTTTGCGCGCGAAATGTCGCAAACGCTGTGATCAACGGCGGTTTTCCGCCGCTCCTGCTCGATCCGATCGATTTCGTCGCGCTGATCAGCAGAAGATGGCAAGCCTGCAAGGCCAGCAGCCACCCCCTACCCCGCCGCCGCAGACCTAACGAGCGCGCGCACGTCTGCCAAGACGGATCGGCAAGCCAGCCGGAGCCACTGGTGTCGTTCACACGGTTCCGCTGTTATGATCTAATCACGCTTGCGTCGTCGTTCTAGAGGCAGCCGCCGTCTCGACCGCAAATTCCAGCTTAGCTCACCTCGCTGGGCGCGCCAACCCTCATGAGCAACCTGCGCAGGGCCTGCTCACGGGCTGAGCAGACACTGGCGGAAGGCTCCTTGTGGCGTCCGGGCGGCTGTGTTAGCCACACCCGTGCGCTTGGCATCCGCCGGCGCCCCAGCAGGAACCGTGGCAAGGAGACCGCATGTCCACGACCACCAATGGCGGGGATACGCCGCCCCGACCGCAACAGCCTCCGGCTGGACCGTCGCTCAACGTCCTTGCCCAGTTCGTAAAAGACTTTTCCTTTGAGAATCCGAACGCACCGCGCGCGCTCATGCAGCCGCCGCAGCAACCGACCATCAGCGTACAGATCAACGTCAACACCAAGCCGTTGTCGAACACGGACTTCGAGGTCGAGCTGAAGCTGGAAGGCAAGGCCGAAATCCCCGGCTCGACCCTGTTCGGGTTCGATTTGGCCTACGCCGGCATCTTCCGGTTGCAGAACATCCCGCAGGAGAACGTCCCTCCCCTGCTGATGATCGAGTGCCCGCGGCTGCTGTTTCCCTTTGCGCGCGAAATTGTCGCAAACGCTGTGATCAACGGCGGTTTTCCGCCGCTCCTGCTCGATCCGATCGATTTCGTCGCGCTGTATCAGCAGAAGATGGCAAGCCTGCAAGGCCAGCAGCCACCCCCTACCCCGCCGCCCCAGACCTAACGAGCGCGCGCACGTCCTGCCGAAAGCTCAGCCTGCCGCCTTGGCCGTCGTCGGCGCCTGCGGGCGGTTCCAAGTAGTCGAGCCAAATGGCTTGCGGTCCCAGCGTCGCGACAAAGTCTCGATGCGACAGCCGTTCCTCGGCTGAAAGGCGCGGCAACAAGGCGACCCTTCGGGTTGGGGGCGTCGCGACGGTGATTCCGACCGTCGGCATCCTCGCAGCGGTTTCCAGCCCGAGCCGGGCCTGCCGCGCCTCGATCAGTTCGAGATAGACCTCGGCCAAAAGCTCGGCGTCGAGCAAGGCGCCATGCTTTGTGCGGCGCGAATGATCAATGCGGAATCGCACGCACAGGTCATCGAGTTGATTCTGCGCCCCCGGATATTTTCGCCGCGCCAATAGCAAGGTGTCGATCAGCCTTGCGCGCGCGAGGGGTGGGAGCTTCGCCCGTTCGAGCTCGGCGTTGATGAAGCCCAGGTCGAACGCCGCGTTGTGCGCGATCAGCGGCGCCTCGCCCAGGAAGGCAAGCAGATCGGCCGCAATTTCGGCGAACGGCGGCTTGTCGCTCAAGAACGTGCTCGACAGCCCGTGCACGGCGAAAGCCTCGGCCGGCATATCCCGTTCTGGATTGAAATAGCGATGAAAGATTTGACCGGTGGGAATGCGATTGACCAATTCGACACAGCCGATCTCGACCATTCGATGCCCTTGATAGGGATCGAGGCCCGTCGTTTCCGTATCGAATACAATTTCCCGCAGCATCGGGTCCTCACCTGATCGCCCGGCGGGCCGGGACCCTTTCGGGCTGCGCCATCCGCCGGACCCTTTCGCAGTGCGAATCAGCTTCGCTCAGCGATCGTAGTCAGGTTCTGGAGAATGGCACGAACCTGGGCTCGGGCGGAATCGAAGCCCTGCGACGTATCCACTATAAAATCAGCGCGGCGGCGCTTTTCCTCGTCGGGAAGCTGTTTTGCAAGAAAGGCTGAGAATCTCTCTTCTGTCATTCCTGGCCGCGCCAGCACGCGTCGGCGCTGCTCCTCATAGGGAGCGGAGACGACGACCACCACATCGACGCGCCGATCTGCGCCAGTCTCGAACAGGAGCGGAATATCGAGGACCGCGCAGCGCGCGCAGCGCGTCTTTGCCTCGGCAAGAAACCGCTCCTCTTCCCGGAGAACCAGAGGATGAACAATCGCTTCCAGCCGTTTCAGCGCCGTCTGGTCAGTCAAGACGCGCGACCCGAGCTTCTCTCGATCGACCTTTCCGCCGCCGGTCACGCCTGGAAAAGCCGCTTCGATCGCCGGAACGGCGTCACCCTCGTAGAGCCGGTGGACGGCGGCATCGGCGTCGTGCACCGGAACGCCGGCTTCGGCGAACATGAGGGCGGTTGCCGATTTGCCCATCCCAACCGATCCGGTCAGGCCGATAACGATCATTCCAACAAGAGCCCCTTCATTCGCGGCCACTTTTGCATGGATTTTACAAACTCACGCGGCAAGACAGCCCTCCCGCCGAAAAAAACTGAGCAACTGGATAAGCGGAAGGCCAAGAATGGTGAAGTGATCGCCATCGATCCGCTCGAACAGGTGGATGCCGAGCGTTTCCAGCTGATAGCCGCCGACGCTGCCCGTCACCGCCGCGCCGGCGGTTTCGAGATAGGCATCGAGGAATCGCTCCGACAGCGATCGCATCGTCAACCGCGCGACCTCGCAATGGGTGAAAATAACGCGCCCGTCCTTGGCGACGGCAATTGCCGAACAAATCTCGTGGGTTCGCCCACTCAGCGCACGCAACTGCTCGCGCGCGGTCTCTGTGTCGGCCGATTTGGTGAAGCGCGCCCGTCCCAAGGTGAGCGTTTGATCCGCCCCGAGAACGAACTGGCCGTGCACAGGCGCCTCGACCGCCCTCGCCTTCTCACGAGCCAGTAATAACGCCGCATCGACCGCACTGAGCGGACCAGCGCGGGCTTCTATGGCCCGCTCGTCCAAATCTGGAGCAATCGGTTCGACCGGAATGCCCGCCGCTTCGAGCAGAGCGCGGCGAATCGGACTGCGCGACGCCAAGACCAGAGGATGCGCCGCGAGCCAAAGCATGACTCAACCTTATTTTGTTCAAGAAACAGGTTGCCGGCGCCGTTCTCTCAGCAAGGCGATGACAGCCGCGGCTGTTTCCTCGATGGAGCGCCGCGTCACATCAATGATCGGCCAATTATGCTTGGCGCACAACCGGCGCGAAAAAATCACCTCTTCGGCCACCGCATCCCGATTGACGTACTGGCCGTCTTCCTGACCCGCGTTCAGTCCCAATAGCCGGTTCTGCCGGATCTGAACGATCCGCTCCGGAGTGGCATAAAGCCCAACGACCAAGGGCCGTTCGAGCACTTCGAGCTGGGCTGGTATCGGAACGCCCGGGACAAGCGGGATGTTCGCAGTCTTTACTCCTCGATTGGCAAGGTAGATCGAGGTCGGGGTCTTCGAGGTGCGCGAAACGCCGACCAGCACGACGTCGGCACGCTCGAGATCATCGGTCAGCTGCCCATCGTCATGCATCATGGTGTAGTTCAACGCGTCCATACGCCGGAAATATTCCGAATCGAGAACGTGCTGCGCGCCGATCCGCTGAGTTCGACTCGGTTGCAAGATGTGATTGGAAAAGTTGAAGAACCGGACCCAAGACCGAAAGGCACGGCAGGCCAAGATCGTGACACTTTTCCTCGAGTTCGCGTGATGAGCGCCTCATCGAGCAGGGTGTACAGCACCACGCCGGGTTCCTCCTCGATCCCCGCCAAGACCAGATCGAGCTGCTTGTTGCTGCGCACAGCCGGGTACACATGCTCCACAGCGGACACATTCGTATATTGTGAGCGCGCGGCGCGTGCGACGGTGACGAGTGTCTCGCCAGTCGAATCGGAAATCAGGTGGAGATGGAAGAAGCTCGCTGGTCTCGAGGTCATCTTACCTCTTGATTGGCTGTGTACAGCTGAGGAGACAAGGAGTGTATATACGGCAAGGCCGCGAGGACGGGCTTGCGTCTTATGCATTCTGCTCACATGTTCACAGCACCGCAAAAACCAGCCCGAGTTATATCCCGCGCTTGTGAATAGCGGCAATGCCTCCCGTCAGCCGCACATGCACGACCTAAGCTCTGGCGTACGCAAGGATAGTTCCGGTCACCCCGAGGCGACGCCAGGGAATATCGAGTCGACAAGTTGCGAAGAAAACCTCCGCTTGTGTGCAACAATGATTATGAGTCTTATCCACGGCCAATAAACCACAACAGCTAGAATCTCTTGATTGTTTGGCATAATGGCTGACCTATGTTCCTCGGCAATCTTGAATGCTCTTGCCGGGCGGCATACGCCTGTGCCTCCCGTTTGGATGATGCGTCAGGCAGGTCGCTACCTGCCGGAGTATCGCGCGGTTCGGGAAGAGGCAGGGACATTTCTTGATCTCTGCTTCACGCCGAAACTCGCGGCTGAAGTCACGCTTCAACCGGTTCGCCGGTTCGATCTCGATGCTGCGATTTTGTTCTCTGATATCCTGGTCGTTCCGTATGCGCTTGGGCAGGTCGTGAGTTTCGTCACTGGCGAGGGTCCGCGACTTTCTCCCAATATCGACAGCAGCAACGTCGACCAATTCACGCAAGGGTGGAATCTCGAAAACTCGACCCTGTTCTCGAGACGATTCGAGCAGTCAAGACAGTTCTTCCGCCGCACATTGCTTTACTGGGATTTTGCGGGGCGCCATGGACCGTTGCGACTTACATGGTGGCTGGGCAAAGCAGTGTTGATCAGGCCCCTGCCCGTCTTTTCGCCTACCGCGATCAGACTGGTTTCTCTCGTCTGATCGATGCGTTGATTGAAGCCTCGATCGCGTATCTCGTCGCGCAGCTGAGGGCCGGAGTTGATGCCGTTCAGGTGTTCGACACCTGGTCGGGCGTTTTGCCTCCAAGCGAATTCGAGCGGTGGTGTATCGAGCCGATGCGCAAGATCGTTGCGGGAGTCCGGACAAGGCTCCCAGGCGCGCCGATCATCGGCTATCCGCGAGGCGCCGGCGCGTCGCTTCTACGCTACGTCGACCGCGTGGATGCGAGTGCGGTCGGACTTGATTGGACGATCGATCGCAATTTCGCGCGCATGCACGTGCAAACGCGGCGTCCCGTACAGGGCAATCTCGATCCGTTAGCGCTGCTCGCGGGCGGCGAGGCGCTCGATCGCGAGATTGACGACGTACTAGCCGCGTTTGCCGGAGGTCCGTTTATCTTCAATCTTGGCCACGGCATTCTTCCCGATACGCCAATTGCTCATGTCGAGCAGATGTTGCGGCGGGTCCGAAAACGTTGACTGGTGCGCGCGGTGCCGCTGTCACGTGAAACACGCAGGACATTGATACGTGCAGCGGTCGGCCTTGCTGCGCCCGTCGTTGTTGCGGGCCTGCTCGGCCTTGTTGCCCCGGCCAGCATCTATTTATGGATCAAGGCCGGACATCTCACCGCCGTCATCGGCTGGATGGGGGGAATGATCGGCGTGCTCTATCTTTTCGTGTGGCAGGCGCAAGCTGAGCTGGGTTCCCGAGAAGCGGAAAGCCTTGCCGAGATCGAACAACAGGCCATGCGGGTGATCGTCAATCCGGCGATGGTGATGACGTGGGGCTTGGGGCTGTGGCTCGCGTGGCGGGGCAACTGGTTTTCCGACGGGTGGCTGCATGCCAAGCTTTTTTTCGTCATGGTCTTGTCGGGCGTGCACGGCTGGGCGGTCGGGCGCGTTCGGCGGCTGGCCAGTGTGGAGAGGCGATATAGACCGCGCTTCTACGTTAGGATGGCCGCCGCAACCGGCCTGTTCGCCGCGGCGACCGTCGTCATCGCGGTCGTCAAGCCAATGTGATGGAAGAACGCGCAGTCCTCTTGCGTGAGCTTCGGTCTTTACCTATGTTGAAAGAACCTCCCCAGAATGCAGGCGGATGTGATCGAGCAAGGTCCGGCCAGGACCGTTTCGCACATCGGGATCCTAAAGGCGTAAGCCCGCCACAAGACCTGCGATTTTCTCCTCTGAGCGCGTCGATTGGTTTTTTCCCCCCTCGACGGACTAGGAATCACCCGTATGCGGGAAATGAAGCTTCAGGACCTTAAAAGTAAATCTCCTGTTGAATTGCTTGCTTTTGCCGATGAGCACCAGGTCGAGAACGCCTCGACGATGCGCAAGCAGGAGCTTATGTTTGCAATCCTCAAACAGCTCGCGCAGAAGGAAGTAGAGATTATCGGCGAGGGCGTCGTCGAAGTCCTGCAGGATGGATTCGGCTTTCTCCGCGCGCCCGAAGCAAATTATTTGCCGGGTCCAGACGACATCTACGTCTCGCCGTCGCAGATCAGGCGGTTCGGCCTGCGTACCGGCGACACGATCGAAGGACAGATCCGCAGCCCCAAAGAGGGCGAACGGTATTTCGCGCTTCTGAAGGTCAACACGATCAATTTCGAAGACCCCGATAAGACCCGGCACAAGATCAATTTCGACAACCTCACCCCGCTCTATCCCGACGAGCGGCTGCGCATGGAGGTCCACGATCCGACCAAGAAGGACCTTTCCGCGCGCGTCATCGACATCGTCGCGCCGATCGGCAAGGGCCAGCGGGCGTTGATCGTCTCCCCGCCGCGCACCGGCAAGACGGTGTTGCTGCAGAACATTGCCCATTCGATCACCGCCAATCATCCCGAGTGCTATCTGATTGTGCTGTTGATCGACGAGCGGCCGGAAGAAGTGACCGACATGCAGCGCTCGGTGAAGGGCGAGGTGATCTCATCGACCTTCGACGAGCCGGCCTCACGCCATGTCCAGGTCGCCGAGATGGTGATCGAGAAGGCCAAGCGGCTGGTCGAGCACCAGCGCGACGTCGTGATCCTGCTCGATTCCATCACCCGCCTTGGTCGCGCCTACAACACGGTGGTGCCGTCCTCCGGCAAGGTGTTGACCGGCGGCGTCGACGCCAACGCCCTGCAGCGGCCGAAGCGCTTCTTCGGCGCCGCCCGCAATATCGAGGAAGGCGGATCGCTGACCATCATTGCGACCGCGCTGATCGACACCGGCAGCCGCATGGACGAGGTGATCTTCGAGGAGTTCAAAGGCACCGGTAATTCGGAAATCATCCTCGACCGCAAGGTGGCGGACAAGCGCACATTCCCGGCGATCGACATCACCCGGTCCGGCACCCGCAAGGAGGAGCTGCTCACCCCGACCGACCAGCTCAAGAAGATCTACGTGCTGCGCCGCATCCTCAATCCCATGGGGGTGATGGACGCGATCGACTTTCTGCTCGACAAGCTGCGCAACACCAAAAGCAACGGCGAGTTCTTCGAGTCGATGAACACGTGACGCGGCCGTTGGCCGGCGCGAAACCGCGGAATTCTTAGCCGCGCATGGCTCGAACCGCAGAAGCAAGCTCGGTTGGCTCTGTTACCGGCAACGAGCAGCGCTCTCCCACGCAGACGAAAGCAGCTGGGCCCGAGACGGCGGCCAGCCGCTCACGCGAAACGTGCGATTGTGATATTCCTGTCGTAGAAGATGCATGAAGCAGAATGCGTTCGTCAAATGGGATTTGCTGCGCTGCAACAACAAGGGGGTCATTGTGCGCAGCATTTTGCACCATTTTGCGCACAATGACGATCTCTGCTGCGCGAAGACGCAGGTCGAGCGCATTGAGAAGGCTCAGATGGCCGAACAGGTTGCTCGCAGCGATGGGCATGAGCCCATCGAATAGGATGTCCGCGCGTTCGCGCCAAGCGTCGTCGCCGGCAAGCACCGCCAAGCGAACAAGGTTCTGCGCGGCGAGCCCGTTCGGGTTTGGGATCGCATCGTCGTACGTCGAAGCCGGCCGAACGATCAGGCCTTCGGCATCATCGGCGGTGAGGAAATAGCCGCCGTTCTCCGGATTGGCGTAGTGGCGGTCGAGCGCATGCTGCCAGGCGACCGCCCGGTCGAGAAAGGCCTGCTCGCCGGTCGCCTCGAACAACGCGAGCGCCGCGCGGATCATGGCTGTGAAGTCGGACGCAAGCCCCGGCAATAGCAGCCGGCCATTGCGCCAGGAATGGCCGAGCCGGTCGCCGTGGGTCATGGCGCGAGCGATGAAGTCGAAGGCACGGCGCGCAAGCGCCACCCAACCCGGCTCGTCCAGCATCGAACCGGCGTTGGCCAGCGCCGCGATCATCAGTCCGTTCCAGTCGGTCAACACCTTGTCGTCGAGGCCCGGCCGGACACGGCCCGCTCGGGCGGCGAGGAGCACCTCGCGAAGCGCGACGAGCCGCTGCTCCTCGTCGGCGCGCATCGGCGTCAACGCGAAGCGCTGTCCCGCCCGCGATCGCAGGAAATCATCCAGCCGCTGCAAGCGGTTGAGGATGTTGTGGCCTTCGAAATTGCCGCCCCTGGTTGCATCATAGGCCTCGGCGAAAAACTCAGAGTCATGGGCGGGCAAAAGGTTTTCGACCTCCGCCAGCGACCAGACATAGAATTTGCCCTCCTCGCCTTCGGAGTCGGCGTCGAGCGAAGCCGAGAACGCGCCGCCCGGCGTGACCATCTCGCGCTCGATCCAACCGACGGTTTCGCTCGCACGCTGGCGGAACAAGGAATGGCCGGTCTGCGCATAAGCGAGCGCGAGAAGCTCGACAAGCTGCGCATTGTCGTAAAGCATCTTCTCGAAATGCGGGACCAGCCAGCGCTCGTCGACCGAATAGCGTGAAAAGCCGCCGCCGAGATGATCGTAGATGCCGCCCTCGCACAGGCGTTCCAGCGTGAGCTCGACGAGGTCGAAAAAGACATTGGCTGGGGAGGATGACGGTGCGTCCTGCGCCGGCTGGAACCGGTCGGCGCGCTGGCCCGCGCGCCACAAAAACTCGAGCATCGAGCATTGGGGAAATTTTGGCGCGCCGCGCAGCCCGCCATGCAGCGTGTCCATGGCGCCCGCAAGCTGTCCGGCAATGCGATCGAGTTGGTCGAGCGTGAGCGTGACGGCGCCCTGCCCTTGCGCTCTTTCGGCGAGCCGCGCCATCAGGGCTTCGCGGTTTTGCTCGACACGGTGCGGCTCTTCGCGAAACAGGCGGGCGATCTCGCGCAGCACGTCGGTGAAGGAGGGGCGGCCGTAGCGCGACGTGTTGGGGAAATAGGTGCCGCCCCACACCGGCTCGCCGTCGGGTGTGAGAATCATGGTCAGCGGCCAGCCGCCCTGCTGGCCGAGATGGTGCAGCGCCGACATGTAGATCTGGTCGATGTCGGGCCGCTCCTCGCGGTCCACCTTGATGTTAACGAACAGCTCGTTCATCACCGCGGCGGTCGCGGCGTCTTCGAAGCTTTCGTGCGCCATCACGTGGCACCAATGGCAGGCGGCGTAACCGACCGAGAGCAGGATCGGCTTGTTGCTGCGCTTGGCTTCGGCAAGCGCCTCCGGCCCCCACGGCCACCAGTCCACGGGATTGTTCTTGTGCTGCAGGAGATAGGGGCTCGTCTCGCGGGCGAGCCGGTTTTCATGGGTCGTATCAGTGGTCATGGGCTCTGCCTGTGGTTTGCGGCAGAGTCTAACCGCGGAGCGCGTCGCAAAAGGATCGGCGAATTGACGCGCGCCCCGGCGGCTCAGCCGGGCATTTCGCAAGGAATGGCTCGTCGACTGTGCCGACGATAGATGCGGAAATCGGCGTCAGTGGTCAGAAGCACCGGATCGGCCAGCATTTCGGTCATACGGACCAGGCAGGCGTCAGCGAAGCTCATCGGCACATTTGAGTACTTATGCATGAGACGCAAAACACCCTGAACGTCTTCGCCGAGGCGAAAGGGCACAGTCACGGCCCGTCGGTTGAGTAATGCGGCGAGTGCGCTGCCGCCGCGTATTCCGAGGAGATGAAAAGCCTCCGAGAGGGCCGCTTCGCAGGTTTTCCAGGTCGGTGGGAATCGCCGCGACAGAACGGCCGCCCATGCGTGATGAGCGTCGTCGCGGCTGAGCAAAGCGACGAAAAAACTCGCGTCAACGAGGACGCTTGCGGCCATAGCCCATTGTCTGCAGATAGTCTTTCGTTCGAGTGCTTAAGTCCGTGGGAAGGCCTTTGACCGAACCGATCAGGTCTACGATGGCGTCTCGCGCGGCAATACGGCGTCGCTGCGGTCCGGCCATGGTCAGTCGGTCGCGAATGACGTCGGATTTCGACATCTTGCGCTCTCGCGATTCGGCTTCGATTTGAGCCGCCAAATCGTCGGGCAGCCGTACGGTCAGAGTCTTCATGCAGAGAATGTATTACGCACATGGCAGAGAGGCAATACAGCACCCAAGCTTGTCCGGCTGGTTCCGATTGGTGATGCGGACGATGAAGGAAAGCGGCGACACCATCTTCGCTCTGTCCTCGGGCCGGCCGCCGGCGGCGATCGCGGTGGTGCGCCTATCAGGGCCGCGGGCGGGCGATGCGCTGGAAGCGCTGACCGGCCACCTGCCAAAACCACGCGAGGCGACTCTTACGCGCCTGCGCGACCCCGCGGCCGGCGAGATCATCGACGAGGGATTGGTTCTGTGGTTTCCAGCGCCGACCAGCGTCACCGGGGAGGACGTGGCCGAATTCCATGTGCATGGCGGACGAGCGGTCGTCGCGGCTGTGCTCGCCGCGCTTGGCCGGATCGAGGATTGCCGGCCGGCGGAGGCGGGCGAGTTCACCCGCCGCGCCTTCGACAATGGCAAGCTCGATCTGACACGGGTGGAGGGGCTTGCCGACCTGATCGCGGCCGATACGGAAGCGCAGCGCCGGCAGGCCTTCCGTCAACTTCGCGGATGGCTGGGCGATCGCGCCGAGGCGTGGCGGACGGCGCTGATCGCGGCGCTCGCGCTTGTCGAAGCGCGCATCGATTTTGCCGACGAAGCGGACGTGCCGGAGGATCTGATCGCGCCCGCGCTTGCGACCGTCCGGACGTTGCGGGACGAGATTGCGGCGGCGCTTGCGGACGAACGCCGCGGCGAGCGTTTGCGTGAGGGGCTGGTGGTTGCCATCGCAGGCCCGCCAAACGTCGGTAAGTCAAGTCTTATCAATAAGATAGTGAGGAGGGAGGCGGCGATCGTCTCGCCCTTTGCCGGCACCACGCGCGACATCATCGAGGTGCATCTTGACCTCGGCGGAGCGCCAGTCACGCTCCTCGACACCGCAGGGATTCGGGAGAGTGATGATCCGGTCGAGCAGGAGGGCGTGCGGCGGGCGCGGGCGCGGGCGGCGGAGGCTGATCTCGTGCTTTGGGTTGTCGATGCGACCGCCCAGGAAGGGGCAGCGGCCGGAGAGGGGCCTGTTGTCGGCGAACGGACCGCGGGCAAGCCATCAATCTGGACGGTCTGGACGGTCCTCAACAAGATCGATCTGCTCGAGCGCGAGGTTAAAGAAGCAGCACCTCCAGAGCGTGATGATCTTGCGGCGGGCCGTCTTAATCCCGTTGGTCATGCCCCGCGCACAGCGGGGCATCCAGTCATCACGGAACGCGCGTTGTTTACTGGATCGCCCGCTTCCGCGGGCGATGACGCCAGGAGATCGAGGGATTCCACGTCAATTCGTCCTGCTCTAATAGGCGGTGAGGCGAGCCGATCGTTCGCGGTCTCCGCGCGTACCGGCCAGGGCCTTCAGGAACTCCTCGGCGCACTCGAACGCTTCGCCGGCGAATTCCTTGGCGGCGGCGAGCCGGTGCTGGTCACGCGCGAGCGCCATCGGCTGGCGCTGCAGGAGACCTTGTCGGCGCTCGACCGCGCGCTGGCCGAGTCGCCGGTCAATCGGGAGGAGATCGTGGCGGAGGAACTGCGGCTGGCGGCGCGCGCGCTCGGGCGGCTGGTTGGCCGTGTCGACGTCGAGGATATTCTCGACGTCATCTTTCGTGATTTCTGCATCGGCAAGTGATAGATGGCGCTGCGAGTCGAGCCCGATTTGTTTCACGTGAAACACAGTCCGGACCGACGAACCACGAACCGACCATGGATTTGCGCTTCGACGTGATCGTCATCGGGGGCGGGCACGCCGGCTGTGAGGCTGCGGCCGCGGCGGCGCGCATGGGCGCGTCCGCCGCACTGGTGACGCATCGGTTCGCCACCATAGGCGCGATGTCGTGCAATCCGGCGATCGGCGGACTCGGCAAGGGCCATCTCGTGCGCGAGATCGATGCGCTGGACGGGTTGATGGGCCGCGTCGCCGACCGCGGCGGGATCCAGTTCCGCGTTCTCAACCGCCGCAAGGGACCGGCCGTGCGCGGGCCGCGCGCGCAGGCCGACCGCAAGCTCTATGCCGCGGCGATGCAGCAGGCGATCCGCGAGACGGCGAATCTCGCGGTCATCGAAGGCGAGGCGGACGACCTGAGCTGCGTCGACGGACGGGTCGCGGCCGTCACCCTCGCGGACGGCCGAATTCTCGGGGCAGGCGCGGTGGTGCTCACCACCGGCACCTTCCTGCGCGGCCTGATCCATATCGGCGAGCGCAAGATTCCGGCCGGACGGGTCGGCGAAGCGCCGGCGCTCGGCTTGTCCCGCACATTGGAAGCCTTCGGATTTGCGCTTGGCCGGCTCAAGACCGGCACGCCCCCGCGGCTCGACGGCCGCACCATTGACTGGGCGAGCCTCGAAATCCAGCCGGGCGACGACCCGCCCGAGCCATTTTCGGCGCTGACCGACCGGATCGAAAACCGGCAGATCGCTTGCGCGATCACCCGCACCACGGAGGAAACCCACCGGGTCATCCGCGCCAATGTCCACAGGTCGCCGATGTATTCGGGCCAGATCGCGAGCCGCGGCCCGCGCTATTGCCCCTCGATCGAGGACAAGATCGTGCGCTTCGGCGAGCGCGATGGGCACCAGATTTTCTTGGAGCCAGAAGGACTTGACGACACGACCGTCTATCCCAACGGCATTTCGACCTCGCTTCCCGAGGATGTCCAGCTCGCCCTCGTCGCGACGATCCCCGGTCTTGCGCGCGCAACCGTCACCCGGCCCGGCTATGCGATCGAATACGACCATGTCGACCCGCGCGAGCTCGATCCCACGCTCGAGACCAAGCGGCTGAAGGGACTTTTCCTCGCCGGCCAGATCAACGGCACCACCGGCTATGAAGAGGCGGCAGGGCAGGGCCTCGTGGCTGGGATCAACGCCGCTCTGCGGGCGGGGGGCGGCGGGAGCGAGTTCACGATCGACCGCTCGGCCGCTTATCTCGGGGTCATGGTCGACGATCTCGTGACGCGGGGCGTCACCGAGCCCTACCGCATGTTCACGTCGCGCGCGGAATACCGGCTGACGCTGCGCGCCGACAATGCCGATCAGCGTCTCACCGCCAAGGGAATTGCGCTTGGCTGCGTCGGGCCCGAGCGGGCGCGCCGGTTCGACGCCAAGATGGACGCGTTGACGGCTGCGCGCGACTTTGCCTGCTCGGTCTCGGTCACGCCGTCGGAGGCCGAACGGTTCGGCTTCGCGCTCAAGAAAGACGGTCAGCGCCGGACCGCATTCGACCTGCTGTCCTATCCCGATTTTGGCATGGCCGAGGTCGTCCGCATCTGGCCGCAGCTTGCGGAGCTATCGCCCGTCATCGCCGAGCAACTGGAGATCGACGCCAAGTACTCGGTCTATCTAGACCGCCAGGCGGCCGACATCGCGGCCTACCAGCGCGACGAAGCGCTCGCACTTCCCGATGACCTCGATTACGCGGCTATGACGGGGCTGTCGCACGAGGTTCGGCAAAGGCTCGCCGCCGTCCGCCCGCGCACGCTGGGGCAGGCCGGGCGCATCGATGGGATCACGCCGGCGGCGCTCACGCTTCTGGCGGCTCACCTTCGGCGGCCACGGCGAGCCAGTATCGGCAGCTGAACGCGCTTCGGATTCGATCGCTTGGCACGGGGGAAACAGAGACTTCCGGGGAGCTCGGCAAAGACGATTCGACATGAGGCGGGCAATCTGGCCAGCACGGCCCGCAGCGGCGGCCCCGCAGCCCCCAACCCGAACGACCGCCGGGCGGCGCTTCGACTGACCCCCGTTTCACGTGAAACAGAGGAGCGCCTCGATCGCTTCGTCGCTTTGCTGCTGGTCTGGCAGGCGAAGGTGAACCTGATCGCTCCGTCCACAATCCCGCATTTGTGGACCCGGCATATTGCCGACTCTCTCCAACTTTTGCCGCTGGCCCCGGAGGCGCGCTGCTGGGTCGATCTCGGCTCGGGCGCCGGCTTTCCCGGGGTCGCTCTCGGGTGTGCGCTGGCCGAGAGACCCGGCGCCATTGTTCATCTCGTAGAGAACAACGCGCGCAAAGCCGCTTTTTTACGCGAGGTCATACGCGAGTTGCGCATTCCGGCCATTGTTCATTGCGAGCAAATCGAGGATTTTATTGTTCGCGAATCAGTGACGCCCGAGGTGGTGACGGCGCGTGCGCTGGCCCCGCTTCCTGTGCTGATCAAGTTGATTCAGCCTCTGTTGGCAAAGGGTGCGACGGTATTGCTCCCAAAAGGCCAAGATGTTGAGGCTGAGCTAGCAGACGCTACTAGATGTTGGAACATTGCCGCCGATCTCGTCCCGAGCAAGACATCCTCCGGGGGGTGCATCCTGGTCGTGCGCGCCGCGGCGCGACGGTGAAAGCGGGCTCCTCGCATCCGCGCGACTGGCCTGGGTTTGCTACACTGATGATCCCGTCACCCGAATTTCTCATCGCCTGACCCGGACGGAAGGCATTCATCATGTCCGTATCTCCTCTGCAAGACCAAACGGCGGCTTCCGAGGGTTCAGACGCGCCGCCGACTGTGCAGCAGCCGAAAGTTGAGCAAAATCTATCAGAGCAAGTATCAGCTGCATACGTACCTCCTGAGCAAGACTCGGCCGAGCAAACGCCGGCCGAACAAATCTCCGCCGAATCCGTCGTCGCTGAACACCGGCTGCTTGAACAAAGAGGAGCCGGACAGACGCCAGCCGAGCAGTCATCCGCGGAGCAGCCGCCGGCCGAGGAAAAGTTGGACGATCAGCCAACCGTCGCTGAAGCAAGCGGCGAGGTCGTTCCGTTTCCGGTCGAGCATGGAGTCTGCGCGCAGCCGCGCACGACACGCATTCTCGCCATCGCCAACCAGAAGGGCGGCGTCGGCAAGACGACCACGGCGATCAATCTCGGCACCGCGCTTGCGGCGACCGGCGAGCGCGTTCTCGTGATCGATCTCGATCCGCAAGGCAATGCGTCCACCGGCCTCGGCATCGACCGTAGGAATCGTCGCGTCAGCACGTATGACGTCCTGATCGGGCAGGCGAGCCTGCGCGACGCCATTCTCGCAACGGCCGTTCCGCAGCTTTCGATCGCGCCGTCGACGATCGACCTCGCCGGTGCCGATCTCGAGATCGCCCAAATGCGCGATCGCGCCTTTTGCTTGCGCCGAGCACTGACCGCGCTCCAGGAAGAAACAGCGCAGGACGACGTGTTCACCTATGTGCTGGTGGATTGTCCGCCCTCGCTCAGCTTGCTCACCATCAACGCGATGGCGGCGGCTCATGCCGTTCTCGTGCCGCTGCAATGCGAATTCCTGGCGCTCGAAGGCCTGTCGCAGCTGCTCAAGACGGTCGATCAGGTCAAGACGACGCTCAATCCCGCGCTCGCCATTCATGGCATCGTGCTCACCATGTACGACTCGCGCAACAACCTGTCCGACCAGGTGGTCGCCGACGTCCGCGAATTCATGGGCAGTCAGGTCTACAACACCGTCATCCCGCGCAATGTCCGCGTCTCCGAAGCGCCGTCCTACGGAAAGCCGGTGCTGGTCTACGATCTCAAATGCGCGGGAAGCGAAGCCTATCTGCGGCTCGCGAGCGAAGTCATTCAGCGCGAGAAAGAGTTGACGGAGCGGCTCGCAGGCTGAGCCATTCGCAGCATCAGCATCGACGATCGGAGGTCTCGTGAAACCGTTATTAGGAGGGGCGGGGATGGCGACAGATGGCGCGCGCTCGCGGCTAGGTCGTGGACTTGCATCGCTCATCGGCGACGCAGAAGAGCAACCGACGGTGAAAGCGGAGCGCAGCCAGGGCGCGCGGCGCATTCCCATCGAGCTCCTGCGGCCCAATCCGCGCAATCCGCGCCGCAATTTTCCGGAAGCTGAGCTGGAGGAATTGGCGACCTCGATCAAGGAACGCGGCGTCATTCAGCCGGTTCTGGTGCGGGTGGTGCGCGGACATGACGAGCAATACGAGATCATCGCGGGCGAACGGCGATGGCGCGCGGCGCAGCGGGCCGGCATTCACGACATTCCGGTTCTCGTGATCGAAGCGAGCGACAACCAAGCGCTGGAAATCGCGATCATCGAAAATGTGCAGCGGGCTGATCTGAACGCGCTGGAAGAAGCGGCGGGCTACCAATCGCTCATCGACGAATTCGCCTACAGTCACGACGACATTGCAAAGACCGTCGGCAAGAGCCGCAGTCACGTCGCCAATACGCTGCGGCTGTTGAAACTGCCCGACGCGGTCAAGGCGCACATACATGCCGGCCGCCTGACCGCAGGCCATGCGCGGATGTTGATCGGACAGGAGAACGCGGCCGAACTCGCCGACGAGATCGTTGCGCGGGGCCTCAATGTGCGTCAGGTCGAAGCGCTTGTCCAACAGCGCGCCGCGCGAGACGGAAAGCCACAGATTCGTCGTCCGCGCGCGGGCGCCGGCAAGGATGCCGATACGCTTGCGCTGGAGAAACGCGTGACGGATGCGCTCGGTCTCGCCGTCAGCATCGCCCATCGCGGCGAGGCGGGCGTGCTGCACATCCACTACCGCAGCCTCGAGCAGCTCGACGACGTGATCCGGCGGCTGGAGCACGCGGGGTAGGAGAATTTGGAACGGCCGCTAATCTTTCTTATGGGCAACGATTAGCTATATTGTTGCTTGTTTAAGGATTCGCCTTGGGCGATGAAAGGGAGCGGAGATGCCACAAGGAGAAATCTGTTTCGAAGCGCGCCAGACGGACAAAGCTAGCTAGCGTGGCTGTTTGCGACTTCAATAGCGTGGTTGATTGATCCCATGTATCTCATGTACGTCGACGAAAGCGGCGATACAGGACTTACGATTCGCCGACGAGATATTTCGCCCTTTCAGGGATCGTCGTCCATGAATCACGCTGGCGCGATTTTATAAATGTACTGATTGCGTTGCGTCGAACGCTCAAAAGCGTGCACAGGCTACCAGTTCGCACAGAAATTCATGCATCTCATTATATCAATCATAGGCCGGTCGATTTACCGAGGCATGTGCGGTTGGCGATCTTGCGCAACACGCTGGATGAGCTCGCGAAGCTCGATTACATTAGCATTACAAACGTTGTAGTGAACAAGCCGGGAAGCCGCACGATTATGATGTATTTGGTTCGGCATGGGGGACGCTTTTTCAGCGATTTGAAAATACGCTAATAAATGGCAATTTTCCAGGCGCTCATCGTCAAGATTTCTGGTCTCATCGTTACGGACTCTGGGGCAGGAAAGAAGTTGTTACGACTAGTTCGAAAGATGGCGGTCTTTAATTATATCCCGCACGATCCGCGATTTGGGCCAGGGTCACGCAATGTACCGATTACTCGCGTTATAGAAGACCCGCACGGAAAAGATTCGGCAGAAGCGCTGCCTATCCAGATGGCAGACGTTGCGGTGTATTTTTTGCATCAACGATTTGCTCCGAGCGCGTATATCCGAAAGCAAAGGGCACATCTCTACTTCGACAGACTTACCCCAGTTCTCAATAGGCGAGCGAGTCGCTTCAATAGTTTGGGGATTGTAGTCCTATAAAAATAAGGGCGGATGGTGTTACCCATCCGCCGGGGCAATCCTACTGCTGAGTTGTGCTCAGGTTCAGATCACCGTCTGAAATATGGATGATTCTCCTTGATAATTCAATAACTTAAATTACGAGAGTCATTTCAATGAGTTGTGCCGGGATAACTTCATCAGCGGCTCCCGGGGCCGCCTTCGCTGCGCACGCGCGCATTCATGGCGGCGGTGAGCAGGGCGCGATGAGTCGTCGTCTCGGCGACAATCGGCCAGCGGCGCGCAGCGAGCGTCGCTTCCGCGAGCTGCGCCATGGTCTGCTCGAGGCGGGCCGCGGTCCAGGCGGAGAGCGCCGCTTTGACCAGTGGTTCGCGGCGAAAAAAGAGCGGCGGACGAAACGTTTCCCGGATCGCAGCGTCAATGCTCTTGCCGGCCTCGATCTCAAGCCGCGTCCGATGCAATTGCACGGCCTGCCGTGCGGCGGCGCTCAGCACGGCTGTGGCGGATACGCCGCTTGTGCGCGCCCGCGCATATTGGCTGTCGAAGACCTGAATGCGGCCGGCGAAGGCCGCATCGATGACGCCGTCGATCGCAAGCGTCGAAGCATCCGCGACAACGGCAAGGACATCGTCGGTCTCGATGCGCGCCTTGCCTTGCGCGTAAAGCGCAAGCTTGCGTATCTCGCTGCGCGAGGCCTGGCGATCGCCGCCGAGCAGTGAAACCAGCAGGGTTTGCGCATCCGGCGCGATGGTCAGCTTCGCCGTCCGAAGCTCCTCGGCAATGAGGCGCGCGAGATCGCGTTCGTTGTCGGCGTAGCAGGCGAGCGCAACCGCGCCTTTCGCCTGCTCGACAAGCGTGCGCAGCGGCGCGGTCTTGCGCAGATCCCCGGCCTCGATGACGACCCGGCAATCCTCCTGCGGTGGATCGGCCAGCAGCGCCTCGACCGAAGCGCCGATATTCGCGCCGCCCGCCTTGATCCAGAGCGCGCGCCGGCCGCCGAGCAGAGGAACCGTGTGCGCCTCCTCCAGCGAGCGTTCGGGGCTTGAAGCGAGCGTGTCGCCGTCGATGCGCACCAGCGCGAAGGGATCGTTCAGGTCATCGACCGAGGCGGCCAGCAGCGCTTCGACGCGCTCCCGCACCAGCCCAGCGTCGGCGCCGTACACCAGCGCGATGCGGCGCTGGTCCGGCCGCGCAACATAGGCATCGATCTCCGCGCCCTTGAGCGCCGCCATTCAGCTCGTCGTCCTCAGGTCCCGGCGACGAAATAGGAGGCAAGCCGCGACTTGATACTGCTGGCGATGACCTGCGCGGCGCGCGTTTCCGCCTCGCGCAATGCGCGCTGGCGCGCAAACCGCTGCTCCTGACCGGGAATGTCGTAGGAGACGCGGGTGAAGGTCTGGTCCGAGATGACCGGCTTGCCGGTCTGCATATCGATCAGACTGTAGGTCGCCGTGAGCCCGTAATTCTCCACGTCGGGCCGCGCCGTCTTGGTATCCATAATGATCGACACGCGGGTCGAGGAAATTCGAATGCTGAGGCGATGCGTGGCCGGCAGCGGCGCCGCCCCCGCGAGGTCGAACAGAAGCGCGTTGCGAAGCTCCACCGCAATGCGCGCCTCGGGCGTGCCGTTCGGGGCGGGGATTTGGTCGACCTCGACTTGCTGAAGCGCCGACTTGATGGAAGGTCCCCCATCGAGCGTCCGCTCCCCATAAAGCGGCTGGAAGCAGCCCGCGACGAGCGCAGCCGCGCCAAGCCCTGTGGCAAGGCGCAGGGCGCGGGCGAGGAGGCTTCGGCGGTCAAGCGACGACATTCACAATCCTATGCTTGACGACAATGACCTTTTTAGGGGGCTTGCCGTCCAAGGCCTTTTTTACCGCATCGAGAGCAAGAACGGCAGCCTCAACCTGCGCTTTTTCCGCTTGGCGTGGCACGGTGACATCAGCTCGCTTCTTTCCGTTGACCTGAACGGGCAGGGTGATGGTCTCATCCACGAGAAGCGCGGGATCAGCCACGGGCCACGGCGTCGTTGCGACCAGCTCCGCATGGCCGAGCGCGGCCCAGCACTCTTCGGCGAGATGCGGCATCATCGGGGCGATGAGCTGGACCAGGACGCCGGTCGCCTCCGCTAAAGCGCCGCACACGTCGGAATCGGGCGCGACCGCACCGGAGCGAGCTTCCCTCAATTCGGTTTCGAGCCGGTTTACGAGGTCATAGACTTGCGCGACGCAAAGGTTGAACCGCAACCGCTCGACGTCGGCGCTGAAGGCGGCGAGCGTGCGATGTGCAATCTTGCGGATGTTCGAAGCCTTTTCGCCATAGGCCGGGGGCGCGGCTCCCATGCCGGGACGCAGCTCGGCGACCTCGGCGGCAAGCCGCCAAATCCGCTGCGCAAAGCGCGACGCGCCCCTGACCCCTTCCTCGGTCCAGATGACGTCGCGGTCGGGCGGGGAATCCGACAGCATGAACCAACGCGCGGTGTCGGCGCCGAAGGCTGAGATGATCTCGTCCGGGTCGACCGTGTTGCGTTTCGACTTGGACATCTTCTCGATCTGGCCGATCTCGATCGGTTCGCCGGTCGCGATTAGCGTGGCGCGGCGCGCGTCCCCGTCTGGTTCGATCGCCACCTCCGCCGGCGCCGCGAAGCTTCCGTCCGGCGTGCGGTAGGTTTCGTGCACCACCATGCCCTGGGTGAACAGGCCTGCGAACGGCTCGTCGAAGCCGACGCGGCCGGTCGCTTTCATCGCCCGGGTGAAGAAGCGGCTATAGAGCAGATGCAGGATCGCGTGCTCGATGCCGCCAATATATTGATCGACGGGAAGCCAGTGATCGACCACGGCGCGATCGGTTGGCGCGGTCGCGATCCACGGATCGCTGAAGCGCAAGTAATACCAGGACGAATCGACGAAGGTGTCCATGGTGTCGGTTTCGCGCCGCGCGGGGCCGCCGCACGTCGGGCAGGCGACATGCTTCCAGGTCGGATGATGGTCGAGCGGATTGCCCGGCCGGTCGAAGCTGACATCGTCGGGCAGCGTGACCGGCAAGTCGCTGACGGGAACCGGGACGATCCCGCATGTCGGGCAATGAATGATCGGAATCGGGCAGCCCCAATAGCGCTGGCGGGAAATGCCCCAGTCGCGCAAGCGGTACTGCACCTGGCGCTGGCCGACCGGCCGGTTGACCCCCACCCCACCCTCCCCCGCTTGCGGGGGAGGGATAGGGAGGGGGGTTTCCAGCCGGCGCGCGACCTCTTCCTGCGCCTCGGCGATCGTCATGCCGTCGAGGAAGCGCGAATTGATCATCCGCCCATCGCCGTCATAGGCGGTGTCGGTGATCACGAAGGTTTTCGGATCCTGCCCCTCGGGGCAGACCACCGGTGTATTGCCAAGCCCGTATTTATTGACGAAGTCGAGATCGCGCTGGTCGTGGGCCGGGCAGCCGAAGATCGCGCCTGTCCCGTAATCCATCAGGATGAAGTTCGCGACATAGACCGGCAGGGTCCAGGTTGGATCGAACGGATGGATCGCGCGGATGCCGGTGTCGAAGCCGAGCTTTTCCGCCTTGTCGATCGCCTCCTGCGCGGTGCCGATGCGCTTGCATTCAGCGATGAAGGCGGCAAGTTCGGGATTCTTCGCCGCCGCCGCGGTTGCGAGCGGATGGTCGGGCGACAGCGCCATGAATTTCGCGCCGAACAGCGTGTCGTGGCGAGTGGTGAAAATATCCAGTTCGTCCTCGCCGTTCGGCGTCGTGGCGGGATCGAGCGCGAAGCGGATCAGGAGCCCTTCCGAACGGCCGATCCAGTTCTTCTGCATCAGCCGCACTTTTTCTGGCCAGCGATCGAGCGTCTCGAGCGCCGCCAAGAGCGGCTCGGCAAAGGCCGTGATCTTGAAGAACCACTGGGTCAGCTCGCGCTGCTCGACCAGCGCTCCTGAACGCCATCCCCGCCCGTCGATCACCTGCTCATTGGCGAGCACCGTCTGGTCGACCGGGTCCCAGTTGACCTTCGACTGCTTGCGCTCGACCAGCCCGGCGGCGAGGAAGTCGAGAAACATCTGCTGCTGATGCTTGTAATAGGCGGGATCGCAGGTCGCGAGCTCGCGCGTCCAGTCGAGCGACAGGCCCATGGATTTGAGCTGCGCCTTCATCGCGGCGATGTTGGCGTAGGTCCATTCGCGCGGATGCACCTTGTTGGCTATGGCGGCGTTTTCCGCCGGCATGCCGAAGGCGTCCCACCCCATCGGGTGCAGGACGTTGTAGCCCTTTGCCCGCATATAGCGCGCCACGACGTCGCCCATCGTGTAGTTGCGCACATGGCCCATATGGATGCGCCCCGACGGGTAGGGAAACATTTCGAGCACGTAGTATTTCGGGCGCGGGTCATCGTTGCGGGTGGCGAAAATGCCCCGCTCGTCCCAGATCTTCTGCCAGCGCGGCTCCGCCTCGCGGGCGTTGTAGCGGTCCATAGCCATGTGTATTTGCGTTGGATTGCCGGGCGAGTGAGCACGCGACTAGGACATGAACAGGGCGAGCGGTCAATCCGAGCGAAGGCGTACGGCGCGCTGGGCTGACTTAATTGAAAGCGAAGTCGGGAAATTCCATGCAGCCTGACGCCGAATTAACCGTTCTGGACACGCCGACCGAACGCCTCGCGGCGGTCAAGCGCGAAATATCGGATGCCTGCGCCGAGGCGGGCCGCGATCCAGCCGAAGTCGCCTTGATCGCCGTGAGCAAGACGTTCGGTCGGGACTTGATCCGGCCCGTGATCGCCGCCGGGCAGCGCGCGTTCGGCGAGAGCCGGGTGCAGGAGGCGAAGGCGAAGTGGCCAGCGCTCAAGGCCGAGCATCCCGGTCTTGCGCTTCATATGATCGGGCCCCTGCAGTCGAACAAGGTGCGCGAGGCGGTCGCCCTGTTCGATGCGATCCATTCGGTCGACCGGCCCAGCCTGTGCGCTGCGCTCGCCAAGGAGATCGACCGGCAGGGGAGGCATCCGCTTCTGTTCGTCGAAGTCAATACCGGGGCCGAACCGCAGAAAGCAGGGGTGATGCCGGACCAAGTTGACGCTTTTCTGCGAGCTTGCACAAGCACTTACCGGCTGACCATCGCCGGGCTGATGTGCATCCCGCCGCACGACGAGCCGCCCGCCCCGCATTTTGCGCTCACCGCCAAGCTTGCCCGCCGCAACGGCCTCGCCCTGCTCTCGATGGGGATGAGCGCCGATTTCCAGTTGGCGATCCGGTTCGGGGCGACCCATGTCCGTGTGGGCACGGCGATTTTCGGCGAGCGCCCACGTTCTGATCCGCTAGCGAATTAATGAATCACGATTCGCATCTTGGGAGTGAGCCGCTCAAGGAGCTTGCGAAGGGCGTCCGGGGTCAGAGCGATGCAGCCGGCGGTCGGGCGAAAGCCGGGGCGGGCAATGTGGATGAACACGGCGCTGCCGCGGCGGGCAACGCGCGGGCGGGCGTTGTGGTCGATTTCAACAACGAGGTCGTAAAGGTTGTCGCTGCGCCACAATCGATCGCCGGGCGCGCTGTCGGCGAGCCGGACCGGCCGGTTGTAGCGGCGGTCGATGGGATCTTCGCACCACGCGTCCGCTGGGCCGATCCGCCGCACCGGCAGGCGCGTACGGGGACGCAAGCCGCGGTCCGCCCGCCACCAGACCCGCAGCGGACGGAACGAGCCGCGCGGGGTTGCGCCATCGCCTTCGACTTTATTCGCCTTGACGCCGGAGCGTCCGAGCGCCACTTGCACACGGAGGGGATCCGGCCGTGAGCCACCCCCGGCTCCGATCTCCGGACCCTGCCGTCACCCTGATGTGCGCAAGGGCCGCTCGACTTCCGCCGGATTTCTTTGCAAGCATTGAGGTTGTGTTTCCCAGACGATGACCTATCCAGGCTTGCTCTTTTGTCCCCGGATGTTTTACTTCCCCTGTGTCGCGATTTGGGCGTTTCCGCCTCAAAAGCGAATTCACTCACGCCGAATCGGATTGCGCTCTGTTATCCTTTCAGGGTTGCGATGTGCAGCGATCTGCATCCGCTCCGCCGCGGCACGCGCTGAAGGCTTCAAGCCATGTCGAACGCCCGTAAGATTTTGATTGTCGACGACGAGACGGAGCTGCGCGAAGCGCTGGTCGAGCAGTTGTCGCTGCACGACGAGTTCGAGCCGATCGCGGTCGATAGCGGGGCGAAATGCGTGCAGGCGGCCAAGGCCGGCCAGATCGACCTGGTCATCATGGATGTCGGGCTCCCCGATATCGACGGCCGCGAGGCCGTCCGCATCATGCGGAAGAACGGGTTCAAGTCGCCGATCATCATGCTGACCGGCCATGACACCGATTCGGATACGATCTTGGGCCTCGAGTCGGGCGCCAACGATTACGTGCCGAAGCCGTTCCGCTTTGCCGTGTTGCTCGCGCGCATCCGCGCCCAGCTGCGCCAGCACGAGGCGAGCGAGGACGCCGTCTTCAACATCGGTCCCTACACGTTCCGGCCGAGTTCGAAGCTCCTCATCAGCCCGAAGGGGAACAAGATCAGGCTCACGGAAAAAGAGACTGCGATCTTGCGCTTTCTCTTCCGCGCCGGACAAAAGCCGGTCTCGCGCGAAGTGCTCCTGCAGGAAGTGTGGGGCTACAACTCCGGCGTGACCACTCACACGCTGGAAACGCACATCTATCGGTTGCGCCAAAAGATTGAGCGCGACGCAGGCAATCCGGCAATTCTCGTCACCGAGGCAGGCGGGTATAAGCTCGTGCCATGATACGTGGCCGGCCGGAATGAGTATCGAAGACGACATTGCGACTTTGGAGGCGGTGCCGACCTTGCGCGCGCTCGGGCCGCACGCATTGCGCATTCTCGCGATCGGCTGCGAAAGTCGCGCGCTGGAGGAAGGCGAGGTGCTGTTCAAGATGGGCGAGCCGGCGGACTGCGGCTATGTGATCCAGGAAGGCGCGGTGGTACTCAACCCGCCCGCGCCCGGCAGCGATCGACCTCCCCTCGCGATGGTCGGTCCGGGTGCGCTGCTCGGCGAGCTCGCCCTGATCCTCGATACGATGCGGCCGGTGACGGCGGTCGCCACCGAACCCGCGATAGTGATGCGCATTTCCCGCCATCTGTTTCGCAAGACGCTGGAAGGCTTTCCGGAGGCCGCCGAGCGCTTGCGCGACCACCTGGCCGAGCGCGCGCGCGAAACCGCCGAGGACATTTCCCTAGTTGGCGCTGTGCTCGATCCCGGCGGAAAGCGCGCGAGCGAGTGAGATTTTCGGAGGGTTTGACCTGAGGTCCGGGGTCTTCGCCGGGAATCGGCTCCTTGGCGGGAGACTCAGGTTTGCGGGGGCGACGTTGTCAGCTCCAAAGCGGTCGGATCAGCAGTAGAACCACCAACGACATGGTTGCGACCAGCGCCACGCCGGAGGACACCGTCGCCGCGTCGACGAGTTGATGCTTCCGGCGCGTATTCTTGGAAAGGACGTAGACGTTTGTCGCCAGAGCGCCGACATAGAGTTCATCCTTGGCAGTCCGCGTCTGCACGGCATCAAAAAACTCCATCGCACTTGGGAAATTTGCGATTTGGCCAAAGAAGGCGATGTCCTTGTCTTTCGATGCGAACACACCACGGCTCCATAAAGCCGTCGAGGAAAGCATCACCGCGCCGAGATGACAGGCCACCGCACCGACAAACAGGAAGAGCTCCACTCCCTGAAGCTTTGCGGCAGAAGGTCCCGCTCTCATGTATTCGGCGATTAACCCGCCGACCAAAATCGAGAGAAACACGCCAGTAAATCCGAGGATAACTTGGGCTTTCGAGTCGGCTTGTTGATACCAGCAGAAAACGGACCCGTGCGTATATCGCAAGAAGTCTTCATCCAGGTGCATGGCGGACCCCACTGTGACCAGCGGCCTCAAGCATCCCTCTCGCGGCAATAAGATTTCGGGCGCGAGGGGTCGACGGCTTCGCCCAAAGTCATCTTAAACCACTAAAACGAGCAGAATTCATGGTCACAACTACTCATATAGGCCGCGCAGAATTCCAACCAAGCGCGACCAGTCGAGTCTTGCTCGTGTAAGGGCTTTCACATGATGCTCAATTGATCCGAACGGACGCCGCAATGGTGCGCAGCGTGTCGGCTGCGACTGGATACTGCGCAGCCAGTTCCTCGACATTGCCAATCTCGACATCGGTCGGCAGCACGCCCGGCCATTCGGTGCTGGCGCCGAGGAACCAGCGGCGGTGTCCGATCAAGCGCGCCGTGTGAAAGGTGTTGCCAGGGATGAAAAGTTGGACTCTTTGGCCGGCCCGTAGATTCGGACCCACGACAATCTGCTCGCTCGTGCGGTCTTCATGCAGGAGCACGACTTCAAGCGGATCACCGAGATAATAGTGGTAGAGCTGATCATTGCGGATGCGGTGCAGCCGCACCGGCGCCGTTTGCGTCACCAGGAAGTAGAGCGCCGATCCCATTGGTCGCTCGTTTGCGAATGGCGGTGGCAAACCACCAGGCGCGACCGATAGCTTGCTCACATAGGTTTCCCGCACGAAACCACACGTCGCATTCGGTTCCAGCTGAAGAAGCGTACGAATTTCGTCAGCGGTCAGGTCATCGGCCATGCCCGGCTCTCTCCCGTGATATGCGGTCGCCGGGGCCTGTGCGGCGATCGACGCTGCACGTAATGCCGCGGGCGCCGCAACGCGCCCATGTCGATAGCAGTGTAGGGCGATGCGAAAGGGAGCAGGCGCAAAAAAGCGCGTGTTAGCGGAAACCTCAGGGCGACCGCGCGATCTTCGGCGGCAAGGGAAACAGCGTCACGAATTTTTCCGCAAGCGCGCGATCGCCGTCCAGCATAAGCGCCTTCTTGGCGACCAGGACGCTCAGCGGCTGGCCGCCGTAGACGGCCGCCGCCAGCGCCCGCGCCGGGCCGGTGAAAATCACATCGGCCGATTTTACGTCGCCGCGCGCGATATCGATCCGTCCGTCCGCGAGCCGCGCGAGATAGGTTTCCTCGCCGAGGCGAAAACCGATGCGTGCGGCGAGCCCGCGCGCGCGTGCGGGATCAAGCATCGTGCGGAACGAGAGCATCAGCGACACCGCGCTGAGCGGCAGGGTCGGATCGTGCGCCGGCGAGCGCGTCGCCCAGCGCCCGAGCGCCTGGACGATCGGCTCGCTTTCGTAACCCCAGGCCGTCAGCTCATAGACCTGCACCGCGGCCGGCGGGGGCAGCTTGCGACGAATGAGCACACCGGCTGTCTCCATTTGGTCAAGTCGCTGGGTCAGGATGTTCGCGCTGATTCCGGGAAGGTCCGCGCGCAGGTCGCTGAACCGTTTCGGACCAAGCAGCAATTCGCGAACGACGAGCAGCGCCCAACGTTCGCCTATGAGGTCGAGCGCATGCGCCACCCCGCACGCGTCGTCATAGCGGCGGCGGACCGAACCCGAGGGCTTGCTGGGCGGCCGATCCGCTCTAGTTATTTTTTTTACCTTCATTGTTGCATATTCTAACGCAAACGTTTATCACGGTCAAAACGGGGGCTGAGGGAGCGTAATGCCGAATTCGGCCGTCGTGAACTTGCCCGTTGGACCGCGCCTTTCGCCCGGATGCGACGGCGGAAGCGACTGAACGGAATTGAGCGAGGGAGAGATGCCATGGCCTATGTCGACGGATTCGTCATTCCGGTGCCCGCGGGCAAGAAGGACGCGTATCGCGAATTGGCCGCCCGCGCGGCCCCGATCTTCAAGGAGCATGGCGCGTTGCGCATCGTCGAATGCTGGGGCGACGACGTGCCCGACGGCAAGATCACCGATTTCAAGCGCGCGGTGAAAGCCGAGGCGGGCGAGACCGTCGTGTTTTCGTGGATCGTATGGCCGTCCAAGGACGTGCGGGACGCGGGCAACAAGAAGGTCATGTCCGATCCTCGACTGTCGCATGGCCCCGATATGCCATTCGACGGCAAGCGTCTGATCTATGGTGGTTTTGAGCTTCTGCTCAACTCCGGAGACTAGGTCGAATGTCCAAGATCACGACCTGCCTCTGGTTCGACGGGAAGGCGGAAGAAGCCGCGCGGTTCTACGTCTCGCTGCTGCCCGATTCACGCATCGGTTCGATCGTGCGTTACAGCATGGACATGCCGGGAGGCTCGGCGGGCGACGTCATGCTGGTCACGTTCACGCTGGCGGGATGCGAGTATATGGCGCTCAACGGCGGCCCGATCTACCAGTTCACGCCGGCGGTGTCCTTCTGCGTGCGCTGCGCCGATCAACCGGAAATCGACCGCCTGTGGGATGCCTTGTGCGATGGCGGCGCACCCGGCCGCTGCGGTTGGCTGAAGGACCGCTATGGCGTCTCGTGGCAAATCGTCCCGGCCGCGATCGGCGAGATGATGAACAGCAAGGACGCCGCAAAAATCCGCCGGATGACCGAGACGATGCTGCCGATGAGCAAAATCGACGTCGCGGCGCTGCGCAACGCCTTCGACGGCAATCCCGCTGCATAACGTCACCTGAACCGCAAGGAGCACGATGATGGCCGGCTCTCCGAACCCGTTCGTCTGGTACGAGCTGATGACGACAGATCTGCCCGCCGCCGAGACCTTTTACGAGAAGGTGGTCGGCTGGCGCGGACAGGAACTCGGGCCAACCCGACATGCGCTACACGATCATGAGCGCCGGCGAAAAAATGATCGCCGGCATGATGCCTCTGCCGGAAGAAGTGCGCGCGGCCGGCGGTCGGCCGGGCTGGCTCGGTTATATCGGGACCGATGACGTTGATGCGGCGACGCAGCGGGTAAGCGCGGCCGGCGGCTTCGTTCACCGCGCTCCCGCCGACATTCCGAACGTAGGCCGCTTCTCGGTCGTCGCCGATCCGCAAGGCGCGGTGTTCATGCTGTTCACCCCACTGGGCGGGGACAATGCGCCGACGTCCCCCATGACGCCGGGCCATGTCGGCTGGCGCGAGCTCTATGCGACGGACTGGGCGAAGGCGTTCCACTTTTATGCGGGCCAGTTCGGTTGGACCAAGAAGGACGCGGTCGACATGGGACCGATGGGCACCTATCAGACATTTGCCGCGGGCGCCGACGCCATCGGCGGCATGATGAACAAGCCCGACGGGGTCCCGTCGCCCGCATGGCAGTTCTACTTCAATGTCGACGCCGCAGATTCAGCAGCCAAGCGCGTCACCGACAATGGCGGCAAAGTGTTGATGGGACCGCTTCAGGTGCCGGGCGGCGGCTGGATTTTGCAGTGTCTGGATCCGCAAGGCGCAAACTTCGCGCTCGTCGCCTGCAGTCGCTGAGCGATTGGTTTCGCGGCATTCCATCAGCTTCGCCGCGCGCGCAACAGATCGTCGCCGAGGGCGGCGAGGCAATCACGAAACGGCTTCGGCGTTCCCATGCTGCGGGCGACGACGAGGCTGCCCTGAATCGTCACATCTCCACCGTCACGGTGACCGGAACGTGGTCGGAGGGCCGCGTCCAGCTGCGCGCGGCGCGCGCGACCGTCATGCTGGTCACGCGGTGGGCAAGCGCCGGGCTGGTCCAGACATGATCGAGCCTGCGCCCGCGATCCGAGGCTTCCCAGTCGAGGGCGCGATAGCTCCACCAAGTGTAGAGCTTTTCCGGCTCCGGCACGAAGGCGCGCATCACGTCGATCCACCCGCCTGCGGCCTGCGCGGCGATCAGTTTCTCGCATTCGATCGGCGTATGCGAGACGACGCGCAGCATCTGCTTGTGGCTCCACACATCGTGCTCGAGCGGCGCGACATTGAGATCACCGAGGAGGATCGCGCGCTCGTTCGGCGCGGCGCGCAGGTTCGGCGCGATCCGCATCTCGTCGAGAAACGCGAGCTTGTGGGCGAATTTCACATTGACCGCCGGGTCCGGCTCATCGCCGCCCGCCGGAACATAGAAATTGTGCAGGACCGCAGGCTCGCTGAGGCCGGCGCGCTCGCCGAAGGTCACCGCGATATGGCGGCAGTCCTGCTTGTCGCAGAAATGGCGGGTGTCGATGCTCTCGAAGGGCAGTCGCGAGATCACGGCGACGCCGTGATAGCCCTTCTGCCCGCTCAGCGCGATATGGGGATAACCGAGCCGCGCCAGCCGTTTGCGCAGGAAATAATCATCCGGGCACTTGGTTTCCTGCAGGCACAGCACGTCGGGCTGCGCCGCCTTGATGAATTTGGCGACGAGGTTGATCCGCAATCGAACCGAATTGATGTTCCAGGTGGAGACGGTGAGACGCATACCCGCACGGCAAAGGTGACCGGAGGCCTCGTGATAGCTCATTCCGCAGCGGGGGCAAGGCTGCCGCGTCATCGCCACAAGTGGCCCTCGGCGGCTACGCGCGGGCGCGCACCCTCAGCCCGGGCTGCGCGTTCGCGACGGGCTTTCGCCGGCGAAATCGCTCGGGGCGAGCTGGGGCGAGGAAATGCGTCGGATCGATCCCGCCATCCCGTCGATGGCGCCGGCGATCTCCTCGGGGATCGCGTAGTGAAGCATGTGCCCCGTCTTTACAATGCGGAGCGTCGCGCCGGCGGTCGCCCGATGCAGACGCGGCCCCTGCTCGGGCTCGACCATGGTGTCGCCGGTCGCCGAGAAAATCGCGATCGGACAATTCAGATCGCGGTAGCGCGCCTGCAGCCGCCTCGCCGCGGGGATCATCAGCGCGGATTCTTCCGCTGTCGTACGCAACTGTGAAGGCCGCAGCGCGAGCGCAAGCGGAAACCGGTCCTGGAAGGCTTGCGGCACCTCCTCGGGCGCAAAAAGCCTGCGAATCATCGGTCGCGCCAGCAGCCAGCCCAGCAGCGGCGAAATCGTGTAGCACATGATGTCGCCGAGGACCGGGATCGCCGGTCCGGACACCACCCACACGTCCGGCCGCAGGGTGGGGAAATAGTAGCCGGCGGCGAGCACGAGGCCCTTCAACGGCGACCGCGATTGCGGCGCGCGAAGCGCGAGCGCAAGCGCAACCAGCGTCCCCCAGGAATGACCGAACACGACCGGGTTACGGACGCCGAGACGGGACAGTGCGGCTTCAAACACCGCCGCCTGGGCTTCGGGCGTCATACGTCTCCGGCGCGGGCGGCGGCTATATCCGAAACCAGGCCGGTCGAAACAGATCACCCGATAGCGGCGTGCCAGGAGATCGACGAGGCCGGATCCGGCCAAATCCTGGATCATGGCGCCATTGCCGTGGAACAGAACAACAGGCGGGGCGCCGGCGTCTCCGCATTCGAGGTAGTGAAGGCGCAGGCCGTCGATGTCGATGAAGCGCCCGAGCGGCGGGTGGCGTCGCTCTGCCCGCTTTGTGACAAGCACGACCACGACCGGAGCGAGGATGCCGGCGACGAAAACGATCAGAAGAAGGGCTTCGACTATGGGCATGGGCGCGCCCTGACTTCGCTCACCGCAGCACATAAAAGCCAACGCGACGCCCCGCCAGGCCGTTCCTGCAGGAAAACCGAAAATTTCTACTGGAGCATCCGCTCGTAGTTGATCTTGAACAGGCCAGGGTCCGGCTTGCTTTTCTGATCGAGATTATAGACCGCGACCGTCGTGTCGTAGCCCTGGGGATCGGTGACGGTCCACTGGCGCAACTGAAAATCCTTGGCGCCGAACATCATCATCAGCCGGTGGGTGCCGGTCAGCACCTGCTTTTCCTCGATCACGAGCGTGACGAACACGTCGTCGGCCGAGACCGAGATGACATTGGTGTCGCGCAGGAGGTCGATCTTGTCGGTCAGGAGATAGCGCAGCGGCGTCTGCGACAACGGATAGAGATCCTGGGTCGCGAGCTTGCGGTCGCGCACGACGACTGAAGAACCATCGGCAATGACGTCAATCGGGCTCGGCGGATTGTATTCGAACCGCACCTTGCCGGGCTTCTGGATGTAGAACTGGCCCTCCGTGCGGCCTCCGTCCGGCCCGACTTGGATGAAGTTGCCGGTCAGGTTCTGCACGCTGGAGAGATAGGCGCTGACGCGATCGGCGAGCGAGCGCTGAGCGTTGTCGAACCCGGTGCCGGTCCGTGCCGAGGCGACCGTAGCCGCGATGGAACCCGTGGTCGCGGGCCCCGCGCTCGCGCCGTGACCTGTCGAAAGGGAGGCCGGAGGCCGAGGCGCCGCATCGGTCGCCGCGTCCTTTCTTGGGGACGGAACGGGAACAGGTACCGACTGCGCCGTCACGATGGAAGTGGCGGAAAGAATCGTGACGCCGCTCAGCACGATCGCCCCCAAAATCCGCATATCGGTCTCCGACTTGTGGCCCGCGTGGGAATTTGACTTGTGGCCCGCGCGGGAAAGAGAATTCGACCAGTTCTATGGCCTTTTCGCGACTCGCGTGCCCGGCATCATAGACGAGCCGTCACTCGCTGTCTGCGTCGTTGCCGCTTTCCAAGAGAATCTCGCGTTTTCCGGCATGGTTGGGCTGGCCGACAATGCCTTCTTTCTCCATTCGCTCCATGATCGATGCCGCACGGTTATAACCGATCTGCAGCCGGCGCTGAATGTAGCTCGTCGAAGCCTTGCGGTCGCGCAGCACCACCTGGACGGCCTGCTGGTAGAGGTCGCCGCCGTCGGAACCCATCGCCGTGCCGTCGAACACCGCCCCGCCCTCGGATTCCTCATCCTCGGCGGTGACGTCCTCGAGGTATTGCGGCGCGCCTTGCGTTTTGAGGTGACGCACGATCTTCTCCACCTCCTCGTCGGAGACGAACGGCCCGTGCACGCGACTGATGCGGCCGCCGCCCGCCATGTAGAGCATATCGCCCTGGCCGAGCAGCTGCTCGGCGCCCTGCTCGCCGAGAATGGTGCGGCTGTCGATCTTGGACGTGACCTGGAAGGAAATGCGGGTCGGGAAGTTCGCCTTGATGGTGCCGGTAATCACGTCGACGGAGGGTCGCTGCGTTGCAACAATCACATGGATTCCCGCCGCGCGCGCCATTTGCGCAAGCCGCTGAACGGCGCCCTCGATGTCCTTGCCGGCCACCATCATCAGGTCGGCCATCTCATCGACGATGACCACGAGATAGGGCAGCGGCTCGAGGTCGAGCTCTTCGGTTTCGTAGATGGCGGCGCCCGTCGCGCGGTCATAGCCGGTATGCACGGTGCGCGAGAGCGGCTGTCCCTTGGCGCGGGCCTCGGCGAGGCGCGCATTGTAGCCGTCGATATTGCGCACGCCGAGCTTGGCCAGCTTCTTGTAGCGGTTCTCCATCTCCCGCACCGCCCATTTGAGCGCCACCACCGCCTTCTTCGGATCGGTCACGACCGGGGTCAGCAGGTGCGGGATGCCGTCATAGGACGACAATTCGAGCATTTTCGGATCGATCATGATCAGCCGGCACTGATCGGGCCGCAGCCGGTACAGGAGGCTCAGAATCATGGTGTTGATCGCGACCGACTTGCCCGAGCCGGTCGTGCCGGCGATCAACAGATGCGGCATGCGCGCGAGATCGACGATCACCACGTCACCGCCGATCGACTTGCCGAGGCAGAGCGGCAGCCGCGCGCTCGAATCGCGATACTCATCGGCGGCGAGCAGTTCGCGCAGATAAACCTTTTCGCGGATCGGATTCGGCAGCTCGATGCCGATCACGTTGCGGCCGGGAATGACTGCGACGCGGGCCGACACCGCGCTCATCGAACGGGCAATGTCATCCGACAGGCCGATCACGCGCGAAGACTTGATGCCAGGCGCCGGCTCGAGCTCATAGAGCGTCACGACCGGCCCCGGATGCGCATTGATGATTTCCCCGCGCACGCCGAAATCGGCGAGCACGGTCTCGAGCGCCACGCCGTTGGCTTCGATCGTGTCCTGGCTTGGCGCCGAACGCTCGGAGGCTTTGGGCGCAGCCAAGTGAGTCAGAGCGGGTAGCTCGTATTTGTTGGCCTTGGCGGCCGGCTTGGCGCGCTTTCGCCCGGTTGACCGGTTGGTCGCCTTGTTCCGCGCAGGCTCGCTTTCGTCATCCGTCTCCTCGGTGTCGGATGGGGCTTCCGGGCCGAGCTCCGCCTCCGCGTCCGAAGGCGCGGCGAAACGCGGCTCGATACGCCCATCGGCGGCCTGCGGGATAAAGCGGGCGAGACCCGGAAGGACAGCCGGGGCGCGAGTGACCCACCGGCTCAGGCGCGCCCGCAGGCTGAGAATCGCATGCACGACGAAGCCAATCGAGATGGACGCGCGCTCGATGTCGTCGGTTGGCGGCGTCTCGATCTTCTTGGTCGCGGGCTCCGTCTCCTGCCGCTTGGCGAACCCGAAGCCGCAGGCAAAAACAGTCGCCGCCGCTGCAAGCACGCCGAACACGCCAGCCAAAGCCAAAGACGGCCCTTGCCACCCGAAATATTCCAACAGCGATGCGGGCCACCGCACCAATGCATCGCCGACGACGCCGCCGAGCCCGCTTGGCAGCGGCCAGGCGGGGCTGCGCGGCAGGCATGAAGCAAAACCGGCGGCCAGCGGCAATGCGACGAGCCAGGCGAGCGTCCGCCACAGCTCGCGGTCGAACCGGCGGCGATTGAGCAAGCGCCACCCCCAGACCGCAACCGGAATCACCAGCGCGAGCGCGCCGATTCCGAACAGCTGTATCGAAAGATCGGCGAAGATGGCGCCGGGCAGGCCGACAAGATTCCGCACCGGGGCGCTGGTCGCGTGACTGAAACTTGGATCCTTCACCGACCAGGTTGCGAGCGCACCCGCCCCGAGCGCCGCCAGGGCGGTGAGCGACAGGCCGAGGGTTTGCCGGATACGACGGCCGATGGCCGCGCGGAATTCGTCCGGCATAAGCACGTCCAGCCCCAAACGATGCTGCAATGTCGACATGGGCTGCCCTGCTTGCTGTTCACCCAAGCGCGGCGACAAGGCGATGCAACGCCTCGGCCGTAGTGGTTTCGTCCTGAACGAGCGCGACCCGGATGTAGTCGGCGCCCGGATTGAAGCCGTCGCTCTGGTCGCGGGCGATATAGCGCCCCGGCAGCACGCGAAGTCCCGCGTCGCGCCACAGCGTCACCGTTGCGGCCTCGCTGCCTCCCGCGGCGGACACGTCGAGCCAGAGATAAAAGCCGCCGGCCGGCCGGCGGTAGCCGAAACGCCCGCCGATGATGTCGTCGGCGAGATCAAATTTGCGCGCATATAGGCGGCGGTTCTCGGCGACATGGGCTTCGTCCGCATAGGCCGCGATAGCGACCTCCTGGGCCGCGACCGGCACCTGCGGCGCGACCACGTTGCGCAGATCGAGGAAGCTCGCGAGAAACCGCCGGTCGCCCGCAGCAAAGCCGACCCGCAGACCCGGCAGGTTGGAGCGCTTCGATAGCGACTGGAACACCACGATCTGCGCGAAGTCAGGCCCCGCGGCCTGCAGAATTCCGGGCGGCGGCTCGCGCGCGTAGATTTCCGAATAGCACTCGTCGGCGAACAGGAGAAAGCCGTGGCGCTGCGCCAGCGCAACGAGGCGCCCAAGATAAGAAAGATCGGCGACGGCGCCTTGCGGATTGGAGGGGGAGCCGAGATAGATCGCGACCGTGCGCGCGAGCAATTCGTCGGAAAGCGCGTCAAGGTCGGGGAGGAAGCCGGTCTCCTTGGTCGCAGGCAGATAGACGGGCTCGCACAAGGCGGCTTCGGCGCCGGCCGGATAGGCCGCGTAGAACGGATTCGGCATCAACATCGCGGGCGCGCCGGGACGCGACCCGACGAAGCGCTTCGCAGCCAAGGCCGCAAGGAACAGGCCCTCGCGAGTCCCGCTCAGCACAAGAACTTCGCTGCCGGGATCGGGCGGACGCGGCAGCGCGTAGCGGCGTGCGAGCCAGGCGCTCGCCGCCTCACGGAAGCGGTCCGTCCCTTTGCCGAGCGGATAGCGGCCGAGCGACGCGACATGCGCCGACAAGATGGGGCCGACGAAATGCGGGCACCGAATGCTGCGGCTCGCCGACCGAGAGATTGATCGGCGTCCGCCCCGGCGCGATGCCGGCCAGAAGCTCGGCCGTGCGCACGAAGGGCGAGCGCGTATCGGCCGGACCGGTCGCGAATGGGCGTTTACGTTCGGCGGCTGTCATGGGCGTCGGTTGGCGCGCGGCGGCGAAGCGCTGTCTGGCTGCCGGTTCACCATAGAGCGTCCGAGGTTAAGACGCGATTAACCATCGGCGGGCGCTTCGAGAAGTGGCCGGAGGGCCACAGGTGTTGCGCTTGCGGTTGACCTTTAGCGTGGCCGTGGAGGGCTTGCTCGCCGCAAACCATCACAGACGCGGGTCGGAGGTGCAACCCGGTTCCATTGCAATCCGGCGAGCCGGCCTTCCGCGCTTGCGACTCTAGCGAATCCGCATGCCCGCCGCCGCATCGTAGCGCAACGGCTTTTCTGCTTTCGGCAGCGGCGCGTCGTGCGGGCCTCCAAGGGATGACGGCCGCGCTGCTGCGCGCGCGACGATTGCAAGCCGCGATCCCTGAAAAGGAAAGAGGCCCCGACGCGCCGTCGGGGCCTCCTGGGTGGAAGGGGCGGTGCCGGGTTCCGCCCCCTCCGGCGTCTTCGTCGCGTCGTTACTGGACCGCCTCGCCATGCAGCGCGATGTCGAGCCCTTCGCGCTCCACTTCGGGCTTCACTCGCAATCCGATGGTGATGTCGATCGCCTTGAGGATGATCAGGGAGACGATCGCATCGTAGACGAGGACGATGACGATGCCCTTGGCCTGGTTGAGCACCTGGACCGCATTGCCCTCGAGGAGGCCGGCGGTGCCGCCGTATTGCTCCACCGCGAACACGCCGGTGAGCAGGGCGCCGACAATGCCGCCGACCGCGTGGACGCCGAAGCAGTCGAGCGCGTCGTCATAGCCGAGCGCATGCTTGAGACCGGTGCAGCCCCAGTAGCAGACGAGGCCGGCTGCAAACCCGATCGCCAGCGCGCCAGCGGGACCGACGAAGCCGGAAGCCGGAGTAATGGCGACGAGACCGGCGACCGCGCCTGAGCAGATGCCGACGACGGTCGCCTTGCCGCGCATGGCCCATTCCACCAGCATCCAGGCGAACGCGGCCGTGGCCGTCGCGATCTGGGTCACCAGCATCGCCATGCCCGCCTGCATGCCGGCGGTGACCGCCGAACCGGCGTTGAAGCCGAACCAGCCGACCCACAGCAGCGAGGCGCCGATGAAGGTGAGCACCATGTTGTGCGCAGGCGCGGTGTCCAGGCGCCTGCCGAGCACCAGCGCCGCCATTAGGCCGGAGACGCCCGCGTTGATATGCACCACGGTGCCGCCGGCGAAATCGAGAACCTTGACCCAGCCGTCGGCATTGGCCGAATTGAGGAAGCCGTCAGGTCCCCACACCCAATGGGCGACTGGGGCATAGACCAGGATCGCCCACAGACCCATGTACCAAAGCATCGCCGAGAACTTCATGCGTTCGGCGAAGGCGCCCGCGATCAGCGCCGGCGTGATGATGGCGAACGTCATCTGGAAGCAGATGTAGACGGACTCCGGGATCGTCGCCGCGAGCGGGTTGGGATTGCCGATGCTGCCCTTAGCGATGTCGCTCAGGATGCCCTGGAGAAAGGCGCGATCCAATCCGCCGATGAAGGGCGATCCGGCCCGGAATGCCAGGCTGTAGGTGGCGACCGTCCATAAGATCGTGACAAGGCAGGTCACGGCAAAGCTCGTCATGACCGTGTCGCCCACGTTCTTCTTGCGCACCATGCCGCCGTAGAAAAGCCCGAGGCCCGGGATGGTCATCAACAGGACCAACGCCACGGAGGTCAGCATCCAGGCCGTGTCGCCCGAATTGGGCGTGCAGTTCTCCAGCGTCTTCGCATCGCAGGCGGGCGGCGCGGCCGCGGCGGCGGCCGCCGCGGTTGGTTCCGATGTCTGGGCGAAGGCGGCGCCATCCAGCCCGATATTAATGAAGAGCCCGAGAAGGAGGCCGAACGCGAGGGCGAGCAAACCCGCACGGGAGATTTTATTGAACGTCATGATTTGAGAACTCCTGTCCGTAGACGATTGGGGTGCGGGCTAGAGCGCGGCGTCGTCGCTTTCGCCGGTGCGAATGCGAACGGCTTGGTCGATGCCGAAGACGAAAATCTTGCCGTCGCCGATCTGCCCGGTTTTGGCTGCGCCGATCACGGTCTCGATCACCTTGTCGACCTGCGCGGTCGGCACGGCGATCTCGATCTTCACCTTCGGAAGGAAGCTCACGGCATACTCGGTGCCGCGATAAATTTCGGTATGGCCTTTCTGGCGTCCATAGCCCTTCACCTCCGTAGCTGTCATTCCATGGACGCCGATGGCGGTGAGGGCATCACGCACCTCGTCGACTTTGAATGGCTTAATGATCGCCGTGACCATTTTCATTTTTGCATCCCCGCTAGAGCCTCCCTCGTTCGAGGTCGGACTGACAAACCCGGCGTCCGCGCGAGATCAGCCCCCGCAGCATCGCCGCAAAAATATGAATCAAGCCGCGTGCCAATTGTGCAGCGCAGCACTAGGCCATTGTTTATGCAGGGCTTTGTCGGGACTGGGAAAGACGCAACCCGCCGCGGCCGCGTCCTTGCGCTGGATTCAGGGGCGCGAATGCACAGAAATGAGTCAATTAGCGCGGCAAAGTGGGCTGCTGCTCAAATATTAAGCAGGGCGGATTCAGATGGTGCGGTCTGCTGATCACAGCGCGTCGTGGTCGGTCTCGCCGGTCCGGATGCGGATTGCGCGATCGATCGAGGTCACAAAAATCTTGCCGTCGCCGATCTGGCCGGTCCGCGCGTTCCCAATGATGGCCTCCAAGACCCGATCGGCCTGGTCATCCGGCACGACGATTTCCACCCGCACCTTCGGGAGGAAGCTCACGGCATATTCGGTGCCGCGGTAAATCTCCGTATGGCCCTTCTGCCGGCCGTAGCCCTTCACCTCGGTCACGGTCATCCCCGTGATTCCGAGCCGGTTGAGCGCATCGTGCACTTCGTCGAGCTTGAACGGCTTGATGATGGCGATGATCAGTTTCATGCCGGCTGCCCCCTTTAATTGTCGCCGATGACTGCAAGTCCGACGATCGATTTATGCTTCTGCCTCTATACGGCATTGCACGAAAAGCCAAGCCGCAACACGCAGCCGAGCGCGGTTGGCGCCGCGCGATCCGCAAGCCATTCAAGAAAGCTTATGGCCTATTCACGTCGCTCGCGAATAAGACCCTCCTGGGCAACGGATGCGACCAGCGTCCCGTCGCGGGAGAAAATCAGGCCGCGGGCAAAGCCGCGGGCGCGGCTCGAGCTCGGGCTGTCCTGCGCGTAGAGCAACCAATCATCGGCCCGGCATGGCCGGTGAAACCACATCGCGTGGTCGAGGCTCGCCGCCATCATCGATTTCTCGAACAGGGTCCGGCCGTGTGGGATCATCGCGGCGTCGAGGACGGCCATGTCGGAGGCGTAGGCGAGGACGCATTGATGAATGGCCGGCTCGTCGGGCAACGAGCCGCTGGCGCGAATCCAGAGGTGAAATTTTCCTTCCGGATGTTTCTTGCCGAGATAGCGGTCGAACTCGACCGGGCGCAGCTCGATCGGGCGCTCCCGCTCGAAATAGGCCCGCACCGGCGCGGGCATCTGCCGCAGCATGTTCTTTCTGAGTTCGGAGTCGCTTGGAAGCTCCTCGGGCGCCGCGACCTTCGGCATGGCGAACTGGTGGGTCAACCCCGGTTCGATCCGTTGAAAGGACACAGACATGAAGAAGATCGCATGCCCGTGCTGGATCGCGACCACTCGCCGGGTGATGAAGCTCTTGCCGTCGCGGATGCGATCGACCTGATAGATGATCGGCACCTTGGGGTCGCCGGCGAGCAAAAAATAGGCGTGCACGGAATGAGGCGGGGTCTGGTGAGGGTCTTCCACCGTCCGACAGGCCGCAACAAGCGCTTGGCCGATCACCTGCCCGCCAAAGACCCGCTGCCAGCCGGACTGCGGCGAGCGTCCGCGGAACAGATTGACTTCGAGCGGTTCAAGATCGAGGAGCGCGAGCAGGTCCTGAACGGCGGTGGGCATGGGAAGCTCGTGCAGTGAAAATGACGCGACTAAAATGACGCGACATGGTCACTGACGCGCGCGGACGGGGGGGAGTCAAGCGCAACGGCGCGGGTCTGCTATCTTGTTTTGTATGGGCAAGGACCGGCGGTTCGTTGCTCGCCAGCGCGCGGCGTGGCTGCTAAGCAAGCGCCGCGATCAAGACTCATCCGGTTCGGTGGGGCGGATATGACAGGAGATCGTACGGACACGTTGATCGCCGGCGGTGGCTTCGCCGGGCTTGCGCTCGCGATTGCGCTGCGCCAGGCGCTTGGACCCGCCTTCGCGGTCACGGTCGCGGACCCCTTGCTGGCGCGTCCGGCCATCGACGCCCGCGCCTCGGCGATCGCCGCTGCGGCGCGCCGCCTGCTCGAGACCATCGGCGTGTGGCAGACGGGTGCATCCGAAGCCCAGGACATCGTCGACATGGTCATCACCGACAGCCGGCTCGGCGACGCGGTGCGGCCGGTGTTTCTCACCTTCGGCGGCGAGGTCGAGCCGGGCGAACCGTTCGCTCAGATGATCGAGAATGGACCGCTGCTCGCAGCCCTCGTCGCCAAGGCGGAGGAGGAGGGCGTCGCGCTGGTCGACACCCCTGTCATCGATTTCTCGACGGAGGCGGATCGCATCGCGGCGACGCTTGGCGACGGCCGCACGCTCGCCGCCCGGCTGTTGGTCGCGGCCGACGGGGTGCGCTCGCGGATACGCGAGCTCGCCGGAATCACCATGATCGGGTGGGACTACGGCCAGTCGGCGATCGTCGCCACGGTCGCCCATGCGCGCGATCATCACGGCCGCGCCATCGAGAATTTCCTGCCTGCCGGGCCGTTCGCTATTCTGCCCTTGAAAAACAACCGCGCGTCGCTCGTCTGGGTGGAAGAAGGCGCGGAGGCCGCCCGCATCATCGTATTGCCGGACGCCGAGTTTCACGCCGAACTGGAAACGCGATTCGGCCTGCATCTCGGGGAGCTCGCCGTCGTCGGGCCGCGCCAGGCGTATCCGCTCGGCTTCGGCGTCGCGCGGTCGTTCATCGGCGAGCGGCTGGCGCTCGTCGGCGATGCGGCCCATCGCATTCATCCGATCGCGGGCCAGGGCCTCAATCTCGGCTTGCGCGACGTGGCCGCGCTCGCCGAAGCGATCACCGATGCGGCGCGGCTGGGCCTCGATCCGGGCGGCGCGGATGTGCTCGAGCGCTATCAGCGCTGGCGGCGCTTCGATACGCTGGCGATGGGGATCGCGACCGACGGCCTCAACCGGCTGTTCTCCAATCGCTCCGATCTGCTGCGGCTGGTCCGCGACTTGGGGCTCGGCCTGGTCGACCGCCTGCCGGCGCTCAAGGATTTTTTCATCCGGGAAGCAGCGGGGCTGACCGGCGAGGTTCCCAAACTGCTGCGCGGCGAAGCGCTGTGACGGGGCGCAACGCTTCTGACCCGTCGCGCCAAAACGTGGTTCGCGCGCGCATGATCCGCAATCAAACGAGCGGAATCTCCGTCACGTGTGCGCGAAAGGCGGGACGCTTGCACAGCTCCGCATACCAGCGCTCGACCCCGGTCATCGGCGGGTGGTCCGGCACCAGGGAGACGAAACGGTGGGCGATCACGCCGATCGGAATGTCACCGCAGGAGAACGCGTCGCCGGCGACATAGGCGCTCTTCATGAGCTGGCCGTTGAGAATGGCCATCGCCTCGATCGTTTTCGCCTTGCCCGCGTCGATCGCCTTGGGATCGCGTTGCTCGATCGGCGTGCGTACGAGGCCCCAGAACACGGGAAAGATCGCTGGTCCGGCCACCGTCAATTGCCAGTCCATCCACTGCCCGGCGATCGCCCGCGCATGCGGGTCCGCCGGTTCAAGGGCGCCGGCGCCGAATTTTGCGGCGAGATACCGGACGATCGCATTCGACTCCCACAGATGGAATCCATCGTCTTCGAGCGTCGGCACGAGCCCGTTCGGGTTCAGTGCGAGATAGTCGGGCTCGCGGTTCTTGCCGAACGGGCCGCCAATGTCGATGCGTTCGCAGGCAAGGCCGCGTTCGCCGATCGTCCACATCACCTTCTGCACATTGGCCGAAGTTTTCCGTCCCCAAACTTTGAGCATGACGCCCCTCAGCGATGCGAACTTTCCCTCACCTGCGCGGGGGAAGTTGCCCTTTGAGTCGACGCGGCAGGCGTCTTGTGCGGAAAGGCGCGGCTAATATCAGTCGAGCCGGCGCGCCTCGTCGACCAACATGATCGGGATGCCGTCGCGGATCGGGTAAGCGAGCTTGGCCGCGCGCGAGATCAGCTCCTGCTTCTCCGCATCGTATTCGAGCGGGCCCTTGGTCAGCGGGCACACCAAGATTTCCAGAAGCTTCGGATTGACCTGGTCGGCCGTCCGGTCCGAGCTCGATGACGTCATTTCCTTTGTCCAATCCTGTTGGTCATGATGCGCGAGATTATCACGTTGGTTCCGAGCGCAGCAGCCCTCCGTGGCGATCGCCATGGCCGGCTGGCCGCCGGAAAAATCTTATTGCAACGGCGGCTCTTCCTCAGTGTGGCTCTTGGCGAGTTCGATCTCGGTGACGGCCACCAGAATTTCGGCGCGGGTCTTGAGATCGGGCGCTTCGAGCAGCGCCTGCTTCTCGGCCGGCCCGTAGGGCGACATCATTGCGAGCGCGTTGACCAGCGCCTCATTCGGCGCCTTCTCGATCCCGTCCCAGTCGGCCTTGAGATTGTTCGCCTTCAAAAAATCGCTGAGCGCCGCCAATAGCGTCTTGCGGTCGACCGCTTGCTCGCCCTTGCGCGCAACGAAATCGTCGATGAAGGGCGCATAGTCGACATGGCACTGGCGATAGGCAGTCGTCACCGACAATTCGTGCTCGACCCGGAATCGGCAAATGCCGGTGAGCTGGATGAGGTAGCGCCCATCGCCGGATTCGGCGAGCTGCGTGATGCGGCCGACGCATCCAACCCGGTAGAGGTTCGGTTTCTCCTCCGGCCCCGGGTTTGCGGTGTCCGGCTGGATCATGCCGATGAGGCGATGGCCGCTGCGAAAGGCATCGTCCACCATGGCGAGATAGCGCAGTTCGAAGATGTTGAGCGGCATCTGGCCGCGCGGCAGCAGAAGCGCCCCGGGCAAGGGAAAGACCGGAATGGTGGCGGGCAAATCCGCGGATCCGCGATAGACAGCGTTCATGGGCATTGCCGGTCTCCGTCGCCACGCAACGCTGAACCCCGCCTCACAGCGACACGACGCTCACTCAAACTAGACTCACGCGAACAGAATGGAAGAGAGCCGCCGCCGGCCGGCGACCGTCGCCTCGTCATTCGGTCCCCAGGCTTCGAAGAGCTGAACGAGCTGCTTGCGCGCGCCGTCATCGTTCCACTTGCGGTCGCGCCGGACGATGTCGAGGAGGTGGTCGACCGTCTCGATCCGGCGTCCCTTGGCGTTGAGCGCGAGCGCTAGGTCGAACCGCGCCTGATGGTCGAGCGGATCTTTGCCGACCCTCTGTTCGAGCTCGGCGATCGGCCCGAGCGCGGTCGCCTGCTCGGCCACTTCGAGCGCAGCGCGCGCCGCCGCCACCGGCGCCTCGTTGTGTTTGGAAGCGGGAACCATGGCGAGCGTCTGCTTGGCCTGGTCGAGAGCGCCCGTTTCGATGTAGCAACGCGCAAGCCCGGCGAGCGCATGAATATTCGCCGCGTCCTGCGCCAGCACCTGCGCGTAGATCTGCGCGGCGCCGGCGGCGTCGCCTTCGACCAAAGCCGCGTCCGCCGCCTTGAGAAGATCGAGGTCTTCGCCGCCGAGCTTGCTGCGAGTCAACCGCTCGAGAAACGCCGTGACCTGGCCGTCCGGCAGCGCTCCCAGGAAGCCGTCGGCGGGCTGTCCGTTGACGAAGGCGATGACGGCCGGAATCGACTGAATTCCCATTTGTCCGGCGATGGTGGGATGCTCGTCGATGTTCATCTTGCAGAGCTTCACCTTGCCCTTGGCGGCGCGGACCGCCTTTTCGAGCGCCGGCGTGAGCTGCTTGCACGGGCCGCACCAGGGCGCCCAGAAATCGACCAGCACAGGTTGCTGGCGCGACTCCTCGATCACGTCCTTCTTAAAGCTCTGGGTCGTCGTGTCCTTGATGAGGCCGTCTGCGGTGACCGTCGCTCCGCCGTCCTGAATCATGCAAAGTCCCTGAAATTCAAAGGGCCGAACCCCGATCCGGCATAGATGGGAGAGCGCCGACCCGGTTGCAATCGCAGCCGGTCGCGCACTCTATTGCGAAGGCGGTTCCGAGACCAGCGCTATGCGCGGCGGATGCCCGGTCGCTTCGAGAAAGCGCACGAGGTCCGCGCGCCCGATCGAGGTGGTCATGGTGTTCACGAGCGGGTGGTAGTTCAGCGTTTCGTGCCCCATCATGGCCTGGTCGAGCACGACCTCGACGTGGCGCGCCGTATCGTTGATGGCGGCAAAGGGCGTGACCGCGCCCGGCTCGATCCCCAGCGTCTCCCGCAGGAGTTCGGGCGAGCCGAACGAGAAACGGCCGCTGGCGTCGAGCCGGCGATGCAGGGACTTCAGCTCGATCGTGGCGTCCTCCAGCGCGACGACGAGCAGAAGCGCGCCGCGCTTGTCCTTGAGGAAGAGGTTTTTCGTGTGCCCGCCGGGGATTTCGCCGCGCAGCCGGCGCGATTCCTCGACGGTGAAGAGCGGCGGGTGGCTGATGGTGCGGTGCTTGATCTGCAGGCGATCGAGAAAGGCGAACAGATCGTCCGGCGTTGCGGGCATGGGGGCGGGGGATTGATCTACGGCGGCGGGCGCGCACTGGACCCTTGTCATCGGCGTCCGTCAACCCCATGGTGAACGGAAGGCCGGCCATATGCTGAACGGCAGGCGGGCCACGTGCTGAACGGAAGGCCGGCCACGCGACCCAACGGGGGTCGCAATCAGTTGCCAAGATGGCCGGGTTTGGCTACCAATGCCCCCCTGGCCTCGCGGCCGGAGCGTGCGGGTGTAGCTCAGGGGTAGAGCACAACCTTGCCAAGGTTGGGGTCGAGGGTTCGAATCCCTTCGCCCGCTCCATTTTTTCTAATAAATACAGTCATTTATGCTGGCTCGCCTCGGCGAGCCTTTTGAGCGTCAGAGATGCGGAACCAGGGCGGAACCAAACGGGCCGAGCTTTTACCTCGCATACGGACCAGGGCGCAAGGAAGCGGCGGGGAGGGGAGGGCATGGTCGACCCCCCGGTGGTCGGGTGAGAGGAGGGGACGCTCCTGGCACCGCAGCCCCTCTGCACCCGCGGCCGATTTCAGTAACTGCGGAACGCCGGAAATCTCGTAAGCAAAGCCCTCCGAAGGCAAAGGTCAGAGGCTCGAGTCCCCTCGGGCGCGCCATAATTTCAGTAACTTACGACTGATCAATCTGTTTGGCACGATCTACAGGGGTGCCGTCCGGGAGGTGGTGGAAATTTGGATGACGTTGTCTCCGGGTGATTCAAACCCAAGAACGGGATTCCTGCGTTAGCGCGCGGGGTCCCATCGGAGACTACGCCATGGATACTGATAGCAAGAATCCGTCATCCCCGCAGCCCGATGCTTTGCCGGCGTCCCAGCTTTTCGACGATTGGATCGACCCGATCGAGACCGGCGTGCGTGCGCGCGTCCGGGACTGGATCGAAGCGTTGATCCATTCGGAACTCGACACCGCCCTGCAGCGGCCGCGGTACGGCCGGAGCACCGGCGGCGAGACGGAGCCGGCGGTTGCGCCGGTGCGCGGATATCGCAATGGCAGCCGGACGCGGACGCTGACCGGGACGTTCGGCAAGACCGACATCACGGCGCCGCGTGCGCGTCTGCAGGGTGCGGATGGCGCCACCACGGAATGGAAGAGCAAGGCGTTGCGGGCCTATCAGCGCCGGACCAAGGCAGCCGATGCGCTGATCGCTTCGGCGTATCTGTCGGGGACCAACACGCGTCGGGTCCGCCGCGCGCTTGCCGCGCTGTTCGGCGGGGCGGTCGGCGAGGACACGGTGAGCCGGGTGTGGCGCAAGGTGCAGACCGACTGGGACGCCTGGAACGCCCGCGCGCTCGCCGACGAGCCGATTGTGCGGCTCATTCTTGACGGCACGGTCGTCCGCGTGCGTCTCGACAAGAAAGCCACGGCGATCTCGCTGCTCGTCGTCATCGGCGTGCGCGAGGACGGACAGAAGGTGCTGCTCGCCGTCAAGCGGATGGGCGGGGAGACCACGGACGCCTGGCGAGCTGTCCTGGACGACCTCACGAGCCGCGGCCTTCGCCGTCCTCAGTTCGTCATTGTCGACGGCGGCGCGGGCCTTGCGAACGCGCTCGCGGCCGTGTGGAACGACGTGCCCGTGCAGCGGTGTACGGTCCATAAGCATCGCAACCTGTTGGCGTGCGCGCCTGAGCGTCTCCACGACGAGATCACGGCCGACTACACCGACATGATCTACGCCGCGACGCCACAGGACATTGCCGATCGGCGCAAGGCGTTCATCCGCAAATGGCGGCTGCGCCATAAAGCCGTTGCAGACAGCCTCGAGGAAGCTGGAGACGCGTTGTTCGCATTCGCCACGCTGCCGCCATCGCAGTGGAAGAGCGCGCGAACAACGGATGAGATGGACAAGCGTTTTTTTTAGGACGAGCCAGATTCGCGAAGACCTCCCGCAAGTTTGTTCTTTGGTTCGACCTCGCCGCCGGCGTTCTTCCGTCCCGACCGCCCATCTCGCAGCCGCCGCGCGCAGAGGCGGTCAAGGCTGGCCGCGTCTTGCGCGGCCACCGCAAGGCTTGGCCTTGATCGGCCCGAGCACGGCGGCATGCTCGATCGGAGCGGGACTGGAAAGACCCGATGGCTGGCTCCGCGACCGGCGCTCTCCGGCGCGACTGGAACTGACCCGTGCAGACGATTATCCTGGTCGCGCGCGGGTGACCTCGTGGCGAAGAGCGGCGCGTCGGCTGCAAGCGTCGCCGGGCAGCCTCATTTATGTCCTGCCGATTTGAGGCACCCGCGCCCCGCTTCCTTTGGGCGTCGTGGTTTCCATTGCGCGACGAAGCGCTCGTAGCTTCGCTCGGCCTGGGCGGCGACCAGCATCTCCTGGTCGCGCAGCGCCTTGACGTTATAGGCATACGCCGGCCCACGCCGGCTGCCCTTCTGTTGCGGATGTCCGGCCTGCAGCTCCATCGCGTGCGTCTTGTTGGCGACCAGCGCCGGACGCGCCCAAAGGTAATCCTCGCCCCTGGTCAACAAATGCCAGCAAAGCACGGTGAGCTTGCGGGCGACGGCCACGGCGGCGATCTGATGGCCGCGCCTAGCGCGGATGCGCACGAAGAAAGCATGCAGCGGCCCCGGCGCCTTGGCCGCCGCCCACGCCGCCTCGACCAGCATGGCGCGCGCGTGACTACGGCCGATCTTGCTGATGCGCCCGTGATGGGCCGCACCCAGGCCCGACTGCCGCACCCGCGGGTTCAGCCCGAAGTAGCTCACCAGCTTCTGCGGACTTTTGAACCGGCGGATGTCGCCGATCGCCGCAACGATCCCGGTTGCGACCGTGAGATTCACGCCGGTGATCGTGATCAGTCGTCTGACCGCGGGGTCGTCGATCGCGACCTGTGCGATGCCAGCCGACCTCGGAGCATCAAACTACCCCTTGCTCTCGAATCTTGTGCTGGGTGAGCTGGATCGCGAGCTCGAACGGCGTAGCCATCGCTTCGTGAGGTACGCAGATCATTGTAACGTCTACGTGCGCAGCGAAAAGGCTGGCCGGGTCATGCAGAGCTTGACCCGCTTCATCGAAGGCCATCCAGGAGTTCGAATCTCTTCGGACACTTCGGTACAAAACTGGGCACGCCCAAAACCCGCCGTTTTCGTGCTTGAGGCGGCGACAAGGGTGCGAAGCAGTATGCTTTTCGAGCCCATGATGCGAACTTCCTTCGCGTCCACTTCAACCCGCTGTGCGAGCGCGCGAGGTGATCGCGGCGGTAACGCAGACTGTTCGTCGTCGTCACGGCCGGTTAGGTCCTGGCGATGAACGCGATCAGAAGGCGGCACTTGGCATACACTGGGTCGCGGCGCCAAGCTTCAGCGATGATAGGCTTTGAAGGCGTCTGTGCCCCCCTGTACCCTCCTCCCCAGTCGACTTTTGTGGGGTTCTGAGGCATCACCAAGCGTTTGATAAATTGCGGGGGAATGCCGTGTCGAGGCCTGCATGACCTTCGTCATCGATCCGCGGTGGGGCGATGCCGAAGACGACGCGTCGAGCACCAAACAGCGATCGCTGTTGTCGCTCGCCGGCAGTCTGCTGGCCGAGATCAGCCTGCCCAAACTGATCGTCGCCTGGGTCCTGTTGATCGGCGCACCGGCGGTTCTGGTCGGCATTGCGCCGCTCGCCCTCTCGATCTGGATCGCCACCGCGTCGAGCAAGGCGGCCTATGCGCTCTCCGGCATCGGCTCGCTGCTGCTGTTTGCCGTGATCCTCGGCTTGAGCTGGTTCGGCGGCCGCCGCCTGCTGCGGATGGTCGAGGAGAGCTTCTGGTCGCTCAATTCACTGGCCGTGCAGCCGGCTTACGTCCTTGTCCGCGAGCTGTTGCGCCACTTTGCCGAAAAGCTTCTGCCGGCAAAAGTGAGCGTCAGACGGCGCGAAGCCTTGCGCGCCAGAATGGCTGCGGTGGCCGGTCTGGTGATTTTCATTCCCGTTGCCGCCGCGGTCGTGCTGGTCTGGCCGAAGACACAGTGGGTCGGAACATTCGCCGAACTCGTTTCAATGCGCCGGCTCATCCCCACTGCCGTCGCCAACACCTTTGTCGTCATGGCGAGCTACTTCGCCTTTGCTGCGCTCGTATGGGGCGTGTCTGACGCCGTGATGAGTCCGCTGCGCAGCCTCAAGCTTGTGCCGGAGAATCCCGAACCAGTGCGCACGTGGCGCATCGCGCATCTCTCCGATCTTCATACCGTGGGCGAGCGTTACGGATTTCGCATCGAAAGCGGGCGCGCCGGTCCGCGCGGCAATGACCGGATGCGACGGCTGTTCGCACGCCTCGACGCGATCCATGCGGCCGACCCGCTCGACATGATCCTCGTCACCGGCGACATCACCGATGCCGGGCGTTCGGCCGAATGGGCGGAGTTCTTCGCGGCGCTCGCGCCCTATCCGCGACTGGCCGACAGCCTGCTAATCCTGCCCGGCAATCACGACATCAATGTCGTCGACCGCGCCAATCCTGCCCGTCTCGATATGCCGTTCAGCGCCAATAAGCGGCTGCGCGAGGCGCGCATGATCTCGGCAATGGCGGCCCTGCACGGCTCACGCCTGCATCTTGTCGACCTCGCGCGCAAAGCCCTTGGTCCAACGCTTGAAGACGTGCTGTCGCCCTACCGAACCGCGATCGCGGCCTTTGCGGATAAAGGGTCGTTGCGGCTGTCGCGCCGGGTCGCCGAGCTCTGGACGCGCCTGTTTCCGCTGGTTCAGCCACCGAAGACGGAAGACGGCCTCGGAATCATTCTCCTGAACTCGAACGCCGACACCCATTTTTCCTTCACCAACGCCCTTGGCCTGGTATCGGCCGACGAAATGCGCGGCGTCGACATCGCCTGCTCGCTGTTTCCTTCCGCCCGCTGGCTGATCGCACTGCATCACCACACCTCCGAATATCCGCGGCCGGTGCAGCACCTGTCCGAGCGCATCGGGACGGCACTGATCAACGGGACCTGGTTCCTGCGTCGCCTGCAGCAGATCGCGCCGGGCGCCGTGGTGATGCACGGCCATCGACATATCGATTGGATTGGCGAATGCGGCGGCCTGCGGATCGTTTCGGCACCCTCGCCGGTCATGAATACGACCGACGACAGCACCACCTATTTCTACATCCACACCCTGGCGAGGACCTCAAGCCATCCCCTTCTCGACCTGCTGCCGCCGGAGCGGATCGATATCCCCGGCAGCCGCTTTGCAGGACATCGACCGCTTCCCAGCCGCGACGCGCGAAGCTTGAGCGGGCGAGCCCGCAAGCGCAGCCGTTCGTAAGGATCAGGTGGCCTTGCTGTCGGTACCCGCGAGCACATCGGACACCCAGCGGCTTGCCGGATACTGCTCGCAGACGGACAGGATCGCGATTACGATCGGCACCCCGATAAAGGCCCCGGAGATGCCCCAGAGAAAGCTCCACAGGAAGATCGCGAACAGCACCAGAAACGGGGAGAGCGATAGCGCGCTGCCGGCGATCCGCGGCTCCACGTGGCCCGGCTGGCATCGTCGCGGCAGCCCGTGACCCAACTGCGACATTGGCGGCGTAGCGGTTTTGCAGCGCACCCAATCCCTCGGCACGAGCGAGAGCGTTAGCGACCGGCTGGCGCGCGCGATTCCGAGAACGGAATTTATGTCCAAACGGCTTATGGTACGATCCCTCCGTGCCAGCTACCGCTCGGTTTGGTCCGGAAGTTGGGGTCGAGGCCCGTGGCTCCGTGCAGGGCACGGACCGTCAGCTTAGGTGAAAGCCTTTCCCCCGTGTGGCCAGGCCTTGTCGTGATCGCAGGCCGGGCAGCGAAAGCCCGTGGGCCAACGCGCCTCGAACAGCCACGCTGCGCAGGCGGCCTCATCAGGAAAGCGACGTTGAAAATCGACAAGCGTCGTGGGGAAATCGACTCATGGCGTGACCTCGTGGCAGAAAGATGTTCTTATGCCACGGCGCGCCGCATGTCATCATACTTAGCTCTCAATTAAGTTGCTAATACTAAGTGTGATCCTTCCAAAGTTGAACCTGCAGCGGTGATCGCACCAAGCGGCGAGCGGAAAACCATCATGACATACATTAACTGGGCGAAAGAAGTTTTCATCGATCCGGTAACATTTTCCGCAAGTGCAGGGCCTGGCGGCATTCCGATTCCTACTTACGGTAATTATGGCGGACCGGACTACTCGAACGGGTTGGTGGGGGGAACTATTCCACTCAACGGAGCACTTCCTCCCGTAGATCAACTGGACGCGCTTTTTTTTAACCACGACCTTGCGTATCAGCTGCAGCCCTCCGCTAACGAGATTCCGTCAGCCGATCTTGCTCTGATACACGGCATTGAACTCCTGACAGCGACCGGGCCGCTCGATGCCGAGGCGAGCCTCTATGCAGGGGCCGTCACATTAGGCGTCATCTCGTCGATGGGGTTGAACGGAAATCTACCCTCTCAGACGGAGCTTGTCGAAGCGGATGCAACCGCAGCGTATGACATTCAGTATGGACTGAGCCATCTCAGTCCTACGGAACGGGGCCTTGCTGAGGCTGCGGTGCAGGATATTGCCGCGGCGTTCCTCAAACCTTCGTCGGGGCTGCCTCAACAAGAACAGAACTTGTTCAAGTTTTTCGCGGCGACAGCGCTACAAGACCTGGGTGGCATTTATGGTGGCACGTTCGCGCACACGAGTATCCCGGCAGTCGCCGTCGAGGGCTCGATGTACAACGCCGTCGGGTCCGCGGCTGAGATTACGAAGCTCGTGACCGAGTTCCTGCCAGCGCAAGTGGCAAACGCCATAAACAACGGTTTCAACCCGCAGGTTTATGCCTGTGAGTCATTGGGCCTGGCGTTCGCATTCGGCAATGAAAATGGCGGGATGGCGTTCGCCACCAACTTCGGGCCATCGAACGCCGCAATGCCGGCCACGACCGCTGGCGATGCCGCATTCGCAGCGGCGGCCGCGAGCGCCATCTTCGGGTCGGCAGCGACTGCAAACACGCCCGGCGCGATTTAAAACTTTGTCTCCAACTGGGAGGCCTTTTACACCAGCCATGGAATTCCCGGTGTCGCGAACGCGACTGCCGCTCAAATCGAGCTCGCCGCCCGCGGCGCCGCGTGGGGTGATGCGGTCGGTGTTGCGCTAGCCAATAATCTCGGTCCGTTGCCTGGGCAAGTGACCAACTTCCTCGAAGACGTCGTGCAAGGTACCGCGATTTATTCCGCGTCACTCTCAAGCCAGCCGACCGCCGCGCAAGGGGCAGCATCTGCGTCGGTTGCCAACGCAGCCGACCACGTCCAGTTGATCGGCATTGCTGCATCCGATCATATCGTCATGTGAGTGCATGGGGCCAGGCTGGAGTGCCATCGTGTGCATGCAGGTTATGGAATGTCGAGCGCGTTTTTCCGGATTACTGGGGCTTGATGCCCGCTGAAGCGCCTGCCGATAGCACCCATGCTGCCCATTGCAATGATCCGGGATTTCGGCATGTCCCGCCGGCAGCTCTAATAGGCAATATCCTCAGGAGTGTCGATGTCGAAGCATTCCGCTCGCGTTATGTTTCCGCTCTTGCTGAAGTGTTGACCCACGCGCGAGCAAGAACGATCGCCACGACCGAATGAAGGACAACCGCGGGCCAGAGCAGCGGCCCCGCAGAGCCGCCGCCGATCCCGAGATAAACGAGATAGAGCGCGACGAGCACGCTGAAGACGAGCAGCGCTCGAAGCGACTTGGCCGCTTGGCTTTCCGGCTCTGCGCCGGGCCAGCACGCCAACACCAAAGCGAGGAGGGAGAATCCGGCAAGCCGTCCGACAATTTGCCCCGGTTCGGAAAGCTCGACGCCGAGGAGCAGCCGAACGAATAGGGACGGGAAGCTGATCAAGACGAGCCCCGTCCCCGCTTCGATAGCGGCGGCGACCGCTATCGATATCGTTCCGTACCGCTTCACGTCAATTTCCGCCCGGCGGCGAGCACTCGTTGAGGGGCGGGACCTTTCCGTTGAGCTGGACGGCCAGAGCAGCAGCCGTGCCTGCAGGGGCACCGACATAGATCGTCGAACCCGTTTTGCCATTCGCGGTAGCGCCTTTGCAATATTTGAAGAAGGAATTGTCGCATGGGTAAGGCCCGAGGATCTGGTAGCTTTGGGCGGCAGTGGACTTGGTGATTGGGCAGGAACAAATGATCTGTCCTTTCGGCACCGGTTTGTCGAAGCCCGGAAACGTCGTCTCCTCGGTGCTTCTGAAGCAGAGTCCGCCGTCGCACTGAGCGTAAGCGCCGCCGTCCTCGCCCTGGCAGGTGTAGACCGCGCCGCCTCCCTGGGGAGAGGCTATCGACTCAGGCAGGCTGTAGGTGCTCACCATGTATTTGTTGGACGAACCCGCAGCGTTGATCGAGCAGACGTCCTCGCCCTTGCCCATCCGAAACGGCAGGCTGATGCTGTCGCCGTGCTTCACGTCGCACTGGCAGTAAGCGACGCCGTCGAACACATTGCAGCGCGCCGCGGCGCAAAGCGCATAAGTCTGATCCTTGCAGACCTTGAATGACGAGCCGGCCATTGCGTCGAGGAGCTTGTCGAGGCAACCTTTGGAAAGCTGGCCCATCTTGTCCTGTACACAGCTCTTGATGCGTCCGACATCGGGCAGGACGTCCGAGCAGAGACGCCAGACGTCGCCGGCGCATGCTCGGACGACCCCCAAATCCTCGCTGAAGCCCTCCTGCGCCATCGAGGGGGCGGCCGCGCCCGCTATCAACATGAGCGCAACGCCGTCACGGCAGCCCGTGCCGAGTAGGCCCGGGGGATTTAACCCCGAGCCCCTCACAGATTCCGGACTTGACACTCTCGCGTCATCCGGCTCGTGCCATCGCACGAAGGCTGCCGCCTTCCGCCGAAAATTCGGGTTCCTCCCGGTTGACCCGGTTGACCCAAGCTCGACGGCGATGGCCTGCTCCCTTCGCTCCACGGGCGTTACCCCGCTTCTCCGCTAATACGGAGCAGTCCGCCCCTAACCGGCGCATCGGTACTTTTGGCCTCGCGGTTGGCGCCGCTTGTGCCTTTTCCCTTAGCATCGCCGTGTAGGTTCTCACGTTCCGTACAAGAGCCAGGTTGAGCTTCGCGCCGCCTACATGCCGGATGCCGCTTGGGCAGTCTCAGGACATCCCCCAAGCTTATCCCGGAGGACGGGTCAGCCCCCGGTTTTGACATCGCCTAATCTCCTTACGACACTTCTGCAGCGGTTGGACTGAACGGCTTCGCCGTAGAGAAGTGACCATCGCCGTGCGGAATGATCGAGGGTATTTGTTCGAAGGCCGGGAAGAGGTCCCGGCTTGATGGCTCGAACAAAGGATGACATCGATGACACCGTTACGCGCAAGGATGATCGAAGACATGACGCTGGCCGGTTTTGCGCCCAGGACTCAGGAGGTTTATCTTCAGGCGGTACGCCGGCTCGCCGCGCATTATAAGCGCTCACCCGATCTGCTCAGCGAGGAGGAAGTGCGCGCCTATGTGCTGCATCTTCGCGATCAGCGCGGTGTGGCGCGCGGCACCTTCAAGACCAATCATGGCGGCATTCGGTTTCTCTATCTCAGGACACTGCCGTCCGGCAATTTTGAAGGACGCCTAGCGTAAGGCACTGACAGAGAAGAGGGAACCGGGTTTGTGGGGGTGTCACCGACTTGAACCTGGATTTGCGAGAATGGGGTTTTCAACCCCGGATTCGCACCATGTTCACCGGCAAGCTGGCATTCGCCCAGGTGATGGACTTTCTTCCGCTGCACACGTTTCGGCGGTGTGTCCAACGATATCCATCGAACTATCCCACCAAGACATTCTCCCATCTCGATCAGTTCTTGTGCATGGCCTTTGCGCAGTTGACCTTTCGCGACAGCCTGCGCGATATCGAAGTCTGTCTTCGCGCTCATGCCAGCAAGCTCTATCACCTTGGCATCCGCGGCTATGTGGCGCGCAGCACGTTGGCGGATGCCAACGAAAAGCGCGATTGGCGCATCTATCATGATTTTGCAAATGCGCTGATTGCAACGGCCCGCAAGCTTTACGCTGATGAGGATTTCGGGGTTGATCTCGCCAACACGGTCTATGCGCTCGACACGACGACCATCGATCTTTCGCTGAGCGTCTTTCCGTGGGCGCATTTCCGCACCACCAAGGCTGCGGTGAAGATGCACACCCAGATTGATCTGCGCGGCAACATCCCCTCGTTCATTCACGTTTCCGACGGCAAAATGCATGAGGTGAACGTGCTGGACATCCTGGCTCCCGAGCCTGGCAGTTTCACGATCATGGACCGCGGCTTTCTCGATTTTGCGCGCCTGCATCGTCTGACCCGGGCTTGCGCGTTCTTCGTGATCCGCGCCAAGCACAACATGGCGTTTCAGCGCGTCTATTCCCGCGCTGTCGATCGGATGACGGGTCTGCGCTGCGACCAGACCATCAGGCTCACCGGCGCAAAAACCGCCCACGCCTATCCGCAGCATCTGCGCCGAGTGGTTTTTTACGACCATGACAATGACAAACGTCTCGCCTTTCTCACCAACAATTTCGATCTGCCGGCGCTGACCATTGCACAACTCTACAAGTGCCGCTGGCAGGTGGAACTGTTTTTCAAATGGATCAAGCAGCACCTGCGCATCAAGGCTTTTTTCGGCACCTCGGAAAATGCCGTCAAAACCCAAATCTGGATCGCGATCGCCGTCTACGTGCTCGTCGCCATCATCAAAAAGCGCCTGGACGTGCCGGCGTCGCTCTACACAATTTTGCAGATTCTCAGTCTGACACTCTTTGAAAAAACACCACTCGATCAATTGCTTGACGACATCCCAGCCAAAACTTTCGACTTAGACATCTCTAACCAAATGAATCTTTTCAATTAATTGCCGGACAGCAGTGATCTCAGGACGCTTGATCGCGACTGGCCGCTATTTTCAAAAAAAGAGTCCGCGCGCCCAGGAAGCAGCGTCTGCCCGCCGTACTGTCGGACGCTGAGATCCGCGCACTCCTTGGCTGCGTAAGGAACCCCATCCATAGGACCTGCTTCGCGCTCATGTATGCCTGTGGCCTGCGCATCGGCGAGGCCGCAACCGTGGAAATCGCAAGCGTTGACCGCGCCAGTCTGCTGCTTCGGATCATCGGCAAGGGTGACAAGGAGCGCCGCGTGCCGCTGCCGCAGCCAATGCTCGATGATCTGCGTCGCCTTTGGCTGACCCACCGCAACCAGCGCTGGCTCTGCCCTGATCGCCTCCGCACCGGGCCGGTCAGCAAGAATGCGCTGTGGCGCACCTTCCGTCTCAGTGTTCGCGCGGCGGGCATCACACGGCCGGTCAGCCCGCATGCTCTGCGGCATAGCTATGCAACTCGACTTCTGGAAAGCGGCGTCGATACGAGGGTCGTGCAAATCCTGCTCGGAATGGCGACATACTGCCCGCGAACAACAGGCTGAAGCACGCATCACCTACCGATTTCATCCTCGCTTCGGCGAGAGCGTACGCGTCAGGCGGCGGCTCGAGCGAGGCGGCGCCGCGTTTGTTGTCGTGCACCAACTTGACGGCACCTTCGCGTGCCTTCCAGTGTGGATGACTGACGAGGGTGCATCCCGATTCGAGATCGGCGATGCGCCGCTTTTCCCCCTCGATGTTCTTCGCTCCCTACGCAACGAGGTCGATGCGCTTCTAGGTTTTCTCGCGTCCGAATCAAAAACGGAGCGACCAGAGAATGACGCACCGATCCGAGAATCTCCAGGCAAGCCTGTTCGAGGCCGAGCGACCGTGCGTCGAACTGCGTGCAGCTCAAAAGAGCGAGCTGGCGACGGTCATCGAGGTGCTGCTGCGCGAGATCGCGGCGGCGCTGGCAAAGGCGTCAAGTGGGGACAGCGGCGATGACCAAGATCACGGCTGAGCATCTCGCCCGCAGCGTCTGCGTCTACATCCGGCAATCGACAGCAGACCAGCTCGCGCACAATCATGAGAGCCGGCGGCGCCAATACGGCCTCGTCGATCGCGCCAAGCAGCTTGGCTGGAGCAACGTCGATGTCATCGACGACGACCTCGGCCGCTCGGGTGGTGGCATCGCACGTCCCGGCTTCGAGCGGCTGCTCGCAACGATCTGCGACGGCCGTGTCGGCGCTGTGCTCGCGATCGAGGCGTCGCGTCTTGCCCGTAATGGCCGCGACTGGCATACGCTGATCGAGTTCTGTGGATTGGTCGGCACGCTCATCGTCGACGAGGACGGAATCTACGATCCTCGTCATCCCAATGATCGGCTGCTGCTCGGCATGAAGGGCACGATGAGCGAGCTTGAACTTTCGATGTTCCGCCAGCGCTCGCAGGAAGCGCTGAAGCAGAAGGCGCGCCGTGGCGCGCTGGTCCTTGGTGTCGCCGCCGGCTATGTGAAGATCGGTCGCGATCGCATAGAGAAGAATTCGGACAAGCGCGTGCAGGACGCCCTGCAGCTAGTCTTCACCAAGTTCGCCGAGCTGCAAAGTGCACGACAGGTGCACATCTGGCTGAGAGAGGAGGGCATCGAGCTGCCCATCAAGTCGCGCCAAGGTGAGGCGCACGGCGTCGTGTGGCGACTGCCGGCCTACAACATCGTGCACAACATCCTGACCAATCCGATCTATGCAGGCGCCTACGCGTTCGGGCGCACCAAGAGCCGCGTGAGTGTCGAAGGTGGACGCAAGCATATCCGGCGTGGTGTGCAAAAGCCCATGGCCGAATGGGATGTCCTGATCAAGGATCACCACGCGGCCTACATCACCTGGGACGAGTTCGAGCGCAACCTCGAGGTAATCGCCAACAATGCGACCAGCATGAGCAGCGCGCTCGCTCGCGGAGCAGCCCGTGAAGGCGAGCTGCTGCTGTCTGGACTGCTGCGGTGCGGCCACTGCGGCCGCAAGCTCCATGTGCACTACAGCGGCAAGATCGGCCGCTACAATTGCCACGGTGCGCGCACGAACCATGGCGCCGCGCGCTGCATTTCGATCAGCGGCTTGAGCATCGATGCGGCGATCAGCAACGAGGTCCTGCGCGTCCTGAAGCCGCTCGGCATCGAGGCAGCGCTCAAAGCAATCGAGACGCAATCGAGCACGACGACCGCGGCCGAGCGCCAGCTGGAACTGTCGCTGCAGCAGGCGCGCTACGAAGCCGCGCACGCGCGCCGACAGTACGACGCCGTCGACCCGGCAAATCGGCTGGTCGCCGGCGAGTTGGAGCGCCGCTGGAACGAGGCATTGCAGGCTGTCGCAAAGGTCGAAGGAGAGATCGCCGCCCTGATTGCGCGTCGTCCGCCGCCGCTCGGCGGGCCGGAGCGCCAGCAGTTGATGGCGCTCGGTGCTGATCTGGAGCGCGCCTGGTCGCATCCCGCTGCAACCGCCGCAACGCGCAAGCGTATCCTTCGCGCGGCACTCACGGAGATCGTCGTGCGCAGGGACGGCGCAATCATCCACGCGGTCCTGCACTGGCAAGGCGGTGACCATACCGAGCTGCAAGTGAAACAGCGACTGAATGCGGCCGGCCGGCACAATCCACGCATCCCCGACGACACGATCGCGCTCGTGCGGGAGCTGGCGCGGCTGATGCCCGATCGGCAGATCGCGCGCCTGCTCAATCGCACCGGCGTCGAGACCGGGCACGGCAATGCCTGGACGCAAGAGCGCGTGCGCGGCTTCCGCAATCACCACGACATTGCCGTCTTCCGTGATGGCGAGTGGGAGGAGCGCGGCGAGATCACGCTCGAAGCGGCAGCCAAACTCATCGGCGTCTGCAACATGACGGCGCTGCGTATGCTCCGCCGCGGCGAGATCAAAGGCCGACAAGCTTGCGCGGGCGCGCCTTGGGTGATCAAGGCTGAGGACCTAGCAGGCTTCGCCAGCGGCAAGCGTCGGAAGTCTCCGCTAACACCGGATGCCACGCAGCAGGTCTTTGACTTTCAATGAGTTAAGTCGAGGTGCATTATAACTCATGACCGCTCGGCCACGTCAACATCGCGACGACCGCCATCTATATGCACCTGACCGAGCCGACCCGGGCATCGCTCAAAAGCATCCTCGATAAGCTGATGACCGGCCTGTGACGGCGGACATCGGCCGTGATCGAGGTTGCGGAGGTCTTCCGCCGCTTCGCGGACGACTACCTGTCGGCTCATGATGCTGGCAAAGGGGGCGCGTCGATGCTGCCTTCGCATCGGCGCGCCATCACCGACATTCTGGGCTGCCGCACCGAAGCGCTCGGCGGCCACCTCTGGCGCTGCGACGCGTGCAGCGCCGAGGTCTATTCCTACCATTCTTGCAAGAACCGCAGCTGTCCTAAATGCCATACTGATCAGACCAAGCGCTGGCTTGAGGCGCGTAAGATCGAGATGCTGCCGTGCCGCTATTTCCACGTCACCATCACGGTGCCCGAGGAACTCAGGGATATGCTGCGAGCTAACCAGCGCGACGGCTACGCCCTTTTGATGAAGGCCGCCGCTGAGTCCATCATCGAGATCGCCCGTGATTCACGATACGTCGGCGCCACCGTCGGCGTGCTCGCCGTCCTACATACCTGGACACAGCAGCTCAATTACCACCCCCATGTCCATTGTCTGGTGACCGGCGGCGGTGTCTCCGACGATGGCAGCCATTGGCATCCCGCGCGCAACGGCTTTCTGGTTCCGGTCCAGGCCCTGGCCAAGCTTGTGCGCGGCAAGCTCAAGGCCGCGCTCGCAAAGCGCCGTCCGGATCTGGTCTTGCCGAAAGCTGCGTGGAGGAAACCCTGGGTCGTGCACTGTACTGCCTGGGGCGAAGGCGATGACGCCGTGCTCCGCTATCTCGCCCGCTACGTGTTCCGCGTCGCCATCACCAACAACCGCATTGTCGGTCTCGACGACAAAGGCATCACCATCCGCCACAAAGATCGTAAGTCGATGCAGTGGCGGACCACCCGCTTGACCGGCCACGAGTTCATGCGCCGTTTCCTGCAGCACGTGTTACCCAAAGGCCTGCACAAGGTTCGTTACTACGGCCTCTGGCACCCAGCTCGGCGCGAGCACGCTCAACGAGCCCGTCTCATGCTCTTGCTCGACCGTCCACCAACACCGTCTCCAGCCACACGATCCGCCGAGACGGTCGACCGCGCCACTGATCGGTCGGCTAATCACACTCCATTCGACGAGACGCGGATCTGCCCGCGCTGTCAGCAGGGCCGTCTCGTTCGCGCCAGCCGCCTTTACCCCAAACAGGCAAGCGGACCATGACCCCTATTGTCTTGCCGCAACAATCATCACGGCTGTCGTCCCGGCGTGCTCCGGTCATGCCACGCCCGCCCCGTGCTTGCCGTTCACCGGCCTCCGCCTTGTCGTCCCGGAATCTCCAGCATCCGCTTACGATTACCCCACCTCTTAACCGGGATGGCGACCATCCATCGGCCAACACCATTCGTTCGGGCCGCCAATCCGAGCGCCAACGATCGAGCCTTCAACTGAAAATTCCATAGAATCCCGCCGGACCTATCCCACCGCGTTCAGTCCAACCGAGTTTCTGCATCGGCTACGCAATCCGCAACAGACCAACTGGCTTGAGGCGCGTAACATCGAGATGCTGCCGTGCCGCTATTTCCACGTCACCATCACGGTGCCCGAGGAACTCAGGGATATGCTGCGAGCTAACCAGCGCGACGGCTACGCCCTTTTGATGAAGGCCGCCGCTAAGTCCATAGTCGAGATAGCCCGTGATTCGCGATACGTCGGCGCCACCGTCGGCGTGCTCGCCGTCCTACATACCTGGACACAGCAGCTCAATTCCACCCCCATGTCCATTGTCTGGTGACCGGCGGCGGTGTCTCCGACAATGGCAGCCATTGGCATCCCGCGCGCAACGGCTTTCTGGTTCCGGTCCAGGCCCTGGCCAAGCTTGTGCGCGGCAAGCTCAAGGCCGCGCTCGCAAAGCGCCGTCGCGGATCTGGTCTTGCCGAAAGTTGCGTGGAGGAAACCCTGGGTCGTGCACTGTACTGCCTGGGGCGAAGGCGATGACGCCGTGCTCCGCTATCTCGCCCGCTACGTGTTCCGCGTCGCCATCACCAACACCCGCATTGTCGGTATCGACGACAAAGGCGTCACCATCGCCACAAGATCGTACGTCGATGCAGTGGCGGACCACCCGCTTGACCGGCCACGAGTTCATGCGCCGTTTCCTGCAGCACGTGTTACCCAAAGGCCTGCACAAGGTTCGTTACTACGGCCTCTGGCACCCAGCTCGGCGCGAGCACGCTCAACGAGCCCGTCTCATGCTCTTGCTCGACCGTCCACCAACACCGTCTCCAGCCACACGATCCGCCGAGACGGTCGACCGCGCCACTGATCGGTCGGCTAATCACACTCCATTCGACGAGACGCGAATATGCCCGCGCTGTCAGCAGGGCGGTCTCGGTCGCGCCAGCCGCCTTTACCCCAAACAGGCAAGCGGACCATGACCCCTATTGTCTTGCCGCAACAATCATTACGGCTGTAGTCCCAGCGTGCTCGGTCATGCCACGGCCGCCCCGTGCTTGCCGTTCACCG
>CAVRVX010000036.1:0-45264 GCA_963724735.1 uncultured Alphaproteobacteria bacterium
CTAGTGGCCGACAACGGGCAATCGGCCCGCCGCAGCCGCCCCTACACCCTAAATCAGTACTTCTCGATGATCCGCGTGGACGAGTTCAAATATGTCTTTAGCGCGGAGATTGAAGGCGGCTTCTTCCGCAAGGGAGATATCGGCGGTTTCAGCGGGCCGGTTGTCACCGACACGGGCGGGGGCGTGATGATCAATCTCTACACGAATCCGCAGGAGGACGTGAGCATCGGCATTCGCCACATCCCGATGATGGTTCCCGTCGCCAACACCGCGGGCTGGTATCTGGCGGAGCTGTTCAAGTATCCGCCGCGGTTCAAAATCGGCTTCCTCTCCAACAATCCGCCCGTCTATGACGCGGCGCCCTTCAAGGAGTTGCTGGAGCAAAGCATCAAGAACGGAATCGGCCGGCTGCAATAGGCGGGGGGCGATCCGGCCGCCCGCGCCGCGGTGGTCAGCCCGATTGGCCGGCCGGCGCCGCCATCTCGACGTAGTGGCGGCGCCAAGGCTGATCGTCGATCAGCCGCCAGCGATGCCCTGTTCCGGTCGTGTCGGAGGCGAGCAGGATATCGCCCGGCCGCAGGATGAACTTTTCTCCGTCGCGCGTCGTGAACTCGAGGGTGCCCGAGAGCGTGACGACAAACTGGTTGCAGGGCGCCGTGTGCCAGTCGAGCGCCGAACCGGCCGGCGTCTCCTCGAAATGGGCGGCCTTGGCGGGCTGGACCGCCCCGAGCGGCACGTCGATGGGCGCGACATGGGACCGTCCGTCGCCTCCCGTAAACAGGTGGATGCAGCGGATCACGCCTGAAGCCATTGTTTCACCAATCGGGGAAGCACGCCCTCTTCCTGAAGTCTCGCCTGTGCGCCGTCGATCGCTTGGCGCAGGGCCTCGTTTCCGAGGCCGACGGCGACGCCGAGCCTTTCATCCGTGATTCCCTCCTGCACCACGCGAAGGGCAGGGCGGTCCCTGGTCAGCCAGCGCATCACCGGGGCGAGCTTCATCACGGCGCCGATCTTGCCGGCGGCCAGGTCGTCGAGCATCGCGCCGATGTCGTGATAGGCATAGGTCCGCACCTCGGCAACCCGGCCTTCGTCCTTCAGGCGATGGGCGACCGGCTCGGAGGTATTGCCGTGTTGCACCCCGATAATCATGCCGCCCAAATCGTCAATCGAGCGGACATGCGGGGTTGCCTTGGTGTTGCAGACCAGGCTTTGGCCGGATCGGATATAGGGTGCGCAGAAGGCCGCCATACGTTCGCGTTCCGGCGTGATCGTCGCGCCGGAGGCGATGCAGTCGAAGGCGCCGTTCGCAAGCCCGGCGAAGATGCCATTGAAATCGCCGCCGGCGTAGGGAACGAGCCGCCATTGCAGGCCGAGCTCCGCCGCGATCGCCTTCATCAGCTCGACATCAAAGCCGCGCGCCGTGTCGCCGTCCATGAACTCGAACGGCGGGTCCGGCAAGGCGGACCCGACGCAAAGGACCCCGGAAATAACGGTGGCGACGCTCATATGGCCTCGGCTTCAAAACCTGCGGCTTCCTCGGCCTGACCTACCGACCTGTCCTTTTCAATGCAAGCGCACTTCCTGCTCGCGTTCACGCTTGCGTCACCATCGCGCCCGCTTTGCGCCGCGAACGTGGTTTACGATTCATTGACATCGGCTCGGTCGATGCCGACCCGATGTGCGGCTGGGGGCTGAATATGGTCGAACAACACATGGAGCGGCTCGTACTCGACGTAGTACGAAGTGTCATCGGCGATGAAGTGGAGGATCTAACGCTCGACTCTGATCTTGCCGTTCTCGGCGTGGATCAGTTGACCGTCACCTACATCGTCCTAGCGTTGGAGAACCGGCTGGGAATCGAGCTGCCGACGTATCTGGAGGATGCGCGAACGGTCGCCGGATTGGCGGCCGGGGCGCGAGACGCGATGCGGGCCAGCGTTGTGGCAAGGTGGCGCTTCCTGCAGGAGGAATTGGCACCCGTTCCTACTGGGCGCTCAGTCCCAAGCCACCTGAGCCATCAGATTATTTCACAGTCAATTCCACCGCGTCCGCGCCGCCGAAGGGTCCATCGGGGGCCCCGTATCAACTAGGCTCGGCGCCGCTTTGTCCCTGACATCGAGCGCTCCGCGGACGGAGCGCCGCCGTTGGCGATGCCTCTGGCTTCGCCGACGGGCTGTGGGCTGATCCAGCCGCCGGGGTCAGGCGCTCAAGAAATGCGGCGACCGCTGGTCGGATCGGCGTCCTCAGCGGACCACCGGCCGATATGACTCGCATCGTGGTTGATCCGGCGTTTTCGATGTAGTGGCCGAGGTGCGCGGCACGTGGTCGACATCGCCCGCGCGATAGTCGAAGGTCCGCGCGCTGTTGACCGCATCGAAGACGGTCATGCGCTTCCCCGGCGCGTCGGCGCGCCGCAGGCAGGTTCCGGCGGCACGTCGGCATCCTTCACCGACGGATTGCGAAAGGCGCGCCCGGCGCGCTAGACCTTGCGCATGAACCTCCGCCCCGCCGACCGCCTCGCCATCGCCGCCGCGCAGCTCGATCCCATCGTCGGCGACATCGCCGGGAATGCCGAAAAACTGCGCCGCGCGCGCCGCGAGGCGGCGGCGCAAGGCGCTGACCTCCTCGCGCTTCCGGAGCTGTTCATCGCGGGCTATCCGCCCGAGGACCTGGTACTCAAGCCGGCCTTCCAGGCGGCCTGCCGCAACACGGTGGAGACGCTCGCAAGGGAAACGGCTGACGGCGGGCCGGCCGTGCTGATCGGCACGCCCTGGGTCGAGGAGGGCAAGCTTTACAACGCCTATTGCCTGCTTGACGGCGGGCAGGTCGCGGCGGTGCGGCTGAAGGTCAATCTGCCGAATTATGGCGTATTCGACGAGCGCCGGGTGTTCGCCTCGGGCCTGCTGCCCGGGCCCCTGAGCTTCCGCGGCGTGCGGCTTGGCGTTCCTATCTGCGAGGACATTTGGACCGAGTGGGGCGACTACGAAGACGTGGTCGGGTGCCTAGCCGAGACCGGGGCTGAGCTTCTGATCGTGCCGAATGGCTCGCCCTATAGCCGCGCCAAGGACGAGGTAAGGTTGAACGTCGCGGTCGCGCGGGCGGCCGAGAGCCGCCTGCCGATCGTCTATGTGAACCAGGTCGGCGGGCAGGACGAGCTGGTGTTCGACGGCGCCTCGTTCGGCTTGCATGCCGACTACTCGCTCGCCTTCCAGCTCCCCGCCTTCCGCGAGTGCGTGACCACGCTGCGTTGGGAGCGCCGCAATGACGGCTGGCGCTGCATCGACGGACCGGTCGCCGACATCGAGGTCGGCGAGCGGGCGGACTATTCGGCGTGCGTGCTGGGCTTGCGTGACTATGTCGACAAGAACGGGTTCCCCGGCGTCGTGCTCGGGCTGTCCGGCGGCATCAACTCGGCGCTTTGCGCAGCGATCGCGGTCGATGCGCTCGGACCGAAGCGTGTGCGCTGCGTGATGCTGCCCTACCGATACACGTCGTCGCAGTCCCTGTCCGATGCCGCAGCGGTCGCGACCGCCTTGGATGTGCAGTACGATATCGCGCCGATCGCTCCCGCGGTCGAAGGGCTGGAGGCGGCGATCGCGCCGCTGGTCGCGGGGCTCCCGCGCGACGTGACGGAGGAAAACCTGCAGGCGCGTGCGCGGGGCACCATCCTGATGGCCATCTCCAACAAGTTCGGCCTGATGGTGGTGACCACCGGCAACAAGTCGGAAATGTCGGTGGGCTACGCAACTCTATACGGCGACATGAACGGCGGTTTCAATCCGATCAAGGACCTGTACAAGACCGAGGTGTACCGCCTCTCGCACATGCGCAACGAATGGCGGCCCGAATGGGCGCTCGGGCCGGCTGGCCGCGTCATCCCCGAAAACATTCTCACGCGCGCGCCTACGGCTGAGCTGCGCGAGAACCAGACCGATCAGGAACTCGCTGCCGCCCTATGATCTGCTTGACGGCGTCCTGGAGCGCCTCGTCGAGCGCGAGGAGCCAGTCGCGGACATCGTGGCGCAGGGGTTCGACCGCGACATGGTCGTCCGCGTCGAACGCATGCTCAATCTGGCCGAATACAAACGCCGGCAGGCCGCTCCGGGCGTCAAGGTGACGCTGAAGAATTTCGGACGCGACCGCCGTTATCCCATCACCAACCGGTTTCGCGACGCCGGACTTCCGCTCCCTGAGCCCGCCGCAGGCGCGCCATCCGGCGCCGTCGTCGGCAGCGAAGCGCTCGACTTGTGAGGCCACGCGCTGACGCGTGGGGAGGATCGGTTACCGTGTCGGCGGCACGAAGGGGGGGCCCACGGTCCGCACGGGGCCGCTCGGCATGTCCGTATCGGCCGGCGCCGGCGACGAGGCAGCTTGCGGGGCGGGCTGCGCCGCGGGGGAGGGCGCCCCCTGTGGTATGCGCGCATCGAAGCGGATCGGGCGGCCTTGCGCGTCGGTTCGCGGCTGCGCCATCGCCCGCGAGCTTTCCTCGGTGACCACGATGTCGCCGCGCTCGACCGTGGTGTCGCGGCCGACGCCGAGCGCTTCGGCCCAGCTCTGGCCCGGCTTGCGGCACGAGCAGGCCTGATCGAGCGATTGCCGATAGCGGAACGCGGTGGGCAAATCGCGGTACGATCGGCCGGCGAGCGACACGGCCTGGCCGACTTCCTCGCCCGGATTGCGATGCGTGTAGAGGGTGACCTCCGTCGCCGGGCAGAGTCGCTGGCAGGTCTGCTCGTCCTCCGGAAAACGAGCCGGGCTCGCCTGGAACGAGATCGGGAAATAATAGCCGTCGCAGGTGCGCACGCACAGCGTCCGGTAGTTGGAGGACTGGAACCCGTCCGGCATCGGTAGGCCGGAACTTCCGCCGAACAGGCTGGCGAAAAAGCCGCGCTGCTGATTGGCGGCGGCCTGGTATTGCGGGCCGCAATTGTTCTGCGCGAGCGCGGCGATCACGGCTTGGCGTTGACCTTCCAGATCACCGCTTTGCAGGCGCTGCAGCTCGATCTGCCGGCGGCTGATGCCGGCGCGCATATCCTGGATTTGGCCGCCGAGCGGCCGGCATTCCGCCGGCTGATTGCTAAACAGGGAAAAGATGCCGATGCTCTCGCACCCCAGCCGGCGCCACTGCGCGATCAGACGGTCGAGATCGGCCTGCTGGCGGCCGAGCGCCTCTTCGTAGCGGCGCACCTGTTCCTGCTGGCCGGGATCGCCCCCGCGGTTGATCAGCGCGAGCTGGCCTTCGAGCCGGCCGCATACCGGGCTGAGCGGCGCCTGCGCCACTGCCCCGCCCCCCATCGCCGCCGCCGCAAGGATAGCAATGCCTAGCCGGCGATGACCCGCTCTCATGGTGAACCCCCTCGGCCGGCTGGTCCCTGACCAGCCTTGTTCGCTTGGCCGAACAAGCCCTGAAATGGTGTCTAAAGTGTGGACCGAACGGGGGTTATACGCCTCAGCGAGCGACGTTTTTCGGTCTTACTCGGAGGCGCGGGCGGCGTGCGTCTCGGCGTGCAGGTTCCACAGGATCCCGGCGATGATCAGGGCGGAGCCTGCGAACACGTAAGGGTCGAGTCTTTCCCCGTAGAGCAGCCAGCCGACCACGGCGATCAGCGGCAGGCGCAGGAAATCGATCGGCACCGCGAGGCTAGCGTCGCCCACCGCGAACGCCTTGGCGGTGCAGTAGTGGGCGGAAAGGCCGAAAAAGCCCAATGCCACCATGGCGAGGAATCCCACGGCATCGAGGCGCAGAAAGAACAGCGGATCGCTGCCGGCCAGGCCGAGCGGAAGCTGGATCAAGTTCATGAAGAACACGATCGCATAGCCGCTTTCCGTCGTGGTGAGCCGCTTGAGCAGGACCAGCGAGAGGGCGAAGGAGAACGCGGCCAAGATGATCAGCAACGCCATGGGCTGGAAGGTTGCAAGGCCCGGCCGCACGATCACCAGCGTCCCAACCAGCCCGAATGCCACCACGCCGATCCGGCTCGGCGTCAACCGCTCGCCGAGCGTCAGCGCGGCAAGCAGCACGGTGAAGGCCGGCATCGTGAACTCGAGCGCAAACACCGTCGCGAGGGGCAACAGCGTGACCCCGAGCGCCCAGAGATACTGACCGACGAAATGGATCGTGTTGCGTGCGATATGCAGGCGGATGCGGCGGAGGGACAGGCTGTGCCGCAGCGGCGCATGGGCGATGCCGAGCGCGGTCAGAATGACGAGCCCGACGAAGGAGCGGGCGGCGAGGATCTCGAACACGGTGAACGCGCCCGCCAAAGAGCGAATGGCGACCGCCACCGCCGAAAACGACAGCAGCGTTCCGGCCATCCACAGAACGACCTGGAGGATGCGGGCAACCGCGGTTGGAGGAGCCACGTCGGGGCCCGGTTACTCGGCGTCGGGCTGGTTTTCCGGGCGCGCGCGGTCGAATGCCGCGAGCTTCATGCATTGCGCATCGACGCCCGCGATTTTCGGAAAGCGATCGAGCGGAACGTTGAAGCGCCGCGCGTTGAACACCTGCGGCGCCAGCACCACGTCGGCCAAGCTGATTTGCGCGCCGAACGCATAGGGTCCTGGCCGGATCATCGCCTCGATCGCCTCAAAGCCGAGCATGATCCAGTGCGCGTACCAGGCGTCCGCTTTCGCCTGGTCATGGCCGAGCACGCCCTTCAGGTAATTGATGGGCGACGTGTTGTTGAGCGGGTGGATATCGCAGGCAATCACGTCGGCGACCGCGCGGACCTGTGCGCGCGCAATCGGGTCGCGCGGCAAGAGCGGCGGCGAGGGGTGAGTCTCCTCGAGATATTCGATGATGGCGAGCGATTGCGTCAGCGCCTCGCCGGTCGGCAGCGCCAGGGCCGGGACGCGCATCTGCGGGTTGATCGCCCGGTACTCCGAGCTTTTCTGCCGGCCGCCGTCCTTGCTCAGATGGATCGGTACGATCGTATAGTCGATCTCTTTGAGATTGAGCGCGATCCGCACCCGATAGGCGGCCGACGAGCGGAAGAAGGAATAGAGTTTCACGCGGGCTCCTGGCTCGCAGGCGACGTCGTGCGACGGATGTCGGGATCGGAAGAGCCTGCAGGGCGAGCGAAAATGACGGAAACGCAAAGGCTGCGCAACTCGCAAGGCGAGCCGCTGCTCAGCGCGCGCACTCGATGGCGACGAAGTCGGCGCAGGCAGAACGGCGGCAAGCCACGCCGTAATTCGGAACCGCTCCGGTGATGTCGGCGCGGTCGATCTTGCGGAACGAGAGGGCTTGCGCGAAGTCGTGGGTTCGGCAGAAGGCGTTTGCGGCCGCCGCCCCGCATCGCGCTCCGGTCGCGAGGCAATGGTCGATGCCGTAGCCGTCGGAAGTGTTGACGATGACGAAGACTTGCTTCTCGGCCCGCGCCGCCGACAGGGACGCGAGGATGGCGCCGGCGACCGCGACGGCAAGCAAGGACCGCATGGCTGTGCTCGATTGGAAACGCGGCGACAAGAATGCAACACAAGCGTTAAGACGGCCTTAACCCGCGGCGGCGCTGTCGGCGATTTTCCCGCCGCGCCCGGCGGGCAACTTGGGCGAGAGGGCAGCCCGCGGCTCTTGACGGGGAAGGCGGCCTTGCCCATTGTGCCGGGCATGAACGGCCCATTCGCCCAGACCGGCATCTGCCGAGGGATTATTCGCTAGCGTTTCACGCTGGCTGCGGCCGTCTTGTCTCATCGCACGACAAACAGACGCCCGGGCTAGCGGAGGCCCGGCGAAGGATTTTTCGGCACGCGGCCTGACCAGGCGGTGGCGGAAGGCGGCGTGTTGGGTCGCGTCCGCGGCGGTGGATGCAAGGAAAGCGTGTTCGCGCGATGGAATTGAAGCTCTACGATACGCTGACGCGGGAGAAGCGGGTCTTCACGCCGCTCGATCCGGCCAATGTGCGCATGTATGTGTGCGGGCCGACCGTCTACGACTTCGCCCATATCGGCAATGCGCGGCCGGTCATCGTGTTCGACGTGCTGTTCCGGTTGTTGCGCCACCTCTATGGGCCGGACCACGTCACCTATGTCCGCAACATCACCGACGTGGACGACAAGATCAATGCGCGCGCCGCCGAACGCCTCACCCAGCGCGGGGAGGCGGGCGGCGACCTCAACGCCGAAATCCGCCGGCTGACCGAGGAGACCTATGCCAATTTCAAGGCGGACGTGGCGGCGCTCGGCTGCCTGCCGCCGACCGTCGAGCCGCGCGCGACCGAGCATATCGACGAGATGAAGGCGCTGATCGAACGCCTGGTCGCGTCGGGCCATGCCTATGTCGCCGAGGACCACGTGCTGTTCGCCGTCGCCTCGATGCCGGATTACGGCCGTCTCTCCAAACGTCCGCTCGACGAGATGATCGCCGGCGCGCGCGTCGAGGTCGCGCCCTACAAGCGCGACGCGATGGATTTTGTTCTATGGAAGCCGTCGAAGCCGGGCGAGCCGGCCTGGCCGTCGCCCTGCGGCATCGCCGCGCCCGGCCGGCCCGGCTGGCATATCGAATGCTCGGCGATGTCGGATCATTGGCTGTGGACCAAGGCTGAGCCGCGCTTATCTCCGGCGGGGCTTGCCCATCCGCACCAGTTCGACATTCACGGCGGCGGCGTCGACCTCGTGTTTCCCCACCACGAGAACGAGATCGCGCAATCGCGCTGCGCCTTCCACACGCCGGTGATGGCCAATTATTGGATGCACAACGGATTCCTGATGGTGGAAGGCGAGAAGATGGCGAAGAGCCTGGGCAATTTCATCACCATCAGGGAGTTGCTGGACGCTTGGCCCGGTGAGGCGATCCGGCTCGCGATGCTCCAGACGCATTATCGGCAACCGATCAACTGGACGGCAGCGGGCCTTCGTGAGGCGAAGCGCACGCTCGACCACTGGTATGCTTTGACCGCCGACACGGCGCCCGGGTTTTTCTGCGCTGACATGCTCGATGCGCTCGCTGACGACCTCAACACGCCGAAAGCGCTTGCCGCTCTTCACGAGTTGCGAACTCAGGCCGCGCAAGGAGCCAAAGGGGCGGCAGCCTGTCTCAAGGCAAGCGCTCAGGCGATCGGCCTGCTCCAACATTCCGCAGCCGGATGGTCAGCCTGGCGGCCGCAGTCTCTGGCGATCGATGAAGAGCGTATCGCCGGCTTCATTGCGGCACGCAATGCTGCACGCAAGGGCAAGAACTTCAAGGAAGCCGACCGCATCCGCGATGAACTTGCCACTATGGGCATCGTGCTCAAGGACAGCAAGGACGGCACGACTTGGGAGGTCGCGCGATGACTTCGGGGTGCGCGCACAATCCCTCTCCCCTCGCGGGAGAGGGTGGCGAGCATCGCGATGAGCGATGCGAGCCGGGTGAGGGGGCAGACCGCTCGCTCGGCGCAAGCTCGTCTCCCCCTCACCCGACGCCTCGCCTTCGCTCGGCGTCACCCTCTCCCGCGAGGGGAGAGGGAAAGAACCATCGCAACGGCGCAAGCTCGTCTCCCCCTCACCCGACGCCTCGCCTTCGCTCGGCGTCACCCTCTCCCGCGAGGGGAGAGGGAAAGAGCGTGCGTCGTCCAATCGTTGCGACGCCGAACGATGCCCGTGCGTTACGGAGAACCATGACCGATGCGGAGCGTAAGCTCTGGCGGATGTTGCGCAGCCGACAATTCGAACACCTCAAATTCCGAAGGCAGGTACCTGTTGGGCCGTATGTCGCGGACTTTCTCTGCTGCCAGGCGCGCTTGGTGATCGAGGTTGATGGTGGCCGGCACGCCAAATCCGCACGAGACAAACGCCGCGACAGGTGGTTCGAACGAAATGATTTCCTTGTTCTGAGATTCTGGAACAATGAGGTCCTAACGAATCTCGATGGTGTTTCAACAGCAATCGGTTCAGCCCTCCGGGGACGCGCCAACTCATCCGCGAAGAGAGGCTGTGAGCCATCAATTGTAGTCTCTGCGAAGCGAGAGGGTAGGGGCGGCTCATGAGCGCGCAGGCCAATCCGCAGTTAGCGTTGCGGCCGTTCCTGCCGGCCGATGCGCCGCTGCTTGCGGAGATTTTTCGCGCCAGCATCGAGGGGCTGACGGCCGACGATTACAGCGAGGCGCAGCAGCAGGCCTGGGCCTCGGCGGCCGACGACGAGGGCGAATTCGGCGCGCGGCTCGCCGCGCAACTGACCATCGTCGCCACCCTCGACGGCGCGCCGGTCGGCTTCGCCTCGCTCGCGCGCAACGAGGAGATCGACATGCTCTACGTGCATCCCGCCGTCGCCGGCCGCGGGGTGGGAACGATGCTGTGCGATGCGCTGGAAAAGCTCGCCGGCGCGCGCGGCGCGGAGCGGCTGACCGCCGCCGCGAGCGACACCGCGCGCGCGTTTTTCGAACGGCGCGCCTATGTCGCGCAACAGCGCAATTCAGTCCTGTGCGGCGGCGAATGGATCGCCAATACGACGATGCAGAAACAGCTCGCAGGAGCGCGCGCGCGATGAAACGCCTCGACACGCCGTTTCCGCGCCACTGGCTCTATTACGTCGCGCTCAAGCTCGCGGTGATCGCGATTGCGGTGGCGCTCGGCCTGAAGCTCGTCGGTTACTGGTGAGGGCGGCATGAAGGAACGGCTCTATCTGTTCGACACAACGCTGCGCGACGGGGCGCAGACCAATGGAGTCGATTTCACGCTCTCCGACAAGCTTACGATTGCCGGCCTGCTCGCCGGACTCGGCATCGATTACGTCGAGGGCGGTTATCCCGGCGCCAATCCGCTCGACACCGAGCTGTTCGGCGAGCCTCGCGGCATCGATGCTAGCTTCACCGCCTTCGGCATGACCCGGCGGCCGGGCCGGTCCGCCTCCAACGATCCCGGCCTCGTGACCCTGCTTGATGCGCATGCCGACGCCGTCTGCTTCGTCGCGAAATCGTGGGACTATCACGTCCGCGTCGCGCTGGAGACGACGCTGGAGGAGAACCTCGCCGCGCTGCACGACAGCATTCGCGCGGCGAAGGCGAAGGGACGCGAGGTGCTGATCGACTGCGAGCACTTCTTCGACGGCTACAAGGCGAACCCCGATTATGCGCTTGCCTGCGCGAAGACCGCCTATGAGGAAGGCGCGCGCTGGGTCGTGCTGTGCGACACCAATGGCGGCACGCTGCCGCATGAAGTCGAGCGCATTGTCGGCGAGGTCGCCCGCCATGTGCCGGGCGACCGCCTCGGCATCCACGCCCACAACGACACCGAACAGGCGGTGGCGAACTCGCTCGCCGCGGTGCGCGCCGGCGTCCGGCAAATCCAGGGCACGCTCAACGGGCTCGGCGAGCGCTGCGGCAACGCCAATCTCGTCTCCATCATCCCGACGCTGAAGCTCAAGCCGGAATTTTCCGAGCGGTTCGATATCGGCGTGAGCGAGGACAAGCTCAAGAGCCTCGTCCAGATTTCGCGCAAGCTCGACGAAATGCTCAACCGCGCGCCCAACCGCTACGCCCCCTATGTGGGCGAAAGCGCATTCGCGACCAAGGCCGGCATCCACGCCTCGGCCATCGTCAAGGAGCTGGGCCGGCCGAACGCCACGGCCCGCGCCGACACCTACGAGCATGTGCTGCCGGAAACCGTCGGCAACCGCCGCAAGCTTTTGGTCTCCGACCAAGGCGGGCGCGCGAACCTGCTCGCCGAGCTCGATCGCGTCGGCATCGTCGTCGACAGGGACGAGCCGCGCCTCAACCGGCTGCTCGATGTGGTCAAGGAGCGCGAGGCGATCGGCTATGCCTACGAATCCGCTCCCGCCTCGTTTGAGCTGCTTGCGCGCCGCACGCTCGGCGAGGTGCCGGACTATTTCGACGTCGAGAAATTCGATGTGACGGTGGAGCACAGGATCAACGCGGTGGGAAAGACGATCACCGTGAGCCTCGCGGTGGTGAAGGTTAAAGTCGGGGACGAGGAACTGATTTCCGCCGCCGAGGGCGACGGCCCGGTGCATGCGCTCGACCTCGCGCTGCGCAAGGATCTCGGCATCTACCAGAAATTCATCACCGGACTAGAACTCACCGACTATCGCGTGCGCATCCTCAATGGCGGCACGGGAGCGGTGACGCGCGTGCTGATCGAGAGCCACGACGAGGTGGGCGAGAGCTGGACGACGGTTGGCGTGTCGGCGAACATTATCGAGGCCTCGTTCCAGGCGCTGATGGATTCGATCGTCTACAAGCTGGTCAAGTCCGGGGCAGGCATCGCCTGAAGCTGCCCGGCGAATGCTTAGCCATCTCACAGTCGCGCGACGAGGGCGGGTTCGCCGGCTTTGTCCCGCTCGCTCAGCCGTGCGACTTCCGCCCGAAGAACAGGCAGAATGTCGGTCACCTCGTCGCACACGTGGTATTTCAGCATGGCTCCGCTGTGGATGAAGCCCAAGGCGTCCATGCGGCCCAGCAGATCGATCAGTGCGCGCCAATATCCATTGATGTTGGCGAGCAGGATCGGCTTCTGATGATGGCCGAGCTGGGCCCAGGTCAACTGCTCGACCAGTTCTTCCAGCGTGCCGATACCGCCGGGAAGCGCGACGAAGGCGTCAGCGCGTTCGAACATGATGCGCTTGCGCTCGTGCATGTCCTGCGTCACGACAAGCTCATTGGCGAGATCGAACACGCGCTCGCGCGTTTGCAGGAACTCCGGCATGACGCCCACGATCTCGCCGCCGTGTTCGTAAACGGAGAATGCGAGCGCGCCCATTACGCCGGTCGATCCGCCGCCATAGACGAGCCCGATCCCGCTCTCGGCAAGGATTTTTCCGAATTGCCGGGCGGCGGCGACGAAACCGGGATCGGTTCCGGGACTGGAGCCGCAATAGACGCAGATGTTCCGAAGCTTGCTCATCGCCTTGCATCTGGCGTCGCCGCGCTGCGCCGTCAAGCCCGTGGGGCGCTGTCGGTGGAGGGCGCGTACGCCGATGCGAGGGAGTGGCAGCGCGTGCAAGCAAAGGTGAATATCCTCGGGGAAAGGCCTATATCGAAGGAGATCCGGTCCGCGGTTTGTCTGCCGCGCGGCCTCCAATCTGGCGCCGACTGATGTGAAACCGCCTGTCGACAATTCTAAGATTGCGTCCGGTCGCGGCGGGCTGTTTCGCACGCTGGTCGAGCTGTGGCCCTATGTCTGGCCGTCCGACCGGAGCGACCTTAAGGGGCGCGTGGTGGTTTGCTTCGTCCTGCTCGTGCTGGCGAAGCTCGCGACCATCGCCGTGCCGTTCACTTTCAAATGGGCGACCGACGCGCTCGCCGGCGCCCCCGACTCGGCGTCTGGTCAGGCGGGCTGGGTCGTTTGGGTGCTTGCCGCTCCGATCGCATTGACCGTCGCCTATGGCGGCGCGCGCATCGTGATGGCGGCGCTCACGCAGGCGCGCGACGGCATCTTCGCCAAGGTGGCGATGCGTGCGGTGCGCCGCCTCGCGATGCTCACTTTCGAGCACATGCACCTTCTGTCGCTGCGCTTTCATCTCGAACGCAAAACCGGCGGCTTGACCCGCGTATTGGAGCGCGGCCGCAACGGCATCGAGACGATGGTGCGGATGGTCCTGCTGCAGCTCGCGCCGACCGTCGTCGAGGTCGGACTCATCGCCGCCGTGCTGCTCTACCAATTCGACTGGCGCTATGCCGTGACCGTGCTCGCCACGGTGGCCCTGTATGTCTGGTTCACCTATGTCGTGACCGACTGGCGGATCGCGATCCGCCGCAAGATGAACGACAGCGACACCGACGCGAACGCCAAGGCGATCAACTCGCTCCTGAACTACGAGACGGTGAAGTATTTCAGCGCGGAGGAGCGCGAAGCCCGGCGCTACGACGCCTCGGTCGCGCGCTACGAAGACGCGAGCGTCAGGGCCTATACGTCGCTTGCTCTGCTCAATGCCGGGCAGGCGGTCATCTTCACCATCGGGCTCACCGTCGCGATGGGACTGTGCGCCTATGGCGTGCGCAACGGGACGCACACGGTCGGCGATTTCGTGATGATCAACGCGATGATGATCCAGCTCTACATGCCGCTGAACTTGATGGGCATGCTCTATCGCGAGATCAAGCAGGCGGCGATCGACATCGAGACCATGTTCGACATCCTCGCGCGTCCGTCGGAGATCAAGGACGCGCCCGATGCGAAGCCGCTCAAAGTGGTCGCGGGCGCGATCGCCTTCGAGAACGTGCATTTTTCCTACGAGCCGGCGAGGCCCATTTTGCAGGGCCTCAGCTTCGAGGTGCCGGCCGGCCGCACGGTGGCAATCGTCGGCCCGTCGGGCGCCGGCAAGTCGACCATCTCGCGCCTCCTGTTCCGCTTTTACGACGTGACCGGGGGGAGCATCCGCATCGACGGCCATGACATCCGCGACGTGATGCAGAAGTCGCTGCGCAACAGCATCGGCATGGTCCCGCAGGACACGGTGCTGTTCAACGACACCGTGCGCTACAACATCCGCTACGGGCGCTGGGACGCAAACGACGCGGAGGTGGAGGAGGCCGCGCGCCTCGCCCAGATCGATGCGTTCATTCGCGCGACGCCGCTGGGCTACGAGACCGAAGTGGGCGAGCGGGGGCTCAAGCTTTCGGGCGGGGAGAAGCAGCGGGTCGCGATCGCGCGCACGATCCTGAAAGGTCCGCCGATCCTCGTGCTCGACGAGGCGACCTCGGCGCTCGACAGCCACACCGAGAAAGATATCCAGGATGCGCTCGACCGCGTCGCGCAGAACCGCACGACGCTCGTGATCGCGCATCGGCTGTCCACGGTCGTCGGCGCCGACGAGATCATCGTGCTCGATCACGGACGCATCGTCGAGCGCGGCACGCACGCGGCCCTGCTCGCGCAAGGCGGCCTCTACGCCAGCATGTGGAATCGCCAGCGCGAAGCGGAGGAAGCGCGCGAGAAGCTTGCATTAGCCGGCAATTCTCCGGTTGCGGCCGAGCGCGGATCGGGGATCGGCGAGGAGCGGCGAGAGGATCGGTCTTTCCCAGTCGACGCCGCTGGCTAGTCAGCCGGCTGGTTCGATCCGCACGGCGACGTCGAGCGGCGCCGCAAAGTAGGGGGCGGAGGTGACGAGAATGTCGGCCCCAGCCGCCGCATAGGCGGCCGCGTTGCGCGCGTTGATGCCGCCCGCCGCTGCCAACAGGGGTTTCCTCGGCAGCGCCGCAAGCCGGTTCGCAAGGTCTGAGAGATCGTCGACCGACCACCTTTCAGTTTGCAGCACGTCGGCGCCTGCCTCCGCCCATGCAACCGCTTCGTCGATCGCCGGGACTTCAACGACGATCTTCTTTTCCGGCGCGCCGCGCCGCGCTTGCGCAACCATCGCCGCGGCGGTCTGCCCGCCGAAAAAGGCGCGGTGCTCGGCGAAGATGAGAATTGTTTCGGACAGGCCGAGCCGGTGCAGCATTGCGCCGCCCGCAAGGATCGACTTGATGGCCAGCGCTTTTGCGCCGGGCATATTCTTGCGCGTGCAGGCGATGGCGACGTCTGGTCGCGCGGCGCGGGCCGCCTCCACGATCCGCCGCGCGGCGGTGGCGATGCCCGATGCATATTCCACGAGCGTCTGCGCGACCTTCCAAGCACGGTGGAGGGCTTCCGCCGGTCCGGTCGCGGCCAGGATCGGCGCGCCGGGCGCAAGCTCGGATCCCGAAGCGACGGTGGCGGACGCGCGCGCGCCCGCGATTTCGAGAAGCCGCGCCGCCTCTTCGACGCACGCCACCACCATGCGGTCGCGGGCCGCGAAGGCGATCCGGCCGGGCATCGCGCCGATGCCAAGAACATGCGTCGTCAGGTCGCCGAACGGTGCGTCGTCGCGAAGAAAGGCTTCCAGCAGGCTGTCACTGAGAACGGGAAGGCTCATCGTCGTTTCCATTGGTTGGTGACATTGGGCGCAATGTAAGCGCTTTGCCACCCGCGAAGCGCCGGCGGCTTGGCTCGGCCTTCGATCCGATCTACAAATCATGCATGCAAACCGAAACTCGCCTCACCATCATCGATTCAATTCGATCGCAGCTCACTCCGGTCAATTCCGAGGGCTATCCGTTCATCGCCGCGTTCGCGCTCGCGAGCCTCGTGCTGTTCTGGCTGTGGACGCCGCTCGGCTGGCTCGGCGTCGTCGCGACGCTGTGGTGCGCTTATTTCTTTCGCGATCCGCCGCGCGTGACGCCGTTGCGCGAAGGAGCGATCGTCGCTCCGGCCGATGGGCGGGTCTGCCGTGTCGGCGACGCGGTGCCGCCCCCCGAATTGGGCTTGAGCGACTATCCGCTTCCGAGCGTGTCGATTTTCATGAGCGTGTTCGACTGCCACGTCAATCGCAGCCCCGCGGGCGGACGCATCGAGCGGATCGTCTATCGGCCCGGCCTTTTCCTCAACGCCGAGCTCGACAAGGCGAGCGAGGGCAACGAGCGCAACGGCCTCGTGATCGTGACGGCGAGCGGGCTGCGCATCGGGGTCGTGCAGATCGCCGGGCTCGTTGCGCGGCGCATCGTGCCCTTCGTGCATGAGGGCTTGAGCGTCGGGCCAGGGGAGCGCATCGGCATGATCCGCTTCGGATCGCGCGTCGACGTCTATCTTCCCGAAGGCGTGCTGCCGATGGTCGCGGAGGGGCAGAGCATGATCGCCGGCGAAACTGTCATCGCCGATCTGCACATAGCCGACCCCGGCCGCAGCTTTCGCATCGAGTAGCTCGGCACTCCGCTTGACGAGACTCGCGCCCGGCGCGAGACCGGGCACGAGTCCGGACGTCACGCCTTTTCGGGCGGCAGCACAACCGCGCCTCCTTCTTCACTGGCCGTGCTTCATGTCTCCATGCGATCCGCCCTTCATGTCTCCATGCGAGCCGGCGGCGATCGCGCCGACCTTGTATTCGACCGGAACCGTGCCGGCCTTCTCGAACTTCAGCTCGCCCTTGAGCACTTCGCCCTGCTTGAGCGGCTCCTTCAGCTCCATGAACATGACATGATAGCCGCCCGGCTCGAGCTTCACGGTTTGGCCCGGCTTGATTTCGAGTCCGCTCGGTACCGGGCGCATCTTCATGACATCGTTCTCCATGCTCATCTCGTGCACTTCGAACTTACCGGCTTGTGGCAGCGATCCGCCGACGAGGCGGTCCGGCTCGCTACCCGTATTGGTGATGGTCATGTAGCCGGCGCCGACCTTGGCGCCCGGTGCGGTCGCGCGGCTCCAAGGCTGGTTGATGACGAGCGAACCCGCCTTGAATTCTTGCGCGGAGAGGGCGAGCGGCGTCGCTGACACCAGCAACAGCGGGACGAGAAACGAAACAACGGACTTCATCGAGGTCTCCCTGCGCGACTATGCAGATCGCATGGCTCGCGCGCTAAAGAGAAATGCTGCAAAACGGGATGGCGGCAGGTCGCTGCTATGCTTGAGGCGGCGCGCGGGCGCGGATCGGCGACCGCTCGCTCGGAGGGGAAAGGTCGTACCGCTCCACTCCGGCGAGCGGCGCGGCTAGGGATGCGAGCCAAGCCGGCGCGTTCGGGTCGGGCGTTCCGGTCGTCGCGCTGTGCGCGGGGACCACGCAGAGGATACAGCAGATCCGGTGCGTTCGATCGGAAGCAGGCGGGCCTTCAGGGTCGCGCGCGCCCGATCCGTGACACACGGCGGAAGCCGCCAGGCTCTCAAACGCGGAGATGGGGACGCCGCCCGAAGGTGTCAGGCTCGACAGCGCGGCTTGGAGAAGCAGCGCCGCGCCAGCCAGCGCGGCGATCCATGTCCTCGACTGCGCGTGTCTCAATCTCGTCAAAGCATTCACTCGTTTCAGCTATCGCACAATCCGCCCGTCCTCAGCTCGCCTCGCGTTTCTGTGCGTCCAACAAGTCGAGGAAGGCTTGCGCATCCTCCTTCTTCTCGAACACATGCGGGGCGATGCTGCGGCGGGTGAAGGCCTGGCCGAGCTTCATGCGCATGAACGCGCTGGTCGCGAAGCGGGTGATGGTCGTGTAGTAGTGCTCGAGCATGTAGCGGTCCATGTCCGCGTAGTCGTCATAGGTGTCTTCGGAGATGCGGAAGCTGTCGTAATTGATGAACACGCCGACCCGCTTGCCGATCGTCTTGCACCGCTCCTCCAACAGCTTGCGCAGCGCAACGATGTCGTCCTTGACCCGGATATACATGCCCTCGAAATTGAGGAACAGGATGTTGCGTTGCGGATCATAGGTGATGCGATCGGGCAGGTCGAGATTGAGCAGGTGCGTTTCGAGCCCCATCGGCTCCGGACGGAAGATGCGCAGATCCATGAGATCCGGCTCGCCGATGATCGGTTTGAAGCCCATATGAGCGAGGATGTCGCGCTCGATGTCGATGCCGGGCGCCACTTCGATGAGGGCAAGTCCGGCGCGCACGCGGCGGAACACGCAGCGCTCGGTCACGTACAGGACCATGCGGCTGCGCTCGTAAGCGTACTGGCCGGAGAAGCTGATCTGGCCGACCTTGTCGACGAATTTCTTCTGTTTTCCTTCCTTCAGGATCTTTAGCTTGCCGTCTTCCACGGCGATCTCGAGACCGCCGGCGGTGAAAGTGCCGGCAAATACGACGCGGCGGGCGTTCTGGCTGATATTGATGAATCCGCCGACGCCGATCAGACGGGTGCCGAAGCGGCTGACATTGACGTTGCCGACGCGGTCGCACTCGGCCATTCCGAGGCAGGCCATGTCGAGGCCGCCGCCGTCGTAGAAGTCGAACTGCTGATTTTCGTCGATGACGGCGTCCATATTGAGGCTCGCGCCGAAGCTTGCGCCGCTCGCCGGAATGCCGCCGATCGCCCCCAATTCCACCGACAGCGTTATGTATTGCAGGACCTTTTCTTCGTTGGCGACGGACGCGACGCCTTCCGGCACGCCGACGCCGAGATTGACGATGCCGTTGGGCGGCAGTTCGAACGCGGCGCGCCGCGCGATGATCTTGCGCTCGTCGAGCGGCAGCGACGGCACGGTCGCGGCCGGCACGCGGATGCGGCCGGCATAGCCCGGGTGATATTGCGTCGCGAGATTGGTCATGTGGTCTTCCGGCTCGGCGACCACGACACAGTCGACGAAGATGCCGGGGATCTTCACGTCGCGCGGCGGGATCGTATTGCGCTCGGCGATACGCTCCACCTGCGCAATGACGATGCCGTTCGAGTTCTTGGCGGCCATCGCCATGGCGAGGCTGTTCAGCGTGAGCGGCTCCTTCTCCATGGAGATGTTGCCCATGGGATCGGCGGTGGTGCCGCGAATGAAGGCCACCGTCACCGGCGCGACCTTGTAGAACAGCCACTCTTCGCCTTCGAACTCGACCAGCTTGACGATGTCGCGAGTGGTGATCTTGTTGATGCGTCCGCCCTCGTGCCGCGGGTCGACGAACGTGTGCAGGCCGATCTTCGAGAACGTGCCGGGCTTGCCGCCGGCGAGGTCGCGGAAGAGCTGCGCGATGATGCCTTGCGGCAGATTGTAGGCGTAGATCTTCTCGTCGAGCGCCAGTTGGCACACCGAGGGCATGCGTCCCCAATTTCCGGCGACGACCTTGCGCAGCAATCCGTCGTGCCCGAGGCGGCTCAAGCCCTTGGTCTTGCTGTCGCCCTGACCGGCGGTGGCGAACAGGCTCAGGTTGCGCGGCGTGCCGGTCGCAAGATAGCGGCGCTCCAGCGCCTTGAGCAGCGCCTCCGGCACGCAGGACTGGACGAAACCGCAGCTCGATAGCGTGTCGCGGTCGCGCACGAGGCTGACGGCCTCGTCGGCGGTGACGATCTTGTCTCTCATCAAAGCCACTCCGTGACGGCACGTCCGCGCATAGCGTTAGACACAGCGCAAAACGCATCCCGATGATCTGTCGGCCCCGCGCCCGCTCGAGCCGGGCAAACGGCCCCGACGCCCATCAAAAATGATCCATAAAGGGGTCGCAAGCCGCTTCTGACCCCTCCAGCGCTTTGCGCCACCCCCGCGTTTGAGGGGGGTCGATTTCATGATCCCGTCAGCAGTCCTGACGCTATTGCAAGCTCGATTACCTTGGAAAATCCGCTACGCATCGCCGAGCGTGGCCGTCGCGGACATAGCGATCGTGCCGTCGGGTCCCGCCGCTTCCAGAACAACCGTGTCGCCGTCGGGCTGGCCGGTCAGGCGGAATGGCGCAAGGTCGAACAATGGCGCGCGGCCGCGGAAGGTATAGGCGATCACGGTTCGCGTCGTATGCCGGCGCACGAGGTCCAACAGCAACACGGCGGTGAGCGGTCCGTGCACGACGAGTCCGGGATAGCCCTCCTCATTGATGGCATAAGGTCGGTCGTAATGGATACGATGCGCATTGAAGGTGAGCGCCGAGAAGCGGAACAGCAGGACCGGGTCGGGCGTGATGGTGCGGGTCCACACGTCCTCGGGTAGAGCAGGCAGCTCGACCACGGCAGGCGCCGCGATGCGCGTGCCCGGCTCGCGATAGACGATGTCCTGTACCTCCTCGACGCACACCCGGCCGTCCTGCTCGACCTGATATTCGACGGTGACGAATACGAGGTTTCCGCTCGCCCCGTGCTTCTGCGAGATGTCGCGCACCGTGCCGATGCGGCTCGCCGGCTTGCCGATCGCCAGCGGATGGCGGAAGTGCAGCCGTGCGCCGGCGAACATCCGGCGCGGCAATTCGACCGGCGGCAGGAAGCCCCCCCGCTGCGGGTGCCCGTCCTTGCCGATCTGCGAAGCGGGAACGCGCGGCAGGAAGTAGAGCCAGTGCCATAGCGGCGGCAGCGGATCGCCCGGACCGAGCCGCCGTTCGCCATCATCGAGCGTCGCGAGCATCGCCTGCGCCGGCGCAGGCGACAACTCCTCCTCGACGCGCTCCTTGCGGCCGATCCATTCGGCGAAGACGTGGGTTGGCTCGTTCACGCGACCTCCTCACGGTTCCATCGGGCCGGCGACGATCTTAGCGTCGCGGAGCTTTCCGATCTGACCATCGCTGAGACCGAGCACGTCGCTTAGCACCTGGTCGGTGTGTTCGCCGAGCGCCGGCGCGCGGACCGGGGCCTCGCGCGGCGCGCCTCCGAATTCCAGCGGCGAGCCCGGCACGAGGTAGCGCCCGATGCCGGGCTGATCGATCTCGCGGAAGATCGGATTGGCGGTCGAGCAGCGCGGATCCTCGCGCAGCATCTGGCGAAAGGTTTGATAAGGACCCCAGCACACGCCGGTGCCAGCGAAGGCGGCCTTGATCTCGTCAAGGGTGTGCGCGGAAACCCAGGTCTCTAGCACCGCCGAGATCACGTCGCGGGCCAGGAACCGATCGCCCTCGTCCTTCAGATTGACCCCGAGCAGCGGCTCGATCATCGCGAAGCGGTCGGCGAGCCCGGTGACGCGCCCAAGCTCCGTCCACATCCGGTCCGTGATCGCAACGATGTAGATGAGCCGGTGATCCTTCGTCTCAAAGTCACGACCATAGGCGCCGTAGAGATAATTGCCGAAGGCCGGCCGGTCTTCGTGCATCAGCTCGGCCTCGGCGATGTAGCCGAGATTGCCGACCATCGCCATCGCGACGTCGGACAGCGCGATCTTGATCAACTGCCCCTCGCCGGTCAGCCGGCGGTGGCGCTCGGCCGTGACGATGCCGAGCGCAGAGGTGACCCCGGTAATCGCGTCCCAGGCAGGCAGGGCATGGTTGACCGGGTGCGTCGCGTCGCTGTGGGCCGGACCGGTGGAAAACGGGATGCCGACCGCGCAGTTCACCGTGTAGTCGACCGCCGAGCTGCCGTCCGGACTGCCGAACAGATTGAGCATGATCAGGTCGTGTCGGCGCTTCTTCAGCGCCTCGTAGCCGAGCCAGCCGGAGGCAGGGAAATTAGTAAGGAAGATGCCATTGCCGGGGCCCGGCGCGGTGATCAGGGCGGTGACGAGCTCCTGGCCTTCCGGCTTGCGCGCGTCGATTGCGATCGACCGCTTGCCCTTGTTCAGGCCGACCCAATAAAGGCTCTTGCCGTGTTGATCGACCGGCCAGCGTTTGGCGTCGAGCCCGCCGCGGATCGGGTCGAAGCGGATCACGTCGGCGCCGAGCTGCGCGAGCGTCATCCCGGCGAGCGGCGCCGCCACGAACGCGGAGCCTTCGATGACACGAAGGTCTTTCAGAATTCGGTTCATGCAGATTCCACCCGCTGCTAGTGCTTGCGGAAAATAGCCGGACCAAGCGAGATTGAGAAGCGGTCGCAGCGCTGCACGAGCCAGAGGGCCGGGCAGTGCAAAACGGCCGGCGGGAAACGCCGGCCGCTTCGTATCGCCTTGAAGGTTCGCTGCGCGCTACTTGTAGTAGCCGACGCCGCAGCCCTGGTTGCCGACCTTGGTGACGAAAGACTGTTTGGCGACCGGGTCCGTCCCGCCCGGCTTGGGGAAGAAATAATCCACCGTCGTGATCGACTCGTCTTTGGCCGCGGCGTAGAGCATCTCGCCGACCGCCGCGCCGGTCTTGTCCTTGAGCGCGCGAACGTCCCCGGTGAGGGTCGGATGCGCGGTCCACTGACCCGTCACGGTGTCCCAGCAGAACACGTAGAGATCGCGATCCTTGAAGCCGGGATCGCCCTTCTTGAACATGTCCAGCGCGGCTTTTTCATCCTTCTTCAGGGCGTCGGCCGCCTTCTCCAGCATGGCCTTGGCCTCGGCGGCCGTGCCGAACTGCTGAGCCCACGCGCCACCCGCCGCGAGCAGCAGCGGAATCGATGCAACAGCCGAAATGTAAACCGCCTTCCTCATCATTTTCCTCCCTGGTCAGTGGTTGATGCGGACAGCATGGCCTAACGACCATGTCCCAGCGACCCTCTTGCGCGCTGCGGCAAAAAAAGTAGCGGCGCACGCCTTTTACTTGCAAAGCAACATGGCGTGAGAATGTCGATTCGCGGGCTCTCGGCCCTTGGCCGAGCGTGAGCGCGATCACACGCTTTGCTACGAAATTGTATCGATGGGACTTGCGCCGAGGGACTTTGTCACGCAAATGACACGAAGCCGCTGGAGGAGCGGAAGAATGAGCGATGGGCCGATGATCAGCGCGATGCCCACGATCCCCCTGGCCGATATCCGCCAGGGCGGACCGGTCCAGCACGCGCTGGAATGCAAATCGCGGGCGCGGGCGCTGCGCGACGATTGCCTCGCCTTCTTTCCGCGGGCGGCGACGCCGTTCGTGCCGACGCTGGATGAGATCGCCAAGCGCTGGCTCACGCGCTCGAATTCGCCGTATGTGCCCGAAATTGCTCAGATCGCCGCCTCGCTTGGCTTTCCCGGCGTGTGGTTCCTCAACGGCTCCTACAATTGGGGCTGCACCGCGCTCGCGCGTGAGGAGGATGGCGCGCCCTGGCTCGCCCGCACGCTCGACTGGCCCTTTGTCGGCCTCGGCCGTCGCGTCGAGGTGGCCCGGATGCAGGGGCCGGCCGGCGAGTTCTTCAACCTGACTTGGCCAGGCTATGCCGGGGCGCTCACCGCCATGGCGCCGGGTCGGTTCGCGGCCTGCGTGAACCAGGCGCCGCTGCGGCGGCGTACTCGCCATCCGTGGCTGCGGCTCTATGATTTCGTCGCAAACGCGTTGAGCACCTGGGGCATCCGGCACATTCCGCCCGATCAGCTTCTTCGCAAGGCTTTCGAGACCTGCGGGAGCTACGCCGACGCGCGCCGCATGCTGGAAACCGAGCCGGTGGCGCGGCCGGTGATTTACATTCTCGCGGGCTGCGCTCCGGGCGAACGCTGCGTGATCGAGCGCACCGAGGAGTCGTTCGTCACGCATGAAGGAGACACATGCGCGGCCAATGATTGGATTGTGCGACGTCCCGAATGGGAAGCGCGCATCATCGCCGCGCACCTGCTCAAGAGTTCTGCCGAGGAAGCCGCGCTGCGCAGCCAGGCGCGGCGCGAGGCGCTCGCGGCGTATCCGGGCCGCTTGTCTCAACCCGATTTCGATTGGGTGACGCGGCCGGTGCTCAACCCCTATACGCGCATCGTCTCCTCGATGTGCCCGGCGCGCGGGATCCTGCGCGTTGCAGGCTACGAGGTCGTCGCTGCCGGCGCGCTGCCCGAGCAGGTGACGCAGATGCGGGAAGTCGCGGCGCTCGCCGCGTAAGCGCCATCGCGCGGCATTTTCCTGTGTTTTATATTAGTGTTTGGGTATCAGTTCGGGTCTTAACAATCATGGCCAGTCGTCTCGATCGAATAACGACCAATCCTGAAATCTTGGGAGGGCGGCCCTGCATCCGCGGCATGCGCGTTCGGGTCAAGGACATACTCGACATGCTGGCGGACGGGGCAAGCCGCTCCGATATCCTTACCGATTTCCCTTACCTTGAGGAGGAAGACATCAGCGCAGCGCTCGAATATGCGGCGCAGCATGTCGATCATCCGGTTATTCGACCGATCTGACTGTGCGCTTTCTGGTCGATGCACAACTGCCGCCGGCGCTTGCCCGTCATCTGGTCTCCCTTGGTCATGAAGCGAGCCATGTTGTGGATGCAGGTTTATTGGTTGCTCGCGATCAAGAAATTTGGCGCTACGCTGAGTTGAATGACGCCGTGCTCGTAACCAAGGACGAGGATTTCGTGACCCTACGAGCGCTCAATCCGCTCGGGCCGGCTGTCGTTTGGGTGCGCATTGGCAACGCCACAAAAAGGAATCTGATCGCACGATTCGCAGTGGCGCTTCCGGCGGTTGTTGCTGCGATCGAGCGCGGCGAGACGATCATTCAGATTCCGAACGCTTAAGCGATGACATCCGCGGCTTCTCAGCGCGCGCCTTCCTTTCCCCCGAACTCCCCGTAAAGCTGCTCCAGCACCTCGTTCGCGGCGGCGACCGCCTTGCCCTCGGGAAAATTCGTCAGCACGACGACGCCAAGGTCCTTCGCGACATCGACCAGGATGACCGCGAGGTTCATCCCGTTCGAGCCGTTGTGCGTGAGCAGCGGATGCGTCGCCCAGTCGAACTTCACCACGCCCCAGCCGAGCGCATATTCGCCCTCCCGCGGCGTGCCGGGCCGCGGATTGGGCATGGGACCCGTCTTGATGTGCGGCCGGTGCAGGCGCGCCAGCGTTTCCGGTTTGACCAAAGCCGGCCCGCGCTTGGCGGCGCCCGCGTTCCAGCCGGCCCAAGCGGCGAAATCGAGCACCGACATATGCGCGATGCCGGCCGGGCCGACCGCCAGCGGCACGTCGGCGGCAGCGCCCCACAGCATAGGCGTGATCTCGCCCTTGTCGCTGACTTTGTGCCCGACGGGCGCATCGAGCTTGCCCATGGTCGCCTGCGCGCCGAGACCGGCGGTGCGCAGGGCGAGCGGGGCGTAGATTCGCTGCGTGATCAGCTCTTCCCAGGGCGTATCCGCCGCCTTCTCGATCATCGCGCCGGCGATGATGTAGCCAAGATTGGCGTAGTGGAACGCCGATCCGGGCGGCGTCTCCGGCGCGTGATTTTTCCAGGCCTCGAGCATGCGCAGGCGCAGCGTCCGCAGATTGTATTCGAACGCATCGGTGTTGAAGTAGAGCGCGACGATATCCGGCGTGTCGGAGGGTATGCCGCTCGTATGCGACAGAAGCTGTTCGAGCGTCACCGCGGCGAGCTGCGGGTTGATCCCCGGCACGTCCTTGCCCAGCACTTCGCCGATGGTCGAATCCCAGCGCAGCTTGCCCTCCTCGATCAACATTGCGGCGAGCGTCGCCGTCATCGCCTTGGTGTCGGAGCCGAGATGGAAGCGGTCATCGATCGTCACCTTGATGTCGGCGCCGAATACGCGCACGCCGACCGCGCCGGCGGCGACGATCACGCCCTCCTTGACCACGGCCGCTGCAAGCGCGGGCAGTCCATGCTTGGCGCGCACCGGCTCGAGCGCTGCGTCGAGCGATTGCGTCTGGGCGAAAGCGTTCGCCGGAAACGCAAGCCACGCGGCCGCGGCGGCCAAGCCGGCCACAAGGACGGATCGTCGGAGGGGAGCAAGGGCCATGGCGACCTCTTGGGTTGGACCGCCGCAGCCTGCGCAGCGTCGGAGTGTTCGTAGCGGTTGACGGGAATGTCGGCGACCGCTCCCAATAGCGGCTGATCACGTCAGCTTTGCAAGCATGTCGCCGATGTCGAGAAAGATTTCATCAGGGGCGTGCGCTTGCAGGGCGTCCAGGCTGGCGTAGCCCCACGAGACCGCGCCGAACGCGATGCCGACCGCGCGCGCGGCCTCGGCGTCGCGTGTCTCGTCGCCGATCGCGATCGCCTGCGCGGGCTGCACGCCGGCCCGGCGCAGGATGGTCCGGAACTTGGCAGGCTTGCCGAACATCGACGAGCGGCAGGCATAGTGCGCAAACCGCGCGGCGTTGTCCGGGCCGAGCGTGCGGCGCACATTGTCTTCGCTATCCGAACTGACGATCGCGAGCAGGACGCCGCGCGCGGCAAGTTCTAGGAGCAGGCGATCGACGCCCGGAAACAGTCCGATCTCATGCAGATGCTGCGTCTTCAGCGCGCGCATGTGGCGGGCGATTCGCGGCACTTGCCACAACGGCACGCCGAGCCAGTCGAGCATGGCGCGCGCGCTCATGCCGCGCAGCGTCTCCACCTCGTGCGGAGCGACGCGCCGGAACCGATACGTCTCGGCGACCGAGTTCAGGACATTCGTGAACCAGGGAAAGCTGTCGGCGAGCGTGCCGTCCATATCGAAGATGACGAGCCTGTATTTCACCGGAACGCCCGGACCTCGTTCCTCGAGCCTGGCAAATCTCGGCCGCCTCGCCGCGGTCGCCGCTTACGCCGCGGCGACCGACTGCTTCGGAGGCGCGCCGTAGGTGTTGGGAATGCGGTCGGCGTAGGTCTCGACGAAATCGCCGGCGTCGGCGCTCGTCACCGGGCGCAGCGCTTCGTCCATGTAGGTCGCAGCCGCCGGATCGGCGACGATGCGATTCATGATCGCCCGGTGTCGGCGGATCAGGCGCCACCATTTGTACGCCACGGTAGCCATCTCGACGGCGCGCCGCGGATAGAACATCAACGGATTGACGATCGGCAGGCCGGGGCGCCGCTGCGTGCGGATTTTCCTGCGGATGAACCCGAACTGCAGCGGATGGACGCCTTCCACGCTGTACGCTCCCCGGAACACCGTCACGGCGTCGAATATCTTCGTCTTGTTGATGCCGGTCGCGACCGCGCGGCGCATGATGGTCTCGACATGCTGGTCCGAGTAGTAGCGGTCCCACGCGTCCGCGTACACGCCCTCCCAGGCCTGCTTGGACATGGTCGCATGCGCGGTGCAGGCGTGCTCGAGATCGTAATTGTTCATGTCGGGGTCCATCGGGACGCCGCGCAGATGCAGGGTCTGATGGTCCTCCGAGCCCGGCAGCGGGGTGAGGAAGAAGAACTCCAGGAGTTCGATCGGCAGCTCTTTCTTGATGATGTCGATGTCGCGTGCGATCGATTCCGGCGTGTCGGTCGGAAAGCCGAGGATGTAGCCGGCATAGGTCATCACCTTGGCCTTGCGCCAGGCGAGGAACATTTCGCGGTATTCCCAAATCTTGTTCTGGCGTTTCTTGGCGCCCATCAGCGATTCGGGATTGATGTTCTCGAGCCCGATGAACACGGCGGTGCAGCCCGCCCGCGCCGCCTTCTCGATGAAGCCGGGGATGCGGTGGCAGAGCGTGTCGACCTGCAGCATCAGGCGGATGCGGAAGCCTTCCTTTTCGCGCAGCTCGATCAGCCGGTCGAGGATCGGCTCCCAGTTCTTGTTGCGGGCGAAATTGTCGTCGGTGACGAAGAAGCGGGTGATCCCCTGCGCGGCATTGGCGCGCACGATGCCCTCGACGTCATCGGCCGTGCGGTAGCGCGACTTGCGGCCCTGCACGTTGATGATGGTGCAGAAGCTGCATTGGAACGGGCAGCCGCGGCCGGCGTCGAAGCTCGCATAATGGCCGGCGACGCGCGTGACGGTCTCGCGCGGCAGGATCGGATAGGTCGCCGCCGCCATGTCCGGCAGGTCGTCCATGTAGTTGTAGATCGGCTTCGCCGTTCCGGCCGCCATGTCGCGCAGGAAGACTTCCATGCGGCCTTCGGCTTCGCCCGCGTAGAGGGTAATGCCGAGGTCGAGCGCCTCCTTGAGGTCGGGCGGCAACTCGGGGAGCATGGCAAGGCAGCCGCTGACGTGAAAACCGCCGATCGCGACCGGTACGCCGGCGGCGCGGAACTGGCGGGCAAGATCGAGCGCGCGCGGGAACTGGTTCGACTGCACCCCGATCATCCCGACAAAGCCGCTGCCCGCCTCGCGGATTTTGCGGACCGTGCCCTTTACGTCGATGACCGTGTTGCACTCGTCATAAGCCTCGACCTCGATGTCCGTATCCGGACCGAGCGCTTTGCGCGCCGCGCCTTCGGAGATCAGGCCGTGCACGCTGGCGAGGCTGTTCGAGGGAATGGTCGAGCGCCACCATTGGATGACATAGCCTTCCGCGTCGTAGTGCGACGGTTTTATCAGGATCGCCCGGAACTTGCGGCTTGCCATGGCACCCCCTGCCGGATTCGATTGCGCGCAAAACCACACGGCCCCCGAAATGTCTGGAACCGATCGACCAAGGCCTGTGCGACGCGGCGCGGCGCGGCGGCAGTGTACCCTGAGCCGCTCCCGGTTCAAAGCGGCCATTCTGCAGTTTCAGGCGGTTCCAAGGGCTACGCGGACAGGCATCGGCCGCCCGTGGGCTCGAACTGCCTCGCAAACCAATACACTAAACCGTTACGGCCCCTTGTGCGCCGGGCCTTGTCACGAGTCCGACACGATTTGCTACGAGTTATTTGCCGGGGGCAGGGATCGGCCCCGGCAAAGTCCGGGATGGAGGTTCTGCGATGCTTGCCCGCCTGCGCGCCGGCTGCTTGGCCGCGCTGACATTGCTTTCATTGATTGCGATCATTCCCGCCGCAGCCGCCGACAAGGCGTTTCAGCGCGACGAGCTTGCCGACAGCGCGATCCGGCTGGAGGCGCAGATCAAGAAGGACGCCGGACCGGTCGCAAAGCCCCTGGAGATGCTGCGCCGCGACGCGGATGTCGCCTTCCAGCGCAATGACGGCCGCGCCGGGATGCAGCTCCTTGGACAGATGGTCGTGGTCGCCCCCGATCAGGCGGCGAACTGGCTGCGGCTAGCGCGCGCCATTCTGCAAATCCGCACCTCCGACGACCGCGAGCGCACGACCCTGCTCGAGCGCGCGACCGCCGCCGCCTTTATCGCCTATCAGCGCGCCGGGAATGCCGGCGAGGAGGCCGAGGCGCTGGCGCTGATGGGCCGGACCTTCGCCGATCGCGAGTTGTGGCGTCCGGCGCTCGACGCCCTGCGGCTCTCGCTCGAGCTGCGCGAGACGGCCGATTTGCGCGCGACCTATGAGAAGATGCGGACCGAACACGGCTTCCGCCTGCTGGATTACTCGGTCGATTCCGATACCGCCTCGCCGCGCGCCTGCTTCCAGTTCTCCGAAAGCCTGCCGGGGCGGCGCACCGACTTTTCCCCCTTCGTCGCCGTCGCCGGCCAGGACAAGCCGGCGCTGTCGGCCGACGACAAGCAGCTCTGCGTGGAAGGCCTCAAGCACGGCGAGCGCTACACGATCACCTTGCGTCCCGGCCTGCCTTCGGTGGTCAAGGAGTCGCTTGCGAAATCGGCCGAGTTCAACATCTACGTGCGCGATCGCAAGCCGTTCGTGCGCTTTTCCGGCAAGGCCTATGTGCTTCCGCGCACCGGCCAGCGCGGAATCCCCATCATCAGCGTGAATACGCAGGCCGTCACGATCGCGATCTACCGCATCGGCGACCGCAGCCTTCTCTCTCCGATCACTGGCGACGACTTCGAGCACAACCTCGATCGTTACGAGTTTGACCGCATCGCGCAGGGGACCGGCACGAAGGTATGGACCGGCGAGCTTGCGACGGAATCGCCGCTCAATGCGGAGACGATGACTGCGTTTCCAGTCGACCAGACCCTCGGCGATCTCAAGCCAGGCGTCTACGTCATGTCGGCGGAACCGAAGGGGGTGAGCGCGGACGACTTTTCGGCGCTCGCGACCCAGTGGTTCATTGTCTCCGATCTTGGCCTGTCCGCCTTCTCCGGCGGCGACGGCATCCACGTGTTCATCCACTCGCTCGCCAATGCTGCGCCGAAACCGCAGGTGGAAGTGCGCCTCGTCGCCCGTAGCAACGAGATTCTCGCGACGCGCCAGACCGACGCGAACGGGCACGTCAATTTCGAGGCGGGGCTTGCGCGCGGGGAGGGCGGACTTGCGCCGGCCCTGCTCATCGCCACCGACGCCGGCCGCGACTATGCCTTCCTGAGCCTGAAATCGCCGCCGTTCGATCTGTCGGACCGCGGGGTGAAGGGGCGCACCGCGCCCGCCGGCCTCGACGCGTTCGTTTACACCGAGCGCGGCGTCTATCGGACCGGGGAGACGGTGCATGTCACGGCGCTCTTGCGTGATGGCGTCGGCATCGCTGCCTTCAACGTGCTGCTCACCCTCGTGGTCGAGCGGCCGGACGGAGTCGAGTATCGCCGCGTTGTGGTCGCCGACCAGGGACTTGGCGGCCGCAATCTCGATGTGCCGATCGCCAGTACTGCGATGACCGGCACCTGGCGCGTGCGCGCCTATTCCGATCCGAAGCGTCCGGTGATTGGCGAAGCGGCGTTCCTGGTCGAGGATTACGTGCCCGATCGGCTCGAGTTCGACGTGTCGAGCAAGGCGACGAGCATCAGCAGGTCGTCGCCGATCGAATTAGCCGTCGATGGCCGCTATCTCTACGGTGCGCCGGCGGCGAATCTCGACCTCGAAGGCGAGATATCGGTCAAGCCTGCGACGGAGCGGGCCGGCTTCCCGGGCTATCAATTCGGTAGCGCGGCGGATGACGAGGACCGCGAAGCGGCGCCGACGCAACAGCCGCTCAACGATCTTCCTGCGACGGACGACAAGGGACACGCCGCCTTTTCCGTCGCGCCCGGCAAGCTTCCCGAGTCCACGCGGCCGCTCGAAGCGCAGATCGCGATCCGGATGGCGGAGGCGGGTGGACGCGCGGTCGAGCGCAAGCTAACGCTGCCGGTCGCGCCGGCCGACCCGATGATTGGGGTCAAGCCCTTGTTCTCCGGCCGCTCGCTCGGTGACGGGGACACCGCGACGTTCGACGTGGTTTTGGTGGGTCCCGACGGCAAGCCGCTTGCGCGCAGCGGCTTGCGCTATGAGCTCCTCAAGATCGAAAGCCGCTATCAGTGGTACCGCCAGGACGGGCTGTGGCGGTTCGAGCCGATCAAGTCCACGAAGCGGGTTGCCGACGGCTCGCTCGATATCGCAGCCGACAAGCCGGGGCGCATCGCCGCGCCGGTCGCGTGGGGCCGCTATCGGCTGGAAGTCTCGACCAGCGATCCGGACGGGCCCTTGACCTCGGTTCCGTTCGACGCCGGCTTCTTCGCGGAGGCGAGCGCCGACACGCCCGACCTGCTCGAAGTCGCGCTCGACAAATCGGACTATCGCGCAGGCGAGACGATGACCCTCGCCGTCACCGTGCGCAGCGCGGGAAAGCTGCGGCTTTCCGTCGTCAGCGACCGGCTTGTCACGACGCAGATCCAGGACGCGCAAGCGGGGCTCAATCAGGTCCGCATTCCGATCGGGCGCGACTGGGGCAGTGGCGCATATGTGGTGGCGACGCTGTTGCGGCCGCTCGATGCCGCGGCCGGCCGGATGCCCGGCCGGTCGATCGGCGTTCAGTGGTTTTCCATCGACCAGCAGGCGAAGACGCTCGCGGTCGAGCTGCAGGCGCCGCAATTGATCCGCCCCAATACGAGTTTGCGGGTGCCCGTCAAGATCAACGGGCTTGCCGGCGAGGAGGCGCGCATCGTCGTCGCCGCGGTCGATGTCGGCATTCTCAACCTGACGAATTACAAGCCGCCGGCGCCCGACGAGTACTTCCTCGGCCAGCGCAAGCTTTCGGCGGATATCCGCGATCTCTACGGCCAGTTGATCGATGGCATGCAGGGCACGCGCGGCCAGGTCCGAAGCGGCGGCGATGCCGGGGCCGAATTGCAGGGCAGCCCGCCGACCCAGCCGCCGGTCGCCCTCTATTCGGGAATCGTGACGGTGGGCCGCAACGGCAGCGCCGAGGTTGCCTTCGACATTCCCGCATTCGCCGGCACGGTCCGCGTGATGGCGGTCGCCTGGTCCAAGGATAAGGTCGGCCACGCCCAGGGCGACGTGATCGTACGCGACCCGGTCGTCCTGACCGCCACGCTGCCGCGCTTCCTCCTCACCGGGGATCGCAGCACGGTGCAGCTTGATCTGGACAATGTCGAAGGACAGGGCGGCGATTATCGCATCGAGGCCGCGGCCGAAGGGCCGGTCGCAATTGCGTCCGGCGGATCGCAGACCATGCGGCTCGCGGCGAAGCAGCGCGCTTCATTGTCGCTGCCGGTGACGGCGAATGCCGTCGGCATGGCCAGCATCAAGGTGAAGATCACCGGTCCTGCGAATTTCGCGCTCGAGCGGAACTACTCGCTTGCCGCCAAGCCCGCGACGCAAATCCTCGCGCGCCGGACGGTGAAGCCGATCGCCAAGGGCGAGAGCCAGACCATCGGCGGCGATCTGTTCGCCGACCTCGTGTCGGGCACCGGCTCGATCGCGCTCTCGGTCGGTCCCTCCACCGCGCTCGATGTCGCCGCCTTGCTCAAGGCGCTCGATCGCTATCCGTTCGGATGCTCCGAGCAGATCGCGAGCCGGGCGCTGCCGCTTCTGTATGTCAACGAGCTTTCGGCGGAGGCGCAGCTTGCCCTCGATGCGGGTGCGGACGATCGCATCCGCGAGGCGATCGAGCGTCTCGTGGCCCGACAGGGCGCGACCGGAGCCTTCGGACTCTGGTCGGTCGGCGGCGACGATGCATGGCTCGATGCGTACGTCACCGACTTCCTGACGCGGGCGCGCGAACGCGGATTTGCCGTGCCCGATACGGCGTTCAAGCTCGCGCTCGACCGGCTGCGCAACTATGTCGCCAATGCGCCGGAGCCCGGCAAGGAGGGCGCACGCGACGTTCCCTATGCGCTCTATGTGCTGGCCCGCAATGGCGCGGCGCCGGTCGGCGACCTGCGCTACATCGCCGACACGAAGCTCGGCAATGTCGAAACGCCCATTGCGAAAGCGCAGATCGCGGCTGCGCTCGCCATGCTGGGCGACCGCATCCGGGCTGATCGGGTTTACGACGCCGCCACGCAGGCGCTTGGCCCGCCTCCCGCGAACGAGTTCGGCCGGCCCGACTTCGGCTCGGCGTTGCGCGATGCGGCCGCGGTCGTGACCCTTGCCGCCGAAGGCGGGGCGCCGCAACCGCTCATTGACGGCGCTCTGCGCCGGCTCGAGTCCGCGCGCAGCGCGACCGGCCGCACTTCCACTCAAGAGGATGCGTGGATGGTGCTCGCCGCCCGCGCGCTCGCCAAAGAGACCCGCCTCTCGCTCGACGCGGCGGGCGAACGTCGGCAGGGCCCGTTCTATCGCAGCTTCCGGCCGAGCGACTTGCAAGCGGGGCCGTTCCGACTGACCAATACCGGCGATGCGACGGCGCAGGCGGTCGTGTCGGTCTCCGGGGCGCCGATCAGCCCGGAGGCCCCGGCGGAGAAGGGCTTCAAGCTCGAGCGGCTCTATTACACGCTCGACGGCGAGAAGGCCGATGCGACCAAGGCGCGGCAGAACGAGCGTTTTGTCGTGGTGTTGAAGGTCACCGAGCCGCAGCCGCAATTCGGCCGCGTCCTGATCGCCGACTATCTGCCGGCGGGCTTTGAGATCGACAATCCGCGCCTTGTCTCGTCGGGCGAGACTGGGACGCTCGATTGGATCGAAGATGCGGCCGAGCCGGTCAGCTCTGAATTCCGCGACGACCGGTTCAGCGCCGCATTCGACCGCAACAAGGAGTCGCCGGCCGTGTTCACGGTCGCCTATGTCGTGCGCGCGGTCTCGCCCGGCCGCTATGTGCTTCCGCAGGCCGTCGTGGAGGACATGTACCGTCCGGACCGGTTCGGACGCACCGCCACCGGCGCGGTCGAGGTGTCGGCCGCACGGCAGTAGCGCCGTTCGATCCGCGGCGGACGGGAGCAGCGTATGGGCGCCGTGGGCGACACCAACTGCAACGCCTTCCCCGCGATGGGGGAGATCGACCAATGCCGGCCTGCCGGCATTGGCGGGGCGGGGGGTTGTTCCGGCGCGGCAACCGGACGACCCTCTTCCCTGACCTCCGCTCGCGCGGAAGGAGTGGAAGGGCAGCGGGCGCGACGCCGCGTCGTCCGATTTACGGCACTGTTTCTTTCAGCGTTTACGCTCCTCATCGCGATTACGGGCGTTTGGATCGCGTCGCTCGGTCCGGCGCCGGCCGGGCGAGGGCTTGCCTTCTCCACCGCGGTCCTCGATCGCCATGGCAAGCTCTTGCGCGCCTACACGACTGTGGAAGGCCGCTGGCGGCTCCCGGTGCGGCCGGAGGAGGTCGACCCCCGCTTCTTCGATCTGCTCTTTGCCTATGAGGACAAGCGGTTTCGCAGCCACCACGGCGTCGACCCCATGGGGCTTGCGCGGGCGGCCGTGCAATTTGCTGCGAACGGCCGGATTATTTCGGGCGGTTCGACCCTGACCATGCAGGTCGCCCGTCTCTTGGAGCCGCGCAGCGAGCGGACGCTCCTGGCCAAGCTCAAACAGATGGTGCGAGCCGTTGAAATCGAACGGAAACTCGACAAACGCGTCATATTGAACCTTTACTTGAGCCTCGCTCCCTATGGGGGCAATATTGAAGGGATTCGGGCCGCCTCGCTCGCCTATTTCGGACACGAGCCGCGGCGGCTCGCCTTGGGCGAAGCGGCATTGCTGGTCGCCCTGCCGCAATCGCCGGAAGCTCGGCGGCCCGACCGATATCCGGCCGCCACCCGAGCAGCGCGCGACCGCGTGCTCGAGCGGATCGCCGCCGCCGGTGCGATCGACGCGGCCGACATGGCCCGCGCCAAAGCCGAGCCGATTCCGCAGGCTCGCCGGCCGATGCCGATACTTTCTCCGCACGCAGCCGACCGCGCAGTCGCCGAGGCGCCCAATGCTCGCACGCATCAGCTCACGATCGACGCGGCCTGGCAGGCGAGCCTTGAAGATCTCGCACGAGAGCGCGCCTACGCGATCGGTCCGGATGTTTCGGTAGCCATTCTCGCCGTCGACCACGCGAGCGGCGAGGTGCTCGCGCGGGTCGGCTCAGCCGGCTACTTCGATCCGACGCGCGCCGGCCAAGTCGACATGACGATGGCAACTCGTTCGCCGGGATCGACCCTGAAGCCGTTCATCTATGGGCTTGGTTTCGAGGACGGCTTTATCCATCCGGAAACGCTGGTGGATGACCGGCCGGTCCGTTACGGCGCCTACGCACCCGAGAACTTCGACCTGAGCTACCAGGGCACGGTTTCGGCTCGGCGCGCCTTGCAGCTTTCCCTCAATGTTCCGGCGATCCTTGTGCTCGACAAGGTCGGTCCGGCGCGGTTCGGCGCGCGGCTTGCCCAGGCGGGCGTCCGTCTCGTCCTGCCGGCAGGCGAAACGCCCGGTCTCGCCATGGCGCTGGGAGGGACCGGCGTGACGCTCGCCGACCTCGTGCGGCTTTATGCCGGGCTCGCCCGACTCGGTACGACGGTGTCGTTGAGCGAAAGACTGACGAGCGCGCGTGCTTTGCCGCCGGAGCGGCTGATGGAGCCGGTTGCCGCTTGGCAGGTGGCGAACGTGTTGCTCGGCGTCCCGCCGCCCGACAACGCCGCCGGCGGACGCATCGCGTTCAAGACGGGCACGAGCTACGGTTTCCGCGACGCCTGGGCCATAGGCTTCGACGGCAAGCGAACGATCGGCGTGTGGGTCGGCCGCCCGGACGGCGCGCCGGTTGCCGGGATGATGGGGCGCGGCGCGGCGGCGCCCATCCTGTTCGACGCCTTCGCCCGGCTCGGAAGCGCACCCGTCCCGCTGCCGCCGGCGCCAAGAGGCGTCATGTTCGCCGCCAATGGCAAGCTGCCCGTGCCGCTGCAGCGTTTCCGACCGAGCGCGTTGCCGAGCGAAGCAGCCGATCCGCCCTTGCGGATCGTGTTCCCGCCCAACGGCGCGCGACTCGACCTGGGGGGCGGCGGGGAGGGCTCATCGGCGCCGATTGCGCTCAAAGTCTCCGGCGGCCGGAGTCCGGTGACGGTGCTCGTCAACGGCATGCCGCGCACGATGCTGCGCGACCGCCGGACTGTCGCCATCACGTCGGATGGATCGGGTTTCGTGCGCCTCACGGTGTTAGATGCGACCGGCGCAACTGACAGCGTGCTCGTGCGCCTACAATAGGCCGTTTTTCCTGCGCAAGCGGAAGACGACAGACGAGGGGCGGTCCTTCCGTCGCGGCGCGGCGCTCACGTCTTTCCGGTCAAAGCGGGGGCGTTCGCCGCCTTTTCCCAACGTGCGGATTTCTCTATGGTCCGCCCGCCTTCCAGAGCAGGACATGACAATGGCGGTGGTGACCAATTCATCGAAGCGCGGCCGCTCTGCTTTGAGCTTCGGGACGCTGCTTGCCTTTGCGACGCGATCGCACGGGCATGCCGTGGCGAGCCTCGTGATCGTGTGTCTCCTCGCTTTCCTGCCGGGATTTTTCTACGTCCCGCCGGTCGATCGCGACGAAGCGCGCTTTGCGCAGGCGACCAAGCAGATGATCGAGTCGGGCGACTATGTCGATATCCGCTTCCAAGACTTCAGCCGCTACAAGAAGCCGGTCGGCGTCTACTGGTTGCAGGCGGCGACGGTGCAGGCGGGGCAGGCGGCTGGCGTGCCGCGGGCGCTCACGCGCATCTGGCTCTATCGCATTCCCTCGGCTCTAGGGGCGATCGGCGCGGTCCTGCTCACCTACTGGGCGGCGCTCGCTTTTGTCACGCCGCGCGGCGCGCTGCTCGTCGGAATCATGTTGGCGAGTTCGATGCTGCTCGGAATCGAGGCGCGGCTGGCGACCACCGACGCTGTGCTTCTCACGGCGGCCGTCGCCGCGATGGGCGCCCTTGGCCGTGTCTACCTCGCCGCGCGCGGCGTTCGCTCCGACGAGAAGCATCCGCTCGCCGTGCCGGCGATCTTCTGGACTGCGCTCGCCGGAGGCGTGCTGGTCAAAGGCCCGCTGATTCTGCTGTTCATTGTGCTCGCCGCCGGCACGCTTGCCGTGCTGGATCGCTCCGCGCGGTTCCTTCTTCGCCTCAAGCCGTTGTACGGCCTTGCGTGGATGCTGCTTCTCGTCCTGCCCTGGTTTATCGCGATCGTCGCCCGCAGCGGGACGGCCTTTTTCAACGAATCGCTCGGAGGCGACCTCCTCGCCAAAGTGGGCGGCGCGCAAGAATTGCATTGGGGTCCGCCCGGCTACTATATCGTCTTATTCTGGTTGACGTTCTTTCCCGCCGCGATGCTGGCGCCGTTGGCCGCGGGCGCGGTGTGGCGCGCTCGCGACGAGCCCGGCACCCGTTTCCTTCTCGCTTGGATCGTGCCCAGCTGGATCGTCTTCGAAGCGGTGATGACCAAGCTGCCGCACTATGTTCTCCCGCTCTATCCGGCGATCGCCATTCTGATAGCCGGCGCGATCGAACGGAACGCGCTCGCGCAGAGCCGTTGGCTGAAACGCTCGACCGTTTGGTGGGTGGTCTTGACCGCGGCGGGAGCGATCGGCGCCATCGCGATCAACATCGTGATCGGGCAGCGGCCGGGCTTTTCCGCCTGGCCGCTCGCCGCCGCGGCGGTGATCGCCTCGCTCTTTGGCTGGTGGCTTTACGATGTCGACGGCCCCGTCATCTCTTTCCTGCGGGCGGCCGCTGCGGCCATCCTCCTCTATGCTGCGCTGGTCGGCGCGACGTTCCCGGCAGTGCCTGCGTTGTTTCCGTCGGCCCAGATCGCGCGCGCCGTTGATCCGCCCGAGTGCGAAAATCCCGCCTTCGTGACGACGGGCTATTTCGAGGCGAGCCTCGTGTTCCTGCTCGGAACAAATCTCCGCCACACCACCGGCAGCGGGGCCGCCGATTTTCTCGCCACAAATGGCTGTCGCTTCGCCCTGGTGGAGAAGTCCCAGGAGCGGGCCTTCCTTACGCGCGTTGATGCGCTCGGGCTGCGTTACGCGCTCGGTTCGCGGGTGGAGGGATACAATATCGCAACCGGCCGTCCGGTCGCGATCACGATCTTCATAGGAGCCGGTTCATGAGCTTGGTGGGCAATGAACCGCAGAGGGCTGCGACTGGGGCGGCGACGATCGCCGGCGACATTGTCAACAATCTGAGGGCTTGGGTCGCGGCGCTGCTGGTCGGGCCGCCGCGGCGGACCGGCCGAAAGGCGGACTATGGCGCGCTGCTGCGCCGGCATCGCTGGCAGGGCGCCGTCGCGCTCGGCGCCGTGGTGGCCACGATGCTGCTGGTCGATCCGTTCGCGGGCGCCGTGGTCCGGACGCTCCCGTTTGGGCTCGTCGCGTTTTTCAACGACATCACCGATTTCGGGCGTTCCAGCTGGGTGCTCATCCCGGCCGGCGCGTTGATCGTCGTGCTTGCGGCGCTCGCTTCGCCCGTCCTCGACCGGCTCTCCCGCGGCGTGTTTGCCGCGCTCGCCGTGCGCATCGGATTCGTGTTCGTCGCGGTCGGCCTTCCCGCGCTTGTCGGAACCATCCTCAAGCGAATCATCGGACGCGTGCGGCCGTCCGCCCAAGGGGTCTTTGCATATCATCCATTTTCCTGGCGGTCCGATTATGCAAGCCTGCCTTCGGGCCATGCGATCACCGCGTTCGGCGCGCTCGTTGCGATCGGCTTCCTCGTCCCGCGCGCGCGGCCGCTATTGTGGGTCTACGCCATTACAATTGCGGTGAGCCGGATCATCGTTTCCGCGCACTTCCCGAGCGACGTCATTGCCGGCGCAGCCTTCGGCGCGCTGGGTGCGGTTCTAGTGCGCGAATGGTTCGCCTTGCGCGGGCTCGGTTTCCATGCCGATGCCGGGGGAACCATACTCATTACCCCCGGCCCGTCGATCGGCCGCGCCACCAGGGCGATCAGAAATCGCGCTCGATCACCGGTTTCCACCCCATTGGAGAGCGGCCGCGCTGGCGCTTCCCGGCCGTTTGCTCGCACGTCTGCGCCGGATCGTCGCGCCGATGCTCGCGCGCAGGCCTCAATTCGAATGGAATGCCATGCGCCTTGCTTTTTCCAACTCACCTTCATCGCCGATGAGTCAGACGATCGAGGGCGGCGTTGCATCCCATCTCGATTGCGGTCCGAAGAAAGGCGCTGGCGCTCCCAACGGGTTCGCAGGGAACCGGATCGTCTCCATGACGGCTGCGCTGTCATGGACCGGCGATCGAGCGCCGGCAGACGGCGGGGAGCGGCCCTGGGCCTCCGTCGTCGTGCCGGTTCGCAACGAGGCGGACAATATCGCACCGCTGGTCGAGGAGATCGCCGCAAGTCTCGCCGCCAAGGAAAGCTTCGAGGTCATCTATGTCGACGACGGCTCGACCGACGGCACTGCGGCCGAAATCGAACGGCTGAGGGAGACCCGACCCTGGTTGCGTCATGTCGCGCACGCCGTGTCCTGCGGCCAATCGGCGGCGATCCGCACCGGCGTGGCGGCGGCCCGTGCCGCCTTCATCGCCACGCTCGATGGCGACGGGCAGAACAATCCCGTCTTTTTGCCGGCCTTGCTCGAGAAGCTGGAGGAGAATCCGCGGGTCGGCCTTGTCGCCGGCCAGCGCGTTGGCCGAAAGGACACCGGCTTCAAGAAGATGCAATCCCGCATCGCCAATGCGGTGCGCGGCACGGTCTTGCGCGACGGCACCCGCGACACCGGCTGCGGGCTGAAGGCGTTCCGTCGCGATGTTTTCCTCGCATTGCCCTATTTCGACGGACTGCACCGTTTCTTGCCGGCCTTGGTGCGCAGGGACGGATACGAGGTCGCCTATTTCGAGGTGATCGACCGGCCGCGTCTGGCGGGCGTGTCGAACTACGGCATGTGGGACCGGTTGTGGGTCGGCATTCTTGACCTTATCGGGGTGTGGTGGCTCATCCACCGCAGAGCACGCGTGCCGCGGGCGATGGAGGTTTTGAGGGATGCTGGTTGATCTGTCGCAGGCGATCGGGACTTACCTGCATGATGTATTCGTGACCAATGTCGATTGGTGGGTGGTGCTTGGTTTCGCGGCGCAAGGCTTGTTCACCATGCGCTTCTTCGTGCAATGGATCGCCTCGGAACGGGTCGGACGCAGCGTCGTGCCGATGGCGTTCTGGTGGTTCTCGATCAGCGGCGGCGTGCTGCTGCTCGTCTATGCGTTGTACCGCCGCGACCCGGTGTTCATCGCCGGTCAAGCCTTGGGAGTGTTCATCTACCTGCGCAATGTCATGTTCGTGTTGCGTGAACGCCGGGCCGGACGGCCAGCCGAATCCCGGTCGGCGTCATAGCGCGGCCGCGAAGGCGGCGAAGCCGCGCTCGAGATCGGCGGTCAGATCGCCGACATCCTCGAGCCCGATATGGAAGCGCACGGCCGGTCCGCCCGGCGTCCAACGCGTCGCGGTGCGGATATTCGTGCAGTCGAAGGGGATGGCGAGGCTCTCGTAGCCGCCCCACGACGCGCCGATGCCGAAAAGCGTCAGCGCATCGAGGAACGCGTGCACGGCGGCCGTCGGGGCCGGCTTGAAGACCACCGAGAACAGTCCGCTCGCACCGGCGAAATCGCGTTTCCACACGGCATGGCCCGGATGTGTTTCGAGTCCGGGATGGAGGACGGCGAGCACTTCCGGGCGGGCTGCGAGCCAACGGGCGACGGCGAGGCCCAATTCCTGGTGCACGGCGAGGCGCGCGCCGAGCGTCCGCAGTCCCCGCAGCGCGAGATACATGTCATCGGGGCCGACGCACAGCCCCATGCCGAACACCGTGTCCTGGAGGGCGCGGACCGTGCCTGCATTGGCCGACACCGCGCCGATCATCACGTCGGAATGGCCGCCGATATATTTCGTGCCCGACTGGATCGAGAGATCGACGCCACGCTCCAGCGCAGGAAAAAACAGCGGCGTCGCCCAGGTGTTGTCCATCAGCACATGGGCGCCTTGCGCACGCGCGGCCGTGCTGATTGCCGGAATGTCCTGCATCTCGAACGACAGCGAACCCGGGCTTTCGACGAACACGGCGCGCGTGTTCGGCTGCATCAGCTTCGCGATGTCGGCGCCGGCGAGCGGATCGTAATAGGTGGTGGCGATGCCGTATCGGCTGAGGATTTTGTCGCAGAATACGCGCGACGGCTCGTACACTGAATCGGTCATCAGCAGATGGTCGCCGGCGCGCAGCACGGCCAGGAGCGCAGCGGATACCGCCGCCAGGCCGGATGGCAACAACGCGACGCCCGCGCAGGCTTCGCCCTCGAGCTGTCGCAGCGCGTCTTCCAGCGCCTCCGAGGTCGGCGTGCCGCGGCGGCCATACTTGTAACGAGAGCGGCGGGCGAGAAAGTCCTCGGCGGTGGCATAGAGCAGGGTCGAGGCGTGGTAGACGGGGGTGTTGACGTAACCGTGATGATCGAACGGGTCCCGCCCGGCGACCGCCAGCCGCGTTCGTGGCGTCAGCCTTGACAAGGCGGCGTCGCGATCTGTGGTCCGCTTCATCGCTCGATCCTCACAGGGTGATCCTTTGTGCACTGACTCTAAGCCGGGACTCTTGACCCCGGAGAGGCGTTCGTTCTGATATGTGGAAGTTAGAACGCGCCCGGATGCAACGTTTGCACGGCCGCCCAGTTGTGCCAGAGCGCTTTGGTTGGCCGACTTGCCTGGGCGGGTGTCGGAAATTGCCCATGCACCGGACGGCACCCAGTGTCAATGAGGCGAATATGAAACGCGTTGCCCTCGTCCTCGCTCTTGCGAGCGCCGCCGCCGTCTTCGCTAGCCCCGTGACGGCCACAACGCTCGACGATGTCAAGGCGCGTGGCCTGCTCAATTGCGGGTCTAACGGGCAGCTCCCCGGGTTCGGCATGCCGGACACGCAGGGCGTATGGACGGGTCTCGACGTGGATTTCTGTCGCGCCATCGCGGCGGCGATTTTCAACGATGCGAGCAAGGTCAGGTTCGTCCCTCTCTCGGCGAAGGACCAATTCACGGCTCTTCAGGCGGCCGATGTCGACGTGCTGGCGCGCAACACCACATGGACGCTCTCGCGCGACACGCAGCTCGGCCTCAACGCGACCGGCGTGAACTATTATGACGGTCAGGGCTTTCTCATCCGCAAATCGCTCAAAGTGAACTCGGCGCTCGAACTCAACGATGCGGCGGTGTGCGTCCAGCAAGGCACGACGACCGAACTCAACCTCACCGATTATTTCCGCGCCAACAGAATGCGTCTCAAGACGGTGACCTTCGCCACGCTCGACGAAGCGCTGAAGGCGTACGACACCGGCCGTTGCGACGCGTTCACCGCCGACGCCTCCGCGCTCTACAGCGTGCGCCTCAAGCTCGCACAGCCCGACGACCACGTGGTGCTGCCCGAAATCATATCCAAGGAGCCGCTCGGTCCCTTTGTGCGCCAGGGCGATGATCAGTGGTTCGACATCGTGCGCTGGGTCCTATTCGCCATGCTCAACGCCGAGGAGTTGAACATCACTAAGACGAATGTCGACGAGCAGGTGAAGTCGCCCAATCCCGAGATCAAGCGCCTGCTCGGGAGCGAAGGGAATTTCGGCGAACAGCTCGGCCTTTCCAAGGAATGGGCTTACCGGATCGTCAAGTTGGTGGGCAACTACGGCGAGGTGTTCGAGCGCAATCTTGGCCAGGGATCGCCGCTGAAGATCACGCGCGGGCTCAACGCGCTGTGGACCAAAGGCGGAATTCAGTACGGAATGCCCATACGCTGAGGTCGATGGCAGGGCGCAAAGGACGGACATGACGCAGCGCCTCGACCGGGCCCCGCCGCCGTCGCCGCTCTATGATCCGCGTTTTCGCAGCATCGCCTATCAGATCGCGCTCTGCCTCCTGCTGGGCTTTCTTGCCTACAGTGCGATCGAAAACGCGGCGAGCAATCTCGCCCGCGCCAGCATTGCGACCGGGTTTGCGTTTTGGAACAACATCGCCGGTTTCGACATCAGCCAGACGCTGATCTCCTATTCCGCCGAAACCTCGACCTATGGCCGCGCCTTCTGGGTCGGATTGCTCAACACGCTCCTGGTGTCCGGCCTCGGGATCATGTTCGCGACCCTTGTCGGGTTCGTCATCGGCATTGCGCGGCTCTCGACCAATGTCCTCGTCTCCTGGCTGGCGGGCGCGTATGTCGAGCTCATCCGCAACGTGCCCCTCCTGCTTCAGCTCCTGTTCTGGTATAATGCGGCGCTCAAGGCGCTGCCGGGCATCCAAGCGAGCCTGGTCTTGCCGGGCGGCGGCTTTCTCAATAATCGCGGGCTGTTTCTGCCGCGGCCCGAGGTGGGCGGCGCCGACGAGATCATGCTTGCGCTGTTGGGCGGCGTCGCCTGCGCGCTTGTGTTCGCGGCGCTGATCAGGCCCCGCTTCGAGCGGCTCGGCGGCGTTTCCGCCCTCGCGGTGAGCGCGGCGCTCGCGCTTGCGCCGCCGGCGATCGTCTTTGTCGCGTACGGGGGAAAGGTTGTTTTCGATTATCCGGTGATTGGCCGCTTCAACATCCGTGGCGGCATCGAGATCCTGCCGGAATTCATCGCGCTGCTTGCCGGCCTCGTGATCTACACCGCCGCTTTCATTGCGGAAGTGGTGCGGGCTGGCCTCGCCGCGGTGCCCAAAGGGCAGCTCGAAGCGGCCTACGCGCTCGGATTGCGGCGCGGAGCGGCGCTGAGGCTGATTGTCATTCCACAGGCGCTGCGCGTCATCATTCCGCCGCTCACCAACCAGTATCTGAACCTGATCAAGAACTCAACGCTCTCCGTCGCGATCGGCTATCCCGACCTCGTCCAGGTGTTCGCCGGCACCGTGCTCAACAATACAGGGCAGGCGGTCGAGGTCGTGGTCATCACCATGGCGGTGTATATTGCGATCAGCCTTGCGACCTCGCTGCTGATGAACTGGTACGGTGCGCGCACGGCGCTGATCGAGCGGTGAGCGGCATGGCCTTGTCGCAGGACGGTTCACCGACGAAAGCAGGCGTCGCTTATGTGCGCGACGCCCGCCCTTCCGGTTTCTGCGCCGATCCGGGATCAGGCCCGCTCCGCTGGTCAGGGACAATCTATTTTCAAGCGTGTTCAACAGCGTGCTCACGCTTTTGGTGGTGGCGCTGCTGGTCTGGATTATCCCGCCGGTCGCAAAGTATCTGTTGATCGATGCGGTGTGGAGCGGGACCGACCGCGAAGCTTGCCTTGCAACTCGGGGACGGCCGGAGGCAGGCGCCTGCTGGGCGTTCGTGCGGGCGTGGTTTTCGTTCTTCATCTACGGCCCCTATCCGGTCGACCAACGCTGGCGGGTGGACCTGTTCTTCGCGCTGCTGGCGTTCGGGATCGGCTGGCTCGCGTGGCTCGACGCGCCGCGCCGCGACCTCGGCGCCTTGTTCTTTTCGTCGTCCTGCCGATCGTGTCGATCGGGCTCCTGCGCGGACTTCCGGCGCTCGGATTGCCGATCGTGGATACGGCCCTGTGGGGCGGGCTTCTGGTCACGCTGGTCGTCGCTTCGGTCGGGATCGTGGCGTCGCTGCCGGTTGGAGTCCTGCTTGCGCTCGGTCGGCGCTCGGACATGCCGGCGGTGAAGCTGTTGTCGGTGCTGTTCATCGAAGTCGTGCGCGGAGTTCCGCTGATCACGGTGCTGTTCATGGCGAGCGTGATGCTGCCGCTGTTCGTGCCGCCGGACCGGTCGCCCGACAAGCTCATTCGCGCGTTGGTGGGCGTTGCGCTGTTCTCGTCCGCCTATATGGCCGAGGTCGTGCGCGCCGGACTGCAGTCGATCCCGCAAGGGCAATACGAAGCGGCGCAGGCGCTCGGCCTCCGCCATTGGACGAGCCTGCGCTTCGTCGTCTTGCCGCAGGCGCTGCGCGTCACCATCCCCAACATCGTCAACAGCACCATTGCATTGTTCAAAGATACGACGCTGGTATTCATCGTCGGCATTTTCGACTTCCTGCGCACGATCGAAATCGCCCGCGCCGACCCGCGTTGGGCGACCCCGTTGATTAGCTTCACGGGCTACGCCTTCGCGGCGCTGTTCTATTCCGTGACGTGCCATGTGATGTCGCGCTATGCGCGCGGGATCGAGCGGCGGCTTAGCGCCGGTGAGCGGCGCTGAGAGCATTTTCCGGCGAAGCGGGAACCGGTTCGCCGCAGAAAATGCGACTTAAAGGACAGCGAGAGCAAATTCCAATTCACCTGAACGGA
>CAVRVX010000037.1:0-480867 GCA_963724735.1 uncultured Alphaproteobacteria bacterium
TCCCGCCCGTCGCTGCGCGAGGCCCTCGACCAACTTCAAAAGCGTGGGCTGCTCGTGTCCAAGCGAGGCGGGACGACGGTCGCGCAATTCCTCGCGCCGCTGTCCATGCCGTTAGCCGAGCTGTTCCGCGACAAGGCGCGGGTGACGGCGGACTATTTCGAGTACCGCTGCTTTGTGGAGGCGCAAGCCACCAAATTGGCCGCCTTGCGGGCGACCGACCTCGACCGCAAGACCATCCACAACATCGTCGAGCGCATGAAGCAGGCCAATTCGCTGGAGGACCCCTTCAAGGAAGCCGAGGCCGATGTCGACTTGCATGTCGCCGTGTATGAGGCTTCGCACAATGTCGTGCTGCTGCATGTTATGCGCGTGTTCGCCGAGCTTTTGCGCGAGGGGGTGTTCTATAACCGCGACCAGCTGTACCGCCGGCATGGAACCCGCCCGCTCCTGCTCGAACAGCATCTCGCGATTGCCGACGCTGTGCTGAGCGGCGACGTCGATCGCGCCGCGCGCGTGTCCGACGAGCACATTCGCTACACCTTCAATACCGTCGAGGAAATCCGTCGCGACGAGGAGCGCCTGCAAGCATCGCTGCGACGTTTGGAACGGTCCGACCTGTTATCGTCGCGCGACCGCAGCGGCCATTTCTGAATGAGAAACACCACGAGAAAGCTGACGATTGTCGTCTTGGTGTTGATGACGAGCTGGTACGTTAACCAGCCGTTCTTTGTCGGCGGGCAGGACAAGCTGCCGCTGGTTCGTCGGTAGTCATACGCGACACTGGCTAGCCAGCATTGGTCGGCTTGTGGCACTCTTCGGGCCAATTCGCTGCGCTGCAACGGCGCGTCCGCATCTGAGCGCAGACCGTCCGTGGCCCGGCTGGCATCGTCACGGCAGCTCGTGGGAAGGGTTTCGGATGCCGGCCGATGACGGACGGGGCCGCGAACACCGAGGCTGGGGGCCGGCGTCCGAAAGCCTCCAAGGAACGAAACCGCGGGAAGTGGCACGCGGTCGTGCCGGGGGCGCTATGGGGATTTGAGCGCGGCAGAAGAGGCGCGTGATGGCGACCGACGCCATTGAACGCGTTGGTCGACGACGTTAGCGCGCATGAACAGGCCGCTGCGAGCGTAAGTATCCGACTTGAGCAATGAAGATCGGTGCACGAGTTGAGATCGCAAGCGTGCATTTGCGCGAGCGTCGCCGTGGCGGATCAACGACCGGCGAGAAAGATCGGTACTTTTGAATTTGTGACGTGGGGAACGTGATCATGATGTATCGATCCTGATCGCGGTTGGCGGCGGCGGTCGGTATCGCGGCGTCGAGCCGCGCTTGAAGGTCTCGATAATGTTCATGCGACCGCCGCAACACGGGCAGGGGTGGGTTGGCTTGTCTGTCGCCGCGGCGCTATCGGGAGCCTGCTGCTTCTGCGCCGTTTGCGCAGGTGTCGCGGCAGCGATCAGCTCACGCGCCCGCGCGATGGTCTCGGTCTTGGTGCCGCTCGCCAGCAGCCCGCAGTGCCTGATCCGGTGGAACCCCTTCGGTAAGACGTGCATGAGGAAGCGGCGGATGAACTCGCCCGGCTCCAGCGTCATAGTCTTGTAGCGGCCGGGCCCCTTGATCCGGTAGTCCTTGTACCTGAACGTGACGCCGGTCGCGTCGGCGGCGATGAGGCGGCTGTTGGAGATCGCGACCCGGTGCGTGTAGCGCGACAGATAGGCCAGCACCTGCTCGGGCCCGGCGAACGGCCGCTTGCTATAGACGAACCACTTGGTCCGATGCAGCGGCGCGAGATAGGCCTTGAACGCGGCCTTGTCGGCGAGGTGGGCATGATCGCCGAAGAACTGCAGGCGGCCGGCGTCGTGCGCGGCGACCAGCATCTCCAGCATCAGGGGGCGGAACAGCCGCGACAGCACCTTGACCGGCAAGAGGTAGTTGGGACGGCAGCCGATCCAACGTGTGCCGTCGAGCGATATCCCGCCACCCGGCACGATCATGTGCACGTGCGGGTGATGCGTCATCGCGGAGCCCCAGGTGTGGAGCACCGACGTGAAGCCGATCTTGACGCCCAGGCGCTTGGGATCGGCCGCAATCGTGCGCATTGTCTGCGACGAAGCCTTGAACAAGAGATCGTAGATGACGGCCTTGTTCTGGTAGGCGATGGCGGCGATCCGCACCGGCAACGTGAACACGACGTGGAAGTAAGGGACGGCCAGCAGCTCGGACTTGCGCTCCTCCATCCATGCGAGCGCCTGCGAGCCCTGGCACTTGGGACAATGCCGGTTGCGGCAACTGTTATAGGCGATCGCCGTGTGCGAGCAGTCCTCGCAGCGCATAACATGGCCGCCGAGAGCCGCCGTGCGGCAGCTCTCGATCGCCGACATCACCTTCAACTGGCCGAGGCTCACATGGCCAGCATTGGCTTTACGCCAAGCGGGCCCGTGGTCGCGGAAGATGTCCGCAACCTCCAGAACTGGACGGGCCATCAGCGCCGCGCGTTATGCGGGCGGCTCGTCCTTCTTGGGCTTGAGACTGAGATGCTCCAGCGGGCTCATAACCGCGCGGATGGTGTTGGTGGCGATGCGCGTGTAGAGCGCCGTCGTGTCGAGCTTCGCATGTCCGAGCAGAACTTGAATCACTCTGATGTCGGTGTTCTGCTCCAAAAGATGGGTTGCAAAACTATGCCGCAGCGTGTGCGGGGACACGCGCTTGGTGATCTCCGCCATGTTCGCTGCCGCATGGCAGGCCCGGTTGAGCTGGCGCGTCGACATGGGTTGGAGCGGATCGCGGCCTGGGAACAGCCAAGCCTTTGGCCGCGCAATGCGCCACCAGTCGCGCAAAAGTTCGAGCAACACAGGGGAGAGCATCGCGTGGCGATCCTTGCGGCCCTTGCCTTGCTCGATCCGCAGCAGCATGCGCTCCGAGTCGATGTCGGACACCTTCAGCGCGGCGACCTCAGACACGCGCAGGCCCGCACCATAGGCGGCGCTGAACGCGGCCTTGTACTTGACGCCGGGGGCGGCCTCCAGAAAACGCGCCACCTCCTCGGGGCTCAGCACGACAGGAATCTTCCGCGGCTCCGCGACAAACGTCAGGTGCTTGATGGCGTCGGCCCGATCGAGCGTCACGGTGAAAAAGAAGCGCAGCGCCGTGACCGTGAAGTTGATGCTCGGCGGGCGCACCCGGTTCTCGGTCAGGTGCAACTGGAAAAGCCGCAAATCCTCGGCTGTCGCCGTGTCGGGCGATCGGCCAAGGAAGATCGTGAGGTTCTTGACGGCCCGGATGTAGTCCTTCTGCGTCTTCTCACCGAAGTGACGCAACGACATGTCTTCGATCATGCGCTGCCGCAGCGGGCTGATGCACTCATCGGTCATGGGATACTCCTGTCTGAACCGAGGTTGTTGACCCCTCGATCTTCAGACAGGTCGATCCGTCCCGTTACCGCACTCCCCTCGATCCCAGACACCACCTTGCGCGCAGCGCTCTACCGCGCGAGCGGTTTCGTTCAGTGGCACGACTCGGACCTGCCGCGGTGTCCGCTTTCGCGGCGCTGTCGGGGGAATAGCGGACATCGAACGAGCAGGTCAGCCTAGGCCGATTGATCAGTACACCGCTTCGGGACTGTGAGCCTAGTTCGCGCCCACGCTCTCGCGCAGCCTGATGACCTGCGGGCGAAGTCGTTCGCAGGCGAGTTCGCGCTCGAAACGGAGCACCTCGTCGCGCACCGGCAAGGCGCGCAGCCGCGCAAGTCTATCCTGGTCCCGCGTGCAGGGGTCGGCGCTCACGCGCGGTTCGTCGCTTGTCTGGCGCTGCTGAACCTGCTCCCGAGACTCAGCCTCGCCGCCATGCTGGATCGCCGTAGCGGGCCCGACCGGTGTCTTGTCGGCAGCCGCGGGAAGATCGCCGACGACGCTCTCGCGCAATCGCACCACTTGGGGGCGCAGCCGCTCACACCCAAGCTCGCGCTCAAGGCGAATGATGTCGTCGCGCACCGGATCAGCGCGCAGGCGCGTCAGTTTTTCTTGGTCCCGTTTGCACGGATCAGCAACGGCGGTCGGAGCGGGAGGTGGAATGATCTCCTGTGCCGGCTTGGGTTCGAGCTTTGCGCGCTGCTCGCTGGGCGGCGGTTTCTTCGGCGCCGAAGCGCTTTCATTGCGGGCTTGCGGCTCGCCCGCGGCGATAACCGGCGGCGACGATTTCCTGGGAGAGGAAGCGCTGTCGTTGCGGGCTGGCGGCTCGCCCGAGGCGATCACCGGCGGCAGGGCTTTTTCGGCTGTCTGGTTCAGCTTGGCGAGTTGCGCGCGAGCAAGGCCCGCATAGTAACCGGTGCTGTGCACCTGGAGAAACGACTCCCAAGCTTTCTGCGTGCCGACCCGTTCGGCGAACTCGTAGTCCCGTTGGATATCATATCGAGTTTCGACCGGGCCGGCCTTCGCCGGCTCTGCGGCTGGCGGCACCAGCGCGATCGTCGTCCCGCCGAGCGACCCGTAAACGAAAGGCTCCTGCCTGTTGCCGGTCTCCTTCATCACCTCGTCGCGGACGCGACCGAGAGCGATTCTGATGTCGAGCCCAGGTTCGACCAGATGTCGCACCAGCGCGGTCGTGAAGGGGCTGTTCGGCCCCGCGCCATCGAAGGACATGGAGCCCGCCTTCGCGGCGTAGGCGATCAGCGTATTGCCGGTGCTGGGTTCGACCGAGGCAAGGCCGCCCGTGACCGCCCGCGCAGCCAGGTTTCGTTGCATCCGCTTGATGAACGGATTATCGCGGCAGGCATCCAGGATGATCAGGCGCAATTGCTTGACCGGCTCCACCGCCAAAATGAGGCGTTCGAGCGCGATCGCCTCGTCGTCGGCGTCATAGTCGCTGCGCAGCTTCGCATCTACGGGGATGAGAAAATTGGAGCCCCGAACCTCGATGCCATGACCGGCGAAGTAGACCACCGCGATGTCGGCATCGCGCGCCGTGAACATGAAATCCCGAATCGTTCGCTTGAATTCGACCACGCCGAGATCGGTGCGCGACTCGACCACGTCGAACCCGGCCTTGGTGAACAAGTTCGCCATCGCCTTCGCGTCGTTGACTGTGTTCGTCAGCGGCGAGGCGATCTGGTAGGCGGCATTGCCTATTATGAGCGCAACCCGCTTTTCCGCCAAGGCGCTGTTCGCCGAAACGACGAGGAGCAGCAAGCCGGCGATGGCCGCGGAGAGAAGGCGACTTCGCATGCTTGCCTCCCTGAGCTCCGATCGTCAGTGGTAACGTTTGCCCCTTCGCGCGGTTCGCGGGCGCGGCCTGCGGCCGGTTTCCGTCACCGTGACCTTGATGGGCTTCGACATGACCGGCGGGTCATGCGGAACGTGGTTCTCGTCGCCGAGCACAAGAAGCAGCGTGTGCTCGCCGAGCGGCAGCGTGACTTTGGCCTCGGTCTGGCCCGCCCCGAAGTGCAGATGGTTGAAGTCGTTGGGAATAGGCTGATCGGGCGGGGGCGCCGGTACGTCGATCAAAAGGTGGTGATGCCCGGTATTGGGTTTCGCCACCCCTGCCGGCGCGACGCCCATGTTGACAAGCCCGAACCGGATAACCGGGGTGCGCGAGACGTAGGCGCCGTTGGTCGGATACACGAAATAGACCTTCGCGTCTGCGGGCGAAGGATGTCGAGCCGCGGCCGGCGCCGGCGCAGAAGTCGTGGCCGACGGCGGGGCGGCCTCGGCAACCCGGACACGAATCCGGGGCGAGGCGAGAGGCGGCGAATGCGGAATGTGATCCTTGTCGGCGAACAGCAGTTGGAGCGTATGTTCGCCCGGGGTCAGGTTGACCTCGGCCTCGGTCTGTCCGGCGCCATAGTGCAAATGATTGAAATCATTCGGGATAGGTCGATTTAGCGGGGGCAGATCGGTATCGATCAGAAGATGATGGTGACCGGAATTCGCCCGGTCGGCGCCGGCCGGCGCGACGCCCATTCCACGCAGGCCGAAATGAATGGTCGTGTTGGTCGGGATCGTCGCGCCGTCCTTGAGGTCGACGAAATAAACGGCCGCGCCGGGCGGCGACGGCGTCGGTCCGCCGGACGCGCGATCCTGAGCCTGAACCGCTCCACAGGCCACGCCCCACAGCAAGACCGCCAACAGCATTTCGTATCGCAACACGATCCGATCCTCCACCGAGTGCACTGCACCACCGTATTCGTACCGATCCTCTAATTCCCGGAGTAGCCCGTCAGATTGTTGGGCTCGCGGGCGCTACGATCGGTTGTGGTTAACGCTCCGCCGCTAAATGCGCACGAAAGATCGTTGTCCAACTTCCATCCCGTGCATAGGATGTCGCCGCAGACAGAGGCGCAGTTCAAAGAGCTTTGACATTCGTTGCCGCGCAAATTCGAGGGCATTCCCGCCATCGGCTGCGCTGCGCCACACCTGCGGCTCCTGAGCGCGCCTGTATGGACTTTGTCGCCTATCGGCGTGGGAACAGGAAGCAAAAAATGCAGTGGCGCCTTGTACTTCTCCTTATTTTGATTATCGGCGCCGCGATCAGCCTCCGACCCGCGACCGCCCAGCAAGCTCCTGCGACCAAGCCAGCGAATTCCCGCGTCGCCCTGCTCATCGCCAATTCGGCCTATCGCGACTCCGATGTGAAACTCGCCAATCCTATTCGAGACGCCCGCGCGCTCGCCGACGAACTGCAACGCAATGGCTTTGCCGTGACGCTCAAGGAGAACCTCGGCAAGGATGACATGCAACGCGCGATCGACGCCTTCGGCTCGACCATCACGCCAGGTGCGGTCGCTTTGTTTTTCTTCAGCGGGTTCGGGATCCAGGTCAACCGGCAGAACTATCTCATTCCGATCGACGCGAGGATCTGGGCCGAACGAGATACGCAGCGGTACGGTATCGGCCTTGAGAAGATCGTCGGGCTGATGCATGCGAAAGGCGCGAAGGCGCTGATCCTGATCGTCGATGCATCGCGCAAGAATCCGTTCGAGCAACGCTTCCGCAGCAGCCCTGCCGGCCTGTCGGCAACCTCCGTCCCGGAAGGCGCGCTCGCAATCAGCAGCGCCTCGCTCGACAAGGTGCATGACGACGCCGACAGCAATCCGAGCCTGTTCATGGGCGGATTGCTGAAGGAAATGCGGTCGCCGACGCCGGCCACGGCCGAGCAGGTTTTTCTGCGCACCCGAAACAGCGTGGCGCGCGCATCCAACGGTGATCGCGTGCCTTGGATTTCCTCGTCCTTGACCGAGGACTTCTACTTCAACCGGCCGACCGCCGAGGCGACCGCTCCGGCCGCCGAGCCGCAGCCCGCGCGCAGAGCCGAACCGCGCGCGGCCCAGGCGACGGCGGGATCAACGCAGCCTGCGGGAAAGATGCCGGGCGAGACGTTTCGTGATTGCCCCGAATGTCCGGAAATGGTCGTCATCCCCGCCGGCGAGTTCGACATGGGCTCCAACGACGCACCGATGGAAAAGCCGATCCGCCGCGTCATTATTTCCCAGCCGATCGCCATCGGCCGGCGCGAAGTCACTTTCGCCGAATGGGATCAATGCGTCGCGGCCGGCGCGTGCAAGTACCGGCCCGACGATCGCGGCTGGGGCCGCGGCGACCATCCGGTCGTCGATGTGAGCTGGGACGACGCGCAAACCTACTTGAACTGGCTCTCGCAGAAGACCGGGCAGCGTTATCGGTTGCCAACCGAAGCCGAATGGGAGTACGCGGCGCGCGGCGGCACGACATCGCCATTCTGGTGGGGCCGCGACAGCGGGAACGGGCTCGCGAACTGCGATGGATGCGGCGCGCCCGGCGGGGCCATGAAATCCACGCCCGCCGGGGCCTTCCGACCGAACGCATTCGGGTTGTTCGACACCGCCGGCAATGCAGCGGAATGGGTGGAGGATTGCTGGAACGACACCTATCGCGGCGCTCCGAAGGACGGCTCGGCCTGGACGACCGGCCAGTGCGCGCTTCGCGTCCTTCGCGGAGGCTCGTTTGGCAATAAAGCGGCCGCGATCCGCTCGGCTGCCCGCTTCCGTTACGACCGCGACGTCCGCTATTTCGCCAACGGCTTTCGCGCCGCGCGCGACCTGTGATCGAGTGGTCGTAGGCCGCCGCTCGCCCGCGCCGTGCCGCGCGTCGGGTTATGCGGGCGCGACAGCGATATTCGCTCGCGTCGAACGCTTGGCTCAGCTCGGCTTGGTCTGCTTGGCTTGAGGATTAGGGCGCAGAGTCCTCCTCAATCACCCAGCCGATCGTCTCGATTGGGGCTTCCATCCGATATTTCACCCCCGAGGAGGCGTACTCGATCTGATGCTTGCCGATACGCCGCATCGTATCTTCGACGATCTTGCGTCCGTAGCCGGTTCGCGTCGGCGCCACCACGGTCGGCCCGCCGCTCTCTTGCCAAGAGAAAACGAACAGTGCGGGATGATTGCTGCGGTCGACATCCCAACGCACGTCGATCCGGCCGCCTGGCGCCGAGAGCGCACCGTATTTGACCGCATTGGTGGTGAGCTCATGGAGCAGGAGCGCAAAGCTCTGCGCCGCTTTCCGCCGCACCATCACGTCAATTCCGTGGAGGTTGACGCGGTCTGAAAAGGCCGAGACCTCCGCGGAAAGAATCTGCCGGAGCGGAGCGCCACGCCACTCTTGCTCGGTCATCATCGTGTAGGCGCGACCGAGCGACTGGAGACGATCGATGAAGAGTTCGCGCGCCTCGATCAACGAGTGATTGCCGGCGAGGCTGTGAAGCGCCACCGACTGGATTACGGCGAAAAGATTCTGGATGCGATGGTTAAGCTCGCCGATGAGCAGGCGTTGCCGCTCTTCGATGCGCTTGCGCTCGCTGATGTCGACCACGACGACGACCACAAAATCGCGCCCGTCGGAGTGGATCGGCTTGAGGCCAATCTCGACCGGTATTTCGCTGCCGTCCGCACGCAACGCCCAAAGGTCGCGACTGCTGCCCATCGGCCGTTCTCCCGGCGTCTGCGCAAAAGCCTCCCGCAGAACTGCATGGCGAGCGCGCGACCGCTCAGGCACCAGCACCTCCACCGATTGGCCAAGCAGCTCGTCGCGGCCGTAGCCCAGCAACCGCTCCAAGTATCCGTTCAGAAAAACAATTCGCGCCTGAGCGTCGATCACGAGCAGGCCACTTGGCGCCGCATCGAGCATAGTATAGGCGACGTCGTCCGACAGGCGCATATCAGCCGATGGTTGCAACGAACCTCGTTTGGCGTCCACGTCCGGCCGATCCCCCAGGCCACCGTATTGGACTGCAGTGTTATTAACCGCCACCCGCCAAACCGTGAGGGCGCCACGGAAAACGTGCGGCGAAAGGGGCGAGGGTGGCCTCCCGCCCCGGCAATTGTCAAGAACGAGTGTGGAACATTCCTCTCTCACGGTTACTTTGGGACACGAACGCGGCGAAAGGTTCAATGTCCGACGTGCTGACGAGCCGCCGCGCGTCGCGAGCCGTCAGCTCTCGACGAAATCGCCGCAGCGCTGCACGGTGTCGTTTGCGCCCCATGGCATGATCGGAACGCTCGAGGTCGAGTTCTTCGGCGAACCTTCGATCAGGCGATCCGAGTAGACCATATAGACGAGAACGTTTCGCTTGGCGTCGCACCCGCGCACGATCTGCATCTTCTTGAAGAACAGCGACCGGCGTTGGCGAAACATGTCTTCGCCTTGGGCGAATTTGTGCTTGAACCGGATCGGCCCCACCTGCCGGCAGGCTAGCGAGATGTCCGAGACTTCCTCGGCGAGCCCGAGCCAGCCCTTGACCCCGCCGCGCTCCGGCACGGTGAAATGGCAGGCGACGCCGTCGACCTCCGGGTCATCAATTCCGTAGGTCGCAAGCTTGTCATTGGGTGTCAGGAGCTTGAACACGGTCGACCGGCGGAAGATGAGATCGGGCTCGTCGGCGGCGCGGCCCGCATCGATCGAGGCCACGAGAAGGATCAGTGCCAGCAACGGAACTGACATGTTGGCCGCCCATCGCATCGCCGTGGTCCGCATCGATTGCTCCCGTTCATTGGCTCGGCTTTCACATAATCCGCTGCGAAGGCGAGTTGAAGCGCGCCAGCGGTCCGGCCGCCGCCGAGCCCGCCCACCTCACATCGGAGCTCGATCGTCTGTTTCGCTCCGATGGCCGGCCGCGCGATATCGAGGCGCAAGCGCGCCGCGACGAAGCCGCCGCCTCATTAGTTCCGGGCTCGGCCGGTTGGGTCTCGGCGGGGAGGACGGCGCCGTTCAAATCGTCTCGTCGCCGCACGGACCGGCCTTTCGCCTGCCGACGCTGACCGGCGGGTGACCCAAGTCATGGAATCGGCCAGGAGACGGACCGAGGAAGGCGCAGCGGATCGCCGCGATCACGGGGTTTATCACGGCGACCGGCCTTATCGCAGGCGCCGCGGCTGCCTGGGTTTTTTAGCCGGGCCGGCGGTAGGCCGCGCGACGGGGAGGTAATCCCGGCGCTTTTCGCCATGTCGTGGCCCCCGCGTGGGTTACCCCACGCGGGCTGACTTCTTCATGACGGGGAGCCGATCAATAGTAATACTGCTGCCGGGCGTAGACTTGGCCGTAACCGCGATAGGCGGGTCCGCCATATCCAAAGAACGGTTGTTGGTGCCTGTAGTAGCCGTAATTGGTGGGCTGCCGTCTCTTGACCGTCCGGCGCGCATGCTTGACCCGCTCGGCCTTCCGCGTAGATCCTGGAGCAGCTGCGGGCTGTTCGGCGGCCTTCGGGTCCTCGGTCGACACACTCGGCGGTTCCGAGGAAGGCGGCGTCGTCAAGTTGGCGGTCGCCGTTCCGCCCGAAAGACCATCGCCGCCGCGCCCATCGGTACTGCCGCGCCCATCGGTACTGCCGCGGCCATCCGTCGACGTGCCCGGGGTGGCTGCGACGGTGCCGATGCTCGGAAGCGTCATCTTCGCGGCCGCTGGTCGGGCCCGGTTCCGATTCGCCGGCTCAATCGGGTCGGTTGCGGCTGCCGTAGGTGTCGCATACAGCGGAGTCGGCAGGACCGCGGTCTGGCGAACCGGCTCTTGCACGTCGCTCGGGCGCGTGAAATCGGTCACAACATTGTGAGCGGCGACCGCGCAAACGATCCCAATGGCAAAACCACCAGCCGCAAGCGTTAACGGAAGCGTGCGACGCGGACGAGCTTGTTGCGGCCAGAGGGAATAATTTGAGCGGTGACGCCTGGACATAATAGATCCCCGTGCCGACTGAACGCGACTAGAATTAACGCGGAACCTGCCGCGAGGTTCCTTATCGCCGTTCGAAACCTTAGCGCCCCCGCGTGGGAGCGGGCAAATCAAGTCCTTGATATCGACCGTTTTGTCGCCCGGTGCGGCCGCGCCTAGCCTGAGGTTGAGCGGGCTATGCTTCCCTGGTTAGCTCGGCGCCGACATCGCGATGACGTTCACACGCTCACGGCTATGCCCTTCTCCGGCACGATCACCTCGGTGGCGTGCCCCTCCATCTCGGCGACGAACTTGTCGGCCGTCGGATCGATGATGGGAAACGAGCCGTAATGGCACGGGATGACTGCATCGAGCTTGAAGTAACGCTTGACCGCAAGCGCCGCCGTCCGCGCGCCCATGGTGAACCGATCGCCGATCGGAACCATGGCGATCTTTGGCTCGTACAACTCGGCGATCAGCGCCATGTCGGAGAAGATGTCGGTATCGCCCATGTGGTAAACGACCGGCTCGTCCTTTGCCCTGACGACGATGCCACAGGGATTGCCCAGATAGATCGGGACATTGTCCATGACATCGCCGGATGAATGGTCGGCCCGCACCAGCGTCATGGTGAAGCCGCCGAGATCGGTGGTGCCGCCGGTATTCATGGGATTGAACTTCTCCAGTCCCTTCGACACGAGCCACATGCCGAGGTCGTAATTGGTGCTGACGGTGGCCCCCGTCCTCTTTGCGATGTCGAGCGTGTCGCCGACATGGTCGGCATGGCCGTGGGTCAGGAGAATATGGCTGACGCCCTTTATCGCGGCCTCCTTGTCGGAGACGAAGGCCGGATTGCCGGTGAAGAACGGATCAATCAGGACGGCCTGGCCGTCAAAGTCGAGGCGGAACGCGGAGTGGCCGAACCAGGTGATCTGCATGGGAAATATCCTCTGGGCTGAAGGCGGCGGCGGCGCGGCGCGCCGATGCGCGGAAAAATGCGCGCCGAGCATAACCCGACGGCAGGCGCGCCCGTCAATCGGCTCGCGCCATGGAGACGCGCATGGTAGGCGGGGACATGCCCGCTGCGATCGTTCCGCTCGCCGAGATAGCCGTGCTCTTGCCTGAGCGCGGCGCGCTGATCGGGCTCGATCTCGGCGCCAAGACGATCGGCGTCGCCGCGAGCGATCCCGAGCGGCGCCTCGCGGCCGGGGTGGAGACGATCGCGCGGAAGGCGTTTTCGACCGATGCAACGCGCCTGCTCGCCCTCGCGGCGGAGCGCAGGGCAGCGGGCTTCGTGCTTGGGCTGCCGCTCAACATGGATGGGACGGAGGGCCCGCGCGCGCAATCGGCCCGCGCCTTTGCCCGCAATCTCGCGCAGCGCACCGACTTGCCGATCGGCCTGTGGGACGAGCGGCTCTCGACGGCGGCGGTCGAGCGCGAGCTGATCGCAGCGGACGCAAGCCGGAAGAAGCGCAAGGCGGTGATCGACCAGCACGCCGCCGCCTTCATCCTGCAGGGCGCGCTCGACCGGCTGCGGCGGGGGGTGGTGTGATGGATGCGAGCGCCCGGTCCCCCGTCCCTGCGAGCTTGATTCGCCTGTTGGTACGCTGCCCTTACAATTCGCCCCAGATCGAATTGGGGGAGGCAATGCTCACCAACAGCCGCGATATCAAGCGCCGCCTCGAAAGCGACGGCTGGTTGCTCATCCGCGTCACCGGCTCGCATCATGTCTTCAAGCATCCGACGTCTCGTCAGACGATCGTTTTGCCTCATCCGAAGAAGAACCTGGGGGTCGGGCTTGTCCGCACCATATACAAACAGGCACAATGGGAGCGAGACTGAGTCCGGAGCGCCGATGCCGTATTATGTCGCGATTATTGAGGAGGCGGGACCCGACACCGCGGTCGGGATTTGGTTCCCCGACCTGCCCGGCTGCTTTTCGGCCGGTGATGATCTCGACGAAGCATTGGGCAACGCTTCCGAAGCGATCGCCGCTTACGCCCAGTCGCTCGCCGAAGACGGTCGTATGCTCCCCCCGCCACGCACCCTCACCGAGCTGAAACGCGATCCCTTGGTGGAGAAAGACATCCGCGATTACATGATCGCGCTCGTGGCCGCCCCGACCCGGGCTAATGCTGCGGAGTGATGATGGCGCGAATGGCGGACCCGGAGCTTCAATTGCTGGCGGCCATCATAGACGAATGGGTCCGTGACGCTCCGGGAATTCACGAAGTGTATCTCTTCGGAAGCCGGGTGCGAGGAGACCACCGCCCTGACAGCGACGTTGATATTCGCCTCTTCATTGACGAATGGCAGCCGGACGTTCGGACAGTCGATTGGTGGACCCACCAAAATGGAACGGACTTCGCTGAGCTTAAATCGCGGCTACCCGGCCCGCTCGCAATTCACCGCGAAAATGCCGACGCACCCGACGAGGCGATTAGGGAGGGCAGGAAGAACCCCAAGCTGAGAATTGGGAAAGTGGTGTGCGTGTGCACGCCTCCAAGCCCGCCGCCTAATAGTTCAACACCTTGTGGTCAAGTAATCGGCGCAGGCGCAGCTCAGAATCGGCCTAATTAGCTCAGTTGCGACCATGAGCCGCTCATAAGTGTTCCGCATGCCTTTGAGCCATCACTCCGGCGCAGCCCGCTTAATAAGTTGGTCGGCGTCCTCGCGCGACAGACCACTTGCGCCATAGCTTGCTCTCGCCTCGCCGGCAAGGCGGGCGCGGGCAAAGGTTTCCGCAAAGGGTGAAGACGCTGCCCGCATCGCCTCCGCGGTGGCAAGGAGCGCCAGCCGCTCGACCGCGGCGCGGGCCGTGAATTCACCGCCGCCGCGATTGTTCAAACTCTGCTCGATAAAGCGAGCCGCCGCCTTCCCACCCGGCAGGCTACCGGCCGTTTTCGCGATGTCCGCGAGCACCGCGAACACGGCCTCGCGATCTTGCGCCAGCATGCGCAGCACATCGAGGCACAGGACGTTGCCCGAGCCCTCCCAGATGGTGTTGACCGGGGCTTCGCGATAGAGCCGCGGCATTGCGCTTTCCTCGATGAAGCCATTGCCGCCGAGGCACTCCATCGCTTCGGAGACAAAGGCGGGCGCCTGCTTGCAAATCCAGTATTTCGCCACCGGGGTGAGAAGGCGCGCGCGCGCGCGTTCGCGTGCATTGCCCGCGGCCAGATCAATCGACCGGCAAAGCCGCAGGACGAGCGCGAGCGAAGCCTCCACGTCAAGGGCGAGATCGGCTAACACCGCCCGCATCAGGGGCTGATCGGACAGCCTCTTGTTGAACACGGTGCGGTGTCGGGCATGATGCAGCGCCTGCGCCAGCGCGCCGCGCATCAATCCGGCCGAGCCGACGGCGCAGTCGACGCGGGTGAGTTGGATGCTGTCCATGATGGTGGCGATCCCCTCGCCCTCCCCGCCGATCCGCCAACCGAAGGCCTTGTCGAACTCGACCTCGGTCGACGCATTCGAACGGTTGCCCAGCTTGTCCTTGAGGCGCTGAAACTGCAGCGCATTCACCGTCCCGTCCGGCCGGAAGCGGGGAACGAGGAAGGCGGTGGGGCCGCCCTTGGCCTGCGCCAACACCAGAAAGGCGTCGCTCATCGGCGCGGATACGAACCATTTGTGTCCGGATATCTCGTAGCCGCCCGCTGCCGGCTCGGCGCGGGTGACATTGGTGCGGACATCGGTGCCGCCCTGCCGCTCGGTCATGGCGATGCCCAGCGTGACCCCGAACTTCTCCTCCCAGGGCCGGAAGCTCGGGTCGTAGTGGCGGGTCACCACTTTCTTGATCATACCGGCGGCTGAGGGCTCGCGCGCGAGCGCGGCCACGGCGGCGCGCGTCATCGTAACCGGGTTGAGATGCCCGTTCTCGACCTGCGCCACCATGTAACAGCGGGCCGCACGGGCGACCTCGGCCGGCGCATCCTCGCGCGCGCCTTCCGCGGTCCAGCTCGACGCGTGCAAGTTGGCGCCGATACTCTCCCTCATGAAGTGATGATAGGACGGGTGGTATTCCACCATGTCGCGGCGGAAGCCCTTGGCGTCATACGCATGCAGCCTGGGCGGATTCTCGTTGGCGAGGCGCGCCTGCTCGATCATGTCGACGGCGCCCCAGCGTCGGCCGAAGGCGGCAAGCAGCAGCGCCTCGTTCTCCCCGCCGTTGGCCGCGACGGCCTCCTTGAGCGGCAGGTCGCTCGCATACAGATCGACATCGACATAGGGCGGGGACTGATTGAACCCGTCTTGCTCGGCCATCGTTGAGTTCCTCCCGCGGCGCGGCGACCGCTCGGCGGCCTGCTCCGCGCACGGGCTTTGGGGACAAATACCAAACTTCGCGCGGGCGTGCTTGCCCGCGCCCGCCGGACCGCATATACGTCGGGCTTTAATGAATGTCGCGCCCAAACCCTCGTTCGTTCTCCACCAGCGTCACCTGTTGGGGATCGATGGGCTTTCCCGCGAGGAGATCATCGGCCTTCTCGATCTTGCCGAGGAATTCGTCGCGCTCAACCGGCAGATCGAGAAAAAGCGGGCCTCCCTGCGCGGCCGCACCCAGATCAACCTGTTCTTCGAGGCTTCGACCCGCACCCAGTCCTCCTTCGAGCTGGCCGGCAAGCGGCTCGGGGCGGATGTGATGAACATGGCGGTCGGGTCCTCCTCCATGCGCAAGGGCGAGACGCTGATCGACACCGCGATCACCCTCAACGCCATGCGGCCCGATATTCTGGTGGTGCGCCATCACGCCTCCGGCGCGGTCGCCCTGCTCTCGCGCAAGGTCGATTGCTGCGTGGTCAATGCGGGCGATGGCGCGCACGAGCATCCCACCCAGGCTCTGCTCGACGCGTTGACCATCCGCCGCAACAAGGGCCGGGTCGAGCAGCTCACGGTCGCGATTTGCGGCGACGTCCTCCACTCGCGGGTGGCGCGCTCGAACATCATTCTGCTCAACGCGCTCGACGCGCGGGTGCGGGTGATCGCGCCCTCGACGCTCCTGCCGCCGGGCATCGAACGGCTCGGGGTCGAGGTGTTTCGCGATATGCGAGAGGGCCTTCGCGACGCCGACATCGTCATGATGCTGCGCCTGCAGCGCGAGCGCATGAACGGATCGTTCGTGCCCTCGTCGCAGGAATATTTCGCCTATTTCGGCCTCGACGACAAGAAGCTCGGCTACGCGAAGCCCGATGCGCTGGTGATGCATCCGGGCCCAATGAACCGCGGCGTGGAGATCAGTTCCACGGTCGCCGACGGGGCGCGCTCGCTCATCCGCGAGCAGGTGGAGATGGGAGTGGCGGTGCGCATGGCCGTGCTCGAGGCGTTGTCGCGCAACCTGCCCAATGCCTGAGCGGACGACATTGGCGCGTCCCATCGCGTAACCAGGTGCAAGTCAATGCTCTCCGACCGCCGACCGATCCTGCTCACCAATGCGCGCATTCTCGATCCTGCGCGCGATCTCGATCTTCTTGGCGATCTCTTGATGGCCGACGGCGTGATCCGCGAAGTCAAGCGCGGCATCGGCGCGGCGGGCGTACCGGAAGGGACCGAGGTGATCGACTGCCGCGGCAAGGTGGTCGCGCCCGGGCTGATCGACATGCGCGCCTTCGTCGGCGAGCCGGGGGCCGAGCACCGGGAGACGCTCGCCTCGGCGAGCCATGCGGCGGCCGCGGGCGGCGTCACCACCATTATCTGCCAGCCCGAGACCGACCCGCCCATCGACGCCCCGGCCATGGTCGACTTCGTGCAGCGCCGCGCGCGCGACACCGCGGTCGTGCACGTGCACCCGATGGCCGCGTTGACCAAGGGCCTGCAGGGCGAGGAGATGACCGAGTTCGGCCTGCTCAAGGCGGCCGGCGCGGTCGCCTTCACCGACGGGGCGAAGAGCGTCACCAATGCGCGGGTGATGCGCCGCGCGCTCACTTACGCCCGCGACTTCGATGCGCTGGTCGTCCACCACACCGAAGACCCCGACCTCGTCGGCGAAGGCGTGATGAACGAGGGCGAGTTTGCCGCCCGGCTCGGCTTGATCGGCGTGCCCAAGGCGGCGGAGACGATCATGCTCGAGCGCGACCTGCGCCTGGTCGCGCTGTCGCAGGCGCGCTACCACGCCGCCTCGCTCACCTGCGCGGAATCGCTCGACGTGCTCCTGCGCGGCAAGGAGGCGGGCCTCGACATCACCGCGGCGGCCTCGATCAACCATCTCACGCTGAACGAGATGGATGTCGGCGCCTACCGCACCTTCTGCAAAGTGTCGCCGCCGCTGCGTCCGGAGGCCGACCGCTTGGCGCTGGTCGCCGCGCTTGGCTCCGGGCTGATCGACGTGGTGATGTCCGACCATAATCCGCAGGACGTGGAGACCAAGCGCCTGCCCTTCGCGGAGGCCGAGCCCGGCGCGATCGGCATCGAGACCATGCTGACGGCGGCGCTGCGGCTCGTCCATTCCGGCGACGTCAAGCTGATGGCGCTTCTCAAGGCGATGTCGAGCCGGCCGGCGGAAATCCTGAGGCTGCCCGGCGGCAGCCTGCGGCCCGGCAGCCCCGCCGACGTGATCGTCATCGATCTCGGCGTGCCCTGGGTGCTCGACCGCGAGGAATTGAAATCGAAGTGCAAGAATTCGCCCTTCGACGAGGCGCGCCTGCAGGGCCGTGTGCTGCGCACCATCGTCGCCGGCCGCACGGTGTATGAGTTCGTGTGAGGGCTGTGCGTTGTTGCATTGGGCTTCAAACATCATAATTGCCCGATTATGATGGGATATCGGTGCGCAACCGTATTGGTTGGTAGATGGAAAACACGAAGACCTTGGAAGCTCTGATGGAACGCGCCGCCTCTTGGCCGGAGGAGGCGCAGGCGGAACTCGTGCGGTTCATGATCGACACCGAAGCGAAGCATTTTGGGGTTTATCGCCTGAGCGACGAGGAACGCGCCGCAATTCGGCAAGGCCTCGACGACGCACGAAACGGCCGATTTGCAAGCGATGAGCAAGTTGCCGCGTTGTTCAGCCGTTTCCGCCGAACCGCATGAAGGTTCGCTACACCGCAACCGCTGCGGCCGATCTCGATGACATTCTGTCTTACCTGGCCAGGCGCAACCCCAAAGCCGCCGGGTTGGTATACCCCGTTCACGTCATGACCCGAAAATCCTTTGGGTTGATGACGCGGAAATTGTCGGTGACCGAATCACAAAGGTCCGCCCAATTCCCGGAACCTTTCCACGCAGAAAACTGAGCGTCGCATCGGCGAACTGGGCGCAAGTTGCGTAGCACTTGTTGTGAGTGACGTTTCTGTGCATGAGGCCCCATAACCGTTCGATCGGGTTCAAGTGCGGGCAATACGTTGGGATGAAGTGCAGCTTGATGCGTCGTCCCGGCAGGGCCAACCATTCCTGCACGAGCTTGGCATGATGATAACGCGCGTTGTCCAAGAAAACATGGATGAGCGCCAGCATCGGATAGAGCGCCTCGATCGATTGCAGCAGCCTGATCGTCGAGGCGGCGTCGATGGTCAGGGCCTCGATCATCCGGGTTTGTCCGGTCTCCAGGTCGATCGCGCCGTGAATGTTGATGCGTTGACGCCCGCTCGTCTGCTCGATCGCGAGCTTCTCTTGGCTCGGCGCCCAGCAGCCGACAGGCCGCGCCGCATGGGTCGGATGCACGGCGTCCGCAAACAGCACGGCCTCGTCGTCGCCCAAGGAATTCAGCAGCTTTTCGTAGCCCTCAATGAAAGCCCTCTGCTTTTCTTCGTCGAGCTTGCGCGGGATGACATTGGGTTTGTGATATTCGAGCCCCAGGCGATGCAACAACGCGATCAGTCCTGACCGGCCTTCGTAAACGACGCCGAATTCATTCTCGATCCAGGCGCCGACCTGGCGCGTTGTGCGCGGTAAGGCCGTGGCGACCCAGGCTTTCAGCTTTTCCTGTTGCTCGCCGCTCAACTGGCAAGCGCTGCCCTCGTAGCTGAAGTTCGTCAACCCCTCGATCCCATCCTCTTCATACAGGCGATACCAAGTGCGGATGGTGTCGTCGTCCAGCAACAGGACCTTCGCAATCGCCTCGCAGCTCATCCCATCGTCTAGCAACACCAGCGCGTTCGCACGTCGGGCCAGACGATGAGCGGCCGACCCGTCCCGAGCCAACTCGATCAGGTTTTGCCGCAATTCTATGTCCAGAAAGCCGGGCCGTATCATCCGTTCGGTAGAATCCGGATCGCGCCGTTTGGCAAGGGGGGTCTTCGGATTCTCGCGGAGTCGGGGTATAGATGGAAAACACGAAGACCTTGGAAGCTCTGATGGAACGCGCCGCCTCTTGGCCGGAGGAGGCGCAGGCGGAACTCGTGCGGTTCATGATCGACACCGAAGCGAAGCATTTTGGGGTTTATCGCCTGAGCGACGAGGAACGCGCCGCAATTCGGCAAGGCCTCGACGACGCACGAAACGGCCGATTCGCAAGCGATGAGCAAGTTGCGTCCGCCGAACCGCATGAAGGTTCGCTACACCGCAACCGCTGCGGCCGATCTCGATGACATTCTGTCTTACCTGGCCAGGCGCAACCCCAAAGCCGCCGCAGATGTTCTTGCTTCGATCGAAGCAACGGTGTCCCGCATCGCGAAGTTTCCTAACTCAGCCCAGGCGACCGACGAGCCAAGCGTGCGAATGGCCCCGGCCGGACGTTTTCGCCCCGCGCGAAGCGGAAGGGCCGGGTCGACCGCAGCGAAACCTTTGGCGAGTAGCATGAGCCGTAGCCCGGATGGAGCGCAAAGCGACATGCGGGGCGAACGCCTCCAAAACGCGGTTACTCACGCATTTCGCTGCGCTCCATCCGGGCTACGACTGTGGCGTCACAAACGCCGCCGCAGACCACATGGGCGAAGCTAAGCTAAACGAGGGAAATAATGCCGAAGACAGGCCCCCGGATTTCTCTGCGCTCATCTGGGCTACGCTTGCTTCGAAACGCGGCCCCACGGCCGCTCCTCAGGATGAGGTGGTATTGCACCCTCATGGTGAGGAGCGCGGCGAAGCCGCGCGTCTCGAACCATGATCGCCGGCAGGGCTACGGTTGCTCTTTCTTACATGCACGCAGCCCTAAACTAGGGCAGAGCGTGCATTTACTCAGTTTTCATTATTAGGCGGTTCAGAGTATCATATAGCTCGGCGCCTAAGGCATCAGTGTAATAAATAGTTCTATCACCGAAAACCGAACGTAACCGTTTTGAATGGTCAATTACATCAATGAGAATCACATCGGCGCTCGGGGCTAGGTTCACGCTAACGAATTGACGTATTGCCTGATCGTTTTCGTTAAATGAAAACCCAAAAACCAATAACGCGTTGCATTCTTCTAGATTTTTCTTTGCAAGACCCCATTGTTGTAAAAGAAGCTTAAGAGGCCTCTTTTCAATCACAGGTGGAACAATTAGACATTTCCCAGTTAGGCCGCACCTAAGGTCAGGATACTTATTGCGCTCATCCCACGAAATGCTTCCATGCAATTTCGCGATTGATACGTCGCCAGTCACGTGCACGGGACGCGGATAAGGATAAGGACTGAAACCAATTTGCTCGCCGACAATTCCATAATTAAATCTACGCGTGCCTAATACCATTTCCACAGCGGGCTGAATTGAAGGGTGCTGGACTGCCCGAGGAGCGCAAGTGGAGGGCGGTTTTTCTTGGAGGATCAATGTGATTCGCTAAGGCCATCTGATTCGGAGCGAGCAGATGGTCAAGTGCAACAGAAGCCGGGTACGGTGGTTGAAGCGAGCTTTGCGGCGGACGAAGACACCGGTCCTTCGTCAGCGCATCCAGATGGTTCTGCTGCGGGAAGCCGGAATGACGCAGCCGGCGATCGCAGAGGCGATGGGGGTGTCGCTGAGCACGGTGAACCGGGCGCACATGGCGTTCGATCGTGGCGGGCTGGCGGCGCTCGAGCCGAAGCGGAGCGGGGGACGGATCCGTGAGAACATGACGCTCGGCGAGGAGAGGGCCCTGCTGGCGCGGTTCGCCAAGGCGGCGGGGGCGGGCGAGATGGTGAACATCCACGATCTGAAGGCGGCTTACGAGCAAGCGATCGGACACACGACCAGCAACAGCACGGTCTACAATCTCCTTGCTCGGCACGGCTGGCGCAAGCTGATGCCCCGTCCGTTTCATCCCAAGCGGGACCTCGCGGCGCAAAGCGCGTTTAAACCGAACTTCCCTTTTTCAAATTGACAAGCCATTGATCTCGCTCTCGTTTGTCGAGGGCGAGGGGTCGGGTTACTGGGTACGATCCGGGTTGATGGCGAGGAGTTCGAAGGCGCGGCTCTGGATCGGGGTTGGCCTGGTGTGGAGGGTGAAGACGTATTTCTCGTTGAGGGCGGTGGTCGCCTGGATCCTGCAATAGGTGGCGAGATCGGCGAGGAGGCTCTGGAAGCTGTGCACCGGCAGGCCGTCGTCGGTGCGGCCGGTCGTCTGCTTGCGCTTGGCGGCATCGGAGCGCTCGGCTTTGGCGACGATGCTGGCGCGCATCGCGGCGGCGGCCTCGTGATCGGTCTCGTCGTAGAGCATGGGGGCGAGCCTGGCGCGCATGTGATGCTCGACGTGATAGGCGAGCATGCACAGGAAGACGTGGGCGCGCACGCGCGGCGCCGTCCAGTGGAAGATCGGACGCAGATGGATGTCGACGGTCTTCAAGGAGCGGAACGCGCGCTCGACCTGGGCAAGACTTTTGTAGGCGCCGACAGTCGCGGCGTTATCGAGCGCTTTCTTCGGCAAGCTGGTGCGCACGACATAAATTCCGTCTAGCGCCGCCTCGGCCGCGATCGCCGCGGCCTTGCGATGGAAGGTGAAGCTTTCCTCGCCGATCACGAGGTCGAAGTGCTTGGCCATCTTGTGCCGGTTGACGACGGCGCCGACCTTGAGCGCAATCGCAGCCTCGCCGCGCAGCGGCTTGCGGGCGCGCCGAACCGCCGCTGCGATGACGGCGAGGTCCTTTTCGGTCGCGGCCAGTAGGTCCTCGCGCTTGCGAGCGCGCTCGCGGGCGAGATCAGGATTGCGGCAGACGATGAGCCGCTCGCCCGGATAATCGGGCGAGGTGATGGCCGCCATGTCGCGGTCGTCGAACAGCGACATCTGCAAGGCTCCGGCGTCCGCAAGCTCCCGGATCGCCGGCGCCCGCAACGCCGTGATCCAGTCGAGCCCCGCCGGGGCGATCTCGGCGTCGATGCGCGCCTGCGTGATCATTCCGCGATCGCCGACCAGCACCACATGATCAAGCGCGAAGCGCTTCTTGACCTTGTCGATCTGCGCGGCGAGCGTGCGCGGATCGGCGGTGTTGCCCTCGAATGCCTCGATCGCCACCGGGCAGCCGTCCGGCGCGCACAGCAGGCCGTAGACGATCTGCAGCTTGCCCTTCTTGCCGTCGCGGTTGTAGCCGCGCTGCGCCAGTTCGCAGCAGCGCCCCTCCACATAGCTCGACGACACGTCGTAGAGCACCAGCATGCCGTGCCGCAGATGCTTGCGGGCGAGCGCCGTCTCGACCGCAGGCTGGCGCTCCCCGAGCCAGTCGAGCGCGACATAGAGCTCGTCCTCGTCGACCGGCCCCAGACCGAGCACCTCGCCGAGGCTCGAAGCTGCGGTGAGCGGGTCGAGCATGCGGGCGGTGGCGAGCTTGGAGGCCGGCGCAATCAGCCGTGCCACGATCATCGCGATGACGAGGTCACGACAACGGTTGCCGGCGGGCCCGAGCAGACGATCGAGACCGATGTCACGCAGGGTGCCGAGCACGGCCGCGACATGGCCGTGCGGCAACGCGCGGCGCACCACGATGGTCTCCTGTCCGGCCGGCGCGACTTTCCCGCCCTTGAGCAGCGTGCGCAGCCCTTCGACGATCTCGGTCGGCCAATCGGACAGGTTGGCGATCGTGCGCTTCTTGATCTTTCCGCCGTCCCGATAGCTTTCCCGCAGCAGGATGGCGGGCGGCGAGCTTCGGTTGGGGACGGATTCGATATACATGGCGCAACAATGCCATGAATCGCACCGCTGAGCAATGATAAAATCATCAATTACATGGCTACATTTCTGTGGCCATTTTCCCAGAACTCCACGTTTTTCAATCGCTTATCGATTTTCCAAGTGGGAAGTTCGGTTTAAAAAAACGGCTTTCCGCGCGGCGTGAGACGCGCCGCGCGGGCGGCGGCGGCCCGTGGTCGTCCCTTGCGGGTCATGTTCGCCGACGAGGCGCGGTTCGGCCGGATCAACCGCCCGCGGCCATGCTGGGCGCCGGCAGACCCGCGGTCGCTTCCCAACTCGTTCGCGAGTACATCTATCTGTACGGTGCGGTCTGCCCCAAGGACGGGGCGTGCGCCTATTTGGTCATGCCGACGTCGAACACGGAATGCTTCCAGGTTTTCCTCGATTGCCTTTCACGAAAATTCGCCCGGTCCCATATTCTTCTGGTTCTCGACGGGGCTCCCAACCACCGGTGTCGCGACCTCGTGCTCCCCGACAACATCTCGCTGCTATTCCTTCCGCCCTACTCGCCGGAGCTCAACCCGAAGGAAAATGTCTGGCACGAAATCCGCGAGAAGATCTTCAAGAACTACGCCCTCAAATCCATCGACGCCGTTCGGGCCAAGCTCGAGCAGGCCATCCTCTATCTCGAACACAACCCAGACATCGTCAAATCCATCACTGGATTCCCATACATCATCAAGTCACTCTGATCTGGAGGCGGTATAACGCATACTCCAGCACCATATCATAATTAGTCGTTAATATACTCACGTTTCCTAAGCGCGACAGAGCTCCAAGGAAATGCCGAGCTTTTGATATACCGGAATGCTGTGAGGTATGATAGCTATTTATATACCAAGTATACCGTCGGCTGCTTTTTACGATAAATGGCTCGGTTAATCGCCTTGTAATGTACCAATACACAATATTGAAACGCGACCCCGCCGCAGAACCAATAAAAATTTCTGGGTGGATTTCCGGGTTTCCCGCACGCCATTGATTGTAAACCTTTTTGAGCCTGGCTACCCGTCGCTCCTCCGTCTTGTTATCTGTATGCACAGCAAAATCAAAAAGATCACCGACCAATGGCAAATCACAGGACCATTTAGAGAAACCAGCACCGAGAAGTAGCGCTATCTGCATTCAAGCCCCAAAAGCCTACAAGAAGCGCAAGAAGACCTACCGCACCAGTTCCCGCATCGCCTTGTCCAACCCCTCCAGGGTGAGCGGATACATGCGTCCGGCCATCAATTGGCGGATCATGCGGATCGACTGCGTATAGCCCCAGTGCTCCTCGGGGATGGGGTTGAGCCACACGCAGGCCGGATAGGTGCGGGTCACCCGGTCGAGCCACACCTGCCCCGCCTCCTCGTTCATATGCTCGACCGAGCCACCCTCCACCGCGATCTCGTAGGGGCTCATCGAGGCGTCGCCGACGAAGATCACCTTGTAGTCGTGCGGATAGGTGTGCATCACGTCCCAGGTCGGCGTCGTGAGGTCCCAGCGGCGGCGGTTCTCCTTCCACACCCGCTCGTACAGGCAGTTGTGGAAGTAGAAATATTCGAGGTGCTTGAACTCGAGCCGGGCGGCGGAGAACAGCTCCTCGGTGAGCTTGATGTGCCAGTCCATCGAGCCGCCGATATCAAAGAAAGCGAGCACCTTCACCGCATTGTGCCGCTCGGGGCGCAGCTTGATGTCGAGATAGCCCTTGTGCGCCGTCTCCTTGATGGTGCCGTCGAGGTCGAGTTCCTCCGGCGCGCCGGTGCGGGCGAATTTGCGCAAGCGGCGCAGCGCGATCTTGATGTTGCGGGTGCCGAGCTCGACGTCGCCGTCGAGGTCCTTGAACTCGCGCTTGTCCCACACCTTCACCGCGCGGAAATTGCGGTTCTTGTCCTGGCCGATGCGGATGCCTTCCGGGTTGTAGCCGTAGGCGCCGTAGGGCGAGGTGCCGCCGGTGCCGATCCTTTTCGAGCCGCCGTGATGGGCGCCCTTCTGCTCGGCGAGCCGCTTCATGAACTCCTCGAGCAGCTTGTCGAGCCCGCCCATCGCCTCAATCTGCCGCTTCTCCTCGTCGGTGAGATACTTCTCCGCCATCTTCTTCAGCCATTCGGCGGGAATGTCGACGGCGATCGTCTCGCTCATCAGTTCGAGGCCCTTGAACACGTGGCCGAACACGCGATCGAACTTGTCGAGATTGCGTTCGTCCTTCACCAGCGTCGCGCGCGCAAGGTAGTAGAAGTCCTCCACCCGGCGCGAGGCGAGATCGGCGTCCATCGCCTCCATCAGCGTGAGGTATTCGCGCAGCGTGACCGGCAGGCCCGCGCTCTTGAGTTCCTGAAAGAAGGTGACGAACATCTCTTGGCTCCGCCCTCGCCTTCCTCAATGTAATGCCGCGATCGATAGGCGTCGAGCGCATTGCCAGCCGCCGGAACCCTGGCATGATTGCAGCAGCGGGACCCGAGCCACCAAGCACGGCCGAGCCGCGGAACCCGCTCATGGACGATCGCGTTATTCCGGCAACGAATTGATCCGAGCAAATCGACTGAGGGACCAGCTCGGGATTCCGTATCGCCAATCGATTGAGCGCGCAGCATGGATTGGACGAATATTCGGCTGCGGCGGGTTGCGTCGCTAGGGACTTTATTCCTGTCGGCGACCATGATCGCGGCTCTTTTTCGCGGCCGCGACGAAGCGCCCTCTCCGCCGGAGCAGCGCGATCCTCCGGGCGCGAAAATGGAAGCGGACCCGCCCGTGCGCGGCTGGTTCGACCTGCTGCGCCGCGTTTACGAGCGTTTCTCCGAAGATCGCGTCATGTCGATCGCGGGCGGCGTGACGTTCTTCGCGCTGCTGGCGATCTTTCCAGCCATCGCCGCGCTGGTGTCGGTCTATGGGCTGTTCGCCGACCCTGTCTCGCTGACCGGCCAGGTTGATCAGCTCACGGGCATGCTCCCGAGCGGCGCCATCGAAGTGGTCAATGATCAGATGCGCCGGGTCTCGTCACAGGGAGGCGCCGCGCTGGGCGTGACTTTCCTGGTAAGCTTGGCGATCTCGCTGTGGAGCGCGAACTCGGGCATGAAGGCTTTGTTCGACGCTCTCAACATCGTCTTCGACGAGCGCGAACAGCGCGGGTTCATCCGTCTGAACGCCGAATCGCTGTTGTTCACCTTCCTTGGCCTTGTTTTTGTGCTGATCGCCGTTGCGGTGGTGGTCGTGCTGCCGATCGCTCTCGGCTATATCGGCCTCGCGTCCGAAACAGAACGGCTGGTGCAGATCGGACGTTGGCCCGTTCTCCTGGTCGGCAGCGCGTTTGCGCTCGCGGCGATCTATCGATTCGGACCGAGCCGGCAAAACGCCAAATGGCGCTGGATTTCGTGGGGCAGTGCGACGGCAGCGGTGATGTGGGTGGCTGCCTCTTCACTGTTCTCCTGGTACGCCGCCAATTTCGCCAATTTCAACAGGACTTACGGAACGCTCGGCGCGGTGATCGGCTTCATGACCTGGATCTGGATTTCCGCAATGGTGATCCTCGTCGGCGCGGAGCTGGACGCCGAATTGGAATGCCAGGACCCGACCATGCGCAAGCGGGCGACCGGCGGATTTGTTCCGCAATCATAGAACTTTCGCCGCGAAAACGGGTCGCCTATCGGCTGATTTTTACGATAAATGGCTCGGTTAATCGCCTTGTAATGTACCAATTCACAATATTGAAACGCGACCCCGCCGCAGAACCGATAAAAATTTCTGGGTGGTTTTCCGAGTTTCCCGCACGCCATTGATTGTAAACCTTTTTGAGCCTGGCTACCCGTCGCTCCTCCGTCTTGTTATCTGTATGCACAGCAAAATCAAAAAGATCACCGACCAATGGCAAATCACAGGACCATTTAGAGAAACCAGCACCGAGAAGTAGCGCGCTATCTGCATTCAAGCCCCAAAGCCTACAAGAAGCGCAAGAAGACCTACCGCACCAGCTCGCGCATCGCCCGGTCGAGGCCCTCCAGGGTGAGCGGATACATGCGTCCGGCCATCAACTGGCGCATCATGCGGATCGACTGGGTGTAGCCCCAGTGCTCCTCGGGGACCGGGTTGAGCCAGACGCAGGCCGGATAGGTGCGGGTCACCCGCTCGAGCCAGACCTGCGCCCGCCTCCTCGTTCATAGTGCTCGACCGAGCCGCCCGGCATCGTGATCTCGTAGGGGCTCATCGAGGCGTCGCCGACGAAGATCACCTTGTAGTCGTGCGGATAGGTGTGCATCACGTCCCAGGTCGGCGTGGTGCGGTCCAAGCGGCGGCGGTTCTCCTTCCACACCCGCTCGTACAGGCAGTTGTGGAAGTAGAAATACTCGAGGTGCTTGAACTCGGAGCGCGCGGCGGAAAACAGCTCCTCGGTGAGCCTTGATGTGCCAGTCCATCGAGCCGCCGATATCGAAGAACAGCAGCACCTTCACCGCGTTGTGCCGCTCGGGGCGCAGCTGGATGTCGAGATAGCCCTTGTGCGCCGTCTCCTTGATGGTGCCGTCGAGATCGAGCTCCTCGGGCGCGCCGGTGCGGGCGAATTTGCGCAGGCGGCGCAGCGCGATCTTGATGTTGCGGGTGCCGAGCTCGACGTCGTCGTCGAGATCCTTGAACTCGCGCTTGTCCCACACCTTCACGGCGCGGAAATTGCGGTTCTTGTCCTGGCCGATGCGGATGCCTTCCGGGTTGTAGCCGTAGGCGCCGAAGGGCGAGGTGCCGCCGGTGCCGATCCATTTCGAGCCGCCCTGGTGGCGCGCCCTTCTGCTCGGCGAGCCGCTTCATGCAGCGTCCTCGAGCAGCTTGTCGAGCCCGCCCATCGCCTCGATCTGCCGCTTCTCCTCGTCGGTGAGATATTTCTCCGCCAGCTTCTTCAGCCATTCGGCGGGAATGTCGACGTCGATCGCCTCGCTCATCAGTTCGAGGCCCTTGAACACGTGGCCGAACACGCGGTCGAACTTGTCGAGATTGCGCTCGTCCTTCACCAGCGTCGCGCGCGACAAGGTAATAGAAATCCTCCACCCGGCGCGCGGCGAGATCGGCGTCCATCGCCTCCATCAGCGTGAGGTATTCGCGCAGCGTGACCGGCAGGCCGGCGGCTCTTGAGTTCATGAAAGAAGGTGACGAACATCTCTCGGCTCCGCCCTCGCCTTCCTCAATGTAATGCCGCGATCGATAGGCGTCGAGCGCATTGCCAGCCGCCGGAACCCTGGCATGATTGCAGCAGCGGGACCCGAGCCGCCAAGCGCGGCCCACGCGGCGGAACCCGCTCATGGCGATTACGTTATTCCGACAACGAATTGATCCGAGCAAATCGACTGAGGGACTAGCTCGGGATTCCGTATCGCCAATCGATTGAGCGCACATCATGGATTGGACGAATACTCGGCTGCGGCGGATTGCGTCGCTAGGGACTCTATTCCTGTCGGCGACCATGGTCGCGGCTCTTTTTCGCGGCCGCGACGAGGCGCCCTCTCCGCCGGAGCAGCGCGATCCTCCGGGCGCGAAAATGGAAGCGGACGCGCCCGTGCGCGGCTGGTTCGACGTGCTGCGCCGCGTTTACGAGCGCTTCTCCGAAGATCGCGTCATGTCGATCGCGGGCGGCGTGACGTTCTTTGCGCTGCTGGCGATCTTTCCCGCCATCGCCGCGCTGGTGTCGATCTATGGGCTGTTCGCCGACCCTGTCTCGCTGACCGGCCAGGTTGATCAGCTCACGGGCATGCTCCCGAGCGGCGCCATCGAAGTGGTCAATGATCAGATGCGCCGGGTCTCGTCACAGGGAGGCGCCGCGCTGGGCGTGACTTTCCTGGTAAGCTTGGCGATCTCGCTGTGGAGCGCGAACTCGGGCATGAAGGCTTTGTTCGACGCTCTCAACATCGTCTTCGACGAGCGCGAACAGCGCGGGTTCATCCGTCTGAACGCCGAATCGCTGTTGTTCACCTTCCTTGGCCTTGTTTTTATGCTGATCGCCGTTGCGGTGGTGGTCGTGCTGCCGATCGCTCTCGGCTATATCGGCCTCGCGTCCGAAACAGAACGGCTGGTGCAGATCGGACGTTGGCCCGTTCTCCTGGTCGGCAGCGCGTTTGCGCTCGCGGCGATCTATCGATTCGGACCGAGCCGGCAAAACGCCAAATGGCGCTGGATTTCGTGGGGCAGTGCGACGGCAGCGGTGATGTGGGTGGCTGCGTCTTCACTGTTCTCCTGGTACGCCGCCAATTTCGCCAATTTCAACAGGACTTACGGAACGCTCGGCGCGGTGATCGGCTTCATGACCTGGATCTGGATCTCCGCAATGGTGATCCTCGTCGGCGCGGAGCTGGACGCCGAATTGGAATGCCAGGACCCGACCATGCGCAAGCGGGCGACCGGCGGATTTGTTCCGCAATCATAGAACTTTCGCCGCGAAAACGGGTCGCCTAATGGCTGGTGTGCTGGAGCCATGCAGGTCCGTGGCGTCCAAGGACGCGTTGTGGTTTGTTTTTTTCGGGTTCTCCGTGGGGCCAATTGGTTGGTGCCGCGAGGGTCGCGCCGCGGCGGGGCGTGTCATGCGGGCGAGGCACGGGCGATGGCTGCGATGGCGAGACGGATCGCGGCACGTCCCCAATCTTGGGCGGCCGGACAGGCCGACGCCATGGCGATCTTGATGCGGCGGACGCTGATGCGAACCAGCGCACCGATCTTGAGGAGCTTGAGCCTGATGGTGCCGCAAGTTGCCTGCGCGAAGTCGGTATCGTGGAGGCCGATGCGGCGCAGGGCGCACATCAGGACGTAAGCCATCGAGTAAAACCATAGGCGCAGCTGATTGGCGCGCATGGTGGCGGCCGAGGTGCGATCCGCATAGAGGTCGAGCTGGCATTCCTTGATCCGGTTCTCGTGCAGCGAGGCTAGCTGCCATTCTGCGGGTGCAAGTCCCGCCAACAGGAGTCCAGTCACTGTTGTAGTCATATCAGCGGCGGGAAGGGTGACCAACCCGTCGGAAGCCTGGATGTAAAAGCTTCCGCTGGCTTGGCAAAGCCCGGTCAGATCCGTGCAGGGGAGCGAGCAATCTGACAGGCTGTAGCAAAGTGCGAACCACTGAAGCCTCGAAATTCAAGGCCCGCGTGAAACGGATTGCGGGGTCTCGGGAGCGCCGAGCCGCTGAGAACTCGGCGAAGGCCAATGTCGACATCGCTGCTCTGGAACTTATCGATGTTCGAGCTCCCCGGGGTCGTAGAGGGCGGCATGTCAGAACGGAATGTGCAGCGAAAGCCCGGAACCGCTCGCGGGTCGCCTAGGCGCTCCCGCAGCAGCGAAGGCATCGCGTATAAGCCGCCGGGGTGCGCCGGCCCGCGGTGTTCTTATTGAGGAATGACGGACAATTCGCTGCTGGTTGCCGAGACCCTCGCAATCTTCTTGTTCGCCGGCTTCATCAAAGGCATCGTCGGGCTGGGACTGCCTGTTCTCGCGATCGGCCTGCTCAGCCTGGTGATGCCCCCGGCGCAGGCGGTGGCTCTTCTCGCCGTGCCATCCATCGTGACCAATGTTTGGCAACTCGCCGCCGGTCCGCATCTCGCGGCGCTGACGCGGCGCTTATGGGCGCTGCTGCTGGCGAGCTTCATCGCCGTGCTTGCGGGCTTGTCGACGGGATTTCTCGTCGCCGACGCGAAAGGCTACGCGCTGGCGGCGGTCGGCGTTTCCCTCCTCGTCTACGGGCTGCTCGGGCTTGCTCCCTTCCATATCCGCGTGCCTGCCCGAAACGAGCGCTGGCTTGGGCCCCTGATCGGCGCGGCGACCGGGCTCGTCGCTTCGGCGACGGGCGTGTTGTCGATTCCGTCCGTTCCCTATCTCGAGGCGCTCGGCCTGCGGCGGGACGAGCTTGTACAAGCGCTCGGCCTGTCCTTTTCCGTGACCACTGCGGCGCTCATGATCGGACTTTTCCGCTACGGCGTCATGCAGATGTCGGTCGCCGCCCTGTCGCTGGTCGCTCTCGCGCCGGCGCTTGCTGGGATGGCGGCCGGGCAATGGGTGCGCATGCGCATTCACCCGCAAGCGTTTCGTGTGATCTTCTTTCTCGGATTGGTCGCGCTCGGCGGCCATTTGCTTTGGCGCACCCTGGCCTGAGTCCCGCGTCGATTCTCCTCCGATATGCTCGACAGGGCACGCGATATGCTCACCAGGCGCGCTCGCCATTGCCGAGCCGTCACTGTTCTGCCCTGATGTTGCCGCGCGGGTGGTTAGAACAGGGATCGCCGACGGGAGAATGTAATGCGCGGCCGAACGTCCTTGTCCATCCTCGCCATCTTCGCCATGCTCGTCGTCGGCGCATTGTGCGGCCCGGCCGCGGCTCAGCTCGCGCCGGCCCGCGAAGCTCCGATCGCAGCGCCCTTGCCCGAACCTGCGTTGGGCGCGGCGATCGATTGGAGGGTGCGCAACCGGTTCCGCCTCTTTCGCGACGAGCGCGACTTCGACCGGCTAGCGGCGGCGCAGCGCGGGCGCAGCGTGCTCGCGGCGGAACAAGCGCTCGCGCTCGAGACCGGCGGGCGTGGTTGGGCGCGCGACATCGTCACGCGCCTGTGCGTCGATTCCGCCGGCAATGTTGTCGACGAGTGCGTGCGAGACGGCGCACGCGAGTCCTACCTCGCCCCGATCGACCATCCCGTCGAAGTCAGGCTCGCCGGTTCGATCGATCCGTCGGCAAGCTGCGCCTGGACCTTCGAGGATGGCGACGGGGCGCCCCGCAGCGCGACGGTCGGCTGCGACGAACCGATCAACATAAGGGTGGTGCATGGGCGGCCCACGATCGCCGTCGTCGACATCAGCGCAAATGGAAAGGCCAGTCGCGCCACGACCGAGATTCTCGTGCACGATCTTCTCATCGCCGGGCTCGGCAATTCGATCGCCTCCGGCGAGGGCAATCCGGATCGTCCCGTCACGCTCGACGACGAGGGTTTCTGTTTTCGCCAGTTCATCGCCTCGGGAGCGAGCGAGTATTACCGGCCGGGCCGGACTGGCTATCGCGGCGACAAATCCTGCGAAGGCGGGCAAAGCTCGGAGGCGGATCGCGCCGCCTGGTCGCGCCTCGCCGCACGCTGGATGAGCGCGCCTTGCCACCGATCGCTCTATTCCTACCAGCTGCGCGCGGCGCTCGCGCTCGCGGTCGAGAATCCGCGCATCGCCGTGACATTCGTTCCCCTCGCCTGCACCGGCGCGTCGATCGACGTGGGCCTGTTCGGTGCGCAACGCGCGCGCGAGCTCAATTGCGGAACGAGCGGCACGACGTCGTGCCCGGCGAAGGTTTCCCCCCAGCTCGCGCGGCTGCGCGAGGTCCTCACGCGCGCAGACCGTGCGCTTCCCGGCCGTGGCCTCGATCTGGTCTTTCTGACCGTGGGCGCCAACGACATCGATTTCTCCGGGCTTGTCGCCGACGTGATCGTAGCGGCGCGCGCCGAGCGGCTGTTGTTCCAGCGCGCCGGCATGATTTCGAATGTCGAGACGGCGCAGTCGGTGCTCGACGGCCGGCTTTCGGCCGGCTTCGCCAAGCTGCGCGGGACGCTCAGGTCGCTGCTCGGCGGCCGTCTTGATCGCGTGGTGTACGTCTCCTACGGCAATCCCGCGCTCAATCCCAGTGGCGGCGTGTGCGGCGGCGGACGCGACGGCTTCGACATACATCCCGCATTCGGCGTCGATGGGGAGCGTCTGCAAAGGGTCTCCGCGTTCGTCGAGAACCGTTTCCTTCCGCGCCTCAAGGCGCTCGCGACCTGCAGCGGCGGCGCCTTGTGCGCCGATCCCGCGAGCGATCGCATGACGTTCGTCGATGCGCACCAGGCGGCGTTCGGCGAGCACGGACTCTGCGCGCACGCCGAGAGCGACCCGGCCTTCGACCGGGAATGCTTCTCGCCCAATGGAGACAGCTTTGCCGCCGGGCCGCTCGGCGCCGCGACCGCTCCGCTTCTGTGCCGCTTCCGGGCAAACGAGTTCCCGTCCTATGCTGCGCGCGCCCGCTGGATCAGGACGGCGAATGACAGCTATTTCGCGGCCATGACCTTCCCCGAAGGCGTTTCGGCGATGCTGCAGCCAAGCAACCTGCACGACGCCACCTGGGGCGTGCTGTCGGCCGTCTATGGCGGGGCGATCCATCCGACCGCGGAGGGACATGCCGCCATGGCTGACGCCGCCGTCGCCGCCGCAGCCGGCGTTTTGGGCCTGGCGCGGCCCGTCCGCTCCATCGTCGCTGAGCCGCTCGCCGACCCGGACGCTCCCAGCCAGGCTCCCGCCGCCTCCACGCCGCGCTGAGCTTCACCACACGTAGCGCAGCGTGCCGGTCCCGGCATAGGTTTGTGCGCGGTCTGCGAACTCGCCGTCGAAGCGCCCGCCAATCGCCCAACCATTGAGGAACCGCAATTCCCCGCCGGCTGACAGCAGAGCGGAATTGGGGACGGGCGTTGCGCCGTTGACGATGAAGCTCGCACCGGGCAGCGCCTGGAACACGGGCGTCAGCGTCGGATTGGTCACCCAATCATGCGCCCAGGCGGCGCGGGCGTTGAGCGCAAGCACGGCCGCGCTCGCGATGGGCAGCGCTTGATCAAAACGCGCGCCCAGCTCGCTGCGCGTGTCACTGCCGTTGCGTGCGTTGTAGTTCAGGCCGAAGCCGCCCAAGATCTGGTCCGCTTCGCTATAGCTTGGCGTGTGGAAGGCTTGCGCCTGCACCGCCGCATAGGGGGCAATCCCGCCGAGGAAGGTAGCAAAGCGCCAGCCGCCCTCGAGGCGTCCGCCATAGCTCTGCGCACCAAAGCGCGCGGTGAGGTGATCGCCGGCAAAAGCGAAGCGGTCAGTCGAAAACCAGTGCTCGGTAAAGGAGAGCGCGCCGGCAAGGTAGGCGGGACCGTTGCGCGTGATGCCGTAGAGGCCGGCCTGGAAGGCGTCGCTGTTGCCGCCCCCCAATCCGTTGGCAAGCCCCCAATTCGTGAACCCGCCGGCCAGCGCCACGCCCAATGTCGTGCCCGGCCAGATGCGATAATCGACGCCGCCCGCATAGCCGCCCGCGCGCGCCGACACGTCGTGCGAGCCGACCACCACGGGGTCGCCTTGGGTGCGGTTGGCGCCGCCATACCCGCCCGCCCACACATTCCAGCGCGGCTCCCAGAGGATCGGCGCCGGCGCGGGGGGAGCTTTGAGGATTTTGGCGTAGGCGAGCGCGATTTCGGGCGGCTGCGTCTCTTCTGCAGCAAGGCGCATCGGCCCGCCCGGGAGCACGCCGACACCTGCTCCGCCCACACCGCCGAACCCGCCGTTGCGATACACGAGCGGATCGAGCATCAGCGAGAAGAACTGGTTGCCCAACTGGAACGCGCCATATTGCGCCCCCGTCGCCGTCTCGCCCGAGAGCTGCGTCAGCGCATTGGCGAGATTGGTCCCCGTCAGCCCGAAGAGGCCCACGAAGTTCGGGAGCAGCGTCCCGCCATTGTTAAAGAGGCTGTTGATCGCCGTGGCGACGTTCTGCTGGCTCTGAGCGAGCGGCACGCTCGCCCCCAGCGCCGCAGTCAGGTTCAGGAATACGTCGGTCGTGCTGTAGCTCAGGCTCGCGCCGAAATTCGGATTGCTCGAGCTCGCGCCCGTGAATGTCGTGCCGTTGAGCCCCCCCGCGGCATGCAGAATGTCGTAGCTGCGAAGCGTATAGCTGCTGCCCGGCAGGGGCACCACCTGCACGCTGCCGCCGGTGAGCGTGGCGGTGCCGGAGACGTTGGCGATCGCGGCCGCGGCCGGCGTGATGTGGGTCTGATAAAGCGCGCCCGACTGGAACGCGAGATCGCCGATGAGGGTCAGCGTGCCGGTCGGACTGCTCGCACTGCCGGGCGCGAGAGTCGCCCCGCTGTTGATGGTGATAGTCATCCGCGGATCGACCACGCCGGTGCCCGACAAGGTCCCGCCGGCGTTTACCGTGACGCTCGTCGTGTTGGCAAGCGTGCCATCGACCTCGAGCGTGCCGCCGTTCACAACGGTGGCGCCCGAATAGGTGTTCGTGCCGCTCAGCACCAGCGTGCCGGTGCCGATCTTACTGAGCCCGCCGAGCCCCGAGATCGAGCCGGAGAACACCGTCGATCTGTTGTCGCCGCCGCTGGTGAGCGTGGTTCCGCCCAGCGTCACGTTGCCGGGGCCGGCGAGCGAGCCGACGGTCTGAGTGAAGCCGTTGAGATCGAGGGTGGCGCCGGACACGATCGTGAACATGCTCGCCGGCGAGAATGCGTTCGCGACCCCGGCCTGCAGGGTGTCGAAAGCCACCACCGTCGGCCCGGAATACGTGCTGGCGCCCGCCAGCACGAGCGTGCCGATACCGATCTTCGTCAGCCCGCCGGCCCCACTGATCGGTCCAGCGAGCACAGCAGGGGTGTTGTTGCTGTCGATCGTCCCGCCGCCCGCCAGCAGCGTCACCTTGCGATTCGAGACGAACCCGTCGAGAAACTGCAGTGTGCCGCCGTCGAAGGTGAGCCCGCCGGTGGGGGCGCCGAGGCTGAAGTCGGTGCCGACCGCGAGCGTGCCGGCCTTGATGATGGCGCCGCCGCTGTAGGTATTCGGAAACGTCAGCACCAGCGTGCCGGCACCGGTCTTGATGAGCGCGCCCGGCCCGTTGCCGTCGGCAATGAGGCCGTCGAGCGTGAGCGTCGTGCCGTTGCTGTCGAACGTGCCGCCTCCGGTATTGATCGCAAAGGCGTTGTTGAAGCTAAGGCCGCTGGCGCCTGCCTGGAACGTCCCGCCGTCGAGCGTCACCTTTCCCGTGCTGACCGCGGACGAATTCACAACCTGCAATACGCCGCCACCCTGGACCGTCGTGCCGCCGGCATAAGTGTTGGCCGCCGTCAGCACCAGCCTGCCCGGCCCGTTCACCACCACCGAGCCCGTGTGGGAAGGGTCGCCGCCGCTGCCGGCCTCGTCGGTGATGACATCGGCGATGGCGTAGGTCTGGCCGGCGCCGGGCGCGAAGCCGATGGATGGATTGGATCCTTGCAGGAAGAAGCCCGAGCCGAACCCCGAACCGCTTCCGCCGTTGCCGCCGCCCGCGCCGCCGGTCACCGATCCGCCGGAGGTGGTGCCAGAGCCCTCGAAAGTAAGCGTGCCGCCGGCCATGACGAAGACGGCGCCGCCCATCGCGGCGCCGCCGTCGCCGCCGCCGACGGTGCCGGACCCGCCGCCGCCGCCGAACCCGCCGTCACCACCAAAGCCGCTGCCGAGGACGGTGAAGGTGGCGCCACCGCCGCCGCCGCCGAAGCCGCCCTTGCCGCCTACGAAGCCAAAAAGGACGAACTTGCCGCCGCCCCCGCCGCCGCCGCCGAAGCCGCCATTCCCCCCACCGCCCGAGCTCCCCCCGCCGCCGCCGCCGAACCCGCCGCGGCCGTTGTCTAGATCGCCGGAGCCCCCTCCGAAGCCACCGCCGCCGCCCTTGGCGCTGCCCCAAGCCCGGGCTCGCCGCCGGCGCCGCCCTGCCGCCCCCCGGCTCCGCCACCGTCGCCGCCTTGACCGCCGCGCCCGGAGAGGCCCGCGATGCCCAGCACTCCCACCCTGGGGTTGTCCGGTCCGACGAAGCCGGACTGCCGGTGTATCCGCCACCGCCGCGCAAGAGGCCGTTGCCGAAAATCCCACCACCCCCCTCCGAGCGTACCACCATCGCCAAAGATGCCGCCACCGCCGCCGCTCGACCCTGCCGCGCCCGCTCCGCCGCGCGCCGTATTGGCGACGAAGGTGACGCCGCGCAGCCTCACGTCGGCCGACTGGTTCACGAACAGCGCGCCGCCCGCCCCCAGGCCGCCGCCGCCGCCGCTGCCGCCCGCGCCACCCTGGGCCAGACCCGAGGCCAGCGTGATATTGTTGATCGTCACCTGCGGGCGCAGGGCGATGATCGAGGTCGTGCTGGGCGGATCACCCAGCGGCTTGGCTTGCGTCGCCAGGTCGACGCCCACCATGAATATCCGCGTGGTGCTATTGCCGCTGATGGTGTGGCCGTTGCCGTTGATGGTGACCGAGTTAAAGATCGGCGACAGCGGCCCGTTGAGCGTGACGTCGGTTTGCAGGTTGATGATGAAACCGCCGGGGGGCGCCGGCGACGCATTGATCTGCGCGAGCGCCGCGCTCAGCGTTCCCGCCGGGCCCGCGCCGGCGCTGTTCGTACCGGGATCGGAGGCGATGGTGACGTTGATGACCGTCTGGGCCTGCGCGCCGGTCGCGAGCGCGGCAAGCAGGATCGCGCCCGCGAGCACGTTCGCGGACAGCAATGCACCTCGACGGGCGAGAAAACGCGCACCCATGCGGCCCCCCCTCTGCGCCGTCGCCGCCGGCGGGGCCGGCGCGAGCAACAGAGCAAGCGCCGTGCCGGCCAAGAGGCCCGCCCGCCATCCGCGGCGACTCAAGTGAAGTGGGCTAGCTGTGGTGGACCCCGCCAGCAAACTATAGGTCGCATTATCTGTGCGGCAGGGTTGATCGCCTATACGAATTAAACCATTCCGTGACGTTTGCCCGCTCGCCGTGTTCTACCGGCAACACGAATGCTAAAGAAGTCTGATACGGCCTCCGGCGGATCGCCTCGGGGTAAAACTACGTTACCTCCCCCCTTTGGGGGAGGTCGGCGCGCGAAGCGAGCCGGGAGGGGGGTGAAATGACTGCAAAGGTTAAGAAGAATACCCCCCTCCCTAACCCTCCCCCTCAAGGGGGGAGGGTTCAAAAGGAACCACGCGCTCACAAATGAATACCGATCTGATCATGCGGATGCCGTATGATTTGCGCCGGGCGCGCTTCCTCGGTCCCAATCATTAACTCGTCATACGCGGGCTTGACCCGCGTATCCATCTTAAAAAAACTCATCATTTCAGGAAGATAGATTGCCGGGTCAAGCCCGGCAATGACGATGGGGGAGGTTGGAGCCACCTAACATTGGTTTAAGCCGCTTACGCCGCGCCGAGCTTCTTCTGCAGGCTGGTCGACGACGTGGTGTATTGGAAGACGAGCCGCTTGTCGGGATTGATGTAGCGAAAGGCCTGCTGGGACATCAGCGCCGCCTCGTGGAAGCCGGAGAGAATAAGCTTCAGTTTCCCCGGATAGGTATTGATGTCGCCGATCGCAAACATCCCTGGAATATTGGTCTCGAACGTCGCGGTATCGACCGGGATGAGGTCGCCCTTGAGTTCAAGGCCCCAGCCGGTGACCGGGCCGAGCCGCATCGTCAGCCCGAAGAACGGCAGCAGCGCGTCGCACGGCGTCGTTACGATCGCGCCGTCGCCCAGCTTGACGGTCGCGCCGGCGAGCACGCCACTCTCGCCTTCCAAAGCCATCACCTGCCCGATCATCAGGTCCATGGCGCCGTCGGCGACGAGCGCACGCATTTTGTTGACGCTGTCGGGCGCGGCACGGAAGTCGTCGCGCCGATGCACGAGCGTGATGCGTTTGGCGATCGGCTGCAAGTTGAGGGTCCAGTCGAGCGCCGAGTCGCCGCCGCCCACGATCAGCACGCGCTTGTCGCGGAACGCCTCCATCCGGCGCACGGCGTAGAAGACCGCGGTGTCCTCATAGGCCTCGATGCCCTTGATGGGGGGGCGCTTGGGCTGGAACGAGCCGCCGCCCGCCGCGATCACCACGATCTTCGCCTCGAAAGTCTTGCCGCTCGCGGTGACGCAGCGGAACAAGGGATCGCCGATTTTCGTGATGCTCGCGATCATTTCGCCAAAATGAAAGGCCGGCTGGAACGGCTTGATCTGCACCAGCAGAGCGTCGGTCAGGCCCTGCCCGGTGATCACCGGAATGGCCGGAATGTCGTAGATCGGCTTTTCCGGATAAAGTTCCGCGCATTGCCCGCCCGGCCGGTCCAGCACGTCGACGAGATGCGCCCGGATGTCGAGCAGGCCGAGCTCGAACACGGCGAACAGGCCGACCGGGCCTGCGCCGATGATGAGCGCGTCGGTCTTGATCGGATCGGTCATGCGCGTTCCTGCCTTGCTCCGCCGGACGGTCTAACCGATCTTAAGCCTGCCGCTCCGGCGTTCGCACCACCAGCCCGTCGAGTTCCTCGCGCACCTTGATTTGGCAGGACAGACGCGAGTTCGGCCGCACGTCGTAGCCGAAATCGAGCATGTCCTCCTCCATGGCGGAGGGCGGACCGACTTTCTCGCGCCACGCCTCGTCGACATAGACGTGACAGGTTGCGCAGGCGCAGGCGCCGCCGCATTCGGCCTCAATGCCGGGAACGCCGTTCTTGATGGCGGTTTCCATGACCGTGGCGCCGATCGGGGCCTCAATGGTCCGCGAAGTTCCGGCCACATCGATATAGGTGATCTTGACCATTAGGAGCGGGAAGCAAGCGATGAATTGAGCAACAGGCGAAGGCGATCGATCTCTTATATTGTTGCAGAGCGACGCGCCAGCAGCCGCCTTGTTCTCTATTGTTGCAGAGCCGCGCGCCAGCAGCCGCCTTATTCTCTATTGTTGCAGAGCCGCGCGCCAGCAGCCGCCTTGTTCTCGCCGGACGCGTCTGCGGCAACGCACCTAACAAATGGCCCCGGCTTTTGACCGGGGCCACTGTCCGCCGGACGATGTGAGGGGGGGTGGGGGGCTCGTCCAGCTTCCGCCTGAAAAATTAGGCCCTCCGTTGCCTTTTACAAGACGGCATCCGCGCCCGCTTCACTGTGCCGCATCCGGGCGAGAGCGCGTCGGGTGGCGCTCCAGGCGGACTAAATCGCGCTGCCTAAAGGGAGCGACCCCGCGTGGGCTTAAGGATATCGAGTGGCTCTGCCGGTGCGAGGGTCGGTTTGCGGAAGCCATTTCGACATCGGCGCTCGCCGGCATCGGACGTCCGCTTGAGTCGTTGGGCGTCAATGTTGAGATTCGGTGACGCCTCCCGGCGGAAGAGCGGTGCTCGGCATTCAGCATAATGGCGGGCACGCCCCTGCATCCTCAGGCAGAGCTGATTCCCCGGTCGTTTCCGCCGCATAGCCGCCGCATTGTCGCCGTCAAGGTCGGCCGAGCCGGACGCTCGGCCCACGCGACGTCCAGGTGCTTGACCCACCGCGCCGTTAACGATGATTAAAAAGAGGTTACTGAAGTTAGTTTCCTTGGGGCTTCCAGACGGTTAGGATACCAGGCGGCGGGGCAGATCGAGCGGCTTGGCCGGCTCAACAGGGGCGCGGCGGCGTTTGACGTGCGTCCGCAGCGCGGTCGACCGCGATTTTCCGCAGGGCCTCAGTCCTGTATGGCGTAGCATGCGAGGCAACGAGCGATGGCGAATTATCCCAAGGCCAAAGACCCGACCGAGATCGCCCTTTCGGCGATCCAGGAAGCGCTGAACATGCGAGAGACCGAGGAGACCCCCGACTCTCTTCGTCCTGAAGCTCGCACTGGCGACCCTGATCTGGTGGAAGGCCCGGGGGGCGAACAGCACCCGATGCTGCCGTTCGCCGAGGATCTGCCCCCCTTCCCGGCGAGTGCGCTGCGCAATGAAGAGGCGCTGCGGCGCGCCGCCAACGACGACCGGGAAACCATCGGGCAGGTGCTCCAGTCCTTGCAGCGGCGGGCAGCGCGGACGCCTTATATCGTGGCGGGATTGTTCGCCGCCGCCTGGGTCGTCTCGGCGCTTGGCCTCGCATTCGGTTACGGGACGGAGCTCAAGAGCCTGTTTGGGCATGCGGGCGCTGCCGTGCCGCTCGCCGTCGCGCTGACCCTGGGCTTCGCCCTGCCTGTCGTGTTCTTCTTTCTACTCGCGCAGATGGTGGCGCGCTCGGAAGAGTTGCGGTTCGTATCCCACGCGATGGCGCGGGCCGCCGTCCGGTTTGCCGAGCCCGAGTTCGGTCGCCCGCGATTCGATTGTGAGCATCGGGCAGGCCATTCGCCGCGAAGTCGCGGCGATGGGTGACGGCGTCGAGCGGGCGGTCGCCCGCGCCGCCGAGCTGGAAACCTTGGTCAACAACGAGGTCGCCGCCCTCGAGCGCGCCTATAACGACAACGAAGTGCGGATCCGCAACCTGATCGACGGCATCGCCCACCAACGCGAGACGCTGGTCGGCGAAGCCGAGCAGGTGCGCAATGCGATCAACAATGTGCATGTCGACCTGTCGCACGACATCTTCACGGTCAGCGAGGTGATCGGGGAGCGCGTCAGCGAGGTGTCGCAACGAATTACCAACGCGCTCGCCGAGGAGGTGACGCTCAAGACCAGTCAACTGAACGAAACGATCGTCGAAATCGCCGACGGCATGCAGGAAATGCTGGCGAGCCGGGTCACCCGGATCGCCGACGAGCTCTCCGAAAAGTCGATGTCGCTCGTCGAGATGATGGAGACGCGCTCGCGTGAGATCGCCGGAACGATGCTCGCGCAGTCGGATACGATCGCCAACACGCTGGTGGATACGTCGAGCCGCATCACCGAAACGATCACGAGCCGGGTCGACGAGGTGAACAACACGTTGAAGGCGACCGGCGATTCGATCGTGCTCGACCTCAGCCTGCGCGGCGGCGACATCGTCGCCAAGCTGGAGGAGACCGGCGGCAAGATCACGGAAGAGCTGAACGAGCGCAGCGAAATCTACACGCAGGCGCTCACGGACGGCGCGGCGGGATTGGCGGATACGATCCAAGTGCGCGGCGACGCGGTGCGCGACATGCTGACCGAACGCCTCACCATATTGGAGGACGCGCTCGTCAATGGCACGGCGGATCTCTCCGAGCGGCTCGGATCGAGCGGCGATGCGGTGCGCGACATGTTGGCCGAGCGTCTGAGGATGCTTGAGGACATTCTCGCCGGCAGCGGCGGCGACCTCGCCGAGCAGATCAGTTCGCGCGGCGAATCCATCCGCGACATGCTTACGGAGCGTCTCAGCGAGTTCGAGAAGCTGTTCTCGACGGACGGCGGCGATCTTGTCGAGCGGGTCGGGCGCGACTCCGCGACTCTCGCCAGCCTGATCACCCGCCACCTGTCCGAATTCGATCGGACGCTGAAGACCTATGGCGGCGAGCTGGCCGAGCGGATCGGCGAGCGGGCGCAGCACATCAACGATACGATGAAGGCCTATCTCGATGGGTTCGACGAACGGGTCGACGCGAAGACGCACGACGTGGTCTCGACGATGGAGAACCAGCTGGCGCGGTTCGAACAGGCGCTCGATTCCCGCACCGACGCGATCGGCGCGACCTGGACGTCGCGCGTCGCCGACATGAGCAGAAGCGTCGGCGAGAGCAGCAAGGATGTGGTCGCCGCCCTCGACAGGCGGATCAACGAGATCAACGGCATCATCACGAGCAGCGGCGCGAATTTCGTGGAGACGGTCGGAGCGCGCATCTCGGCGATCGATACGTCGCTCGGCGCTCACGCGACCGGTGTCGCCAATGTCCTCGACGGCCGCATCGCGCAGCTCGAGGACCTGCTGATCGCGCGCGCAGAATCCGTCACCGCCGGCATTGAAGCGCGCAGCCAGGCGGCGGCCGAGCTTCTGCTCGGGCGCGCCGAATCGGCTTCGACCGACATCGAAAGGCGCAGCACGGCAGCGGCCGAGCTTCTCTCCAACAGCGCCAATTCCGTCGTCGCCGACATCGAGACGCGCAGCAGGGCGGCGGCCGAGCTTCTGCTCGGGCGCGCCGAATCGGCTTCGACCGACATCGAAAGGCGCAGCACGGCAGCGGCCGAACTTCTCTCCAACAGCGCCAATTCGCTTGCCGCCGACATCGAGGCGCGCAGCAGGGCCGCAGCGGGCGAGGTGACCGCACGGGCCAACTCGATGTTTACGGAAATCGAGGCTCGCACCCAGAAGGCCGCCGATCTGTTGACCGACCGCATCCAAACCGCCGCCGGCGCAATCGAACAGTCGGCCGGATCGGCCGCCGCGTCGCTCGCCGGCCGCCTCGACCAGCTTGCGGCGGACGTGGAGAGCCGCAGCAACACCTCTATCTCCTTCATCAGCGACCGGTTCGATAATTTCGCACGCGACGCAGAGATGCGCAGCCATACCGCGGCCTCGTTCCTGGCTCAGCGGATGGACAGCTTCAGCAAGGAAATCGAGGGCAAGAGCGACAGCGCCGCCGCGTTCATGGCCGAGCGCGCCGAAAGCGCGGCGCGCGCCGTGGAAAGCCGCAGCAACGCCGCGACCGAATTCCTCGCCGCACGTCTGGAGGCGGCCACCAGCGAGGCCGAGCATCGCAGCCGGTCGATAGCTGAAACGCTGGTCGGCCGGATCGAGCAGCTCGCCGAAGCGATCACGACCAGCACCAGCTCAGCCCAGCAGGCGATCGACGCGCTCCTGTCGAAAGCGAGCGCCGAGATCGACGGCAGCGCGGGGAATTTCGAATCACGCGTCGGCACCGCGGCCATCGCCTCCACCAAGGCGCTGCAGGCGAGCGCCCTTGATATCGAAGCCGCGCTCGGCCGGCTGTCGTCGGAGGTCGGCAGCGCGCTCAAGCGCGACGCAGCCGAGTTGCAGCAGCTCCTGACGAACGCCTCCTCGGGCGTCAGTGGCTCGCTCAAACAGGATGCGGCCGAAGTCGAGCGCGTCCTAGGAACGCTCGCGTCGGGCATGAGCACCACGCTGAAGCAGGACGCCGCCGAGATCGAGCGTTCGCTCGGCACGCTGGTCGGTCAGCTCAGCGGCACGATGAGGCAGGATGCGATCGACGTCGAACGGATGGTGACGATCGCTTCCGCCAATCTCCGGGACGCCGTCAAGCAGGACGGCGCCGCAGTCGAGGGTATGCTCACCGCCCTGTCCGCCAGCGTGAGCAACACGCTCCGGCAGGATGCCGCCGAGGCCGAGCGCGTGCTATCGGCCGTTTCCTCGGGCATGAGCGGAACGATTCGGCAGGACGCGGCGGACGTCGAGCGCATGCTCACCACGCTGTCTGCCGGCATGAGCGGGACGCTCAAGCAGGATGCGGCGGAGCTGGAACGTCTGATCACGTCCCTCTCCTCCAGCCTGGGCGACTTGCTGAAGCATGACGCCAGCGAGATCGAACGGACGCTGTCGACTGCCTCGGCCGAAGCGAGCGGCGCCTTGCGGCAGAACATGGCCGACGTCGAGCACAGCTTGCGCGAACTCAGCGCCGAGGTCTCGCGCAATTTCGTCGGCAAGGCCGACGAACTCGCGACCGCTGTCGGAACCCGTTGCGGCGAGTTGAACCAGGTTCTCGACGAGAAGAGCAACAGCCTGATCACTGCGCTCATCGTCAAGGGCAGCGAATTCACCGCGGGCATGACCCGCGTGACCGACGAAGCGGTGAAGTCGATCGAATCCAAGGGCTTCGCCTTCACGCAAACGATGATGGACAACAGCAGCGAGCTCGCTCGCGCCATCACCGAAGCAAGCGTGACGGCGACCGACGCGGTCAATCGCAGTCTCCGCGACCTGCAGGACACGTCGCGCAATTCCGTCGCCGAATCGGCGGCGACCCTGACCAAACGCTTGAACGACTGGCAGGAGTCGACCAAGACGGCGGTGGCGCAGTCCGCCGCCAATCTCACCCAGGCGCTTCAGGAGCTGCACGACACGACGCGCAACACGGCCGGCGAGGCGACCACCGCCCTCGCCCAAAGGGCGCAGGAGCTGCAGGAGGCGGCGCAGGCTGCGCTTGCCCTCGCGACCTCGACCATGACGCAAAGCACGGCGGCTCTGCAGGAGACCACCCATACGTCGGTCGCGCAATCGACCTCCCTGCTGGCTCATAAAATACAGGAGCTGCAAGACGCGGCGCGCGCGGCCGTCACCCAGTCGAGCGTGCTGTTGACCCAGAAAATGCAGGAGCTGCGTGAGACAACGCAGACGGCGGTGGCGCAGTCCGCCGCGGATCTGTCGCAGAAGACGCACGAGCTGCAACAGACCACACGTCAGACGGTGGAAGAGTCGATCGCCGCCGTCACGCGGCGCATGGAGGAGTTGCAGCAGTCGACCCAGAGCGCGATCGAGCAATCGAAGCAGACCGGGGTGGCGACCGTCGCCGAGATTCTCGAAACGCACGGCATGCTGCGTTCCGATACGACCGCTTTGTTCGAGCGCCTGCGCGAAGCGAACGGGCTCATCCGAGAGGTGTTGAGCGGCGCGCAAGACAATCTCGGCGCGATCGAGCAGGGGCTGTCGTCCCGCATCAACCACTTTGTCGAGACGATGAATCAACTCCTCGCACGCACCGATTCGACGACCGACCGGGTCAACGAAAACATCGGCACGTTCCAGGAGATCAGCAACAAGGTCCTGGGCGAACTCGCCGACATCGTCGTGCAGTTCGACAGCCATGGCCGCTCGCTCACGGCCATGGTGGAGCTGGTCGAGGGCGGCAGCCGACGCACAGAAGACGCGGTGACCGCGCGGCGGCAGGACCTCGAAAACGTCGTCACGGCGCTCGACAGCCGGACAGAGGAGCTCGATCTGCGGCTGAAACGCTTCTCCGGTCTGCTCGATGAATCGCTGGTCGCCGCGGAGGGGCGCGCCCGCGACATTGCCCGCCTCGTCGCGGAAGCAAGCTCGCAAGGGGCCCGCGCCATCGCCGAGCACCACGAGCGCGTTCGCACCGCCTCTGAAGAGGAGCGGCAGCGCACGGCGGAATCCCTCCATGTCGTCTACGAGCAGGCCTCGAACGAGACCCACGCCCTGTTCAGGCAGGCTGCTACCGAAACGGAGGCCATGCTGCAGAACGCGACCGAGCGGTTCTCCGACGTGCTGCAGAACATGCGGCAGATGGCCGCCGAAATGCAGCAGGAGCTGGAAGGCACGCGTCAGGAGCTGCGCCGCGGCATTCTTGAACTGCCGCAGGAAACGGCGGACAGCGCCGCGCAGATGCGCCGGGTGATCGTCGATCAGATCGAAGCCCTGGCGGAACTGAACCGAATCGTCGCGCGCCACGGCCGCAGCTTCGACAGCGCGGCGGCTGAACCGACCCGGCGCGTGTATCGGGAAGAGCCCTTGCTCGCGAGCGTGAGCGGCGGGCGGCACGAGGCGCCGCCGCCTCGCCCGACGCCGCGGGCCGAACATCCAGCCCCCGCCGCGCCGCCGCCACGGCGAGCCGAAGCCCCTGCCCCCACGCAGGACAAAGAGAAACCGCGCGGCGGCTGGCTATCGGATCTGTTGAGCCGCGCCTCGCGCGAAAGCGACGAGCCTGTCCGCGCCGCTCGCGGGGATGGCGGGCATGCCGAGGAGCGGTCGGCGCGCCATTCGATCGAGTCGCTCGAACTCGCTTTCGGTCGACATCGCCCGCATGATCGACCATGACGCCGCAACCGAACTGTGGGATCGCTACAATCGCGGCGAGCGCAATGTCTTCACCCGGCGCCTTTACACCATGCAGGGCCAGAAGACCTTCGAGGAAGTCCGAAACCGCTATCACGCCGATCCGGAGTTCAAGGACACGGTCGATCGCTATATCGATGAGTTCGAGCAGCTTCTGGATGAAGTCTCGCGTAATGACCGCGGCCAGGTGGTCGCACGCACCTATCTGACTTCGGAGACGGGCAAGGTCTACACCATGCTCGCCCACGCCGCGGGCCGGCTTGAATAGACAGCGATAAAACAGCACGGGACGAAGAAGAAGCGCGCCGCCATGGCGCGCTTCTTTTATTGTGGCCGAGAAAGCGAGAACGTTCGATCAGACCAGAGCGCGCTTATTGCCTGACAATGGAGCGCGCTCCGGCGGGCCGTGTCGGCGCACCGCCGAAGAGAAGCCGGCTGGGATTCTGGTCGATATTCTTGACGGCCTGCTCAAGCGTGGAGATCGCCCGCCGGCCATCCACTGCGAGCTTTTCCCATTCGCGCAGTCCGGTATTGCTGAAACGCGTGAGGCCGTTGGCCATCTCTGACACGTTCTTGTCGAGATTGTCCGACAGCGAGCGCACCGAACGCGCAGCGTCGGCGATGTCGGCGAGTTTCGACTCCGCGCCGCCGACCACACCCTCCGCGTTGGCGATGATGCGTTCGATCCGGTCCGCATTGTTGGCGAGCGTCCCGGTGAACGTCTCCAGGTTCTTCAGCGAGGTGCGCACCGAGGCTTCATTCTCGGAGACGACCGTATCGAGCCGCCGCAGCATGGTGCGCGCCGCCGAGCTCAGGTCCTGGGTTGCGCCGAGATCCGCGTGCAGGATGGGGGGATCGAGCGGCGGCGCGGTGGCGGCGCCGCCGCGCAGCGCGATCGTGGCAAAGCCCGTCAGACCCTGGAACTCGAGCGCGACGCCGGTGTCCTGGCGGAGCGCGACGTCCTTATCGACATGGATGACGGCGATCACCTGCCGCGGCGCCTCCGGATCGACCCGCAAGCTCGCCACCTCGCCCACCCGCAACCCGTTGAACGTGACCCAGCCGCCCGGCCGCAGCCCCGACACCGTGCCGTCGAACACGACCTCGTAACGCTTGCGCTCGGGCCCGCTGCTGGGAGAGCTGAACCAGTACACGAATCCGAACGCCCCCACGATGACGGCCAGCGTGAACAGGCCCACCAGGATGTAGTTCGCTTTCGTTTCCATGCGACTGATCCTGCCGCCTCAAGCCGTCCGCACGGCATCGTTCGCGCGCGAACGCTTGCCGCGGAAATACGCCTTCACCCAGGGATGCTCGGACGCGAGCATGGCCGCCATCGGCCCTGCAGTGATCACCTTGCAGTCCGCGAGCACCGCAACCCGATCGCACACCGAATGCAGGCTATCGAGGTCGTGAGTTACCATGAAAACCGTCAACCCCAAAGTATGTTGTAATGTCTTAATCAGAAAATCGAATTCCCCCGCCCCGATCGGGTCCAGACCGGAGGTCGGCTCGTCCAGGAAGACGATTTCCGGATCGAGCGCCAGCGCCCTGGCAAGCGCGACCCGCTTGATCATGCCACCCGACAATTCGGCCGGAAATTTGTCGCCGACATCCGCCGTAAGCCCGACCATTTCGAGCTTGGCGATCGCGATCTCGTCCATCAACCGGCGCGACAGTCGCAGGTGTTCGCGCATCGGGAACTGCACGTTCTGGCGCACCGTGAGCGAGGAAAACAGCGCGCCCTGCTGAAACAGCACGCCCCAGCGCCGCTCGAGCGAACGGCGCGCATCCTCGTTCAACCCGTCGAGGTCCACTCCCAATACCTCGATGCGGCCGGCGCGCCGCGGCAGGAGCCCGATGATCGTCCGCATCAACACCGACTTGCCGACGCCCGACGCTCCGACGAAGCCGAGGATCTCGCCCCGCAAGACGTCGAGCGACACGCCGGCGAGCACGATGGTCTCGCCGAAGCCGACGACGAGGTCGCGAACGCCGATCACCGTCTCGCTGCTCGGCGCCAACATGCTCACATCCCGACCGCGGCGAAAAAGACGGCGAACAGCCCGTCCAGCAAGACGACGAGAAAGATCGACTTCACCACCGAGGCGGTCGTGTGCAGCCCGAGCAATTCCGCGCTGCCCTCCACGCTCAGCCCTTCGACGGCCGCGACCAGCCCGATCCCGAGCGCGATGAATGGCGCTTTCGCCATGCCGACGATGAAATCGTCGACCGAAATCGCGTCGCGCAAGCGCCCCAGGATGATTTCCGGGCTCATGCCGGCCGTGAGCGAGCACACGAAGAACGCGCCGAGCAGCGCCGCGATCGCACCAATGAACGACAGCGCCGGCAGCGCCAGCACCAGCGCGACGATGCGCGGCAGAACCAGAACTTCCAGCGGATCGAACCCCATCGTACGCAGCGCGTCGATCTCTTCGCGCATCTTCATCGAGCCGAGCTCGGCGGTGTACGAGCTGGCCGAACGCCCGGCCACCATCATCGCCACCATGATCACGCCCATCTCGCGCAGCACCAGGATGCCGACCATGTCGACCACATAGACCTCGATGCCGAACCGCCGGAAATGGAACAGGCCCTGCTGGGCGATGATCCCGCCAAGCAGCAGAGTGATCAGAACGATGATCGGCACCGCGCGAAGGCCGACGCGGTCGAGATGATGAATCGTCGAGGTGAAACGAAAGGTCCATGGCCGCGCGAGACACCGCATGCCGGCCGTCGATACGGCGCCCAGCATCTGGATGATCAGGAGGAAGTCGCGGACAATCGCGCCAGCGCCGTTCCTGACCGAGGCGAGCGCGTTGGCGATCGGACGGCCGCGCTGCGCTGCGACCTCTGTGAGATTGGCATGCTGGGCTTCGGCGACCAGATCGCGATAGCGCTCGGGCAGATCGATCACCTTCGCTTCGCGTCCGGCAGCGGCGAATTCGCGCACCAGCCGTTCGAGCAGCCAGGCTCCGAACGTATCGAGCCGCTCTACCTGTCCCATATCGATCCTGACCGCGCCCGCCTCAGGGGAGCGTTCGACCGCCGCCTCGACAAGTCGCTCGAGATTGTCGGCGTGATCGGCCGTCCAGGCGCCGCCGGCAGCGAGCGCAAGGTGCCCGTCTTTCACATTGACATCCAGCCAGTTCACGGCCGTTTCCCCTCTGCGGGGCCTGCGCCCGCTTTGAAGGCCTGATTGAAATACTTGACTCGGGAGCGCCGCCCTGTCGAGGTCTCCGCCCTGCCCGTTACCCGACGCGTGACTATGCCGATCCGCCTCTCCGTCACCGCCGAGCGCTGGCCGATCGCCGGATCGTTCACCATCAGTCGGGGGGCGAAGACCGAGGCGCATGTCGTGGTGGCGACGCTCACCGACGGCGAGCACACCGGACGCGGCGAGTGCGTGCCTTACGCTCGCTACGGCGAAACGGTAGACGGGGTGATTGCGGCAATCGAGAGGCTTGCGCCGGCGGTTGCACCCGGACTGGACCGGACCCGCCTCGCCGCGTCGCTTCCGGCCGGCGCGGCGCGCAATGCGCTCGACTGTGCGCTCTGGGACCTGGAGGCCAAGCGCAGCGGGCAACCCGTCCACGTTTTGGCCGATCTGCCGCCGCCGCGCGCCCTGGTGACGGCCTACACGATCTCGCTTGCGGCCGCCGAGGAGATGGCGCAGGCGGCCGCGGCCGCCTCCGCGCGTCCGTTGCTCAAGGTGAAGCTCGGTGCGCCGGGGGACCCGGCCCGGATCGCCGCCGTGCGCAAGGCGGCCCCGAACAGCGAGCTGATCGTCGACGCCAATGAGGGCTGGCGCGCGGCAGACCTCGCCGACAATCTTGCCGCCTGCGCCGAAGCCGGCGTTCGCCTCGTCGAACAGCCGCTTCCCGCCGCCGACGACGCGGCGCTCGCCTCCGTTCCGCATCGTGTCCCGGTCTGCGCCGACGAAAGCGCGCATGACCGTGCGTCGCTGCAGGCGCTGCGCGGGCGCTATGATGCGGTCAATATCAAGCTCGACAAGACCGGCGGACTGACCGAAGCGCTCGCGGCCGCCGCGGCGGCGCGGGCGCTCGGCTTCGACCTCATGGTCGGCTGCATGGTATCGACCTCACTCGCAATCGCGCCCGCGCTTCTGGTCGCCCAGGGCGCGCGCTTTGTCGACCTGGACGGCCCATTGCTGCTCGCGCATGACCGTCCGCACGGCCTTCGCTATGACGGCAGCATCGTTCATCCCGCGTCATCCGCGCTGTGGGGTTGAAGCCTACTTGATTACCCATTACGCGTGCTTATTCGGGTTTCCACTCATTGAGTGTTCGAAACTCCCTGTGTAGCCATTCTCTGTGCGGGAGTGAGGGAGAATGCGGCCGACAACCTGGCTTCTCGGCGTGACGCTGGCCTGTGTCATGGCCGCGCCCGCTTCGAGCGTCGTCATCAGCTCGGATAAGGGCGGCCAGATCGGCGCCTACGTGGCCCGTTACATGAAGGTCCGGCAAAGCGGCGAGCGGGTGGTCATTGACGGCTTCTGCCTGTCGGCCTGCACAATCGTGGTCGGAATGATCCCGCCCGAACGCCTGTGCGCAACGCGCAAGGCCGTGCTCGGATTCCATGCGGCCTGGTTCCCGGATGGCGACGGTGGCATGGTACCGAGCCGGGAGGCGACGCAACTCCTCATGAAATTCTATCCGCCGAACCTGCGCCAGTGGATCGCCCGGCGGGGCGGCCTCAGCCCGAAGCTGATGCTCCTGCAGGGACGCGAGCTTGCGGCCATCGTTTCGTCCTGCAATCCCGCCGCCGGAGGCACAGGCGCCGCCCGCGATGTCCGCGCCGATCAGGCCAAGCCCAGCCGGCGCGCGCCCGCCACGATCGCCCCGCCCGCCGCGGCCGAAGCCGTCATTGCGAGATAGGCATAGGTCCCGAACGCTCCGACTAGCACGCCCGAAAGCCCCATCGCTGCCGCCCCAACCACCGCGACGACGGTGGAGTAATCCCCTTGCGCGATCGCCCCTTGGCGTTCGGCGGCAAAACGGGCGAGAAAATGCATGGCGCCGAGATGGGTCGCGCCGAACGACAATCCATGCAGGCATTGGAGCCAGGGCAGCAGGGCCGCAGGGGGATCGAACGCCATCACCGTCCAGCGCAAGGCGGCGCCGATCGCGCCCAAACCGATCAGATCGATCGGGCGAATTCGCACCATGATTCGGCCGGACGCGGCAAACAAGCCGATCTCGGCGAGCACGCCGATTCCCCACAGCGCACCGATGACCGGACCGTCGAGGCCCTTGGCCGCCCATTGCAGGCTGGCAAAGCCGTGGAATACTGCATGACTCGCCTGGATGAGGCTCGTCGCCGCAACCAAGGCGACGAAGGCGGGCGAGCGCCACAGCGAAGGCGCGTGCGATTTCGGCGCCGCGTCTTGGCGTCCGTCCGGCGCTAGCCGCACCAGGGCGGTCGCACTCAGCGCAGTTGCCGCGAGCGCGGCAACCAGCGTCCAGATCAGGTTGGATGCGCCGAGACGTTCGAGCACAAGCCCGCCGCCCAGATTGGCGCAGATGAAGGCCACCGAGCCCCACAGCCGCACCGAGCCATAGGCGCGCTCGCGCTCGGCGAGCCCGCGCAGCGCGTAGGCGTCGGCGAGTGGCAGAACCACGGCCAGCGGCAAAGCCGAGATCGCGAAGGCGATGATGATGGCGACAAAGCCGTTGCTCAGCGCGACGGCGACGAAGGTCGCGCAGGACGCCCAGGCCGCGACAACGAGCGGTCCTTTCGCCCATCCAAATCGGTCCACAACCCGCGTCGCCGCCGGGACGATGACCGGTCGGCCGACCATGGCGGCTGCGAGCACGAGCCCGATCTCGCGCGCATCGAGCCCCTTGGCCTCGAGCCAGACCGGCAGGAAGGGCAGTTGAATGCCGGAAAAGGCGAAGGCTGCCGCGTACAGCAGGGCCATGCGCAGGGCAAAGCCGTCATCGCTCGGTGCGGATTTGCGATGCGCCATGGCGTTGAGTGTGTGACGGAGCGCAGCGATCGACCCAGACGAGAAGCCCTACGCGACCAGGCGGGCGAAAAGTTCGGCATCCACATTGCCGCCGGACAGGACCGCGACCGCGACTTTTCCTTCCACATTGACCTTGCCGGAAAGCAATGCCGCGAGCGCCACCGCTCCGCCCGGCTCGACCACAAGCTTGAGTTCGTGGAAGGCGAAAGCCACCGCGCGGGCGATCTCGGCCTCGCTGGCGGCGACCCCCTGCCCGACCAGCGCCCGGTTGATCTCGAAGGTCAGCTTGCCGGGCGACGGCGACATCAGCGCATCGCAGATCGAACCGGTGACCTGCGCGTTTCGCTCGCGCTCGCCGCTGCGGAACGAGCGGGCGTGATCGTCGAAGCCCGCAGGCTCCGCCGTATAGATTTGCGCGGACGGCTCGTGCGCCTTCACGGCGAGCGCGATGCCGGCGGTCAGTCCGCCGCCCGAGGCGTTGACGATCACCGTGTCGGGCGCAAGGCCGAGCGCCGCGAGATCCTCGACGATTTCGCGCCCCGTGGTCCCCTGCCCCGCGATGATCATCGGGTCGTCGTAGGGAGGCACGATTTCCGCCCGCCGCTGCGCGGCGATCTCGTGAGCGATCGCTTCGCGGTCGTCGCGCTCGCGGTCGCACAGCACGATTTCGGCGCCGAGCGCCGCGGTGCGCGCGAGCTTGCTGGCCGGCGCATCGCGCGGCATCACGATCACCGCCGGCATATGGAGGAGAAAGGCCGCCGCGGCAACTCCCTGCGCGTGGTTGCCGGACGAGTAGGCGACGACGCCGCGCGAGCGCCGCGCGGGGCTTATCGTGCTGAGCTTGTTGTAGGCGCCGCGGAACTTGAACGAGCCGGTCCGCTGCAGCATCTCGGCCTTGAGAAACACCTGGCCGCCGGTCAGTTCGTCGAGCACGCGCGAGGTGACGAGCGGCGTGCGCGTCGCGACGCCGGCGAGCCGCTCGGCAGCCTTATCCACGTCGGCCGCCGTCGGCAGCACGGGCGCAGGGGCGGAGTCGGCGGTGGTCATGCGCTAAACGTAAACCCGCGGGGCAAGCCTCCGCAAGGTCTAGGCTCGCTTGCGGCCGCTTACGCGGCGGCGGAGCGCTCGTCGACAAGGCGGCGGAAGCGCACCAGGGTATAGACGCCGAACGGCTTGACGGGGCGGCGCTCGATCAGCTCCGCGCCGCCGTGATTGCGCGCCCAGGCGGCGAGCCGGCCGAATGGAAACTCCGGCCGCAGCCCGAGCGCCCGCGCGGGCTGGGCGCACCAGCGCTCGATCGCAGCAGTGACGCCGGTCTCGGAATAGAGATGGTTCACGAGAATGATTTCGCCGCCCGGCCGCACCACCCGTGCGCATTCCGTGAGCACCGCTTCGGCGTCGGCCACGAGCGTGATGACGAATTGCGCCACCACACAGTCGAAGGCCTCGTCGGGAAAGGCGAGATTTTGCGCGTCCATCACCATGACGGACTTCACATGCGGATAAAGGCCGGTGGCGAGTCGCGCCCGCGCCTTGGCGACCATCGGCTCGGAGAGATCAATTCCGACGATCTCAGTCGTGTGGTCATAATCGGCAAACGACAGGCCCGTTCCGACGCCGACCTCGAGGATGCGCCCACCGACCTCGCGGGCGGCGGACGCCGCGGCGCGCCGCCCGGTTTCGAAAATCGGGCCGCAGATCGCATCGTAGAGCGGCGCCCATCGCGCATAGGCCTTTTCGATCACCTGGCGGTCGGGATCAGACAGTCCGCGCAGAGGCAAAAGCTTCGCCATGCTCAGTCTCCGAGCTGTTTTCACTCAGGCGGATATCGGAAAAAAGGCGTGCTGGCAATCATGCCGCCTGGGCGGCGACGGCGGCGGGCTCGCGTTCGCCGAGGCGTTCGGCGCTTGTCCAGGTGATGATTTCGAGACGCCCGTCATGATGCTCGGCGATCGCAGTGCAGCTCTCGACCCAATCGCCGCAATTGACGTAATGCACGCCGAAGGAATGATGCATGGTCGCGTGGTGAATGTGGCCGCAGATCACGCCATCGACGCTGTGCCGCGCGGCCTCCGCCGCGAGCGTCCGTTCGAAATCGCCGATGTAGTTGACCGCATTCTTCACCTTGAACTTCGCCCATTTCGACAGCGACCAGTAGCCAAAACCAAGCCGGCGGCGGAGGCTGTTGAACAGACGATTGACCGTGATGGAGAAGTCATAGGCCTTGTCGCCCAGCAAGGCAAGCCAACGGGCCTGCGTCACGATCAGGTCGAAATGGTCGCCGTGGATGACGAGATAGCGGGCGCCGGTCGGCGAAACATGGATGGCGTGCTCCGCCACTTCGATCCCGCCGAAATGAGTGCCGTAATAGTCGCGCAGAAATTCGTCGTGATTGCCCGGCACGTAAATGATGCGCGCCCCTTTGCGGCCCTTGCGCAGAAGCTTCTGCACGACGTCATTGTGCGGCTGCGGCCAGTACCAGTTCGATTTGAGATGCCATCCGTCGACGATGTCGCCGACGAGATAGATCGCGTCGGCTTCGTGCCAGCGAAGAAAATCGAGCAGACGATCGGCCTGACACCCGCGCGTGCCGAGATGCACGTCGGAGATGAACAGCGTCCGGAACTTCCGCAGTCCGGCTTCCACCGTTGTGCGCGCCCCCGTTGTTTCCGATTCTGTCTCTGGCAGAGTCCTGTTGCGATTACATGACGGCCGTGGACTCTCATGCGCGTCCCCCTCGACGAATATGACGGTGTCATTGCGCCGTCATATGCGCGCTGTAATCGCGGCGCCGATGATTATGCTCCTGATTCTCGCCGCGCTGTTCTGCGGCATCGCCTGTTTATTCCACGTCCTCAGCATCGTTGCGTCAGCGGCCCGCTGCAGGGCGCGCACGGACGCGCTGCCGGCGCCGGACAATGCGCCGCCGGTGACGATCATCCGCCCGGTCTGCGGAATCGAAAATCACATCACCGAGACGCTGCAGTCGACCTTCACGCTCGATTATCCCGATTATGAAATCATCTTCTGCGTCGCATCGGCGAAAGACCCGATCGTTCCGATCGTCGAAGAACTGCTGCGGAAGCATCCGCGCGTTCGCGCGCGCCTTCTCATCGGCGACGAACGCATCAGCTCGAACCCGAAGCTCAACAATTGCGTCAAAGGATGGGGCGCGGCGGCGCACGATTGGATCGTCATTGCCGACAGCAATGTTCTGATGCCGCGCGACTATATCCAACGACTGCTGGCGGCATGGACAAATGAGACCGGCCTCGTCTGTGCGCCGCCGATCGGCGGCCGGCCGGAAGGATTCTGGGCCGAACTCGAATGCGCGTTCCTCAACACCTATCAAGCGCGCGCGCAATATCTCGCCGACACGGTGGGACTGGGCTTCGCGCAGGGCAAGACCATGTTCTGGCGACGCTCCGTTCTCGACGACGCCGGCGGCATCCGCGCGCTTGCCGCCGATCTTGCCGAGGACGCGGCATCCACCAAGGTGGTGCGCGCAGCGGGCCGCCGGGTGCAGCTGGTCGACCGTCCGTTCGAGCAGCCGCTCGGCTATCGCAGCGCGCTCGATGTCTGGCGGCGGCAGTCACGCTGGGCGAGACTGCGGCGGGCCTGCTTCCCGCATTTCTTCCTGCCGGAGATCGCGACCGGCGGCGTGTTCCCGATGATTGCGGTCGGCTTTCTCGCCGAGGCGACGGATGGGCCGACCGCCGCCCTCGTTTTCGCGTTCGCTCTTGCCTGGTATGGCGGCGAAATCGCGCTCGCGCGCATCGCCGGCTGGCATCTCTCGCCCCACTACCCGGCGCAGGCGCTGTTGCGCGACCTGCTGCTGCCCATCCTTTGGCTCGACGGCCTGTTCGGTTCGAAGTTTAATTGGCGCGGCAACGCCATGAGCGTAGCCGTCGACAGTCAGACGGCGTAAGGCCAGCTTTTCGCCGCCCGCACGCACCCCCGCACAGCGATTACGCCTCGCGCGCCTTCAGCACCGCCTGCAGCGAAACGCGCGACCAATTCGCGATCTGGCTGCGGAACGCCGCATAGGAATCGTACACCCTGCGCGCCATGTCGCTGCGTTGCCCGACTTCGGCGAGGATGTCGGCGGCCTGTCCGCGCGCCGCGGCGACGATCTCGCCCGGAAAGGTCTTGAGCCGCACATTGTGGCGCGTAACCAGCGCGGCAAGCGCCTCCGCGTTGAGCCGCTCCATTTCGGCGAGGGCGAATGAGGCCTCCGCCGCGCAGGCATGCGCGATGATCGCCTGCAGCTCGGGATCGAGCGCGCCCCAGGCCCTCAGGGCGACGATGCATTCGCCGGTTCCGTTCGGCTTGTTGAAGCCGGGTCCGTAATAGAGGGGCGTAACGCGATAGAGGCCGAGCGCGATGTCCGTCCCCGGGCCGACGAACTCGGCGGCGTCGAGCACGCCCGACTGCAGGCTGGTGAGGATTTCGCCGGGCGAAGTCGTCTGCGGGGTGGCGCCGAGACGGCGGTACACTTCACCGCCAAGACCGAGCGAACAAATCTTCAACCCCCGGAGATCGGCGAGGCCTTTCAGTTCCTGGCGAAACCAACCGCCCATGCACACGCCGGTATTGCCGCCCATGAAAGGCTTGACGCCCAATGGCGCATAGAGCGCGTCCCACAGCGTTTGCCCGCCGCCCGCCTCCACCCAGGAGACATGCTCATTCGGGGTCAGCCCGAACGGAACCGTGGTGTAGAACGCCGCGGCCGGCTGCTTGCCCTGCCAATAAAACGCGGCGGTGTGGCCCATTTCCGCGACGCCCCCACCCACGGCGTCGAGCACCTCAAAGGCGGGCACCACCTCGCCGGCGGCATGGACGGTGATCTGCAGCCGTCCCCCCGACAATGCGGCGATGCGCTCGGCGATCCGCTCGGCCGACATTCCCGGGCCGGGCAGCCGTTTCGGCCACGACGTGACCATGCGCCAGCGCCGCGTCTGCGCTCGGGCGACCTTCGGGGCGGCAAGCGCAGCAAGGCTGCTTGCTGCCGTGGCCCGAATCATGTTGCGGCGCGTGACGCCGAGACCGCCGGTTCTCGATCGACTGTCTTTACCTCCCCCTTTGAGGGGGAGGTCGGATCGCGCAGCGATCCGGGAGGGGGGTCGCTCATCGAGGCAGGCCTCGCTTAGATACCCCCCTCCCCACCCCTCCCCCTCAAGGGGGGAGGGAGGAAGAGCCGGCGCCGGCGAGCAGCCGTCTGCGGAGCGCATGCCGCCATCTTGGTCGAACATTATTTGAGCTCCTGAATATCCCACGCTCACCACCAGGCATGCAGGTGATGGACGGGGCCGGGTCCCAATCCAACCGCAAGCCGGTCGGCGGCGGCGATCGCCTGGCTTACGAAGTCCTTAGAGGTGCGGACCGCAGCCGGCAGGTCCGCGCCTTTGGCGAGCCCGGCGGCGATCGCGGCAGACAGCGTACAACCGGACCCGTGCGTGTTCTCGGTAGCGATGCGGCGCGCCACGAAGCGCACGACGCGTGCGGGCTCGACCAACAGATCGACGCTCTCCGCGCCCACGCCGTGCCCTCCCTTGATCAGCACCGCCTGCGCGCCGAGCCCGAGCAGCCGCTCGGCCTGCGTGCGCATCTCCGTTTCATCTGTGGCAACCCTCGCATCGAGCAGCGCAGCCGCCTCCGGCAGGTTGGGCGTGATGAGGCGCGCGCGGGGGATCAGCGTGCGCACCAACGCCTCGACCGCCTTCGGCGCGAGCAGTCGCGCCCCGCTCGTCGCCACCATCACCGGGTCGAGCACCACAGCCGCCGGTCGGTAACGGTCGAGCCCCGCCGCTACGGTTTCGATCGCCGCGAGGACGGACAACATCCCGATCTTCACCGCGTTCACGGCAAGGTCGGAGAACACCGCGTCGATCTGCGCGGCGATGAATTCCGCCGGCACGTCGTGGATTGCAGTGACGCCTCGCGTATTCTGCGCCGTCAGCGCGGCGATGACGGAAGCGCCGTAGACGCCGAGCGCGGAAAACGTCTTCAGGTCGGCTTGGACGCCGGCGCCGCCGCTCGAATCCGAACCCGCGATGGTCACGGCAATCGGCGTCTGTCGAGCCGTCTTGGCCTGCGGCATCACGTCACCCGCGCTCGCGCGACCAACTCCGAAGGATCGAGCCGGTGCAGCGCGTCGATAATGCCGACGGCGAGACTGCCGGGACCGCGCGCATTCTCCGCCGCAATCTCACCGGCGACACTGACCGCGAGCAGGCCTGTCGCCGCCGCGCGCCAGGCCTCAGGCTCCACCGCGAGGCAGGCCGCGACCAGGGCTGAGCCGGCGCAACCCATGCCGGTGATCTTCGCCATCCACGGATGCCCATTGGCGAGGCGAACACATTGCGCGCCATCGGCCACAACGTCGGTTTCACCGGTGAGGACGATGACCGCGCTCGTCTCCTTCGCAAAGCGCGACAAGGTATCTGGCTCCGCCTCGGCGCCGGCCAGCGTTGCAAATTCGGCGTGATTGAGATGTACGGCGTTCGGCCGCATGCGGACGAGCGCCTCGGCAAAGACGGCACGCGATTCCGAGCGTTCAATGAACACCGGATCGAGCATCCAGCGCACGCCCAATTCGCTCGCCTGGTCGATCGCGATCCCGATCGCGTCGCGGCGTGCCCGGTCGAGCGTGCCGAGGTTCACAAGCAGGGCGTCGGCGCCGACCACGAAGTCAGCCACCTCGTCGGGCGCAATCGTCATGGAGGGAATCGCGCCCACGGCCAGCAACATGTTGGCGGTAAAGGCCTGCGCCACGGCGTTGGTGATGCAGTGAACGCGCGGCCGCCGCTCGCGCACGCGGTTGAGGATATCGGCGGCTAATGCGGGAAATTCGCCTTCCGGCGCATGCATCTCAAGCTCCCTCCGCCGGCATGACCCGGATCAGGTTCGACGGGTTGGCCCGCAGCCTCTCAGCCCGACGGCGGATTCCGCCGGACACCCCGTTGAGATCGCATGAGAAAACTAGTCGTCTTGCCCTGGCGTTGCAAGGGCACGCAGCGCCGCGGACGGCGGATGCGCGCTTGTCAAAGCAAGAGAGTTTTGCTCGATTGCAGGCGGACGCCCGTAGGGCGCGGGAGGCCGGAATGATTCCCTTCTTTGTTCAGATCAAGTGCCAGCTCGGCAAAGCCTACCAGGTCGCCAACGAGCTCGCCGACGCCGAGATCGCCTCGGAGATCTACTCGACCGCCGGCGACTTCGATCTCCTGGTCAAGTTCTATGTCGACCGCGACACCGATATCGGCCATTTCGTCAACGAGAAGGTGCAGAAGATCGCGGGAATTCAGGACACCCGCACGATCATCACCTTCAAGGCCTTCTAGCCTGACGGCGCCCGCTGCGGCGGTTTAGGCCCCTCCACCGGAGGCAGCGATTTGAGATAGGCCGCCATCGCTGCGCGATCTTCGGACGACAGCTGCGAGGTGTTGCGCACCACCTCGCGCATCCCGCCGCCGACCATATCGCCTTTCGGCAACTCACCCGTCTCGAGCAAAAACTCGAAGTCCTTCGGCGACCACTTGGCGAGGGCCTTCTGCGTGATGTTCGGAATCCACCCCTCGCCCTCCGGATTGGGACCGCCGGCGAAACGCTGCGCCGTGACGAGGCCGCCCAGCGCGTCGCGCGGGCTGTGGCACTCGGCGCAATGGCTTGGCCCGTTGACGAGATAGGCCCCCCGGTTCCATTGCGGCGATTGTCCCATATTCGGCGCGAACGGCTCGCCGTCCAGATTCAGCAGCTTCCACAGGCCGAGCCCGCGGCGAATATTGAACGGAAATGCGAGGTCATGGCCGCGCGCCTTGCCGGCCACCGGCCGAAGCGTTTGCAGGTAGGCAAAGAGATCGCGCAGATCGGCAAGGCTCATGCGCTGGTACGACGTGTAGGGAAACGCCGGATAGTAGTGGCGGCCGTCCGGCGACGTCCCCTTGGCCATGGCCGTTACGAAATCCGCCTCGCTCCAACGGCCGATCCCGTCAGTCGGATGCGGCGATATATTGGGGGCATAGAACGTGCCGAAGGGCGAGCGCAAGGCAACGCCGCCGCCGAGCATTGTTCGCGCGTCCTTGGATGCGGCATGACAGGAAGCGCAGCCGCCGGCAATGAACATCGTGCGGCCATTGTCGAGATTGGGACTGCGGGGCGGTAGCGCGCTCGCCGCCACCTTCTCCGGATTGGTGAGGAACCAGAAGGCCGCAGCTCCGCCGAGGGCGAGCAGCCCGACTGCGACCAACAGCTTGCGGACCAAACCGGCTCCTCCTTTGCCGCAATTCGTCGGTCAGTTCTTTTTCAGCCGATAGACGTCGTGGCAGTCGTTGCAGTTCTGTACGATGGCGGTGCGCGCCTGCTTCATCCCCTCCAGGCTGGTCGCCTTGGGCGCGTTTTCGTTGATCTCTTTGACGAGCTTGGCGAGCCGCGCATCGAAGTCGGCTTTGTTCTGCCAGACCTTTTCCGAAGCGTAGTAATCGGCGTCGGGCGACTGGCCCTTGGCGGTTTCAACATAAAGCGCCGCTAGTTTAGGGGCGATCTCCTTGAGCTTGGCGAAAGCCTCCTCCACTTTCGCCTGATCGTAAGGGATTTCGCCGCGCGCCATCTTATTCAGCATTACGTAAATTATTTCTCCCTGATCGTACATCAGCTCCGCCCGCTCACGCACGAGCGCGGATTGCGCCGCAACGGCCGCAACGCCGATCGTCAGCATCGCGGCGGCGAGCATCAGTCGCTTCATGACCGGCTCCTCTTTTTCCCGAAGCAAAGAAATGTCTGGCACCCAGCCGCGGCCGCTTGACGGCGTTTGCATCGTCGGCCCTGCTACCGGGAGGTATTTGTTACCGGCGGTTCGCGGCCGGAAAAGCCGGCGCGATGCCCCAGACCATCACGATGCCGCGATACGTTTTTCTTATTCCAGCATTTCTGCGTGACCCGCGCTACAGCGTGTGCAACCGCTTGCCCTCTTCAATGGCCGTCCACAGGCGCTCCGGGGTCGCCGGCATGTCGACGTGGCGAACGCGATAGGCGCGCCACAGCGCATCGACGATGGCGTTCATCACCGCGGGACAGGTGCCGATCGTGCCCGCTTCGCCGGCGCCCTTGACGCCGAGCGGATTGGTCACGCAGGGCACGTTGCGTGTTTCGAACACGAAGGCCGGCGCGTCCTCCGCGCGCGGCAGCGCGTAGTCGAGCAAGCTAGCGCTGACGAGCTGGCCGGAGTCGGCATCGTAGACCGTGCGCTCCATCAGCGCCTGGCCGATGCCCTGCACGGCCCCGCCCTCAACCTGGCCTTGGAGCAGCAGCGGATTCAGGGTGATCCCGAAATCATCGACCACGACATAGCCGAGGATATCGACATGCCCGGTAGCGGCGTCGACTTCGACCTCGGCGATATGCGTGCCGTTCGGGAAGGTGGCCGCTCGCGGGGCGAAGACGTCCTCGGTGGTGAGCAGCTCGGGACGCGCCTGCGGCGCGCGCGCGAGGTCGGCAAAGGAAACCGCCCTGTCGGTGCCGGCCACGCGCACATGGGCGTCGGCGATTTCCAGGTCTGTGAGGCTCGCCTCGAGCGCATCGGACGCGATGCTCTTGAGGTTGTCGGCGAGCTTCTTCGCTGCGCCTTCCACCGCCACGCCGCCACAGGGAATCGAGCTTGAGCCGCCGGTGCCGGCGCCGGTCGCGATGAGCGCCGTGTCGCCCTGAACCACTCGCACCTGCTCGGGCGGCAGATCGAGATGTTCGGCGACGAGTTGCGCATAGGCGGTGTGATGCCCCTGGCCGGTCGATTGCGAGCCGATCAGCACGGTGACGACGCCGTCATCGCCGATGGTTAGCTTGGCTGTTTCCGGCCCGACCGCGCCGCACGCCTCGATATAGGTGGCAAGGCCGATGCCGCGCAGCTTGCCGGCCTTTTTCGAGGCGGCCGCGCGGCGGTTGAAGCCGCGCCAGTCGGCGATCTCCTGCGCGCGGGCCATATGGGCGGCGAAATCGCCGCTGTCGTACAGCTTGCCGGTAGCGGTCCGGTAAGGCATCGCCTTCGGCTTGATGAAATTGCGCTTGCGTAACGCGTCGGGCGCAAGGCCGAGGTCGCGCGCCGCGGCGTCGACGAGTTGCTCGATGACATAGGCCGCCTCCGGCCGCCCGGCGCCGCGATAGGCGTCGACCGGCACGGTGTTGGTAAAGGCCGCGCGAACGCGGATGAAGCAGGCCGGAATGTCGTAGACGCCCGGCAACATGCCCGCGCCGACGAAGGGGATGTACGGCGCGAAGAAGGAGAGATACGCGCCCATGTCGCACACCGTCTCGACCGCGAGCGCGAGGAAGCGCCCATTGTCGTCGAGCGCAAGTCTGGCGGTCGTGACATTGTCGCGACCCTGGGTATCGGCGAGGAAATGCTCGATGCGGTCGGCGATCCAGGCGACCCGTCGGCCGAGCCGCTGCGCCGCCACCGCGGCGAGCGCATATTCGCGATAGGGAAAGATCTTCGTCCCGAAGCCGCCGCCGACGTCAGGGGTGACGACCCGGATTCTGTCCTCGGGGATGCGCAGGATTTGGCCCGCGAGCACCCGCTGCAGCGTATGCGCGCCCTGGCTGCCGAGCGTCAGCGTGAAACGCTCGCTCTTTTTGTCGTACTCGGCCAGCACGGCGCGCGTGTCGAGATAATTGGTGACGAGGCGCTGATTGACGAGCGTCAGTTCGACCGTCCGCGCGGCTTTGGTAAACGCAGCGGCGGTTTGCGCTTCGTCGCCCAAGGTCTGCTCGAAGGCGAGATTACCGGCGCGGGCAGGCCATACTTGCGGTGCGCCGGGCTTGAGCGCCGCGACGGCATCGACGACATGCGGCAGCGCGTCCCACTCGACGGCGATCGCCTCCGCGGCGTCCTTGGCCTGGTCGAGCGTGTCCGCGACCACGAACGCCGCCGCATCGCCGACATGGCGCACAACGTCTGCCGCGAGGATCGGATAGGTGGGGACGTCGATGGTCTGACCGGGCGGAATTCCAAAGCACGGCAGCGGACCGAGCTCGGCGACGTCTTCCGCCGTCAGGATCAGGCGAACGCCGGGCATCGCGCGCGCAGCGTCCGCGTCAAGCCGCTTGCGCCGCGCATGCGCATGCGGCGAGCGGAGCACCACCGCGCGGCACGTCCCCGGCGGCACGAGGTCGGCGACGTAACGCCCGGCTCCGCGCAAGAACGCATCGTCCTCTTTGCGAGTGACGGCCTGTGAAATGCCGAATTTCATCGCGAGACGCTCCGAACCCAGATGCATCGATTGCCGCGCGGCTTTACATGTGCTTTGAGCCCGTTCATTCCGCCGGCTGCCGCGCGGAGGCCGGCGGCGCCGCTGCGCGCTTGCGGCCTGATCCCGCAAGCCATCGGCACACGACATAGAACACCGGCGTGAAGATGAGACCGAACACGGTCACCCCGATCATGCCCGAAAACACCGCCGTCCCCAGCGTCTGCCGCAACTCAGCGCCGGCGCCGATCGCCCAAACCAGCGGCATGACCCCGAAGATGAAGGCGAGCGAGGTCATCAGAATAGGCCGCAGCCGCAGTCGCGCCGCCTCGACCGCGGCGGCGAAGCGGTCGCGGCCCTGGTCTTCGAGCTGCTTGGCGAACTCGACGATCAGGATCGCGTTCTTGGCCGCAAGACCGATCAGCACGACGAAGCCAACCTGGGTGAGGATGTTGTTGTCCTGGCCGCGCAAGATCACGCCGGTGATCGAGGCGATGAGGCACATCGGCACGATCAGGATGACCGCGAGCGGCAGCGTGAGGCTCTCGAATTGTGCGGCCAGCACCAGGAACACGAACACCACCGACAGCGCGAACGCGAATTCCGCGGTGCTGCCCGCGCGTATCTGCTGGAAGGCGAGCGCCGTCCACTCATAATTGAAGCCGTCCGGGAGGGTCTCGGCCGCGAGCTTCTCCATGATCGCGATCGCCTGGCCTTGCGAATAGCCGGGCGCCGCCGCGCCATCCAATTCGGCCGCCGGATAGAGATTGTAGCGCGGCACCCGGAACGGCCCGGAGATATCGCGCACGGTGGTGAAGGAGCCGAGCGGGACCGTCTCCCCGGCGGCATTGCGCACGCGAATTCTGAGCACGTCCTTGTAGTCGTTTCGAAACGGCGAATCGGCCTGCACGGTCACACGGAAGGTGCGGCCGAGCAGGTTGAAGTCGTTGACATAGGCCGAACCGATGAACACCTGCAGCGCCGCGAACATCTCCGCGACATTGACCCCGAGCAGCTGCGCCTTGGTGCGGTCAATGTCGAGAAAGAGTTGCGGGGTCTGCGTCTCGAACAGCGAGAAGACTTGCAGCAGGCCCGGCGTCTGCGCCGCGCGGCCCATCACCGCGTAGACCACGCCCTGCAACGCCTGCGGCCCGCGGCCGCTGCGGTCCTCCACCATCATGCGGAATCCGCCGGCATTGCCGATCCCGCGGACCGGCGGCGGCAGAACGACGATCATGAGCGCCTCTTCGATGGGCGCGAAGCGCTTGAACAGTTCGCCCTGGATCGCCGCCGCCGACTGGCGGGGGTCCTGCCCGCGCTTCGACCATGGTTCGAGCACGAGGAAGAGCGCGCCCGCATTCGGCGCGTTGGTGAAAGTCGCCCCGGAGAACCCGATGATGTTGACCGCATGCGCGACCCCGGGAACCTGCATTGCGATGTCGCGCGCCCGCTGCATCACGGCGTCCGTCCGCGCGAGCGAGGCGCCCGGAGGAAGCTGCGCGGCGACGATGACGTAGCCCTGGTCCAGCTGCGGGATGAACCCGGCGGGCGTGCGATAGAACTCGCGCATGCCGTACCCGATGATCGCCACATAGGCGACCAGCATGAGCACGGCGATGCGCACGACGCGCGCGGCGAGCCAGCCATAGCCGCTCGCCAGCGCGTTGAAGCCGCGATTGAACAGGCGGAACAAGGCGTGCAGCGGCCACTCATACCAGCGGTCGCGGTGCTGCTGATCGTGCGGTTTGAGCAGCAGCGCGCACATCGCCGGCGACAGCGTCAGTGAAACGATCAGCGAGATCACCGTCGCGCCGGCGATGGTCAGCGCGAACTGGCGATAGAACTGGCCGGAAATGCCGGTGATGAAGGCCGACGGCACGAACACGGCGCACAGCACGAGCGCAATCGCGACCAGGGCGGCGCCCACCTCGTCCATGCTCTTGAAGGCGGCGTCGCGCGGACTGAGGCCGTTCGCAATGTTGCGCTCGACGTTCTCGACCACCACGATCGCGTCGTCGACCACAATGCCGATCGCGAGCACGAGGCCGAACAGCGACAGATTGTTGAGCGAGAATCCGAATATCGCCATGAAAAAGAACGTTCCAACGAGCGATACTGGAATGGCGACGATCGGGATGACCGCGGCCCGCCATGTCTGCAGGAACAGGATCACGACGAGGACGACAAGGACGACGGCCTCGAGGATCGTCTCGACCACCGCGTCGACCGACTGGGAAATGAACTCGGTCGGATTGTAGACGATGTCGTATTTGATCCCCGCCGGAAAGCGCTTCGAGACTTGCACCATCGCCTCGTGGACGCCCTTCGCGGTCGCGAGCGCATTCGATCCGGGACGCTGGAACAAGGCGAGCGCGACCGCCTCGTGGCGGTCGAGATAGGAATTGGAAGAGTAGTCGAGCGCCCCCAGCTCCACCCGGCCGACATCCTTCAGTCGCACCACCGCGGTCGGCGTCTGCTTGACGACGATATTGGCGAACTCCTCGGGGTTCGCGAGCCGCCCGAGCGTCTGCACCGCGACCTGGAAGGCCCCTTGGTCGGGAATCGGCGGCTGATTGAGCACGCCCGAGGCCACCTGCAGGTTCTGCGCCTGCAGGGCCAGCACCACGTCGCTCGCCGTCATCCCCATCGATTGCAGCCGATCGGGATCGAGCCAAATCCGCATCGAATAGTCGCGGCTGCCGAACACGGTGATCGAGCCGACGCCGTCGACGCGCGCGAGCACGTCCTTGATTTCGAGGGTCGCGTAGTTGGAGACGAACAGGATGTCGCGCGACCGGTCCGGCGAGGAGAGATGCACGATCATCATCAGATCGGGCGAGGCCTTGTTGACCGTCACGCCGATATTGCGCACGTCGGCGGGCAGGCGCGGCATCGCGATCGAGACGCGGTTCTGCACCTGCACCTGCGCGATGTCGAGATCGGAGCCGATATCGAAGGTCACCGAGATTGAAAAACGTCCGTCCGCCGTCGAATTCGACGAGAGGTAAAGCATCCTCTCGACGCCGTTGATCTGCTCCTCGATCGGGGCGACCACGGTCGCGGCGACCACCTCGGCGCTTGCGCCGGGATACTGGCCGCTCACGTTGATGACCGGCGGCGCGATCTCGGGGTACTGCGCGATCGGCAAGCGAAAGAACGACACCGCGCCGACGATCACCAGGACGATCGATACGACGGCGGCGAAGATCGGACGATCGATGAAGAAATGCGAGATTCGCATCGATCAGTCCGTGCTGTTGCCGGCCGCGGGCGCGGTCGCCGCGGCCTGCGAACTCTCACCCGGCGACGGCAGGGGGCCCTCCTGCGGCGTCACCTTCTGGCCTGGCCGCGCTTTCACCAGCCCATTGACCACCACGCGGTCGTTAGCCGTTACACCGTTGCGGATGACGCGCAGTTGGCCGACCGGTTGGCCGAGGGTGACATATCTTTGTTGCACGACATTGTTGGCGTCGACGACCGAGACGAATTTGCGCGTCTGCTCGGAACCGATCGCGACCTCGGGCACGAGCAGCGCCTGGTAGGGCGGCGAGCCCGGCACGCGGATGCGACCGAACATGCCGGGGGTGAACACCCCGGTCGGATTGGCAAAGACCGCGCGGCCCCGGATCGTGCCGGTCGCACGCTCGATCACGTTGTCGACGAAATCCATGCGGCCTTCGTGCTTGAAGCCGTCTTCATCAAGCAGTTTGAGCGCGACGTCGACGCCCCCCGACGGATTCGCAACATCGCTGCCCGGCTTTGCCAGCCGCTGGTAGCGGAGATAGGACGCCTCGTCGAAGGTGAATTCGAACCGGATCGGATCGTAGGTCACGATGGTTGCGAGCAGGGTCGTGTTCCCGCCGGTCCCCCCGGTGACGAGATTGCCGGGCGAAACGCGGCGATCGCCGATTCGGCCGGTAACCGGCGTCTTCAATTCGGTGAACTCCAGATCGAGGCTCGCCTGGCGCACCGCCGCCTCCTGTGCCAAGACCGACGCCTCGGCGACCCGCTTGGCCTGGGTCCGCTGGTCGAACGTCTGCTCGGTGATGGTCCGGTCGCGCACGAGCTGCTGGGCGCGGCCGAGATCGTTCTCGGCGAAAGCGAGATTGGCGCGCGCCTGTGTGAGCGTCGCCTTGGCCTGGTCGAGCGCCGTCTGAAACGGACGCTTGTCGATGGAGAACAGGGGGTCGCCCTGCTTGACCGTCTGGCCGTCGGTGAAATGCACCTTGTCGAGATAACCGGACACGCGCGCGCGGATCTCGACGGAGTCGATTGCAACGAAACGTCCGACATACTCGTCATAATCGGTGACGGTGCGCTGTATCGGGTTCGCCACCGTAACCTGCGGCGGCGGCGGCGCCGCGGCGGGCTGTGGCTGCCCCCCGCAGCCGGCGACCACCAGCGCCGGTAGAATGGCGGCCAGCCATGCCAAAATCGATCTCATGAGAACTCCGTTCCCGAATCCGGCAACTCCCTTTAACGAGCTCATTAGGCCTGATCGAGGCAAGGAACCGGCAGGCGCGCGCCGGCGCGGACAAGGCCACCCTTTCTATGCCGATGATCAGTCCCCATATCTGCCGGAGTCATGCAAGTCCATCCCACGCCAAATCGCGCTCCCCGCCGGCGTTCGATCGTTGTCGGCGCGCGCGGTTCGTTGATTGCGCAAAGCACAGCGGACAATCTCCTCCCGCCGAAGTCGGTTGACGGTTCATCCGATCCGAGACCGGACGATAGCGAATTGCTCGACGCCTATTCACGCGCCGTGATCGGCGTCGTCGACCGGATCGGACCCGCGGTGGTGCGTCTCGACGTGAGCCGCGACGGCGGCCCCGGCGGCTCGGGGTCGGGCGTGATCGTCGCGCCTGACGGGCTGATCCTGACCAATAATCATGTGGTTGGGCCCAACTTTCGGGTCAAGGTGACCTCCGCCGAAGGAATGAGCCTCACCGCGCGCGTGGTTGGAGTCGACCCCGACACCGACCTTGCGCTCGTGCGCGTCAACGAGAATGTCGCGCTGCCTTCGGCACCGCTTGGGGATTCCAAGCTTCTTCGCCGCGGGCAACTCGTGATCGCGATCGGCAACCCGCTCGGATTTGAATTGACCGTAACCGCCGGCGTGGTCTCGGCGCTCGGCCGCTCGTTGCGCGCGAGCAATGGGAGGCTGATCGACGATCTGATTCAGACCGACGCGGCGCTCAATCCGGGCAATTCCGGCGGGCCGCTCGTCGCGTCGCATGGCGAAGTGGTCGGGATCAACACGGCGATCATCCTGGGCGCTCAAGGCATCTGTTTTGCCATCGCGGCGAACACGGCCAAATACGTGCTCGGCGAGCTGGTGCGGCACGGTCGCGTGCGGCGCGCCTTCATCGGCATCGCCGCGGCCCAGACCGCGCTGCCGCGGCGGCTGCGCCATCAGGCCGGGCTCGAGCAGGCGAGCGCGGTGATGGTGGCTTCGGTCGAGACCGGCAGCCCGGCGGCAGCCGCCGGCATCCGCGCCGGCGATGTGATCCTCGCCATCGACGGCCGCACCGTCACGGGCGCCGACGATCTCGTCCGACTACTCACCGGGGACCAGATCGGGCACGCGATCGAAATCGAGGTATTGCGGGACGCAAAAGTGAGCCAAGCCTCCCTGGTGCCGCAGGAGCGTCCGCCGCGCAAGGCCGCATGAGCCCCGCGCGCTGAGCGTCACGACCCGCCCGCGGGCGGAAGCCGTGCGGAGGAGCGCCTGGCTGCGAAATCGCGCAGCCATCGCCGGCCGAACAGCGCCATGATCGCCGCGCCGTAGACGACGCCGCCGACGCAGACAAGCGTCGCAAGCTCGGCCTCGGCGCGGAACCGCCGCAAGTCTCCGAACAGGATGCTCACCGCGCGTTCGCTCGCCATCAACGCCAGCGCCAGCGTTAGGCCTGCGACGAGAAGCTTCAGCGTCGACATCTTCAGTCGCGCATCGACGGCGAACAAGCCCGCCCGCGCGGCGAACCAAACGACGAGGGCGAAATTCACCCATGCGCCGACCGCCGTCGCGAGCGCAAGGCCAACCTGCGCATAGGTCCCCATCAGCGCCAGCTTTAGGGCGACATTGACGACGACGGAAACGAGCAGCGCCTTGACCGGCGTCGCCGTGTCGCCGCGCGCGAGAAACGTCGCCGTGAAGCTGCGAAGCAGCACGAACGGCATGAGTCCGGTCACATAGGCGGCAAGGGTTGCTCCGGCGGCGGCGGCGTCCGCGCGGGTGAATGCGCCGCGCGAGAACAAGCCCAGCATGATCTCGTCCGGCACGAGCAGAAAAGCGACGAAAAACGGGATCGACATCAAGAGCGTCAGCTCGATCGCGCGATTCTGCGCATGGCGGGCGCCCGCTTCGTCCCCGGTCGCAATGCGGCTCGCCATTTCCGGCAGCACGACGGTTCCCGCCGCAATGCCAATGACGCCGATCGGAAGCTGGTTGAGCCGGTCTGCATAATAGAGCGCCGAGAGCGCGCCGGCCGGAAGGAACGTCGCGATGATCGTGTCGGCGAACAGGGCGATCTGCTGGCCCGCCGACCCCAGGGTCGCCGGGCCGAGCGCTCTGAAGAACCGCTTGACGTCAGAATCGAGCTTAATAGCGCGAAAACGCGGGAGGCCGTCGCGGCGCGACTGATCGGCGCCGACCAGCAAAGCTTCGAGAAAGCCCGCGATCAGCACGCCCCAGGCGGCCGCGTGACCGGCGGTCGGAAAAAAGGCGGCGAGCGATAGCGTCGCCATCATCGACAGATTGAGGAGGATCGGCGCGGCGGCCGGCGAGGCAAAGCGCTGCACGGCGTTGAGCATGCCGCCATAGAGGGTCACCAGGCTGACCAGCAGGAGATAGGGAAAGGTGATCCGCGTCAGCGAGACCGCAAGCGCGAATTGCCCTTGATTATCGGCGAACCCCGGCGCCAGCAGTTCGATCACCGCCGGCGTGAACGCCAAAGCGAGCAGCAGCAGAACCGCCTCCACCGCGAACAGAAGCGTGAAAATGCGGTTGGCGAACAGCCGCGCGGGACCCGCCCCCCCCTGCTGGCGAATGCGGGCATAGGCCGGCACGAAAGCGGAATTGAAGGCGCCTTCGGCGAAAATGGCGCGGAAGTGATTCGGCAGGCGGAGTGCAACGAAGAACGCGTCGGCGAGCGGCCCGGCGCCGAGAATCGCCGCGAGCATGATGTCGCGCAAGAACCCGGTAACGCGCGAAAGAAGCGTGAAGCCGCCGACGGTGAGAATGCCTCCAAGCATGCAGCGGTCACCGCCTCTGTTGCGATTTTGGGGCGAGGCGCCCTTAAGGCTCGCGGCTCAAGCAGCAGCCGCGGCCTGCCGCACCGCTTCGATGATGCGCGCCTGCGTCGACTCGTCGAGATAGGCATGCATCGGCAGGCTGATCACTTCCTCGGCGAGCCGCTCCGATACGGGAAGGCCGTCGGCGGCGCAGGGAAACCGGCGGTAGGCCGTCTGCCGGTGCAACGGTCTCGGATAATGGACCGCAGTCGGAATGCCGTCGGCCTTCAGCGCGGCGGCGAAGGCCTCGCGCCGACCAGGCGCGAGTTTGATCGTGTATTGCGCCCATACCGAGGTGAACTCGGCCGGCACGCGGGGAATGATCGCGACATCGGCAAGCCCCTCCGCATAGCGGGCCGCCACCTGATTGCGCATGACGATCTCGTTGGGGAAAATCTTCATCTTCTCGATCAGCACCGCCGCCTGGATCGTGTCGAGCCTGCCATTGAAGCCGATGCGAACGTGGTCGTATCGGTCTGTCCCTTGCCCGTGCATGCGCAAGCTCTTCAGGATGGCGGCAAACTCGTCGTCATTGGTGAAGACCGCGCCGCCGTCGCCGTAGCAGCCGAGCGGCTTGGCGGGAAAGAAGCTCGTGGCGGTGACATCCGCGATCGCGCCGATCCGGCGGCCCTTGTAGGTCGCGCCGAAGCCCTGCGCGGCGTCGTCAAGCACGAACAAACGCTCCGCCGCGGCGAGGGCGGCAAGCGCGCCATGGTCGGCGGGCAAGCCGAACAGATCAACCGCGATGATCGCCCGCGGGGTCAATCCCCTGCGGCGCGCGACGGCCACGGCGGCGGCCGCGCTCGCCGGCGCGATATTGAAGGTCGATTCGTCGACATCGGCGAAAACCGGGGTCGCCCCCGCCAGCGCCACCGTCTCGGCCGGCGCGCAGAAGGTGAAGGCCGGGCAGATGACGGCGTCGCCGGGTCCGACCTGGTGCGCCATCAGCGCGAGGGACAGCGCATCCGTGCCGCTCGCGCAGGTCACCGCATGGCGCGCGCCGCAAAACGCGGCGAGCTCGGTTTCGAGCGCCGTCACCTCGGGACCAAGAATGAATTGGCAGTGCTCCAAAACGCGAGCCACCGCCGCGTCAAGGCTTGGGCCGAGCGCACGGCGCTGCGCCGCGAGGTCGATGAAAGGAATGGGCTTGGGTTGCAGACGCGCGTGATGGGTCATTCGGGTGGCCGGAGTCCAATCTTCCTGAATCGGCGGATGGGCGCCGAATATCAGAGGGCGGCAATCCGCGCTACCCGCAAATCCTCCGTCTCGGGCGCCCGATATTCCAGACAGCGAATGGCGATCTCGAGGCTCGCAACGCCCTCTCGTCCGTCCACCGGCGGTTCGCTGCCGGTGCGGACCGCCTGCACGAAAGCGTTGAGCTCGGCGCGCAGCGGTTCCGCATGCCCAACCGAAAGATGACGCATCGAATAGCTTCCGTCGGGTTGGAACCCGAAATACTCGGTGACCTGCCGGGACAACAGATCGCCGACAATGTATTTGCGCTTGGTCGCCACCTGGACGGTGCGCGCCTTGAACGGGGTGAGCCAATTGGTGTTGATGTGCGCGAGCACGCCGGAGGCGGTGCGAAATTGCAGGAGGGCGATGTCCTCGCGTTCCGCCCGCGCGCTGGACAATTGCGGCTGCACCTCGACGATCTCCGAGCCGGTGAACCAACGGATCAAATCGATGTCGTGCACGGCGAGATCGATGACGATCCCGACATTCGACATGCGCGGCGGAAACGGGCCGACCCGCGTAATGGCGATCGACAAAATGTCCTCGTCGCGAATCGCATCCTTGATCGACTGCGCGGCGGGATTGAACCGTTCGATATGTCCGACCATGAGCCTCACGCCGGCGCGGCGGGCGGAGTTAATCAAGTCCTGGCCCTGCTCGACCGAGGACGCGATCGGCTTCTCCACCAGCACATGCACGCCGCGGGCGATGCAGGCGAGCGCAATGTCGCGGTGAAGATGGGTCGGAGCGGCGATCGTCACGGCGTCGACGCCGTAATCCAAGAGCTTGGCCACATCCGAGAACGTGCCGCAGCCGAGGGTCCGGCCGACGAACTCCGTCTGTCCCACATTGGGGTCGACAACGCCGACGAGTTCGGCGTGAGGAAGTTCGGAGAGGACGCGCGCATGATTGCATCCCATGATGCCGGCGCCCACGACGCCGATGCGCAAGGGCCCGTTTGCGTTAGTCTTCACGTCGGAATTTCGCGGCTTCCCCATTGCGCACTTCTTAGCAAAGCCAGCGTGATTTGGCGACGGCAATTGTCCGCCTTATGGACACGTTTTGATTCAGAGCTTTACAGGATCACGCGCATTCGAAAATGTAGAATCCAACGCATGAAACGACGCGCGAGTCATCGACCCACTCGAATGAAATTATTTGTCTCGGCAAGGCGACGCATTGGCGTTGCCGCCCTCTATTGATCAAAAAACTCTGTGCATCGGGATGCAATCGTCCGCCCATTCGAATCCGACGTCGGGGACGCGATGCGAGGATGAGGGGAACGGCCTCGCCTTCCCGCCGGGGGCCTGCGTGCGACCTTTCTTGTCCGGCGCCGCGGCGTACAAGTCCATTACAGAAATGATTACGTCATTTCGAATATCTATGATCGCAACCGCGCTGCCGCGCAAAGCCTGCGAACGGACGCATGCCGGCCGCGGCCGAACCCAACCCGGCACCCATGATTTTACGAGTGCAGAGTCGTGCGAGCACGGCCGTTCACTCCTGCCGGCTTACGCGAACGGCCATTCGGCTTCGCCGGTTTGCGCGGGCGGCGGCGCGTCCCGCTCATGCCGTTCGGGACGGCGGTAGAACCGAGCCCAACCATGAGTTGATGCAACTTGATCAGCGTCGCAATCAGCCGCGCGTGTTCGGCCGCGCCCAGCGCGGCCATTACTTGCCGTTCGAAACGATCCTGAAGCGCCAACGCCTTCTTCAACAGTCCCTTGCCCTTTGCCGTCAGCATGACAGCGTGCGATCGCCGGTCCGCTGCGAGCCTCTTGCGTTTGGTAAGGCCTCGAGCGTCGAGTTCATCGATCAAGCCGACCAGATTGGCCTGACGAATGCCGAGGGATGCGGCAATCTCCGATTGCCGGCGACCGGGATTGGCCTGCACCACCAACAGCACGCTGAATTGAGCCGGACGCAGCGCGAGCGGCTTGAACGTGTTGATGAAATTTTCGAACAGCGCGACTTGGGCGCGCCGCAGCACATATCCGGTGTAGCCCGGCAACGGACCAAGCTCCAATGGCGCAGGCTCATCGCCGGCCGACTTGTCCGGCTCCGTCCGGATTTTGATCTTTCTTCGCGCCCCGTCTTTCGTCATGCTTGCTTGCCTTCGTACGGCCGCCGAGCGGGCGGCGATCATCGCTTCCTGCTTGTGATTATGACATATAATAGTTATACTGCATAAAAAAATAAGCCGCGCTGAGATACGGCGCGCGGGAGGAATGCCAGGATGCGCACCGGCAGCGCAGTCGCGGGGCGATCTCGTCGCCCGTCCGGCCGCTCGAGCGGGGTCGGACGATGATGGACAGCGTCATTCTGCTGTTTCTCGTTCAAGACGGCCTCATCAATGGCGCGATCTATGCTTTGCTGGGAATCGCGCTGGTTCTCGTCTTTGCGGTTACCCGGATCATTTTCATACCGCAAGGCGAATTCGTCGCCTATGGCGGGCTGACCTTCGCGCTCCTGTCCACAGGCAAGGCGCCGGCCACCGCGTGGCTGCTGGTCGCGTTCGGCGTGGCGGCATTCGTCGCGCAGCTGTGGCGCAGCCGTCACGTCCTCACCGGTCGGATGGTTGCGCGCCAATTCGTCGGCACGGTTGCCGCGCCGGTGGCGGTGCTGGGGCTCACGCAGCTCCTCGCGCATCCGGGCCAATCCGTCTGGGTTAATCTCGCGCTCACGCTCGCGATCGTCGCGCCGATGGGGCCCTACGTTTATCGCATCGCGTTCCAGCCGCTGGCCGACGCTTCGGTGCTGACGCTGTTCATCGCCGCCGTCGGCGTGCACCTGTCGATGGTGGGGCTCGGCCTGGTGTTCTTCGGCGCCGAGGGCCTGCGCGCGCCGGCGCTGACCGACGCGTCCTTCACGCTTGGGCCGCTGCCGATCACCGGCCAGACCATCACCGTTTTCGCCGTCACGTTGATCCTGATCGCTGCGCTCTACGTCTTCTTCGATCGGCAGCTGTACGGAAAGGCGCTGCGCGCCACCGCCATCAATCGGCTTGGCGCGCGGCTGGTGGGCATTCCCACGACGACTGCGGGACAGGCGGCCTTTGCCTTGTCTTCCGCGCTCGGGGCCGTTTCCGGCGTGCTGATCGCTCCGGTCACGACCATCTATTACGACACCGGTTTCCTGATCGGGTTGAAAGGCTTTGTCGCCGCAATCGTCGGCGCGCTCGCGAGCTATCCCGTGACCGCGGTGGCGGCGCTCGGGGTCGGGCTCGTGGAGGCGTTCGCTTCCTTCTACGCCTCGAATTTCAAGGAAGTGATCGTCTTCCTCCTGATTGTCCCCGTGCTGATGTGGCGCTCGCTGCAGAGCGCCTATGTCGAGGAGGACGAGTGAGCGATGCCCACGCGCCTCATCCTTCCCGCGTTCGCCCTCGCGCTCGCCCTGCTCGCGCTCGTCCCCGGCGTCCCGCCTTTCTGGATCACGCTCCTCAACAATATCGGGCTTGCTTCGCTGGTCGCGATCGGCCTCGTCCTGCTCACGGGCGTCGGCGGCATGACGTCGTTCGGGCAGGCCGCGTTTTGCGGCTTCGGCGCGTACACCACGGCGATCCTGACGACGAGCTACGGCTTCTCGCCATGGCTGAGCCTCCCCGTCGCCCTCGCCGTAACGGGGGCCGCCGCCGTGCTGCTCGGGTTGATCACGGTCCGGCTGTCGGGCCACTACCTGCCGCTCGGGACCCTCGCCTGGGGCATCAGCCTCTATTTCCTGTTCGGCAAGATCGACATGCTCGGCCGCCACGACGGCATAACCGGCGTGCCGCCCCTCACGATCGGCCCGTGGAGCCTGATAGACCCGAAAGCGACCTATTGGGTGATCTGGGCGGCCGTGCTGCTCGCCGGGATCGGCACCACGAATCTTCTGTCCTCGCGGGTCGGCCGCGCGATTCGCGCGCTTCGGCGCGGAGGGGTCGCCGCCGAGTCCTTCGGCGTCGACCGGATGCGGGTGAAGCTGGTCGTGTTCGTCTACGCGGCCCTCCTCGCCGGATTGTCGGGATGGCTCTATGCGCATCTCCAACGCAGCGTGAACCCAACTCCGTTCGGCCTCAACGCCGGCATCGAATACCTCTTGATGGCGACCCTCGGCGGCGCCGGCTATGTGTGGGGCGCGCTGCTCGGCGCCGGCGTGGTAACTATCCTTAAGGACGCGCTGCAGCGGATTCTGCCGGCGATGCTCGGCAGCGACGTGCAGGCGGAGACCATCGTCTTCGGCATGGTGCTGGTCGCGACTTTGCAGGTGGCGCGCACCGGGTTGTGGCCACGCTTGGCCGCGCTGTTTCCGGCCCCCTCCCCGGTCGCACCCCAGGCGGATGCGAAGAGCCTGGCGCGGCGCAGCGCCGGAGCGGATGTCTCGCTGCTCCTGGAGATCGAGGGTCTGAGCAAACGGTTCGGCGGCATCGTGGCCGTCAATGACGTCACCGTCGCGGTCCCGCCGCACGCGATCGTCGGGTTGATCGGGCCGAACGGTGCGGGCAAGAGCACATTGTTCAACCTGATCACAAGCATTCTCAAGCCGAGCTCCGGCCGGGTTCGCTTCGCCGGCGAGGCGATCGACGGAAGATCGCCGGCCGAGGTCGCCCGTCGCGGCGTCGCCCGCACCTTTCAGCACGTCAAATTGATGCCGGACATGAGCGTGATCGAGAACGTCGCGCTCGGCGCGCATCTGCGCGGCCGCTCCGGTGTGGCCGCGAGCATTCTTCATCTCGAGCGTGCGGAGGAAGGTCGGCTGCTCGCCGAGGCGGCGCGGCAGATCGCCCGCGTCGGCCTTGCCGAGCAGATCGACCGGCCCGCCGGCAGCCTGCCGCTCGGACAGCAACGCATCGTCGAGATTGCCCGCGCGCTGTGCCTCGATCCGCGCCTGCTCCTGCTCGACGAGCCTGCCGCAGGGCTGCGCGAGTTCGAAAAGCGCATGCTCGCTGAGCTTCTCTGCCAACTGCGCGCGGAGGGCATGACGATGTTGCTGGTCGAGCACGACATGGGCTTCGTCATGGGTCTCGTCGACCGGATCGTCGTGCTTGATTTCGGCAGCAAGATCGCCGAGGGAACGCCGGCCGAGATCAAGACCGACCCGGCGGTGCTCGCCGCTTATCTGGGAGCCGAAGCGTGACCGCGCCGCTGCTCGCCTTGGAGGACTTCAGCGTCGCCTACGGGTCGGTGGAGGCGGTGCGTGCAGCGACGCTATCGATCGCCGACAACGAAATCGTCACCGTGATCGGCGCGAATGGCGCCGGCAAGACAACCCTTCTCAACGCGGTCATGGGCGTGCTGCCCTCGCATGGCGCGGTGCGCTTCGCCGGCGCCGATATCGGCCGCCTGGAGGTCGAGCAGCGGGTCGAGCGTGGCCTTTGCCTTGTGCCGGAGAAGCGCGAGCTGTTCGGCTCGATGACCGTCGAAGACAACCTCGTGCTGGGCGGCTTCCGGGTTCCGGCGCAGCAGCGGCATGAGAGGCTCGAACAGGTGTTCGCGCGTTTCCCGCGGCTGTTGGAACGTCGGCGCCAGCTGGCCGGAACGCTGTCCGGAGGCGAGCAGCAGATGCTCGCGATCGGCCGCGCGCTGATGGCGAACCCCCGCCTCTTGATGCTGGACGAGCCGAGCCTCGGCCTTGCGCCGCTCATCGTTGCGGAAATCTTCCGCATCATGCGCGATCTGCGCGACGGCGGCGTGTCGATCCTTCTGGTCGAGCAGAACGCACGGGCGGCGCTGCGCATTGCCGACCGCGCTTACGTCATGGAGCTCGGTCTCTTCACCATGCAGGGACCGGCGCAGGAGTTCGCCGGGGATCAGCGAATCGTCAGCAGTTATCTCAAGGGATGAGTGTTTTACTATGACGTATCGGGCGCCGGTCGACGACATCCTGTTTAATATCCTCGCGATCGCCCCGGGACCTGCCTCGCCCGAGGTCCCGGCCGAGACGCGCGAGGACTGGCGGACCATCATCGAGCAGGCGGCCGTTCTCGTGGAAGAGACGATCGCGCCATTGAACCAGACGGCCGATCGGTCCGGCTCGGTGTTCGAGAACGGTGTCGTGCGCACCCCGGCAGGATGGCGCGAGGCCTTCACGACCTGGGCGGCGGCCGGCTGGAACGGCGTGTCGCTGCCCACGAGCCATGGCGGAGCGGGACTGCCGATCGCGATCGGCACCGCAACCATGGAGATGCTGACGAGCGCGTGCATGGCGCTCTCGACCCTGCCGGTGCTCACGCAATGCGCCGTTCCCACCCTACAGGCGCATGCCGCGGCGGCAATCGCGGATCTGTACCTGCCGAAGCTGATCTCGGGCGAATGGACCGCCACCATGAACCTGACCGAGCCGCAAGCCGGCAGCGATCTCGGTCTGCTGACGAGCCGCGCGGAACCCGCCGGCGACGGCACCTATCGCCTGTTCGGCCAGAAGACCTTCATTACCTTCGGCGAGCACGACCTGGCCGAGAACATCGTTCACCTCGTGTTGGCGCGGCTGCCCGGCGCGCCGGCCGGAACGAAAGGCATCTCGTTGTTCGTCGTGCCGAAATTTCTCGTGCATCCGGACGGACGGCTCGGCCCGCGCAACGACCTGCGCTGCGGAGGCGTCGAACACAAGCTCGGGATCCGGGCAAGTCCGACCTGCACCATGATCTTCGGCGACAACGGCGGCGCGGTCGGCTGGCTCGTCGGCGAGCCGCATCGCGGGCTGCGCTGCATGTTCACCATGATGAATCGGGCGCGGCTCGCCACCGGCCTGCAGGGCGTTGCGATCGCCGAACGCGCCTATCAGCAGGCGCTCGCCTACGCGCAGGAGCGCCGCCAGGGTCGCGCCTCAGGCCACACAGGCCCGGCGCCCATCATCGCGCATCCAGACGTGCGACGCATGCTGGGGCGCATGCGGGCGGTGACCGCAGCCGGCAGGGCGCTCGCCTATTTCACCGCCGCCGCCCTCGACGACGCGCAGCATGCGACCGATGCGGCGATCCGGCGTCGCGGCGGGCTCTTCGCCGATCTGCTCACGCCCGTGTTCAAGGGATTTGCCACCGAAAACGGCGTCGAAGCCGCCTCGCTCGGCATTCAGGTGCATGGCGGCATGGGTTACGTCGAGGAGACGGGCGCCGCGCAGCATCTACGCGACGCTCGCATCCCGCCGATCTATGAAGGCACCAACGGCATTCAGGCGATCGACCTCGTCACCCGCAAGGTTGCGCCGGACGGCGGAACCGGCATACGCGCGCTCGCGCACGAATGCCGCGCGATGGTCGCCGGACTTTCGGCCTTGCCAGTCGGGCCGCAGCTTGCGCTCGCGCCGGCGGCCGACCTCGCCACAGCCGCCCTGACCAATCTCCTCGCCGCCACGGATTGGCTCGTCGCCACGGAGCGCAATGCGGATGAGCGGCTCTACGCCGCGTCGCCTTACTTGCGGCTTGCCGCGATCGCGGTCACGGCGGCGCTGCTGATGAAGGGCGCGGTCGCGGCCGGCCAAATGGCCGGCGAGAGCGGCCGTGTGTCGGCCGAGCAGCGCAAGCGCACGGCTCTCGCTGCGGTGTTCGCCGACGAGTTCGCGGCCGAGGCTCCCGGCCTGTTGCACAAGATCACGACGCCCGTGGCGACGCACGCGCACCGCGCCGTCGCGCTCGACCTCGACGCCTAAGCCGGCTTGCGGCTTTCGCCAGCCCGTGAGCCTTGTTCCCAGCGCGCAACGCATCCCGCCATCGCAAGGCGAAGATTCGGCGACACGGCGAACGCCGCTACACGCTTTGAGTGGCTGCGGCGGCGCGCGGGGCAACCCGCACGTCGAGTGGTGAGAGATAGGCCGAACGACCCCGGCTGCCGTCGTTACTCGACCAGCACCCAGTCGCCATCCTTCACGGTGAGGAGCACGCGGGCGCGCTGGTCGACGCCATAGCGGTCGGTCGCCGTCCAGTTATAGACGGCCTGGCTCGCCGCGATCTCCTTCTCGGACATCAGCGCTTCGCGGATCGCCTCGCGGAATTCCTGCGTGCCCGGCTTCGCCTTCTTGAGGGCGACCGGAACGACGCGCTCCAACACTTCAAGCACGTCCCACATATGGGCGCCGAACTGGGTGCGCGTGTCCTTGCCGAACTTGGTTTCATAGGGTCCGACATAAGCCATGCCTGGCTTCTTGGTCAGGGCGCTGTTCGGCTGCAATTCGGCGACGATCACCGGACCGGAGGCGAGAATGGCGCCTTCCGCCGCCTTGCCGGCGATGCGGATGAAGTCCTTCGTCACCGCGCCATGGGTCTGGTAGATCTTTCCCTGGTAGCCGCGATCCCGCAGCGCGATCTGCGGCAACGCCGCCGCGGTGCCCGAGGCTCCGACCAGCACGGCGTCAGGCCGCGCCGCGACGAGCTTGAGCGCCTGCCCGGCAACGGAGGTGTCGGCGCGCGCATAACGTTCTTCCGCCACCAGTTTGAGGCCCATCGGTTCGGCGATGTCCTTGAAAGCCTTGACCCATAGATCGCCCCACGAGTCGGAAAAGCCGATCAGGCCGACCGTTTTCACATCGTTCTTCTTCATGTGCTCGAACAAGGCGGTCGCCATCAGCGCGACCGGCTGCGGCATCACCACCGACCACTTCTCCTTGCCTGCCGCGACCGGCATCGGCGCGAGGGCGAAATGCGGCACGCCCGCCTCGGCGGCGACGTTGCCCATGGCGATGCTCGGCGGCGTCGTCGACGAGCCGATCAGGACGTCCACTTTGTCGTCGGTTGCGAGACGGCGCGCATTGGTGGTGGCGGCCGTCGGATCGCCGGCGTCGTCGAGCTGGATGATCTTCAACTTGGCGCCGCCGATCTCCTCGGGAAACAGCGACAGGGTGTTGCGCTCCGGAATGCCGAGCGCCGCCCCCTGCCCGGTCGTTGAAATGCTGACGCCGAGCTTGACCTCCTCCGCGACGGACGGGGTCGTTGCAGTGCCGAACAATGCAGCAACAACTATGGTCAAAGGCGCAATGACCAGTCTCGTCTTTCTCATGTTTTTCCTCCCGGTTGGATGGCTTAACGCTAGAGCGAATTGCGTTCTGGGGGAATCGAAATTCGCCCTATCTGGTTGGCCGCATGTCGTGCGGCGGGCCGGCTCGCCGCTACGGGCCAAGATCCGAAGCCGCGTCAGCGAATGCTCTACTCGAACTTGCGGCCTGCGTCTTTCCCTTGTCCCGCCGCCGCAGCCGATCGCGATCAGGATGACGCTTGCCTTATGAAGGATAATTATTATATGATATTATCAAATAAACAACGATCAGGGAAGTGAGACGTCTGTGCGTTCCGCTGCATTCATCTTGCCGCAGCAGCGATCGCCGTGGAGGCAATGCTCTCGGTTCGAGCATGATGGCCGCAGCCGGAGCGCGACCTGCCAAGTTTTCCATTTCGTATCGGCGGGCGGCGCGGCGAAGTCCCGCCTTCAGAGGTTGGACCCATGGGTGAGATCGTAGCCTATTCGCTCGAAGACGGCGTCGCCGTGGTCAGGATCGACAATCCGCCGGTCAACGCCATGGATCGCGGAGTGCGGGCGGGGCTCGACAAGGTTTTCGCCGAACTGAAGAGCCGGCCTGACGTCAGGGCGATCGTGATCGGCTGCGCCGGACGCACCTTCGTCGCCGGCGCCGACATCAAGGAATTCGACACCGGCATCGCCGAACCGGGCTTCCACAAAGTGCTGCGGCTGATCGAAGACAGCGCGCGCCCGGTGATCGCGGCCGTGCACGGCGCCGCGCTCGGCGCCGGCGCCGAGCTAGCGCTTTCCTGCCATTATCGCGTCGCGGACAAGAACGCCCGGTTCGGTCTGCCGGAACTGTCGCTCGGCATCATTCCTGGCGCGGGGGGCACGCAGCGCCTGCCGCGCCTCGTCCCGCTCGAACGCGCGCTCGACATGATTCTCTCGGGCAAGCCGGTCGGCGCCCCGGCGGCGCGCGACATCGGCTTGGTCGATGCGGTTGTCGATAGCGACGTGGTTGCGGGCGCCGCAGCTTTCGCACGCGAGCTGGTGGCGAAGGGCGGAGGCCCGCGCCGCACCCGCGACATGGCGGTCAAGGGCGCAAAAGACGCCGAGGAGTTGTTTGCGCGGAAACGCGCACAGGTCGGAAAGACCATGCGCAATCGGCAGTCGCCGCTCGCCTTGATCGACACGCTGCAGGCGACCGCCAACCTGTCGTTCGATGAGGGTCTGAAGATCGAGCAGTCGCAGTCCGACAAGCTCGAACGGGCGACCGAGTCGCGGGCGCTGCGGCATCTCTTCTTCGCCGAACGCGAGGTGCGCAAGATTCCGGGCATCGGCGCCCGCGTGAAACCGCGCCCGATCGCCCGTGTGGGCATCGTCGGCGCGGGGACCATGGGCGGCGGCATCTCCATGAGCTTCGCCAATATCGGCGTGCCGGTCACCGTGCTCGACGTGAAGCAGGAGTATCTCGACAGCGGGTTTGCGCGGATGCGCAAGAACTACGAGCGCTCGGTGAGCCGCGGCAGCCTGAAACCGGAGCACGCCGACCAGCGGATGGCGCTGATCACGCCGACGCTCGACGCCGCCAGGCTCGGTGACGCCGATCTCATCATCGAGGCGGTGTTCGAGAACATGGCGCTGAAGAAGGACATCTACCGGATGCTCGACGGGGTGGCGAAGGACGGCGCAATCCTCGGCACCAACACCTCGACGCTCGACATCGAGGAGATCGGCGCGGTCACCAAACGGCCGCAGGACGTGGTGGGCCTGCATTTCTTCAGCCCGGCGCACGTGATGCCGCTGCTCGAAATCGTCCAGACGAACAAGACCGCCCCGGACGTGATCGCGACCGCGCTCGAGGTCGCCAAGCAAATCCGCAAGGTGGGCGTCGTCGCCAAGAATAGCTACGGATTCATCGGCAACCGCATGATGGACCCTTATGCGCGCGAGGCAGAACATTGCCTGCTCGAAGGTGCGACCCCGGAGCAGGTGGACGGCGCGCTGGAAGACTTCGGCATGGCGATGGGCATCTTGGCGGTGTTCGATCTCGCCGGCGTCGAGGTCGGGCCTTCCACCCGCCGCGAACGCAAGCATCTGCTGCCGAGGGATCCGGGCTACTATCGCTGCTCCGACATGCTGGTCGAGCGCGGCTGGCTCGGACAGAAGACCGGGCGCGGCTACTACCGCTACGACAATCCCGCGCACAAGCGCATGCCTGATCCGGAAGCGGCCGAAATGTTCTGGGCGGAAGGCGAGCGGCTCGGCGTTGCGCGGCGCAACCCCGATCGGCGCGAAATCCAGGAACGCTGCTTCTATTCGATGATCAACGAAGGCGCGCTTCTCTTGCAGGAGGGCGTGGCGCTTCGCGCGGGCGACATCGACGTCGTCTATGCCTCGGGCTACGGCTTTCCGCGCTACCGCGGCGGCCCGATGTTCTATGCCGACACGATCGGGCTCAAAGTCATCCACGACCGCATCCTCGAATTCAAGCGCACCCTTGATCCGCAATACTGGACGCCGGCGCCGTTGCTCGCCAAGCTCGCGGCAGAGGGCTCGACCTTTGCGGAATGGGACGCCGGACGCCGGTAACGGAGAGACGTGATGACTTCAGCCTTCATTCCTTACCGCGCCTACTGGTCGACGCCATTCGCCAAATGGCAGGGCGCGCTCGCCAACCTGCACAGCCTCAAGCTCGCCGCGCGCATCGGCAAAGCGGCCCTCGCAGCGAAGAAATTTCCGCAGGAGGCGATCGACCTCGCCATTCTCGGCATCACCAATCCGCAGAAGAGCAGCTTTTACGGATTGCCATGGGTGACCGGCATGATGGGGCTGGACAATGTCACCGGCCCCACCGTGCAGCAGGCCTGCGCGACCGGCGCACGTGCGCTGCAGATGGCCGCCCTCGAAGTCGCCGGCGGGAGCGCTGCCTGCGCCCTCGTGGTTACCGCCGACCGGATGTCGAATGGCCCGGTCGTCTATTATCCCGATCCGACCGCGCCCGGCGGCCAGGGGATCAGCGAGTCGTGGACGCTCGACAATTTCGCCAACGATCCCCACGCCCACAACGCGATGGTGGACACCGCCGAGAACGTGGCGCGGCGCTACCAGATCAGCACCGAGCAGCAGCATGAGGTGGTGCTGCGGCGTTATCAGCAATATGAGGACGCGCTCGCTGACGACCACGCGTTCCAGCGCCGCTACATGGTGGATGTCCCGATCACCGACGGCGGCTTTCGCAAACAGATCGGGGTGCTGTCGGCGGACGAAGGGGTGTTTGCGACTTCGCCCGAAAAGCTTGCCAAGCTCAAGCCGGTCAAGCCGGGCGGCACCGTCACGTTCGCCGGCCAGACCCATCCGGCCGACGGCAATGCCGGCCTGATCGTGACGACGCGCGAGCGCGCTCGCGAAACCTCCGCCGATGCGAGAATCGAGATCGAGCTCATCGGATTTGGGCAGGCGCGCACGGAAAAAGGCCACATGCCGATGGCGGTCGCGCCCGCCTGCCGGGCGGCGCTCGACGCCGCCGGCCTCACGATCGCTGAGGTCGATGCGGTCAAGTCGCACAATCCCTTCGCGGTCAACGATATCGCGTTTTCCAAGGAGACCGGCTTTCCGCTCGATCGGATGAACAATTACGGCTGCTCGCTCGTGTGGGGTCATCCGCAGGCTCCCACCGGAATGCGCAGCGTCATCGAATTGATCGAGGAGCTGGCGATCAGGGGCGGCGGCGTCGGCCTGTTCGGCGGCTGCGCCGCCGGCGATTCCGCCATGGCGCTGGTCCTTCGGGTCAGCGACGCGAAAGGAGCGTAAGGCCGGTGCGTGCGGCGCCCTCTTCAGCTATCTTGACGTCACAAGGTTGGCTTTGCGGACTGACCGCCAAGGAACGGCGGCGACACGAATAACCAGAACACGAGAACAATAAAAACGAGAACAGGAAACAAAGATGCCCCCGGGAGCGAACGACCATGCCAAGTCAAGCGCAGCTCGCGCCGACCTTCGTTGCGCCGACAGACATCCCGATCCGCGCGATCGACTTTGCGCCGGTCGACCTGGTGCGAACCGATGCCCCCGACGGGACAATCCTGCTGCGCTCAAAGGCCCCTCTCTCTCCCTATGAACCTTCCCTGGTGCGCGTGTTCCGCGCAGCGGTCGAGACTGCGCCGTCGCGCATCTTCCTCGCCGAGCGCCGCGGCGATGCTTGGCGTAAGGTCACCTATGAAGAGGCGCGCCGGGACGTCGATGCGATCGCGAGCGCGCTGATCGAGCGCGGTCTCTCGGCCGAGCGGCCGGTGATGATCCTCTCCGGCAACGCCATCGACCATGCCTTGCTGGCGCTGGGCGCGATGACCGCCGGCGTGCCGGTCGCCCCCATCTCCGCGGCCTATTCGCTGCAGAGCCAGGACCACCAAAACCTCAAATATATCTACGACATTCTCACGCCCGGCCTGGTCTATGTGTCGGACACCGCCCCGTTCGCGAGGGCGCTGGCCGCGCTCAATCTTGTCGGCACCGAGGTGGTCGCGAGCGCCAACGGCGCCAATCTGGACGGCGTCACCCCATTTGCCGCGCTGACCAGCGCCTCCCCCGGTCCAGCGCTCGAAGCCGCAGTCGCCGGCATCGGGCCGGACTCGATCGCGAAAATTCTCTTCACCTCGGGCTCGACCGGCCTGCCCAAGGGCGTGATCAACACCCACAAGATGCTCACCGCGAACCAGCAGGCGATCGTCCAGGTATGGCCGTTCCTGCAGGACCAGCCACTCGTGCTCGTCGACTGGCTGCCGTGGAACCACACCTTCGGCGGCAATCACAACTTCAACATGCTGCTGCGCAACGCCGGGACGATGTATATCGACGCGGGCAAGCCGGTGCCGGCGCTGGTCGGCGAGACCGTGCGCAATCTCTCCGAAGTCTCGCCGACCGTCTATTTCAACGTGCCGGCGGGCTATGCGGCGCTTCTGCCCTATCTGGAAAAGGACGAGGCCTTGGCGCGCTCGTTCTTCGCCAATCTGCGGCTGATCTTCTACGCCGCTGCGGCACTGCCGCAGGATTTGTGGACCCGGCTGGAAACGCTCGCGGTGCGCACCACCGGCGAGCGCATCCCGCTCACGGCGTCTTGGGGGGGCACCGAGACCGCGCCGCTTGCGACCTCGTGCCATTTCCTGATCGACCGCGCCGGCGTGATCGGCGTGCCGGTGCCGGGCGTCGAGTTGAAGCTCGTGCCGACCGAGGCCAAGATCGAGGTGCGGGTGCGCGGGCCCAATGTGATGCCGGGCTACTGGAAGCGCTCGGAGCTCACTGCGCAGGCGTTCGACGAGGAGGGCTTCTACCGGCCGGGCGATGCCGTCCGCTTCGCCGATCCGCTCGACGCCTCCAAGGGAATCGTGTTCGACGGCCGTCTCGCCGAGGAATTCAAGCTCACCACGGGCATCTGGGTGCATGTCGGATTGCTGCGCGTCGGCGTCATCGGCGCCTGCTCGCCCGTGCTCCAGGACGCCGTCATCACCGGCGCCGACCGCGAATATGTCGGCGCGCTGGCTTGGCTGAATGTCGGCGGCTGCCAGGCGCTGCTCGGCGCCGATGCGCCCGCCACGCCCGCCGAGTTCACGCGTCATCCGACCATTCGCGCGCATGTCGCCTCGGCGCTCGCCCGCTGGAACAGCGAGCACGGAAGCTCAAGCACGCGCATCTGCCGGCTGATGCTGATCGCCGACGCGCCCTCGATCGACCTGAACGAAATCACCGACAAGGGCTATATCAACCAGCGACGCGCCCTCGAGTGCCGCAAGGCCGATGTCGAGCGCCTCTATCAGGCGACGCCTGGCCCGGAGGTGATGGTGATCTAAGGTGAGCCGGAACGCACTTCGCCTCTTGGTCCGAGCATCGCAAACGCCGCGCGAGGACACGCGCCGGGCGCGTCGCGCGGCGCAAGCCCACCCAAGTTATATTATTCCCCGGCGGGCCGCTCCGCAGCAGGCCGTTGCGGCGCAAGCGCGGCACGGTAAAGCGCCTCGGCGTCGGAGCGCAGCTCGCGGCGCGAGCCGTCCCGCGCATAAAACATGTGGCCGCCGCCATAGACCGAAAGCTTTGCCCGCTCGGGCGATCCATAGACGGGAAGCTGATCGAGGATGAGTTTGTTGGCGAAATACGGCGTCACGAGATCGCTGGCGCCGTGCACGATCAGCACATGCGTGCGCCAGTCGCTCGCAAGGATCGTCCGCAAATCTTCCACCGCCTGCACGGCCCCGCGACCACGGCCCCAGTTCCAGCGCGAACTGACTTCGCCGTTGAGCAGGCGGTAAGGCTGGTCGACCCGCCAGTTGAGGGTCCCGCGATAGAGCCCGGTCATGGCGGAGGTGAGCGGCGCGCGCGTAGCGTCGAGCACTGGGTCGGGAAACTGTGACTGCGGCGCGGTGGGAGTCGGATCGAAGGCCGTGACGGTTGCGTCATAGGCGCTGCCGACGAGGCCGCGCGCGCGATAGAGTTCGCGCTGGAAGGTTCCGCTGTCCACTCGCCCGCCGAGCCGTTCGACCAGCGCCGGATCGAGCCCGGTCAGCGCCGCGACCCGCGCCGACATCCGTTTGACCGCGGCGTGATCGCGCTCCCCGCGCATGAGATCGGCGAGATATTCACCCGCGGCGTAATCCTCGGCGGCGACGAGCGCAGCGCGATCGAAGTCGCCACGAAGTTCACGCGCGGCCGCGGCCATCGACGGCAGGTGGTTGACGTAGGACAACGGCGCGTGGCGGCGCTGCCCCAGATTCGCAAAATCGATGACCGGCGAGACCAGCACGAGCCCGCGGACGCCGACACCCTGTTGCTGTTCGAGCGCCCGCTCGATCTTCAGGACGCGCATGCCGCCATAGCTCTCGCCGACGAGAAATTTCGGCGCGTTTTGGCGTCCGTTCTGCTCGATCCATTTACGGATGAAGACGGCGAGCGCCTCGGCGTCGCCGTCCACCGACCAAATGCTCCGCCGCACCTCGTCGCCGCCGACCAGCCGGCTGTAGCCGGTGCCCGGCGGATCGACGAACACAAGGTCGGTGAAGTCGAGCCAGGTCTCGCCATTAGGCACAAGTACGGACGGCCCCGACGCCGTGATCCGGTCAAACGGAAGCCGCCACGGCCCGAGCGCACCGATATTGAGATAGGCGGATGCTGCGCCGGGACCACCATTGAAAACGAACGTCACCGGGCGATTGGCCGAAGGCTCGCCCACGACATAGGCGGTGTAGGCGACCTCAGCCTCCAGCTTTCCGCTGTCGCTGTCGAACAGCGGAATCCGATCCGGCAGTCGCCGTGAAGCGTAGCGTGCGACCGGGCAAGCCAAGCGCGTGTTCGGTGCTCACATCGGCCGGAAGCTTGCGGGTGGGCTCCGGTGCACGCTCGCGTCCAGCGGCCTGCTGCGCCGTGTCCGTCGCTGACCCTTGCCGACTGGTCTCTGCCGACGGCGCGGCCGCGCGGCCAGATTCGCCGGCCGCCGAGACCGATCGATCCGCATCGGGCGCGGACGCACTCGGCTGCCGCGCTTCGCTGGCGGGTTGCGGGCGGCGTTGCGCCTGTGGGTAGGCGGGCGCGCTGACGCTCAGCATGAGCGCGCTTGCCGCAGCGGCGAGCGCCAGCGCACGCATGAGCCGGCGCAGGGGCGACTGCGGATGGCTTGATCTGGGGGTCATGGTCCGTTCAATGACAGGGGCGCCCCGCGTTCAGGGGCCTTCGCCTTGCCTCTTCGCATCCAATTGTGTCGGTCTCGCGGGGGGCTACGGAGGAGCGCTCGGCCCAGATTGCCGCAGCTTCAAGCGACATCCGGGAGGCTTGTAGAGTCCTCCTGGAGACGACAACCATCCGCCTTCGAACGCGCGATCGCGGATGAAGCCTCAGCTTGGCTCAGGTTTTTTTGTTTGTTTTTTCGACGGCTGCTTTGCCGGACGGTCGGGTTCGGCCGCGCCCGGCGCGCGCTCGATCGAGACCAGCCGACCCCGGACGAACTGGTAAAGGCCGGCGCGCTCGGCCCCGAGATAGGTCATCGTCACTGTCCGGTCGCCACGTGCATTTTTCGTAATATCGGTCGCTTCCGGGGCGCCCAGCGCCTGCACGACCTGGCACTCCGTCATGTCGAGGCTAACCCCGCGGGCGCCCTCGCTGGCGGCGCTCGCCCCGGCGCATGCGCCCTGCGCATCGACGAGGTCCGCGGGGGTGAGTGGTCGGGTGGTGTTGAGCGTCGCCTCATTGTAAGCATTGGCGTTGGTCGGGATGAAGGTGTTCGCCGACGGCAACTTGACGTCCGACCAACTCGGCATGTTCGAGCAGGCGCCCATCCCCAGCGCCGCCGCCGCAACCAACACCAGCCCTCGATTAATTCCCGGACTCGATCGCATATTAGGCCCCGTCCCCAGCTTACGCAGGCCGCGAATTCGCTCCCTGCGTCAGTCGATCCTCTATAACTATCTCCGATCAAAAACAATTTTTCGACGGCATCATGGCAGGCCCGCTGCGTCGCCAAAGGCCGTCGCCATCGAAACTTTCTCGACCGGATTCAGCCGCGCCGCTGCCAACGCCCGTGCTCGTCACATTGCCAATAGGTGACCTCAAAACCCTCCGCCTTCTTGCTGCGCCACAGTTCGCGCGCCTCGGCGAGTGCGTCCTCGTCCGCGCCATCGATCAGAACGACGATGCGTTCGTAAGCCCGCGCATCCGCCGGCGGCGGCGCGCGATCGATCAGGAAGCGCACCGTCGCCCGGTTTGGATTGTCGTCATGGACGGTGAGCAGGATCGGCTGCTCGCCCGGAAGGCTTTCGCGATGCGTGCCGTGCGGCAGGAAACTATCGTCGCGATGGGTCCACAGATGGGCGTCGAGCGCCTCGATGCGCTCCTCGGAGGACGACTGCACGACCACCCGCCACCCGCGCGCGAGCGATTTCTCCAGAAGCTGCGGCAGCACCGCCTCCAGCGGCCGGCGTTCGAGGTGGTAGAAGAGAAGTTCAGTCATGATTCCGGTCAAGTCGCGATCCCTAAAATTCTGAATTCATGCGCGTCTGTTTATCGGATGCCAAGCTGGTCCGCTCCCGCTCCCCTCATCGCTCGTAATAATCCGCAACGAAGCGGTCGAGCAAGCGCACGCCCCAGCCTGAGCTCCAGCTCTTGTTGATGTCGGTCTGCGGCGAGCCCATGGCGGTGCCGGCGATGTCGAGATGCGCCCATGGCGTCTTGCCGACGAAGCGCTGGAGAAACTGCGCCGCGGTGATCGCGCCGCCATGGCGGCCGCCGGTATTCTTCATGTCGGCGAATTTCGAATCGATCAGCTTGTCGTATTCCGGCCCGAGCGGCATGCGCCACACCACCTCGCCGGTCGCCTCCCCCGCCTTGGCGAGGCGTTCCGCGAGCTTGTCGTCATTGGTGAACAGGCCCGCGATTTCCTGGCCGAGCGCCACTATGATCGCGCCGGTCAGCGTCGCCAGATCAATCATCAGTTGCGGCTTGAAGCGCGTCGCCGTGTAGTGGAGCACATCGGCGAGCACCATCCGGCCTTCCGCGTCGGTATTGATCACCTCGATCGTTTGTCCCGACAGCGTCGTCACGATGTCCCCGGGCCGCTGGGCCTTGCCATCGGGCATGTTTTCGACAATCCCGATCACGCCCACCGCATTGACCTTTGCTTTGCGCGCGGCAAGCACCTGCATCAGCCCGACGACGCACGCCGCCCCCGCCATGTCCCCCTTCATGTCCTCCATGTTCTGCGCCGGCTTGATCGAGATGCCGCCGGTATCGAAGCACACGCCCTTGCCGATAAAGGCAAGCGGCTTGTCACCCTTGCGTCCGCCGTTCCAGCGCATGACCACGACCCGGCTGTCATGCGCCGAGCCTTGGCCGACCGCCAGCAAGGCCCCCATTCCGAGCTGCCGCATTTTGCGCAAATCCAGCACCTCGACCGCGGCGCCGACGCGACGGAGCAACGCCTGCGCGCGGCGGGCAAACGAATCGGGGAACAGGACATTCGGCGGCTCATTGACGAGGTCGCGCGCAAGCACGACACCGTCCGCGATGGCCTCGCGATCGACAAAAGCGCGGCGCGCTTTCGCCGGATCGGCGGCGCCGACGGTCAGCGTCATCGCCTCGGGCCGCTCCTCGTCCTCCTTGCGCTTGGTCTTGTAGCGATCGAAGCGGTAGGCGCGCAGACGAGCCCCGAGCGCGAGGTCGGCGGCCGTATCGGCGTCCATGGCGCCGGTCGGGTATTCGGCGAGCATCGCAACCTCATGCATAGCCGCCGGGGATTTCCCGAGCGCGGCCCCGCCCAACCTCAGCGAATCGTACGGCTTGAGGTCCTTTGGCTTACCAAGCCCCACAACCACCAGTCGATCGGCCTTGAGGCCTGCCGGGGTGGCGATTTCGAGCGCAGAACCGAGCTTGCCTTTGAAGCGCTCAGCCGCGGCGGCGCGCCCCACCAGCGCGGCGGCAGACCCAAGAACCTCGCGGGTGGCCGCACCGAGTCGCAGCCCGTCATCGCAGAACACCACCAGCACGCCCGCACGGGGGGATGCGAACGGGCCGAACTTCACCCGGAACAGGTCCGCCATTCGTTGAATCCTCGCCTTAGGCTTTCGTTTGTGTGGCCGGCCGGACACGGTCTCTTCAAAAGCGCCGGCTCGGTAGTGACCCGTATCTCAAAGCTTGTCATAGCATTTGGAGCGCAGTCTGGTCATACTGCGTTAACCGTGTTGAGGGCCCTCCGGGGAGATGCCTTGGGAAGGCCATTTTGTGAACAGATCAGAGGGTTAGACTTTGCTAGGAAAGGAGAAACAGGCGGAGGGACCGGCATCGGCTGCGGCGCTCTGCCAAAGAAGCAGGAGATCGGGGGCAAGCGGCATCTAGGCGGATCGGGTCGGCTTTTACGGGAGCGCGCGGGGGGCGCGTGAAATGGCCGGATCAATCGGTGACACCCTGGCTAGCCAAACACGGGGCCGGAAGGCTTCGTGCGATCCTTTATGTTTGGGTTCGGCTGCGCGACCGACGGTGCCCGGAAGGCGCCGCGGCGAGCGGCAGCCGGCGCCGGATTCAGCGCGGCGGTGTGAGAGCGTAGGCGAATGATCGGCGGACGACTCGCGCGCTATTTCGGTCGGCGCTTCTTGAGCGCATTGGTCGCCATTTTCATCGGCGGCTTCTGCCTCGTGGCGCTGGTCGACTACATCGAACTCGTGCGCCGGAGCGATTCCAACATTTCTGCGCTCGTCGGCGCCGAGATATCGCTCGCCCGCGTTCCGCAGATCATGGAAATCCTGATGCCGTTCGCCGTGCTGGTCGGCGCGATGCTGTGCTATCTGAACCTCTCGCGTCGGCTCGAACTGGTGATCGCGCGCGCCGCCGGCGTGTCGGCCTGGCAGTTCATTGCGCCGGCCCTCTTCGTCGCCTTCGTGTTCGGTGTGTTCGGCACCACGGTCTACAATCCCGCGGCCGCGTTCCTCAAAGAGCAGTCGAAGCGGCTGGAGGTCAAGTACACGGGGAGCGGCCAACAGAGTGGCCTGCAAAACACGACCAGCGGAATCTGGGTGAGCCAAAAGAGCCTTTCCGGCCACGAGATCATTAACGCCGCGACTAGCAGCGACCAAGGCCTGCAGCTCGGCGGCGTGACCGTGCTGGCCTACGATCATGAGAACCATTTCAACGAGCGCATCGAGGCGAAGGCCGCGCGATTGAGCGGCGGCTACTGGCGGCTGAGCGACGTGCGCCGATATCGCATGAACGAGCCGCCCGAGGTTCTGCAGGAATACCTGCTCAGCACCAATCTCACCCTCGAGCAGGTTCGCGAAAGCTTCGCCACGCCGGACACCGTTTCGTTCTGGGATTTGCCGTTCTTCATCAAGATGGCCGACCATGCCGGGCTGGCGGCGGCCGGCTACAAGCTTCAGTATCAGAAGCTGTTGTCGCGGCCGGCTCTGCTTGTCGCGATGGTGCTGGTGGCGACCGCCTTCAGCCTGCGGCTCTTCCGCTTCGGCGGGGTCCAGAACATGGTGCTGTGCGGCATGGCCGCCGGCTTTCTGTTGTACGTCCTCTCGAAGATCACTGACGACTTGAGCAAGGCGGAGTTGCTGCATCCGATCGCAGCGGCATGGTTGCCGATCGTGATCGGAACCTTCACCGGGCTCGTCCCGCTGCTCTATCAGGAGGACGGCTGACCGTGTTTACGCTCGCAGCCCCCCCTGATGGTCGGCGCCGGCGGTGGCGAACCGCGGCGTTCGCTACGATTGTCGCGCTCGTGACTGCCGCCTTCGCGGTTGGGACGGCGCAGGCGCAAGTGTCGCTCACGTTCAAGTCGCAAGTCAGGCCAACGCCGCCGGCGGCGGCCAACACCGGCGACGCGCAGATGCTTCTGCGGGCCAACGAAATCCAGTACGACTATCCGAACGAACGGGTGTCCGCGGTCGGCAATGTGCAGGTTTATTACAAGGGAGCGACCGTCGAAGCGGATCGGGTCGTCTACGATCAACGGACCAAGCATCTCCACGCCGAAGGAAATGTGCGGCTCACCGGTTCGGACGGAGTCATCACCTATGGCGAACTGATTGATCTGAGCGACGACTTCCGCAACGGCTTCATCGATTCTCTGCGACTCGAGACGGTCGATCAGACGCGTTTCGCCGCCGCCCGCGCGCAGCGAACCGAAGGCCAATACACAGTCCTCGAGAGCGGCGTCTATACCGCCTGCGAGCCGTGTCGCGAAGATCCCCGTAAGCCGCCTCTGTGGCAGGTCAAGGCCGCCCGCATCATCCACGATCAGTCGGAGAAGATGATCTATTTCGAGGATGCGCGGCTCGAATTCTTCGGCGTGCCCCTCGCCTACGCGCCCTACATGGCCGCTCCGGACCCCAGCGTGAAGCGGAAGTCCGGCTTCCTGATGCCGCTGATCACCACCAATTCCATCTACGGGGTTGGTGTCGAGACGCCGTATTACTTCGCGCTCGCGCCGAGCTACGACATGACCTTTTCGCCGCGCTTCACGTCGAAACAGGGTCCATTGCTGCAGGGCGAATTCCGCCAGCGGCTGGAGGATGGCTCCTACACCGTCCGCGCGGCCGGCCTCTATCAGACCGACAAGGAGGAATTCGCCAACACCGACGGCTTCAAGACCTTCCGCGGCAGCGTCGAGACGACCGGGCGGTTCAACCTCTCGCCACGCTGGGCCTGGGGCTGGGACGGCGTGCTGGTGTCCGACCCGACCTTTTTCGCCGATTACAAGGTCCGCACGCTGCAGTCGCGCTCCATCGAACTATACAACATGTTCGGCGCGAACGATGTGGGGGTGTCTCAGCTCTTCCTCGCCGGGCGCGGGGACCGCAGCTATTTCGACATCCGCGCGATCCACTACACCGGGTTCACGTCGAGCGACCAGCAGACGGTCCTCCCGAATATTCACCCCGTAATGGATTACCAATACACGTTCAACCAGGCTATCCTGGGCGGGGAGCTCGGCTACTACGTCAATCTCACGAGCCTGACGCGCGAAAAGGCAAGTTTCGACCCGATCAGCCAATACGCCGTCACTTACGGGCTGTGCAACACGGCGACCGCCGACACAGCGCTCAAGACCTCTGCCAATTGCCTGCTGCGCGGGATTCCCGGCGCCTATTCTCGTTTCTCCGCCGATACTCATTGGCGGACGAAGTACATTGATCCGTTCGGCCAGGTGTTCACTCCCTTCCTTTCCGTGCGCGGCGACGCTGCGCAACTCGCGGTGAATTCCGATGCCGCCGTCGCCAATTTCATCCCGACCGGCGACAGCGCCCAGACGCGTTTCATGGCGACCGCGGGCCTTGACTATCGGTATCCCTTCATCTCCGTCCACAGCTGGGGCACCCAGACCATCGAGCCGATCGCGCAAGTCATCGCGCGGCCGAGCGAGTCGAATATCGGCCGGTTCCCCAACGAGGATGCGCAGAGCCTCGTCTTCGACGACAGCAATCTGTTCAAGGTCGACAAGTTCTCCGGCTGGGACCGTGTCGAGGGCGGCGGGCGCGCCAATGCGGGCATGCAATACACCGCCCAGTTCAACCGGGGCGGCACGATCAATATGCTGTTCGGCCAGTCCTATCACCTGTTCGGCGTGAATTCCTTTGTGGTCGGGGATACGACAAATACCGGCCTCGGCAGCGGTCTCGACAAGAATGTCTCCGACTATGTCGCCCGCTTCGCCTATTCGCCGAACCGGATCTTCAGCTTCATATCCCGCTATCGCTTCGACGAGGAGAGTTTCTCGCTGCAGCGCTTCGAGACCGAGGGGCGCATCAATGTCGATCGCTGGACCGTCTCGCTGTTGTACGGCAACTACGCCCCACAACCTCAACTGGGCTTCCTCGAGCGGCGCGAAGGCCTGCTGACCTCGGGTTCGGTCAAGATCGATTCGAACTGGGTGTTCTCCGGCGCGGCCCGGTACGATATCGCGCACAACAATCTCAGCCAGACATCGGCCGGGCTTGGCTATATCGACGACTGCTTCCTGATCGGGCTGAACTACATTACCGACTATACCTACAGCACCAGCATTCCGAAATCGAACCACACGGTGATGCTGCAACTCGGCTTACGCACGATCGGATCAACGTCCTCTTCGGGGTTGAGCGGCAGCTCGCTGCCGATGGCAACGAATCAATAATTTTGCCTATTTCCGCCGTTAATCGAGCTTCCGCTAACGGAAGTCCGGCGGCGCAAGATCGCCAGAATTCGGTGTTCGCCGGACCGGATACAACCCCCGGCGAGTGCTTATCGGGGTCGCCCAGGCTTGACGGCAAGCACGGCTTGGCCAAGCTTGGCGGAGGCGGAATTATTCGGACCACACAAGAGAACCAGAGGCTGAACGTCACCGCTATGAACAAGCACCGAGCCGCATTCCTGACCTTGGCGCCGGCGCTGCGTTGCCTATGGGCGGTTCTCGCTCTCGGCGCGTTTGCCATGGACTTACCTCGCCCGGCGGCGGCGCAGACGGTCGTCGTGATGGTGAACGGCGACCCGATCACGTCCTATGACATCGACCAGCGCTCCAAGTTCACGCTGCTCGTCAGCCATAAGCAGCCGACGCGCCAAGAGGTGATCGACGAGCTGATCAACGAGAAGCTCAAAGTCCAGGTTGGTCGACGCTACAAGCTGGAGCTGACCGACAGTGACGTGGATGCGTCCTACGCCGAAATGGCGAAACGGATGAATTTTTCCCCAGAACAACTCACCCAGACGCTGGAAAAGGGCGGTGTCGACGCCGGCACGCTGAAGGCGCGCATCCGCGCCGATATGGTCTGGCAGCAGATCGTGCGCGGCAAGTTCCAGTCGAGATTCCAGTTCCGCGAGAAGGACCTGCTGGCGGCGCTTGAAACCCGCAATAAGGATGACAAAGACAAGGACGTGAGCAGCAAGGTCACCGCGGAAGAATACGTGCTGCGGCCGATTCTGTTCATCGTGCCGAAGGGAGCGCCGCAATCGAGAATCGACGCGCGCCGCGCCGAGGCGGAGGCGCTGCGCAACCGGTTTCAGGACTGCGATCACGGCCTGCGCTTTGCTCGGGCGCTGAAGGACGTGGCGGTGCGCGAGCAGATCGTGAAGAGTTCCGCCGATCTCGCTCCCGCCCTCCGCGAAATCCTGGAGCGGACCGGCGTAGGCCGGCTGACCAATCCGGAGACGACACCCAATGGGATCGAGCTGTTCGCGATCTGCAGCAAGCGCGAGACCAAGACCGATGCTCCCGCTTTGCGTCAGGTTCGCCAGGAGATGTTCAACGAGCAATTCCAGGCGACGTCGAAGCGCTTCCTCGACGAACTGCGCCGTCAGGCCCTGATCGAGATGAAATGAAAGCGCCGATTGCGCTCACGGTGGGAGAGCCTGCGGGCATCGGACCCGATATTGCGCTCGCAGCATGGCTGCGCCGGACAGAGCTTCGTCTGCCCCCGTTCTATCTTCTGGCCGAGCCGGGTTTCATCGCGCGCCGGGCACAGGCGCTCGGGCTCGATATTCCCATCGCCGCCGTGACGCCGGCGCAGGCTTGCCGGACCTTTTCGACCTCCCTGCCCGTCGTCGACCTGGGCCTCCCGATCACTGTGCTGCCCGGCGCGCCGGACGCCTCGAGCGCGCCCGCCGCCGTCGCGGCGATCGATCAAGCCGTGGCGGCGGTGTTGGCGGGAGAGGCTTCGGCCGTGGTGACCAATCCGGTCGCCAAGGGCATCCTCTATCGTTCGGGGTTCGACGACCCCGGACACACGGAGTACTTGGCCCGGCTGGCGGAGCGCGCAACCGGCCGCCCGGCGATGCCGGTGATGATGATCTGGTCGCCCGAGCTTGCCGTGGTTCCGGTGACGATCCATGTGCCGCTTGCGAGCGTGCCGGAGCAACTCACTTCCGATCTCATCGTGGCGACAGGACGCATCGTTGCGCGCGATCTCTCACGGCGCTTCGGCATTGCGCGCCCGCGAACTCGTGGTGTCCGGACTGAACCCGCATGCCGGCGAAAGCGGCGCGATCGGCCATGAGGAAACGCGACATCATCGCGCCTGCGGTGGCGGCGCTCGCAGCCGACGGGATCGTGGTGCGCGGACCGCTCCCGGCCGACACGCTGTTCCACGCCGCCGCGCGCGCGACCTATGACGCCGCGCTTTGCATGTATCACGACCAGGCGCTGATTCCGGCCAAGACGCTCGCATTTTCACATGCGGTGAACGTCACGCTCGGCCTTCCCTTCATCCGCACCTCGCCCGACCACGGGACCGCATTCGACCTTGCGGGAAGCGGGCGCGCCGACCCGTCGAGTTTGATCGCCGCGCTCACGCTTGCCGCGCGCCTCGCCGCCGAGGAGCGGCCGGCGGCCACGGCGGCCGAATGAACCGATGACGAGCGCCGCGCAAGACGATCCGCGCGCCGCATGACCGCGCTCGACGATCTCCCGCCGCTGCGCGAAGTGATCCGCCGGCACGGACTTACCGCGCGAAAAGCGCTCGGGCAGAATTTCCTCCTCGACCTCAACCTTACCGCACGGATCGCCCGCGCGGCCGGTCCGCTTGACGGCGTGACGGTGGTGGAGGTCGGTCCCGGCCCGGGAGGGCTCACCCGCGCGCTGCTCTCCGAAGGCGCGAAACGGGTCGTCGCGATCGAGCGCGACCTCCGCGCCATCGCCGCTCTCGAGGAGATCGCCGCGCATTATCGAACGCGACTTGCGATCGTCGAAGGCGATGCCCTCGCCCTTGATCTCGCCGCGCTGACCGAGGACGCGCGGCCGGCGCGCATCGTCGCCAACCTCCCCTACAATATCGCAACCGCGCTCCTGCTCGGTTGGCTCTCGGCCGAACCTTGGCCACCCTGGTATGACGCGCTTGTCTTGATGTTCCAGCGCGAGGTCGCCGAGCGCATCGTGGCGGCGGTGGGAACCAAGAGCTACGGCCGGCTTTCCATTTTCGCGCAATGGCGCACCGAGCCACGCATCTTGTTCGATGTCGCGCCGCAGGCCTTTGTCCCGCCGCCAAAGGTCACCTCATCGCTGGTCAAGCTCGTGCCGCGCCCGGCGCCGGCCGCGTGCGAACGCGAGGCGCTCGAACGCGTGACCGCCGCAGCCTTCGGGCAGCGCCGCAAAATGCTGCGCCAGAGCCTTAAAACGCTCGGCTGCGACCCGTTCTTGCTGCTTGCCGAAACCGGGCTCGATCCGACCGCGCGGGCAGAGGATGTTCCCGTCGGCGCCTTCGTCAAGCTTGCCAATGCCCTGGTGCGTCTGGCGGCGGCCGGCTGATCTTACGGCGTGATCTGCTTTAAATCAGCGAGCAGCTTGGCGACACGCGCCTCGAGACCGGACCGCAGCACGCGCTTGAGTCGTTCGGCGGTGAGGATTGCGCGCAGCTGCGCAAAGCTCTCGTCAAGATCGCGGTTGATCAGCACGTAGTCGTACTCCGTCCAATGCGGAATTTCCTGAGCGGCGTTGCGCAGCCGTCGGGCGATGATCTCGCCGGAATCTTCCGCCCGTCGTTCGAGGCGCGTCTTCAATTCGGCGGCCGAGGGCGGCAGCACGAACACGCTGACGACGTCCGCCCGCATCTTCTGGCAAATCTGCTGCGTCCCCTGCCAGTCGATATCGAACAGCACATCGCGGCCGCGCGCGAGCGTCTGCTCCACCGGCTCGCGCGGCGTGCCGTAGAAATTGCCGTGCACCTCCGCCCATTCGAGGAGTTCGTCAGCCGCCCGCATCGCCTCGAACTGGCGCATCGAGATGAAGCGGTAATGGATTCCGTCGATCTCGCTCGGCCGCCGCGCCCGCGTCGTGACCGAAACCGAAAGGGTGACATTCGTTTCCTTCTCGATCAGCGTGCGGGTGAGCGTCGTCTTCCCGGCCCCCGAGGGAGACGAGACGACGAACATGATGCCGCGACGGGCGATCGCTCCCTCGTTTGCGCGCGGCCCCTCCAGCGCCATGCCCCTACTCCAAGTTCTGCACCTGCTCGCGAAACTGCTCCACCGCGTTTTTCAGTTCCAGGCCGATCTTGGTCAGCTCGATGTCGTTGGCCTTGGCGCAGAGCGTATTTGCTTCGCGGTTGAGTTCCTGGGCGAGAAAATCGAGCCGGCGGCCGACTGCGCCACCCTTCGCGACCAGCTCGCGCGCCTGAGCGACATGCGCGTTGAGCCGGTCGAGTTCTTCGCGCACATCCGCCTTAGCGGCGATCACGATCGCCTCCTGGTGCAAGCGGTCGGGGTCGAAGCGGTCCGACGCTTCGAGCAGCAGCGCCACCTGGCGAGCGAGCCGCTCCTTGATGGCATCGGGCCTGCGTCCCGGCGCCGCTTCAGCGCGCTCGACCAGGCTCGCGATGTCGGCGAGTCGCTGAGCGAGGATGCGGCCGAGCGCCTCCCCCTCGCGCCGGCGCATGGCTGAAAGCTCGGCCAGCGCCGCAGCAAAGCCGCGAACCACCGCCGCTTCCGCCGTCGTGCGGTTCTCCTCGTTCTCGTCGGCCTCCGCCACCTCCACCACCCCTTTGATGGCGAGAATGCCGTCGAGCCGGGGCAACTCGGCCTGGACGCGATCCGTCAAACCGTCGAGCGTCGCGAGCACAGCGGTGAGCACCTGGTCGTTGATCCGCACCACCGGCTGCACGGCCGGCCGGGCAACCGTCAAATTGGCATAGATGGTTCCGCGCGCGAGCGCTTCGGCGGCCTTGGCGCGAAGGGGCTGATCGACCGCATCCCAACCCGCCGGCAAGCGGAGCCGCAAGTCCAGACCCTTGGCGTTCACCGACTTTATTTCCCAGGCGAATGAATACGGCCCGCTTGCGCCATGGCTGCGGGCAAAGCCGGTCATGCTGGAGAGCGGCATGGATTTGTTGGGGTTCGGAGGCGGCGGCTCCACGGCGCTCATTGCCGCGTGGTCGGGCGAACGCCGCCATGCTCGGAAGAACGCCGGGCCGGCGCGGGGTTTTCGCGGGAGGTCGGCGCAGCGATCGCTTCGGCCGGGCTTTGTGCGCTGCCGCCGTTCTCGCGCTGCGACTGCTCGAATGAGCGCAGCTTGGCCACATTGCGCTGATGTTGTTCGAGCGTCTCGGCGAACAGATGTCCGCCCGAACCGTCGGCGACGAAGAATAGTTCTTTGGTGCGCGCCGGGTTGGCGACAGCCTCCAGCGCCGCGCGCCCGGGATTGGCGATTGGACCGGGCGGCAGGCCATCGATGATGTATGTGTTGTAGGGGGTAGGTTGCTCGATCTCGCTTTTCAGGATGGGCCGTCCGAGCGTCCCTTTTCCACCCACGAGTCCGTAAATGATCGTCGGATCGGACTGCAGCCGCATGCGCTGCTTGAGCCGGTTGATGAACACCGCGGCGACGCGCGTGCGTTCCTCGGGCCGGCCAGTTTCCTTCTCGACGATCGAGGCGAGCGTGAGAAGTTGATCCGGCGTCCGAAGGGGAAGATCGGCCATGCGCCGCTCCCAGACGTCCTGGACGACCCGGCGCTGCGCCTGCTGCATCCGCTGGATCACCTGTTCGCGCGGAGTGCCGCGCACGACTTTGTAGGTTTCCGGCAGCAGCGACCCTTCGCGCGGAATTTCCCGGATATTCCCCGCGAGCATGTCGGCCTCGAGCAGACGATGAACGATCTGCTCGGAGGTAACCCCCTCGGGAACGGTGACCGTATGTTGGACGACCTTGCCGTCGAGCAGCGTCGAGATCACATCGCCGAGCGTCGCCTGCTTGGAGAACACGTATTCGCCTGATTTCAGGTCGTCGCGCGCCTTGCGCACCACGACCGCGCCGACGAAGGTCCACGGCTGGTCGATCACGCCTTCCTTGACGAGCAGATCGGCAATGTCGCGAATGCCGGCTCCGCGCGGGATGTTGACGACCTTGTCCTCTGCAAGCGGGCCCGGCGTGTCGAGGCGCTGCTTGCCGATCATGATCGTCACACCGACGATGACCGCGACCAGCACGATGAAGGTGATGATTGCGTTGCCGATCACGACGATTGGATGGCGGGCGCGCAAGGACCGTCGGGTCGGCACCGGGACACGCTCAGGCTCGAGTGCATTGCGCGGGCTGCGTGGGCTAATTCTGCTTTGCTCGGTCGGAGGCGTCGTCTCCCGGCCGCGCGGTCCATCGAGATTCGTCATCAAAACCGGCTCCTGGAGCGGTCGTCCCTAAATTCGCCCCCGCGCACAGCCTAACCCAGACAGCGTCAATGTGGCGGTTTGCCGGACCGTACACCAGAATTTGCGAGGCGGACAATCAAGCGGCCCCGCTCGGCCTGCGCGCAGCGCACAATCTAATACCCGTTGAAATTATGGCCCATTTGCAGGCCTACCGCTTGCCCGTCTTGCGGCGTCGCCGGGAGTGCTCGGACGGCCCGAGCGGCGGCAGAGCTACTGTACGGCGCGTCGGAAGACGAGCGAGGCGTTGGTCCCGCCGAAGCCGAAGGAATTCGTGAGCACGACATTGATTTCGCGCTTCTTCGCCTTGTGCGGGACAAGGTCTATTGGGGTGCCGACCGAAGGATTGTCGAGATTGATCGTTGCCGGCGCCACATTGTCGCGAATGGCGAGAACGGAGAAGATCGCTTCGACAGCGCCGGCCGCGCCGAGAAGATGGCCGATTGAGGATTTCGTCGAGGACATCGACAAGCGGCCGGCGGCGTTTCCGACGATCCGCTGCACGGCATGCAGCTCGATCTCGTCGCCGAGCGGCGTCGAGGTGCCGTGGGCATTGATGTAGTCGATTTCGGCAGCCGAGATCGCGGCGCGCTTGATCGCCGCGGCCATGCAGCGTTGCGCGCCGTCGCCATCCTCGGCCGGCGCGGTGATGTGGTGCGCATCACCCGACAGGCCGTAGCCGATGAGTTCGGCGTAGATCTTCGCCCCGCGGCGCTTTGCATGCTCCAGCTCTTCGAGCACCACGATGCCGGCCCCCTCGCCGATCACGAATCCATCGCGGTCGCGGTCATAAGGGCGCGAGGCGCGCGTCGGGTCGTCGTTGAAGGAGGTCGAAAGCGCGCGGCATGCGGCGAAACCCGCCATCGTGAGGCGGTTGATCGGCGACTCGGTGCCGCCGGCGACCATCACTTCGGCGTCGCCAAGCGCGATCAGGCGGCCGGCATCCCCGATCGCATGCGCGCCGGTCGAGCACGCGGTGACCACGGCGTGATTCGGGCCCTTCAATCCGAAGGCGATCGAGACATAGCCGCCGGCGAGATTGATCAGCCGCCCGGGAATGAAGAACGGCGACACCCGCCGCGGGCCGCGTTCCTTGAGCACGATCGCGGTCTCGGCAATGCCCTCGATGCCGCCGACGCCGGACCCGATCATCACTCCGCTGCGTATCTGCGAATCGTAGTCGGTCGGCTTCCAGCCGGCGTCGTCGAGCGCCTGAGCCGCGGCGCACATGGCGAAGGTGATGAACTCGTCGACCTTGCGCTGCTCCTTCGGCTCCATCCATCGATCGGGATTGTAGGTGCCGTTGGCGCCATCGCCGCGCGGGATCATGCAGGCGATCTTGGAAGGAAGGTCGGAGACGTCGAACCGGTCGACCCTGCGCGCGCCGCTGTCGCCGGCGATGAGCCGCCGCCACGATTCCTCTACCCCGCAGCCGAGCGGTGTCACCATTCCCAATCCCGTGACGACGACACGTCTCATGTCACCTTCCCGCTATGGATCGCCGAACTCTGCCCTGCGCAGGCGAGTCCCGACCGCGATCGTAGGCGTTTGCTCCACTGCCGCCCCTTGGCCGTGATTGCAGGCGTGCGCGTACTCCGATTCGGCCGCGCTGGCGCTTTGCTCTTAAAGCATTTTCGCGGGCTGTGCAGCGGCCTGTCGGCGAAAAATCATCCTCCGGGCGGTCTGAACGCATGTCCCTCGCCCCCGGCGCCCCGCATCGCACGCGCGCAAGCCATCCGCGCGCGAGCCGAGACGCCTCCGTACCTCCGGCCAACATGAAGACAGCCGAATGGCTACGGGGCGAACGGGCGTCGCGGATGTGATCAGCAGCTCCGGAACGGCTTTACGACAGACCAAGGGCGGGAATGTTGGGCGGCGATTCAGCTCTTCGCGTTCTTTTCAAGGAACTTGATTGCGTCGCCAACCGTCAGAATGGTTTCCGCGGCATCGTCCGGAATCTCGCAGCCGAACTCCTCCTCGAACGCCATCACAAGCTCCACCGTGTCGAGACTGTCTGCGCCGAGATCGTCGATGAAACTCGCGCTCTCGGTCACCTTGTCGGGCTCAACGCCCAGATGTTCCACGACGATTTTCTTGACCCGTTCGGCAATGTCACTCATTTCCTAGACCTCGTGCGTTAAGCATTCGCCCCGACTTCGCCGGCACTCGTCAACCGAGCAGCCTAGGCTCGTCGTGGTGGACGGCAGGAACGCTCATCCGGTCAAGGGTGATAGCAGTTGCCCCCAGCCCCCACCGCATCCTCATCGTCCAGCCCTGGCGATCCGGTTATCATACTTCGTCAGGCTTGACCAGAAGGCGGAAAACGACCCGATGGGACGCTCCCGCTATCGCTAAAAGTGCAATTAAATCATAGCCAACCCACCGTTCACGTGCAGCGTTTGACCGGTGACATAGGCAGCCTCGGTCGACGCAAGATAGACGACCGCGGCGGCGACGTCGGCGACATCGCCGAGCCGGCCCGCGGGCACGCGCACAAGCGCCGCCTCGCGCTGCTTGTCGGTCAACGCATCGGTCATCGCCGTGGCGATGAACCCCGGCGCAACACAGTTCACCGTCACCCCGCGCGAGGCGACTTCCAGCGCAAGCGCCTTGCTCATGCCGATCATGCCCGCCTTCGCCGCGGCATAGTTTCCCTGCCCGGCATTGCCAGTGACCCCGACGATCGAGGTGATGCCGATGATGCGTCCGTATCGACGGCGCATCATGCCTCGAACCGCCGCGCGGGCGAGGCGGAAGGCGGCCGTGAGATCGACGGCGAGCACGTCGTCCCACTCCTCGTCCTTCATCCGCATGAACAGATTGTCGCGCGTGACGCCGGCATTGTTGACCAGGATGTCGACTTGGCCCAGCGCCGCCTCGGCTTGCGGCACCAAAGCTTCCACCTGCGCCCGGTCGGCGAGGTCGCAGCGCAGCACATGCACGCGGCCGCCAAGCTCGCCCGCGATGGCTTCGAGCTTCTCGCTCCTCGTTCCCGACAGCGCGATGCTCGCGCCCTGACCGTGCAGCGCGCGCGCGATCGCCCCGCCAATGCCGCCGGTCGCACCGGTCACCAGCGCGGTCCGCCCCGTCAGATCGAACATCATGCCGTCCCGGTCGCCCGCAGGGGCTGGGCTCGCGTGCGTGCAGCGATGAAGGCCGCCACGTCCCCCGGCGCGCCGACCGCGACGCCCGTTACCCCCGTCGCGATGCGCTTGACGAGGCCGGTCAGCACATTGCCCGCACCGACCTCGTAGAAGGTTCGCACGCCTGCGCCCGCCATGAACTCGACCGACTCGCGCCAGCGCACGGTGCCGGTGACCTGGGCGACCAGCCCGTCGACGATCGCCGCAGGTTCGCTCACGGGCTTCGCCATGACATTGGCGACGAGGGGCGCGGCGGGCGGACGGACGGCCACGCGTGCAAGCGCCTCCGCCATGACCTCAGCAGCAGGCTGCATCAGCGCGCAATGGAAGGGGGCGGACACCGGCAGCATGGCCGCACGCTTGGCGCCTTGCCCTTTAGCGATTTCGACCGCCCGTTCGACGGCCGCCTTGTCGCCGGAGACGACCACTTGCCCGGCGCCATTGTCGTTCGCCGCCTGGCATACCTGGCCTTGGGCGGCTTCCGCGGCGACGGCCGTAGCTTGCGCGAAATCGAGGCCGAGCAAGGCCGCCATGGCGCCCACCCCGACCGGCACGGCCTTCTGCATCGCCCGACCGCGCGTGCGCACGAGCCGCGCAGTGTCGGCAACCGTGAGCGAACCGGCGGCGGCCAACGCCGAGTACTCGCCGAGCGAATGGCCGGCGACGAAAGCCGCCTCGCGGGCAAGATCGACACCGGCCTCGCTCTGCAACACCCGCATGGCGGCGAGCGAAACCGTCATCAACGCCGGCTGCGTGTTTTCCGTCAGCATCAAGGTCTCAGCCGGGCCGTCGAAAATGAGGTCCGACAGCTTCTCGCCGAGCGCTTCATCGACCTCGTCGAAAACCGCCCTGGCGACCGGAAAATTGTCCGCGAGCGCCTTGCCCATGCCCACGGCCTGACTGCCCTGTCCTGGAAATACGTATGCAACCGCCATGCCTTACCCCTCGCTTGCGACAGCAGCGTAACAAGCCGGCGGGCGGGACTAAGTCAAGGGCGTACGGAAATGGCGGCCGACGACGCCAAGGAAAGGCGATAGGTCTTACGCGGTATCGTTGGACAGGTCCACGGCTGCGGCTCCAGCGTTGCGCAACGGGTGATTGCTCATGGCTCCCCACGTCGCCTCCCTTGTCTTCTGCGCCGGAATCCCTATAAACGCGGCTTCCGCACGTTCGGCCGGGAGCTGAACGAACGGCCGCCTCAGCCTCGCGGCGAGAGCGGTAGGAGCCCCTGAGGCTCCGTCGTCCGGTGTTCCCGCCTTCGCAGGACTTCGCGCCTTCCGAATGGCACGAGGGGCTTGGCGCCGAACGTGCAGCAACGAATGAGGAAGGCATCATATGCCATTGTACGAACATGTATATCTTGCTCGCCAGGATCTCTCGGCGCAGCAAGTCGACGAGTTGACCGGCCAGTTTAAAGGGGTAGTCGAACAACTGGGCGGATCGGTCGAGAAGATCGAGTACTGGGGCGTGAAGTCCCTCACCTACCGAATCCGCAAGAACCGCAAGGCGCATTTCACCCTGCTCAATCTCAATGCGCCTCCGGCCGCGCTGGCCGAAGTCGAACGCCAGGAGCGCATCAGCGAGGACGTGCTGCGTTCACTGACCGTGCGCGTCGATGCCTTGGAAGCCGGCCCCTCGGCCATGATGCGGAAGGCCGACCGCGACGAGCGCCGCGAGGGGCGTGACGACCGGCGCGGCGACGAGCGGCGGCGCGATCGCGAAGGCCGCGGCCCGCGCGAGGGCCGCGGTCCGCGCGAAGAACGCAGCATGGCCGACGAGCCTGATTCGACGGAGGAGTGATCCATGGCCTTCACAGCCGCCGGGGCGCGCCGGCCATTTTTCCGCCGCCGCAAGACCTGCCCGTTCTCGGGCTCGAACGCGCCCAAGATCGACTACAAGGATGTCCGCCTGCTGCAGCGCTATATTTCCGAGCGCGGCAAGATCGTGCCGAGCCGGATCACGGCGGTGTCCTCACTCAAGCAGCGGGAGCTTGCGCGGGCGATCAAGCGGGCGCGATTTCTCGGCCTCCTGCCCTACGTGATCCGCTGACGACAGCGCCGCGCCCTCCCGGCAGCGGGAGGAATGGTTGGGGCGGACGCGATCCGCCTCTAACCGCTCACACGATGGAGCGGGACAGCTCGACGAATGATGCAAGTGCTCCTGATCGGAATCAGCGCGGGCGCGGTGTCCGCGCTCATGTTCGCGGCGCTCGCCTCGGGCTCCTTGCTCGCCATGGCGCTGTTCTATCTCGCGCCCCTGCCGATCCTGATCGCCACGCTGGGCTGGACCCACTTGGCCGGCATCGCCGCCGGACTGACCGGCGCCGCGGCGCTGTTCGTCATTTTCCACTCGGTCTTCGCATTGGCTTTTCTGGTCGGCGTCGGCTTGCCTGCCTGGTGGCTCGGCTATCTTTCGTTGCTCGCGCGGCCGGTCGCCGTAAACGGCGCGGAGCAGCTCGAATGGTATCCGGTGGGTCGGCTCGTGTTCTGGGCTGCGTTACTCGGCGCGCTGATCGTGGCGGCGGCGATTCCGCAGTTCGGAGGCGACGCCGAAAGCTTCCGCGCGGCGCTGAGAAGCGGATTCGAGCGGGTGTTCCGAGCCCGAAGCGGGGCCGAAGGCGGCGAGCCGCCCACCTTGCCGGGCGGCGGTGACGCGAGCACCCTGTTCGCGGCCTTCGCAATCATCATTCCACCGGCGGCGGCCGCGCTGACGACGGTGACGCTCCTGCTCAACCTCTGGCTCGCCGGACGCGTCGTGAACCTCTCGGGCCGGCTGCGCCGCCCATGGCCGGACATTTCGGCGCTTTCCTTGCCGGCTCATGCCGCAATTATTTTCGCGCTCGCCGCTGCAGGGTCGTTCCTGCCCGGGCTGATCGGCATCGTCGCCGGCCTCTTCGCGGCGAGCCTCGCCATCGCCTTTGCCGCACTCGGCCTGGCGCTCCTGCATGCGCGGACCGCGCATCTGAGAAGCCGCGCGGTCGTGCTGACCGGGATCTACGCAGCCATTCTGGTATTCGGGTGGCCGCTCCTCATGATCGCGCTGCTGGGCCTCGTCGATGCGTTGCTCGACCTCCGAGGGCGCCCAGCGCGCAAGCCCAGCCCGCCGTCGGGACCAACCGCTTGAACCCGCTCATTGAGCCATCGAAACGGAGCAAGACATGGACGTGATCCTCCTCGAGCGCATCGCTAAGCTCGGCCAAATGGGCGACGTGGTCCGCGTCAAGGACGGCTACGCGCGCAACTTCCTGTTGCCGACGGGCAAGGCGCTGCGCGCGACCAAGGAAAACCGCGAGAAGTTCGAAACCATGAAAGCGCAGCTCGAGGCGCGCAATCTCGGGCTGAAGTCGGAGGCGGAGAAGGTCGGCAAGAAGCTCGACGGCAAGAGTTTCGCGGTGCTCCGCCAGGCCTCGGACACGGGACAACTCTACGGCTCGGTGACCGCGCGCGACCTCGCGGCGGTGATCGGCGAGGGCGGATTTACCGTCGACCGCAGCCAGATCGTCCTCAACACCCCGATCAAAACGATCGGACTGCACAAGGTGCCGATTTCGTTGCACCCCGACATCGAAGTGGCGGTCACCGTGAGCGTGGCGCGCAATGCCGAAGAAGCCGGGCGCATCGCGCGCGGCGAGGACGTCACGACGCGGCGCGAGGAGGCCGCGGAGGCGCCCGAATTCGCGGCGGAGGACTTCTTCGAGCCAGAGGCCGTGCCGCCGCCCGCCGCGGAAGAGAGCGAACCCGAGGCATAATCTCGGGCCGCGAAATTCGGGTGGCTTTCGACGCAGGGCGGTTGAGGCTTTAGCCAGCCTCGTCCTTGCCGCCATAGACCTGCGCAGGATCGAACACCTTCTCGGCGTCGCGTGGCGTAAGAACCAGCGTGTGACCAGCCGGCTCGCGCAGCGTGACGGCGCGATAGAAGCACGACGCGCGGCCTGTGTGGCAAACGCCGCTTCGCGTCCTGTTCGACCCTGACCAGCAGCGCATCCTGATCGCAATCCACCCGTAGTTCGAGGATGCGCAGGGTGTGCCCCGAGGTTTCGCCCTTCTTCCAGAGTTTCTTGCGCGACCGGCTGTAGAACCAGGCTTCGCCGCGCTCGATCGAGAGCGCCAGCGCCTCCTCGTTCATGTAGGCGAACATCAAGACCTCGCCCGACCAAACGTCGGCGACGATGGCGGGAATGAGCCCTTGCTCGTCGAACTTGGGCGAGAAAACCCGACCTTCCTCGATCTGTTCGGTCGAGCTACGCGGAGCGAAGCGGTTGGGGGCCATGGTCAGGACAGGGCGCTGCGCACAAGCTGAATGAAGCGAATCTGCTCGTTGGCGTCATCGCGGAACAGGCCCGTGAACTGCGTCGTTACCGTCCGCGTCCCGGACTTCTCGACGCCGCGCAGCGACATGCACGTGTGCTCGGCCTCCATCAGGAGGGCGACGCCGCGCGGTTTCAGCGCCTGATCGATTGCCGTGACGATCTGCGAGCTCAGCCGTTCCTGGGTCTGCAGACGCCGCGAATAGAGGTCGATCAGCCGTGCGATCTTGGAGAGACCGACCACCCGATCGACCGGCAGATAGGCGACGTGCGCCCGGCCGAAAAACGGCATCATGTGGTGCTCGCAATGCGAGTGGAAGGGAATATCGCGCACAAGAACAAGATCGTCATAACTCCCGATTTCAGAAAAGGTGCGGTCGAGCACTTCGGTCGCGGCGCCATCGTAGCCGCTATAGAGCTCCTTGAAGGCTGAAACCACCCGGCGCGGCGTGTCGAGCAGCCCCTCGCGACCGGGATTATCGCCGAGGAACGCAATGAGGGTGCGAACCGCCTCTTCCGCCTGCTCCTGCGTGGGGCGCGACGCGCGGGCGTCATGTTCCGGACGACAATCCGGGCGGGCTGCGGGATTCAGCTTCTTGATGACATTGTCCATCGCGAGCGTCTTGCTCCGTTCGACCGGGGTTCCCCCGGAGGTGTCACCGGTCGCGCCGCGCGCCGCTGGGGCCGGACCCTGCGGCAGGGACGGACAAGTTCTTCGGGCGCCGCTCCATGTGGGAGGAGCCCGGCCGGAGCGCAAGCAACTCTCGCCCGATCCGGCCGGCAACATATATTATCTCGGTTGGATACTGACAATCGACCGGGCGAAATCGCCAATCGGCGCTCGTGCCATGCTGAACGACGTCTATAACCGGCGCATTTTGGAGCTTGCCGGCAATATTCCCCGGCTCGGACGATTGGCCGATGCCGACGCCAGCGCGACCGCCCATTCCCGGTTATGCGGGTCGACCGTCACAGTCGACCTCAAGATGGATGGCGAAACCGTCGTTGATTTTGCCCATCAGGTGAAGGCTTGCGCGCTCGGACAGGCGTCCTCCTCGATCATGGCGCGCAACGTGATCGGCGCACGGGCGGGCGAATTGCGCGACCTGCGTGAGACGGTCCGGCGCATGCTCAAAGAGCACGGGCCGCCCCCGGCGGCGGCGCGCTGGTCCGACATTGCGGTGCTCGAGCCGGTGCGCGACTACAAGGCGCGGCACGCCTCGACCATGCTGACCTTCGACGCAGTCGTCGCCGCGATCGATCAAATCGAGGCCAAACGACGAGAAAAGCCTTCCTGACGGCATTCCCCACCCTTCATCGCTTCTCGATGCTTCGTCCGATCACCGTCGCCACATTGGCATGGCCGGCGGCGTTGAAATGTCCGTCATAGCGATAGTAATGCTCTGGTCGGAAGAACTGGCCGGTCGGCACATAAGTGAAATCGCCGGGAACGACGGTGCGCAGGTCACGCTCCGTTTGCCGGAAAGCGCCGTCAAGTTCCTGGTAGGGATGAATGACGACCAGCATCACGCCGAAGCCGAATTGCTTGGCGAGCCGGTTGAGTTCGATCAGAGCCGCCTTCGTCGCCTCCAGGGCCTGCGCCATTTCGTTTGGTGGGGAACAGGAATAAGTGCCGCGCTTGAGCGGGCTCGAGAGAATAAGCATGAGGCGCTTGGTGATCTCGAACCGCCCCAACCAGGCTTGCAGCCGTTTGACGATGCTCTGTTGGCGCGCCGGTTCGGCGGGCGCGGCGGGAGCCGTGGACGCCAACGCCGCGCCAAGCGACGCGCCCGTCGCGAGGGGAGGCTGTCGCTCGCGGTAGCGGGAAAGGTTTTCGCCGAGGTCGTTGCCGCTGCTGTCGAGCCAGCACGCCGCGAGCATCACGAGAACTACCGTCTTCGGACGAAAGCCGTGGGTCTGCAGCGCGTAATTCAGGATCGTCAGCTGCTCATGGGTCGCGGTGCCGGACCGGCCGAGATTCTGACATACGAAATGATTCTTGGTGCAGAAGACGTAGGAGAACGTCTCCTCGTCCGGGACGCCGTGGCCGAATGTGAACGAGTTCCCGATAAAAACGAAATCGGGCCGCCTATCTTCGTTGCCGATCCGGCGATAGCCGAGACTGTTGGTGCGGATCCGCGCGGAAAACTCCGAACCTTTATGGACAATGTCGAGATTTGGCTTGAGAAGCACCGCATCCTGGGAGGGACGAACGGGACGACCGTCACGGTCGAGATAAATGCCGCCGTGGACCGGCAGAGGAAGAAAAAAGCGCAGCGCAAGCTCGATGAGCACGACTCCGACGAGAAACAATGCGACCTGGATGACGGCGAGCTTTACCGCCTGCGCCATCCATCGGCTCGTTCCGGTTGGTGGGTGAGGCTGGCGGGCGACTGTGTTCGGGTCGCTCGCGATTGCCTGCGTCCGCTCGCGAGAATTCTCTGTCACATCCGCGAAGCACTCATCTGTCGGCGAACCGGCGATGAACCGCCCCAAAGCGCGGCCGAACAACGCGCGGGCAAGGCGTTCATTCGCTGAAGCCTTGTCCGGACCTTGCCGAAATCACTAACGCCGCGGATCAAAATGGGCATGCGCGTCGATGCGCGGGCGCGAATGCTCGCCGCATACGGCTTCGAACTGCGCAAAGGACTTGGCAAACCCACTATTGCCGATCCGGATCATGGTCGCTGGCTGCCCGACGCTGCGAGTCTGCACCGAAAGCGACCGGCTGTTCGCGCTGGCGAATGCACGCAGCTGCTGCGCCGCGATCGTCGTGGTCGCGACGGTTTCGATCTGCCTCGGCGATCCGGCCGCGTCCGAAGACGCGATCCGAAATGCGAGGTCGTTGTCGTCGATCCACAAGCGGACCTGCTGCACGGTCGGCGGAAGCGTTGCGGAAGCCGCCTGGGTCCGGTGCTCGACGTAAGCGAGCGTATAGGAGCCAGGTACGTCGCCGCATTCCAGCGCAAGATCGAAACTCCCGATCCGCTCGCCCTCGTAGGTCAGCGGATGATGCCGGACAAGAATCGTCGACCCACCGTCGCGATCGAGCAAGGCCCAGCCGCGATCGTTCGTGAGGCCGCCATTTTCGGCGCCGAGGGTGGAAACCGGCATCACCGTTGCTGCGGCCGACGACTCGCTTCGTTCAGCGCCGCTGTCGAGCCCGCTGCGCTGCAGCTCATCGCGCGTGAGAAGGCGCATAGGCTCCCATGGCGGAATCCGCAGCGCGATTTCTATCAACTCGGCCCCGCCGCCCATGTCCGCCGTATAACGGACGATATTGCCGATATCGCGCTGAACGAGGACGAGGTCCTCGGCCGAGTAGCTTGCGGCCACGGCATCCTCGCGCCGATCGCCCAGCCAGATTTGATGAACCATGACACGCGCCTTCGCCGGCACTTCGCGGCGCACGCCGCCGAGAAGGACGAATGCGCACATCGACTCGCAGCTCGCAGGCGCCAGGGCGAAGCCGCCGCCCGGTCCCATCAATTTGCGCCCGACCGTCGTGGAAAGACCGAGCTGGCGGATTGCGCGGCCGAACGCGAGCGCTCCACGCACCGAGCCGCCGTCAGAATCAAGAACGACGGTCCCGCCCGTAATATCGTTCTCTCGCGCGAAGGCCTCGAAGCGCCGCGGCGTGTCCGCAGTGATCATGCCGCTCGCAAAGACGAACACCCGGCAGTTCGCACCGCACGCTCCCGCCGGACCATCTTGCTGCCGGACGAACTGCATCGGCTGCGTCCGCGGGTTCGCCGTCGATTCAGGGGTTCCGGCCCCAACCGGAAACACCCACGCAGCAAGCATGAGAGCCGTGATTAGCGGTCGTCGCATTCTCTCTCGTCCCCGTGCAAATCCCGGGCGCTTCGATTGCGAATTCTTTTTACTTTTTCCCGCGGCCGATTTTTCTCTCGGCTTTTCGCGCAATCTGTTTCAAATGGCGATTAGCGTCGCAACTGGGTTTTCTACGTACAAGCGTCGACGCTTGTTCAGGAGACCCTTCTATCTCCTTAATGTCGCTTTGCTTTTCCTGGACAGTGCCGAGTGCATCTGAAAAACTACTTGCATCGTTCGGCCAACAGGCCGGCAAAAGACTGATCGAACGGTCGAACCGATGGCGCTCGACACCCTAATCAAGGCGCCAAGGCTGCTTGGCCGCGCCTTGATCGCGGGTTACCGGCTGACTTTGTCGCCGCTGATCGGCACCGATTGCCGCCATCTGCCGACCTGCTCATCCTATGGCGACGAGGCGATCGCGCGATTCGGCCTGTGGGCGGGCGGGTGGATGACGCTTGCGCGCTTGTGCCGATGCCATCCGTTCGGAACGCGCGGCCTGGATTTCGTGCCACGCGCGCTGCCGCCCGCCGCGCGCTGGTATACACCCTGGCGCTACGGTCGTTGGCGCAGCACGAATGCGACGGCGCCCGAGCAGCGACCCGATGACGGGCCAGGCGACGCCGTCAATCAATTCGCACCACGCGCGAGCGGTTCGAGGCGGCGGACGGCCTCCGCCGATCCAAGTTCGGCGGCGCGCTGATACCAGGCGCGCGCCTGAGCCGGATCAGGGCCCGAGCCGATCACCCTCAGGTGCTTGAAGGTCGCCGGATCGTAGGTCGAGCCGAGAAGGAGTGCGGACTGCGCATCGCCGCTATCGGCGGCGCGGCGGAGGACAAGGCGGGCGGACGCGAGATCGCCGTTGGCGATGAAGTCCTGACCCCGTTTGACCAGCGCGGCGATCTCTTCGCGATCGAGCGTCACCTTACCCGGTTGAGTCGGAGCGGCGACGCTATGCGGAGCATTTTCCGGGCCGGCGACAGGCGCGGCCTGCTTGGATGCCCGGTTGGTCGAAACTGCGCTTCCCGGACCCCATTCAATCCGCATCGTGTTCCGGTCGGCGACGCTGTCGTCGACCAACCGCAGCTCGACGGAGAGATCCATTGCTCCGAGAAAGTCGTGCGGCGGCTCGATATGCGCCTGCGCCAGATCGGCGACCGGCACCTCCCAGCTCCCAACGCCCAACGGCGCACCGACTGAAATCCGCGCTCCGGCGGCAAGCCCGCTCATCACGACAACGCCTTCGGCCGAGGCGCTGGTCAGCGTCACGCCGAGCGGAACGGACTCGTTCGCCGCGGCGCGACGGCGCTCGATCAATGCAAGCCGCGGCGGCGCCGCCTGGTTCGAAGTTTGATCGGCGGCGCGGTCGGGCGCCCTACCCGCGAGCACCAGCGACGATTGGAAGTCCCGCTCCCCAAGCGCGGGCTGCTTCTCGTCCGGAAATGCGAAGAGAACGACCGCATAGGCGATCGCCGCAGCGACACCAGTGAGGCCGAGAAATCCAACGACCTTTTGCGCGGAAGAGCGGGGCGACGACGCAGGCAGCGGTTCCGGGATGGCCTGCGGCTCCAGCGTCATGCGCCTCGTGAGCTCGCGCATGGCGACGTCGCCCTCGAACACCTTTGCCGGCGCACGCAGCCAGACGCTCGGCTGATCAAGCGCATGCGAAGTGGCCGTCGCCTCTTCCGCGATTCCGAGAGGGGGCGCATCGTCAGGCAAATCGAGATCGCGCGGTCCGACCGGGCGCTCGGGTTCATTCGAGCGCTCTGCGTGCCGCGGCTCCGCCTTGCCCCTTGGCGGCTGCCGGCGCGCCCAGGGCGGGGCATATTTCAGTCGATCGTCGGAACCATTGCCATTGGTCGGGGAACTCATCGGCAAACCCCGTGCATCCATATCGAGTCTTACTCTTCCGCGCGGCCGTGATGGCAGCGAGCGGGGCTCGCGACGGCCCCCATCACCGCCGGTCGCGGGTTCCGCTCCATTTCAGGAATTCTTGGAAGAGCCGCTCCCGATCGTTGGGTGTCAGCTGCGTGCTGGAAGCCTGCGGGCGCGTCTCGAGGAACCGCTCGAACTGCTCGCGTTGCTGCCGGTTTCCTGGCTGCGCCATCGCGCTGTTGCGCTGGAGCCATTCTTCAGCCGCCGGGAATCGCTTCCAACCGGGAAGCATCGCCGCAAGATTGGCCTCCACCCATTTCGGATGACGCGGCGGCTTTTGGAACTCGGCCAGGCGGGGGAAGAACTGCTCGACGAATTTCTCGATGCGGTGGTAGCGGTCGCTGTCGCGCGGCCAATTATAGGCGACGAGCACGGTGCTGACCGCGATCGTCTCGACCGCGGCGCCCGGCTCGACTAGATCCGGATAGTCTTGGCTGGTGAGGGTCGCCGGCAAATAGTCGGCCTGCAGCGGTTTGGCGAAGGGCACCGGCAGCAGACGGAATCCCTCCACCGATTTAAGCATCGCCATCGCGCCGGTGGGCTTGCCGGCGATCAGGACGGTCGCCGCGAGTTCGCCGGTCTTCATCCGCTCGAACGCATCGGCTTGCCCCATATTGACTTCGACCGGCTTGACGCCGAGCCGACCGAAAACTTCGCGCGTGGAGAGCTGCGTCCCGCTGCCGACATCGCTGAAATTGACCTTCTTGCCATCGAGTTGTGCAATCGACGAAAGGCCGGAATCGGCGCGGACGACGACGTGCATCTCCTCGTTGAACAGCTTGGCGATGTAAGTGATCGTGTCGTCGATCGGACCAATCTCTTTGGTTCGCCGAAACGTGTTGAGAATGATCGACTGGGTGATGCCGAGGTCGACGCCTTTGAGAAACCGCACGTCGCGCAGGTTTTGCGCGCCCCCTTTGCCAAGGATCGGCAGGATGCGGAAGTCGTCTCCATTGTCGAGCACCGCCGAAAGGTCGTAAGCGATCGAGAGATAGGTCCCGTTGACGTTGCCTGAGACGATCGCGATCGTATTGGCGTTGATCCGATCGGCGCTGACGGCGGCCTCCGGCGACGGCCGACGACTACGCGCCGTCTCGACGCGATCCGTTTCGGCGGCGCTGCGCGCGCGCGTTTGCGCATGTCCAGGATGGATGGAGAAGACTGCAGCGACCCACACTGCCGTCAGGACCAATAAACAACCACGCCGCCAGCGTAGCCGCTGCAAGCCTTCAGCCATGACATTCCTCGTCCCTTGCAGACCCGCACGCACACAACGCCGGGCCCGCGTCAGCAACGCGAGGCGCACGTCATTCGATATCTTTGATAGAAGCTAACGCCCCTTCCCCAGCACGCACCTTGACATTCTAATTTGTCGCCATTGTGATTTTGATTCGGAATTCCTCGGGCGTGCCTTGCAGTCATGTCTACTGGACTTAAGCGGTTCGATGATTAACGCGCGCAACGCGCGCCCGCGACGACGCCATGCGCCGCCGCCCAGGCCGGTGCGATCAATTCCGTCGCCTCCATCGCGCGGATGCCGTGGTTGACTCGCCGTTCCCGCGCGATACCTCCATACCACCGAAAGCTCACAGGATATTGACAAGGGCCCGACATTGGCGGGCCCGGCGAATTCGGCGAGACTCTTCCCCATGCTCAATCGTTGGGGATAGTCCCATGACAAGCTACGATGTCCGCATCAATGGCGTCGGCCGGACGGTCGACTCGCCGGACCCCGATCAGCCTCTTCTCTATGTGCTGCGCGATCTCGGGCTCACCGCCGCCAAATATGGCTGCGGAGTTGGTCAGTGCGGCGCCTGCACCGTGCTGATCGAGGACCGCCCTGCGCTCTCCTGCCTCGAGACGATCGCCAATATACGCGGCAAATCCATCACCACGCTCGAGGGACTTGGCTCGTCGGCGGGGCCGCATCCGGTGCAGTCGGCATTCATCAAGGAACAGGCGGCGCAATGCGGCTATTGCACCAGCGGAATCATCATGAGCGCGGTCGCCTTGCTGGCCGACAACCCGAAGCCGACTGAGGACGACGTTCGCTCGGCGCTCAACGGGCACCTCTGCCGGTGCGGCGCTCATCCGCGGGTCGTTCGCGCGGTCATGGCTGCCTCGGGACAGGGAGGCTGAGATGAACGCGCCATTTCGTTTTGATCGCCGCACCCTTCTCAAAGGGGGCGCGCTGACGGTTGGCTTCGCCTTGGCTCGCCTGCCGACCGATGCGTTCGCTCAAGCGGCGCTGGCGGCGCCGCGGGGGGTCGATCCCAAGGAGGTCGACTCGTTCCTCGCGGTGCACGGCGATGGCCAGGTTACGTTGTATTGCGGCAAGGTCGATCTCGGCCAAGGGCTACGGATCGCCATGCGTCAGATCGTCGCCGAGGAGTTGGGCGTCCGCGTCGATGTGATCGACTATGTCGAGGGCGACACGGCGCTCACGCCCGACCAGGGACGCACGTCCGGCTCGAATGGCATCCAGCGCGGCGGAATGCAGATTCGGCAGGCCGCGGCGACCGCGCGCAAGGCGCTGATCGAGCTCGCCGCGCAGCGGCTCAACACGGCCCCCGATGATCTTGTCGCCGCCGACGGCGAGGTCCGCCGCAAGAGCGGAGGCGCGGGAATCCGCTTCGCCGATCTCATCGCGGGCGGCCGCTTCGACCTCAAGCTCGATCCCAAGGCGCCTGTGAAGGATCCGGCCAGCTACACGATCGTCGGAAAGCCGCTGCCGCGCCCGGACGTGCCCGCGAAGTGCACCGGGGCTTTCACCTATATTCACGACTTCCGCCTGCCCGGGATGGCGCATGCACGGGTGATCCGGCCGCCGGCGATCGGTGCGAGCCTCGTTTCGGTCGACGACGGTTCGATCAAGCATCTCGCAGGTGCCAGCGTGGTGCGCATCAAGGATTTCCTCGGCGTCGTGGCCGAGGACGAATGGACCGCCGATCGTGCCGCCCGCGCGTTGCGCGCCCAATGGAGCGAGGGGACCGGCCTTCCCGAGCAGAACGCCCTGACAAACGCGCTGCGCGTTAGCCCCGATTCCGTCGAGGAGGCGCTGATCACGAAGGGAGCGCCGTCCGCGTCGCACCCCGAAGGCGCAAAGGCGGTCGCCGCCACCTACTTCTGGCCGATGCAGAGCCACGCCACGATCGGCCCATCCTGCGCCGTCGCCGACGTGAGTTCCGCCGCGGCGACCATCTGGACCGCCTCGCAGGGCACGCACGGCAATCGCGACACCTTTGCCCGCTTCCTCGGCCTGCCGCGCGAAAAAGTGCGGCTGATCTATCTCGACGGCTCGGGCTGCTATGGGATGAACGGGCACGAGGACGCCGCCGCGGACGCGGCCATCATCTCGCGGGCGATCGGCCGGCCAGTGCGTGTGCAGTGGTCGCGCCAGGACGAGCACGGCTGGGACCCCAAGGGGCCGCCGCAACTGCTCGACATTTCCGGGACAGTGGCGCCCGACGGGCGCATTCTCGACTGGCGCACCGAGATGTGGCTGCCCGAGATCACGCGCGGGCTGCCCGACATTCCGCTGCTTGCGCCGGCCGCCGCCGGCCTCGATCAGGTGCGCGGCATGCAGCCCGGACTGATCTCGCAAAACGGCGATCCGCCTTACGCGGCCGACAGCGTCCGCGTCATCGTGCACTGGCTCAAGCAAGCACCGCTAAGGCCGGCTCCCCTTCGCTCGCCGGGCAAGCCCGCCAACTGCTTTGCGGTCGAGAGCTTCGTCGATGAACTTGCGGCGGCAGCGGGCATCGATCCGGTCGCGTTCCGCCTGCGCGGGCTGAAGGACGAGCGGGGCGAGGAGGTCCTCCGGCGCGCCGCCGCGCTGATGGACTGGCAACCCCGCCCCTCCCCGCACAATGACAAGGCCGCCGCGGTCGCGCGCGGGCGCGGCATCGCCTATGTCCATTACAAACACAGCGAGAGCTATGTAGCGATGGGCATGGAGGTGGCGGTCGAGCGCGCGAGCGGCCGCATCAAGGTCGAGCGCGTCGCCTGCGCGCATGATTGCGGGCAGATGATCAATCCTGATGGCGTGCGCGCGCAGGTCGAAGGCAGCATCCTGCAGACGCTGAGCCGCGCATTGATGGAGGAGGTGCGCTTCGACCGCTCGCGCGTGACCAGCGTCGATTGGCGCAGCTATCCGATCCTGCGCTTTGCCGACGTGCCGCGGCTCGACATCTCGCTGATCGACCGGCCGACTTTGCCGCCGACCGGCGCGGGCGAAGCGGCCTGCACGCCGGTGGGAGCCGCGCTCGCCAACGCCGTGTTCGACGCCACCGGCGTCCGCCTGCGCACGATCCCCTTCACGCCGGAGCGGGTGAAAGCGGCGCTGGCAGGCACGGCGAGCTGAAGTTTTTTTCAGCGAAGGGACAACGAGAGCGAATTCCGATCTCACTCGACCGGTATTCGCTCTCGGATGGGCGCAGCCGCCCAGCCTTGCTCGTTTTCAGAAGCCAATCATGCAAAATCAAACCATGATCTGGCCGCCGTTGGCCGAGATCGTCGAGCCAGTGATAAATCCGGACTCGTCGGCGGCGAGAAAAACAACGCAACGGGCTATTTCATCGGGCTCGCCGAGCCGGCCGACCGGGATGTGCGGGAGAATGGCTTTGTCCATCACGTCTTGCGGCACGGCCTTCACCATCTCGGTGGCGATGTAGCCTGGGCAGATCGCATTGACCGTAATGCCGCTGCGCGCGTTCTCCTGCGCCAGCGTTCTAGTAAAGCCGATCTCGCCGGCCTTTGCCGCGGAGTAGTTGCTCTGCCCCGTCTGCCCCTTCTGTCCATTCATCGACGAGATGTTGACGATGCGGCCAAACTTGCGCGCCCGCATGCCTTCGATCACCGGGCGGCACATGTTGAACAGCGAATTGAGGTTGGTGTTGATGACCGCGTTCCAATTTTCCGGCGTCATGCGGTGGAACATGGCGTCGCGGGTGATGCCCGCGTTGTTGACCAGGACCTCGACGGGACCGAGATCGGCCTCGACTTGCTTGATGCCGGCGGAGCAACCCTCGAAGGACGATACGTCCCACTTGTAGACCGGGATGCCCGTCGCAGCCTTGAATTTCTGCGCCGCCTCGTCGTTGCCGCTATAGATGGCGGCGACCTTGTAGCCTGCAGCCTTCAGCGCCTTCGAGATGGCTTCGCCGATCCCGCGCGTGCCGCCTGTAACAAGTGCTACGCGTGCCATAGTTCACCTCTCCTTGTTAGCGATGGCCAGCCAAACCCTGGCCGGACGTGGACTCGACTGTTGTTAAGTTGGGGGCTGGTCCAATCGAGACCGCCCCGGCCCGCTGGTGTTCTCTTGGTCTATCGTGGAAGGTGGATGTCGCCGGAGGATCGGAACATCCGAAAGAGGTCATCGTGGCGGCGTCGACCGGCGCAGACCCCAATCGCTGTGCTCGGATTTGATTTCCCTGAACCATAGCGCCGACGGGAGCCGCCGTAGGGTTTATCGAAAAATGGGGTACGGCCCGAAGAAGCCGGAATGACGACATGCCGCGTGACCGGTCGGAAGAAAATGCCCCAGCGACAGTGCCACTGGGGCATAAAGAGGAATGATACAAAATCACAAGTAGCGCATGAGGGAGGCACGGTCAATGCGGAGGCGCTCTGAGCTCCGGGTGCCTGGCGCTCCGCTCTGGCTGCCCAGCCTCATCGCTCAACGCGATGCCCGCCACCCTCTCGCGCCAGCGGAGAGCGAATTTTCAGCCGTCGACCTTCTTTGCTCAGGCCGCGTCTGCGGGGCGGACACGCCGCGCGATTTCCTTGCCGCGTGTTCGCTCCACCATCACAAGATCATACTGGGCCTGCAGGCCAAGCCAGAACTCAGCGCTGTTGCCGAAATAGCGCGCGAGGCGCAACGCCGTGTCGGCGCTGATCGAGCGACGCTCGTTCAAAATGTCGGTCACGCGGCTCGAAGAAACGCCGAGATCAAGCGCAAGCCGGTTGGCGCTTAAGCGCCGCGCGCTCTCGCTTGAGCAAACGGCCCGGATGTGCTGCGACAACCATGATCCTCATCCCTTGTGGTAATCGTATTGAAAATAGGCGAGGCCGTGATGGTTCCAATTCGTCATCGCCAGGCCGCGCCGAAGGCCGTTTGAACCGGAAACCTCACCTCTCCGTGGAGAGAGGTCGAATTCCGAGCGGAGCGAGGAATTCGGGTGAGGGGGTACGACGCGAATTCGACAGCCCCCTCACCCGGCTGCATCGCTCAACGCGATGCTCGCCGACCTCTCCCCGCTGGGGAGAAGCGAACAGTAATGTGCCGGACCGTGCCGCCTTGCGCCTCATCCCCGCCCCCCGCCTTGCGCACCCGCCCCGCCCTGCTATATCCCTGTCGCCCCGGATGAATCCGCTTACCTGCGTTCGTAGGCAGCGAGTGAGCAACAGGAGCCCGCATGGTCGCAGTGACCTTTCCCGACGGCGCGCGTCGGGAGTTCCCCGACAACATCACCGGCCTCGACATCGCCAAGCAGATTTCGCCGTCGCTGGCGAAACGCTCGGTGGCGATGGTCGTCGACGGCGATCTCGCCGATCTCGCCGATCCGATCGCGCGCGACGCCGCGATCGAGTTCATCTCGCGCGACGATCCGCGCGCGCTTGACATGATCCGGCACGACGCCGCCCACGTGATGGCGGAGGCGGTGCAGAGCCTGTGGCCGGGCACGCAGGTCACCATCGGGCCGGTGATCGAGAACGGGTTCTATTACGACTTCTTCCGCAACGAGCCGTTCACGCCCGACGATTTCGACGCGATCGAGAAGAAGATGCGCGAGATCGTCGCGCGCGACAGACTCTTCACCAAGGAAGTGTGGTCGCGCGACGAGGCGAAGAACGTCTTCCGCGACAAAGGCGAACTGTTCAAGGTCGAGCTGGTCGACGCTATTCCCGCGGGCGAGCCGATCAAGATTTATAAGCAGGGCGAGTGGTTCGACCTCTGCCGCGGCCCGCACATGACCTCGACCGGAAAGGTCGGCAACGCCTTCAAGCTGATGAAGGTCGCGGGCGCGTATTGGCGCGGCGACCATCGCAACCCGATGCTCACCCGCATCTACGGCACCGCGTGGGCGAAGCCGGAAGACCTCGCCGCTTACCTCAAGCAGATCGAGGAAGCGGAGAAGCGCGACCATAGAAAACTCGGGCGCGAGATGAACCTGTTCCATTTCCAGGAGGAAGGCCCCGGCGTCGTGTTCTGGCACCCGAAGGGCTGGACGCTGTTCCAGCAACTGATCGGCTACATGCGGAGGCGGCAGAACGCGGTCGGCTATATGGAGGTGAACGCGCCGCAGCTGCTGGACAAGGAGCTGTGGGAGATCTCCGGCCACTGGGATTGGTATCGCGAGAGCATGTTCGCCGCGCGCGCCGCCGGCGATCTCGCCGAGGCCGAGGACAAGCGCTGGTTCGCGATCAAGCCGATGAACTGCCCCGGCCACATCCAGATTTTCAAGCACGGCCTGCGCAGCTATCGCGAGCTGCCCTACCGCGTCGCCGAGTTCGGCGCGGTGCACCGCTACGAGCCATCGGGCGCGCTGCACGGGCTGATGCGCGTGCGCGCCTTCACCCAGGACGACGCCCACATCTTCTGCACCGAGGAGCAGATCGCCGAGGAGTGCATGAAGATCAACGACCTGATCCTGTCGATCTATGCCGATTTCGGCTTCGAGGACATCGTCGTGAAGCTCTCCACCCGGCCCGACAAGCGGGTCGGCTCCGACGATCTATGGGACCGCGCGGAAGCCGCGATGGCGGTCGTGCTCGAACGCATCGCCGCGCAGTCGGGCGGACGCATTAAGACCGGGGTCAATCCCGGCGAAGGCGCGTTCTACGGGCCGAAATTCGAATACGTGCTGCGCGACGCGATCGGGCGCGACTGGCAGTGCGGCACGACGCAGGTCGACTTCAACCTGCCCGGCCGGTTCGGCGCGTTCTACATCGATGCGGACGGTTCCAAGAAAACGCCGGTCATGATCCACCGCGCGATTTTCGGCTCGCTCGAGCGCTTCCTCGGCATTCTCATCGAGCACCATACCGGGCATTTCCCGCTCTGGCTCGCCCCGGTGCAGGCGGTCGTGTGTCCGATCACCTCCGACAACGACGAGTACGCGCGGGAGGTCGCCGAGCTGTGCCGCCGCGCGGGGCTGCGGGTCGAGACCGACCTGCGCAACGAGAAGATCAATTACAAGGTGCGCGAGCACTCGCTCGCCAAGGTCCCCGCCTTGCTCGTCGTCGGCAAGAAGGAGGCGGCCGAGCGCGCGGCGTCGATCCGCAGGCTCGGCAGCGAGAAGCAGACGGTGCTCGCGTTGGACGCAGCGCTTGCCGCGCTCGCGGAGGAAGCGGTCGCGCCGGACTTGCGACGCGACCGGGTGCGGGCGGCGTGAACGCCGCCGCGCCGCCGACGATCTGTTGCAGCACTTGTGCCGCCTGCGACAGCCCATCCGGTTAGGCGCAGGCGTCGGGGTTCGCCAGTGAGAGAGATCACATAAGCGAGAAAAGATGCCCGCGATGTCGCTCGACCGTCGGCAAAGACGTTTCTACGGGCGCAAGCCCGCCGGGCTTGCAACAGAACCAGACAAGGATTTATGGACCGCAGCCCACACCGGGCGGACGTTTAAAGAGCGACAGCCGCCGCGCTGAATGCTTGCCTGCCTATTCCCGCAGCGAACGAATATAGACAGCGAGGTCCGCCGCTTCGGCGCGGGTCAAGCTCATGTCCGGCATTTTCGGATGCGGATCGAGCAGGAAGAAGGCGAGCAGCCGCTCATTGAATTCGGGAATGCGTGCGATCTCCGCGAAAGAGGCCGCTTCGGTCCGCGCCTTGGGCTGGCTGCGCCCCAGGGCGTGACAGGAGGCGCACCAGCGCGCCGCGATCCGCTCGCCCGCTGCACGGTCGGCCGCATTCGCGGGAAGGGTCACCGGCGTCACGACGACAATCAGGGAAACGACAAGACGGGTCGCGAGCAGGAGAAAATCGATCATCGGACGCCCAATTCGATCGATAATGGCGCGCACGCCGCGCGGCGAACGATATCCGCGCCTTCTCATAAAGGAGTTTCGGCGGACTGGAAATGGATCATGCCCGCGCGTCACCGCGTCAGGAGTTCGACCTCGCCGTCCACACCGGTGTTCACCCTGAAATCGCGCTCGAAAGTCTTGCCCTCGTTGCGCGCGATGACTCGATAGTCGCCTTCCGCCAACACGACCTTGGGAAACGCGCCGATCAATTCCTTGACGACGTCGCCGCCCGGCGTCAGCACCGTCCAGGCGGTATTCGCGAGCGCCTCGCGGCCGGGTTCCCCGACAAGCTTGAACATGATCACCGCCGCGCGATGGGTCACCGTGATGTCGGTGAGCTTGCCGACCTGCACGCGAATGTCCGAGCGCACCACCGCGTTGCTGTCGCCGTAGTTGGAGACGATGTGATAGGTGCCTTCCGGCACGACGACGATATCGCCGGTCATCACGCCCTGGGCCAGCTGGGCCTTTTCACCCGGCTCGAACTGGCTGCCGTAAAAAATATCGAAAGAAATCTGACCGGCGGGGATCGGCACATCCCCAACCTTGCCTTCGATGCGAATCCCGCCAGCCGGAAGCTCGAAAACCTCGCGCGTCGACTCGGTGCGGAGTTTAACGGTCTTGGCCTGGCTCGCGAGACCGAAGCTCGCATGCACGACATAGTCGCCCGGTGGCAGCATCAACAGCGGAGAAGGATTGCGCTCCTCGCGCACGGGCCGGAACACGCCGGTCACGTCCGGCTTGACCGGGTAGATGCGCCACACGATGCCGCCATTGATGGCCTGCGTCGAGTCGCGGCCATAGCGAGCGCTCAAGCCGAGCGCGACCTGACTGGGTGACGGAGGCAGCGCGGCGACCGCAGGAGCCTGGTATTGCGGCGGCGCTGGAGGAGCCGCCGCGGGAGCGCCCGTGGGAGGCGCCGACGAAAGCGACCCGGGACCGGTCGGGATCGAAGCCGGCGGGATGGGAGGAGGCGGCATGAACGACTGCCCGCCCGGACGGACGCCGCCGCTTGCCGGAGCAAGGTTTACGTTCGTGGCAGGCGCCGGCTTGGGAGCAAGAACGCTGCTGAAGGGCAAAAAGCTGACGAAACGCTGCATCGCACCGACGATCGAGTACTCCTCCGCCGCCGCCGGTGTGCATAAAAACAGAGATAGCGCCAGCGCCGTCGCGCCGACGTTCGGCCCTGTCCCGATCGAGCCGCCCGACCCCTTGATCATGGGCTGGTTTCTACCCCCGAATTTGGGGCAATTTCATGCCGAACCCGCTGGACCCGCGGAGGTTCGGCGATCCATGGGAGAGTGAGCACACTTCATGCCCGACGCGCTCGAATTGCTGAAAACACGCCGATCGGTCAAGCCCAACGAGCTCTTCGGACCCGCTCCTAGCGAGGCCGAAATCGACTTCCTGCTCACCATCGCCTCCCGCGTGCCTGATCATGGCAAACTCGCGCCCTGGCGTTTCATTGTCTTTGCCGGCGACGCCCGGCTCAAAGCCGGCGAGGTGATCGCAGCGGCCTTCGCCGCGAAATACGCCGACGCAACGGCGGACCAGATCGCGGACGAGAAGAGCCGGTTGGCGCGCGCCCCTCTCGTGATCGCGGTGGTGAGCCGCGCTGCGCCCCATGTGAAAATCCCGGAATGGGAGCAGGTGCTCTCGGCCGGCGCGGCGGCCATGAACCTGCTGACCGCGGCCTATGCGCTCGGTTTTGCGGGAACCTGGATCACGGAATGGTACGCCTATGATCGCACCGTGCTGGCGGCCTTCGGCCTTGCTCCGCACGAGAAGATTGCAGGCTTTGTCCATATCGGCCGCATCGCACATCAGCCGGAAGACCGCGCCCGCCCCGCCCTCGCCGACATCGTGACGCGCTTCTGACTCCGAACCTCAATCCTCAATCAGTTCGAGTCTGCGCGAATGCCAGTCGAGCACGGCGGTGCGCTTGGTCATCTTTTCGGCGAGCGCGCCGAATTCATCGCGCAGCACGCCGGCCGCGAAGCATGACAGAAAGCGCGATTTCAATTCGGCCCGCGCGCGGTCCACGCCGATCTCGTCATAGGGAACTGAGGCCAACAACAGAAAGCCGTCATCCGGAATGCGACCGGCCATCATATTGTCCGCAATGATCGCCGCCGCTTTGCGAAGCGGGTCGGCGAGGTCCGGGCTGTAGGGGCCGATGATGAGGGCCTGGTTCGGCGTGTGAAGGAAATCGAAGCCGCGTCCGAGGCAGATCATCCATTCGCGGTGTTCGACATCGAGCGTGCGTTCGTGCCGCCGCGCCTGTTCGCGCACTTGCGCGATGCGCTCCAGATTGCCCCGCAGCAGCGGCAGCAGGTCGGCGCGCATCTGAGCCGGCATGTCGGGCAGCAGCGCCGCGAGGCGGGGTTCGAGCGTTGCCGCGTCGGAAGCGCAAAAGCTCGCAAGATCCAGAACGGCGCCGTCGCTCCCGTGGATCACCAAGGCATCCTCGTCGGTTTCGAATCCGCACACCAGCGGATAGACCGTTCCGTGATCGCTGCCGAAGATGTGCTCGACCTGCCGGCGAATCTCGCGCGTATGGGCGATGGCCGCCGCGGTGTCGAACCGGAAACCGGCGCAACCGCGCCGCGGATCGCCCTTCGACCAATGATAGGTAATGAGGAAAAGCACGCGACGGCCGGCGCTCGTCTCGCGCAGAACATGATGGGCCAGCACCTCGCCAAGATGCGGCCACCCGAGATCGAACATGCCGCCGAGATTGCGGAAGGGCATGAGAATTCCGGTCGGCGTGTTGGTCGCCACCGGAATGTTGATGCGTCCGTCCATGCACTTCAACACCGCGATCGCGGTGGGGTGCTCGGCCAGATAGCGCTCGCGCGCGAGCCAGGCTTCCGGACTGCGAAAAGTCTCCCCATGGCGACGGGCGAGGTCGAACAGCCACGCGATGCGCTCCGCTATGGGCGCGCTGTGGATGTCATGCATGGCGTCCCCCAATCGATGCGTCCTCGCGCCACGATTGTGCCGCACCCCTTTTCCACCATCTCGCAGCAGGACGGGGCGAAGAGTTAAGCCACGGCAGGGGTTGGTCGTGAGAATCCTTATCTCAGTCGTGGTAACCTGCGGCGTCTCCTGAGTCGGCATCGAGGACGGGTGAGGACAGCGTGACGACAGACGAGCGTTCTTTGCCCTTCGCCCGACGCGAGGTTCTATGCGGTCTCGCCGGCGGCCTCGCCGCGCTTGTCATTTCATCCGCGGCGCAGGCTGCGCAGTCGTTCGAGCAGTGGCGGGCCGCGTTCCGGCCGCGCGCGCTCCGACGCGGGGTGTCGGGGGAGACCTATGACCGCGTGATGGCGATCAAGCCGGACACCTCGGTCTACGCCCTCAAACGCGCACAGCCGGAGTTTCAGGAGCAGCTCTGGCAATATCTCAATCGCCGCGTCTCCGACTGGCGCATCACCACGGGCCGGGAACGGGTGAGGGAATATGCTGCGCTGCTCGATCGTCTCGAACGCGACTACGGGGTCGACCGGAACCTTCTGGTCGCCATCTGGGGGATCGAGTTCGAGCTACGGCGAGGTGATGGAGAACCGCAAATACATGCGCCCGGTGATCCCGGCGCTGGCCGCGCTCGCCTGGGGCGAGCCGCGCCGCCGCGCCTACTGGGAGCAGGAGCTGCTCAATGCGCTCGTCATCGTTCAGCGCGGCTGGGGCGACCCGGAGGAAATGGTCGGCTCGTGGGCGGGCGCGATGGGCCACACGCAATGGATGCCGGAGGTGTGGCTCAATATCGGCGTCGACTATGACGGCGACGGCCGCATCTCCCCGTTCGGCAAGCCTGACGACGCGATGGCCGGCGTTGCGCGCTATCTGGTTGCGCGCGGACATTACCGCCACGGCGAGAAATGGGGCTACGAGGTGAAGCTGCCGGCCGGCCTTAAAGGCCGCGGCGATCGCCGGACGTACCGCAGCTATGCGAAATGGAACGAACTCGGGGTCAAGCGGGCGGACGGCGAGCCTTTCCCGCGGCCAGCCGACCAGGCCCGCCTCGCCGTGCCGGTGGCGGGGGGACCCGCATTCCTGCTCGGACGCAACTTTGCCGCCGTCCATTCGTTCAACCCGGCGTTTTCCTACGCGCTCGCCATCGTTCTTCTCTCCGACCGCATTCGCGGCGAGGGCCCCTTGGTGCAGAATTTCCCGGGTGGCGAACGCACCCCGACGCTCGCCGAACTGCAGGAGATCCAGCGGCGGCTGACCTCGCTCGGCTTCGACACCGGCGGGGCAGACGGGCGGATCGGCGCCGACACGACCCGCGCGATCGCCGACTTCCAGCGCAAGGCGGGCATACAGCCGGATGGTTATCCCGGACTGAAACTATTGGCGCGGCTGCGCCAGGGCTCGTGAACGCTTCCGGCGTGTCCGGAGAATCGGCGAACCGTTCAACCCGGCGCCACCAGGCCCCACGTCGACAGCTTTTCTTTGATGGCGAGTTCTAGATCCCCGACGTCGTCGAAAGCTTCGTAGATAACGCCATCCAGGTCGGACGGCAGTTTCAACGGCCGTTTGAGCAGAACCGCAACGCGTTCGAACTCGCGGAACTTGGCGAACAGGAGTCCGGTCTCGAAAATCACGTTCTCTCTGGCGCGCTCTGCGAGCGGATCGTTGCTTCCCCGCAAATGCCCTTCGTCGTCGGGCGTCGCGAGGATGAAACCGGCCTTGCAGACGCGAATGAGGCCTTCCAGTTCATCGAGGATCGACCGCGCGCCCTTGTTCTTGTTCTTCAGCACCCGCGGCGTCACTTGATACTTCAATAGAAGCAGCTGAAGCTGGTTGAGCGAGGCGTCATCGCGCCCGTGGACGATGAACACGTTCTTCTCGAGATTGAGTTCGGGCAACGGATTGTGGAGCGCGACCGCAAGCACATCGACGCATGATTCGAGGTCGGCCACCTCGGCGTCAGAGAAGATCTTCTTGGGATCGTTATTGTGGAAACAAACGACTCCGAACGGCCATTCCCCGCCCGTCATGATGGGAATGCAGACCATGTTCTGGATGGGGCTGCTGCCGAAGAAATCATTTCCGCACGCCCCGTCCCCGCGACAGAATCTCTTCGTCGACTTCGTGCGGTAGCACAGGCCGGCGATGGTGCCGTGCAGTCCGAGTTCGGACGGCCATTTCGCCGCAGGATTTGGGTCGAGCAGCTTTTTCTCGAACAGGAACTCATTGGCGTTGAAGAGGATCAGCGCATTCCGGTCGGGATGTTTGATCAGAACCGAGCCTTGTTCGGAACTCGGGTCGAGGGACACGACCGTTTCGAGGAATTCGATGATGACTTGCTCCTGCGAGCATCCTCTTGCCGCTCTGAGAAAGTCCCTGAGCCGATCGATCTGTGACATGGCCGTCGCCCCTGAACCTCGACAAGAGGAAGAATCCCATTTTCGCGATTTCCTTGCAACTATTAATAGAACAACTGTAACATACACGTGATTAGGGTCAGCGCTTCCCTCGGCGGGGCGGCAAGCGTTCGAGCAGGACTGATCGCAGCGATGGAGCGCAGAACACGGCTCATACTGGTCCTGCTGACGCTGCACGGTTCGCTCCTGGTCACGAGCACCGTCGCCGGGTCGAAATTGTTCGCGCTGCCGTTCGGCCTGTCGGCAAGCGCAACCGTCGTCAGCTACATGCTCACCTTCGTGGTGCTCGACACGATTGCCGAACTCTACGGCGCAGCGCTTTCCCGGCTGGTAATCAATCTCGGCATGCTCGGGATGGCGATCTCTGCGCTCTACTTCAATTTGACGATCGCGCTTCCGCCCGCCGCCGCATGGACGCAGCAGGCAGCGTTCGAAGCGGTGCTCGGCTCGTCGTGGCGGATCTGGCTTGCCGGCTGGTTCGCCTATCTCGTCAGCCAGTATTTCGACCTGTGGGGCTTTCTTAAAATGCGCGAACTCACGGGCGGAAAGGCCCCTCTCGCGCTCCGTGCCTTTGTCGGGATGCTGGTCGGCCAATTGTTCGACACGGCCGTCTTCATAGCAATCGCCTTTTACGGGGCATTTCCCCTCGTCCCGGCCCTGCTCGGTCAATATCTCGTCAAGGTGGCGTTCGCCTCGCTGGGCGCGCCGCTGGTTTGGCTCGCCGTGGGTCTGGCCAGACGTTTCATCGGCGAGAGCAGTCCCCGAACGCCGGATGGCCACGCGCCTTCGACCCGAAAATGGTTTAGCTCGTTGCAAGAGCGAGATAAGTATTACTAATCGATGCCCCGCTCATCGTGATGACCGCAAATTTTATTCGCGCTTCCGGGGCTAACGGATCTTCAAAACTGCCGCCCATGAACGATTTAGAGGAACGGAATTCAGCGTAGCGCGGTTCTTTACATCGTTTCGGACAAAGGAGTCGTGCATGTCCATTATCGCCTGGATCATTCTCGGCCTGATTGCCGGCTATATCGGAAGCAAGATCGTGGACCGGGAAGGCAAGGGCCTGTGGCTCAATCTGGCGCTCGGGATCGTGGGCGCGATTGTCGGGGGCTTGATCTTCAGCGCGTTCGGCGGATCGGGCGTCACCGGCGTCAATCTCTACAGCATGATCGTCGCGATCATCGGCTCGGTCGTGGTGCTGTGGATTTATCACGCCTTGAGCGGAAAACGCTCGATCTAGGGGCCGGCAAGAGCCCCGGTTCCCCTCGCCAACATTCCAAGGGAGCAAACGATGGGATTTCTCGATGACGTGCTGGGTAATGCGGTCCCCGGCGGCAAGGTCTCCAAGCCGCTGATGCTGGCTCTGCTCGCCTTGCTGGCTTCCGGCGCATTGTTCAGGGGCGGCGGTCGGGAAGCACCGCCCGTCCCGCAAGACCCGCGGCCGCGCGTGCCCGCCGATGAAGGCGGCGGCCTGCTGGACGGCTTGGGCGGCCTGCTCGATCGCTTCCGGCAGGCGGGTCAGGGAAACGCGGCCAATTCCTGGATCCGCTCAGGCCCCAACGAACCGGTCTCGCCCGGGCAGTTGGGAAATGCGCTCGGCCCGAACATTCTTAAGACCTTGGCGGAACGATCTGGCATGTCGGAGGAGGAACTCGTCCGGCAATTGTCGCAGGTCCTGCCCGACTTGGTCGACCGGCTCACGCCGCGCGGCCGGCTTCCCACGGCCGCCGAACTCGACCAGATGCGGTGACCAGGAGCGCTTGTCGGAACGTAGCGCTGACTCATTCCGGAACGCGACAGGGAGTTGATCATGCGTATTGATGAACTGCCGCGCAGCGAGAACATCGAAGATCGCCGTGGCGCGCGTATCCGCCGCGGCGGCGGCATCGGGATCGGCACGCTGGTCGTGCTCGCCCTGGTCGCCTGGGCGTTCGGAATCGATCCCCGCCTCCTAATCGGCGGGGCCGAGATCTTGACCGGCGGCCAGCAATCGCAGCCTCCCTCCTATTCCGACACAGCGCGGCCGGGGAAGGCGCCCTCTGACGAGATGAAGGAATTCGTCGCCGCGGTGCTCGGCAGCACGGAGGTTCAGTGGAAGGAATTGTTCGCGCAAGCGAACTCCCGCTATCAGCCGCCGATGCTGGTGATGTTCTCGGGCGCAACCTCCTCGGCTTGCGGGTTCGCCCAAGCCGCCATGGGGCCGTTCTATTGCCCGAACGACCGTCAGGTCTATCTCGACACCGCCTTCTTCGAGGATCTGCAGCGGCGGTTCGGCGCCTGCGATCCCGGCAAGGCGTGCCAATTCTCCCAGGCCTACGTGATCGCCCATGAAGTCGGACACCACGTGCAGAATTCTGCTCGGTATTTTGCCGCGACTGCAACGGATGCAGCAGGGGCTGGACCGGGCGGATGCGAACCGTCTGCAGGTGATGGCCGAGCTGCAAGCGGACTGCTTCGCCGGCGTGTGGGCAAACCGTTCGCAACAACGGTGGAAATTCCTCGATCCTGGCGACGTCGAAGCGGCGTTGCAAACGGCCTCCGCGATCGGCGACGATCGGCTGCAGCGGCGGTCGCAAGGCTATGTGGTGCCCGACGCGTTTACGCATGGCTCGTCGCAGCAGCGCATGCGCTGGTTCAGCACCGGGCTGAAATCCGGCGATGTCGCAAGTTGCGACACGTTCAACGCGGCGCAGCTTTAGCAGAACCAAGCTGAGCTCTGTGAATTGATACGACGGGGCGAACGGTATCGCACCGCCCCGTGAACATATTGCGTTCGGCGTTTCACATAGACGAGGAGCATCCCATGAGTATTTTCGGCAAGATCATGTCGTCGATCTTCGGCCGCGCGAGCGCGGCACCTGCAGCGCCCGCTTCGGGCACCCTGTCCTCTCCCTCGCCGGCTTCCGCGCCAGCCAGCGCGACGCCGCAAGTCGACGTGGCGGCGATCCTCACCAAGCTTGCCGCCGAGAACAAAGAGAAGCTCGACTGGCGGCGTTCGATTGTCGATCTGATGAAGCTGCTCGATCTCGACAGCAGCCTCTCCGCCCGCAAGGAACTCGCCAAGGAGCTGCACTACTCCGGCGACATGAACGACTCGGCTTCGATGAATGTGTGGCTGCATAAGCAGGTGATGCAGAAGCTCGCCGAGAACGGCGGCAAGGTGCCGGAGGAGTTGAAAGCTTAGACCCGTCTGACAACGGGGCGCTTTCTCTCCGCGACTAATCCGGCAACCGCGCAATAATCTCGATTGGCGCGATCACGCTATCTTCGAGCGCGCTAACCACATTCGCGACCCGCTGCGGTGTCGAAGGCCCCATCAAAATATGCAAGCCGAGGGGAGGCGCGCCGTGCCGCGCCGTCCTCTCGCGCATCTTGCGCCCGAGTTGGAGGGCCGTATCGCGCCAATCGCGTTCCTTCTCGATCGCAAAGCCGGCCTCGATGAGCAAATCTCGGTAAGCGGGGGGCGTTTCGAGGAAGCTCGTCGCAGCGGTGGTCGCCCACGGCATGGGATAAGCGATCGCGCTTGTGAGCATGACATCGTAGATGCCGAACAAGCCGCCCGGTTTCAGCACGCGACGCGTTTCGGCGAAGGCTTTCGCCTTGTCCGCGATATTCATGCCGACATGGATCAGCGTGGCGCGGTCGAAACTTGCGTTTTCGAACGGGATGGCGAGCGCGCTTGCCTTCCGGAACGAGACCCGGTCCGCGAGTTCGCAGCGCCGGGTGAGCGCGTTTGCGACCTGCACATACTCATCACTTAGGTCGATGCCGACAACGCGGCAGCCATACACATCGGCGAAATGCCGGGCGGGTCCGCCAATGCCCGCGCCGACATCAATCACGTGCATGCCGCTCGCGAGGCACAGATCGTTCGCCAACCCGACCGTCGCCGCGTGCGAGCCGAGATGAAATTCGTCGGCGTTGCTGAGATCGCGACGCGTGAGCCGTTCGACATCCCCGCCGCTTGCGGTCACGGCGTCGAGGATCGCCCGTTCGAGCGTGCCGTGCCGGTATTGCTCCGCAACTTGCTGTTCAGTCATCATTGGAGTCGCACCGTCAACGTACGGTCATCGGCTCCGCGCTCGCAATGTCGCTGAGCCGGAATTGCACGCGCTCGGCTCCCTGCCAGCGATCGAGCGCCAGGCAACCCGCGGCGTGCACGTTGCACCCGCGGTTTTCGATCAGCGCGCGCCCGAGCGCCTGTCCCGCTGCGCGGAAAGCGATCGCTTCCACGGTCGCGCCGTCGCCTGCCTTGAGCCGCGTGCGCATATGGGCCTGACCCACTTCTTCGGCGTAGATCAGCCTGTGCGCGGGCAGCGCCAGGATCGGTTCCGGATTGCCCGCGCCATAGGGTCCTGCGCGCGCGATCATGTGACACAGTTCCGGAGTCACGGCGGTCGCGGCAATTGCGCCGTCGATGAGGAGCGCGGACTCACGCCGCGCGGCCTCGACCGCGGCGGCAAGCGTCTCTTCCAGAAAGCCGCGAAACGGGGCGAGCGCGCTCTCGCGCAGGGTGACGCCCGCCGCCATCGCGTGCCCGCCTCCCTTGATGAGCAGTCCTTCGGCGACCGCACGCTTGACGGCCCGGCCGAGATCGACGCCCGTAATCGAGCGTCCCGAACCGGTGCCTCGGTCGCCCGGTTCGAGCGCGATCGCGAAGGCCGGGCGGCCGAACCGCTCCTTCAGCCGCGCGGCGACAAGTCCGACCACGCCGGGGTGCCAGTTCGGCGCGGCAGTGACGATGACCGCGCCCTTCTCCTCGATTCCGAGCGCCGCCATCGCCTCGGCCTCGGCCTCGGCGACGGTCGCCTGCTCGATCGCCTGCCGCTCGCGGTTGAGCCGGTCGAGCTCGGCCGCGATCCTGCCCGCCTCGACGGCATCGTCGAGCATCAGGAGGCGTGCGCCGAGATCTGCCCGGCCGATGCGCCCGCCCGCATTGATGCGCGGACCAAGCAGGAAGCCGAGATGCCACGGCTCAGGCGGACCGGACAGGCGCGCGATGTCCATCAGCGCGGTCAGGCCGACCCGTTCGCGGCGGCGCATGGCGATCAGGCCCTTGCGGACAAAGGCGCGGTTGAGGCCGGTGAGCGGCGCCATGTCGGCAACCGTGCCGAGCGCGACGAGATCGAGATATTCGAGCAGATCCGGCTCGGGCCGCGACGCCGTCCAAAAGCCGCGCCGGCGCAGCTCGCGGTTGGTCGCGACCACGGTCATCAGCGCGAGACCGACGGCGGCGAGCTGGCCGAGGCCGGACAGATCATCGAGCCGGTTGGGATTTACCACAGCGATTGCGGGCGGCAGCGTTTCGTCGGCGAGGTGATGATCGACGACGATCACATCCACGCCGAGTAGCTTGGCCTCGGCGAGCGGCTCGACGCTGGTCGTGCCGCAGTCGACGGTGACGATCAAGCGCGCGCCCCGTTCGGCCAGCGCGCGCACCGCCTCGACATTCGGCCCGTAGCCCTCGAACAGCCGGTCGGGAATGTAGACGATGGGATCGACCCCGGCGCGGCGCAGGAACAGCGCGACCAGCGCGCTCGCCGTTGCGCCGTCGACGTCGTAGTCGCCGAAGACGGCAACGCATTCAGAGCGCTCGGCCGCGTCGGCGAGGCGCGCCGCCGCGGCTTCCATCGCGGTCAGGACATGCGGGTCGGGCATCAGCCGGCGGATCGCCGGATCGAGGTACGCTTCGACCGCGTCGGGTTCGACATTGCGCCCGGCGAGAATGCGCGCGAGCAATTCCGGCGTGCCGCAGCGCTGGACGATCGCGAGCGCGCGCTGCGTTCCGCGCTCATCAAGGCGGTCGCGCCACGCGCGGCCCGTCGCCGAATGCTCGACGCCGAGAAAGGGGCGGGCTTGCGCCTGCAACACGCAATCGAACATGCTGGACAATGGAACGCTTCTATCGCAGAGCCTCTCGTCGGCACGCAGCGAAGTCTTTCATCAATCTTCCGATTCGTCATGTCCGGCCTTGTCCGCCGGCCGTCCGATTCATCCTGTTCGTCATGCGTCGCGACAGCAAGGGCTTTGCGAAGTCGATCGCTTGCGCGGATGAGACGAAATTTACGAGGTGCGACGTGTGCCCCGGATGGCCTGGCCTGTCTCGGCTCTTTCAATCAGTGTAGACAAAATCCGATCGAGTTCCTCGGTCAACTCTTGCGTCAAAAGATCCGACATCGCTGGGTCGACACCCTTGATGGCTGCTTCCGTGTACTCAGAGAGTACTCGTTCGCGATAAGCTCAAAGCTCGTCCGCGTTTCGTTCGAAGGCGACGTAAAGAAGGCGCTGTATCAATACCTCCAGTGCCGTGATGCGCGCCAATACCTTGACTTCGCCTTTGCGTGCCATTGGAGCTGAGACGTATGCGATTGCAGAGGATGCAGCGCGAAAGCATGCGGCGAGCGTCTTGGTACGCCCTAATCCATCTGGAACTTCTCGACCTGGCGATGCTCAGCGCGGATCCAACGGATCGTGCCGGTGGTCGAGCGCATCACCACGGTTTCCGTCTCGATCGCGCCGGGACGGAAGCGCACGCCGCGCAGCAGCGAGCCGCTGACGACGCCGGTCGCGGCGAACACGCAATCCCCCTGCACCAGATCCTCGATCGTGTATTTCTTCCTTGGGTCGCGCACGCCGAACTTTCGCGTCGGCGCGCGCTTGGAGTCGCTGTCGAAAACTAGCCGTCCCTGGAACTGGCCGCCGATGCAGCGCAGCGCCGCGGCGGCAAGCACGCCTTCCGGCGCTCCGCCAATGCCGAGATAGATGTCGACGCCGGTGGTCTCCGGATCGGCGGTATGGATCACACCGGCGACGTCGCCGTCGCTGATCAGCTGCACCGACGCCCCGGTCCGTCGCACGGCCGCAATCAGATCGGCGTGGCGCGGGCGATCGAGAATGAGGGCCGTGATCTCGTGCGGTTTCACTCCCTTCGCCATCGCGAGCGCGTGGACGTTGTGCTCGGGCTTGGCGTCGAGATCGACAATGCCAGGCGGGTAGCCGGGGCCGATCGCGATCTTCTCCATGTAGACGTCGGGCACGTTGAGGAGAGCCCCGCCTTCGCTCATCGCCATGGCCGTGATCGCGCCAGGCAGCGCCTTGGCGCACAACGTCTTGCCTTCGAGCGGCGCGACCGCGATGTCAACCCTTGGCCCTTTGCGTGCGCCGATCTGCTCCCCGACGAACAGCATCGGCGCTTCGTCGGGCTCGCCCTCCCCGATGACCACGCGGCCGGCGAAGGGAAGCCGGCTGAGCTCTCGCCACATGGCTTCGACCGCCGCCTGGTCGGCCGCCCTTTCATTGCCGCGGCCGCGCCACTGGGCGGCCGCCACCGCAGTTCGCTCGGTAACCCGCACGATTTCGATGGATACGACGCGGTCCATCGCCTCGCGTTGGGCGACAGCAGGTGTCGTATGCTGTTCCCGAGCAAGCTCGCCTGTGCCCACTGTGCTGTTTCCTTCCCTCGGGCCGCCTATCATGAGGTCGGCCTCGTTTTTAGTTCTTCTCGATTCGGATCACTTGCGGTCGGCCTGCAATCACGCCACGATTTTTGATTTCGCGCAAGGCCTTATGAACGGCATCTTCAGTCGTCGCGTAGGTGACGAGAATAACGGGCGCTGGCGAATGAGGACTTTTCGGGTCGTCGCCGCCATGCGGCTCGGTATGGCGCCGCCGCTGAACGATCGATTCCAGCGAAATCTGTTCGTCAGCAAGATGACGGGCAATGGTGGCGAACGTTCCCGGCCGGTCGACTGCGAGCAAGCGTATATAGTAGCCGCCCTCGTGGCGTTGCATGGGCGCGCGGCTGATCGTGCCGAGCGACGCGGTCGGGCGGCCAAACGGCCGCGTCCGCACGCCCCGGGCGATGTCGCCCAGGTCTGCGACGACGGCGGAAGCGGTCGCCGCCCCGCCAGCCCCCGGGCCGACCAGGGTGATCGGGGCGACGCCCTCGGCGTCGATGGAAACGGCATTGGTCACTCCCATGACCTCGGCGAGCGGCGTGCCGAGCCGGACCATCGTTGGATGGACTCGTTGCTCGATGCCTTCCTCGGTGCGCACCGCGACCCCCAGCAGCTTGATCCGGTAGCCGAGCTCGGCCGCGGCCTCCAGATCCTCCGGCGCAATGGAGGAAATTCCTTCCACGAAAACAGCTTCCGGGTTGACCTTGATGCCGAAAGCGAGGCTTGCAAGGAGGGAGAGCTTCTGCGCCGTGTCATAGCCTTCCACGTCGAATGTGGGGTCGGCTTCAGCATAACCCAACCGCTGTGCGTCTTTTAGGCATTGATCGAAAGCAAGCCCCTCCTGCTCCATCCGCGTGAGGATGTAGTTGCAGGTGCCGTTGAGGATGCCGTAAACGCGATCCAACTTGTTGCCGGCAAGTCCTTCGCGCAGCGTTTTGACGATGGGGATCGCCGCGCCCACAGCCGCCTCGAAATCGAGGGCGGCGCCGCTTTCCTCCGCAAGCGCCGCAAGCTCCACGCCGTGCCGTGCGAGCAGCGCCTTGTTCGCCGTCACCACCGATTTGCCGGCCCGCAGCGCCGCCTCGATTGTGCCTTTCGCCGGGTCTCCCTCCCCGCCCATCAATTCGACGAACACGTCGATTTCCGGATCGGTCGCAAGCGCCATTGGGTCGGCCGCCCAGCGCAACGGTCGTGAGCCGAGATCGCGCTTCTTGGTGCGGGAGCGCGCGATCACCGCCGCGACCTCGATCGCCCGGCCGCAGCGCAGCGCAATCATCTCTGCCTCCTGCTCAAGGAGACGGGCGACGGCGGCGCCCACCGTTCCGAGCCCTGCCAAGCCGATCTTCAGGGGGGCGGCCATTGACGACCCTGCGGGAGTTTTCCTTAAAACGAATGAGCTTGTAGCGCCAACTTAGCGTAGTTTAGCAAGCGGGACGACATTGTGCAGCTTATCCGGGCCAGTCTCGAGGAAGCGGCGCAAATTACGCGCGGCCTGACGGATGCGCTGCTCATTCTCGACGAGCGCGATGCGCATAAAGCCTTCCCCGTGCTCGCCGAAGCCGATGCCAGGGGAGACGGCGAGTTCAGCCTTCTCGACGAGGAGCGTGGCGAACTCGATGCTGCCCAGGGTCCGGAAAGCCGGGGGCAGCGGCGCCCAGGCGAACATCGAGGCGCGCGGCGAAGGAATCTCCCAGCCGGCGCGCCCAAAGCCTTCGACCAGCACGTCGCGCCGGCGCCGATAGGTCTCACGCATTTCGCGAATACAGTCCTCTGGCCCGTTCAAAGCCGCCGTCGCCGCCACCTGCACCGGGGTGAAGGCGCCGTAGTCCAGGTACGACTTGACCCGCGCCAGTGCGCCGATGACTCGCTCGTTGCCGACGGCGAAGCCGATGCGCCAGCCGGGCATCGAGAATGTCTTCGACATCGAGGTGAACTCGACCGCCACGTCCATGGCCCCGGGCACCTGGAGGATCGAGGGCGGGGGATTGCCGTCGAAATAGACTTCGGCATAGGCAAGATCGGACAGAACAATGAGTCCGTGCCGTTTGGCGAAGGCAATGACGTCCTTGTAGAAATCGAGGTCCACCACACAGGCGGTCGGGTTGGCCGGATAGCAGACGACAAGCGCGGTGGGTTTCGGGATCGAATGGACGACCGCCCGTTCGAGCGCCTCGAAAAGCGCAGGGGTCGGCTCGGACGGCACCGAGCGGATCACCCCGCCCGCCATCAGGAAGCCGAAAGCGTGGATGGGATAGCTGGGGTTGGGGACCAGCACCACATCGCCCGGCGCGGTGATCGCCTGGGCCACGTTGGCGAAGCCCTCTTTCGAGCCGAGCGTCGTGACCACCTGCGTCTCGGGGTTGAGCCTCACCCCGAAGCGCCGCTCGTAATAGGCGGCCTGCGCCCGTCGCAGTCCGGCGATCCCTTTGGACGCGGAATAGCGATCCGTCCGCGGCTTGCCCACGGTTTCCTTGAGCTTTTCGACGACATGGGCCGGCGCCGGCAGGTCGGGATTGCCCATGCCCAGGTCGATGATATCGGCCCCCGCATTGCGCGCGGCCGCCTTGGCGCGGTTGACTTGCTCGAAAACGTAAGGGGGCAGCCGGCGGATGCGGTGAAACTGTTCCATGGCGCTCAAGGCTCTCGTTGCGGCGGCCTGTTCTTGGCCGCCCGAATCGGGGCCACTGTTCTTACGACGTTTGGGGGAGCAGTAAAGCGGCCTTGGTAGGTGTCGCCGACCGGTCGGTCAGTTCCGACCAATTCAGCGCGCTTCGGCCTCCAACTTTTCGCCGGGCTTGGTTTCGGTCTTGGGCTTGGTGGCCTTCGCCTGGGCCTTGGGCTTGCCGTCGTCGGTCTTCGCGTCGGCTTCGGCGGCGCGGCGCGTCGCGCCGTCCCTGGCGGCGGCAAGATCGGCCTGGAGCTTCTTTCGCTCCTCGGCGCTCAGGACGGCCTCGGACCGCTTGGGCGGCATATCATGGACCTGGGGAAAGGCGGGGGGGTCGGCCGAACGCTCCGGCGTCCCTTCCGGCAGGCCGCCGATTGCGTGTGGAATGCTCGAGCCGACGGACGAACAGCCCGCGAGAACGGCCGCGGTCGTCAACGTCACCAAAGCCCACGAGAACTCTCGACGGCGCGGCTGTTCGGTTCTAGACATGGCGGCGGATGACTAACATTTAAAAGACAACGACCGTTTAACACTGGCTGAACCTCGCCCTATCGGGGTAATATGTCCAAAGCAAGGAGCCCCCCCTCATGGACATGAAACAAGACGCGTCTTCAACGCCCGACCAATCTCCTGCCCCGCAAGCGACCGAGACTCCCGGGCCTGCCCCTGCGCGCATCGAAGGAAACGGAGCCGCCGCGCCCGTCGCCGCCAAGCCCGCGAAAAAATCCAAAGCGCCCGCTGAACCTCCGCCGCCTCCGCCCCCGATCGATATCGAAAAATTCGCCACGAACGTCGCCAAGGTCGTGGAAGAGAGGCGGACGCGCGTTGGCCGCCTGGTTCAAGCCGCGCGTCGAAGGCAAGGTCAAGGAGCCGCACGAGCAGATCGCCGATATCGCCAAGACTTTGGGTCGCGTCGCGGAATACTGGATGACGGACCCGCGGCGGACGGTCGAGCTGCAAACCAACCTGAGCAAGGCCTATCTCGATCTGTGGTCGAACGCAGTGCGCCGGATGGCGGGCCAGCAGGTCGAGCCGGTCGCCAAGGCCGACCCACGCGACCGGCGCTTCGCCGATCCGGAGTGGTCGACCAATCAGTATTTCGACTTCCTCAAGCAGGCCTATCTGGTCACCAGCCACTGGGCCGACCACATCGTGGCGGAGGCCAAGGGCCTCGACAGCCACACCAAGCGCAAGGCGGACTTTTACGTCAAGCAGCTCGTCAACGCGATTGCGCCTTCGAACTTCCTGTTCACCAACCCCGAGCTGCTGCGGCTGACGCTCTCGTCGAATGCCGAGAACCTTGCGCGCGGCATGAAGATGCTCGCGGAGGACATCGAGGCGGGTGGCGGCGAACTGCGCATTCGCCAGTCGGACCACAGCCAGTTCGAGGTCGGCCGCAATATCGCGGTCACGCCCGGCAAGATTGTCTACCAGAACGAGCTGATGCAGCTCATCCAGTACACGCCGACCACCGAGAACGTGCTGAAGACGCCGCTCCTGATCGTGCCGCCCTGGATCAACAAGTTCTACATTCTCGACCTCAATGAGGAGAAGTCGTTCATCAAGTGGGTGGTCAGTCAGGGCGTGACGGTGTTCGTCATTTCCTGGGTCAATCCCGACGCTCGCCTCTCGACGAAGACCTTCGCCGACTACATGCATCAGGGCCCGATCGAGGCGCTCAACAAGGTGGTGGAAATCACCGGCGAGCCGAAGGCGCACACGATCGGCTATTGCGTCGGCGGCACCATGCTGGCGGTGATGATGGCTTATCTCGCCGACAAGGGCGGGCTCGACAAGATCACGTCGGCGACCATGTTCACCGCGCAGGTCGACTTCGAGCACGGCGGCGACCTCACGCTGTTCACCGCCGAGCCCGCGCAGGTCGAAGCGATCGAGCGCCGGATGGCCGAGCTCGGCTATCTGGAAGGCAAGAAGATGGCGACGGTGTTCAACTTCCTGCGCTCGAACGACCTCGTCTGGCCCTATATCATCTCGAACTACCTCAAGGGCGAGCAACCCTTCCCGTTCGACCTGCTCTACTGGAACTCCAACTCCACGCGCATGCCGGCGGCGAACCATTCCTACTATCTCCGCAACTGCTATCTCGAGAACAGGCTGAGCAAGGGCGAGATGGAGCTCGACGGCGTCCGCCTCGACCTCAAGAAGGTGACCGTGCCGATCTGCAACGTCGCGACCCGCGAAGACCACATCGCACCGGCGAAGTCGGTTCTGATCGGCTGCAAGTTCTTCGGCGGCCCGGTCGACTATCTGCTGGCGGGCTCCGGCCACATCGCCGGCATCGTCAATCCGCCGGCGGGCGGCAAGTACCAATACTGGGTCGGGCCCAAGCCCGACGGCTATGACGATCCCGAACTGTGGCTCAAGGAGGCGAAGGAGACCAAAGGGTCGTGGTGGCCTTTCTGGGTCGAGTGGATCAAGAACTTTGACCGCAGCGAGGTGCCGGCTCGCCAACCCGGCTCCAATCCGAACTTCCCGGTCATCGAGGACGCGCCCGGCAGTTATGTGAAGATGCGCGACTGACCGTCGACCCTCTCTCCACTGGCGGGGAGAGGCGATGAGCCGAGATTTGGCGGCGCGCGGGGCAATCCGCGCGCCGTTTCTTTTCGCTGGCTCTGCAAGTTGAGGCAGGTCAATGCCCCGCCATGGCGCGCTTCCGACACTGCCTGGCAGCGCGGCATTCGTCTGCGCCGCAACAACTGGCAGGGAGGAGCGCACCCATGAAAGCCTCCGACATCATGGCGACGGAGGTCGTGACCGTGTCGGCCGCAAGCAACGTGCAGGACGTGGCCGAAATCCTGCTCAAGCATCAGATCAGCGGCGTGCCGGTGGTGGATACGCGCGGCCATGTGGTCGGCATCGTCAGCGAGGGCGACCTCCTGCGGCGCGCCGAGACCGGCACGGGGCACGAACGCTCGTGGTGGCTCAAACTTCTGATGGGCCGCGAGGGGCTCGCCACCGAATATGTGCGCGAACATAGCCGCAAGGTCGCCGACGTCATGAGCCGCGAGGTGATCACGGCCGCACCCGACACGCCTGTCAGTGAAATCGCTGAAATCCTCGAACGCAGCCGCATCAAGCGTGTGCCGATCCTCAAGGACGGCCGGCTTGTCGGCATTGTGAGCCGAGCCAACCTGCTGCACGCGCTCGCTTCGCTGCGGAAGGAAATCGCCGCGCGCCCCGTCGCCGATTCCGAGCTGCGTGAGGCGATCATGAAACGGCTCGCCGACGAGCCCTGGATTCGGCCGATGCTGGTCAATGTGACGGTTGCCGACGGCGTGGCCGACGTGTGGGGCATCGTCGACTCGCCGGCCGAGAAGCAGGCCTTACGTATCGCGATCGAGACGACGCCCGGTGTCCGGACGGTGAACGACAACCTCATCATTCGTCCGGTTGCGAGCGGAGCGTGACACAGCCCCGGGCCTGCGCGGGGCTGGCCTGTGTCGGGGGGCGCAACGCAATCGCAGTCCGCGCCGGATCGCGGGAGAAATAACCGCGGTCGCGGCCCTTCTTCATGAGTGTGGCGCGGCACGCCACGCCGACGTCAGATCCTGCGGCGCCCGGACGGCCAAGCTTGCAAAGGGATGGTGAGCAGGACGCCGCCGACACACGGAATGACGGCGGTCACGTGGCTGTTCGGGGGCAAAAGAACCGTCATGGCGCTCTCCTGGGATTGGAGGGTGGTGGGCTTGTCGGAGCACGCGGATCCCATATGCGGCGCTCGCCACTTGCAACACCGCTTCGTCGTCGCATATTCCGCCGAGCCACGAGATCGGACGCTTCCGCTCCGGCGGCTGCGAAGCTCCTATCAAGCCGGGGGCATGAGTGATGTGATCTACCTCACACAGGAGCGATCTCGACCAGATTCCACCCTGCTTCGCGGCAATTGTACTAGTTTGCCGACCAAGCAATACCTGCGAGGAAGACCGTGCACAACAGAAGAAAACCGAGCATGAGCCGCATTGCGGGCCTGGTCTGCTTCGCCCTCTTCGGCGTTGCAGCCATCTTGGCCTCGATGCCTCAGGCATTCGCGGAGGATGAACTGAAGGTCGCCGTCGTTCAGGGGGCGCGTTGGGAAACAGCTGCGGCCGAACTTGGTCAGAACGCCGGGATTTTCAAGAAATTCGGCATCGTGCTCGACTTCGAGTACGTCGCTGACGCGGAGGAGGTCAGACAAAGTGTGATCTCAGGCGCAGCCGTCATCGGCCTGGGTGTCAGCGCCATGGCGGCGATGCAGGCGTATGAGCGCGGCGCGCCAATTCGGATCATCGGGGCGAATTTGGCGGGCAGCGTCAATTATTGGTATGTGCTCAAATCCTCGCCCGTTCGAAGCTACAAGGATATTGCCGGCAAAACCCTCGCCTATGAGCGAAACGGGTCATCGAGCCATTTCGATGCGATCGATTTTACAAAACAATTCCGCCTCAAGGCCAAGCTGGCGCCGACGGGAGGAGAGGCCCTGACATTGCAGCAGCTCAAGTCGGGCGAAATCGATGTTGGTTGGGCGGCTCCGCCGTTCGGGCTTGAAGAGATCGGACAGGACGCTATTCGGGTCGTTGCGCGCGCGAACGACGTGCCGAATATCCGCAAGAAGACTGTCAGCGTGATGATCGCAAACGCGGGCTTCCTGCAAAAACACAAGGACGTTGTCGGCCAATTCGTATGGGCCTATCGCAAATCCGTCGATTGGATGTATTCGGACCCGGCCGCCGTTCAGCGCTACGCCGAACTTGCCGGCGTCTCAAGCGACGTCGCCAGCCGTCTTCGCGACCAGTTCTTTACCAAAGAAATGCTTTTGCCGGAAACGATCGTCGGCCTGAATGCGATCATCAAAGACGCAGACGCTCTCGCGTATCTTCGTAAGGCGCTGTCGAGAAAGCAGCTTCGCGACCTGATTCAGATCCCGACAGGGTCGGATGCCCGATCCTCCTGCTCCGGCGGCGCCGGCATTCGATGTTGGCTAGGAATAGCCCCGTAGCGCCTGGAGGGTGCTAGCTCGCTCAATTTCTCCCACCCACGGCCGATCCTTGCAAGGCTCCGGCCCGGCGGCAGCACGCGACGATTGCGCACGCGCTGGTGACGCGCGTATTCGTGCCGCGCTTGCCGCATCGAAATGCGACTCCCCCCTGCGTTCTAGCAAGTGCTAATTATCGGGACGCGACGAGGTGAGCCTGGGCGATCTCGATCCGGCGGCGACGGGGTCGCGCAGGCGACACGGCGACGGAGAGAACCATGATCACTGAGTTGACGACTCACCTCGGCTTCGATCCTAACGCCCTCACATTCGCATCGCTATCGAGTCACCTGTCGGAGGTCATCGCAGCGAATATCACCGTCGCCAATGCGGTGGCTTTGATCGGCGCAATCTTCTATGTCATCCGATATTCGATGCGAACGATCGTGCCGCTGCGTTTTTTTGGCATCATGGGGGATCTCGCCTTCGTCATCTACGGGGCCCTGTCGCATTCGATCGCGACTTTCTTTCTCTATCTCCTCTTGTTGCCGGTCAATTCCATTCGCCTCTATCAAATGATCAAGCTCGTCAGGCGGGCGCGCCTTTCGGCCGAGGGCGATCTCTCGATGAAGTGGCTTGAGCCCTACATGACTCACCGCCAATACCGCAAAAACAGCATCGTGTTTCGCCAAGGCCGGAAAGCGAACGAAATGTTCATTGTCGTCACCGGCAAGTTCTACATCCGGAGTCTCGACATCGAGCTCAAGCCTGGCTCTCTATTTGGGGAGATTGGATTTCTGTCGCCGCGCAACCGGCGCACGCAGACGGTGGAATGCGTCGAAAGCGGCAAGGTGCTGACGATCACCTACGACAAGCTGCTCGAACTGTTCTTCACGAATCCGGAATTCGGCTACTATTTTCTCCGCCTCAGCAGCGAGCGCCTGCTGCACAATCTGGCGCGCCTCGAAAAAATCATCGAGGAGAACAAAGAGATCATCCGGCAACTGCAGAGCCAGGAGGGCCCCCGCCCCTCCGCGTGATTTTCCGCAGGACCGATCGCGGGAAGCGTCGGCCCTTCCTTACGGAAACAGCGCGACCTGCTCGAGCCCTGCGGTCTCGGGAAAGCCGAGCATCAGATTCATGTTCTGCACCGCCTGGCCCGAGGCGCCCTTGACGAGATTGTCGAGCGCCGAGCCGATGATGGCGCGCCCGGGTTTGCGGTCCTTGGTCACCCCGATGAAAGTCATGTTGGAGCCGCGCACGTGACGCGTCTGCGGCATCTCGCCGAACGGCAACACGTGCACGAACGGCTCGCCCACATAGGCCTGCGCCAGGATCGCATGGAAATCCGCCGGCTGCTGCCCCGCGCTCGCGTGCACATAGATCGTCGAAAGAATGCCGCGGTTCATCGGCACGAGATGCGGCGTGAAGGTGGCGATCACCTCGCGCCCCGCGGCGCGCGAAAATTCCTGGTCGAGTTCCGCCATGTGGCGATGATGGCCGACCCCGTAGGCATGGAAACCCTCCGAGACCTCCGAGAACAGCATGTTCTCCTTGGCCGCCCTGCCCGCCCCCGTCATCCCCGACTTCGCGTCGATGACGATGTCGTCGACCGCGATCACGCCCTTGCGGATCAACGGGACGAGCGGAAGCTGTGCGCATGTGGTGTAGCAGCCGGGATTGGCGACGAGCCGCGCCTTTTTGATGTCGTCGCGGTAGACCTCGACCAGACCGTAAACCGCCTCTTTTTGCAGGTCGGGCGCGGCATGCTCGCCGCCATACCAGCGCGCATAGGCGGCGGTGTCGGCGAGACGAAAATCGGCCGAGAGGTCGACCACTTTCGTGCGCGGCGCGGCCGAAAGAAGCGCGGCGACCACTTTCTGCGTGGTCGCATGCGGCAGCGCGCAGAATACGAGATCAAGCCTCGCGCTTGCCCAGTCAATGCTGTCGATCGCGACCAGCTTCGGCAGGTCGAACGGCGAGAATTGCGGGAACACGTCGCGCATCGCCTGCCCGGCCCGCCGATCGGCCGTGAGCAGCGCAATCTCGACCTGCGGGTGCCGCAAGAGAAGCCGCACCAGCTCCGAGCCGGTATAGCCGGAGGCGCCGAGCACGCCGATCTTTGCTTTGGTGGCCATGGGAGTCCTGCGCTGGGGTTAACGACGAAAGGCGTTATCGCAAATCGGCGTCACGCGGATAACCAATGCAAGCCCAGCGTGCCGGGCGCGAGCAGCACCGCCGCCCACAGGAACGCCGAGGCGAAATTGGCGATCTGAAAGTGCCACCACGGCATCATGAAAATGCCGGCGACCAGCGGCACCGAGGCGCGCAGCGGCCCGAAGAAGCGGCCGATGGCGATCGCGAGCACCCCGAACCGGCGGACGAAGGCCTCGCCCTTGGGCAGCAGGTCCGGGTGGCGCGACAGCGGCCAGATATGGGCGATGCGATCCTTGAAGACGAAGCCGAGCCAATAGGACAGCCAGTCGCCGAGCGCCGCGCCAATGGCGGCGGCGACCCAGATCGGCCAGAATTCGAGCCCGCCCACGCCGATCAGCGCGCCAATGCCGACCAGCGCCGCCCAGGCCGGAACGATGAGCGACATGAAGGCGAGCAACTCGGCAAAGGCGAGCAGCGCCACGATCGGCGCCGCCCACACCTGGTTGGCGCGCACAAACTCGATCACCGCGAGGGCGTATTCTTTCATCGGGTCGGTGAACAGCCATGATCCGAGCATGGCAGCCTTATACGTTGGTGCAGCGCTTGGCGAGCGGGTGGCGGCATTGCGCACGCGTCGCGCCATTCGGTCCGCTCGCGCGGCTTGCAATCGAGGGTCGTCGACGACTGCGCATGACGACCGCCGCCCTAATCTTTGCGCGGCGTCTATGCGATAGTGCAGTCCGATTCGCGGTTCTTCGAGCTAACGCAACGATAGATATGGCGAAATCCGCGCAAAGAAAGGCCGCCCGCGGCCCCGACCTGTTTTCCGACCCCCCGCCGCCCGCACCCGCGGCGGCCGTCCGGCGCGCCGGCGAGGGGGTGCGCAAGGGCGCTGCGCGCCGCGCCGCGAACGGGCCGGCTGAGGGCGACTACACCGCGCAGGACATCGAGGTGCTGGAGGGGCTCGAGCCGGTCCGCCGTCGCCCCGGCATGTATATCGGCGGCACCGACGAGAAGGCGCTGCATCACCTGTTCGCCGAGGTGATCGACAACGCGATGGACGAGGCGCTGACGGGACATGCGAGCTTCATCGAGGCGGAGCTCACCGCCGAGGGCTTCCTCAGCGTCACCGACAATGGCCGCGGGATCCCGGTCGATCCGCACCCGAAATTCCCGAAGAAATCCGCCCTCGAAGTGATCATGTGCATGCTGCACGCGGGCGGCAAGTTCGACTCCAAGGTTTACGAGACTTCGGGCGGGCTGCACGGCGTCGGCGTGTCGGTGGTCAACGCGCTGTCGGAGAAGCTCGAAGTCGAAGTCGCGCGCGGCGGCCAGCTCTACCGGCAGGTCTATCATCGCGGCAAGCCGGCGAACGGCCTGGAGAAGCTCGGCAAGGTCCACAACCGCCGCGGCACCAAGGTGCGGTTCAAGCCCGACCCGCAGATTTTCGGCGCCAAGGCGAAGTTCAGCCCGCAGCGCCTGTTCAAGATGGCGCGCGCCAAGGCCTATCTGTTCGGCGGGGTGGAGATTCGCTGGCGCTGCGACAAGGCGCTGCTCGCCGGCATTGAGGGCGTGCCGGAGGAAGAGACCTTCCACTTCCCCGACGGCCTGCAGGACTATCTCGCGAGCACGCTCAACCGCCAGACATTGGTGCACCCGGAGATTTTCACCGGCCGCTCCGGGAGACCCGGCGCGAACGGCGCGGTGGAATGGGCGGTCGCCTGGACCGCCGACGGCGACGGCTTCCTCTCCTCCTACTGCAATACGATCCCCACCGCCGATGGCGGCACGCACGAGTCGGGCCTTCGCACCGCGCTCCTGCGCGCGCTGAAGGATCACGCCGAGCGCACCGGCCAGGGCAAGCGCGCGGCCTCCGTCACCAGCGACGACGTGATGACGGGTGCGGGCGCGATGCTGTCGGTGTTCATCCGCGAGCCGGAATTCCAGGGTCAGACCAAGGACCGCCTTGCGACCGGCGAGGCGCAGCGCATCGTCGAAGCGGCCGTGAAGGACCCGTTCGACCATTGGCTCGCCGGCAATCCCGGCCAGGCGACCAAGCTGCTCGACTGGGTGGTGGAGCGCGCGGAAGAACGCCTGCGCCGCCGCCAGGAGAAGGAGATCGCGCGCAAGTCAGCGGTGCGCAAGCTGCGCCTGCCCGGCAAGCTTGCCGACTGCAGCGCGACCGCGGCCGAAGGCTCGGAGATTTTCATCGTCGAGGGCGACTCCGCCGGCGGCTCGGCCAAGCAGGCGCGCGACCGTACCACCCAAGCGGTGCTGCCGCTGCGCGGCAAAATCCTCAACGTCGCGAGCGCCGGCAAGGACAAGCTTGCGCAGAACCAGCAGCTCGCCGACCTCGTGCAGGCGCTCGGCTGCGGCTCCGGCGCGCATTATCGCGACGAGGATTTGCGCTACGAGAAGGTGATCGTGATGACCGACGCCGACGTCGACGGCGCGCACATCGCCTCGCTGCTGATCACCTTCTTCTACCGGCAGATGCCGCAGCTCATCGAGAGCGGCCACCTCTATCTCGCGGTGCCGCCGCTCTACCGACTCTCGCATGGCGGCAAGACCTTTTACGCGCGCGACGACGCGCACAAAGACGAGATCATGCGCCGCGAGTTTCACGCCAACGCCAAGGTCGAGATCGGCCGCTTCAAAGGCTTGGGCGAAATGCTGCCCGGGCAATTGAAAGAAACCACGATGAGCCGCAAGACGCGCACGCTGCTGCGCGTTCAGCTCTTGACCGACGACCGCGCCGACACCGCGAAATCCGTCGAGCGCCTGATGGGGACGAAAGCCGAAGCGCGCTTTGCCTTCATCTCCGAGCACGCCGAATTCGCCAGCGATGAAATGCTGGATGTGTGAGGGGAATTGGCTGCGCCGTTTGAAATTCGCGAACCCGCAGCGCTCGTTACAAGGTTCTATTTGCGCGCTTGTATCATGGGTGCGCGAAACTTGATCACTAGTTGGATGTCTGAAATTAGCCGCTCACCGGACACGTTGCAGATATCGCAAGAGCGACGCGATTGACCCAACCCGGTCATAGGCCGGATCGAAATTTCGCAGTGCAGCGGTCTGCGCCCGCGGCGTTGTGTGCTATCCTTTTGGTCGGAAGCACGAAGGATGGGCCAAGAGCCGGCACGCTCGGCCAGCGGAGGATTGATGATCGACGTCGTTCCCGAGAAGTTGGCAAATGATGTGCCCGACCAGCTTCCTGAGAGTGTCCGATACGTGAAAAATGGGGAGGGTGGCAAATGGTGGGGAGCGGCCAAGGCTCGCGGCCAGATCTATTTTGGATGGTGGTTCGTTCCCCGTGATCTCCTCCGCCAGCGTGACTTACACCGAATTGAAGCTTGTACCCGAGATCGCTACAAGACCAGGGGTGTGGCCACTGCGGATTTCAATGCAATAAAGTTGGCATTCGAAAATCCAAGCCAGCACATCTGGGTCACATTTGAGGATGGCTATTTGTGGTGGTGTACGGTTCGCGACGGAATTGGTGTGAATCCAGATAAGAGCAAAGAAAAAACAGAGGGGAGCTTCTGGCTAACCTGTAATAGACCGTGGAGCAATTATTCGATCGGCGGGAAGCTCTTGGCGAGAGCAGACCTCCCAGGCACTGTTGGCGCTGTAGCAGGATTTCGAGCGGCGATATGGGAGCCAACAGGGTCGCCTGACATTCTGCGGGTCATTCAGGATAAGACGAATCCGGATGCCGTTGCAGCAGCGGAATCACGCGAGGCATACACAGCCGCACTAGAGTCCTTGATCGACCGCTTTGTGGAACAGTTGGATCAAGTTTTTATGCTGCGAGTTTTTCATGTTGATACCATTTGTTAATGGCGGTTTCGGCTGCCCTGATGGATTTGGCCATGGGTAGTTCTGGATTGGCTGCGCCTGGCGAGATGATGGCTAAACCGGTCCGCAGCGAGCGGTTATAGAGGCGGGTGTAGAAGATGGCGGTGCGCAATCCCTTGGGGGTGATGCGGTAGCGGTGAGTTTTTGAGATGCGCTCGGTGAGGCCATGGAGGCGCAGCCGACGTAAGTCGTAGGTGATCCGTCCCGGGGTCAGTTGGCTGGGCTTTTTTCCCAGCAGTGGAGCAAGATGCTCGCGTAGATCCTTGCTGGTGAATGTGCCCTGGACGAGAAGGAACAGGAGCAGGAGGTGCAAAAGAGCCTGCACGCGTGGATCGGCGAAGCGCAGCGCTGCCGCGCGTTGATCGTTCACGGTGATAGGTCTTTGCATGTCTTGGAAGGAGGCTTCGCCGATGAAGCAATCGTGACCGATGCGTTGGACGTCAAGCAGACGTCGGTTGGCCGCAAAGCCGATCTTGCGCAGTTGCTCGAGATTTTCGATGCGTCGCCCGATGGCGAAGTCGCGGGTGTCGTTGATCGTCGTTTCGGTTCGAAGTGCTTGTCCCTCCTTGTGGTATTGCTTGATGCGGGTCTTCTTGTAGTCGACGTGCAGCGAAGGCACTACGCCGTCGGTGATGACGCGTGTGCGGAATGGCCCCGGGGTGCGGCGGTTCACCTTGCGGTCGAACACCAAGCTCACTTGGCTCGGGCGGCCGATATCGAGGTTCTCGCGGATCACCTCCTCGAAGAAGATGCGCCCCGTCACCGGCTGGTCGAGCACCTGGGTGAGCGAGAACTCGGCCTGCAGGATGGAGAGCTGGTAGCGATAACCGGCGGAGCGATCGCGTGCCGGAAACGGATGCGGCAGGCGTCGCAGCCATTTGCGCAGAAATCGATCGATCTTGTCCGCCGACAGCTCGTCGCACAACCGCTGCATCAGCTTGGGGCTGGCATAAGACTTGACGCCGTTGTCCAGCGCCTCGAACGCCACCCCCCGCTTGGCAAGCTGGCGCTTGAGATACTCGTTGCCGTTGATGCAGAGCTTGGCATTGTAGGGAAAGTAGGAGCAGAACTTCAGGAAGAACGGCCCGAAGTCTTCATCGACGCAATAGAAATAGTAGTGGTTGACCATCGCGGTGGATTCCACGATCCACGGATAGGTGTATTAGCTGGCACTTGGTCTGACAGATGGTGTCTGGTTGAGCGATCGGGTTTTGTGTCCGACGGCGTTAGGCTGCGATCATTTTCTCCTTCGTCATCGGCATTGCATCAAGGAAGGTCTGCATCGGCGTTTTGCCGAAGCACCAGCGCCCTTGATGTGGCCTTTGCTCATTGTATTCGCGGATCCACAGATCGAGGTCGGTCTGCAGCTCATCAATTGAACGATACACCTTTTTTCGGAAAGCGACGCGGTAGAACTCGTTGAGCACGGTCTTGTGGAAGCGCTCGCAGATGCCGTTGGTCTGCGGGCTCTTGGTCTTGGTGCGCGAGTGATCGATGTCCTCGACCGCCAGATAGAGCTCATACTCGTGCCGCTCGGGGTTGCCGCAGTACTCGCTGCCACGGTCGGTCAATATGCGCAGCAGCTTCAGGTCGTAGCTGTCGAACAGCGGGATCACCCGGTCGTTGAGCAGATCAGCCGCCGTGATCGGCGTCTTGCGATCGTAGAGCTTGGCGCAGGCCACCTTGGCGTAGGTGTCGATGAAGGTCTGCTGGTAGATCCGTCCAACCTCCTTCAGATTGCCGACATAGAACGTGTCCTGGGCGCCGCAGTAGCCCGGATGCTCGCTCTCGAATTCGCCGTGAGCCTCCTTCTCGATCTTGGCCTTTTCCAGCGCGATCACCTGCGCCTCGGTCAGCACCAGGCCTTCCTGGGCGCTCTTGGCTTCCAGCGCCTTGAGCCGCTTCTTCATGGTTTCCAGATCATGGCGCAGCCACACGCAGCGCACGCCGGCGGGTGATACCGTCAGCCCGCGCTTCCTCAACTCATTAGCGATGCGGACCTGGCCGAAGGCCGGCTGCTCGACGGCGAGCGCAACGATGGCGTCTTCGATGTCCTGCGGCACGCGGTTCTTCAGCACCGGCTTCTTGCGGCTGATCTCCTGCAAGGCCAATTCACCGCCTTTGTCGTAGAGTTCCTTGAAGCGGTAGAAACTGTCGCGGCTGTAGCCCATCATCTGGCAGGCTTGGCTCACGTTACCGAGCTGCTTGGCAAGCTCCAGCAGTCCCACTTTCGCACGGATGATCTTCTGTTCGGTCGTCATGGTGGTGTTCTCCAATCCGCCGAGGCGGGGCGCTACGCAACCCCGACCAGCTCCGCGCCCCGCCTCGGCTATCGTTGTGCCAGGGGGCCAGGACACCACCGTCAGATTAAGTTTTAGCTAACGCACGGATAGGTTCCGCCTGTGAACCGACTGCAGCGCCGCTCCGTGCGCATGACCCGCGCCTTCTCCTGGGCCTTGCCGACATAGAGTACCCCTTCACGCTGGGTAAACTTCCGCACGTACTTCTGTGTGACGTCGTCTTTGCGCTGCCCCTTCTTGAAGGCAACCAGATCAACGCCCTCGTCGTTGACGAATTGATCGATGTTGCGAACGAACGCTTCCGTCATCGGCGTCACGGCCGTCGTCGAGGCAAAACGCTGGCCTCGATGAACCCGCAGGTAGCCCACCACGGCTCCAACCGACTGCAAATGCGGGACGTAGACATTCAAGTACATCCGGTCGATCGCCTCGACCTCCAGCACCACATGGTCACGCAAGACTTCCGCCACCGATCGCGCTACGCTCATCGCGGGCTCCGGTCGTCCACGGGTCCTCGGACCCATCGAGCTTCGAGCTCTTATAACCAGGGCAGTCCCTGCAGGCTCGACCGGAGTCCACATACACCACCGCGAATGCCCATACAGCTCGTCGGTCTGAGGCGGAGCCTCGTTAGCGATATTAGTCACACAGCTCCATGACCGGGATTTCGAGTCCTTGATCGATCTCATTCTGGACCGGACAGGCTGGAAAAGGGTCGCTTACGTTCAAAGATTTAGGCGGCGCAGAGAGCGATACCAGCGCATGATCTTCGCGGTCCATAAACCGCTAGGAACGCTGAACCCGCCAGCAGGTGAACCCGTGCAAATCTGGAGCGGCCAGCGGATTGCTAAACTGGCCGTTCAACATGGGGGACTGGATCGCTAATCGTCTTTGACGATGATCGCTGCAGATGGATTTCGCCGCATTAGTTGCCGATTATATCGCCAATTATCAGGACCGCGCGCAGCGGGAGCTACGCTACTACGTGATTCAGAGCTCCCTCACGGACGCCATTCGGGAAGCCGCACTTTCACGTCTTCCCGGCGGGAAACGTCACCCGCTTCAACGGCGAATCCCGCTGCATGTTCTCCAAGCCGCCAATTCTCGCCTACAAGCAATCAATCAACGCCTTGGCAAGGCGAAGTCGTTTGCCGAGCTGCATGGGCTTATCGCCCAACAAATCGGACCCATCCCGGGAATTGGAGACCTGAGTGTTTATGACATTGCACATCGCATTGGCGCGTATCTCGGTCTTGCGCCCGAGGCGATCTACCTTCATGCAGGAACACGGGAGGGTGCTCGGGCATTAAATTTAACGTTACTGCCCAGGTTAGACGACCGGGATGTGAATTGGCGATAGATTTCTCTCGACGGCCGAACCGGTTTTCGATTCAAGAATCGAATGATTCGCGAAGCGGAAAGCGAGCCGTCCGGAGAAGAACTGCTCACGCTGATTGGGGCGCTGAGGGCTGAAAACGCGTCGCTGAAAGCACGGATCGCGGAACTTGAGCGCCGGCTCGGATTGAACAGCTCGAACAGTGGCAAGCCTCCGTCGAGCGATGGACTGAGGAGGCCGGTACGGGTGAAGAGCCTGCGGGAAGGGTCCGGCAAGCCACGGGGCGGGCAGAAGGGTCACACGGGCGAGACCCTGCGCCAGGTCACGGATCCTGACGACGTTGCCGATCATTACCCGTCGGCCTGCTCGAGGTGCGGTGCGGGCCTTGGGCCGGAGGCGAGTGTCGGCCATAGCGCTCGTCAGGTGTTTGATCTGCCCAAGCCGCAGCCGCTCATCGTCACCGAACATCGTGCGCATGATTGCCAGTGCGCCGCCTGCGGCGCGAAGACGCGAGCGCCGTTTCCGGACGGTGTCAACGCGCCCGTTCAGTATGGCGTCGGAATCGCCGCCTTCGTGGTCTATCTGTTGCATTATCAGTTGCTGCCGGAGGATCGCCTGGCCGAACTGATGGCCGATCTCTTCGGCGTGAAACTGGCCGCCGCGACGATCGCGAGAATGAGCCGGACTTGCGCCGAGCGTCTGCGGGGCTTTGCCGAAACGGTGCGAGATCTCGTGGCGGGCGCGCCGGTGAAACACCTGGACGAGACGGGGTTTCGCATTGGCGGCAAGACGCAATGGCTGCATGTGGCGTCCACCGCCCTGCTGACCTTCTATCGCGTCTGCGCCAAGCGTGGCAGTCTCTTGGCGAATGTCGTTGGCATCGTCGTTCACGATCACTGGAAGCCCTACTACACGATGCAAGGCGTGCTGCACGCCTTGTGCAATGCTCATCATTTGCGCGAACTGAAGGCTCTCGTCGAGATCGAGAAAGAGGCGTGGGCGCGCAAAATGCAGCGGCTGTTGCGCCGCGCGTGTCACGCCGCGAACAGAGCGCGAGAACGGGGCGTTCCTTTGAAGCCTCAACTGATCGAATGTTGTGAGCGCCGTTACGACGTCATTGTCGCCGCAGGGCTCGCCTTCCATGAGGCCCAAGTGCCGCTGGCGCGAGCCGCGATGAAGGGAGGCGGCAAATGGCGCGGCCGTGCGCCGCGCCGAACCGGACATAATCTCCTCTTGCGTCTTGCAACACGCAAACAGGACACGTTGCGCTTCCTTCACGATCCGACGGTTCCCTTCACCAACAATCAGGCCGAACGCGACGGCCGCATGATGAAGCTTCGGCAAAAAATCTCCGGCGGCTTTCGCTCGCCGCAAGGCGCGATGGACTTCGCGCTCATCCGCTCCTTTTTCTCGACCGCCAAGAAACAGGGCTGGAACATCATCGACGCGCTCACCCGCGACCCTTCGAACTTGGCTATATCCCTACGCCTCTCCTGACCCCTCAAGACAACCTGGGCAGTTACAATTTAACCGGAGAAACGATCGCTCTAAGCGAGGTTCCAGCCGAGTTGCGGAAGCTAACGCCCGGAGAGATCGAGGATTGCTTTTGCATCTACAAGGATGCTCTGCGCCGTGGGAGCCTCAGCCTTAGACCGCACGCGCGCTGCTGAACTTCGTCAGTCCTCACCCACGCTTGCCGATACGATGATTGAGTTCAAGAGGCGCTATTTTGTGTGCGGTGCATATGTCGCAAATTGGCACTTTGCAGAACTCGCATGATGTCAGACTTCGAGTCCGCAAAACACTAGCCTGGATTATGCAGCGCAGGCTGGCGGATGTGGCGCAACTCGCTGATTTAGCGTAGGATTTGGTTGTCGAATCCAACCCGCGCCATTTCAGCGAGGCCACATCCGCCATGATCGATCTTATGCTGCCGCTGCCCGGCCTGTCACCTGTTGCTGGCAAGACCGTCGTCGCCAAATTCGACGGCGGTCTGCTGTCGTCGGACGGCGGCATTTTGGTGTTGCGCGAGGTCGAGCAACGCCTTCGCGTCGCCGATCGCATGGCCGCCTGTATCGAAGACCCGCGCGCGCCGGACCAGATCACGCACAGCCTCGCCGCCATCATTCGCTTTCGATTGCTGATGATCGCGGCGGGCTATGAGGACGGCAACGACGCCTCCAGTCTTCGCGGCGATCCTATGTTCAAGATGGCGCTCGATCTATCGCCGTCGGATCGCGAGCTGTGTTCGCAGTCGACGATCTCGCGACTGGAAAACCTGCCCGATGCTCGCGCGCTGTTGCGCATGGGCCGCGCCATGGTCGATCTTTATTGCGAGTCCTTTCACAGGTTCCCAGGCGCATCATGCTCGACATCGACGACACCTTCGACGCGGTGCATGGCGGCCAGCAATTGCGGCTGTTCAATGCGCATTACGATGAATACGGCTTTCAGCCGATCGTCGTGTTCGACGGCGAGGGTCGCTTCATCACCGCCGTGCTTCGTCCCGCCAAACGGCCCAGCGGCAAGGAAATACGCGGCTTTCTGCGCCGCTTGCTGCGCGCCATCCGCGCCAACTGGCCAAAGACCGAGATCTTGCTGCGCGCCGACAGTCATTATTGCTGTCCCGAGGTTCTCGACTTTTGTCGCGCCAACGGGCTCGATTACATCCTCGGCGTCGCGCCGACCACGACATTGCAACGCCACATCGAGGGCCTCGAGGCCAGCACGAAAGCGCGCTTCGAGGCCGCGCCGAAAGATGGCAAGGCGCGCCGCTTCAAGGAGTTTTACGACGGGGCCGCGAGCTGGAGCCGCGTCGAGCGCATCATCGCCCGCGTCGAGGTTGGCGCGGAAGGGCCCGACACACGTTTCGTCGTCACCAATCTCAAGAAGCGCAACGCCCGCGTGCTCTACGAGGATATTTATTGCCGGCGCGGCCAAGCCGAAAATCACATCAAATCCTGGAAGACGCATCTGGCGGCGGACCGCACCTCCTGCACGAAGGCCACCGCCAACCAGTTACGGCTGTTCCTGCACGCCGGCGCCTACTGGCTGATGTGGGGCCTGCGCGTGTCGATGCCAAAACGTTCGATGTGGCGCGTCGCCCAGTTCGACACGTTGCGCCTGCGCCTCATCAAAATCGCCGCGCGCGTCGTCGAGATGAAGACGATGTTCCGTGTTCATTTGCCGACATCGTGTCCCGGCCAAGATATTTTGCGTTTCGCGCTCGGGCGAATCCCGCGCCTCGTCACCTGAGCGACGGGGCGCAGCGCCCCGAATATCGAGCCCGTCCCGTCAACCCGCAAACATTCTCCACCCCGCTTCTGGCCCGTTGCCGGAGAGGATGCGGTGCGTCCACGAGCAAGTAAAACCGGGAACAATCACGCGTGCGCGATCCCGTGCGCAGCGTAACCGTCAAAGCGCTGCATAATGCCGGCTAGATAGTCGCCATTAGACGGAGACCGAAGACCCACTCAACTTATTCGCACGTGGCGTAGCCTCCAGGATGAGCAAGCTCGGGCTCGCCGACGCGGCCCGGCCATGACGAAACAGGGCGACGCGGAGCCGAGCTAAAACGTTTCAAACCATGGGCCTCGGCCAAAGCGTCAGTCAGCGTCGGCATCGGCGTATTGGCCGACGCGATCGGATGGATAGGTCAGGTTCCTGACGGTTTCCCGCAGCGCCCCCGAGGCGACCGTGGGCTCGGGCGGATTTTCCAGACGCTCGATCACGACGAGGCGGGTCACCTCACCGTTAAGGAAGGCATTCAGGAACTCGGGATAGTTCCTGAAGGCCACGCATCCGCTCGACTGGCCGTTGGGGCCGTGCAAGTAGGAATGGGCGAGCATGCCGTCGCGGCCGTACATCTTGCTCTCGTCCACGGGCGTAAGGCGGATGGCGCGAACCCCGTGGAACGGCCGCTCCCGCAAGGAGAGCTTGTAAACATTCGGCGGGGTCGCTCCGCGCATCTTCACACGCACGTGGCGGGGATTGTCCATGAGGCCGCCGAGGCCAGAATGAGCTTCCAGCCTGCGCCCGTTGGGAAGGTAGACCGCACGCGCCGTGATGTCGTAGATCGCGGTGCGGCTGTCGTCATCCGGCGGCGTAAGGAAATCCACGTCGCTCGCAAGCTCCCGCGTGACCAGTCCGGGGAAACTTTCGTCGAAGGACTCATTCCACCACCCCGAGGCAGGCATGGCCTTCGGCGAATCCTGGTCGGTGGTTGCTGCATCGGATACGACGTGCGATCCGAGGCTTGCTACGCGTACTTGATCGACCCGGGCCTGAGATTTTACCGGCGCTCGGAGCCGGAAACTGTCGGAGCGGACCGTCCCGAAAACAGAGATGCCCGAATGCGCGACGCGCAATCCGATGTCTGCTGAACCTGTATGCATCGCTGGCGATTTGAGGACGAACCCCATCGCCACCGCCGCGATTCCGAACAGGATCGAGCCAACTCCCACCCGAATCAATGCTTCCCCCACTCCTACTCCGCGTCGTCGCGGCGCTGCGTCCCCCGCCAATGAGCCTCCCCCGACATAGGCACTGCGCGCTAACTAACGCCCCAACGTAACGCCATGGCCTATCATATTCGTTTTGTCATCAGCAGTTTCCCCGTTTGCCGACGAAAACCGGGAACGGTGGCGTGAGAGCAACACCCAATCCCCCTTCCCGTGCTGTATGCCGTAGCCGGTCAGAGGAAAAGCCCCCACGAGGGCTCCCATCAGGCAACCCGCGAGAAGCCCGGCCAACACTGAGCGCCAGCCCATCCCGATGATCTCAGCGCGCCGTTCCGGAACCATTGTGGTCAGGCCGCCAATGGGATGCCGAGGCTTCCGACGTTTGCGAATCCGCACATGGCGCAGGTCAGGATGATCTGCGTTTTTTGCGATAGAGTTCCCATCTGCCGCATTGCGACCGGATGCCGTTATTCTTTTAGGGTCTTCAGGGAATCGAGTGGGTGATTTTGCGGGATCATAGCGGCAGAACGTCGGTCAGAGCGGCGGCAGCATGCAGGTGAGAACCTTGAGGCGAAGATATTCTTGGTCGCGCAGGCCGTAGGCGCGTCGCTGGAAGACGCGGATTTTGTTGTTGAGTCCTTCGACGAAGCCGAGCGAGACCTTGTTTTCCGGTTTGCAGTAGGCGGCGATGCCATCCCAGTGGCGGTCGATCATGTCGGCGAACTTCTCGTAGGGCTGCAAGCGCTGCCATTTGAGCGCCGCGCGCCAGTTCTCGAAGAAGCGCCGCGCGAAGCCCTCGCGTTGGTAGCCCCACAACTGTCCGAAGGACTCCTTGAGCAGGTAGGCGGTGTTCAATCGTTTGTTGGCGCGCAGCAGCGTCTTCAGGGCCTGGCGGCCTTCGAGCGTCAGGTTCTCCCGGCGCGAGAGCAGCGTGTACTTCTGGCCCTTGATGTAACGGCGGTCCTTGCCGGAGAGCCGGGCATATTCGCTCTTGCGCACGGCATCGAGCGCCTCGCCCAGGTGGCGCATGACGTGGAACTTGTCGAACAGGATCGCCGCTTGCGGTACTCGCGCTTGCGCAACGGTGCGGAACGGCCTCCACATGTCCATCACGGCGAGCCTGATTTTGCGGCTCTTCTTGCGCCCCAGCCAGTTATAGAACGCCGCCATGCTGGCCTCGGAGCGATCCGTGCCGCCGAACCAGATCGGCCGCTTGCGAACGAGGTCGCTGACCACGATGCGGTAGCTGTGGCCTTTGCGGACCGCGATCTCGTCGATGCCGATCGCTTGCGGGGCGGGCGTGCCGGCACGTCTGAGCTGGGCCCGCATGTATTGTTGCTCCAGCGTCTTGACCGTGTCCCAGTCAAGCTTGAGGTCGCGGGCGACATCGCGGATCGATGCCTGCTGGCAGCGGCGGCCGACATAGTACGCAAAGCGCTTGGTGAAATGCGCGTTGTCCGCCAGAAAATCCAGGCGCTCGCGTTTCACGCTGCCACAACGACGGCAGTCGACGCGCCGCACCTCCAGTTCCAGGACAACCCGAGACCCCGCACTCGGCAGGTCGCGAACCTGCCGCAAGCGCCGGTCGTACCAGCCCTTCTGCGCCAGCCCACAGCACCCGCAAACCGTTTTTTTGAGCGCCGATCAAGGCGCACGATCACAACGTCCGGCGCACCAAACACCCCGCGTACCGCTGCTTGCGCCCGAAAGCCTGCGAATGAATATCCATCCGACAGACGCCGCTGTCGCTTCGATGAATCCGCCATCCACTCCGGATGCCAAACTCCAACACCCTGCGAAATGCCTGAAAGCCAATATCCACAGCGCTTTCTGCCATGTCCACCCCATCAAATCACCCACACGACTTCCCGAAGACCCCTTTTTTAAGAGTTTCGAGCTCGCGAGCGCGTTCGGCGGTGAGGGTGACGACGCATTCATTGGAGGCTAGACGAGCTGCTTGTCCACCCTGAGGATCATAATAGAACTCACAGTTTGCATCGCGAAATTCGATCCACTTTCGCTGAGCATCACGCAGTTGAGTCTTGCGTTTCTCCGGTAGTGAATCCATCAGCACCTGATAGGCCCCATTGAGTTTTCGGTCCTGACGCTCAAGCTCCTCACTGATGCAGTCCTGCATCGCGAATGTGGCGCCGCCGGCCTTCTCGATGCATGTGGCGTAGGACTTGCTGGTACGCTCCTCTGCGTGGGCATAGGAAAATCCGGTTAGGACCAAGCAAACGAAAATTGAATTTCGCACAGCGTTTCTCGTATTTCACGTCTCCGGACGCGGGAAACTATATCAGCATGAAAACCCAGATCAAAACACGAAGCATGCGATTTGATCAGAAGTAACACGAGCACGCCATTTATCTGCAATCCACGACCACTCCGTAAGCACATCGACGAAGGCCTGATTTGCCTTTCGCGCCTCCGGCTTAAATCGCGGAAGCGTCGAGCGTCGATGCGCCGCGCTTTCGCGCATAACGACCCGCGCCACGGCGCTGAGTTCAGGCAGAGGCCGCCATGACTCTCATCGGCATGCCGCCGACCGGCCGGAGCGTCACCCGCAGCCGGGGCTCTGGGATATGGCCGGGCCGAAGCCGCAGGTGGAAGGCGCTGAGGAGCGACGCCAGTATCGCCGTCGCCTCCATCTGGGCAAAGCTCTGCCCGATGCAAATGCGCGGTCCTGCGCCAAACGGCAGATAGGCGAAGCGATCCCGCGTCTTTGCGGCTTCCCGCTCGAAACGGTTCGGATCGAACCGATCCGGCTCGCTCCACAGCGCCTCGTGACGGTGCACGGCATAGACCGGCACATACACCGTTGTCCCGGCTTTGACCTTCTCATCGCCGAGCATCACGTCTTCGCGCGTCGCGCGCACGATCAATGCCGCCGGAGGATAGAGACGCAGTGATTCCTGGATGACCTGATTGGTGTAGACAAGCGCGTCGATATGCTCGGGCCGAAGAGGACCGCCTCCCGAAACGGTCGCGATCTCTCGCCGGACCCGCTGCTCGATCTCGGGATGAAGGCTCAGCAGATAGAACGTCCAAGTCAGCGCCAGGGCCGTCGTTTCATGCCCGGCCGTGACGAAAGTGAGCAGATTATTGCGGACATCGGTCGGGGGCATCGATCTGCCGGTTTCCGGATCGGTCGCATTTATCAGATGCGAGAGCAGATCATTCCCGGCGCCGGGATGCTGGCTCGCGTGGAGAATCAAGGATTCCAGCATCGCGTGGAGACGCTTGCGGTTGCGCAGCGTTCGATAGAGGCCGGGATAAGGCACCCAACTCGGCGCGCCGATCATCGCAAGCGCGATGACCCACGAGGTCGATTCGAGAAACGACGTAACGGAACGTTCCATCAATTCGGGATCGATATTGCTGCGCCCCGGAAGCATGGTGCTCAAAATGACATCAAAGGTGGTCCGCATCATTTCGTGCGCCAAATCGATCTCGGAGCCCGCGGGCATGGCCTGCCATCGACCCCGCGTCCGCTCCGCGGCGGCGATCATCTCCCCGAGGTATTCACGAATCCGCTCTTGACGAAACATCGCGGCAACGGCGCGACGTTGCCACCGCCACCGCGATCCGTCTGCGATCAGGATCGAATCTCCGAGCGCCGAGCCGAGCGCACGCCGTGCAACCTCCCCTTTTTCAAAACTCTCTGCGTCGTCCAGGAGCACCGTCCTGATCAGGTCAGGTCCCATAAGGTAAATGCTGTCGTGACCCAAGACGCGCGATCGGTAGAAACGATCGCGATAAAGCGCGCGCGGCCAGGCCCGGACCGGATTGTTCACGACCGTCCGCAGGAGTTGAAATGGGGAAAGCGGCTGTTCGGGCGGCTCAATTCGAGCCAGACGTACGGCTTGTGTATGCATGCGGATCAAAGTACGGCTGTGGCAAAATGGTTGATATGCATCCTGACACATCATACCCGGCGCGGAAGGATTGTGATCTTTCACACATTCGAAATCACCATTAGCCAGCTACAGGCCCCAGTTCCAAGGCGGAACTGGATCAAGCGAGCCACGCGGCGCGCGCAGAGCGGAAAAAAGCGAGCCATGAACTTCACGGAAGCCAGAGCCGAGAAGACGGGCGCTCACAATTACGAGGCGGCGCTGAGGTCGACCGCGCAGGCGGCTGTGGACTGGCTGATCGAGCGTCAGAAGCCGGACGGGCACTGGGTCGGGCGTGCCGAATCCAACGCCTGCATGGAGGCGCAGTGGTGCCTGGCGCTCTGGTTTGTCGGCCTCAAGGATCACCCGCTGCGCCCGCGTCTGGCGCGGTCGCTCCTGGAGACGCAGCGCCCCGATGGAGCGTGGGAGATTTATCACGGGGCGCCGAACGGCGACATCAACGCGACGGTCGAGGCCTATGCCGCCCTTCGCTCGATGGGCCATCGCGACGACGAGCCGGCGCTGGTGCGTGCACGGAAATGGATCGCGGACAAGGGTGGTCTGCGCAATATCCGGGTCTTCACGCGGTACTGGCTCGCGCTCCTCGGCGAATGGCCGTGGGAGAAGACGCCCAACCTTCCGCCGGAGGTTGTGTGGCTGCCGGTCTGGTTTCCATTCTCGATCTACAATTTCGCTCAGTGGGCGCGCGCAACCTTGATGCCGATCGCCATTCTCTCCGCGCGACGGCCGAGCCGCCCGTTTCCGCCGGAAAACCGGCTGGACGCGCTGTTTCCGGAGGGACGGGACAAGTTCGATTACGAACTGCCGGTGAAAGCCGGCTCGGGCGCTTGGGAGGCGTTCTTCCGGGGCGCCGACAAGGCGCTGCACGCGCTCCAAAATCTGGGGCGCCGCCTGGGTTGGCGGCTCCCGCGCGAGGCCGCGATCAGGCATGTCGTAGAATGGATCGTCCGGCACCAGGACGCGGACGGCGCCTGGGGCGGCATTCAGCCTCCCTGGATCTACTCCGTGATGGCGCTCAGCGCGGAGGGCTATGCGCTCGATCATCCGGTAATGGCCAAGGGGCTCGGGGCGCTCGACCATCCGAGCTGGCGGGTGGACCGGGGCGAAGCCACCTGGATACAGGCCACCAACAGCCCGGTCTGGGACACGATCCTGACGCTCTTGGCCTTCGACGACGCAGGCGTGACGGAGGAGCACCCGGAGGCGGTCGAAAAGGCGGTGCAATGGGTGCTCGACCGGCAAGTGCGCGTTCCGGGGGATTGGTCGATCAAGCTGCCGCATGTGAAGCCGGGCGGCTGGGCGTTCGAGTACGCCAATAACTTCTATCCCGACACGGACGACACCGCGGTCGCGCTCATCGCGCTGTCGCCGTTCCGTGACGACGCGAAATGGCGCGCCCGCGGCATCGAGAAAGCGATTCAGCGCGGGGTCGACTGGCTGATCGGGATGCAGAGCGAGGGCGGTGGCTGGGGGGCCTTCGACAAGGACAACAACAAGCAAATCCTCACCAGAATCCCGTTCTGCGATTTCGGCGAGGCGCTGGATCCGCCGTCGGCGGACGTGACAGCGCATATCGTCGAGGCGTTCGGCAAGCTCGGCATACCGCGCGAGCATCCGACCATCGTTCGCGCGCTCGCATATCTCAGACGCGAGCAGGAGCCCAACGGCGCCTGGTTCGGGCGCTGGGGGGTCAACTACGTTTACGGGACGGCTGCGGTGCTGCCGGCTCTGGCGGCCATCGGCGAGGACATGAGCCAGCCCTATATCGGGCGGGCATGCGATTGGCTGATCGAGCGCCAGCAAGAAAATGGCGGCTGGGGCGAAAGCTGCGCCTCCTACATGGACCCGCATATGGCGGGGCGCGGCGACGCGACCGCGTCGCAGACGGCGTGGGCGCTGATCGCGCTTCTGGCCGCCAACCGTCCTCAGGATTGCGAGGCGATCAAGCGCGGCTGTCTCTTCCTCGTTGAGCATCAAGCGGGCGGTACCTGGCGCGAGGCGGAATATACCGGCGCCGGATTTCCGGGTTACGGCGTCGGCCAGACGATCAAGCTCAACGATCCACTGCTGGGGCAGCGGCTCATGCAGGGGCCCGAACTGTCGCGCGCCTTCATGCTGCGCTACGACCTCTATCGCCATTATTTCCCGCTGATGGCGCTAGGCCGCGCCTTGCGCTTGCGATCCTGACACCTGCTCGCGCGCCGCGCCGGCACCGAGGCGCCGCGCCTCGTCAGGTCGCCAAGCTTCGCTCCCGGCTGAGCCACCCGCTCGCGCGCGCCATCTTCCCGCGTTACCGCAGCAACTTGTCCAGGGTGATCGGCAGGTCGCGTACCCGCTTTCCGGTTGCGTGATAGACCGCGTTGGCGATCGCCGCCGCCACGCCGACAATGCCAATCTCGCCCACCCCCTTGACGCCCAGCGGATTGACGATGTCGTCGGGCTCGTCGACGAAGATGACCTTGATGTCGTGGACGTCGGCGTTCACCGGCACATGATATTCGCCGATATTCGCATTCATGATGCGGCCAAACCGGTGATCGACGAGCGTTTCCTCGTGCAACGCCATGCCGATCCCCCACACTACGCCCCCCATGATCTGACTGCGCGCAGTCTTGGTGTTAAGAATGCGCCCCGCCGCCACCGCGCTGACCACCCGAGTCACACGGATGACGCCAAGCTGCTCGTCCACCTTGACCTCGGCGAAGACGGCCGAATGCGTGTTGTGCGCGTGCGAGCCGTCATCCGCAAAGGTGGTGGATTTCTCCTGCTCGATGCGGCCCACGCCGCCATGCCGCATCGCGTCGATAATCGACACCGCGCGCGACGCATCCCGCTTGCTTACAAGCTTGCCATCGGCCAGCGCAACCTCGTCAGAAGCCGCGTCTGCGAGCGGAGAATGCGGCATCCCCTGTGCCAGGCGCAAGAGTTCCTCGCGCACCGCAGCTGCCGTTGTCACGATCCCATTCGCCACGGATGCCGCTATCCATGATCCGCCCTCCACGGGCGACTGTGGCAGGGTCGAATCGCCGAGCTTGATCGTGACGCTGTCGAGCGGCAGCCCGAGCACGTCGGCGGTAACCTGCGTCATGATCGTATAGGTGCCGGTGCCGATGTCGGAGGTTGCGCATGACACCTCGGCATGGCCATTCGCGGAGAGCGCGATCCGCACCGTGATCGGAACTTGCAGCGCCTCCCAGATGCCGGTCGCCATGCCCCACCCGACCAGTTCGTCGCCATCGCGCATCGCGCGTGGCTCGGGGTTGCGCTTGTGCCATCCAAAGGCTTGCGCGCCTTGGCGGTAGCATTCACGCAAGCCCTTGCTGCTGTATGGCTTGTCCAGGTTCTGGTCGCGTTCCGAATAACACCGAAGACGAAGCTCGAGCGGATCGAGCTTTAGCGCGACCGCAAGTTCGTCCATCGCGCATTCGAGCGCATAGACGCCGGTCGCAGCGCTTGGAGCGCGCATGTCGCACGACGTGGCAAGGTCGAGGTGGGCAAGCTTGTGCGCGTACTTTGCATGGGCGCAGGTGTAGAGCAGGCCGGACCAGCCGGTCTCCTGCCGATGGAAGTCCTCGAATTGCGACGTCACCGTGATCGCGTCGTGTTTGACCGCATCCAGCGCCCCGCCCACGGTCGCGCCCAGTTCGATCCGCTGGATCGTCGCGGGCCGGTAGCCGAGCCCATACATCTGATGGCGGGTCAGCACGACGCGCACCGAGCGCCGGAGGGCCCGCGCCGCCAGCACCGCCAGCACGACTTCATATTGCGGCCGCAGCCCCGAGCCGAAGCCGCCGCCCACGAACGGCGACATGACGCGGATATCGTCCGGCTTCATGTCGAACACGCCACAGAGATAGTGCTGCACGTTCTGCACGCCCTGCGTCTTGTCGTAGACGGTGAGCTTGCCGTCGCCCTCCCAGATCACTGTGGAGGCGAACAGCTCCATCGGGTTGTGATGCTCGATCGGGACATAGTATTCGCCCTGATGCCGCACGGCGGCCGCGGCGAAAGCTTTCTCGGCATCGCCGCGCGGCTTTGGCGGACCGAACATGTCCTTGCCGACTTCCAGCGCGACGGCCGCATTACGCTGGCGGTGCAGGTCCGTAACGTGCGCCTCTTCGTCGTACTCGACGCGGACCAGCGACGCCGCGAACCGTGCGACCTCTGGCTGCTCGGCGAGAACCAGCGCGATCGGCTGGCCGTTGAACCAGATCCTGTCGTCGTAGAGCGGCCGAAACGGCGACCCCTCCGGCGCCACCTCGTCCTTGTACCCACCGTCTGTGCTCGCCATGCGCGGCCGGTTGCGATGGGTCAGCACGTCGATCACGCCATCGACGCGCAACGCCTCGCTGGTATCGATGCGAACAATGCGCCCCTTGGCGATGGTGGAGGCGACGACGTTGCCATGGGCGAGGCCGGGCGCCTTGAATTCGGCAGCATACTTCGCCGCGCCGGTGACCTTCGCGCGGCCGTCGACGCGCGATGTGGGGGTGCCGATGTAAGACGTCATGGACTTGCTCACTGTTAGCCCTATTGCATGGTGGGGCGGACTGCCCTGAATGGTGTGCGGGGTCCGTCCGCCCTATCCTCTCCTGGCCATGTTCACGCGATCCTCTTCACGCGATTTTCTTGTTGGACTGAGACTGCGGCGTGCCCCGGGCGGCTTGCGTCAGCGCGCGAACAATGCCGCGACGGGCGAGATCGATCTTGAATGAATTGTGTTCATAGCCACGGGCGTCGCGCAGCAGCAGGTCCGCGGCGCGCGTGAAGGCCGCCTGACCGGCCGCCTGCCCGCGCAACGAAGTTTCGGCTTCGCGGTCCCGCCACGGCTTATGCGCGACGCCGCCGAGCGCCAAGCGCGCCTCTTTGATCCTATCTCCGTCGAGATCCAATGCGGCCGCGATCGATACGAGCGCAAACGCATAGGAGAGGCGATCGCGGATTTTCAGATAAGTGTAATTTGCCGCGAAACCCCGCGCCGGAAGCTCGACCGCCGTGACCATCTCGTTCGGCTCCAAATTCGTATCACGCTGTGGCGTAGTCCCTGGCAGACGATGGAAATCCGAAAACGCGATTGCACGCTCGCCCGCCGGCCCGGCCACGTGAACCGTCGCGTCGAGCGCGGCAAGCGCCACGCACATGTCGGACGGATGCGTCGCAATGCAGGCCTCGCTTGCGCCGAGGATGGCGTGCATGCGGTTGAGGCCCATGATGGCGGAGCATCCGCTGCCGGGTTCGCGCTTGTTGCAGGGCGTCGCGGTGTCATAAAAGTAGTAACACCGCGTGCGCTGCAGGAGGTTGCCGCCGGTCGAAGCCATGTTGCGGAGCTGCGTCGACGCGCCCGCCAGGACGGCGCTCGCGAGCAAGGGATAGCGTTGCTCGATCAACGGATGGTAGGCGAGATCGGAATTCGGAACGAGTGCGCCGATCCGCAATCCGCCCCCCGCCGTCTCTTCGATAGTCCTGAGCGGCAATCGCGAGATGTCGATCAGCCGTGACGGGCGTTCGACATTTTCCTTCATGAGATCGATCAGATTCGTGCCGCCCGCGATGAACTTCGCCCCCGGCTCGGCGGCGATCAGGCGGACGGCGTCGGCCACGTCGCTCGCCCGTGTGTATTGGAAGTTAATCATGATTGCCCCATCGCCTGCTGGATCGCGGCCACAATGTTGGGGTAGGCGCCGCACCGACAAATGTTGCCGCTCATGAGCTCGCGAATTTCATCGACGCTCTTCGCCTTGCCCTCGGCGATCAGGCCGGCGGCCGAGCAGATCTGTCCCGGCGTGCAATAGCCGCACTGGAACGCGTCGTGGTCGATGAATGCCTGTTGCAGCGCCTGCAGTGCGCCGTTCGTCGCCAGGCCTTCAATGGTCGTGACCCTGGCGCCGTCGTTCATGACGGCGAATGTCAGGCAAGAGTTGATCCGCCGCCCGTCCACCAGCACCGTGCACGCCCCGCATTGGCCGTGATCGCAACCCTTCTTTGTGCCGGTCAGGTCGAGATGGTCCCGCAGCAGGTCGAGCAGGGTCGTCCAGGGGGCGACCGCGAGCTCCATCTTGATCCCGTTGATGGTCAGCGCAACCCGAACCTCATCTGGCGTCGGGATCATCGGCTGAGCCGTGCTTTTTCGCGCCATGCATATCTCCGCGTGTCTGAACGGGGCACCTGCCGCGCTGCGGCCCGGTTCATGGCCTTAGGGGCCGACCGTTCCTGCGAAAGCGACAGAACTTTGCTCAATGCGGCTCGCCCATGAATTGTTCCGCTCGATCGATCGCTGGGCCCCGGTGCGCCGGTGGTGGGGCCGGGGTTTTAGCGGGAATCGCTCGTCGAGGCGTGGTTATTTTGCAACACACGCTTGGAAAGCGCTGCTGGATAAGTGGTGTTACTGAATAATTAATTGAAAAGGGCCAGCGTGCGCATCATAGTGCTTCCACATGTCATCCACATGCTAGGAGGGTCCCTTGGTTAAGCTTCTTCTCGCCGCAGTCGCGTCTGTCGCGATGGTCGGTGGCGCTCTTGCAGCCGATCTGCCTCGCAAAGAACCGCCGCCTATTGCTGCTCCGGTCGGCAAAGCCCCGATCGGCAAGCTGCCTTTCGGAAAAGGACCAGTCGTCGCGAGATACTGATCCGTTTCTGGAATCCCCTAAGTGGCCCGGTTCCCGTCGCTGGGGACCGGGTTTTCTTTTGTCTCATGCTCGAAGCTGAAAGCTGCGGCTTTTTATAGTTAACGTATAGTTAATGAATTTCGATCGACGGAGTCTCGGTCGCGGCTTTAAGCCCGTAAAAACAATCGAATAGTGCTTTCTTAGGTCGAGCTCCGAGATAGGCTTTATGCGCATAGCTTAGCGTTTGGAATGCGAGGAGACGCGGAAACTCGCTATTTTGTGAGCAAGTTCCAATCTCGTTCCGCCCATCTCAAGACGCAGTCCAGCCTGTTTTCGTGGAACATGATCCAGCGCTCGCCGGGCAGTCCTCGGTCCCTCCGGCCCTGGTGCGGCCTCCGGAACAGAATCCGTGCTAATATGATTGTGACTGTGACACCCCGCGACCCGACAGTTCAGGGAACCTGCCGCCCCGAGCCTGGCCCGAATCCCTTGAGAGGTCCCGACATGTGCGCGCTGCGACTTCGGCCCAATGAACTTGCCCGCTCGCTGTCCCAGGAGATCGCCCGCCTGCAACATGGCGACATCGCCCGGCTGCGGCCGCGCGAATTCGCGCGCTCGCTCTCGCATGAAATAGAACGCCTGCAATCCGCTGCGCGCAGGAGAGCGCGCAACGCGTCGCTGGGCGAGATCGGCGTCGCCGCCGGCGCGGTCGGCGCCCTGGCGCTGGGCGCCTTTGCCATCGGTGCGCTCGCCATCGGCGCTTTCGCAATCGGATGTCTGTCGGTCCGCAAGGCGCGGTTCCGGTCGCTGGAAATCGACGAACTAACCGTGCGGCGGCTGCGGTTTCCGGATACCCGCCCGGCGCGGCGAATCAAGGCGGTGTCGCCCAGCGCGCCGGCGCCGAGCGTCGAAAGCCCGCCACTCAGCGATCAGAAGCAATCGGCCGACTGACCGGTCTGTTCGCTCCCCCTTTTTCCTTTCCCTGCCCCGGCCGCGCAAGCGGTTCCGTTATTTCACCGGGATCACGTCCTGCGCACCCTGCGCGCCTATATAGACGGCGAGCAGCCGCATGGTCTGCTGGCCGGTATTGATCCCGAAATGGGCGACGTCCATCGCCTCCATGAACGCCTCCCCCGCGCGATAGGTGCGCTGCTTGTAACCGGCATAATCGACCGTCAGCTCGCCCTCGAGGATATAGGCGAACACCGGGACGCCATGCTTGTGGATGCTCGTCTTCTCGCCCGGCGCAAGGGCGACGAGCGCCGCCGTGACCTGCGCCGGCCCCGTTGTCGGATATCGAAGGGGTTCGCCGAGAATGCTGGTCCCAGTCGACAATAGCGGCACCGCGGGATAGGGCTCCTGCTTGGCTGGCGCGGGGGGCGTAAGGGCGTCGCTTTGCTGCTCGGCGAACGATCGGCCAGCGAAAGCATGGCTGACGGTGAGGATGAAAGCGAAAACAAGCAGGCGGCGTATCATGGCGTTCCTCGTGCTGGTGAGCCAAGTCTCGTCTCAGCGAACTTGCACAAATTCGCCGCCCTGTTCAGCTCGTTTACCCACGTGGAGCATGACGGCATGAACGGCGACGACTTCCGCATCCGTACCATGAGTCCGGCCGAGATCCCGCTCGCCGCGGATTGGGCGGCCGCGGAAGGATGGAATCCGGGCCTTGCCGATGCCGGCTGTTTCGGCTGTGTCGATCCAGCCGGCTTCCTCATCGGAGAGTACGCGGGCCAGCCGGCCTCGACCATCTCGGTGGTGAACTACGACGAGCGCTTCGCCTTTCTCGGCTTTTATATCGTGCGGCCCGATCTGCGCGGCCGCGGGTTCGGGCTGCGGACATGGCGGGCCGGGATCGCCCATGCAGGAACGCGCACGATCGGCCTCGACGGCGTGGTCGCGCAGCAGGACAACTATCGCAAGTCCGGCTTCGCGTTCGCCTACAAAAATATCCGCTACAGCGGCATACCGGTGAACCTGCGGAGGACAGAGGAAACCGTTCCTTTGTCAGCCGTGCCGTTCGAGCTGATCGAGCGAGACGACGCGACCGTCTTCCCGGCGGCGCGGCCCGTGTTACTACAGAACTGGATCGCCGCGCCGGGACATGCGGGCCGCGCCCTCTTGCGCGGCGGCAGGCTCGTCGCCTGGGGAGTCATCCGGCCTTGCCGCCATGGGCGGAAGGTCGGGCCGCTGTTCGCCGACGATCGCGCGGCCGCCGAGGCCGTGCTCGCGGCCCTGGTTGGCAAGGAGAGCGGCGAGATCTTTCTCGACGCGCCGGAGCCCAACAAGGCGGCGGTCTCCCTCGCCGAATCGCATGGGCTCGCCCCCGTTTTTCAGACGGCGCGGATGTATTCGGGCCCGATCCGGCCGGTCGCCCTCGAGCGCGTGTTCGGGGTCAAGACTTTCGAGCTGGGCTGACGCCTTTTCGTTGCTTCGCGAACAACGGTGCGCGATGGGCGGCGACAGGCGGTTTGCGTTTCGCCCGCTCGATTTCATAAAGACTGGTTGTATATTGCAGTGGGGGGCATGCGCATCATGGCTGCAAACGATCTGCATCTCGTCACCGAGTGGGCGTTGACCGCGCCGCCGGAGGCCATATGGGCTGTGCTCACCCATCCCGAAGACTGGCCGAGCTGGTGGCGTGCGGTCGAAAAGGTCGAGCTGATCGAGCCCGGCGATCCCGAAGGGCTCAATGTCTATCGCCGCTTCACCTGGCGGACCGCCCTGCCCTATCGCGTGCGCTTTGCGATGCGTGTCACGCACGTCGAGCCGATGTCGGTGATCGAGGGCTGGGCCGACGGCGAGCTGTCCGGCGTCGGGCGCTGGACGCTCACCCACTACGGCCAGGGGACCCGCGTGCGCTACGACTGGCACGTCAAGCTGAACAGTCCTTGGATGCGCCCGCTCGCGCCGGTTTTGCGGTCGGTGTTCGCGTGGAACCACAACAAGGTCATGGCGTGGGGCTACCAGGGGCTTGCGCGAAAATTGGCGGCGGAAAGCCTCGCCTCGTCTCGCGCGCGGGAGGAAGCGCCGCATCTCGGAGCAAGGCGCGGGCGTGCAAAGCGCGATCGACGACAGTCGTTAGGCAACGCCTACAGTCTCTTCGTTCTCGAAGTGGTGCGGGCCGTGATCGATCCGGCGCAGAAGAATCCGAAAACGATCCACCACCGCGGCTACGGCGCGTTCGCCGTGGATCGCTGCGGCGCCGTCACTTCTTTGCCCGTTCCATCATGTAGCACGTGGCGACGATCGAGCTGGTCGGGCCCGTGCCGTTGTGGACGTGGCACTTTTCCATACGATCAGGAGCCATCAGCGTGATCTGGAAATAGCCGTCCACATCGGCGCCGAGAATCGACTTGTTGTCGCCCGCGATCGCCCCACACGAACGGTTCCTGGGTGTCGGCCACCGCGGATGACGAGCGTCCCCAGGCGAGCCGGCCTTCCTGGCCCTCCACGATATGAGTTGCTTCGATGTCGCGCAGACGCGGCGGGTCGGCGTAGGTTTGCGCGCCAGGATGATGCGGGTTGTTGCCGAAAACGATCGACTTGCCCTTCCCAGTCCATGTGCTGACCATCAGACCTTCCCGAACGGACGGCCGCTCGCGCCCGACGCTACGAGCCCGCTCCGCTGCGCGAGCCGGCGAGCGAGCGGCGCAGCAGCGAAAACAGGCTGCCACCGGTCGCCATGCCCAGCAGATAGATGATGACCGCCTGCAAGGCGAGTGGAAGGCTCACGCTGAAGCCGAGAAAGGCAATGGTGACGGTCTGGAAATTCTGCGCCGCGAAGATCAGCGTGGCGAGCGCGAACACGATGATCACAGCAAGATGAATCCAGCGCATGTCTGTCTCCGAAAGCCGACGAACGGATTCGGAGAAGGAGTGTAGCGCAGAGAGCAAGCGCCGCGTAGGGCCAGATCGAGCGCCTCGCCGCAAGGCCCGCAACGAGCGCCGCCGGCAGCGCCCAATTCAGGCTGTGCTTGCTAGCGGGGCGGCACGCCGCCAAGATTGATGATGTCGAACTGCTCGTTGAGCCTCTGCATGCGCTCGGCATCGGCGAGCTCGGCCGCGCTCATGCCGGCGAGCCGAGCGAGGAATTGATCAAAGCCGGCCGGCTGGAAGATCATCAACATGCGTCCAGCGCCGCCCGCCGGCAGGTCGAGCGCATGCGGCACGCCGGGCGGAATATGGATGCAAGCGCCCGGTTGCGCGGTCATCCAGTCGCCGTCGATGTAAAAATTGACCGCGCCGTCGAGGATGTAGAACGTCTCGGCATGCTGGCGGTGCAGATGCAGGCCGAGCGCGAATTCGCGCTTGAGATTGTCTTCCATCAGCGCATAGGCGCCGCCGGTGTCAGTCGCCGCGACCTTGACGAATGTATGGTCACGCGTCCAGTCGTAGTTCGCGCCGCCGCCGGGCGGCACGAAGCAATAGCGTTTGCTCGACATGGGGACCTCCTCGACGAAACGGGACTTCGGTTGCTCTCCTGCGATCCGTGGACGCGGCGGGCAAGTCGGCGATCCGTCGCATATCGCCATGAGTTGAAGGAAATGCGAACATGCGAGGTTCCTGCGCTGGGCCGGGCCCGGCAGCCGCCATGCGCCGCAGACGAGGAGATTTGCGATGTGCCGCAATATCCGCACGCTGTTCAATTTCGAGCCGCCCGCGACCGAGGAGGAAATCCGCGCCTCGGCGTTGCAGTTCGTGCGCAAGCTTTCCGGCTTCAACAAGCCCTCGCAGGCGAACGACGCGGCATTCGACCGCGCCGTCGAGGAGGTCGTCCGACGCGGCGCGCCGTCTGCTCGCCTCGCTGCATACGACCGCGCCGGCGCGCGACCGCGAGGTCGAGGTGGAGAAGGCGCGCGCCAAAGCGAAGGAGCGATATGCGTAAGGGGCAACAGTAGGCAGTAGCCCACATGGAGCGCCGCCGATGGCGACAGGCTACGGGCTTGCTCGACTCGTTTCGCACGTTAGAATTGCGACCCATGGCGAGCGATGGCGCTTCGCGGCTTTGCCCACCCGACCGCCTCCTAGGCAAACCCCTCCATCTGCGCGAAGATTTCAACGCGTTTGCGCTTCAGGCTGCCGCGTTTGTATTTCTTGACCCAGCCGTCTGTCTCGTCGAGGAACAGGCTCTGCTGATCGCTGCCTTCTTTCTCTTCCTTGGCAATCCGGCTGGTCGTTTCCTGGATCGAGCGGAAATAGTAATGATAGAAAAGCCGGTTGAACTCGGTGAAATAGATGTCGGCGACGCGGCGTTCGCCGCGGATGACGAGCATGTTCTCGTCATTGTCGTTAGTCGAGGCCTTGCTGAAATTCGCCGATCCAGTGACCACGACGGGATCCTTTGATAGCGGATCCATCAGCAGGAACTTCGAATGGATATAGCTGACGTGCTGGTTTAGCTTGAGCGCCTCGGCATTGGTCTCCCGCGTCCACTGGTACAACGGCTCGCGCAGGAATGAGCCCCAGGCCTTGTAGACGTTGTTGGCCGCGTTGAGCCCGACGAACTTTGCCTTGCTGCGGGGGTTCGGCTTGTCCTCCTTCTCGAGGAGGAAGAAGGCGATCGGGCTTTTCGGCGTGTTGTCGCCGAGAAGATCCTTGAAGACGGCGCCGATGCCGAACGCAAGCGTGATGCACGCCACCTGGTCCGCGCCGTCGACCATTTTCGCGTACATGTCGAGCACGTCCGACCCGCTGCGCGGGCTGAAGATCGTCGTGACGCCGGGAGGCACGTCCTCGATCGACGTCGGTGCTTCGTGCAGATTCTCCACGGCCTCCCGGAGCGCCTTGTTCTTGTGAAGGGCGGTCGAGCGGTCGTCGTCGGCCGCCGCGCCGGGATCTTTGCTTAGCAGCTCCCAATAGGCCTGGAACTGCTTGGCGACGTCCGGATCGCGCACCCAGTGCCCGACATTGGTCTGGCCGTGAATGCCGCCCTCCGAAATATTGGTGGAGCCGGTCCATGCCTCCGTCGGCGCGCCTCTTGCGCCTTTCAGGAGCACCATGAATTTGTTGTGCTGGATGTCGTTGGGCTTGGCCTCGCGCAAGATGACGTTCGCCTTCGGAATATTCGCCTCATCGAGCGTTCTCAGGTTTTCTTCGCGCGGGAAGCTCTCTTGCGTCTTTCCGTTCTTGCCCTTCTTTTCGTTGACTTTGCCGTCGATGATGAGTCGAACTTTCACGCCGCGGTCGATCGCTTCCTTGATCGCGGTTGCGACCGGCAGATAGCGGAACTCGTAAAAGCAGCACAATAGCGTGTCGTTCTTTTTCGCGTTGGCGATGAACTTCAGCAAAGCCTCGTCGAGGCTGCGGCTGAGCCATTCGCGCGCCTCCTTCTGTTTGGCGAGCGGCAGCTGGTCGGGTCTCTTGTTCTGGAACCTGCGCGAATAGGCCTGGCTGCTGGCGACGCCGCGATTGAAGAAAACGTCGTGCTTCAAGGTGGAGAACAGCGGCTCGGTGCGCACCTTAATCGGGATCGCGCGGGCGCTGCGATCGAGGTTTTTCGGCGAGCCCTTCACCGGATGAAAGAAGTATTCGTAGTCGCGTCCCGGCTTGGCGGTGAAATCGTCCCAGACGAAGCTCTGGATCGGATGCTCGTTGGTTCTCACCGTCGTCTTGTCGTCGGGCTCTGGGATGACCGATGGAAACACCTTGAACCCGAACACGAAATAACGTTCGTTTTCGGTCGGATCGCTGCGCTCGATGGCGAAACCGAGCAGTCCTCTAGTGTCAGCCTTGTCGAACTTGACGCCGAACGAGATAGTGTTCGTGCCAGAAACGGCGAAAATCTGATAGCCGTCGATGATGCTCGATTTGAATTGCATGTTTGTCCCCTGGAGATCGTGACGACCAATGCATGATAGTAGTAGGCATGCACCATGGCAACCTTAGATTGGTTGAGGAGCGGCCAAGCGGAAAGGGGGCTTAGGCGCGGCGAAAAGCCGTGGCGGAGCGCGATGCAGCGCAGAAGCGAGGTAATGCGAGACGCCGCGGTTAAAGCCGTCGCCGGATGCGGAGCCGGGAGCCTCGTCTAACGCCCACTATTGAGCCTCTTCTGTAATAAAGAAGAGGCGTCCTTTATTTGCTTCTCGGCTTCACGTTCCGACTAAATCGCGATGTTGGTTTCGGGAGCGCACAGGACAGGTTATCATTTCGGAATGCCGAAGGCCCGTCGTTCTTGCGGTCGATTGCTGAATAGGCGGATTTTGTTTTGATCATAAGCGTCACAGCGCTCTGTTGCTCTCCTTCACCTTCTCCGCATCCACATAAACCCCGCCGCCGAGCGCGCGGAATTTCGCGCTCATCCGCGCTACGGGCTACCCGCTGTCCTCCACCTCGGTGTCCGGGCGATCGCGGCCGCGGGCGAGCTCGCGGCGCCAGTTGCCGTTCTCGTCCTCGTATTCGATCTCTTCCGTCTGGCCGGGCACGCGCTGCTCGGCGGCGGCGCGGCGGGCGGCGGCGAGCGCCTTGGCATGCGTCGGAAAGCTCTCCGAAAATGTGCCGCCGACGGTGTAGGCCCAGCCGTCCTCGTGTCGGACCACTTTGTACGTGACGTGGGTCATTGCGGAACCTGCCAGCAAACGTAGGGCGGGCAAAAGCGCCGAACGCGCCGTGCCCACGTGGATTATACGCCGCCGCCCACCGCGGGAAAGTCGAAGCTGAACTGCTTAAGCACAGCCGGATCGTCGCTCCGCTTCGATGCATCAAGAATTTCGATGCCGACGATGCGGCCTTCGGCGTCGTAATCCACGACAATGCCGTCAGCGACCTCCTCGCTCTCATCGATCGGTCGATCGGTCAGGTTCAGGTAGATGGCATCCGCCGCTTGGTCGATTCTCACATGCATGGTTTCGTCCTGTCGACATAGGCCGTGATTCACGTAATCGGGGTCGCGAAGCGGCGTGACAACCCGAAGCATGACGCGCCGACCTGGAAAGCGCTTCAGGTAAGATCGCCGGCGGCCACGCTCTTCGGTCGCATCGGGATTTCGAATAGCGTCCTCGATCCACTCTTTTTGGATGCGCCTACGCTCGATCTGGAACTCGGCGTGCTCATCATACCGGATCACGATGGATCTGCCCGGTCACAACGCTTTATTGCTCTCCTTCACCTTGTCTGCCTCGACATACACTTCCCCGCCCATCTCCTTGAACTTGGCGCTCATCTGCTCCATCCCAAGCTTTTGGTCGTTCAGCGTCGCCCAGCCCCGCCGCGTAGTCGCGCACGTCCTGGGTGATCTTCATCGAGCAGAATTTGGGACCGCACATGGAGCAGAAATGCGCGAGCTTGTGCGCCTCCTTGGGCAGCGTCTCGTCGTGGTATGCGCGCGCGGTGTCGGGGTCGAGCGAAAGGTTGAACTGATCGACCCAGCGGAACTCGAACCGCGCCTTCGACAGCGCGTCGTCGCGCACTTGCGCCGCCGGATGCCCTTTCGCGAGGTCGGCCGCGTGCGCCGCGATCTTGTAGGCGATCACGCCCGCCTTCACGTCGTCGCGGTCGGGCAGGCCCAAGTGCTCCTTCGGCGTCACGTAGCAGAGCATGGCGGTGCCGAACCAGCCGATCATCGCGGCGCCCACCGCGCTCGTGATGTGGTCGTAGCCGGGCGCGATGTCGGTCACCAGCGGGCCGAGCGTGTAGAACGGCGCTTCCCCGCACTCCTTCATCTGCTTGTCCACATTGATCTTGATCTTGTGCAGCGGCACGTGGCCGGGGCCTTCGATCATCACCTGGCAGCCCTTCGCCCAGGCGATCTTGGTGAGCTCGCCCAGCGTTTCCAGCTCGGCGAACTGCGCCCGGTCATTGGCGTCGGCGATCGAGCCGGGGCGCAGGCCGTCGCCCAGCGAGAACGACACGTCGTAGCGCCGCATGATGTCGCAGATTTCGTCGAACCGCGTGTAGAGGAAGCTCTCCTTGTGGTGGGCAAGGCACCACTTGGCCATGATCGAGCCGCCGCGCGACACGATGCCGGTCACGCGGTTCGCGGTGAGCGGCACATAGGCGAGCCGCACGCCGGCATGAATGGTGAAATAGTCGACGCCCTGCTCGCACTGCTCGATCAGCGTGTCCTTGTAGACCTCCCAGTCGAGCTTGACCGGGTCGCCGTCCACCTTCTCCAGCGCCTGGTAGATCGGCACGGTGCCGATCGGGCACGGCGCGTTGCGGATGATCCATTCGCGCGTGGTGTGGATGTTGCGGCCGGTCGAGAGGTCCATCACCGTGTCGGCGCCCCAGCGGATCGCCCACACCATTTTCTCGATCTCCTCCTCCACCGAGGAGGTGACGGCGGAGTTGCCGATATTGGCGTTGATCTTGGTGAGGAAGTTGCGGCCGATGATCATCGGCTCGAGTTCGCCGTGATTGATGTTGGCGGGGATGATGGCGCGCCCGCGCGCGACCTCGCTGCGCACGAATTCCGGCGTGATGAAGGGCGGGATCGCGGCGCCGAAGCTTTCGCCGTCGGCGAGCGCGGCTTGCGCGCCTTCCAGCATTTGCTTGCGGCCGAGGTTTTCGCGCTCGGCGATGTAGACCATTTCCTTGGTGATGACGCCCGCACGCGCCCATTCCAGCTGGGTGAGTGGATGTGGCTCGCTCCTGGCTGCTCCCTCTCCCCTTTGGGGAGAGGGTTTGGGTGAGGGGGTGCTGGCGCTGGCAGGTTGCTTCCCCCTCGCCCAGCTCGCTTCGCTCGCTGACCTCTCCCCCGCGGGGAGAGGTGAGGAGGAGTAAACCGCGCGCAGCGGGCGCGGCGTGTTCGCAAAAGCGCGGGCGAGATGCGCGCCCGACACATTGCCGTTGTCCACCGGCTGCACCGCCCTGCCCTCATATTCTTCGACGCCGCCGCGCTCGCGCACCCAGTCGATTCGCAGGCGCGGCAGGCCCGCCTTCACGTCGATCGCCGCATCCGGATCCGTGTACGGACCGGAGGGATCGTAGACGCGCGCCGGCGCCTCCGCAGGATCGGAAAGCGCGATTTCGCGCAGCGGCACGCGCAGGGCGGGCGCGGCCTCGGGCGCCGAATAGATTTTGCGCGACCCGGCGATCGGTCCGGTCGTCACCTTGGGCGTGACGAGATCGGTGGGGGTGATGGGTTTATTCATTTTCTTATCTCCTCTGAAATCCGAGGGTCACGCCGCCTGCGCGGCCTGTCCGAGCCAGGCGCGCACGCGCGCATCCGGATCGCTGTTCTGGGTGACGTCGCTGACGACCGCGATGGAATCAGCACCTGCAGCGTAGACGCCCGGCGCGCGCTCCAGGGTGATGCCGCCGATGGCGACGAGCGGGACTTTGCCGACCCGCCGCTTCCACTCGGCGATGCGCGCAAGCCCCTGCGGCGCAAATCGCATCACTTTCAGCGTGGTCGGATAGATCGGGCCAAGCGCGACATAGTCGGGATCGCAGCGCAACGCCATCTCCAGCTCCATGTCGTCATGGGTCGAGAGCCCGAGCGTCAGTCCGGCCCGACGGATCGCAGGCACGTCGGCCTCCGCTAGGTCCTCGTGACCAAGATGCACATGCGCGGCGCCGGCCTCGATCGCCGCCCGCCACCAGTCGTTGACGACCAGCCGCGCACGTGTGCCGGCCGTCCCTGCGAGCGCAGCCCGCACCATCGCAGTCGCCTCCGCATGGGATAGACTCTTCACGCGCAACTGGATCGTGCCGACGCCGGCTGCTGCGAGCCGTGAAACCCAGGCGACGCTGTCGACGACCGGATAGAAGCGATCAGGATACGGCATGCCAGAACGGAGTCCCGACGACGGGGGTTGAAGGAGTAGCGAAATCGCGCGGGCCCATGAGCCCGGATTCACAGGCGAGCCGGCCGGCTTCCACCGCGAGGCGGAACGCCCTCGCCATGCCGACCGGATCGGCCGCCTTGGCGACGGCGGTGTTGAGCAGCACGGCGTCGTAGCCCAGTTCCAACGCATCCGCCGCATGCGAGGGCGCGCCGAGCCCCGCATCCACCACGAGCGTCACGTCGGGCAGCCGCGCGCGCAAAAGCCTGAGGGCAGTCGCGATTGAGAATGCCGCGCGCGCTGCCGATGGGCGCCGCCCACGGCATGATTACGCGGCAGCCGGCGTCGCGCAGCCGCAGCGCGACCGTCAGATCCTCGGTGCAGTAAGGGAACACCTCGAACCCGTCCTTGACCAGAAGAGTCGCGGCTTCGACTAGACCGACCGCGTCGGGCTGCAAAGTCTCGTCGTCGCCGATGACTTCCAGCTTGATCCAGGGCGTGCCGAACAGCTCGCGGGCGAGCTGCGCGGTCGTCACCGCCTCGCGCACGCTGCGGCAGCCGGCCGTGTTGGGCAGGATGGTCACGCCGAGCTCGCGGATGAGCGACCAGAACGCGCCGCCCATGCGGCCTCCCGCCGATTCGCGGCGCAGCGACACCGTGACGATCTCAGCGCCCGCGGCGCGCACCGCGTTCTGCATGATCGCAGGCGAAGGATAGCCCGCCGTGCCAATCAACAGGCGGGAGGAGAACTCCTTGCCATAGAACGCGACCAATTCAGCCTCCTTGCCGCGGCGTGATGATTTCGATCTGGTCGCCGCTCGCGAGCGCAGTGTCCGCCCAACGCGCGCGCGGCACGACGTGATAGTTCACCGCAACGGCGACATATGCATCTTCGTAGTCCAGCTCGCTGAGCAGGCCGCCGAGGTCCGTCGCCGTGATCTCGGTGCGCTCGCCGTTGACCATCACATGCATCGCACCACCTCCGCATCCGTGCTCCCGCGCAGAACATGGGCAACGGTTGCCTCCGCGAGCGCCGGGGCCAGCAGAAAGCCGTGCCGGTAAAGCCCATTGACCGTGATCCGCTTGTCGTCGACCGCGACGCGCGGACGATTGTCGGGAAAGGCGGGGCGCAGTCCCGCGCCGATCTCGACGATGCGCGCTTCGCCGAAGGCAGTGATGCACGGAATATGCCGCGGTCAGGAGTTCAAGAGCCGAGCGAACGCTGACCCGCACGTCCTCGCATTCGATCGAGGTCGCGCCTATGAGGAACCGGTTGCCGGCGCGCGGCACGATATAGATCGACCAGCGCGGGTGGATGAGACGGACCGGGCGCAACAGCACGACTTCGTCGGTCTCCAGAATGACGATCTCGCCCTTGACCCCGCGCAGCTCCGGGCAGGAATCGCGCGCGGCAAGCCCGCGGCAGTCGATCACGACGCCGTCGGGATCCCTTGCCTGCACATTGAATGCGATCGGCACGCCGGCCGACCGCAAAACGTCGTGCAAAGCAGGCAACACTTGCCGCGGATCGACGTGGCCTTCCTGCGGAAAGAACAGCGCCTCGGAAAACCGTCCATCGAGCGCTGGCTCAAGCGCGGCGATCTCCTCGCGGCCGATGCGCTTATGCCCGTCCGTCAGCCGGGCGAACCGCTCGAAATCGGCGCGATCACGGGAATGCGCGACGACCAACGAGCCGTTGAACCGCGTCTGCGGCAGCACCTCCCGCCAGAGATCGAGCGAACGCAGGCCGAGGCGCGTGATGACAGGCTCGGCGGTCTCGCTCTCGCAAAACGGCGCGAGCATGCCCCCCGCCCAGTGGCTCGTGGACTGGATCATCGAGGCATCGCCGCGCTCGTAAACCGCGACCTGGCATCCTGCTTTTGCGAACAGAAGCGCTTGCCACGTGCCCGCGATGCCGGCGCCGAGCACGTTGACAGGCGCCGAAATTCCTGAACGGACATGATGGGGGTGATGTGAATGCATCTCCGTCCCTTCGCCGGCATGACCCGGATCAGGTTCAAAGGGTCTCCGCGGCGCCTGCGCTCGATCGGTCGGCAGGCCAAGCGGTATCTCAGCTCCCTTCCGGAGCTCCCCTCGGACCAATGTCACTTTAATCTAAGTCCCTGCGCTCGGCTGTCAATGCGCAGGGTGGTTTCCGGCGTGCCCAATCCCTGGCCGAAGGTCGCCGGGCAACTCTCTCACTTGTTGCGCTCGGCGTGCCAGCCGACGACGGCGTCGGCGACCGAGTTGGTCGAAGCGAAATAGGGCTTGATGTCGAGGAGCGGCGTGCCGTCGAGGCAATCGAGGCCGATCACGGAAAGGCGCGCGCCTTCGATGGCGACGAGCTTGACCACGCTCGCCGCGATCGGGTTAGGCCGAACCGGCGAGCGCAGCGCAAAGGTGCCGCGCTGCCGACCGTAGTGGCGCGGCACCTGCAACACCAGGTCGCGCCGCGCGTGGTGCATCCAGTAAAGAACGAGAAGATGCGTGCAGCTCTCGACGCCTGCGAGCGCGGCCGCATAGCGCTCGTCGACCTCGATCGTGCAAACCGCGTCCGACTCGCGCGCATTCTTCGGGCAGTCATCGCGCCGCGTCCACGGCGTGCGGATGCGCCCGATATAGAAAAGGCCGGCGTCGAAGGCCCTCGGCAGAGCGATCGCCACTTCGCCGTCGCGGATGTCGTTGGCCACGGCGTCGGGCCGGGTCGCATCGACCGCGGGGAGATCGGAAGGCGTGGTCATCGTTGCTCCAATGTTTGCAGCAGACCCCTTGCTCCCCATGAACGGCCGAAAAGAAGCGTTGGATGGCGGCTGTCCCGGCTGGCCTCCCTGGTATCAGACCTGCGGCCTTTTCCCAGAGCGGCGCGCTGCCTAGCTCGGCCGGGCCGAGAAATTCTGCGGTAATTGGCCTCCAGATTACGCCCGCCCGACCCGCGGCCCGCGGCTTCACTTCAACGCATAAAGATATCTTTATGTCCGTCTCGAATTCGGCTATAAGCGCCCGCAACCTGGAAAAAAACATGGGCCCACCGCCACTGACCTTCGACTCTCTCAGCGGCACCTTAAAGGCCGCATCCGAGGAAACGCGGCTGCGCATTCTCGCGCTGCTCGCCGAGAATGAGCTGACGGTCTCCGACCTGACCGAGATATTGCGCCAATCGCAGCCGCGGATTTCGCGCCATCTGCGACTGTTGGCGCAGGCGCGGCTGCTCGAGCGCTTTCGCGAAGGTTCGTGGGCGTTCTTCCGCTTGGCCGAGGAGGGAACAGCGGCGGAATTGGCGCGCATGCTGATCGCGCGGCTCGATCCCAGCGATCATATGCTCGCCCGCGACCGCGAAAGGCTCGCCGCCGTGCGCGCCGCCCGCATGCAGGCGGCGCAGGACTATTTCCGCCGCCACGCCGCCGAGTGGGATCGCATTCGCAGGCTGCACGTCGCCGATGGGGCCGTGGAGAACGCCATCCTGACGGCGCTCGCGGACCGGCCGTTTCGTTCCCTGCTCGATCTGGGCACGGGAACCGGGCGGATGCTCGAACTGCTCGGTCCGCAGGCCGAACGGGGCGTCGGAGTCGATCTGTCGCGCGACATGCTGGCTCTTGCCCAAGCGCGTCTCGACCGCGCCCGCCTGCACCATTGCACCGTGCGGCATGGCGACGTTTTCAACCTGGCCATGCCGCCTGACTCCTTCGACCTCGTGATCTTCCACCAGGTCCTGCATTTTCTCGACGACGGCGCGCGGGCGATCCGCGACGCCGCGCGCCTGTTGCGCCCGCAGGGGCGGCTGCTCGTCGTTGATTTCGCCCCGCACGAGTTCGAGTTTCTGCGCGAGCAGCATGCGCACCGGCGACTCGGATTTGCCGGCGAGACCATCACACAATGGCTGGAGCATGCGGGTCTCGAACCGATTCTCTATCGCAATCTGCCGCCAGAGCATGGCTCGGAAGGCAAGATCGCCGTATCGCTGTGGCTCGGCCTTGACCGCCGTGTCGCGCTTGCAGGCTCGGCGCGGGAGGTAGCGTGATGGTGACGGCGACCCAGGAAAGGCCAAGCCGGTTTCCGCGCCAACGGACGGACATACGGGTGTCGTTCGAGTTCTTCCCGCCGAAGACGGCGGAAATGGAGAAGACCTTGTGGGATTCGATCGAGCGGCTGCATCCGCTCAAGCCGGCCTTCGTCTCGGTCACCTACGGAGCCGGCGGTTCGACGCGCGAACGCACGCATGCCACGGTGAAGCGCTTGCTGGAGGAGACCGATCTCGTGCCCGCCGCCCACCTGACCTGCGTCGCCGCCGCCCGCGAGGACGTGGATGAGGTGATCCGCGCCTATGTAGCGGCTGGCGTTCGCCATATTGTGGCGTTGCGCGGCGATCCCGTTGGCGGCCCCGGCGAGCGCTATTCTCCGCATCCCGGCGGCTATCTCAATGCCGCCGATCTCACCGCCGGCATCCAGCGCATCGCGCCGATCGAGGTCTCGGTCGCCGCCTACCCGGAAAAGCACCCAGAGAGTTCCTCGGTGGAAGCCGACATCAACATGCTCAAAGCGAAGATCGACGCCGGAGCAAGCCGCGCCATCACCCAGTTCTTCTTCGACAACGATTTCTATTTTCGCTATCTCGATCGCGTCCGCGCGCGGGGGATCGACATACCGATCGTGCCCGGCATCCTCCCGGTGCAGAACTTCACCCAGACGCGTGCGTTCGCCCAGCGTTGCGGCGCCTCCATCCCAGCCTGGCTCGCCGACCGCTTCGCCGGGCTCGACGAGGATGTGGCGACGCGCAAGCTGATCGCGGCGGCAGTCGCGGCGGAGCAGGTGTTCGACCTCGTTGACCGCGGCGTCCGCGATTTCCACTTCTACACCATGAACCGCGCCGATCTCGTCTACGCGATCTGCCATCTGCTCGGCCTGCGCCCGACCGAAGCGCGGGTGGCGGCGTGACGTTTTCCGATGCAGGTGCGACATTGACCATTCAGCTTGCCCCCTCACCCGTCGAGTCCGCGCTGCGCGATCTCGCGCGCAAGCGCATTCTTGTGCTCGACGGCGCGATGGGCACGGAGATCCAGAATTTCAAGCTCGACGAGGCAGGATTCCGCGGCAAGCGCTTCGCCGACTCGCCGAACGATCTGCGCGGCAATAACGATCTGTTGATCCTGTCGCAGCCCGACGTGGTGCGCGACATTCACCTCGCCTATTTCCGCGCGGGCGCCGACATCGTTTCCACCAACACCTTCTCTTCCACACGCATCGCGCAGGCCGACTACGGCATGGAAGCGATCGTGGCCGAGCTCAACCGCGCCGGCGCGCAGCTTGCGCGTGAGGCGGCCGATATCGCGGCGCGCGAGGACGGGCGGCGGCGCTTCGTCGCCGGCGCGATCGGGCCGACCAATCGCACCGCCTCGATCTCCCCCGATGTCGGCAATCCTGGCTTTCGCGCCATCACCTTCGACGAGCTGCGCGCAGCCTATGGCGAGCAGGCGGCCGCGCTTCTCGATGGCGGCGTCGATGTTCTGCTCGTCGAAACGATCTTCGACACGCTCAACGCCAAGGCGGCGTTGTTCGCGATCGCCGAACAGTGCGAGGCGCGCGGCCTGCGCGTGCCAGTGATGATCTCAGGGACGATCACCGATCGTTCGGGCCGCATGCTGTCGGGGCAGACGCCGGAGGCGTTCTGGAATTCGATGCGGCACGCCGCGCCTCTTTCGGTCGGACTGAATTGCGCGCTCGGCGCCAAGGAAATGCGCGCGCATATTGCCGAGCTTGCGCGCATCGCCGACACGCTGGTTTGCGCCTACCCGAACGCCGGCCTGCCCAACGAATTCGGCCGCTACGACGAGAGCCCGGAATACATGGCCGGCCTGCTCGGCGAGTTTGCGCGCGCGGGCCTCGTCAACATTGTCGGCGGCTGCTGCGGCACAACGCCTGCGCATATCCGTGCGATCGCCGATGCGGTCGCGGGCGTTCCGCCGCGCGCGATCCCCGCGGTCAAGCCGTATCTACGCCTATCGGGCCTCGAGCCGTTCACGCTCACGCCGGAAATTCCCTTCGTCAATGTCGGCGAGCGCACTAATGTCACCGGCTCCGCCAAGTTCCGCAAGCTGATCAAAGCGGGCGACTACGCCACCGCCCTGACGGTCGCGCGCGAGCAGGTCGACAATGGCGCACAGATCATCGACGTGAACATGGACGAGGGCCTGCTCGATTCCGAAGCGGCGATGACGACCTTCCTCCATCTCGTCGCCTCGGAGCCGGACATCGCCCGCGTGCCGATCATGGTGGACTCCTCGAAGTTCAGCGTGATCGAGGCCGGCCTCAAATGCATTCAGGGCAAGGCGGTGGTGAACTCGATCTCGCTCAAGGAGGGCGAGGCGGAGTTCGTGCGCCAGGCGCAGATCGTCCGCCGCTACGGCGCGGCCGTGGTGGTGATGGCGTTCGACGAACGGGGCCAGGCCGACTCGGTCGAGCGCAAGACCGCGATCTGTAAACGCGCCTACGACATCCTGGTCGGGACGCTCGGCTTTCCGCCCGAGGACATCATCTTCGATCCCAATATTTTTGCGGTCGCCACCGGCATCGAGGAGCACAACGGTTACGGCCTCGCCTTCATCGAGGCGGCGCGCTGGATCAAGGCGAACCTGCCCGGCGCGCATGTGTCGGGCGGCGTGTCCAATCTCTCCTTCGCCTTCCGCGGCAACGAGCCGGTGCGCGAAGCGATGCACTCGGTCTTCCTCTACCACGCCATTCAGGCGGGGATGGATATGGGCATCGTCAATGCCGGCCAGGTCGCGGTCTATGACGATCTCGATCCCGAGCTGCGCGCGGCCTGCGAGGATGTCGTGCTGAACCGACGCAGCGACGCCGCCGAGCGTTTGCTCGCGCTCGCCGAGCGTTATCGCGGATCGAGCCGCGAGACCAAGGAAGCCGAACTCGAATGGCGGAGCTGGCCGGTCGACAAGCGGCTTGCGCATGCGCTGGTGCACGGCGTCACCGATTACATCGGCGAGGACGTCGAGCTCGCGCGCACGGCCGCGGCGCGCCCGCTTGACGTGATCGAAGGGCCGCTGATGGCCGGCATGAACGTCGTCGGCGACCTGTTCGGCTCCGGCAAGATGTTCCTGCCGCAAGTGGTGAAGTCGGCGCGCGTGATGAAGCAGGCCGTCGCCTATCTGATGCCCTTCATGGAGCAGGAGAAGGCCGCGAGCGGGGCGGCGCGCAAGATGAGCCACGGCAAGATCGTGCTCGCAACCGTCAAGGGCGACGTGCACGACATCGGCAAGAACATCGTCGGCGTAGTGCTTCAGTGCAACAATTACGAGGTGGTCGATCTCGGCGTGATGACGCCGGCGAGCAAAATCCTGGAGACGGCCAAGGCGGAAGACGCCGACATCATCGGGCTGTCCGGCCTGATCACGCCGTCGCTCGACGAGATGTGCCATGTCGCCGGCGAAATGGAGCGGCAGGGCTTCGATCTTCCGCTCTTGATCGGCGGGGCGACGACGAGCCGCGTGCACACCGCGGTCAAGATCGCTCCGAACTATCGGCGCGGCCAGGCCGTCTATGTCAACGACGCAAGCCGCGCGGTGGGCGTCGTCGCGGCGTTGATGTCGAGCGAGCAGCGACCGCGATACGTCGCCGACATCCGCAGCGAATATGCGCGGCTCGCCGCCGCCCATGCGCGCGGCGAAGAACAGAAGAAGCGGCTCACGCTGGCCGCCGCGCGCGCCAACGCGCTCAAGCTCGACTGGTCGGGCGCCTACCAGCCGCCGCGGCCGAGCTTCCTCGGCGCGCGCGTGCTCGTCGGCTACGATCTGCGCGAGCTCGTCCCCTATATCGACTGGTCGCCGTTCTTCTCGACCTGGGAGCTTGCCGGCAAATATCCGGCGATTCTCGCTGACGATGCGGTGGGGCCGGCGGCGCGCGCGCTGTTCGACGACGCGCAGGCGATGTTGGAGACGATCATTCGCGAGGGCTGGTTCCGCGCCGACGCGCTGCTTGCCTTCTGGCCGGCCGCAACGCAGGGCGACGACATCCTCGTCTATGCCGACGAGGCGCGCGACACGCCGACGCTCACGCTGCGGACGCTGCGCCAGCAGCTCGCGCGCCGCGAGGGCCGCGCCAATGTCGCGCTCGCCGATTTCATCGCGCCGGCGGGAAGCGGGCTTGCCGACTATATCGGCGCCTTCATCGTCACGGCGGGGATCGGCGAGGAGCAGGCCGCGGCGCGCTTCAAGCACGCCAATGACGACTACTCCGCGATCATGGTCAAGGCGCTGGCCGACCGCTTGGCGGAGGCGTTCGCCGAGCGCCTGCACGAGCGCGTGCGGCGCGAATTCTGGGGCTATGCGGCGGACGAGGCGCTCACCCCGGCCGACCGGCTGGCGGAAAAATATCGCGGCATCAGGCCCGCGCCGGGCTATCCGGCCCAGCCGGACCACACCGAGAAGGCCGCGCTGTTCGCCATGGTCGGCGGCGGCGAGGCGATCGGAGTCACGCTGACCGAAAGCTTTGCTATGTGGCCGGGCGCCTCGGTGTCCGGCCTCTATTTCAGCCACCCGCAGAGCCACTATTTCGGCGTCGGCAAGATCGAACGCGACCAGGTCGAGGACTACGCGAAGCGCAAGGGCTGGAGCGTGGCGGAGGCGGAAAAGTGGCTCGCGCCCGTCCTCAACTACGATCCGCGCTCCGAGGGGCCGCGCACAGCCGCTGCGTCAGAGGCGGCGGAGTAGCGCGTTCAGCGCGCCGCTTAACTTCTCAGCAGTGAGATATGTCGACCTCTCCCCGGCGGGGAGAGGTCGAATTCCGAGTGAGCGAGGAATTCGGGCGAGGGGGAATTCGAAGCAGAGTCAAAGCCCCCTCACTGCCGAAATGCTGCGCGCCATGCGGCCGGAAACGCCCCTCTCCCCCTGCGGGAGAGGGCGGCGAGGAATAAGCGTAGCGAATTCCGAGCGGGTGAGGGGTTTGCTTCGTCGCTCCACGATAACCCCTCACCCGCCCTCGCCTTCGCTCGGGCACCCTCTCCCGCAAGGGGAGAGGAGAGCGTTTGTGCGAACCTTCGTGGCCCACAAACTTGTGTCGAATCGAATCGGGTTGCGCCGTCACTCCCCGATCGCGTCTTGCGACGCCACCACGGCGGCGAAGCGGTCGGCAAGCGCCGCGAGCGCGTTGCGCTGGACTTCAGCCGCCGGAACGGTCGCTCCGGTGATCGGGTCGGGAAGGTCACGCGTCGCGGTCGCCGCCGCGATCACGGTCGCGCGCAGGCCCTGATCGATGGCGGCGCGGGCGGTCGCCTCCACGCACATATGCGTCATGAATCCGACCACGATGATCGCCGAACGGTGCAACGCATGCAGACGGTCGGCCAGGTCGGTGCTGGCAAAGGCGTTGGGCAGGCTCTTGGCAAGCACCGGCTCGCCCGGCGCGGGCGCCGCCGGCGCGGCGATCTCCGCGCTGGGCGAACCCGCCAGGAACAGCTTGCCGGATTTCGCGTGATGCACGATGTGGATCACCGGCGTCCTCCGCGCGCGGGCGCGCGCGAGCAGGCGGCCGATCTCTTCCAGCGCCGGGCGCACGCCGGGAAGCGGAAGCGCGCCGTCTACATATTCGTGCTGCGCATCGATCACGACGACGACGGAGTTGGCGAGCCGCGCGGGCGCAGCCCCTGCGCCGGCAAGTTCAAGCAGAGTCCTCGGCCGCATTCGAAAAGTCCCGTCCTTCGCAAACGCCTTCCCCGCCTGCGCGGGCGCCCGCCGCGCAGTTCGATCAGAAGATCAGTCCGCAAACAGACAGGCCCGGTCAAGCCCCGGGCGGCGGATGCGCTGAACGGTCGTGCTGCTGGCGCGACCAATTAAGCACATCGCTGTCAGACGCGCGATCCCTCAGCCGAATGTCGATGGATGGTGGAGAGGATGCGAGAAGAAATAATCAGAATGCGCCGAGGATAATCGCCGCGAGAAGCGCGAACGCCGCGCAAGTCGCGATGTAGTTGATCTTCACAGAAAGCTCCACAGAAGTGCTCCGTCAGTGTTTCCCCGAATTGCAATATACCATAAAGTGGGGCAGCCCCGAAGCGGGAACTATGCTGCGGCGCAGCGAATTCCTGGAAGATATTTGTCGTTCCGCGGCCGTTTTCTGGTTTGTTTCTCCCCTACCGCTCAACGCACCTCCACTGCGACCGTGTGCTCGCGCGCGGCGCGATTTTCCCAAGGCCGCTGATAGACAAAGAGCAGCTCGGCGCGGCCCGCGCTCAGTCCTTCGAGCGACCAGCGATGACGGCCCGGCGCCCCGATCGGCGGCGTATCGGACGGCGGCCGCGTAAAGCCCTGGTCAATGACCTGCACGATCGCGGCATTCTTGCTGCGCGCCGCGTCGAACCGCCAGACGTACCCAGTGGACGGGTTCTCAACGAGATCGATCATCGCGCGCCCGCCCGGAACGAGTTGGACCGTCTCGTCGCCCGCCTGCGCCGAAGCGCTTCCCGGCGTCATCGCCAGCGCCGCGACGAGCAGCACCGGCCACGCGAGCGCGCGGGCAGATTCGTTCATCCGAATCATGGTCGCCCTCCTTCCGCGAGTTGCTTGCAGATTTGCGATCCTCGTATCACGCCGCAAAGCGGGCGATCAGGGTCTACCGCACGCCCGCGCGAGCGACTGTTCGAGGAACAATGCCGCTTCGAGGGCCGCACGATCGCGCGCGAAACGTCCGACGATCTGCACGCCGAGCGGCAGTCCCGCCGAATCGCGCTGTCCGGGAACGTTGACGCAGGGACCGCCCATCAGCGTCCATAAGCGATTGAAGGTGGCGACGCCGGTGGACGCCAGCGTCTTTGGCGCGGCGCCCGGCGCTGACGGCGTGAGGAGCACGTCGGTTCCGGCCATCAAGTCGGCGAGCGCCTGGCGCGCGCGCCGCACCGTGCGTCGCGCGCTGTCGTACTCGTCGGCGCTGATCTGGCGCGCATTGTCGAGCAGATCGCGCAGGCGCGGCCCGATGGAGTCGCGATGATGGTCATATTCGAAGGCAAGCGCCCGCCAGGCCTCGTAGTCCTGAATGGTGGCGTGCGCGCGAAACGCATCCTCCAGGATGGGCGGCAGGCGCACCTCCTCTACCGACGCCCCCGCCTCGCCTGCCACGCGCGCGGCGTTTTCCACCGCGCTTTGCATCGCCTCGCTCGCTTCAGCCCAAACGTGTGTGCGTACAAGCGCGATGCGCGGGGCGGCAGGCTGCGCACGATCGACGCGCAGGTCGCGCCCGGCGATGGCGGCGGCCGCGAAAGCGACATCGGCGACGCTCATGGCGAACAGGCCCGCGGTATCGAGCGACCAGGCGAACGGCTTGCAGCCCGCCATCGGCAACAATTTGAAGGACGGCTTGTAACCGGCGACGCCGCAATAGGCGGCGGGGCGAACGACCGACCCGCCGGTCTGGCTGCCGACTGCGATCGGGAGCATGCCCGCCGCGACGGCCGCCGCCGAGCCGGAGGAGGAACCGCCAGGCGTGTGCTCGAGATTGCGCGGATTGCGCGTCGCGGCCGGATCGAGAAAGGCCAGCGGGGTCGTGACCGTCTTGCCGACGATGACGCCGCCGGCGCGGCGGATCATCGACACGAGCGCGGCGTCGGTTACCGGCCGGTGACCCGCATAGATAGGCGACCCGTAAGCGGTCGGCAGATCGGCGGTGTCGAACAGATCCTTGACGCCGACCGGCAGCCCCCGCAGCGGAGCCGTGCTCAGATCGCCGGCGGCCCGCTGGGCGCTCTGGCGCGCCCGATCGAGGTCGAGCACGGCGAAGGCGCCGATCTCGCCTTCGCGATGGGCGATTGCCTCGGCGCATAAATCGATTACGCCGGCCGGGGTGAGCTCGCCGCGTTCGACCCGGCCAACGAGTTCGAGCGCGCTCAGCGGGCCCTCGGCGGTTCTCGGCAAAAGGTGGTCCTTTCAGTCGGCACGGCCGCAGGGGGGGCTGGGGACGAGAGGTCGGCGGAAAGCGCGCGGGACCCACGGCAACCGGCTCATCCGCGCGTCATTGTTAATAGTTAACCATGCGGTTCGAGGCAGCGCTACCGACGAGTAACATTGAGCCATCCTTAACGGACTTCCGCGCAACCTGCGCGCATGACGCGCGACGTTCGCTTGTATCTCGTCGGCTCGCTCGTTCTTGTCCTGCTCGCCGGCTGCGGCCGAAATTTCTTCGCGCAGCGCGAGGCCTGGCGACACGAGGCCGAAGTGCAATGTTTGAAGTCCGGCGCCGTCAAAGAGGGGCCGGCTGTCGCGATGCTGTCCCCGATCGAGGGGCCCGGAATCTGCGGGGCCGATTTTCCGTTCAAGGTCGCGGCGCTCGGCGATACGCAGGCGCTCGGCTATGCCGACGAGCCGATCCGGCCGCCCGGCGCGATCCGCGGCGGCTCGGCTCGCACCAGTTCGTCGCCCGCCCCCCCGGAGCGCGGCTCTTCGGCCCCCAACCCGGACCCGTCGCGCCCGCTTGATCTCAGTCCGTCCGGAGCAGCGGCCTCCTCGGCGAGTGGACCCGTTGGCGAGACGAACCCGTCGAGACCCTACGGCTCCCCGTTCTCTGGAAGCCGGACGGGCCGATCCCCTGCGGTCACGCAGAGCCCGCTGGCGCCGCTCGATCCAGGCGTCGCAGGCTTGCCTAATCCGCCGCGCAATCCGGCCTATGGGGAAAGCGTGCCGATTTCGCCCTCGCGCGAAGCCGAGGCCCCAACGCGGTCGCTTGCTGCCTCCGTCACGCCGCCGGCGACGCTCGCCTGCCCGGTCGTTTCCGCGCTCGACCGCTGGGTCACCGAGGCGGTTCAGCCCGCCGCGCAGCGCTGGTTCGGTCAACCGGTCGTCGAGATCAAGCAGATTTCCGCCTATTCGTGCCGCGGCATGAACGGCAACCCGTACGCCCGCATTTCCGAGCACGCGTTCGGCAATGCGCTCGACATTGCCGGGTTCGTGCTCGCCGACGGCCATGTGATCACGGTAAGGCGCGGCTGGGTCGGAACGCCGGAAGAACAGGGATTCTTACACGACGTCCAGTCCGCGGCCTGCAACTTTTTTTCGACGGTGCTCGCGCCCGGCTCAAACCGATTTCACTACGACCACATTCACGTCGATCTAATGCAACGCGACAGCGGCCGGCAAATCTGCGAGCCGGCGGCTATTTCCGGCGAGGCGGTCGCGGCGCGGGCGCGGGGACGTGGCGGCTATGCCCGTAGCCGTCCGGCCGACTATGCAGTTACGGGGTCCGTCCCGCCGCGACCGCGGGTAGACCCTGGTCGCAGTCGCCTTCCTGCCGCCCGATTTGAGGACGACCGAGACAGCAAAAGCGCGGTCCCCGGAGAGGATTGAAGAAGTTCAGTGCGAGCGCCTCTCCGCTGATATGTGGTTAGCCTGTCGGATTTCGCAATTATAAGTTGTACGCTGGCCGACCGCTTCCCTCTTGACCTAGCGTGTCGCGGCGGGGGAGGTTCGGCCGGGTGATGGAGATAAGCGAGTTGACCAATTCCGGTGCCGGACTATTGGCGGCGGCGCGAGCATGGCTGCGGTCGCTACGCAGGCCGGTGCCCCTGCGGGTTGCACTCGCACTGCTGATGCTCGGCGCGTTGCTCCCCAGCCTGATCTTTTTCGCGCTCGAATACCGTGCCGCGATGGCCGACAAGCGGAACGAGATCGAACGGCAGGGTCGGAGCTATGCGCAGGCGATCGCCGACGACATCACGCGGGAGATAGCCGTCAAGCAGGCCCAGCTCTCGGCGCTGACCACCTCGCCGGACCTGAGCGCCGGAAATCTCGCTGGATTTTACGCGCAGGCGCGCCAGGCCGCGTTGACCGTCCCGGGATGGATCTCGCTCTTCGCCGAGGATGGACATCAGCTATTCAACACGCTCGCCCCTTATGGCACGTCGTTGCCGAACTCGCGGAACTCGGACCTCGTCCGCAAGGTCGCCTCGAGCGGGCATTGTGCGACGACGGACCTATTCAAGTCCGAACTGGGGAATCGCTATCTGGTGAGTCTTCTCTGTCCCGCGCCTGGCGGATATGTCATCGCCGGCAGCCTGCCGGTCGATCATCTGACCAGCGTCGTGCAGCGGCAGACCAAGGGCGGCTGGATGGTCGCGCTGGTCGACGGCAAGGGACACGTCATCGCCCGCAGCGATCACTCAGAGGATTTCATCGGCAAGACGCTGCCGCCGCACACGCATGAGCGCTTGGGATTGGAAACCAACGGCTGGATCGACGTTCCGTTGGACGGCGTGCAGTCCTGCGCCGGCTGGCAGCGGCTTTCCAATAACTGGACGGTGCTCGCCGCAGTTCCGCTGGCGACGGTGGAAGCGCCGTTGCGACTCTGGCGCCGGGAGGTGCTGTGGAGCCTGCTCATTTTCTCCGGGCTCGCTCTCGTTTCTGCGGCTCTGATCGGGGAGTGGATCGTCCGGTCAATGAACGAATTGTCGAAGGCGGCGGCCGAAATCGTCGCCGGGCGCACCAGCGAACCATTGCATTCAAGCATCCGCGAGGTGAACGAGGTCGGCAACGCGCTCGCCAAAGCGGCGCAGGATCGCGCCAAGGGCGAATTGGCGAACGCCCACCTTGCCGCGCTCGTCACCTTCTCCGGCGACGCGATCATGAGCGTTTCGCTGGACGGCCGGATTCTGACCTGGAATTCGGCGGCGCAAACGCTTTACGGCTATCGGGCCGAAGAGGCGATCGGCCGCCAACAATCCGACCTGATCCCGCTCACCCGTTTCAAGGAGATCGATGAGAAATTCGCCGCCGCGCGCGCCGGGCGCAGCCTGCGGCTGGAAACGGTGCGGCGGCGCAAGGACGGCAGCCTGGTCGAGGTCTCGCTCGACGCCGGCCCGATTCGCAACGCCGAGGGCGAGCTGGTCGGCATTTCCGTGATCGCCCACGACATCAGCCAGCGCAAGCGCAACGAAGCGCACATGGAATTCGTGATGCGCGAGCTGTCGCATCGCACCAAAAATCTCATCACGGTGATCATCGCCATGGCCCGCCGCACGGCCCGCCAGAGCGGCGATTTCAGCGACTTCGAAAACAAGTTCACCGGACGGCTGCACGGCCTCGCCCGCTCGCACGACCTGCTCGTCCACACCGATTGGATCGGCGCGTCGATCGAGGAGCTGGTGCGCTCGCAGCTTGCTCCCTTCATCACCGATTCGTCGTCCCTGCAGACCAACGGTCCGGATTTGCTGCTGCGGCCGGAAGTCGTGCAGAATCTAGGCTTCTCCCTGCATGAGCTTGCGACCAACGCCAACAAATTCGGCGCGCTCAGCCAAGCGGGCGGCCATGTGGCGATTCACTGGGAGCTTGCAAGAAACGCGGCCGGACAATCCCGCATCCGCCTGAGCTGGCGCGAACACGGCGGACCGGAGGTCGAACCGCCGGCACGCACCGGTTTCGGATCGACGGTGATCCAGAAACTGACCGAGGCGTCCCTCAATGCGATCGTCACCATCGCCTTCGACCGCGAGGGGTTCCGCTGGGAGGTCGACATGCCGGCCGACGAGATCTTGAGCGAGGGCGACGTCGCCATCCCCGGCCTGCTCGCAGCCTCCGCTTCGATGCGAGCGGCGAGCTGAGGATCAAACCAAAGATCGCCAAGCGGCTCTTGAGGGGCTCCGCCTCATCATTTCTTCGCCACCCCCTCGGGGCGAAACTCCAGGATATCGCCGGGCTGGCAGTCGAGCGCCTCGCAGATGCGGGCGAGCGTATCGAACCGCACGCCCCGGACTTTGCCCGATTTCAGCAGCGAGACGTTCTGCTCGGTGATGCCGATGCGCTCGGCGAGCTCCTTGGAGCGCATCTTGCGCCGCGCCAGCATGACGTCGAGATTGACCACGATCGGCATCGTGTCGCTCATACGAAGCTCGCGTTCTCGTCGGCGAGGCGGACCGCCTCGCGGATCACGGTCGCCACTGCGAACAACGCCCCGCCGACGATCAGCGCGAAATAGTCGTTGATCGAGAAGGTGATCACGATCGCGCGCTCGCCCGGCGGGTTGCCGAGCGAAAGTGCCGCCGAGAGTGCCGCCGACGTGAAGGGGCCGAGCGGGCCCTGGGCCAGCACGGTCGCGCCGAATGTCTGCAGATGCCGGGCCGCCAGGGCCGTGAAGACGCGGCCACTAGCGACGCTGCGGAAGCGGCGCGCGTCAGCGCGGTGCGCGAGAGCTTGAAACGCAAGCAGGCCGCGAGCGGGAGCCGCGGCGGCTCGATTACGATCGCGGTCAGGCCGGAGGTCTGCCGCACCGGCGAGATCGCCGCCGGGCCGGTCCTGTTCACGACCTATCTGCGGACCGGCGAGACCGGGGGTTACGTTCCGCTTGCGCGCGACGTCGATCTGCGGACGCTCTCCCCGCAACATGACGTCGCCGCGACGCTTGCGCCGTGCGAATGACGCAGCGAATTGACGCTGCTCGCCTTCGCTGTTGTGTGTTGTCCGCTTGCAGCCGTCGTGCCGCCTGGTCCGACGCCGTTAGGCCGCCTCGCCGCGAAAATCCGGGAGTGCGTCGCGCAGCACCCCAAAGATCGCCTCGCGTTCCTCGCGGGCGAGCGCCTGCTCCAGTTTGGCGAGCCAGGCGCGCACGACGTCGATGGACGGGCTGACCGGATGCGCCGCCACCACTCCGGCGATGCCGATCTCGGCGGTCGGCTCTTCGCGCGCGAACAGGATTTCGTGCAAGCGCTCGCCTGGCCTGATGCCGATGAACTGGATGTCGATGTCGACGTGCGGCTCCAATCCGGACAACCGGATCATCCGCTCGGCGAGTTCGACGATCTTCACCGGCTGGCCCATGTTGAGCACGAAGACCGATTCGGCCCCGCGCCTGGCGCCAAAGGCGTGGCTCGCCGCAGTGACGACGAGGTCGCACGCCTCCCGAATCGTCATGAAGTACCGGACCATGTCGGGATGGGTCACGGTGACCGGCCTGTTGGCCTCGATCTGGGCGCGGAACTTCGGCACCACCGACCCGTTGGAAGCCAGCACGTTGCCGAAGCGCACCGCGATCAGTCGCGTCGCCTGTTCGCCGCCGGCGGCGCGGCGGGCAAACTCCGCATCGAGCGCCTGGCAATACATTTCGGCGAAGCGCTTGGTCGCCCCGAGCACCGACACGGGCTCGATCGCCTTGTCGGTGGAGATCATCACGAATCCCGCGGCTCCGGCGGCCACCGCCGCATCAGCCACATTCACCGAGCCGAATACGTTGGTCTTGACGCCCTCGCCCCAATCCTGCTCCAAGATCGGAACGTGCTTGAGGGCCGCCGCGTGGAACACGAAGTCGGGTTTGAAGTCGGCGAGGAGGCGCCTGATGCGATCGCGGTCGCGCACGTCGGCGATGCGGCCTTCGATGCGCGCCTCGGTCTCCTTCGTGCCCAAAGTTTCCAGCACGGCATGCAGCGCCGGCTCGGAATTTTCGATCACCAGCAGGCGTGAGGCCCCGAAGGTGACGATGCGATCGCAAATTTCCGCGCCGATCGAACCGCCGCCGCCAGTCACGACGACCGCCCGTCCCTTCACGAAGCTCTCCAAGCGTCGGTAATCGATCTGTACGGTCGAGCGCAGCAGCAGATCTTCGACATTGACCGGAGCAAGCCGCAGTTCCTTGGCGCCGTCCTGCAGCGATGGCAGACGGCTCGTCAGCAGCCCAAGCCGGCGCGCCCGCATCAGCACCGTTTCGACATTGCTGCCTCTTTCGAAGGCAAATTCGGTGAGGACGAGCCGGCGCACCTCGGTGCCGCGATCCTTCAAGTCGGCGATGGCGCTCTCCAGCTTGTCAAAATCGCCGAGCACGGAAATGCCACGTATGCTCTGCCCGTCGTCAGCCGGAGAAGGCGAGAGAATGCCGGCCGGCCAGATATGCCTGACCGCGGCGGCTCCGGCTTCCACGGCGCGCAACAGCATTTCGGCGTCGGCCGCGCGCCCGAGCACGAGGACCGGCGTCGTGTTCGCGTTGATGGCGTGGTGGCGGACCCTCGTATAGCGGAAATAGCGATAGGCGAGCCGCGGCCCGCCGAGGAAAAATACCTGCAGGACCCAGTAAAGAGCGATCGTCAGCTTGCCGAAGAAGAACTCGCCGAGCACATTGGGGGAGACGAGAATGTAATCGACGACGAGCAGCGAAACGGCCAGAACGGTGGAGGCGCGCAGGATATTCGCGAGGTCGGGGAGCGACGCGAAGCGCCATTTGGCCCGATACAGGTCGAAATACCAGAAGACGACCAGGGCATAGACGAGCAGACACGGCAACGCGATCTTCAGTCCGTCGAGACGTTGGTTCAGCCCCGCTTCCTCGAAGCGCAAATAGAAACTGGCCAGCAATGCGGCCGCGGTCGTGATCAAATCATGGATGATCACGAGCAAACGACGACGATTGCCAAGGACGGACTGCAGCATCGTTGGATTATGCCGACTGGACTCCAGTGCGTGCGTGCCCTTGCGCGGCGGCCGGGTCGTTGACGCAATGCGATACTACCATAGCATGGGAATGCCAATATGCCCGTAGCTCGCGCCCCGGTCGCAACGGATAAGCCGGCCACGGCCGAGCATGACCTGTTCGGCCACCCGCGCGGGCTCGCCTTCCTCTTCGCGACCGAAATGTGGGAACGCTTCTCCTATTACGGCATGCGGGCGCTGCTCGTCCTCTACATGGTGAGGTACCTGTTCGAGCCCGGCCGCGTCGAGGCGGTCATCGGCTATTCCGCGCTCAAACGCGCGCTCGAAACCGGTTTCGGGCCGCTCGATGTCCAGCCCTTCGCCTCGCATGTGTACGGGCTTTACACCGGCCTCGTCTATTTCACCCCCCTGATCGGCGGTCTTGTAGCCGACCGCCTGCTCGGGCAGCGCCGCACGGTGATCATCGGCGCGGCGCTGATGGCCCTCGGTCATTTCATGATGGCGTTCGAGCCGCTCCTGTTCCTCGCGCTCGCGACGCTGATCCTCGGCAATGGAGCGTTCAAGCCGAATATCTCGACCCAGGTCGGATCGCTCTATCCGCCGGGCGACCCCCGCCGCGACCGCGCCTTCTCCATCTTCTATGTCGGCATCAATATCGGCGCCTTCTTCGCGCCGCTCGTCTGCGGGACGCTGGGCGAGGAAGCGGGATGGCATTACGGCTTTGGCGCAGCCGGCGTCGGCATGCTCATCGGCCTCGTGACCTATCTCTGCGGCGCGCCCGCGCTGCCTCCCGACGAAATCGCCACGACCGGCAAACGCGGGCACACGCCGCTTACGAGCATGGAGCGGCGCGCCATTCTCGCGCTCCTGATGCTGTGCCTGCCCACCATCCTCTTCTGGGCCACCTATGAGCAACAGGGCAATACCATCGCGCTCTGGGCGGACGCCAACACCGACCGGTCGATCGGCGTGTTCGGGCGGAGCGCAGACATCCCGGTCACCTGGTTCCAGGCCTTCAACCCGTTCATGATTTTCGCCTTCACGCCGTTCATCGTCGCCCTGTGGGCATGGCAGAGCCGGCGCGGCCGCGAGCCCTCGACACTTACCAAGATGGCGCTCGGCTGCTTCGGCGTCACCGCCGCCAATCTCATCCTCGCGGTCGCAGCGATGACGGCCGGAGCCGACAAAGCGAGCTGGCTGTGGCTGTTTGCCTATTTCGTCGTGATCACCATCGGCGAACTCTATCTATCGCCGATCGGAATTTCGCTCGTCTCGAAGATTTCACCGGCGCGGACGGTGTCGCTGATGATGGGCGTGTGGCTCGCGACGAGCTTCTTCGGCAACCTGCTGGCCGGCGTCTTGGGGAGCTACTGGTCGGTGATGGACAAGTCCGCCTTCTTTCTAATGATTGCCGGCATAGCCGCGCTCGCCGGCGTGGTCATCGCGCTGTTCCGCAGGCCGTTGCGCGGCGTGCTCGAGGAATAGCGCCGTGAGCGTCTTGCGCGATCAATCGAGGGGCAGGCCCGCATAGTTCTCGGCGAGCGCCGTTGAGGCGGCCTTCGAACCGGCGATATATTCGATCTCGGTCAGTTGGCGGCGGCGATCGAACGCCGTCTCGTGCGGGAAACGGTGCAGAAGCTGCGTCATGAACCAGGAGAAGCGCTGCGCCCTCCACACCCGGCCGAGGCAGGTCTCCGAATAGCGATCGAGCGGTTCGGCGCCGCCGGCGCGGTAGTACGCAGCGAGCGCGCGCGAGAGGAAAACGACATCGGCGAAGGCGAGGTTCATGCCTTTGGCCCCGGTCGGCGGCTGGATATGCGCGGCGTCGCCGGCGAGAAACAGCCGGCCATACTGCATCGGCTCGACCACGAAGCTGCGCATCGGCGTCACGCCTTTCTGGACGATCTTGCCCTGGGGCAACGGGCAGGCATCGCCCAACCGCGTTTGCAACTCGTCCCAGATTTTCGCGTCCGGCCACCGCGACAGATCCTCGTCGGGCGTGCATTGCAGATACAGCCGCGAGAGCGTCGGCGAGCGCATTGAAAAGAGCGCGAAGCCGTTCTCGTGATGCGCATAGATCAGCTCCTTCGCCGGCGGCGGCAACTCCGCGAGGATGCCAAGCCAGCCGAACGGATAATCGCGCTCATAGACGGTGAGAACCCCGGGCGGAATGCTCGGCCGGCAGACGCCGTGAAAGCCGTCGCAGCCGCCGATGAAATCGCAAGCGAGTTCCTGTCGTTCGCCCTGATGGGTGAAGCGGATGATCGGCGCGTCGGTGGTGACTCGATCGACGCTGACGTCGGACACTTCGAACAGGATTTCCCCGCCCTCGGCGAGCTGCTTGGCGATGAGGTCCTTCACGACCTCCTTCTGCTCGTAAATGGTCACGCCTTTGCCGACCAGGGCTCGAAAGTCAATGTGATGCAGCCGCCCGCGCGCGCACAGGAAAATTCCGTCGTGGAACATGCCCTGCTTGATCAGGCGTTCGCCCGCGCCAATCTCGATCAGGAGATCGTTCACCCATTGCTCGATCAATCCGGCGCGAACCCTGCTCTCGACATAAGCGCGGCTGCGATCTTCCAGCACGACCGAGCGAACGCCCGCCCGGCGCAGCAAGAGCGACAGCATGAGACCGGCTGGACCAGCGCCGACAATGCCGACCTGGGTTTGCATCACGATGCTCCAAATTTGTCGTTCGACTATACGCCGGGCCCCTCATCTGAAAAGAACGATCGCGGAGCGCGGAGCCCTGACTGGACCCTTGGCAAATCCGATTGCCTGCGTTTTCTGGTCTGAAAGAGCTTAGGCAGCGGCCGCCAGACGCCTAACCAGCTATATTAGTGACGAAAACATGACGGAAATGCCGATAATTGCTTGCGTTTTAGCATTCTCACTCATTGACTTCGCCGTGCGGCTTCTTATGTTGACGGCAAGCGGTTCGCCCTATGTTCGACCGCCCCTCCGATGAGGCGCCCGCAGAGCCGGCCCGGTCGGGGGTTTTTTGGCTTCACCTGAGGTTCCATGCCGTTTTCTCATCTCGGACTTTCCGACAAGGTTCTCGCCGCCGTCGCGGCTTCCGGATACACCAAACCCACCCCCATTCAGGAGCAGGCAATCCCGCAGGTGCTGTCGCGCCGCGACGTGCTCGGCATTGCCCAGACCGGCACCGGCAAGACCGCCGCCTTCGTGCTGCCCATGCTCACCATGCTGGAAAAAGGGCGCGCCCGCGCGCGAATGCCGCGCACCTTGATCCTCGAACCGACGCGGGAACTCGCGGCTCAGGTCGAGGAAAGCTTCGGTCGATACGGCGTCAATCACCGCCTCAATGTCGCGCTCCTGATCGGGGGCGTATCGTTCGATAACCAGGACGCCAAGCTCACGCGCGGCGTCGATGTGCTGATCGCAACCCCCGGGCGCCTGCTCGACCATACCGAACGGGGCGGCCTGCTGTTGACCGGCGTCGAGCTGCTCGTCATCGACGAAGCCGACCGCATGCTCGACATGGGCTTCATTCCCGATATCGAGCGCATCTGCAAGCTGGTGCCGTTCACCCGTCAGACGCTGTTCTTCACCGCCACCATGCCGCCGGAAATCCAGCGGATCACCGAGCAGTTCCTTCACAATCCAGTGCGCGTGGAAGTGAGCCGTCCGGCTACGACGGTCGCCGCCACCACCCAGAGCCTGGTCAGGACAGGCCGCGAGCCGCATCAGAAGCGCGAGACCCTGCGCCGGCTGATCCGTTCGGCGGACGGATTGAAGAACGCGATCATCTTCTGCAACCGCAAGCGCGACGTCGCCACGCTCTATCGTTCGCTCCAGCGCCACGGCTTCTCGACCATCGCGCTGCATGGGGACATGGATCAGACGGCGCGGACGGCCGCGCTCGATCAATTCCGCAAAGGCGAGGTATCGCTGCTGGTCGCCTCCGACGTCGCCGCCCGCGGGCTCGACATCCCCGATGTGAGCCACATTTTCAATTTCGACGTGCCGCACCACCCCGACGATTACGTGCACCGGATCGGCCGAACCGGCCGCGCCGGGCGCAGCGGAACGGCGATCACCATCGTCGCGCCGCCCGACGTGAAGGCCGTTGCGGCGATCGAGAAACTGATCGGCCAATCGATTGCCTGGACCGGCGAGCCGCCGCCCCGGGAAGAGCCGCCGCGGCGCAGGGAAGAGTCGGCGCCCCGTCGGGCAAGGTCGCCGCGCCGTCAAGAGGCGCCGCCGCTTCGGGAACCCGCGCGGGAGCCGGTCCGGATGGGCGCCCCGGCGTCGGCCCGCCACGGCAAGCCCCACCACGCTGACCAGACGGAGAAGTCAGGCAAGCCTTCGGCCGACAATGTCACCCCGCTCGAGGCCGCGCGCCGCCGACCGCCGGCCGCTCCCGCGCGCGAGCACGCCGAGGATCCCCAGCCGCACCTTCCTGCTTTCTTGCTGCGCCCGTTCCGGGTGAAGGCCTGACGGCTTTCCGCGCCCAACGCTCTGCCGAAAATGGCGGAGCGTCAGCCGGCGGCGTGTTCGTCGCGCGAAGCCGGCGTGATCGCGACCAACTCGCCGCAGCCGCAGGCCGACGTCTGGTTGGGATTCGAGAAAACAAAGCCCGCCGATAGCTTGTCCTTCTTGAAGTCCATCTCGGTCCCGAGCAGGAATAAAACCGCCTTCTGGTCGATCAGCAGGCGGACTCCCTTGTCCTCCACCACCTCGTCGCGCGGGTCGACCAATTCGGCATAGTCCATCGTGTAGGACATGCCGGCGCAGCCGCCGTTCTTCACGCCGATGCGGACGCCCGCGATCGGCCGGTCAGTCCGCGTCAGGATCTCCTTGATCCGGCTCGCCGCGGCGTCGGTCAACCGAATGACCTGAGGCTTTGGTCGCGGATTGGCCATGTCTTTCTTCCTCCACTCGCCCGGCAGCGCCGGGCACCGAAACTCTCCGAGTCCTATGTAAGGATCGGGCCCACACGCCCCAAGGCGCCGCCTACCACATGTTCAAGACGACGCGGGCTTCGTCCGACATCCGGCTTGGCTCCCAAGGCGGCTCCCAGACGACCTGCACATTGACCGCCCCGACGCCGACGATGCCCGACACCGCGTCCTCCACCATGCGCGGCAGGTCCTGCGCCGAGGGACAGTTGGGCGTCGTCAGCGTCATATCGATATCAACTCGGCGGTCATCGCCGATTTCGATCCGGTAGATCAGGCCGAGTTCATAGATATCGGCCGGAATCTCGGGATCGTAGACCGTCTTGATTGCGCCAACGATGTCGTCGGTCAGGCGCGCGATCTCATCGGCGGTCAGCGCTGACTCTTCGCTTCCCGGAGACGCGGCGGCGCTGCTTGCCGCATCTGCTCCCACGGGGACATCGGGCTCGCGCGGCGGTTCGTACGCATTCTCGTTCATGCAAAGAACTCCTGCGCCTTGATCAAGGCCGCGGCCAGGCTGTCTACCTCTTCGCGCGTGTTGTAAAGGCCGAACGAGGCGCGGCACGTGGCCGTCAGACCGAAGCGGGCGAGCAGCGGCATCACGCAATGGGTGCCCGCCCGAATAGCCACTCCCGAACGGTCGATGATGGTTGCGACGTCGTGCGGATGCGCCCCCTTCATCTCGAAGGAAATGATCGCCCCCTTCTCCCTGGCCATGCCAAGGATGCGCAGCGAATTGATCTCGCGCAGCCGGTCTTGCGCATAGGAGAGCACCGCCTGCTCATGCGCGCGGATGCGCGTCTTGCCGATCGAGTTGATATAGTCGAGCGCCGCCCCCAGTCCGATCGCCTGCACGATCGCCGGCGTGCCCGCCTCGAACCGGTGCGGCGGGTCGCCATAGGTGACCCGGTCCTCCAATACGTCGCGGATCATCTCGCCGCCGCCATTGAACGGCGGCATCGCCGCGAGATGCGCGTATTTCCCATACAACACGCCGACGCCGGTCGGCCCATAGAGCTTGTGGCCGGTGCAGACATAGAAATCGCAATCGATGTCCTGAACGTCGATGTCGAGATGCACCGCCCCCTGCGCGCCGTCCACCAGCACGGGAATGCCGCGCGCATGCGCGATCCGCACGACCTCCTTCACCGGCACGATGGTGCCGAGCCCGTTCGACATCTGGGTGATCGCGACCATCCGCGTGCGGTCGGTGAGACACGTTTCGAACTCGTCGAGGAGGAAGTTTCCCTCGTCGTCGATCGGCGCCCATTTGATCACCGCGCCCTGGCGTTCGCGCAGGAAATGCCAAGGCACGATGTTGGAGTGGTGCTCCATGATCGAGAGCACAATCTCGTCGCCCGCTTGGAGGCGTTCGCGCCCGAACGTATAGGCGACGAGATTGATCGCCTCGGTCGCATTGCGGGTGAACACGATTTCTTCCGCGCGCGCCGCGTTGAGGAAGGCGCGCACCGTCTCGCGCGCGCCCTCATAGGCCTCGGTCGCGGCATTGGCGAGATAGTGCAGCCCGCGATGGACGTTGGCGTATTCGGTCGTATAGGCGCGCTGGATGCGGTCGAGCACCGCGTTCGGTTTCTGCGCCGAAGCGGCGTTGTCGAGATAGACGAGCGGCTTGCCGTAGACGCGCAGCGACAGGGCGGGAAAATCCTCGCGAATGCGCGCCACGTCGTAGGTCCCGTTGGCAACCGCCGGATGAGTCATGTCGCGGGCGCCGTTTCTTGGACGGTTGAAGCTTCGGCCATGCGCATCCGCCGAACGAATTCGGATCCGCAGGAAAGTTTCTTCCCGACGGCGCTGTCGGGATCGATCAGGCGCCAGAACGGGGTCGTCTCGCTGGCTTGCCGCCCTTGCGCCATCTCTTCAAGCGCGGCTTCGGCCGCAATGCGAGCGAAGAGCGATGCGGTGAGCGGACAGGTCGCCTTGGCGCCGGATTGCGCGGCGAATTCCGCGCGCATCTGCAAGACGGTCCGGCGCTCGCCGGGCGGAATTTGTCGCATATAGTCCCGCACCATCAGCGGCGAAGCGATAAACATCGTGTCGCCGGGGTTCAGCCCGCCAAACGGCTTCTTCAGCACCGACGTGTGCGGGGCGGGCGCGCCGGTCAGCTTCTCGTTCCAGGACTTGCCCATGGCCGCCTCACGTCCTCGCCTGCAGCCAGCGCAAGACGGCGGCGGTCAGCGCCTCGCGCACGCCCTCGTGGGTGACGGCATCGATCGCCTCGCCGACGAAGGACTGGATGAGCAACGCCTCCGCCTCGGCCGCCGGAATGCCGCGCGCCATCAGATAGAATTTCAAATCCTCGTCGATCGAGCCCGCCGTCGCCCCATGGCCGCACTGCACATCGTCGGCGAAGATTTCCAGCTCCGGCTTGTTGTCGGCCTCGGCGTCCGGCGACAGCATAAGCGCATTCGACAGCATGCGGGCGTCGGTCTTCTGCGCGTCGGGACGCACGATGATCTTGCCCTGGAACACGTTGCGGCTCTGGCCGTCGAGGACCGACTTGATGATTTCCCGGCTGCGGCAGCCGCCGACCGCATGATCGACCACCATCGTCGTGTCGACGTGCTGGCGGGCGGTCAACAGAACCGCTCCGTAAAGGCCGAGCGTCGCGTCCGCGCCGTCGCAGCGAACGAACAGCTGGTTGCGCACGACCGCGCCCCCGGTCGTAAAGCCAAAATCGCGGAAATCGACCGCATGGCCGAGCGCCGCGGTCAGCGTTGCGATATGGAGCGCGCCACGGCCTTGCGCGCCGATCACCACCCGCTCGACTTTGGCGGTGTCGCCGGCCACGAGGTCAAGCGCGGTATTGACCTGATAATCGACGCCATCCGGACCTTCGTGGCTCTCGATCAGCGTGACGCTTACACCTTCCCCGACTGTCACCAGGGAGCGGGCGAATACGGCCGTCGGCGCCCCTGCGGAGATAAAGACAAGATGGATCGGCCGCGCGATGCTCGCGCCTGGCGCGACCGCGATCACAGCGCCGTCGGCCATCAGCGCCGTGTTGAGCGCGTAGGCGACATCGTTCTCGGCCCCGTTCGATGCGGCGAGTTGCACGGAGACCTGCGCGTCGCCCGCCGCGAGCGCATCGGCAAGCGATCTGATCGTGAGACCCGGCTCCAGCGCGGCGAGATCGGACAGGCCCGGGACGAAGGTGCCGTCGACGAAAACGATGCGGCGCGCATCGATCCCCACAAGCAGAACGCCGGCGTTGCGGGCGCGCGCGATCGCGGCATTATCCGGCTTGCTTGCAAGCGGCTTGGCGTCGCGCATCAGCGTGCGCAGGTCGGTGTACTTCCACTCCTCGATCCGGCGATGGGGCAGCCCGACCGTCTCGAAGCGGCGGAACGCGGTCTCACGCAGACCCGAGGGTCCGGGCAGGCGCGCCTTCGCGCTCGCCCATTCCGCGGCGATCCGCTGCTCTGCTTCGGTTCGGAGCAAACTCACCTGGGCCATGGGCCTGATTCCATTACGCCGCCTCTTCCTGGTAGTCGGCGTAGCCGCGCGCCTCGAGCTCGAGCGCGAGCTCCTTGCCGCCGGTGCGCACGATGCGGCCGCGCGAAAGCACGTGCACGACGTCCGGCACGATGTGGTCGAGCAGGCGCTGGTAGTGCGTGATGACGATCATCGAGCGCTCGGGCGAGCGCAGCCGGTTGACCCCGTCGGCCACGACTTTGAGCGCATCGATGTCGAGGCCGGAGTCGGTTTCATCGAGCACCGCGAGCCTGGGCTCCAGCAGCGCCATCTGCAAAATCTCGTTGCGCTTCTTCTCGCCGCCGGAAAAGCCGACATTGACGGGCCGGCGCAGCATTTCCTGATCGATCGAGAGCTTGCTCGCCGCTTCGCGCACTCGCTTCATGAATTCCGGCGTCGACAATTCCTCCTCGCCGCGCTTCTTGCGTTGCGCATTCATCGCCGTGCGCAGGAAGGTCATGGTGGCGACGCCGGGAATCTCGATCGGATATTGGAAAGCGAGGAACAGTCCCTTCGCCGCGCGCTCGTCGATATCCATCGCGAGGAGGTCCTCGCCCTCGAACAGAACCGAGCCGCCGGTCACCTCGTAGTCGGCCTTGCCGGCAAGCACGTGCGCGAGCGTCGACTTTCCGGACCCGTTCGGGCCCATGATCGCATGCACCTCGCCCTTGTTCACGACGAGGTCGAGACCGTTGAGGATCGGCCGATCGCCAACCGTTACGTGGAGATCTTTGACTTCGAGAAGGGGCATGCCAACTAAATCCCGTGTCCTTTCAAGTCCTTGTCTTGGATTCCACGCCGCGGCGCGGATCAATCGTTTCGCACCCGCGGCTCCTAAGGGTCCTGTCTTGGCTTTGCAATTCTCAGACCATAGCCGGGATGCGGCCTTGGTCGCGAGATCGGCACGGCTCATCCCACGCTGCCTTCGAGTGAGATCGAGATCAGCTTCTGCGCCTCGACGGCGAACTCCATCGGCAGGTGCTGCAGCACATCCTTGACAAAGCCGTTGACGACGAGCGCGGTCGCCTCCTCCGCCGACATGCCGCGCTGACAGCAATAGAACAGCATCTCCTCGGAGATCTTCGAGGTGGTCGCCTCGTGCTCGAACAGAGCGGAGGAGTTTTTCGCCTCGATATAAGGCACGGTGTGCGCGCCGCATTTGTCGCCGATCAGGAGCGAGTCGCAGTTGGTGAAGTTGCGCGCGTTCGTCGCCCGCCGGTGCGCCGAGACAAGCCCGCGATAGGTGTTGTTCGAGCGGCCCGCGGCGATGCCTTTGGAGATGATCCGGCTCGTCGTGTTCTTGCCGAGATGGATCATCTTCGTCCCGGAATCCACCTGCTGATGGCCGTTCGAAACGGCGATTGAATAGAACTCGCCGCGCGAATCGTCGCCACGCAGAATGCAGCTTGGGTATTTCCAGGTGATGGCCGAGCCGGTCTCGACCTGCGTCCAGGAAATGTGCGAGCGCGGACCGCGGCAGTCGCCGCGCTTGGTGACGAAGTTGAAGATGCCGCCGCGCCCTTCCGCGTCGCCGGGATACCAGTTCTGCACCGTCGAGTATTTGATCTCCGCGTCGTCGAGCGCGATCAGCTCGACCACGGCCGCGTGCAACTGGTTCTCGTCGCGGCGCGGCGCCGTGCAGCCTTCGAGGTAACTCACATACGCGCCCTTGTCGGCGATGATCAGCGTGCGCTCGAACTGGCCGGTGTTGCGCTCATTGATGCGGAAATAGGTCGACAGCTCCATCGGGCAGCGCACGCCCGCCGGCACATAGACGAAGGACCCGTCGGAAAACACCGCCGAGTTAAGCGTGGCGAAGAAATTGTCCGACACCGGCACGACCGAGCCGAGATATTGCCGCACGAGGTCCGGGTGCTCCCGCAAGGCCTCCGAGATCGGCATGAAGATCACGCCGGCCTTCTTCAGCTCCTCCTTGAAGGTGGTCGCCACGGAAACGGAGTCGAACACCGCATCGACCGCGACGCGGGAGCCGCCATCGCCGTCGGGTCGCTGAACGCCCGCCAGAATTTCACGCTCGCGCAGCGGAATGCCGAGCTTCTCATAGGTGCGGAGGATTTCGGGGTCGACCTCGTCGAGCGACTTCGGGGCGGTGAACGCCTTCGGTGCCGAGTAGTAGTAAATGTCCTGGTAGTCGATCCGCGGATACTCGACCTTCGCCCAGGTCGGCTCGTCCATTGTGAGCCAGCGCCGGTAGGCCTCGAGCCGCCACTCCAGCATCCAGGCGGGCTCGCTCTTCTTCTCCGAGATGAAGCGGACGGTATCTTCGGACAGCCCCTTCGGCGCCTTTTCGGATTCGATGTCCGTCTCGAACCCGTACTTGTACTGGTCCACGTCGATGCGGCGAACCTGCTCGACGGTCTCATGTACGGCCGGCATGTCATTCCCTCCACTGCGGTTTCAAGGACCGCGGGTTGGATGTTGGCCTATGGTGTTCGTCGCAAAGCGGCTGATCACCCCTGGGTTGTGGGCCCGAAAAACGGTTGAGCGGGTTCACGCGGCAACGCCCCGCTTACCCTTAGATAGTCCAGCCACAAGGTTCCTCCAAGCATTTATGAAAACTTCGATGTCGCGGTCGGTGCTGACGGGGCCGATGCTGACCCGAATGGCTGCGCTGGCGAGCGCCTCCGGGACATCCATGGCGGCCAGCACCTTCGAGCCGGCGACCTTGCCCGAGGAGCATGCCGCTCCCGAGGAAACCGCAATACCGGCGAGATCGAGTGCGATCACGGCCAACTCCGCCTTCACGCCGGGAACCGCAAACAGGGTGGTATTGGGCAGCCGCTCCATCCCCGCCCCGATGATCACGGCATTCGGGCACGCCGCCAACAGGGCCGTTTCCAGGCGGTCGCGCAGCTTCGCCATCCGCGTGGCTGCCGGCATCATTCCCGCCCGCGCCGCCGCCGCCGCGGCGCCGAAGCCGGCGATGCCGATTACGTTCTCGGTTCCCCCACGGTAGCCGCGTTCCTGCCCCCCGCCCTTGATCAGCGGATCGGCGATATGAACCGCATCCGAAGCCTTCACCAGCGCGCCGACGCCCTTGGGACCGCCCATTTTGTGGGCGGAAATCGCAAGCGTATGGGCTCCGAGCGCATGGACATTGCAAACGATCTTTCCGGCGCTCTGGACGGCGTCGACATGCAAGAGGCCGCCCGCGGCGTGGACGATATCCGCAGCTGCCGCGACCGGCTGGACGATCCCGGTCTCATTGTTTGCGTGCATGAGCGCGACCAAAGCCCGGCCCGCCTGCTTCACCTTGCCGAGGGCGGCGAGCTGCCGCTCGAGTGCCTCGAGATCGATCACGCCGGTAGACGTAACCGGCACTTCCTTGACGGCGGTCGGCTCGAACCGTCCGCCCGCGCGAACCGAGGGATGCTCGATGGCCGAGACCAGGAGGTGAGTGCGCGGAGCGTCGTCCGAGCCGACCATCAGGGAAGGGGTGAGCGCAAGCGCATTCGCTTCGCTGCCGCCAGAGGTAAAAATGACGTCGCCAGGCCTTGCACCGACCAGGAGGGCGACGCGCTCGCGCGCCTGCTCGACGATCATGCGCGCCGCTCGTCCCTCCGCATGCACCGAGGACGGGTTTCCCATGCAATCGAACGCGGCTGTCATGGCTGTCCGAGCCTCGGGGCGAAGCGGCGTCGTGGCGTTCCAATCGAGATAGACTCGCTCGCTCATCAGGCCGCCCCGCGGTCAGCCCGGTCTCGCGCCGGACGATGCGCGCAAACCTTCGCCCATCAACCGCGTTTTCTCAAGGCGGACGCGGCCGCCGCGAACCGAAAACGCGCTCTACTTCACTAATACCTTGCTTTCTGCCCTGGGGATCATGCTAGACCAATCGCCGCGCAGCAGCAGCGGATCAGCGCTGCCTTTACACGCCCCGATCAATCCAAAAAAACCGAGGCATTACAAAGATTTAGGCGCGCACTGCCGAACCATCCCCGGACCCCGCGCGCACGACACCGTAGCGGCGACGCCGTCGATGAGGTCAAGAGGCCATGCCTGAAGTCATTTTCAATGGTTCTGCAGGCCGGATCGAGGGACGCTATCATCCCGCGCGCACGAAGAACGCGCCGATCGCCATCGTGCTGCACCCGCACCCGCAATTCGGCGGTACGATGAACCACCAGATCGTCTATCAAATCTACTATGCCTTCGCCCATCGCAATTTCGCGGTGCTCCGCTTCAATTTCCGCGGCGTCGGGCGCAGCCAGGGCGCGTTCGATCACGGCCAGGGGGAGTTGTCGGACGCCGCTTCGGCGCTCGACTGGGCGCAGTCGATCAACCCGGAGGCGCGCAGCTGCTGGATCGCCGGTTTCTCGTTCGGCGCCTGGATCGGCATGCAGCTATTGATGCGGCGGCCCGAGATCGAGGGCTTCATCTCCATCGCCCCGCCCGCCAATCTTTACGACTTCTCCTTTCTTGCTCCATGCCCGTCGTCAGGCTTGATTGTGCATGGCGAGAAGGACGCCGTCGTTCCGTACAAGGACGTCGCCGGTCTCGTGGAAAAGCTAAAGACACAAAAGGGAATCGTCATCGAGCAGAAGGTGATCCCCGGCGCCAACCATTTCTTCGATGCGCGCATCGAGCCGCTGATGGCGGCGATCAGCGCCTATCTCGATAAGCGGCTTGCCTCGGTCGCCACACGCCCCGAGCCGCGCGGACGCCGAACGGGCTAGCAATGTTCGGATCGCTGCTGTCTGCATCGAACAGCGGAGCATTCTCGCAGTTTCTCTACGTCTTTCTCGTACCGGGAGCGATCCTATGGTACTTTCGCTCGCTGTTTGTCGTCGGTCGGCCGGAGAAGCTCTCTGAAAACATTCTTATCTTCGTCGTTTCGTCGGCGTTATACGCCGCTGTTCTATCGCTGCCGATGGGCGAGGCTTTGAAGCGTTCTGATTCGTTGTGGAGATACTTGCTCTGGCTGATCTACGTGGCCGCGCTCCCGGCTCTCTTGGGGATCGCGATCGGAGTCGCCACCCAAAAGAAAACCCTCACGCGCTTTCTTCAGAATCGAGGACTCCCGGTAAAGTCAAGCTACAGCACTGGATGGGAGTGGACGTTCGGCCAACTTACCGGTCCGGTTTATCTGCTCATAACATTTGATGACGGATCGAAGCTTTACGGCTATTTTGGTGAGAATTCGTTGGCATCTTCCGATCCCGAAGACCATACGATCTTCATCGAAGAAGTCTGGGACTTCGACGAGTCAAAACGCCAATGGACCCCGCTTCCGGAGAAACGAGGCATTCTTGTGAAGGGCGACAGCATTCGCCATATAGAGATATGGAACTTTCTGGAGGAGGACATCGATGAGTTGAAACGATCAGCGGCCCCGACCCATTCCTCAGCCAGTTCAACGACCGCTGACTGAGGGATATCAGATACGGCCATCGTCTGGCAGCGTCATAAAAAACGGATACCAAGGTTCATCTGGCGCTCGTCCGGCCCCTCCGACGACGGGTTCGGGCGTCAAACCGCCGCCCTCAAAACCGAAGTGATCGAAGCGCCAGCACGCCCCCCGTCATCGGGCGAGCAACTCCTGTCGTCGTCGGAAAGCTGATCGGCAGTCCTTTCAGCGTGCGCACGGCGAGGTAGGCAAAGGCCTGCGCCTCCAGCGCATCGGCGGACCAGCCCAACGCGTCCGCCGTCTCGACCTGCGCGGGCGCGACCGCCTCGGCCAGCATGCGGAGAATCGTGCGGTTGCGCGCGCCCCCGCCCGCAATGATCCAGCAAGCCGGCGCCTGCGGCAGTCGCGGCACGATCGCTGCGATCGAACGCGCGGTCAGCGCCGCAAGCGTCGCCGCGCCATCCTCGAGCGACAGGTCCGGCAGCCCGATCGAGGCGAGCGCAAAATCGTTGCGGTCGAGCGATTTCGGCGGCGGCGCAGCGAAGAACGGATGCGCGAGCACGCGCTCGACGAACGCCGTATCGACGTTTCCCCGCGCCGCGATCATGCCGCCTTCGTCGAACGATCCGGCGCTGCGCGCGCGCAGGAAATCATCGATCAACGCATTGCCCGGCCCCGTGTCGCAGGCAAGCGGAGCATCGCCGTCGGCGAGATAGGTGATATTGGCGACGCCGCCGATATTGACCACGGCGAGCGGCCGCGGCCGATCGATTGTTGCCGCAAGCGCGCGATGAAAAACCGGGACGAAGGGTGCGCCCTCTCCCCCCGCGGCGACGTCGGCCGCACGGAAGTCATAAGCGACGCGGATGCCGAGCCGTGCTGCAAGTGCCCCGCCATCACCGATCTGCACGGTCAACTTTTCCGCCGGCCGATGCAGGACGGTCTGGCCGTGAAAGCCGATAATGTCGATATCGCCTGCCGCCAACCCATTCTCGGTCAGAAATGCAAGAACGGCTTCCGCATGGGCAGTCGTTACGAGCCGCTCGGCGTCAGCGAGCACACCCGGACGAGCGGCGCGGTCGGTGAGCGTCTCCGCCGCGCGCAGCGCGTCGCGCAGAAGCGAGCGCTCCGATGACGCGTAAGGGCGATAGCCGGTCGGACCGAAACCGTGCAGGCGTTCGCCGTCGGTCTTCAGGAATGCTACATCGATTCCGTCGAGCGAGGTGCCGCTCATCAGTCCGATCGCCCGATAGATCCTCACCGGCTGCCCCCGATAGGAAATCGATGTCGGACCTGATACACCACCGGCCTGGACTGCGCGAGGGAGCAACACGAAATACCGCGATGAGCAGCTACAAGTCCGAATTCCTGCAGGTCCTCGAAAGCCGCGGCTTCATCCACCAGGTGTCCGAGCCGGAGCCGCTCGATCGGCTCGCCGCGTCCGGCCGCATCACCGCCTATATCGGGTTCGACTGCACGGCGCCGTCGCTCCATGTCGGCTCGCTCCTGCCGATCATGATGCTGTACTGGCTGCAGCACACGGGCCACCGGCCGATCCCGTTGATGGGCGGCGGCACCACGCGCGTAGGCGACCCCTCCGGCAAGGACGAGAGCCGCAAGCTGCTGACCGAGGCGATCATCGAGGAGAATCTCCGCAGCATCCGCGCGGTCTTCAGCAAGTTCCTTAAGTTCGGCGACGGCGCCACGGACGCCGTCATTGCGAACAATGCCGACTGGCTGAACAAGCTCAATTACATCGATTTCCTGCGCGATGTCGGCCGGCATTTCTCGATCAACCGGATGCTCAGCTTCGACTCGGTGAAGCTACGGCTCGAACGCCAGCACGAACTGTCCTTCCTCGAATTCAATTACATGGTGCTGCAGGCCTACGACTTCGTCGAACTGCACAAGCGCTACGGCTGCGTGCTGCAGATGGGCGGCTCCGACCAGTGGGGAAACATCGTCAACGGCATCGATCTCGGCCGTCGCCTGATGGGCGCGCAGCTCTTTGCGCTCACCTCGCCGCTGCTCACCACATCGTCCGGCGCGAAAATGGGCAAGACCGCCGCGGGCGCCGTGTGGCTCGATCCCGGCATGCTCAGCCCCTGGGACTACTGGCAGTACTGGCGCAACACCGAGGATGGCGACGTTGTGCGCTTCCTCAAGCTGTTCACCACATTGCCGCTCGACGAGATCGGCCGCCTCGGCACCCTCAGAGGCGAGGAGATCAACGAAGCGAAGAAAACGCTCGCGACGGAGGCGACGGCGCTGGTGCACGGCCGCGCCGCGGCGCAGCAGGCCGCCGAGACGGCGCGCAAGACCTTCGAGGAAGGCGCGCTCGGCGAAAGCTTGCCGACGGTGGAAATCCCGCGCAGCGATCTGGACAAAGGCTTGGGCGTGCTCACCGCTTTTGCGGAAAAAGCGGGGCTCGTCGCCTCGAACGGCGAGGCGCGCCGTCAGATCAAAGCGGGCGGGTTGCGCGTCAACGATCGCACGGTCGCCGATGACAAGGCCGTGCTTACGTCAGGCGATCTGTCCGCCGAAGGCGTGATCAAACTCTCGCTCGGCAAGAAGAAACACGTGTTGCTGCGAGCGGTTTGAGCGGGCGGAACGATCACTGAACCGTCGGCTGGTAGTCATAGGCTTGGCCGCCGGGGATCTGCCCGTTCGGGACCTGGCCATTGAGCGGCGGAGTCATCGGGAATTCGAGGAACTTCCGCAGCACGCCGGGGGCAAGCGCCGAGATGGGATTGACCCGCAGCACCGGCGCGCCGGGCGTTCCGACCACCTCGTAGGTCAGCCCGACCAGGCCTTCATTGCTGCCGCCGCCGAGAATGAGGCCGACGATTGGAATCTGGCCGAATGCGTTGTTAAGTCCGTACAGCGGAACGAAGGTGCCGCGCATGCGCACCTCATTGGCCGCATAGTCGATCACGCCGCCGATGGTTGCGCCGATCACGGGGCCGCGCACCACGCCCTCGCGAACGGTCAGCCGGCCCGGCGCGCGCGTGAAATCAACCCGCATGAGCGTGAATTCAACGCCCGGATTCGGCTGCCCTGGCGCGCCCGCCGCGATTCGGTCGAGCGACGGCTCGCCGCGCACGCTGAAATTCTGCACATTGACCTGCCCCTCGCGCGGGAGCGCCTCGGGATTCGGCGGCTCCATCGCGACCCACATCGCGCCGCCATACATGCGCGCATAAGTGTCGGTGAAACGAAACAATGCGCCAGCGTCCTTGGTCTCGAAGAACAGCACCTGGCCAGTGCCGCCATCTGCGCGCGCCCGCATGTCCCCGGTAAGAGGCGTATCGCCGCCGATCTTCGAAGACAGGGAAAACGTCTCGAAGCGTCCGCCGCGATGCAAGAGCCTCAAATCCACCGCGCGCAGCGATTCCCCATTGAATCCGGTGAGCGTACCGATCTTCAGGTCGAGATCGAAATCGACCATCGCCTGGCGCTGCTTGGTTTCGGCGCTCGAGCCGCCCATCATCGACTTGATGAAAGCGCGGCCATCGAACGCATCGCCGCGAATCGCCACCTTGACCGGCCCCTCGGCGCCGCGTTCGGCTTTGAGCGTCGTCTTGTCTCCCTCCGAGAGAGCGAACACTGGGAAGGAGGCAGCGATGAGTTCGCCGTTGTTGAGTTCGGCCTCGCCTTTGACCGACGCTCCCGCGCCCTCGATCGTCACATCGTTAAGCCGCACCGACTGGTCCTTGCCGACATAGGTGAAGGCGGCGCGCGCGGATTTTCCCGCCGCCTTGGACCAGCCCGGCAGCAAATTATCGATCTTGGCTTGGGTCAGATCCAACTCGACGGCGAACCGGTTCTCCTGGTCCGGAGAGTTGCCCAGGCGGCCGGCGAGCTTGATCGGGATCGGCCCCGCAACGCCTCCTTTGGAATCATAACCGAATCGGTTGCGCGCCGCGTCGTCGAACACCGCCTGCAGGCGCACCTCGGCCTCCGGATCATCCCTCGCTTTTCGGTATTCGATGGCGGCGGGCGTTCCAGCGATGCGGACGTCGCCTTTGAGCTGATAGCCTTGCGTGTTGGCGGTGACGCGCAGGGTCTGCGCCTCGATCTTCTGCGCCATCACGAAGCGGTCGACCGCGAAATTCGTCACATCCGCAACGATGCTGTAATTCAGCGAGCCCTTCGGCGGTTCGGGATCGACACGCATCCCCACCGAGATCTGCGCGCTGACGGTTCCGCGGGCCATGGCGGGATCGAGCGGCGCCCCGGAGGCTTCGCGCAGCGGGTCCATGGCGAGCAGTTCGGCGACGGCGGGCACTGGGCCGTCGACGCGCACCTGAATGCGCGCAGGCGGAGCCTTGCCGTGTGAATCGGGCACGTCGAACAAACCATTGGTCAGCGTCAGCCGACGGCCGGAAGGAAGCTCGACAAGGCCACGCCCGAGAGCAACGTTGGCGTGGCGCCCGCGCACGCGCATGACAATATCGGTGTCGCGGACAGGCGGCAAACCGTGGATCAGCTGCACCACGGTGCCGTTTCCAACCAGATCGATCGAAAGACCGTCGTCCGGGACCGGCGGGCCGCCATCCTTGAGCGTGGACATCGGCGCGTTCGTCGCGATCTCGACCCGTTCCACGGTCCCGCCCGCCATGTTTTCCAGAACCCAGGCGCGCACCTTCGGATTGACGAACGGCGGCCATATCCGTCTGAACGAGTCGCCCGACATGTCGCGCGCGGCCATGCCGATGACGATGCGCGGATCGGACGTGGTCAGGTCGACGAAGCCCGACATCGCGATGTTCACGTCCATGCCGGCCGCTTCGGCATGCTCGATGTCGACGCGATTCCGGCCGGGATCGAAGCGCGCGCGGGCGAGGATGCGGTTGAGCAGCAACGTGTTCTCGTCGGGACTCGTGGGCGAAATGACCACGCTGCCGCCATTCAGGCCGAGAGCCCACGCGTCGCCCGGTTGGGCCGGCGCCTGGGCATGGGCGACCAGCGTCATGCGGGTGTTGCCGGAAACAAACTGGAAGGGCGAAACGACCACACGGCGCTCCGCATCCCATTCGACGGTGGCTTCGAACCGATCGACGGTGATGCGGCTGTTGCTTTTCCCTACTTCGCCGATCACGCCAGGACCGATCAGAACGCGGCCGTTCGCGAAATGCGGCGTCCCGTCCGCGGCGATTTCCGCGCGGAGACTTGCGGAGACCGGAACATCCCCCTCGATCCGGCCTTCGTCGAGCCTCAAGGCCATCAGAATGTCGAAGACGGAAACCTTGCGTGCCTCGACACGAATCGCGCGCACCCCGTCGTTGAGCGGCTTGATGGCGGCGACCACGACCCACGGGCGACCGGCGTCCTGCGAGCCGAGGGTCACCGCGAGTTCGCCCGGCTGCGGCCGCGTCAAGCTGAGATGGATATTCTCGAAGCGCGACTGCCGGCCGTTGCGGGCGTCGTCGACGGTGAGGTTGCCGCTCTTGAGCCCGACCTCGGTAAGATCGCCACCGTCGAGTCCCAACGTTCCGAGACTATCGATCCAGCCGAGAAAGGCGGCGAAACCGTTGGCGAAACCATTGGCCGCGGGAGGCGCCCCGCCGGCCGCGCCCGGTCCCGCGTTGAATACGGCCGAAGTCGGCTGCGCCGAGGCGAGCACCGGCGAGACCGCGATCGGCCGCTTGTTGGGACCGGCAAAAACGGTAACCGTGCCGTCCGTCTCTACCCGCAATGCGAGCTCGGCGCCGACAAGATTGACGCTCTCGACCCGCGGACGGCCGAGCAGCAAGCTCAGCGGGGAGAAACCGGCCTCCGCCTTGGGCGCGCTTGCGACGATCATACCGTCGCTGTCGCGCAGAACGACGTAGCGCATGCGGACCGCCATGCGCCGGTTTTCGTCGAGTTCAATGACGGTGCCGCCTATCTCGACCTTGTAGCGATGCCCGAGATTTTCCGCGATCGCGTCGGCGAGCCAGGGCGTCACGATGTTTAGCGAGATTGGGCCGCTATTGAGCCGCCACCACAAACCGCCCGCCCCGAGGACGAAGGCGAGAGCGCCTACCCCCACCACGACTGCGATCTTACGAAAGGCCGGTCGGCGCAATGTTCGCCGGAATCGACGCCGCAGCAATGGCACGAGGCGGCTGCGTTCGAGCCGGTCCAGCGCTTTGTGGAGAAGCTCAACAATCGCATCGCAGATTACCGCAACGAAGACGAGCAGCGGGCGCAACGACCGCAGGAACGCCGGGGCGCGGCCGTGCGAGGCCTCGGCATGATCGCCGCGCTCACGATATCGCGCGAAAGCGGAGCCAGCCGGCTTGCCGCAGCGGTGCCGATGAAGGCTGTCCTCCAGGCTGCGAAGCGCCGCAAGCTTCGGATTGAAATCCTTGTCCGCCATGCGCTGGACGGCCCCGCTCCTCACCCGTTAAACCATACGCGACCTAGCGGCAGGCGGTTCCGCGGCACGTTAAGGGTCGCGCGCACATCCTTGTTCCGCCAGCGACTTGATTCCACTTTCTGAAAGCGCAACAGAGACGCTTGGAAAGCGACGAAAGGAAGGCACATGGCGGCGCTACCGGCCATCGGCACCCCTGCTCCCGACTTCCGCCTGCCGCGCGACGACGGCGGGGTTGTATCGCTCGCCGATTTTGCCGGCAGGAAACTCGTTCTCTACTTTTACCCGAAGGCTGACACATCCGGCTGCACGCGGGAGGCGCAGGCGTTTTCCGCCCTGAGCGCCGAATTTGCCAAGGCCGGCGCCGCCATTCTCGGCGTGTCCGCCGACCCCATCAAAAAGCAAAGTGCGTTCAAGGCAAAGTATGGTCTCACTCTCCCGCTCGCCTCCGACGAGACCCATCAGATGCTTGAATCCTATGGGGTCTGGGGAAAAAAGTCGATGTACGGCAAACTATTTACGGGCATCACGCGGGCGACCTTCCTGATCGGCCCCGACGGCCGGATTGCTCGGGTCTGGCCGAAAGTCAAAATCGAGGGCCATGCAGCGGAGGTCCTCGCCGCGGCCGAGGCGCTCTGAATCGCCGTGACGGCAAAGTCCCACCCATCGGCTCCGAGGCATTCGCTCCTCGTACTGCAGCATAGGTTTGCGGAATCTTAACTACGTGCTGATTTCTTCTGCACGGGCTCGCCCGTGCGTATCGTTGCGTGGCAGGCCAGGGAGCGTCAATGTCTGCTTGGCCTCGGTTGGACTACGCGTGCGATGACCGTGCAATCACCAATAGGACCGGTCACGACAAGAACAACCACCCTGTCCGCGCAGAGGCCGGCACGGCCGGAGCGCACCCACCGCGCAAGACGAAACCTCCAGCCAACGACTATAGAACCTCAACCCCCCGGCACGCGGCGCAGACCATCCCCGACCATCAGCGTCATGACCGGCGGTCGATGTCGCGCGATCATCATCGCTCGCCGCCGGAAAAGGAGCCGCGGGCTGTACAGGCCGCTCCACGCCAAGCAGCCGCCAAGCGCCCTGTCGTCGTGGGCGAGAGGCGTCGGGTCCGCTTCGGCCCGATCGCATTCTGGACCGTCGTCGGCACAGTAGCGATCATTGCCGGGTGCTCGATCGGCGCCGCCGCCTATTTTGCCTTCCGCGATGACATCGTGACGCGACTGATCGCGCGGGAAGCCGATCTGCAGGCCGCTTATGAAGATCGCCTTGCGGATATGCGCGCACAGGTCGACCGGATTGCCACCCGCGAAACCCTCGATCACGAGCAGGTCGGACAAAAGCTCGAGCAGGTCCTCCGCCGACAATCCGTGCTCGAACAGCGCGCGAGCGCGCTCGGCGCGCTCGGCGAGCCCGCCCTCACCGGCTCGGTCAAACCGGGCTCGCGCCACTCCCAGACCGGAGAACCCGCGACCGCAACGCCTCGGCGCACGCGTGAGAGTGCGGGTCCGACGCCACCGGGCGACCGGCACAGCCGGCTCGCACCGACCACGGGCGGGACGTCGTCCGCCGATGCGGCGAATCCCGAGGTCGACCGCAAACTCCTGCGCGTGATGAGCGCGCTCGATCGCGTCGAGCAGCGGCAGGTGGCCGCCCTCACCCAAATGGAAGAAAGCTACGAGAACAAGGTTCGTCGCATCCGCGCGCTTTTCGCCGAGATCGGCGTCGGCTCGGGCAAAGGGACGGACGCGGGCACCGGCGGTCCCTATGTTCCGGTGAAGCTGACCGGCCGTCCAGAGGATTTCGAGCGGCAGGTCCATCGCGTCCAAATCGCCCGCGGACAGCTGGAACGCTTGAGCAAGATGCTGCCCACGCTGCCGATCCGCCGACCGGTATCCGGCGAAATCGACATGAGCTCGACCTTCGGGATGCGGATCGATCCGTTCATGGGGCGACCCGCGCTTCACACGGGAATCGACTTCCGTGGTGAGGTCGGCGAGGCCATCCGCGCGACGGGGAGCGGAACCGTCGTGTCAGCGGAGTGGACCGGCGGATACGGCCGGATGGTCGAGATCGACCACGGAAACGGGCTGACCACCCGCTACGGACATTTGTCCAACATCGTCGTGCAGGTCGGGCAGGTCGTTAAGACCGGCCAAGTGGTCGGCCGAATGGGCTCGACCGGTCGCTCGACCGGCCCGCATCTGCATTACGAGACGCGGGTCGACGGCGCCGCGGTAGACCCGCAGAAATTTTTGCGCGCCGGCTCGCGCTTCGGCTCGTTGTAAAACGCGACGCAGGCCTCTTACTGCAGGGACAGTGCGACGAAGCGCAGATCGCCTTCCGCATTGGCGACCAACAGCAGCGCCGACTTGCGTCCCTCCTTCTTGAGCTGATCGATGCGCTTCTGGACGTCGGTCGCGGAGGCGACCACCTCCTGCGCGACTTCGACGATCACGTCGCCGGCATTGAGCCGCTTTTCCGCCGCAGCCGAATTGACGTCGACGCCGGTAATGACGACGCCGTTGACGCCGTCCTTGATCTTGTAGCGCCGCCGCAGCTCGCCCGTGAGATTGGCCAGGTTCAGACCAAGCGTCTGCTGGACGACCGACTTCTCCTCCGGCGCTCCTCCGCGCTTGTTGTTTGCCGCCGCGGCCTGCTTCTCGCCATCCTCCAGACGGCCGAGCCGCACGGTCTTCCGCTCCTCCTTGCCCTGGCGCAGAATGATAACCTCGACATCCTTGCCGACCGGGGTGTCCGCGACGACGCGCGGCAGGTCGCGCATCTCCTTGATGTCCTTGTGGTCGAACTTGACGATGACGTCGCCGGTCTGAATGCCGGCGGGCTTGGCCGGCCCCTTGTCGTCGACGCCCGCGACGAGCGCACCGCGCGGCGGCTTCACATTCATCGTCTCGGCGAGCTCGTCGGTCATCTGTTGGATGCGGACGCCGAGCCAGCCGCGGCGCGTCTCGCCGAACTGGCGGAGCTGGTCGATCACCGGCATGGCCGTCTTTGACGGCACGGCAAAACCGATGCCGATCGAGCCCCCGGACGGCGAGATGATGGCCGTGTTGACGCCGACCACCTCGCCGTCGAGATTGAACAGCGGTCCGCCGGAGTTGCCGCGATTGATGGCGGCGTCGGTCTGGATGTAGTTGTCGTAGGGTCCGGAATTGATGTCGCGGTTGCGCGCCGACACGATCCCGGCCGTAACCGTGCCGCCGAGGCTGAACGGATTGCCGATCGCGATCACCCATTCGCCGATCCGCAGCTTGTCCGAATCGCCGAACTGCACCGCCTTCAGCGGCTTGTCCGGCTTCACGCGCAGCACGGCAAGGTCGATCTTCTGATCGCGGCCGATGATCTCCGCTTTCAGCCGCGTGCCGTCATTGAGAATGACATTGACCTCGTCGGCGTCGGAAATGACGTGATTGTTCGTGACGACGATGCCCGAGGGATCGATGATGAACCCGGATCCGAGCGAATTGACGCGGCGGGGTCCGCGTTCACGCGGATCGCCAGGTCCCTGCCCGCGCCGGTTCTTGAAGAACTCCTCGAAAAACTCCTCGAAGGGCGAGCCGGGCGGAAGTTGCGGCATATTTGTTTGCGCCTCGACCCTCTGCGAGGTCGAGATGTTGACGACCGCATCCATCACCCTGTCGGCAATGTCGGCGATGCCGTCGGGCCCTCGCGCTGCCGCCTGACCGGCGGCGCCCAATAGGACAAGCACGACCATCAGCACCGCGGCGACCGGGCGAAGAAGGGCGGTAGAGCGATCACGAGAAAGGCCGGTCATGACCTGACGATCTCCTTCGAGGAAATGCAAGGGCGTACGCGCACCGGTTTCCGGCGCGGCAGCGGCGCGAACGCACGGCCACTGCCCCTATGTAGGAAACGCGGCGTAAGCACGGAATGGGGCGGAATAGCGACTCCCGCGCCGCCCCCGGCCGTGAGGCGTCGCCAGCTATGCGACCTCTCCCGGCATTCCGCAATCACAAAGCGCTTGCGGGCGAGCGAGAGGCCCGGCCGATGCCGCGATCAGCTGATGTAAGCAGGAGCAAGAAGGGTGAATTTCGATTCCATCGATCTGAAATATTTCTTTCCGCACCGCGGCGACCACCTCAACTTGTCCGGTCCTTGTACGCCTCCGTGGCGAGCCAAGCCGAAAAGGCAGGCGCGATCGCACGCCCCGTGACCAGACCCTCGCGCCATTCCGGACGGGCTGGCCGGACGATCAGCATCCAACCCGCGCCGAACGCATCCTCGGCGAGAAGCTCGGGCTTCTGAATGAGCCCATCGTTGTGCGCAACCACGATACCGTCGAAAGCCGCCCGCGCCGCCCCCACCCATTTGCCGCCTTCGACCACTGCAAAGGAGCGCTCTTTCTCGAATTCGCGCCCGATTCGCTTCGGCGTGAACACCAGCACTTCTCCCATCAGCGAAGCGGCCCATGGCGTGAATCCGGCGCGCACCGTCCCGTCGGCGAGCGGCTCGTACCAAATCTGGTTGTCCATGTCGTAGAATAGGTGGTCGGGATAGTCGGTGACGTCCATGCTCGCCAAACCCCGCAGCGCCCGGCCGGCGCACGTCAATAGGTCAGGACGCGGCAGTCGCCCTCCATAATGTCCTGGATCATCGCGGCGGCGCCCATCATCCCGCGACATTCCGGGATCAGATCGGCCTCGCTCACGTCGTAAAGCTCGAGATTGGCCGGGCACGCCCAAAACCGCGCGCCGTGCTCGTGCGCTTCCTTGATCCAATCATAGACCGTCTTGGGATCGCCCGGCTTGACGAACAGCTTCTCCGCCACGCCCTTTTGCATTAATTCGCCGGCCGCAGCGGTGCAGAGCACGTCGACCTCGTAATCCATCGCTGCCGCCACGGCGGCGTGATAGAACGGCGCGCCTAGCTCGGTGACATTGCGCGGATCGGTGTTCATCAGCACGATCAACAGTCGCTTGATCGCGGGGCGCGCGGTTTCCCGTCGATCGTCCATCGCGAGGCTCGGTCCGCCCGCGTCAGTCATGGCGTGACCTCCTCAATCATCAGTCGCCGGCCGAAACGGTCGAAAAAGGTGCCCTCGTTCAGCACCAGCCGATCTTCGGCCAACCGCGCCTCCAGCGTCCGCAATTTCAGTCGTGCGAATGGATTATCGAGCGGCCCGCCCGTCTCCGCCGTCACCGGAAAAAATGCCGCGCCGTCCCAGTCCCGACCGGATCCTGCAAACATCAGCACCATGTCGCTCCAGTCGACCTCGTCGCCGATGACGTTGAAGTAGGTCGAGCACAGCGGCGTCACGCGAGTCTCGCCAATATCGACCAGCACCACCAACGCGGTGAAAGCGCCGATCTCCGCAAACGCCGCCGGCAGCCAGCGCTCGAAATCGTTTGCCTGAGAGGTCGGGTCAGAAATCGACAAGCGGCGTCTCCGGAATGTAATGCTCGAACAAGGCCCAAAACGGCTTGTCGTGCGTTCCCGCATACCAAGCTTCGAAGGACGCGAGGGCTTCACGGACATCGGCCTGAGGCGTTCCCCCGTCCGCATCGCATGCCTGCGCGAGGAAGATCGCGGTCGCGACCGGCGCGAATTGCGTAAGCACCTCGGTGCGGGCCTCGCTGTCGCCTGTCCATCCGAGGCGCGCGCGCAAAGTGGCATTCGCATAAGCAGTTGCCGCCTGCTCATCCTCGGCGCCGGACACCGCGTCGGCGACCACCCGCACGAAGTTCATGCGGCGATACGCAAAGGCGCGCTCCTGTTCGAGGGCTGCAATCCGGGCCGCCGCATCGCGGCGGAACGCCGCCTCGGCAGCTTCGGCATCGTCCGCCGCCGCCTGCAACGCGTCAAGAAAGGCGAGCATCGTCATTCGGCGCTCCGGAAGTTTGGCGGAAGAGAGTGGGAGTCGAACCCACCAAAGACCGGCTCGCGGCCCCTCCCGGATTTGAAGTCCGGACGCCCCACCGGGGACGATTCTCCTCCCTCTCTCAGCATATCAATAGCTTAACGCTGGTTCTAAAGAGAACAAAGCGGCACCGCGTCGCGTCTTGGACCCAAGTTGGACCCAAACGCCCTACAGGACGCCCTTTGCGATGGCGCCTATTACCGCAGCTGCGGCAGCATCCGACTGGTTCGTGCGCTTGGCATAGGTGCGAAGCAGGACAGCCGGATCATGCCCGAGCCGTGCCGCGACGACATGCACGGGGACGCCGGCATCAAGCAGCGCCGTGCCATGCGACGCGCGATAGAAGGAGAGTTTGCCATTCTTCAGCCAACGAGGCGAGTGTGGGGCTGATGGATGAAGCTGATGAGCTTTCCAGTTTCGAAAGCACCTCTTGGACGGTGGTGTAAGCTCGAAGAAGCGTTACCGCGTCGATATCCGTTATGGCCTCGGCGATGTCCATGAACTGAGAGGCTTTTTCCTTCGACAGTTGTCGAACGATCGCCGTCAGCACTTCACGTTGGCGAGCGGTCAATTTGGCGAGATCGGCCTCGGTCTTAATCATGGGGCGGCCCCCGCAAGAGGCGATAATTCAATGCCTATTCTATCTGGAAAATAGCCTGAAAAAAAGGTGACGTTTTAGTCACGATCCGAGGCATTTCGGACAAAGATTTTAGTTGCGTCCTTTGGTCTGCTCGTCGGACACCCGCGCCCAGACTTCTTCCAGCTGATTGAGGTTGAGGTGAATTTGATAGGAGAGGTCAGTGAGTGTGTCTATTTCACTAGCGGAGATTTCCCTGTGGGGCGTACCAGCAAGCACCAGAGCTAGGACGCCGCTCAGCGCCCGTGATGACTCAATTAGAGCCGCGATCTGATCAACTTTTTCTCCTTCCAAGCGCGCTATCATCGCCCCCACTCTGATTGGTCCCGGACGATGCTTCCCGCGTTGGCAAAGAAGGATGTCTCATTAAGCCACTGGGAAAGACCATCTGGCAAAGTCGCCGGGGAGGAGATGCAGGACCCCTCTCGCGCTCAGATTTTTGGGCATTACCAGCTGTTTGAGTTGCCAGCCGTCAAGTCAAGGGCTTCGTTCCGCTTCGCCAATTCCCGCTCGCCTTCATCCCGCTAACTGAGGGTCGGCCACCTCTGCCTCTCGCAACCCGATCAGCGCGACCCTGGTGCTTCAGGCGCCGTGATCGAACTCCAATTCCTCCATCATTACGTTAGCACGATCGAGAACGGCCCGCTTCGTAGCTTCGCTGATCCCCTCTGCCGAACGTGTCGCCTCGATAATTTGCAGAAGTCGCGCGACCTCGTTTTTCGATAGCCGCCGAACGAGGGCAGTCAACACCTCGCGCTGGTAAGGGGTGAGTTTCGTAAAATCTACCTCGGTGCGCATCGGACTCTCCAGGGCTGATATTTGAACGAGTATCGAGCCCGTCGCCGGATTACCGTGCGCGCGATCACAGAAGACCACGTGCCGCGATGGAGCGCACTTCCAGCGCGCGCATGTTGCCGAGCGTCATCGGAGGGCCGGGAGGAGGCATTTTGGTCCCAATTTTGGTCCCAACCAAACGGCACCGCTCTTAATTAGACGGCATGTAAAGTGATGCAGTCTTCAGTGAAAGCGCGGAAAACTCAACTCTGTGATACCACGCGAGACGAGACGCGAGACGACCGCGCGGATTTGAAGTCCGGACGCCCCACCGGGGACAATTCTCCTCCTCCATTATTTCTCCTCCTCCATTATTTCAGTACCTCAGTACCTTAGATTCTACCCGGGAGAATCCTTGAGCAATAGAGTCCGACAATTGCGATTGCAACGCGAACGTCAAGCGGCAAGCAGATCGACGATACGTTGGATGGCTGTGTCAGCGCGGTGATACGCGGTTTCGAGTCTGCTGGCTGGCTGGTGGCGGGCGGTGGGGCGGTGGTGGAAGCGGCTATGGGCGAGCGGACCGCAGAGCCGTTTGTGGAAGAAGAGGAATAGCAGGGCGACCTGAACGCCTTTTTGGGTAAGGCGGTAGGCGTATCGCGATCCATCACGCTGCAGCAGCCCGTGTCCCTTGAGCTTGCGCAGATCGTAGCGCAGTTGGTTGAGGCCATAGTTTTTTTCGGAGAGATGGAAGGTGGAGAGGACGGCATGGTGGATCTGTTTGGCGGTCCATCCGCCGACATGGGTGCCGCCGTGCAGGAGAACTTCAAGGAGACGGATGACGCGTGGGTCGTGGATCTTGATGCCGGGATAGCGAACCGAGCTGACGGTGATAGGGAGAGCGAGGCGTTGCAGGAGCGGGAAGTCGACATGGACATTGAGCCATTGCGCCTGGAAGCCGGCGAAGCGGCTGGTGATGGCTTGGAACCGTTCGCGGACGGCATCGAGATGGTCTAATCCCTTCCTGAGTTGGAAATCCGCGAGATTGTTGGAGACCAGCTCGTTGCGCAGGAAGGTGGCGAACTTTTCGTATTGTTTGAGAAAAGCATTCTTGAAGTAGGCACGGAAGGCATGATGACCGTGCTCGATGCGGTCGATGACGGTAGCGAGCTTGCCGCGCATCCTGCGGTTGAGGCGGGTGCCGAAGATTTCGGCGATCTTGTCGGCGGTCAGTCGCCAGAGACCGAGTTCGCAGCTGCGTTCGAACAGCTTGTGGATGGGAAAGTGGCGTTTGAAGATAAAGTTGCGGCAATATTCGATCTGGGCGATGGCGTAGAAGCGTGAGAGGTTGAGCCGCTTACGCTCTTTGGCGGAGAACTTCGGGCCCAAGATGAGGGTCCAGTAGTCGAGGCGTTTGCGGATGATGTCCGGGCTCAGTCGATCGGCGGCAGCCTGCAGCGCGGCGACGTCATCGACCGCGAGAAAAGCATTGTCGTTCTTGCGGAAGCCGATCTGCGCTCGGTTCAGCTCCTGTTCGATGAAGCTGTGGCCGTTCAGGTAATACGTGGTCTGGAATGGCAGGAAGGAGGCGACCCGCATCACCATTGGGCCGAGGGTTTCGTCGCGGATGTAGAAATAGTAGTGGGTGAAGCGGCTGCGCTGACGGGCAAGGATGCGATAATTAGGATCCTTGGTGGGGTATTTCGGCACAATGACGCGAAAGGTCGGCCCCTGCTCCATGCTTTTGAGGATGAAGTAGACGCCGTAGCGATCGCTCCTCACCATGCGGCGTTGCCACGGCAGGACATGGTCTTCCTTGCGCACGGCCTTTTCGGCCCATTCGATGGGGATCCGATGATTGCGCGCGAAGGCTTCTACCCAGTTCTGGTAGTCGGCCGAGCGCTGACGCAGGATCTCCTTGCTGACGACCGGAACGCCGATCACCAGATGGAAGAAGTTTACCACCCGCTCGGGGCGCGACAGGCCGGAGAGGTAGCCGTATATGACGATGCGGTCGAAGCAGTGATAGACGAAGGCCAGCAAGTCGCCAAACAGCTGGGTGAACAGTTCCATGGCAAACCCCGCGAAACCCGGTCGGGTTGCAACAACCGTCAAGCGTGGCGTGGGCAAGCGGATCGTGGAAGGCACGAGCTTTCGGCTGGGCGACGAGGTCCGCTATATCCAACGTCGGGCGGCCAACCATGACGGCCGCATTGTCATCATTGGTCAGCTGGTGCTGTTCTCAACTGATACCGGTGATGCATGGCTGCTCGACCGCTCCGATCAACTGGCCGCGCGTCTCGCCCGAGATGGCGAGACCGAACCAGTCCATATCGAGGAGACCGATACCGCGTTCACGATCGGTTGGAAGGGCCGCTATCGGATCGACGGGCCGGCGTTCGTCTACTCGGACCGGGAGAGCGGTCGGGTCGTCACCATCCTCGGGTACCCGACCGGCAAAATCGCTGACACCGCTTAGTCGGCAAATTTCAAATATGTTTGGCTAGGAGCCTGTCCGAGTAGTCGCTGTTCAAGTCTCAGCGAGTCTAATTCAACCTTGGACTATGAGCAAGCACTTCCGCCCCTGGAATATCGATCAGACGTTGCTTCTGCCGCCGAGTGTGCAGGACTTCGTTCCCAAGGACCATGTCTCGCGGTTTATCGTCGGGCTGGTGCGGGAGAGCCTGGATCTCAAGGAGATCGCGGGCAGCTACGTGAGTGGGCTCGGCCAGCCGCCGTTCGATCCGCGCATGATGGTCGCGTTGCTGCTGCACGGCTATGCGAGTGGGCTCTATTCGTCGAGGCGGATTGCCAGAGCCTGCCGCGAGCGGAACGATTTCGTGATGATTGTCGCGCTCGATCCGCCGGACTTCCGAACGATCAGCGACTTCCGCAAGCGGCATTTGAAGGCGCTCGGCGCGTTGTTTCTGCAGGTTCTGAAGTTGTGCGAGACAGCCGGGCTGGTCAAACTCGGCCACGTCGCCTTGGATGGCACGAAGATCAAAGCGAACGCGTCGAAACATAAAGCGATGAGTTATCAACGCATGAAGAAACGCGAGTCGGAATTGAAAGCCGAAGTCGCTCGCATGCTGGCCGCCGCCGAGGCGGCGGATGCCCAAGAGGACGGGACTTTCGGCAAAGACAAGCGTGGTGACGAGATGCCGGATTGGGCCGGCGACAAGGCGAAACGGCTGGCGAAGATCCAGGAGGCGATGGCGGCGCTGGAGGCCGACGCCAAGCTGGCCGCGGAGGAAGAGCGCCGCATCGAGGCCGAAAAAGACAAGCAGCGCGACGCTGAAGGCCGCAAGAAGCCGGGCAAACCGGCGGCCCCGCCATCGGACGAACCCGATCCCAAGGCGCAGCGCAACTTCACCGATCCGGAAAGCCGCATCATGAAGTCGAAGGATGGCTTCGTCCAAGCCTATAACGCACAGGCAGCCGTCGACGCGGACGCCCAGATCATTGTCGCGCACGAACTCACGCAGTGCGGCAGCGATCAGGGCCAGTTGGCGCCCTTGGTCGCGGCAATCGAGAACAATCTCGGCCGCAAGCCGGAGCAGGCCTCAGCGGACTCCGGCTACTGCAGCGAAGCCAATCTCGAAGCGCTCGTAGCACATGGTATCGACGGTTATGTCGCACCCGGACGGGCCAAGCACCCGACGGCGGCAAACGGCAAGGTTGGCGGACCGCTGACGCAACTGATGCGAAAAAAGATCGACGACGGCGGCTTCGAAACGCCCTACCGATTGAGAAAGCAAGTGGTGGAACCGGTGTTCGGACAGATCAAGCAGGCCCGCGGCTTCGCCAGTTCCTGTTGCGGGGCGTCGAGAAAGTGCGTGCCGAGTGGGCCATGATCTGCACCGCCCACAACCTCATGAAGCTGTTCACCCTCGCAAAGGCCGCCTGAGCCGCCTACCGTACAACAAATGCCCGGCCGCGATGCCTATCTGGACGGGCTCCTAGCTTTAAGAGCTCCAATGAGAAGGGGCATCATGCTGAGAGGCTAGATGGCTCCGGGCTGCCTGCCTCGGTGAGAACGCGCCGTGTGCACCCTTCCCGCATTGCGAGGTCCTCCGCGTCCTGGCACGCGAGGATGGATGAGGCCTTACGCAGATGCTCGCCGGTTGGGCTTCGCCCCCATTCGGGATCGGATCCATCCACAACCAGCCGGGAGGATCTCACTCGTTTGTGAGCATCACCCGGATTTTTTGCTGCTATGCAGCATGATGGTCGGTCGGAGACTTGGAGTGGGACATGCGCGCCGCAGAAAGATTGGCGAACGTACCAGGACAGGTTGCCCATGCCGGCGGCTCTCTCATCCTGTGGTTGTCATTTGTGATCTTTGTCCTTATGTTCCTTCTGATGCTGTCTGACGCCTTTTTTTGGTGATCACACGGCTTCGCGTACCTACCGTCTCGGCGGGTCGCGAACAGGCGCGGCTGAACATCCATGCAGCGACGGCGGACGGGCAGGTCCTGACTCGCTTTATCTCGCGAATTCCGCCTTTCGTCGGCGGCGGCTAGCGCACATTCTTCCAGGGGTCGAATTTTCCTTTTGGCTCGGGGATGGATTCGCCAGCCTTCTTGTAAGCGTCGTCCAGGGCCTTCTTTCTCTCAGCGTCGAGCTTCTTCTCCTCCTCGGTTCTCGGATCCTCGTTCCGCGTGGGCATGTTCAACTTCACCTGCGCCGTCGCAGCGCCGACATTGAGGCCCACGAACAAAGCCGCCACGCCGACCGTGGCAAAGCGCCGAATTCGAGCCAGGCATTCGAGTGCTCCTTGCGCTTGTGGACGACAGCCTTTGCCGAGCAAAGGGGTTGACGTTCGTGAGCAGCGGGCCGGTTCGTCCGGCAAGACGGGTTCCGTCACCTCCTTGGCGAGAGGTCTGGCGTTTCACCCGCGAAGCTCAATGCGCTGCGGGGTTATTGCGCCCGCGGGCGGCTGAGAAGTCAGTCCCCACCCAGACACTTGTCGACATAGCTGACCCGCTCTCGGCCACGAATTTTCTTCCCGATGGCCTCTTTCAAGCAAGCCAAGCGGGCTTCTTGCACACAGACGGCCACGTGATCGCGCAGGTCTTCGTCATGCAGTCCCTTCCCCTCTCCTTCAGTCCGACAATTGGCCCTCTTCTTTTTCACGGCGGCGCGTCGACCCTCTCGCACCTCGTTACTGGAGGTAGCCTTCGGGCCCGAAGCAGGCTGGGCGAAGCTCAGCCGATCGGCGGACACCAGCAGCGCCGCAATCGCCAAAGCGACAATAACAATGCGCATTTCCACTCCTCCTCAAAAATCAGCACGACAGCATAGCCCGGCTGGGCAGCGTGCGCTTCCGCGAAATCGCACCGGGGCGCCTCCCACACTGCAGAACCAACGAGCTTGGAGCAACTTACGACCCACCCTTAGTTTTGGGGTCTTCACGGACTCGAGTGGGTAAATTGAGGGGGTAAGCATCGCTGGAAGCCTCGTGGATATTGGCTTTCAGGAATTTCAGAAGGGGCTCGCATTTGGCATCGTGTCTGAATGGCCAATTCTGCGAAGCGACGGCGGCGACTTTGGGATGAGTATGCATTCCCGGGGTTTCGTCCGCTCCCCACGGTGCGCGGCGTGTTCGGTGATCCGAAAGCGCGAGTGATCACCCTCAAACGGCGCTCAAAAAAACGATCTGCAGTTGCTGTGGTCGAGTGCACTCGGGCTGGTACGACCGACGCACACGGCGCGTTCGCGATCTGTCGTGTGGCGACGCGCGCATCTTTCTGGACATCGAGGTGCGTCGGGTGCTGTGCAGGAGTTGCGGGCACGTGAAGCGCGAGCGGCTCGACTTCCTGGCGGACAATCCCTTCTATACCAAGCGGTTTGCCTACTACGTTGGGCGGCGCTGTCGTCAGGCCACCATCAAGGACATTGCCGAGGAACTCAGGCTTCACTGGGAGACGATCAAGACTCTGGAGAAGCAGTACATGCGGGCGCAACTGGCCCGTGTGGGCGCGCCAGGACCCAAAGCCATCGGCATCGACGAGATCTCGATTCGCAAGGGCCATACCTACCGCATCGTGGTGAGCGACCTGATTCGAGGGCGCCCGATCTGGTTCGGGGGAGAGGACCGCAAAGAGGCGAGCATGGCGCTGTTCTATGACAGGCTGGGCGAGAAGAGGACCCGGAGCATTCGCTTGGCGGTAATGGACATATGGAAGCCGTTTCACAACGTGACTGCGGCGCGTGCACCGCAGGCGGCGATCCTGTACGACAAGTTCCACGTCATGCGCCATCTGGGCGATGCGCTCGACGAGGTGCGCAAGTCCGAGTACCGCAGACTCAGCGGCCAGGATCGAAGCTACATCAAGGGCCAGAAGTACACGCTGCTTTCGCGTCGCGAGAACCTCACGCTGAAAGGCCGCCAAGCACTCAAGAAGGTGCTGATGGCGAACAAGCGCTTGAACACGGCGTACCTGCTCAGGGAGTCCTTCGGTCAGCTCTGGGACTACGAGCGCGAGGGCTGGGCGCGGCAATTCTTTGAGAACTGGCGGGCGAGTCTGAAGTGGCAGCGCCTCAAACCCTATGAGAAATTCGCCGAGATGATCGATCGGCATTGGGACGGAATCGCCGCCTATTGTAGGCCAGAGAACAAGGTCTCCCTCGGATTCGTGGAAGGACTGAACAACAAGATCCGCGTCATCCAGCGTCGAGCATACGGACTGCACGACGAAGAGTACCTGCGACTGAAGGTTCTCACCTGCATGCTGCCGCACCTCTAAACGATGCGCGCTTCGAACAAGGGTTACCCCCCGGTGCCCGCCTGTCTGCGTGAGAGGCACACACGCGGGCGCCCATGGATAACCCTGCGCCACACCATTTACCAAGCATACCCGTCGCTCAACCATTCAAGGCTGAGTACCGAAAAGTGGAACAATTTACCCACTCAATTCCGTGAAGAGCAGGTTTTGTAAACAGGACGACACAACCGAGCGGCTGCCTCACTCCCAAATGTCTCGAATACTCAACTCCGCGCCATTGAGCGCGTCGGAGCAGCAGACTGACGCGGGGGACTCGAAGTCCGGACGCCGCGCCGGGGGCAAGCCTTCTCCGGATTCCGTGGATGCCGGCGTGGCCTGATCCCGAGACGAGCGAGGGAACAGATCGAGCCGGTGTTTATTGATGCGACGCAGATCGCCCCGGCGCAGCGTAACGCCATGCCGGTCGAAGAATTCCAAAATCTGAATGGCGACCTTGCGTCCATTGTCGAGCCGATCGCGGAATTGCGCGGCGGTGAACTGGCCGTGCGGCGACTGCGCCGCAAGTTCAGCTGCGACATCCACCATTTCACCGACGGTTCCGCGCAGGAAGAAGTGATCATGCGCGACCTCGTCGACCTTGCCGAGGCGGCTCAGCAGCTTGAACGTCTGCCGCACCTCTGTTTCCGAGGCATTGAGCATCGCGCCGATGTCGCGCACCCGCGGCGGGCGGAAGCGTTCGCGCCCTGCGATCAATGCGCGCGCTTTTTCCCACAGGCGCTCCTCCTCGTCGGTCAGACGGATCTCGTGCCCAGGCAGCCGCACCCAGGCTCCATCGAGCGCAACCTCCTTGCTGCGTGCGAGGCTCTGCAACGCAGCGAGAAAGGCAGGCCCCGGCAGGCGCGGCTCGAGCTGCAGCCGAAGCCGTTCGAGCCCCATGCCGGGCAGGTCCGGATTGTCCGCGTGAAACGCGGCAAGCGCGGCCAGCGCGCCGCGCTTGAGCCGCATCCAGCCGGCGGGCGCGAGCGCGACCACCGTGCGAGCCAAGTCCAAGCGGATGAGCGAGAGTTTCTCCGCGATGCGATTGGCCGCAGCGGCAGTCATCGCATGATCGCGTGCGAAGGCGGAGAAATCGACATGGAAGGGCGTAATCTCCAATAGCCGCGCCAGCGTGCGTTCGGGAGCGTGGAGCGCGCAGGCGTCAAGCTGGGCCAAGCGCTCGGACGTGCGTCGCTTGCGCGCGGGTCCGCGCAGATCGAGGAGGCGTCCGCCGCCGATCGTGCGCTGTGCCGACGTATCGCGCACGACGAAGCGGTCGCCGGCGACTGCCGCAATCGGACGGTCGAGCACAAGCTGAACGCGCGCCTCGCCCCCGGGCGGAATCGGGGTGTCGCCGAGCAGGACGATACGCGCGCCGACTTCCGCCGCCGCGTGATGCAAACGCACCGGCATCCATTGGCCGACCGGCTTTGTCTCCGATGCAAGCACGCGCAGCGTCGCATCGATCCGGTCGGTCGGCGCGTGCAGGTCCGGATCAAGCGCCATGTCGCCGCGGTGGATCGCATCTTTGCTGACTCCGTCGCCGACGAGATTAAGCGCGCAGCGGTCGCCCACGCTGCCGCGCTCGGCGGCGCGGTTCTGCGCATGGATTGCGCGCACGCGCGCCGACAGGCCGGAGGGGCTGATCAGCACGCGATCGCCCGTCGACACTATCCCCGACAACACCGTCCCGGTGACGACCGTGCCGGCGCCCGCCAGCGTAAAGGAACGGTCCACCGCAAGGCGGAACCGCCGATCGTCCGCAGCGCGTTCGAACGCATCCGCGGCGGCGAACAACCGCTCGCGCAATGCCTCCACGCCCTCGTCGGTGACGACCGACACCGGGATGATGTCCGCATCCGCCAGGCGGGTCGAGGCAAGCATGCGCCGGATTGCGGCTGCGACGTCGGCCCGGCGAGCCGCGTCGGCAAGGTCCGCCTTGGTCATCGCGACCAGGCCGCGCTCGACGCCCAGCAAATCGATGATCGCCAGATGCTCGATGGTCTGCGGCATCGGCCCGTCGTCGGCCGCAACGACCATCAGCATGAAATCGATGCCGGTGGCGCCCGCCAGCATGTTGTGGACGAATTTCTCGTGGCCTGGAACATCGACGAAGCCGAGCATGCCTCCGTTCGGCGTCGGCAGATAAGCGAAGCCGAGGTCGATCGTGATACCGCGCGCCTTCTCCTCCTTGAGGCGATCCGTATTGACCCCGGTGAGGGCGCGCACCAACGCGGTCTTGCCATGATCGATGTGGCCGGCCGTGCCGATAATCATGGCGCCGCCTCCACAGCTATCCCGTCCGGCCCGTCTCTCGCCGCGATCTCGCGCAGAGGCGCGGCAGCGCGACGCTCCGCTTCGGCGATCGCCTCTGCGGACAACGACGCCCTCGCCTGCGCAAGAAACCGCGCGGCCAACGCGCTGCCAGCCGCCTTTGCCCGCAACAGCCAGGCGAGCGCAGCGATGCGATCCGGCGCGACGCCTGCACCCAGCAAATGAGCGGCGCCGAGCATCGCCTGCCCATCGGCGTCGCCGCGCAGCGCGGCTTTCGCCCACCACGCAGCGGCGACAGCGGGATCGCGCTGCACGCCAAGCGCGTTGTGATAGATCATGCCGACGCGCGTCATCGCCGCGGGGATCCCCTGCTCGGCCGCTGCGAGCGCAAAGCGACGCGCGTCCGCCGAATCGGAAGGGACGATCTCGCCTTCGAGCAGCATCCAGCTCAGCATATCCTGCGCTGGCCCGTCGCCCTGCTCGGCCGCCATGCGATAGAGCTCGGCCGCACGCGCATAATTTTGCGCGACGCCCTCCCCTTTGAAATAGAGCGCCGCGAGGTTGCGCTGGCCGACCGGATCGCCCGCTTGCGCGGCAAGCGTCAGCCAGCGCAAGGCGAACCCCGTGTCGCGGGCAACACCGAGCCCTTCGGCAAAACATGCGCCGACATTATTTTGCGCCCGCGCGACCCCGGCCTGCGCAAGCGGTCCCCAGATCGCCAGCGCGGAAGCATAGTCGCCGCGGTTGGCGGCTTCGAAGGCGTGCGCCATCTCGACCCCGATGTCCGCCGTCGGGCCGGACGAAGGCGCGCCCTTTGCGCGGCTGCCTGCGAGCCGCTCAAGCCAGCGCATCGGAGCCATTCCCGCGATGGAGACCGGCGAGATTTGCTACAAAGCCGGGCTCGTCCTCGAGACAACGGAGATCGAGCACCAGCGCCGCTTCTTCGATGCGGCCGATGACCGGCGTCCTAAGCCGGCGGAAGGCGGCGGAAATCGCGGCGAGCGCGCGCCCGCCGCCGCGCACTCCCGCGGGCCGGATGGCGAGGCCCGCGCTCGGAAGCGTTTCGCGCGGCAACGCGCCGGACCCGATCTCGCTCACGCAATCGACCACGGTCACCGCAAACGCGCGCCCTATTGCGTCGGCAACGGGCGTGGCGAGCCGCTGAGCCTGCGTCGCGATGTCAGCCTGCGACCGCGTCAGCAGGCGCAGCGTCGGCAACAGGTGCGGCAGCCGGTCGGGATCGCGGTAGAGACGCAGCGTCGCCTCGATGGCCGCAAGGCGGATCTTGTCGATGCGCAGCGCCCGCTTGAGCGGATTGCGGTTGATGCGCGCGATCAAATCCTTGCGCCCGACGACAAAGCCCGCCTGCGGACCGCCGAGCAATTTGTCGCCCGAGAAGGTGACGAGGTCCGCGCCCTGCGCCACCGCCTCGGCGACCGTGGGCTCATGCGCAAGGCCAAACCGGGCGAGATCGACGAGCGTTCCCGAACCGAGATCGTTGACGAGCGGCACCCCGCGTTCGTGCGCAAGTTCGGCGAGGTCGCGGCCGGACACAGCGGCCGTGAATCCTTCGATCCGATAGTTCGAGGGGTGAACCTTGAGGATGAGCGCGGTCTTTTCGCCGAGCGCCGCCGCATAGTCCTCGAGGTGCGTGCGGTTGGTGGTTCCGACCTCGACCAGCCTCGCGCCGGCGCGCGCCATGATGTCGGGCATGCGGAACGCGCCGCCGATCTCGATCAATTCGCCGCGCGAGACGATCGCTTCGCGTCCCTTCGCGAGCGTGTTGAGCACGAGGAGAACCGCGGCCGCGTTGTTGTTGACGACCGTCGCATCCTCCGCCCCGCTGAGCTCGCACAGCAGGCCGCGGATCAGGACATCGCGCTCGCCGCGCCGTCCGGCGTCGAGATCGAACTCGAGCGCAATCGCCTGTCGCATTGCAGCGACCGCGGCCTCAACCGCCGCGTCGGCGAGCGTCGCGCGCCCCAGATTGGTGTGCAGAACGATGCCGGTCAGGTTGAATACCGGCCGCACCCGCGGCCGCGTCTCGAGATCGAGACGGGCCAAGGCGGAGGCCGCGACATGGTCGGCGTCGACCTGCGAGCCGGGCGCAGCCGGAGCGCTCGCGCGCACGGCGGTGCGGACGGCGTCGAGCGCCGCCCGCACCGCATTGACGACGGACGGACGGCCGTAGCGATCGACGGCGAACGCCGCGGTCTGTGTCTTCAGCACGTCGTCGACCGAGGGAAGTCGGCGGAGCGAGTTCTCCTGCGTCATTTGCGCGTCGTCTTTCAATAGCCGAGCAGAAATGGATTGACCGCGCCTCGCCGATACCCGCTTTCGCGCACCAGGAGGTCGAGCGCGAGCGTCGCCACGTCGTCCGCGACCGGGTCGAGCGCCGGGTTTTTGTGCTCGTGCATGATCTTCACATAGCGGTGGCAGGACTCGCATGTTTCCGCTTTGACCGTGCCGGGGCCGCCTTCGATCTCCTCGTAGCCGATGCCCTTGGTCGAACCGCAGACCGCGCACTTGATCCGCACGTGATTCCACAGCGTGCCGCACAGTGCGCAGGCGCAAAACCGCGCCCCGTGCGCGCCCGGCCAGCCGACCACCAGCGACGACACCGGCGGCCCGCCGCAGGCAGGACAGGCCCCCTCGCCCACCGGCACGAGGCGCGCTGCGTCGAGGCCGGCGGCGAGGCGAGCGAAATGCACCTGCAAGGCGGCGGCGACGAAGACATGCTCGCCTAGCGCTTCGACCGCGGGCGCGTCGTCCAGCGCGGCGCGCGCCAAGGCGATGCGAGTTCCGGCGTCGGCGGCGGCGAGACGAGACAAAGCCATCTGCGCCGCGTCCGGCATATCGATCGTGTCGCACAGCAAGAGAAGGCGATCGAGCGCCGCATCGAAGGCCGGGATCGACGGTGAAGCCATGGCGGTCGAGCGGCGGCATCGCGTGCTCGCGAGCCAGCGCAACCGCCTCGGCCGACGGCCGGCTGGGTTCGGGCAATCCGTCGAGCGCGCGGTGCTGGACCTCGCACACCCCGGCGAGAAAATACAGATATGGCTGCAGGTCATGACCCTGCGCCAGGAAGGCGAAGCGCTCGGCGCGCTGCGAAAAAAGCAATTCCGGTTGCGGCAGGATGGCGAAGGGAGGCGTCGTCGCCTCCCCGATTGGAACCGGATCGTGCCGGGGTTTCCCGACCTCCTTCATTGCTCGACCTCACGAACCGCACGGGCCACGTGGCATTGAGAAAACGGCGCAGTCACTCCGCCGGCGCCGCGCCCGGATGATGGTTATCCTTCTTGCCGGTCACGAGTTCACGCAGCCAGCGCCGGTGATAGCGCCACGCCCAGCCGCCGGTGACGGTCCCGCGCGTCATGCCGCGGACGGTGCCGCGCACCCAGATCGCGGCATAGACATGGACCATCCAGATGCAGATCATGACGATCGCCGCGAGCGCATGCACGAGTATCGCAAGCCGTTTCTGCTCGATGCTGGTGTACTGGTAGAAATACTGGTCCCAGATCACGAGCCCCGTGCCGAGCGACACGAGCAGCAGCAGCGACATCGACCAGAAGACGATCTTCTGCCCGGCATTGTATTTGCCGAGCTCCGGCAGATCGTCGTCCTTTGCGGCGAGGACGTCCCGCACGCGGGTCAGCCACACGCTGTCATTGCGTTCCCACAGATTGAAACGCCAGAAGCGGAGGAACAGCCCGATAAAGGCGAGGATCAGCAGCACGCCGATCCACGGATGAATCGCCCGGGTGTTCGATCCCCCGCCGAAAATTCCCGTCAGGAAATAAAGGGAGGGATAGAACAGCGCGAGCCCAGATAGGGCGAGCAACACGAAGCTGGTCGCCGTAATCCAGTGATTGACCCGCGCCATCACCGTGTAGCGATCGACGATGACCGGCTCGCTTTCGGAGCCGGTCTCGTGGACCGCGCCAGCGTCGGACACGCCGACGCGGGCCTCGTTCTTCTGACGTAACTCGGACACCGTCATCGTCGTTCGCCTTCCGCCAATTCCTTGGCTTTTTCTTCGTCCTCATGCGGCACCCGGTTGGGTCCCTTGACGAGGTGATGCAGCACGCCGAAGGCCGCAACGGCGGCGATCGCGCCGAGGCCGGCATATCTCGTCAGCCCTTTCCAGAACTCGACGATCGGGCTGATCCTCGGGTCCTTCGGCAGGCCGGAATAGAGCTGCGGCTGATCGGCGTGCGGCAGCACATACATCACATGCGTGCCGTTCACGCCCGGCGGATCATAGAGGCCCGCATTCTGGTAGCCGCGGGACTTCAGATCGGCGATGCGGCCGGCCGCATGCTTCTTCATCTCCTCCTTGGTTCCGAACACGATCGCCTGGGTGGGACAGGACTTGGCGCAGGCCGGCCCCTGCCCGACGGCGATGCGGTCGGAGCAGAGCGTGCACTTGTAGGCCTTGTGATCGACCTGGGAGATGCGCGGGATGTTGAACGGACACCCTTTCACGCAATAACCGCAACCGATGCAGTTCTCGTGCACGAAATCGACGATGCCGTTCGAGTACTGCACGATCGCGCCGGGGGCCGGGCACGCCTTGAGGCAGCCCGGATCCTCGCAATGCATGCACCCGTCCTTGCGAATCAACCATTCGAGATTGTTCGTCTCCGGGTTGACCCATTCGGCGAAGCGCATCACCGTGAAGGTGTTCGGCGAAAGGTCGAAGGGATTGTCGTAGGTGCCGTTGTTGTACCCGACCGGCTCATGCAGGTCGTTCCACTCGACACAGGCCACCTGACACGCCTTGCAGCCGATGCATTTCGACACGTCGATGAGCTTCGCCACCTCCGTCTGCCGCTGGGCGGGCGGCGTCACGGTCGAGGCCGAGCGCCGGATCAAGTCGGCGTCGGAGAAACGCGGGGGCACGTTCTCGGTCGGCGGCTTGGGAAGGATGAATTGGATGGTCATCGCTCCCTCCCTTTATGCCACCGGCCCGGCGATGGGCTCGATATCGACGAGAAACGCCTTGTACTCCGGCGTTTCGATGTTGGCGTCGCCGACATAGGGCGTGAGCGAGTTCGGGCCAAACCCCTTCCTCGCCACGCCGGTAAATCCCCAATGGAGGGGGATGCCGACGATATGGACGGTCTTGCCGTCACAGGTGAGCGGCGTGATGCGCTTGGTGACGACCGCTTTCGCCTTCACCGATCCGCGGTTGGACCACACGCGGACCCAGCCGCCCGACGTGATGCCCTTCTCCCTCGCCAGCTGCTCGGAGAGCTCGACGAAGAATTCCGGCTGCGTCACCGCGTTCGGTTCGACATGCTTGGTCCAGAAATGGAAGTGCTCGGTCAGCCGGTAGGACGTCGCCGCATAGGGGAAGTCCTTGGCGTTGCCGAACTGCTCCAGGTCGCCGCGGAACACGCGGGCCGCCGGATTGCCGCGAATCTTCGGCGCGATGGACGTTGACGACCGGCGATTCGAACGGCTCGTAATGCACCGGGAACGGTCCGTCCCGCATCAGGCCCCGGGTGAACAGGCGGGAAGAGCCTTCCGGGTTCATGATGAAGGGGCCGACCACCTCCGGCTTGGCGGTGGGCGCGATGTCCGGCACGTCGTAGCCGGTCCACTTGGCGCCGTCCCATTCGAGCAGCTTGCGGGTCGGATCCCACGGCTTGCCCTCGAGATCGGCCGAGGCGCGGTTGTACAGAATGCGCCGATTGACCGGCCACGACCACGACCATTTCGGGAAGATACCGGTGTCGTCCGGATCGCTCGTGTCGCGGCGGGCCATGTTGTTGCCCGCCTCGTTGTAGCTGCCGGAATAGATCCAACAGCCGCATGCGGTCGTGCCGTCGTCGCGCAGTGCGGCGAAGCTGACCACCTGCTTGCCCTTCTGCAGCACGAGCTTGGTCGGATCGTTCGGATCGGCTACGTCCGCCACCACGTAGCCGTTCACCTCCTTGGCGATCTCCTCGGCCAGCGGATTGCTCGGATCCTTATAGGGCCACACGAGGCTGAGGATCGGTTCGGGAACCGCGCCGCCCTCCTTTTCGTACAGCGCCTTCAGGCGCTGATACAGCTGCGCCATGATCCAGATGTCGCCCTTGGCCTCGCCGGGCGGAGACCCGCCAGCCCAGTGCCACTGCAGCCAGCGGCCGGAATTGGTGAGCGAACCTTCGTCCTCGGCGAAGCACGTGGTCGGAAGCTGAATGACCTCGGTCTGGATTTTCGCCGGATCGACGTCGTTGTACTCGCCGTGGTTCTCCCAGAACCGCGCCGTCTCGGTCTGAAGCGGATCCATGACGACGAGGAATTTGAGCTTCGACAGCGCCACTGTGCATTTCTTGCGGTTGGGGAACGACAGCAGCGGGTTGAAGCCCTGGCAGACATAGCCGTTTATCTTGCCCTGGTGCATCAACTCGAAGGCACGCAGCACGTCATAGGCCGGCACGTCGAGCTTAGGCAGATAGTCGTAGGCGAAGTTGTTGTCGGCGGTCGCCGCCGCGCCCCACATCGCCTTCTGGAAGCTCACGAAGAACTTCTTGTAGTTCTGCCAATAGCTCATCTGGCCCGGCCGCAACGGCTTGAAGCCGCGGGTCGACATATAGGCGTCGAAGCTCGCCTCCCGCTCCGTCGGCAGCGTGAGATAGCCGGGGATCAGGTTCGACATCAGCCCCAGGTCGGTCAGCCCCTGGATGTTGGAGTGACCGCGCAAGGCGTTCATGCCGCCGCCGCGCACGCCGATATTGCCGAGGATGAGCTGCAGCATCGCCATCCCGCGGATGTTCTGCGATCCCTTCGAGTGCTGGGTCCAGCCGAGCGCGTACATCGACGTCATCGTCTTGGTCTTCGCCGAGCACTCGCCGACCATCTGCGCGATCTTCAGGAACTTGTCTTTCGGCGTGCCGCAGATGCGCTCGACCATCTCGGGCGTATAGGCCGCGACATGCGCTTTCAGCAGGTTCCACACGCAGCGCGGATTCTGCAGCGTCTCGTCGACGACGGCGAAGCCGTCGGGACCGATTTCATAGTCCCAGCTCGCGCGGTTGTAGTCGCGCTTCGCCTCGTCATAGCCAGAGAACAGGCCGTCCTCGTATGTGAAGCCCTCCTTGACGAGGAACGCCGCATTGGTGAACGGCTTGACATAGTCCCACTGCACCTTGTCGTTCTGGATGCAGTAATTGATCAGCCCGAGCAGGAAGGCGATATCGGTGCCTTGCCGGATTGGCGCATAGACATCGGCGACCGCCGCCGAGCGCGTAAATCGCGGGTCGACGACGATCAGCCTGGCGCCACGCTTGGCTTTCGCCTCGGTGACCCACTTGAATCCGCATGGATGCGCCTCGGCGGCGTTGCCGCCCATGATCACCACCAAATCCGTGTTCCGAATGTCGGTCCACGAATTGGTCATCGCGCCACGACCGAAAGTTGGGCCCAGACTGGACACCGTGGGGCCGTGTCAAACACGCGCTTGGTTGTCGAACACCACCATGCCGGCGCTGCGCACGACCTTGTAGGTCGCGAAGGCCGTTTCGTTGGTCGTCGCCGAAGCCGCGAGGAACCCGGTGGTGGTCCACCGATTCACCGTGACGCCGTCATTGTTCCTTAGAACGATGTTCTTGTCGCGGTCGTCCTTCATCAGCCGGGCGATACGATCGAGCGCTTGATCCCAGGAAATCCGCTCGAACTTGTCCGAGCCCGGCTTGCGGATCATCGGATATTTCAGGCGGGTGTCGGAACGCACGAAATCGAGCAGCGCCGCGCCCTTCGGGCACAACGTTCCGCGATTGGTGGGATGATCGGGATCGCCCTCGATATGAATGATCTCGGCCTTGTCGCCCTTCGAAAGATCGCCTTTCGAATACATGATGATGCCGCAGGCGACCGAGCAGTAAGTGCAGGTATTGCGGGTCTCCGTCGTTCGCATGAGCTTGAACGGACGGATCGCTTGCGCATGCGCGGCCTCGACATCGCCGAACCCGAGCGCGCCCAACGTCGTACCCGCCATGCCCGCACCCGCGCCCGCCAAGAACTGGCGCCGCGAGAATGCGATGGTCATGGGGTCGTTCCTCCTTGCTTCCAGCCCCAGATCGGCATCGCCTTTTTTGAACGGATCGCGATCGCCTTTTGATTTTCTCAGACAGACTAATTCCTAAATTAGAATGGTGTCAAACAAGTTCGGTATGCGACCGTTGGTGCGTTAAGTACGCTGCGGTCGTTATCGTTGGATATGCGGTTGATCTGGACAACAGCGTGTACGCTTTAAACACGACAACGATTGACCTATCGATCAAAGTGTTTCCGTGGGCACATTTTAGCAAGGCCAAAGCTGCCGTGAAGATGCAGACGCAGATTGATCTGCGCGGTAAGATTCCCTCGTTTATCCACGTTTCCGACGGCAAAATGCATGAGGTGAACGTACTCGACCTCATGACGCCGGAACCCGGCAGCTGCTCGATCATGGATCGCGGTTTCCTTGATTTTGCGCGCCTGTATCGCTGACGCAGGCGGGTGCTTTCTTCGTCATCCGCCCCAAAAGCAACACGGCTTTCCAGCGCGTGTATTCACGATCCGTCGATAAAACAATAGCTTGCGCTGCGATCAGACCGTTCGGCTCACAGGCGTCACGTCAGCAAACGACATCCGCAATATCTACGCTACGTCGTTTTTTGTGACAAAGAGAACGACAAACGCCTCGGTTCTTCACCAACAATTAGCTTGGTTTTTAATTCCCAGTATATCCACCCTGATAGATATCAGGTTGGCCTTGGTCAGGTCATGCCGGACCATTCTGGCAGGCATTGGTATCCATTCCCCACCAGATCCAATAAGATCCTGCATCGAGCTGCATTTGTCTGCAAATATTCTGGCCCGTAATAATTTCCAGCCAGATTCCAGGGTGGAGGGAAAAATCGTTCGCAAATGCGATGCGGCGACGCATGACTCCCATGGCCTGCTCCCTCGCCCAAGCGTTGGGGGGATTGCGACCACGTGGCCGGTTGACCGTTTGGGACACTAGGTCGCACGATGCGCCGGTGATCCAGCGCTGGGCTCCCGAGGTTCGGGGCGCACATGGCCGTCTACACTTCAGCCGACCGTCCACGTCTCGGCGGGTGGGCGACGCGCCGCGCGGGATGGGGGGTATCGGCGCGGACAAGCGCGGAATCAACCCGGTTGGCTTTTCGACGCTGGGCTGCCGCTTTCTGCGGTCCCTCAGCGCCATCCGTGGTGCTGGCATGCTGCTTCTCGGCTTGCTGTTCCTGACGGCTCATGCCGGGACCGCGGAGCTGCGTCCGCTCCAGAACGATAGCAAGCCGAATTTTTTCCTTTCCGATCTCGCGGGCGGGCGTGTGGACCTCTCGCAATGGCGCGGACAGGTCTTGCTCGTGCATTTCTTCGCGACGTGGTGCGAGCCCTGCCGGGAGGAACTGCCGGCCTTGCAGCGCTTGGCGGAACGTTCCGCCGGCGTCAGCGTCATCGCCATCTCGGTGGGCGAGCCGGAGCTGCGGGTGCGCCGCTTTGCCGAAACCGCCGGAACGAATTTTCCCATCTTGCTCGATGGGGACCAGGCGGTCGCGCGATCGTGGCAGGTCGTCAACCTGCCCACGACTTACGTGCTCGACCGCGATCTGAACCCGACTTTCGTGGCCGAAAGCGACGTCGGATGGGACGCGCTCGACCTTGCAAAACTCATCGAACACCTCGCAGCCCGAGATGTTGGGCGATCCGGACCGCCGAATGGAGTGCGCGGTCCCAACTCCGTCAACCGGGAGGAATGACCGTGACGATCCATCGACGCGACGTTCTCAAATCCTGCCTCGCCGTCTCCGCGGCGGCGAGCCTTCCGCGCATTGCGTCCGCGCAAGCGCCCTTCGCGGTCACGCCCGGCCCGTGGCGCACTTTCGAGGTCGTGACGCAGATCGCAATCGACAAACCGCAGGGCAAGACACAGGCGTGGATTCCGGTGCCGGCGGTCAACGAGCCGAGCTGGTTCCGCTCGCTCGGCAGCACCTGGACGACCAACGCGCCGAAAGCCGCGCTCGCCCGCGATCCCAAATACGGCGCCGAGATGCTGCATGTCGAATGGGCGGAGGGCGAAGCCAAGCCGGTCGCGGAAGTCGTCAGCCGGATCGCCACGCGCGATCGCGCCACCAATTTCGCCGCGCCCGCTCAGGTCCCCCCGCTAACGGCCGCCGAGCGCAAGCTCTACAGCGAGGGGACCGATCTCATCCCGATCGACGGCATCGTCAAGACGACCGCCGAGAAGATCACCGCCGGCGCAGCGACGGAGACCGACAGAGCGCGCGCGATCTATGAGTGGATCGTCGCGAACACCTTCCGCGACGGAAGGGTGCGCGGCTGCGGCGTCGGCGACATCGCAGCCATGCTCAAGAGCGGGAATCTCGGCGGCAAATGCGCCGACCTGAACGCGCTCTTCGTCGGGCTGTCGCGCGCGTCCGGCCTGCCGGCGCGCGACGTCTACGGCATCCGCGTCGCCCCCTCGAAGTTCGGCTACAAGAGCCTGGGCGTGGGATCGGACGTCATCACCAAAGCGCAGCATTGCCGCGCCGAAGTCTATCTGTCCGCGTTCGGCTGGGTGCCGATGGACCCCGCCGACGTGCGCAAGGTCGTGCTCGAAGAGCCGCCGGGCAATCTCGCAATCGACGATCCTAGGGTCGCCGCCGCGCGCAAGACGCTGTTCGGCGCCTGGGAGACGAACTGGCTTGCCTACAATTTCGCTCACGATGTCGCGCTGCCGGGATCGAGCGGCGGCAGGCTCGGCTTCCTCATGTATCCGCAGGCCGAGACCGCCGGCCTGCGGCTCGATTGCCTTGATCCCGATACGTTCGGATATACGATCCGGGCGAAGGAGCTGACCGCAGCCTGATGGAGGCCAGGGCGAAGAGGACGACGAGAAGCCCTGGGGCGCCCGCGGCAAGGGAGATGAGCGATACCGTCCTCGACCTGCGCGGATTGTGCTGCCCGCAGCCGGTGCTGCGGGCAGCGAAGGCTTTGCGCAAGGTTCCGATCGGTGGAACGCTGGTGCTCGAATGCACCGACCCGCTGACCGTCGTCGACGTACCGCACTTCGTCAGCCAGACCGGCCAGACGCTCGCCGGCCACGAGCAGCGCGGGCGGCTTTACGTGTTCCGGATATTGAAGCAGCGATAACGCCGCACGCATCGGGAAAGCTTCTGGGCTCGCCGACTTGCGCAAGGCTCAACAAGACGAGACGCCATCATGACCGTACCGCAAATCCGCTTGACCAGCCTCGCCCATGGCGGCGGCTGCGGGTGCAAGCTCGCCCCCTCCGTGCTGCAGCAGCTGCTCGGCGGGCAGGCCGAGACCACGCCCTATGCGCAGCTCCTCGTCGGGGTGGAGACCGGCGACGACGCCGCGGTCTGGCGCCTCGACGACAACAACTGCATCATCGCGACCACCGACTTTTTCATGCCGATCGTCGACGACCCGCACGACTTCGGGCGCATCGCCGCGACCAACGCGATCTCCGACATTTATGCGATGGGCGGCCGGCCGCTCATGGCGCTCGCCATTCTCGGGGTCCCGCTCGACAAAGTGCCGCTCGACATCGTGCGCGCGATCCTCGCCGGCGGCGCCGCGGCGTGCGCCGCGGCCGGCATTCCGGTCGCGGGTGGGCATTCGATCGACACGCCCGAGCCGATCTACGGGCTGGCCGTCATCGGCGGGTGCCACCCGCAGAACGTGCGACGCAACGCCGACGCGCAGCCGGGCGACGCGCTCATTCTGACCAAGGCGCTCGGCGTCGGCATCTATTCGGCGGCGATCAAGAAGGGGCTGCTGTCAGGGGACGGCTATGCGGAGATGGTGGCCACGACGACGCTGCTCAACAGCATCGGGACGGTGCTTGCGGAAGACGCGGCGGTTCACGCGATGACCGACGTCACCGGCTTCGGTCTGCTCGGGCATGCACTGGAGGTGGCGCGCGGCTCGCAGCTCTCGATCATCATTCGCCCTGACGAGCTGCCCTTGCTGCGCGACGCCGTGTCGCTCGCGCGCGACGGCGTCGTCACCGGCGCATCGGGGCGGAACTGGGCGAGCTACGCCGACAGCGTGGTGCTTCCGGCGGGCTTTCCCGACTGGCGGCGCAATCTGCTGACCGATCCTCAGACATCGGGCGGCCTCTTGATTTCCTGCGCGGCCGAGCGGGCGGACGGGATCCTTCAGTCGATCCTCGCGGCGGGATATCCGGCGGCGCGGCGCATCGGCCGGGTCGAGGCCGGAACGTCGTCAGTGCGCATCGAGGCGTGATTCTCGTCAGGCGGCAAGGATATATGCGGAGCGACCGGCATGCTGCCAGTCGCTCGCATAACCAACGTTGCCCTTTTTATTTAGGGGCCGAGATAGGGATAAGGGTTGTAAGCCGGCGAATACGCTCCCCACCAGTACGCCCGGGGGGCGTAGGCCCATCCACCCGCGGGCTCGGCTAGATTGGGATAAGCGTTGTAAGGATTGGAATAAGCGTTGTAAGCATTCGCATACGCGTAGTCGTTATCTACACGTGGCTGCACTCCCCTGTGTCGGGATGCAGCAAGTGCGCCCGTTGCCGTAACCGCGGTAAGGGCAAGCGTAACCAACAATCTCGCAGTGTTGGACATCGATGCTTCTCCGTTTCCTGCGCGTATCTAAGATTCGCGAACCTAAAAAAAACGCGGGCGCCAGGCAGAGGTTTCGCTCGGCGACGAGTTGCCGCAACATTGGTACTTTAGAATGAGATTAGTCTGTCGCAAGCCGACCGATAAATAAGTTTGCCAAGCTTTTCCGGTGTAGGCTGAGCGCCGTAAGAGCCAACTTGACCCCCGATAAAGTCCGCTTACCGAAGTCGAGATAAACCGACAATTTTGGCCAGCATAACATTCGAAAACGCGTTTATTTCTGTTTCCATTCGCAGGCTCATTCCAGCATTTGAGTAATCCTCTCTGGCCTGATCAATTACGCTACGAGTTGTAGCGTGAGAAGCAGCAAGATAACCACATATGGGCGAGGTATTATCTTGCGGGTTCCATTTCCTAACGTTCCTGCTCCGTCTACCCCAGATCAATGCGTGGGAGCTTTCCCATCTGTAACGATTTTTTTACGCCATCATGCGCGCCGATCAAGCTCGCGTAATGGTCAGGGTAGACCTGGAGTCGCAAGCGCCATGTCCACTCTCTTCGTCTCTGCCGCAGGCGAAAATGAATTGAGCCGCTTAGAAGGAGAGCATTCCAAACAAACTGGGGTTTCAACCGTCCGTCTGCCAGCGCATGTTGCCGGGGTCATGGGTAGGCGGGAGGTAAGGACATGACGGCGAGCCAGCGAGCTTCCTAGGGGATCATCCGACAGCCTCGCCAAAAACGGGAAAAGGGGAATCAGCTTCTCATATAGGTAACACGGTGGGCCGATGTTGTTCTTCGGTCCCCCGCCCGCGCCGGTATATCCGTCGTGGCGCGCCGGAAACAGCTGGTCCAATTGGGCCTATGTGGCGCCAGCGGAGCCAGCTCGCCAATTCTCGCTCGCCTGCAACTCCCGCCAGTTCGGCCTGGCGTGGGCGCCGACGATCGCGCAGCAGCTTCACTTAAGGTCGCGCGCCCGTTGAACGCTGGCTGGCGTCGGTTGCCTCTGTCGCAAGCTGGCCGCGCCGCTGGTTGTCGCGCTGCCAGTTGTTTCGCTGCCAGTTGTTTCTATCTGCGGCCTCCGGACATCCTCTCGCATCTCAAGACAAGTCAGAAGATCGACATAGCTTGGCGGTCCGATGGTTGCCGCACCAGAACACTCCGTCCTGTCGCGGGCGGGAAAGTTCGCCCAGCCTTTCCTGAGTTGATCGCGGGCGGCTTCCTCCTTCTGTAAGCAAGTGTCCAAGGTCTGCCCCGGATTGATGGCCGCTACTTCCGTGCCTTGACAGGTTGGTTTGACGTCGAGAACCGGCACCCCGTCGGCGGCGAGCACCGGAGAAAAGCTAAGGAAAAGCGTAACGACGTTGGCGACAAGCAGGCGCATCGGTCTGACCTCCCCATCTGGAGAGTGACGGCGAGCGGCTAGGCTGGGGTTTGTCCGATCGTACCGCTCGTCGGAGAGAGGGTCGGGCCGCTCTCGTTTCGTCATGCGCGCGGTGGCTTCCCGGTTCCCCGCCCGCGGCCGAGTGTTGCAGTAGAGCCAATCGTTCGTCGTTCTCTACTACCAGCCGATTGTTAGGAAGCCGATTGAACAGCACCACCGCCGCCGCCCACATTTTTAGTCGCGCATCGGCAAGAAGCCATTCGAGCAGCTATCAGCTGAATTACGACGGCTCGATCATGGATCGCGGTCCGCTCGTTGGGGCATCACGGACCCGGCAGCGGTCGTGGGCAATCCTGCCGAAGTCGCGAGCCATAACGCTGGGGCAAGCGACCCCAGGACGCTTGGGCCCGCGCCTGCGCATCAGGAACTATTTCGGCCTCTGACACATTCATGAGGCAGGATGAACCGGGGCCGCGAACATGGTGAAAACCGGCGGGCTTCTGGCACCTGCGCTGCTCGCGTTGGCGATCAGCCTGGGGCTTGCATCGAGTGCGGAGGCGCGACACCGCAAGTACAGGTACTATGACTTCCGCTATCCGCACCAATTCCAGGACGTCCGCCAAGTCCAGCAGGTCCGCCAGTACCAGGACGACCCTCTGCAGTCGCGCGAGGACGAGCGTCGTGATCGCGGTGCGTTTACAGCCATTGTCGCCAAGCTGGTGCACAGCTGCCGCGGGCAGGCAGCCGAGCTCGACAGATTGCCGTTCGATGCGATCGCGCAGATCACGCGTCCCGACGATACACAGCATGCCGCGCTCGACGAGCTGCGCAGCAGCGTTGCGGCCACTGTGAACAAACTCACGTCCGAATGTCCGCGCGAAATTTCCGCGCCCTTCTCCGCCCAGCTTGACGATGTCATTCAAGGTATCGACACGACAGTCGCCGGGCTCGACGCGGTGCGGCCGGCCTTGCAAAACTACTATGGCACCCTCGAAGACGAGCAAAAGGCTCGGCTCCTTGTACGTGGCCGGCTTGCGGTTGAGGCGCAGGCCCAGGTGCAGGAGCGTTCGTCGCAAAGCGAGCGCTGGCGTGTCTTCAACGGCGGTCCCGCGCCCACGCCCCATCCGTTGGGCGCGGTCTGCGAGCAGCTTACGGCGTCGCTACGTGACTGGCCGATCCGTCAGATGGAGAGCGACATGGGGCTTAGCGATCCGCAGCGGATCGCCCTCTACGAACTCGCCATCGCCTCGCTGAAGGCCTCCAACACGCTGGCGTGCCCAGCCGAGGGCGCACTGACCCCGGTTGGACGCCTTGACACTATGCGCTTGCGGCTTTCCGCCATGCGGGCGGCTGTAAGCGCCGTCCGCCCTGCACTGCTGCACTTTTACGAGGTCTTGAACGAGAGGCAGAAGCAACGCTTCGCGCAGATGTGAGACGCGATTGAGGTGCTTCGCGTCTAACTCGGCACCGAAGTGGCCGACTTGCATCCTGGAGGCGTGCGGACGACGTCAAACTCGGCCTCGCGCTCTTGGCCGCGTATGGTACCGGCTACCGCGAGCGAGGAACCACAGAACGATTTCAATTCGCAGCGTTGCCATGCTTAGAGGAACATCGAGAGGGAGCCCTTATTGGCGACCCGTCGGACCGTTCCCTGTGTTTCCTACGGCTCGCCAAACAATGCTCTGCGACCTCGGCCGTCGCGAGGAGGCGGTGGCCGCGTTGCAGGACGCCGTCGACATCTATCGACGCCCCGCGCAAAAGCCGACCCGACGCCTTCCTCCCCCATCTCGCAACGAGCCGCGGCGTGCTCGGCCACGCTTTGGCGATCTCGGGCTGCCCAATAAGTAAACATGTATATTGGCAGTTGGAACCTCTCCGCGCAGGATCGGTTGAACAGGCGAGTAGGCGGGTTTCATGAGATAATTCAATGGTAATATATGGTGACGCCGAGGAACAGTTTCGGTTGCTGTTCGAGGCAGCGCCAAATGGCATGATTGTCACAGACCACGGTGGTATCATCACCTTCGTCAATAAACAAACCGAAAAGCTGTTCGGCTATTCGCGAGGAGAATTGATCGGGCGAAGCGTCGAAGTTCTCGTCCCCGAGCGATTCCAAGGTGCGCATCCGAGCTTGAGGGCTCAATTTGCGAGGCAGCCCGAAACGAGGGCGATGGGGGTGGGACGCGATCTTTATGGATTGCGCAAGAACAAAACCGAGTTCCCGGTCGAGATTGGACTTAATCCCTTCCGCTCAGGTGACCGCCTCCTGGTCGTCGCCTCCGTGGTCGATATTACCGAACGCAAGCGGCACGAAGAGCACATCCGCTTCATCATGGACGAACTGTCGCACCGCTCCAAGAACCTGTTATCGGTCGTGCTCGCCATCGCAAACCAGACAGTCGAGCAGGCCACGAGTTTCGGCGAATTCCAGGCAAACTTCGAAAGCCGCTTGATGGCGCTCGCCCGTTCTCACGATTTGTTAGTGGAACAGGGCTGGAGTGGCGCATCGATTGAGGCGCTCATATTCGCTCAGCTCAAGCCGTTCATGGACGAGCCGGCAAGGCGGCTCGATGTGGCCGGTCCACGGATCATGTTGACTCCGCTAGCCGCGCAAAACATTGGCCTTGCACTCCATGAGCTTGCGGCCAATGCGATGAAATACGGCGCGTTGTCGTCGCCCGAAGGACGCATAGTGATCCGGTGGGAGGTTGATGACCGACAGACGCCGAATAAATTCCGATTCTCGTGGCAGGAAGAGGGTGGCCCGCGCGTGAACCCGCCATCCCATCAGGGATTTGGCCACAGGGTTCTCAGCCATATCGCGCAAGGGTTATCGGAACCGAGCGGCGGGCTCATGTTCACGCCCGAAGGGTTCGCTTGGAGGTTTGAGTGCTCGGAGCAGCTCGTGCTGCGGCACTAAACTGCGCAAAGGCTCGTTCCTTCGCGCACATCGGCACCGATCTTTGCAGGAACTTCGTTTGCCCGTTCGGAAGATCTCTTTCGCACGAAGCATATTCGCGGCGGGTAATATCTTACTGAACGGCGACTACCGCGGTCGCCGGGCACGCGGGCAAACTGGGCGGGCGGCCCGCGCGGGACGCGCTTGTGGCGTTTGCGAGTAACGGCAAGACTTTCGAGTCGGCCGCTAGTCCGCATATTCTCGAGGCGACATCCATGGCGCGAGCGGCGGCGCATCGACCCGCGCGCGCTGCTTCAAGAGCATCCGGTACACATTGACATAGTCTTTCGCCATCCGCGTTGCGCTAAACCGCTCCTCGAAGCGACGGCGCACCGTTCGCCGATCGAGCGCGATCACCTCCGGCAGCGCTAGCATGGCTTCGTCGATCGACGAGACAATACGTCCGGTCACATCCTCGATGATCTCCGCAACCGAGCCGTTGCGGAAGGCGAGCACCGGCGTTCCGCACGCCATCGCCTCGATCATGACCAGACCGAACGGCTCGGGCCAGTCGATCGGGAACAGGAGCGCCTGCGCTTCGCCGAGGAATTCGCTCTTCGCACGCTCGTCAATCTCACCCACAAACTCGACGCCGGGCTCATCGAGGAGCGGCGCCACCATCCCGCGGAAATAAGCTTCATCGACCTTGTCCACCTTGGCGGCGATCTTCAGGGGCATGCCGAAGGCGCGGGCGATTGCGATCGCTTGTTCAATTCCCTTCTCCGGCGAGATGCGGCCGAGAAAGGCGAGATAACCGCCGCGCGGATGGTAGGTCGGCCGCAGCAGCTTGAGCGGCAGGCCGTGATAGACCGTCGCGACAATATTCGCATGGGGAATTGGCGCACGCTGCGCATTCGAGATCGAGACGAGCGGCATCTCGGGGAATCCCGCATAGAGCGCCTTCAAGTCCGAGGAGTCCTGGCGGCCATGCAGCGTGGTCACGGTGCGGCTCGCCATCGGCCGGAACAGCGGCATCTGGAACTGGTCGATATGGAAATGAATGATCTCGAACTCACTTGCTCGCTCAGCTACCCGGCCCATCATCAGCATGAAATAGGGAATCGGATCGCGGACGGCGCGGTTGAGCCTCAACGCTACGCGAACGCACGGCGCAAGTTCAGCGGCAGTCACCGAATCGCCGCTGGCGAACAGCGTCACATCGTGTCCGAGGCGCACGAGTTCTTCCGTAAGGTATGAGACGATCCGCTCGGACCCGCCATAAAGGCGCGGCGGAACACTCTCAGTTAGCGACGCGACCTGCGCGATGCGCATTGCATCTCTCCGAATAGACTGCGATATATGTAAATTAATCAACAAAGTGGTCGCCAAGTTCCAGCAAGGGCCGGGCAGCGTGTGTTACCGCAACGCTGGTCGGTGGGACGCACTCGGAGATGAGTGGAGTTGACCCCGCAGTATTGGAGCGGCCAAGCCGCGGGCGGAGATCATCCCGGAGAGCAATTTCCGATTTCGCAGCGTTGCCCCCTCTGAGGGGGGCCGTGGAGAGCTAGCTGTGAGCTTTCCATAGGTTGTCCATCCGGCCCTGGCCGGGAGAAGCTGAAGGTGTCGAAGCCTCAGCAATCCCGGAGGACCGGATGAACGTGCATAAGAATGCCCGGCTGACGCCGCGCGGTCGAGAGCGGATCGTGGAATTGGTTGCAAGCGGGCAGACGCCGAAGGCCGTTAGCGAAGCCGTAGGCGTCTGCCCGCGCACGGTTCGCAAATGGGTCGATCGCCATCGCCGAGAAGGCTTGGCAGGGTTGCAGGATCGCTCCTCCCGGCCACATCGGCTGCGCCGACCGACACCTCAGCCTGTTATCGAGAAGATTGAGCGGCTGCGTCGGCAGCGCTGGACGGGCAAGCAGATTGCCGCCGAAACTGGCGTCTCGTCCGCTACCGTCAGTCGTGTTCTCCGCCGGCTGGGCCTGCACAAATTGAGCGCCTTGGAGCCGGAACCAGTTCGCCGCTATGAACGCGAGCGGCCGGGCGAACTCATCCATCTCGATATCAAAAAGCTCGGCAAAATCGGCTCCATCGGACATCGCATCACCGGACGACAAACCGGCGTGGTCAATCGTCATCTCGGCATCGGATGGGAGTTCGTCCATGTCTGCATCGACGATGCTTCGCGCATCGCCTTCAGTCGTGTGATGAAGGACGAGAGGAAGGAAAGCGCCATTGTCTTCCTCAAAGCCGCCGTCGCTTACTATGAGAGCCTGGGCGTGAAGGTCGAACGCGTCATGACCGACAACGGCTCGTGCTATCGCTCTAAAGCCTTCGGCAAAGCTTGCAAACGGCTCGGCCTCAAGCACATCTTCACCAAGCCCTACACGCCAAAGACGAATGGCAAAGCTGAACGTTTCATCCAGACAAGCTTGCGCGAATGGGCTTATGCCCGCGCCTACAACACTTCAGACGAACGCACCGCCGAGCTCCCGAGATGGCTCCACCGCTACAACTGGCACAGACCTCATGGCAGTATAGGATCCAAGCCGCCAATCAGCCGACTCGGCCTGACCGGAAACAACCTGTTGAGGCTCCACAGCTAGCCCCTTTCCGACGAGCTGTCGGTGGTCCCCTCTGCCGTGTCCCCGGCCCGCCGGGGAGTGCTGTTGACCTCAAGATTTTCCGGCCCGGCGCCAATACCCGCGCCGGGCCTTTTCGTCCCGAAAGTACAAGCCAGCCCGGAAGCGGCTCCGGTGCCGAGCGGCTGCAGCCTCGCTTCTCCGCGGCAACAATACTCTGCGTCAATGTGACCGGCCGGCGGAACGAGTTATGCCTGCGTCGCTATGGCAATAGGGTGGAGTGCCGGAGGGTGATCGTTGAAATGCCAGACGGCTCAACGGTCGTGCTGTACCGCTGCGATAGTGACCGTAACGATCCAAACGTTGTCGCAGCTTGGAACTAGTCCACCGACTTTGCATTCGCCTAGGAGAGGACATGGAGTTCCGGTCATGCGACCGAATGCACCTGTTGTTGTCCTAGCAATGTTTGTGTTCATGTCCCCCTGCCTCGTGACCTATGCCGAGGCGCAGCGGCATGGCACGGGCGGCGGCGCACCCGGGGGGCCCCATATCTCCGCGCCGGCGCCGCAAATTTCGACGCCCGCACGACACTGTCGACCGGACTAGCGATAGATCGCATCGAACGCGCGCTGCGCCTAACCAACGAACAGGATACCGCACTGAAGGGCCTCGAAGATGCCTCGACAAGGGCGGCCGGGCTGATGAAGGCGAACTGCCAACCAGACCAGACCCGACACCGACTGGTCGCGTCGGGCTCATGGATGACCGGCTTAGCGCGATGCTGAAAGCCTTGGACACGGTGCAGTCGGTGCTGGTGAATTTCTATGACTCGCTCAGTGACGAGCAGAAAGCGCGCTTCAACCGACTTGGCGTGGAAGGGTGAATCTGTTCTTCACAGTTCACGAGAAGGAGCGTTCGCGGCGGCGCACGCCGGGCTTGCAAAAACTGAGAACAACTTGTCTGCTAACGCGTTGTTGATTCGAGAGAGCATCTCCGTGATGGACCTCACGCGAATCAGCTAGGCTCTCGTAAAGGGCGAGGTGCTGCGATGTGGTTTGGTGGAAATGGCCCGCGAACGCTGAAAAGCCCGAGCGGTATGACGCGTGCCGAAATCGCATCAGCGGTCGAGCAGATCGTCGCTGCAGTTGCCGATGAGTACGGGCTTCTGGAAGCAAAGGATGCCGTAACGCTCCGCAGCAGTCTGCATGATGACCTCGGCATGGATGAAGTAGACCTGATCGAGGTGGTGTTCCGCGCGGAGGAGCGGTTCGGCCTGGTTCTGCCGGACGATGACATTGGCCCGTCGACTACGGTGAGCAACATCGTCGATCTCATAGTCGGGCGGCTGAGGGAGCAAGAAGCATCATTGGCGTTGCCGCAGGTCGTCAGAGCGGTGCGGGAAAGAGCGCCGGAGGTGGGACAGTCTGAAAGCGTATTGATTGGTGTCGACCAAGCCCCTTCGATTGCAGAATTCAAGGATATGGGAGATATGCCCCACCTCGTACTTAAGGCCGAATGACTCTTGTGAACAAAATACGAACATTGTGTCGTCTGAGCCTACAGGCAACGGGACACGCTGATCTGAATGAAGAATGGGCAGAGCCCACCTTTGGCCAGGGGACCTTATACTGAGGATCAGGCTTCCGAACTCTCCTCGTCGTCATTGCCGGGCTTGACCCGGCAATCCATCTATCTGAGATAAAGCGGCTTTTTAAGATGGATGCGCGGGTCAAAGCCCGCGCATGACGAGTCAGTAATTACGAGGACGAGTATTACCCGGTGCGGGGGATGTCCCGCGTTTCGTTTGAACTTGGCGGGACGGGCGTTGCCGGTTGGTGACGTGCTCGTGTGTTTGGATGGTGGGCGAGCAGCGCTGCTTTGAGAGCGGGCAGCTGGTTGTAGGCCTTGAGGCGACGGAAGCTTTGCGGCCTCCATCTGCCGGCGGCAGCCCAGCGCAGCGTGGCGCGATCGTTTCACGTTGCCGCAGACGCGACCCACCGGGGCGCGGCATCTCGCTTTCAATACCCGCTGGGACGAACTCAAAAACCGACATTGCGTTCATTTAGTGTCATCAAAAAAGAACCGCTTTTAGCAACCCAGGGAGGCAAGTGATGGCATTGTCATCTGTGACACGGGAGCAGTTCAAGATCAAAAGCGAAGTGGAAGTCGTTCATATTCCGACCGGAGCCGTTTTTCAGGCATATCCGTACAGCAAGCCGGATGACATTCTGCAAAGCGTCAGGGTGACTTGGAGCCGAGCCGGCATACCGCGCACGGGGGACTATGCCGAGCAAGTTCGACGCATGGCGTCGCAGTTGCTAGTTGAGCGAACGCGTCGAGTAACCAAAGATCGGCGGCTCGGCCATGCTGCGTGAGAAAGCTCACGCGGGCAATTGACTGGTCGTTCCTGGAGGGCGCGTTCGGCGCGGTCTACACCGACAAGCCGGGGCATCCGCCCCTGCCGACGCGGCTGGTGGCGGGGCTTAGGCCGATGAGCAGCGATCAAAGCATTGTCGGGGGAATGTCCATTGTCGGCTATCTGTCAGATGTGCACGCTGAAACGCGCGTGACGCGCATCGGCGGTCAGCTTGGCGAATTGCGCGTGCGTGAGACGGACAAGCGTGGCGTGGTCGCCGGCCTCCAGGTAGACGTCATCCTGTCCGTCGATTGCGTCGTCGACAATAGTATCGAGGCCGTAGCACTCGCCAATCGGCGGAACCGCGCCATGGGCGCAATCGTGGAACAGCTCATCGATCTCGCGTTCGCTGGCAAGGTCGCAGTCCTTGCCGAATTGCACACGCAAGTCGCGCATGCGGATGTGGTAGGTGGCCGGCAGCACGGCAAGCATGTAGCCGCTTTCGTCGCGCAGCACCACGGCTTTGGCGAGACAGTCGCCGGGGATATGGCACGCCTGCGCGGTCCGCATCGACGATATGGTCGGCTCGTGCGCGATCACGTCGTAAGTCACGTGCTGGTCAAGATATCTCTGGAATGTCGGGGCGATGGCCATGGCGGGCCCTCCATTCGATGAGTTCGATGAGAGAGCGCCCGTGAGGCCGTCCTGAGAAATCATCGCCTCACAGCGCGCGGCTCAGGATTAATCGTATCATAAGGCAGACCCGCCCCACTTACAATCGGGCCCGGCGAGGCGCGTCGCACACCCTCGGCGCCGCTCCGACGCGCATGGCTCTATTCCTAGAGTGGCGCGCTGTGGACGGTTGTGAATGGAAAAAGGCGGCAGGGCGCTTTGCCCGATGGCGGCTAAAGCGGAGGCGATGGCCTTGCGAAACTCGATCTTCGCTTCGCGACAGATATATACATCGTGATAACATCAAGGTGCTTACACCTGCGCTTAAGGCTAGGCGAGCAAGTAGCTTTGGCCTCGTCAGCCTACGGCCCTTAGCCCACGCTTGCGGGGCCGTGCTTTGCGCCAGGGACAGAGGAGGAGCCGCCAATGTCCTACAGCTGCAAAAGTCCCGAAGATGTCCTGCAGACAATCAAGGATGACAAGATCGAGATGATCGATCTGCGGTTTACCGACCTTCCCGGTCTATGGCAGCACTTTTCGGTACCGCCAAGGGCTTTCGATTCCGACAGCATCGCCGAGGGTATTGGCTTCGACGGATCCTCAATTCGGGGATTTCAGGAAATCCAGGAAAGCGACATGCTGGTCGTTCCCGACCCGACTACTGCGTTCCTGGACCCCTTCACAGAGGCGCGGACATTGGCGTTGATCTGCAACATCCGCGATCCGGTCACAGGGCAGAGCTACAGCCGTGACGCCCGGTATATCGCGCAAAAAGCGGAGGTTTATCTCAAGGGCACTGGCATCGGAGACGCTTCCTACTTCGGCCCGGAGCTTGAGCACTTTGTGTTTAATGAAGTGCGCTATGACCAGGGCACCAACTACGGCTACTACGAAATTGAAGCCATCGAAGCCAACTGGAATGCCGCGAACAAGGATGGCCCGAGCCTGGGGCACAAGCTGCGGCCCAAGGAGGGCTATTTCCCGGTGCCACCTGCCGATCAGCTTCAGGACGCGCGCACCAACATGGTGTCGGTTCTGGAAGAAATCGGGATCGCGGTCGAGGCACACCACCATGAAGTCGCGACCGGTGGCCAAGGCGAGATCGACATGCGCTTTGCCGCGCTTACGCGGATGGCCGACAATGTCATGATTTACAAATATGTGGTCAAGAACGTTGCGCGTCAGCGCGGCATGACAGCCACATTCATGCCCAAGCCGCTATTCGGAGACAATGGCTCGGGAATGCATGTTCACCAAAGTATCTGGAAAGACGACCGCCCGCTCTTTGCCGGCGACGGTTACGCCGGATCCAGCGAATTGATGCGCTATTACATCGGCGGCCTGTTGAAGCACGCGCCGGCGTTGCTGGCAATCTGTGCTCCCACCGTTAACTCGTACCGACGGCTGGTTCCGGGCTACGAGGCGCCGGTCAATCTTGGCTACTCTCAGCGCAATCGCTCGGCAGCAGTCCGCATTCCGATGTATTCGGCCAATCCGAAGACGAAACGTGTAGAATTCCGCTGTCCCGACCCGGCCTGCAATCCCTATTTGGCGTTTGCGGCGATGCTGATGGCGGGTCTCGACGGCATTCAGAGCCGCATCAACCCAGGAGAGCCGATTGACAAGAACCTTTATGACCTGCCGCCGACGGAACGCGCCAAGATCCAGTCAACCCCTGGATCGCTCGATGAAGCGCTCGACGCGCTCGAGGCCGACTATCAATTCTTGCTCAAGGGAGAGGTGTTCACGAGAGACGCGGTAGAGACCTATATCACTTACAAACGATCGCGCGAGATCGATGAAATTCGCCTGCGTCCGCATCCCTATGAATTCCTTCTCTACTACGACATCTAAAAGCGGATTTCGCTCATATTGAAACGTAGCCTGTGTCTCGATCTGGTCCACGCATCTGCGTGTTCGAGGGCCGCGCCATCCAGCTTCATCCATAGCAGGCAGGTTCAACTTCCCGATCCGAATTGGATCATGTCAGTCCCGGTGACAGTCACCTGAGGAGCGATACCGCCGGGGCCGTTTGCGAGGTGCCATGCGGTATATTGCTCTGGATAGGCGTTTTCCGCGGATATGCTGTCGACCGGGAGGATGACCTTCAACCCAATCAGCGCCGCGGCGACAGCGGTATGGAGAACGGCTCCGTGTGCCGCCGTCCCCGTCACGATCACCGTCGTGATGCCCTTGTCCTTGAGAATTTTTTCGAGATCCGTGCGGAGAAACTTGTTGGCTCCGGACTTGACGAATTGCTCACCGCCCTGCGGCGCAACCTTTTCGCAGCCTGTCGGACTTAGCGGATTATACGCGACGCGGGGTATTCTGGCGCAATTGATTCGCCGTGTGGATGCCCATCGATGAGCAATTTCCGCGAGTTTGATCGCGAGACGAGATTTCTGCTTCCGCCGTCGCTCGATGAATGGCTTCCCGAACAACACCTGGCGCGGTTTGTTGTGGAGGTGATCGACGGGTTGGACCTGTCGGCGATGGTGAAGAGCTATCGGGGCACCGGCTCGGCTGGCTATCATCCGGTCTTGTTGTTGGGACTGTTGGTTTACGGCTATGCGACCGGGGTGTTTTCGAGCCGCAAGCTGGAGCGGGCGACCTATGATTTGGTGGCGTTCCGGTTCATCGCGGTGAACCAGCATCCCGACCATGACACCATCGCGACGTTTCGGCGACGCTTTCTCAAGGACATCGAAGCGCTGTTCGTGCGAGTGCTGGAATTGGCGCGCGAGATGGGGCTGCTGAAGCTCGGCACGGTGGCGCTGGACGGCACAAAAATCCACGCCAATGCCAGCCGGCACAGCGCGCTGTCCTATGAGCATGCCACGAAGATCGAGGCCCAATTGAAGGCCGAAGTGGCCGCACTGCTGGCGCGGGCGGAAGCCGCGGACCAGGCCGAAGTGGTCGATGGCATGTCGATCCCGGAGGAATTGGCGCGCCGTGAGGATCGTCTGGCCAAGCTTGCGCAGGCGCGCGCCAAGATCGAAGCGCGCGCCACGGAACGCTTCGAGCGGGAGGCGGCGGAGCATCGCGCCAAGCTGGCGGCGCGGGAGGCGGCGGCTGCGAATGGCAAGAAGGGAGGCGGCAGGCCACCCGCACCACCGGTCGAGGGGCCGCAGCCCAAGGATCAGATCAACCTGACGGACGAGGATTTGCGGATTATGCCGGTGGCGGGCGGCGGCTTCGACCAGTGCTACAACGCGCAGGCGGTGGTGACGACGGCGAGCCTTCTGGTGATCGCCACGGCAGTGGTTCAGGCGCCCAACGACAAGCAGCAGATCGCGCCGATGCTGGAGAAGATCGACGCTTTGTCGGAACAGTTCGGCCGGCCCGAAACACTGTTGGCCGACAATGGCTATTTCAGCGAGGCCAATGTAATGCGGTGCGCGGCTGCCAAAATCGAACCGCTGATTGCGACCGGGCGGCAGCCGCATCACCCCTCCTGGCGCGAGCGATTTGCCGCGCCGCTGCCGGCGCCGGAAAACCCGACCCCGGTCGAGGCCATGGCTTGGCGTCTGCGGACACCGCACGGCAAACAACTCTATGGTTTACGCAAGCAGACCCCGGAACCGGTGTTCGGTATCATCAAATCGGTGATCGGATTCCGCCAGTTCCTGCTGCGTGGACTCGATCGCGTTCGCGGCGAGTGGAGCCTCGTCACAATGGCCTGGAACATCAAGAGAATGTATGCGCTCAGCCTGGGCTGAGCGCTCTCCCAGCGCTGCGCTCGAACCGCGGCGGGGGTGTCCAAAAATCTCCCCGCCGCCGCCACGTGTAATCGCAGCAATGTTCGTTGGCGAGATTTACGACTTGATCCGCGGCAGAATTGACGCCGGCAAAAAATCAAGCCCAAGTCCGACAGGCTGCTAGGAGATCGGCCACTGTCGCCTGTCCGGCCAAGCTGTAGACCACGAACACATTGTTAGCGCGCGCCGCGGTTGCGAGCTTTGCGACCTGCGGCAGCGTGGCGATGCAACGGGGTCGAGGGCCGCAAGTCTGCTTAGTGAAATCGAGCAAGAGCAGCGCCGTCGCCCTCGGGTCCAACGTGACCGCTCTCCCCCTTCAGATGCGCAACGCGACAAGCCGCGAATCGTCCACCCGTCTCCCCGTGCGCAACTCCACTTACATCCGCAAAAGGCGGGGGTGGCGTTCAGATAACCGCGCCAACAAGCGATCGAGGCTGTACCGTCCAGGGCCGGCAATAATCAAGATGATCAGTCCACCGACCATCGCCATGTTCTTGTTGAAATTGATCGCCTGCGGCGTGCGCGCCCCTCCCTCGAACTCCCAGAAGCGATGCGAAATGCCGGTGGCGACAAACACGAAGGCAATTGTCATAAGCGCCGCATAGCGGGTTGCCACACCGAAAACCAGGGTTAGCCCCACCAAGAACTCGACCGTGGCGCCAAGCACCGCGAAGGCGTCGCTTAATGGAACACCATGCTGTTCGAGATAGGTGGCGAAGCCGGCGAGGCTCATGAGTTTGCCCCAGCCGCTCAGGAGAAAAATATAGCCCATCAGGATACGCGCGATCAGCAGAAGCGCGTCTGTCGATCCGGAACCAAGTGGACGGGTGAGCGAAGCAGCGCGGTCATGCGACGAAGGGTAGAAATGAGGCCGGTCGAGCATGGTAATCACCAAACCCCGCCCCTGTGGTGAACTGCCCGTTGGTCGCCTAGTTCCGCCGGCCCAGCTCGTAGGGAAGTATTTATTCGGCCACTCTCGCCAACGTGATCCCTCGCAGGTCCACGCTCGCGACTGCACATAGGCGCGAGCCGCTTTGGCCGCGCCCTTGCTCGCGCTGGTCGACCGCGAAGGTGCGGACCGCGGGTCGTTCCGTCCGCTATTAGCGCCGCTTCTTTCGCTTTCCTGTCCGAACAAGCATACGGACTCCGCCGGGTCCAGGCGTGATTGTCAGTTAGCCCTGTCTTGGGGCTCACTGTTTAATGAAGCAAACGGGGCTGCTACAACTGGCAGGACGGCATGCTGGAGAGCACAATGACATCACGTGGAACTGCGACGGTGTTTGTCCTCGCCATGCTTGTGTCCACCGCGGCCACCGCATCCGCAGAATCGAGCAAGGATATCCTCGGAACATGGATGCTGCATTCTCTTGTCGTTGACCACGCTGGGGTAAAGAGCGAGCCGTACGGAGCTAATCCACGGGGCGCGGTGACCTTCGGTCCCGACGGTCGTTTTTCGCTCATTATTGCTCGTTCCGACCTTCCGCCGTTCGCATCAAACAATCGGCTCTCGGGCACTGATGACGAAAACCGAGCGATCGTTCAGGGGAGCATCGCGTATTTCGGGACCTACACCATCGACGAGAGCGCGCGAACATTCACCGTTCACGTCGAAGGCGGCACGTTTCCGAACTGGATGGGCACCGACCAGAAGCGCATCTTCTCCGTCGCGGGAGATGAGCTCAAATACACCAACGCCAATCGGTCTGCGGGAGCCGGAACGGCGCTTGTCGTTTGGAGGCGAGCGAAATAGCTTTTGTTCTGCCGCTGCGGCCACCCAGTGCGTGTGCCCAATCACGGCCGAGATGCGCTCGTGCTGGCGCCGCTGTTTGCGCTGCTGGCGCTTCTTCCGATACCCCCGTCTTGAAGTAACGCGCGACCCCCGCGACGCTTCGGCAAGCGATGCGTGCTCACCGTCCGACGATTTGGGCGGACCGTACTCGGCCTTGAGAATTCACGCCGAGGGCGGTTGTCTCATCAGTTCGTCCACCACGGTGATGACCCGATCACGGCGCTCACTTTCGATTTCTGACATCCTTAAGCTGCAGCCGCACCCGGCCGCACTCGCAATGACTTCGGGAGTGGGTACATTTGGGGACTGCCGCAGGTCGAATGGCCCCGCGCCCCGCGCCCCCGCGGCCCGCGTTCAGGGGAGCCGGAGCATGTGAACAGCTTCCGACGCGCGGATGGAGATCTTTGCAGTAATCGTCTCAATCATCACGGCGGGGTAGTGCGAACCGTACCCGTCGCTCATCACGGCGATAGCCAATCGCTATTGGATCAGCCTGCGGCTGACCGGTTATCATCGCCGCATCGTCCGGCCACTGGGGGCCGGACCAAGTAAAAGCCCTTGCAAAAGGTTGGGAAGTGAGTTCGCTTGTCCATTGATGACGATAGAAAGCAGACATGTGACCCGCTGCATGCTCCGCCCTCGCTGGTCTGTCCCATCGTTTCAGAGCCTGCGCCGGCTAACGGGCAGTCTTGTATGACGCTCCACCCCATGCCCGAAGCCATCCGGGAGGTGTTCGAGCGCTGCCGGGACATGGACGCGTCATTGAACGAGCGGCTGGAGGCTTTCGCGCAAGAGACCGGGCAGTTGAACCCGGCTTTCCATGCCGCCGTCGACCGCTTCGTGTCACGGCTCCGCAACGCCGACGCCGGCGCCGCCGCCCCGCGGGTCGGCGAAGCGATGCCGGGCTTCCTGCTTCCCGACCATGCCGGCCATCTTGTCAACCTGGAGGATCTGCTTGAAAAGGGCCCGGTCGCCCTCACCCTCCACCGTGGCCACTGGTGTCCCTATTGCCGCATCAGCATTACCGCGCTGGCGCAGGCGCATCAGGATATCGCCAAGACCGGCGGACAGGTCGTCGCGATCGTCCCGGACCTACAGCAATTCGCCGAGGAGTTCCAAGCCGAAGCGCATGCGCCCTTTCCGGTGCTCAGCGATGTCGACAACGGATACGCCGCTGCTTTGAATCTAGTCGTGTGGATGGGCGAGGAAATGACGGACTTGGTCGGGAAGTTCGGAATTGATTTGCCTAGCTATCAAGGCAACAAATCCTGGACCTTCCCAATTCCCGCGACGTTCGTCATCGGCGGCGACGGGCGGATCAAGGCCCGTTTTGTGGATCCCGATTACCGCAAACGCATGCCGATCGAGACCCTGTTGGACGCGCTTAGGAACGCCTGTTAGCGATATTCTGCTCATCACATTAAACGAAACGGGTCCAAACCAGGCTCAGTTCAGCGATCGCCCCCAGTTGTAGGCGCGCAGCAGCTTGACGGCCGCGGATGCAATCGGCGTGCGCTCGCGCCCGGCCACGCCGTAAAGGTAGATGGTTCGCCGCAGATCGAGCCCCACAATCGATGCGCGCACCAGGGTCGGAGGACGAGACGAACTCGACGGAACGATCGCAATGCCAAAACCGGCTTCGAGCATTTGCATGAGATCGCGTTCACATACCATTTCATGCGTTCGTTCGACATTGACCTCGGCACGACGCAACACTTCGGCGATCTCGTCCGCGTGCTCACAATAGGCTCGCGTCAGAAGCCGCTCCTGCCGGAGTTCTTCGATTTCCAGGGCGCCGCGGTTGGCAAGCCGATGCTTGGCATTCAGCACCAGATCGAATTGCTCCGAGAACAACGACCAGCGATCGAAGCGCTCCCAGCTGTCGTCGAGCCCGGCGACGATGCCGAACTCGACGTCGCCGCCTTTGAGGAGCTCCGCCACTTCCAGGGCGGTTCCGCGCAGGAGCTTGATCTCGAGACCGGGAAAATGACGGCTCAACTCGCGCAGATGTGGGATGAATGGATTGCAGTCGATGCTGCGCGAGACCGCCATGCGCAAGGATGCGATGTCCCCGCGCGTGATGGAACAAGCAAGTGACTTGGCGCTAAGCGCGCTTTCATAGCATCGTTGCAACAGCGGCAGCATGCGTTGGCCGAGCTCGGTCAGCTGAGCCTGTGGCCGTTCCCGCCGAAAAAGGTCGCCGCCGAGTTCGGCTTCGAGTTGTTGAATCGCTCGCGTCAGCGAGGGCTGAGCGACATGACATTCCTCGGCCGCCCGCGTGAAGTTAAGCGCGCCCGCCACCGCCAGAAAATATCGTATCTGGTGCATTTCCATTCGACGCAATCCATTAGGCCATGGCCGCCGAACGGCCAGCGCATGGGATAATTCGCATTCGAGCCAATGATTGTTACGTCCTCCGTCCGGGGACGCCGCTTTGCAAACCCGCAACAGATCGGCAAGAGGCCGAAAACCTATGATAACCGCGCCGGTTGCCGGCCGCCAAGACCTTGATCGGCCGTCGCACGCGTGTTGGCCTTACCACCAAGACCCAAGCTCCCGCTTTGCCAGTGGGCCGGCGCGTTCCTTGCGACGACGGGGCGGGCTCCATAGTCATTGGCTATCGGATCGATTAGCGAACGATATTTCACTCTTGGCCCGCCGCTGAGCATGAATTCATCACCCGAATAACGGGTCTGCATTCATTTCAGAGGAGCAACTGCCATGACCCCGAAGAACGCCGTCACCCTCGCCGGCTCCCTTGCCGCCACCCTGTCCCTGGTCGCCGTCACCGCCTCGGCCCAGCCGAAGCCGGAACAGCCGGGCATGGACAAGTGCTACGGGATTTCGCTGAAGGGCCAGAACGACTGCGCCGCCGGTCCCGGCACCACCTGCGCCGGCACCTCGAAGGTCGACCACCAGGGCAATGCCTGGAAATACGTCGCCAAGGGGACCTGCACGACCATCTCGACCCCGAAAGGCAACGGTTCGCTTACCCCCAAGACCTGAAGAAGAGCGTCGGCGAAGCGCGCAACGTCCTGCGCGCTTCGCTCCTCTCGCCGAACCATCCCGCACGGACGACGAACAACGTGGAGGCGGTCTCATGAACGCGGCGACCTCGCTGCCCACCGATGTTGGTGTTGGTTTCAAGCCCGAGCATGCCCGCGACGTGATCGAGGGCGAGCGCGGCGTGGCCTTTTTTGAGGTGCATGCCGAGAACTATATGGGCGCGGGCGGGCCGCCACACGCGATCCTGGAGCGCTTGCGCGCCAGCTATCCGCTGTCCTTGCATGGCGTTGGACTGTCGATAGGCGGCGCGCGCCCGCTCGATCGCCGGCATCTCGCCCGTCTGCGCCGGTTGATAGCGCGCTACCAGCCGAACGCCTTCTTCGAGCACCTCGCCTGGTCGACGCATGATGGGGTGTTTTTCAACGACCTGCTGCCGGTTCCATATAGCTCACGCGCAACGGCGAGGAAGGCCAGAAGGTCGTTCAGGTTGGTCCGCGACATTCATGAATTCAGTTCATTGTTACATGCAAATTATACCATCTAATCGCTGGTCGCCGCACGCTCTAAACTCTTGCCCGATACCGAACGCGTATGGCCGCCCAATCGGCCATGGGAGGCGTAGACGATGGACATCAAGCGCAGCGGCTCGCAGCCCTGAAGCACTGGCACGGCCCGCGCCGGCGACGGCCATGACCCACACCGCCATTCAGGAGGCGCCCGACGGCAAGGTCGTCGAGTGGATGGAGCACGTCAGCGACGAGCAGTGCTGCGGCTGACCGCCGTCTCGGATGACGCCAGCCCTCAATTCACAAACGGGAGTTCAACCATGCAGAAGCGCAAACTCGGGAGAAGCAATCTGGAAGTCTCGGCGGTCGGCCTCGGATGCATGGGCATGACCTTTTCCTACGGTCCGCCGCCCGACCGGAAGGAGATGGTTTCGCTCCTCCGGGCGGCCGTCGAACGCGGCGTCACATTCTTCGACACGGCTGAAGTGTACGGCCCACTCAACAACGAGGAACTCGTCGGTGAGGCGCTCTCTCCATTCAAGGGCAAAGTGGTCGTCGCGACCAAGTTCGGCTTCGAACTCGATCCCAAGGGCGGCCCGCAATGGATCGGCTTGAACAGCCGGCCGGAACACATCAAGGCGGTTGCTGAAGGCTCGCTCAAACGGCTCCGGGTCGACACCATCGATCTTTTCTATCAGCACCGCGTCGATCCGGCCGTGCCGATCGAGGACGTGGCGGGGGCGGTGAAGGAACTGATCAAGGCAGGCAAGGTCAGGCATTTCGGCCTGTCCGAACCGGGCGTGCAGACGATCCGCCGCGCGCATGCCGTCCAGCCCGTCACCGCGGTGCAGAACGAATACTCGCTCTGGTGGCGACGCCCTGAAGCGGAGGTGATACCGACGCTCCAGGAACTCGGGATCGGCCTAGTCCCCTACAGCCCGCTGGGCAAAGGATTCCTCACCGGCAAGATCGACCAGAACACGAAGTTCGACAGCACCGACTTCCGCAGCATGCTGCCGCGGTTCACGCCGGAGGCGCGCAAGGCGAACCAGGCGATGGTCGATCTGCTCGCTGCGATCGGCAGGCGTAAGAAGGCGACGCCCGCTCAAATCGCGCTGGCTTGGTTGCTGGCACAGCAGCCGTGGATCGTTCCCATTCCCGGCACCACCAAACTGTCCCGCTTAGACGAGAACATCGGAGCGGCGGCTGTTGAACTGACGACCGACGATCTTAAGGAGATCGACAGCGCCGCCGCGAAGATCAAGTTCGAAGGCGCCCGCTACCCCGAGAAGCTGGAGAAGATGACGGATCTTTGAGAGGCAACAAAGATGTTTCGCAGTGGGCGCCCCCCACATCAAAGGAGGAGCGGTTTGCGCGTCCGTATTCTCGGCTCCGGCCTGATGGGCGGCAAGCTCGCACGCTGTTCGCTCGCGCCGGCCATAAAGTAGTTTTCAGCTATGCGCGCAGTCGCGACAAACTGGAAAGGCTTGCGCGCGCCGCGGGCAGAAACGCCCAGGCCGCAACGCCGACCGAGGCGGCCGCACCAGGCGCTCGCCATGCGCTGCCCGGCCGAGCTCTACGCGCCGTCACCGCGTCCCTATGCCGGCCTGCCGGACCTGCAGTATCCATTCCACGACAAGGCGGTCACCGTCACCACCTGCGGCCGCATCTGCTTCAATCGCCAGAAAATCACCCTCAGCCAGGTCTTCGCCGGCCAGACCGTCGGAATCAAACAGGTCGACGAGCACCTTTGGCTCGCCACCTTCATGCATTACGATCTCGGCTTCTTCGACGACGAGACATGCAGGCTCGAACCCATCAACAATCCCTTCGGACCGAAAGTGTTATCCATGTCTCCAGAATAAAACGTCACCCATGTCTCCGGAATGGACCTTGATATAAGTGGCTGAGGACGCAGTCCGCTGCGAACCCGTCTCCGCAGGCAAATTCCCTGCTAACAGGGAAAATAACAGGGAATTTTGCGGATTCCGGCCGCTTCGCGCCCAAATCGCCGTCGGTCTGGCAGTAAATTCAGTCACTTGCGTCAGAATTCCCTACGCAATGGAACTGGGAAATTTTCTAGGCGTATTAGGGAGAATTTTTCGAGAAACAGGGAACATTCTTGCTCATACAAAGCACGGTCGTCGAGCTTACAAAGAACCGATGGTGCGACAGCGGGGGATGGATGATTGTCATGACCACGCATCGAGGGCGCCCACGCTTGCGCTCGCAACTATGGTTCGACAATCCGGGCATGACCGCACTTTATCTCGAGCGCTACCTCAATTACGGCCTGACCCGCGAGGAGCTATCGGCCGGCAAGCCCATTATCGGTATCGCTCAGACGGGGTCCGACTTGTCGCCTTGCAATCGCCATCACCTCGAGCTTCGCCAAGCGCGTGCGCGAAGGCATCCGCGACGCCGGCGGCATCGCGTTCAAGTTTCCCATGCATCCCATCCAGGAAACCGGCAGACGGCCGACTGCGGCGCTCGACCGTAATCTCGCCTATCTCGGCCTGGTCGAAGTGCTCTACGGTTATCCGCTCGATGGCGTCGTGCTCACGACCGGCTGCGACAAGACCACGCCAGCGGCGATCATGGCGGCGGCGACGGTGAACATCCCCGCCATCGTGCTGTCGGGCGGACCGATGCTCAATGGGTGGTGGAAGGCGAGCGCGCGGGCTCGGGCACGGTGGTGTGGTGGGCACGCCAGGAACACGCCGCCGGCCGCATGGACAACAAGGAGCTGCTCGATCTCGTCGCCTCGTCGGCGCCATCCATCGGTCACTGCAACACCATGGGCGCCGCTTCAACTATGAATGCGCTCGCGGAGGCACTCGGACTTTCGCTGCCGGGATGCGCCGCCATTCCCGCGCCCTACCGCGAGCGCGCGCAGTCGCCTATGACACGGGCCGCCGCGCAGTCGAGATCGTGCGCGAAGACTTGAAGCCTTCCGACCTTCTCACCCGCGCCGCTTTCGAGAACGCCATCGTCGCCTGCTCCGCAATCGGCGGCTCCACCAATGCGCCAATCCACATCAACGCCATCGCCCGCCACGTCCGCGTTCCGCTCGCAATCGAGGACTGGGAGACGATTGGTTACGACGTGCCGCAGCTCGTCAACATGCAGCCGGCCGGCCGCTATCTCGGCGAGGAATATTACCGCGCCGGCGGGCTGCCGGCGGTGATGCACGAGCTGCTCGGCGCTCGCCGCCTTCGCCGGCGGCGCTAATCAAACGCGGCATCACATCGTTGCCCTGCGTCGGTGACGGGTGCCAGTCCGGGACCTCCGGCTCACCGTCGATCCTGAATACTTCGCCGGAGGCGGCGGCCGGCGGCGGGCTTGCCTTACTCGAGACTGGCGATCGCGTGCGGATCGATCTCAACAAGGGCACCGCCAATATTCTGATCTCCGATGCCGAGCTCGCGCAACGCCGCGCAGCGCTGGAAAAGCGCGGCGGGTACCGCCATCCGCCCAGCCAGACGCCGTGGCAAGAAATCCAACGTGGCATGGTCGATCAGCTCGCGGATGGCATAGTGCTCAAGCCGGCCGTGAAGTATCAGCACGCAACAGAGCATCCCACGCGACAACCACTGAAGTCAGCTATTCACGGATACGAGATCAAGCCCTATCCCGGGCATGCGCGCCGCCACAACAAACGCCAGCTCGAGAGGCTCAAGGAGCTGATCCAGCGGTTCGGGCAGATCGTCCCTATCATCGTTGACCAAAACGGCGTCATCGTGGACGGACACGCGGTCTGGACCGCTATGCGCGAGCTCGGCAGCGGCGAGATCGCAGTGATCATCGTGGCCAACCGCACCGACCCGGAAATCAAGGCACTCCCGCGCACGCTTCACCCGCGTCCGGCCCTTGTCGCCTTCGTGGTTGAGCGCCCGCGACAGTGCGGTGCGGGCCTGCCGTTCGCCGAGGGTGGCGAGCTGGTTGCCGTATCTCGCCAGCACTTGGTCGCTGGCACTGATATTGAGCTGCATGATGGGATTCTTCGCGAAAAGTGTTTCTTAGAGACTGTTTGAGAATGGTTGTGAAGGGGCTCCTGGCGTGATTCAAGCTTGGGATGTGGACCCGAGCGAATCGCGGCCGGATGGCCAGAATCGAGAAGAAGACCAAGCGTTATCCCACCGATCTCACTGACGAGGAGTGGGAGCGGATCGTTCCATTCTTGCCGAAGCCGGCGAGACAAGGACGCAAGCCCGGCGTGGACATGCGCGAGGTGTTGAACGCGATCCGCTACATCGCGCGGGCGGGCTGCGGCTGGCGGATGCTGCCGAAGGATTTTCCGCCCTGGCAGACGGTTTATTGGTGGTTCCGCCGCTTCATGCGCCGTTTCCTGTTCGAGACGATCCACGACGTGGCGCTGATGATCGACCGCGAGCGGGCCGGGCGGGAGGCGAGCCCGACCGCCGGCGTGGTCGACAGCCAATCGGTGAAAGCGCCGGCCGCCAAGGCCCGCGGCTACGACGCCGGCAAGAAGATCCACGGACGCAAGCGCCACATTGCGGTCGACACGGATGGACGGCTTCTCATGGTCAACCTGACGACGGCGGACATCGCCGATTCGGCGGGAGCGCAGACGATCCTCGACGCCATCCGCAAGCGTTGGCCCTGGATCAAACACCTGTTCGCCGACGGCGCCTACGACCGACGCAAGCTTATGGACAAAGCGGCGTTCAAGGATTTCGTCGTCGAGATCGTTCGCCAAGAGCTTGTTTATCTCCGTGAACCGAATATCAATGGGGACAGCAATCTTGATGTTTCCCTGCTCAGCGCGTGAAAGGATTTTCGGACTGCGCAAGACTCTCCCTCAGCTCGTAAGGGTGCGGCTCATCACCATCCTGAACCACGGCTGAACGCAGCGAAAATTTGATTTGGCGACCCGCCTTCAGCGCGTTGCGAAGTTCTTCTATGGCTACTGGCGGCGCCGCCGCTGCCGGCGGTGAGGAATAAAACGAGAGGACGATCCCATGCGCGCGATAATTCTTGGCATTCTCCTGACCCTCGGGCTCGCCTGCCTCGGAGCAGGCAGCGCTCCCGCCGCTCCCGTCAGCGGGGCGGCGATCGGGCGCGCCGCCAGCGCCGCGTCGATCGTCACCGAGGTGCCTTGCGCCGTGCGGCGCGTCTGCGGCCGGCGTGGCTGCGTCGCCCGTCGCGCCTGCTGGTGAGCGGGTCCGGACAGGCCGGGCGTGCTCCCGGCCTGTCCGCTAGAACAGGATGATTTTGCGTTGGATCGTCCCATTCCCGGTGGTCATGCCCCGCGCGAAGCCACTGCTGTCCGGTTGAGTTTTAGTGGACAAGGCGCATGGCGTTGATTCTTCTGTTTTCCGAACGTCTGGCAACGTTTCGGGACACGGAAGAGGATTGACGCCATGCGGCATCAGAATAGCGTATTCCACACCGTCTTGAAGCACGTGCCCTGGCACGTGTTCGATCGATTGGTGGAAGCGCACGGGGCGGATGCGCGGGTGCGCCGGCTGGCGACGAAAAGTCAGTTCATCGCGCTGTTGTATGGGCAACTGGCGGGCGCGCAGAGCCTGCGCGAGATCGAAGCGGGTCTGGCGAGCCATGCGCACCGGCTGTACCATCTTGGCGCACGGACGGCGGCGCGCTCGACGCTGGCCGACGCCAACGCCACGCGGCCGAGCGAGGTGTTTGGCGCCTTGTTTGCCCATCTGGTGGCACAGGCGGGGCGCGGGCTGCGGCGCAAGGTCGGCGAAGCGGTCCATCTGATCGATTCCACTGGCTTGCGCTTGAGCGAACTCAGCAACGATTGTGGGCGCGTTTCTCCAACGGCGTCTGCGGCGCGAAGCTGCACATCGTCTATGATTGCAATGCCGAAGGTCCGATCGACGCCGCGATCACGCCGGCCCGGATCAACGACATCACCGCCGCCCAAGCTCTGCCGATCGCGCCGGGCGCCACCTATGGGTTCGATCTCGGCTATTACGACTTTGCCTGGTGGGCGCGTCTCGACGACGCCGGGTGCCGCATCGTGACCCGGCTCAAGTCCAATACCCGCCTCACCATCGTCGCCGAGAACCGCGTGTGCACCGACGGGACGATCCTGTCCGACCGCATCGGCTATTTGCCCGCCCGCCTCGCGGCAAGCCGGACCAAACCGTTCCAGGCCCCGGTGCGCGAGATCCGCCTGCGCATCGAAAGCGGCAAGGTCTTGCGTATCCTCACCAATGACCTCGATGCCAGCGCCGACGAGATCGCCGCGCTCTACAAACGCCGCTGGCAGATCGAGTTGTTTTTCCGTTGGGTCAAGCAAACCCTCAAAATCAAGCACTTCCTCGGATCGTCGGAAAACGCCGTGCGCATCCAGATCGCGGTCGCCCTCATCGCCTTTTTGTTGCTGCGCCTCGCCTATGCGGGGCAAACCGCCGTCCATGGCCTCCTCGCCTTCACGCGCCTCGTCCGCGCCAACCTGATGCACCGACGTCCGATCGATCGTCTCCTCGATCCGCCCCCGCCCATCATCAAAGATTAGCGCCAGTTGTCCTTCCCAGCCCTCCAGCCGTGAACCGGACAGCAGTGGCGCGAAGCGGGGCATCCAGTAATCTCGGAAAGCGCATCGTTTACTGGATCGCCCGCGTTTTGTTCAGCCCGGACACATGACTGACGGGTGTTCGGGGACATCGCTGACACGTCATCATTGCATGGAATCAGCCGCGATGGAGGCGATCCATGCCATGGCAAGAGGTGTCGGTTATGGAGCAGCGTCGCGAGTTTGTGAGATTGGCGATGCAGGAAGGGATCAACCGACGGGAACTGTGCCGGCGGTTCGGGATCAGTCCTGATGTGGGCTACAAGTGGTTGCGGCGCTGGGTTGCGGGCGATCGGGAATTGGCTGACCGCTCGCGCCGCCCGCTTGTGAGCCCGGCCCGCAGCGAGCCCGCGATCGAGGCGGCGGTGCTGGCGGTGCGCGATGCGCATCCGGCCTGGGGCGCGCGCAAGATCGCTCGCTGTCTGGAGCGGGATGGACTTGCCCCGCCTGCGCGCTCGACGACGCATGCGATTTTACGCCGCCATGGCCGCGTCGAACCGCCGGCCGGGACGCCCGGCCAGCCTTATCGGCGGTTCGAGCGGGAGGCGCCCAACCTGCTGTGGCAGATGGACTTCAAGGGCCGCGTGGCTCTCATCGGCGACGGGGCCTGCCATCCGCTGACCATCGTGGACGATCACTCGCGCTATGCGCTGTGCCTTGCGGCCTGCGGCGATGAGCAAGGCCGCACCGTGCAAGGCCATCTGGAGCAGACGTTCCGCCGCTATGGGCTGCCCGAGAGCTTCTTCGTCGATAACGGCTCGCCTTGGGGCGATGCCTCGGGCGAGCACTTCACGCGGCTCGGAGTCTGGCTGCTCAAGCTCGGCATCAAGCTCATCCACAGCCGGCCGTATCATCCGCAGAGCCGCGGCAAGAACGAGCGCTTCCACCGCACCCTCAAGGCCGAGGTGTTCGCGATGCGCGCGTTCCGCAGGCTCATCGACGTCCAACGCGCCTTCGATCAATGGCGCGGGGTTTACAATCTCGAACGGCCGCACCAGGCGCTGAGCCAAGAGCCGCCGGCAAGCCGCTATCGGCCGAGCGACCGCGCGATGCCGGATCGTCTTCCCCAGATCGAATATGATGAGCATGAGATCGTGCGCACGGTCCCTGCCACCAAGAACTACGTCAGCTTCAAGGGACGGCTGTGGCCGGTTCCACAAGCCTTCCGCGGCGAGCGCGTCGCCATCCGGCCTCTCTCCACGGACGGCCAATACGGCATCTTCTTCGCCGCCCACCAGATCGCAGCCATCGACTTGACCAATCGGAAAAGTGTCAGTCATCTCCCCGAACAGGTGTCAGCCATCTCCCCGGACTGAACAAAAAGCGGGCGATGACGGCACGAGATTGATCGATTCCGAGTCAATTCATCATGCGCTAGCCGCGGCGATCGCTTTTCGCGCGGGCTTGATCCGCTGCGCCATTTCGGGGACATTGCCGGCGCACAAAGGAGCCCAGCGTGTCGCAACCAGCCGTCCAAGGTCGAAGCCGCATCATCTGGCCGCACGTGACCACCGTGCTGTCCGCCGCCGTCCTGATCGGCGCGGAAGTGTTCGGCGCCGCCTTCGCCGGCGGCTGGGCGATCGCCAACCTGTTCGGCCTCGGCCTCTACGGCGTCTATGGACTGCAAGCGCTGCTCTTCCTGCTCGGCCTCTACGTGATGATCCAGTTCGTGCGCGGGAGCATGCGCATCGAGCCGTTCACGACGCGCGATTAGCGCCGGCTGGACATGCGTTAATTCCTTCCGAACTTTTTCGTACACATTTCGTTGATAGAGCGACCAGTTCGACGCGCAAAAAACTTGCGCAATCGGATCGGATCGCTTAACTGAACCTTGCCCAATTTCGCACGTGCCTGTGGCCGTGTGTCGGTCGGTGGGCATCCGGACAAGAGGCCGGACAGCCGCCCGGAGCGAGATCACGACGATTAAGGATCTTCGGATCGTAAGGTCGCCGGATCGTTTGAGCTCCGAACACTTGATCGGCAGCCGGAGGCGAAACCGGCGCACCCCGCTCTCCACGGGGGACGCGGCTTAAAGCAACGACGGAGCGGGCTTTTTTGGTCTCTGCCGGTTTCCACCACCGGCTCGGGTCGCCGAAGAGGCTTGTTCATCATTGCCGGGCGTGCGGATCGGGGACCTCCCCTTTCCAATCCAAGGCAGCACGGACGGGTGTGAACCACTCGGCATCGATGCGTCCCCATCGCGCGTCGCTGCGAGCTTCGCATCCGCACTCATGCCGGGCGGCTTCCGCCCATGGGCCTATTGGGGAGAGCGCCATGACCGAGCGCATCCGCGAGTTCCTGCGCAACCGCTGCGATGACGGACCGTGCCTCGTCGTCGATCTCGACATCGTGCGCGAGAACTATCTTGCCTTCGCCCACGCGCTGCCGGACACGCGCGTGTATTACGCGATCAAGGCCAATCCTGCGCCCGAAGTGCTGTCGCTGCTCGCTGGCCTCGGCTCCTGCTTCGACGCCGCCTCGGTCGCCGAGATCGAGATGGCGCTCGCCGCGGGCGCAACGCCCGACCGCATCTCCTTCGGCAATACGATCAAGAAGGAGCGCGACATCGCGCGCGCTTATGCGCTCGGCGTCCGCCTGTTTGCGGTCGACTGCAAGGCCGAAGTGGAGAAGATCACGCGCGCGGCGCCCGGCGCCCGCGTGTTCTGCCGCATCCTGTTCGACTGCGCCGGCGCCGAATGGCCGCTGTCGCGCAAGTTCGGCTGCGATCCGGCGATGGCGACCGACGTGCTCGAGCACGCCCACCGGCTCGGGCTCGAGGCGCATGGCGTGTCGTTCCATGTCGGCTCGCAGCAGCGCCGGACGCAAGCCTGGGACCAGGCGCTGAAGACGGCGGCGGCGGTGTTCCGCGCTTGCGCCGAACGCGGCATCGCGCTCGCCATGGTCAATCTCGGCGGCGGCTTCCCGACCAAATATGTGCGCGACGTGCCGCCGGTCGAAAGCTATGGCCGTTCGATCTTCCGCGCGCTGCGCAAGCATTTCGGCAACGCCATCCCGGAGACCATCATCGAGCCGGGCCGCGGCATGGTGGGCAATGCCGGCGTGATCGAGGCGGAGGTCGTGCTGGTGTCCAAGAAGGCCGAGCAGGACAAGTTGCGTTGGGTCTATCTCGACATCGGCAAGTTCGGCGGGCTTGCCGAGACGATGGACGAGTCGATTCGCTACCCGATCAGGACGCCGCGCGACGGCGACAAGCTCGGCCCGTGCGTGCTGGCCGGCCCGACCTGCGATTCGGTCGACGTGATGTACGAGAGGCAGCCCTACGAGCTGCCGATCAGCCTTTCGATCGGCGACCGGGTGCTGATCGAGGGCGCGGGCGCCTATACGGCGACCTACGCCGCGGTCGCCTTCAACGGCTTCCCGCCGCTGAAAACGTATCACATCTGAGCGCACCGCCGTTCTCTCCCCCTCCTCCGCGCGATGCGCGGGGGAGGAGGCTGGAGCGAAGCGCAGCCACTTGGTCATCTACACGCTCTCGGCCGTTCAGCCCGACTTTCACTGTGCGACTTCCCAGACGGGAGGGAAATTGATGATCACGATTCGTCACGAGCGACCTGCGGATGCGCCGGCGCGCGAGGCGCTGCTCGATCTTTCCTTCGGCGCTTGCCGGTTTGCGAAGACCTCCCAGCGCTTGCGCGACGGCCGCCGCCCGGCGGAAGGGCTGTCCTTTGTCGCGGCTGTTGCAGCCTCGTCATCGCCGGGCCGCCGCAGCGCGGCGCGACCCGGCGATCCATCCTCGATCATCAAGTTGGATGACCGGGTCAAGCCCGGCCATGACGAACTGTGTGTCGGCACTGTGCGGTTGTGGCACGTCGACGTCGGGGGGCGTCCGGCCTTGCTGCTCGGCCCGCTCGCGGTGCATCCCAACTGGCGCGCGTGCGGCATCGGAGGGCTCCTGATGCGGCGCGCGCTTGCCGAAGCCAGCGCACACGGGCATGCGGCGGTGCTGCTCGTGGGCGACGCCCCCTATTACGAACGGTTCGGCTTTTCCGCCGATCTGACGCGCCGGCTCGCGATGCCCGGTCCCTGCGAAGCGGACCGGCTGCTGGCGTGCGAGCTTCGGCCCGGCGCGCTCGTTGGCGCGTGGGGACTCATTCTGCCCGCCGGCGCAACGAGCGACCGCCTCGGGCGCAGCCGCCGCGGCGCGTCGGTTGCGGGCTCGCCCACCGCTCTGCCGCGCGCGGCTTGATTTTGCGTCGCACTTGCCGCTCGTCTATTTGTCACGGAACTGCTTTAGCCCTTGCGGATGCCGGGGCTCGGAGGAATTGATTGATCGAGCGAAGCCTTTCTACCCGCCCCTGACTCCTCCCCTGCCCCTCCCCACCCCAAAGGGAGGGACAAATTCAACGATCAGTCCGCATTCCCACGGTCGGAGCCCAAAATGACCACCTGGCCCGTGCATGCCCGGATCGACGGGCCCATTGTGATGATCGGGTTCGGCTCGATCGGCAAAGGCACGCTGCCGCTGATCGAGCGGCATTTCACGTTCGACAAGTCCCGGCTGGTCGTCATCGATCCCGACGACAAGGACCGTCACATCCTTGACGAGCGCGGCATCCGCTTCATCCACCAGCCAGTCACCAAGGACCGCTACCGCCATCTGCTCACCCCGCTCCTCACCGACGGACCGGGGCGCGGCTTCTGCGTCAATCTGTCGGTCGACACCTCCTCGGTCGACATCATGGAGCTGTGCCGAGAGCTCGACGTGTTCTATATCGACACCGTGGTGGAGCCCTGGCCCGGCCTCTATTTCGACCGCAAGGCGAGCACGGAGGCGCGCTCCAACTACATGCTGCGTGAAACCGTGCTGGCGGCGCGACGGCGCAAGCCGGATGGCATTACGGCCGTGTCGTGCTGCGGCGCCAACCCCGGCATGGTGTCATGGTTCGTCAAGCAGGCGCTGCTGGACATCGCGGGCGATCTCGGGCACTCCGCGAAGCCGCCGAAGTCGCGCGAAGAGTGGGGGCGGCTTGCGATGCGACTCGGCGTCAAGGGCATCCACATCGCCGAGCGCGACACCCAGCGCGCCAAGCTGCCCAAGCCGCAAAGGACATTCATCAACACGTGGTCGATCGAGGGCTTTCTCTCGGAAGGCATGCAGCCCGCCGAGCTCGGCTGGGGTACGCACGAGAAGTGGATGCCGGCCAACGGCTGCACGCATGAGACCGGCTGCGGCGCGGCGATCTATATGCTCCAGCCCGGCGCCAATACGCGCGTGCGCTCGTGGACGCCGACCGCGCAGGCGCAGTACGGGTTCATGGTCACCCACAACGAATCGATCTCGATTGCGGATTATTTCACCCTGCGCGAAGGCGATCAGGTGCTCTACCGGCCGACCTGCCACTACGCCTATCACCCGTGCAACGACGCGGTGCTGTCGCTGCACGAGCTGTTCGGTCAGGCCGGGCAGCGACAGGATCGCATCCATATTCTGGACGAGAACGAGATTATCGACGGAATCGACGAACTCGGCGTGCTGCTTTACGGTCATGGCAGGAACGCTTATTGGTACGGCTCGCAGCTCTCGATCGACGAGACGCGCGATCTCGCGCCCTACCAGAACGCGACCGGCCTGCAGGTCTCGTCCGCGGTGATGGCCGGCATGGTGTGGGCGATCGAAAATCCGCTGGCCGGCATCGTCGAGGCCGACGACATGGATTTCGCGCGTTGCCTCGAACTGCAGCGGCCTTATCTCGGCCCGGTGGTCGGGGTCTACACCGATTGGACGCCGCTCGCGAACCGCCCGGGCCTGTTCCCCGAGGACATCGACGAAAGCGATCCCTGGCAGTTCAGGAACGTCCTGGTGGGATGATGCGCGGATCTCCTCGGGGACAGATATCGCGCATGCGGAGTTTTGTTGCAGCTCTGCCTTCACCTCCCCCCGTGAGGGGGAGGTCGGACCGCGCAGCAGTCCGGGAGGGGGGTAAACTTCGAGACGCGACAGCCTGCAAGCACCCCCCTCCCCAACCCTCCCCCTCAAGGGGGGAGGGAGAAGCGAATGGGGCGTTTATCCGAGCTGTGACGATCGCCTCAGCGCACTTGCTCGCTGTACTCGCTCTTGGACAACCCGCAGCGGCTCAACCTTCCGCTATGACGCCGCAACGCGCGCCGGACCCCCTGCCTGCCGGTTTTGCCCGTCTGCGCGACGTCGCGCCGAGCATCCGCCAGGACATGCGCTATGCGACGCCGTTCAACTTCACCGGTCGGCGCGTGCCTGGCTACGACGCGGCGGAATGCATCCTGCTGCGGCCCGCGGCGGAGGCGCTGGCGCGGGCGCAGGCGCGCCTGCTCGCGCAAGGCTATAGTCTGAAGGTCTATGATTGCTACCGTCCCGAGCGCGCGGTGCGCTCCTTCATCACTTGGGCGCAGAGCCCGGAGCCCGACTGGATGGCGCGCATCTTCTCCCCGCACATTCCCAAGGCGGAGCAGTTCGCGCGCGGCTACCTCGCCAAACGCTCGCGCCACTCGCTCGGCATCGCGGTCGATATCGGGCTCGTGCGCGCCGACGAAAAGGACCTGCCGACGCCGACCGACGCCGGCCCCTGTGACGGCCCTTTTGCAGCCCGCGCGCGCGAATCGAGCCTCGATTTCGGCACGGCCTATGATTGTTCCTCGCCGCGCTCCGCCACGGCCAGTCCGCGCGTGAACACGGAGGCCCGCGCCAATCGCGACCTGCTGCGGCGCGCGCTCGCGGCGGAAGGATTTCGCAATTATTCTCTGGAGTGGTGGCACTTCGATTTCACCGGCGCGACCGCGCCGCTCCGCAGCTATGATTTTCCCGTCCGCTAGCGCGCGCGAATCTGTCTAGGATTGCCGCACATGGACGCGGTGCAAGGGGCTTAGCAGCATGCGTGGATTGAGAAAGCCGGGACGCGATGGGGAAGTCAAACGCTTGCGCGAGGCGAACGCCGGCAAGAAGGCCTGGCGGCGCTGGGGAACCTATGTCAGCGAGCGCCAGTGGGGCACCGTGCGCGAGGACTACAGCGCGAATGGCGACGCCTGGAATTATTTTCCGCACGACCATGCGCGCAGCCGCGCCTACCGCTGGGGCGAAGACGGCCTTGGTGGCTTTTGCGACGAGCGCCAGACCCTGTGTCTCGGCGTCGCTCTGTGGAACGGCGCGGATCCGATCCTGAAGGAACGGCTGTTCGGGCTCACCAATGGCGAAGGCAATCACGGCGAAGACGTCAAGGAGGTCTACTATTACCTCGATGCGACCCCGACCTATTCCTACGCACGGATGCTCTACAAATACCCGCAGGCCGCCTTCCCCTATTTATGGCTCATCGACGAGAACCGCCGCCGCGGCAGACTGAAGCCCGAGTTCGAGCTGGTCGACACCGGGATATTCAACGACGACGCCTATTTCGACGTCGACATCCAATACGCCAAGGCCGATGTCGACGACATCCTCATGCAGATCACCGTCATCAATCGCGGACGAAAGCCCGCATGGCTCACGGTCCTGCCGCAGGGCTGGTTTCGCAACACCTGGACTTGGTTCACCGACGCCAAAAAGCCTTCCTTGAAAGCGCTGTCGAACAGCGCGGTCGCGGTGGATCACGCCTCGCTTGGGAGGTTCACCCTTCATTTCGACAAGCCGGACAGGCTTCTGTTCTGCGAGAACGAGACCAACACGGCGCGGCTGTACAGCACCGGCGCGCGGGGCTTCTTCAAGGACGCCTTCAACAGTTTCGTCATCCACCGCGACGTGAACGCGGTGAACCCGTCCAAGGCCGGGACCAAGGCGGCCGGCCTCTATGCGCCGACGATCCCGGCGGGAGGCAAGTTCGTCGTTCGTGTCCGTCTCAGTCCGGGCGACGTCAATCCCAACGCCTTCGCCGACTTCGATCAGACCCTGCAGCAGCGCCTCACCGAGGCGGATTCCTTTTACGATGACCTGCAGAGCAATATTCACGACATCGATGCGCGCCGGGTGCAGCGGCAGGCCTTCGCCGGCATGCTGTGGTCGAAACAATTTTATGCCTATGACGTCTCCGAGTGGCTCAAGGGCGATGCGACCGAGCCGCAGCCGCCCTCGATCCGCCGCTGCGGCCGCAATGCGGACTGGACCCACTTCGACACGGCGGCCATCATCGCCATGCCGGACAAGTGGGAGTACCCGTGGTTCGCCGCATGGGACTGGGGATTCCACTTGGTGACGCTCTCGCTGGTCGATCCGACCTTCGCCAAAGAGCAGCTCATCCTCCTGTGCCGCCCGTGGTACATGCATCCGAACGGGCAGCTTCCCGCCTACGAGTGGAATTTCTCCGACGTCAATCCGCCGGTGCACGCGTGGGCGGCGCTGCGCGTCTACGACACCGATGCGCAGCGCACCGGCAAGAAGGACCGCGAGTTCCTCGAACGCGTGTTCATCAAGCTGCTGCTCAATTTCACCTGGTGGGTCAATCGCAAGGACCCCTATGACCACAATATCTTCCAGGGCGGATTTCTGGGGCTCGACAATATCGGCGTGTTCGACCGCTCCAAGCCGCTGCCGGTCAAGGGAGTCCTCACGCAGTCGGACGGGACCTCGTGGATGGCGATGTTCTGTCTCAACATGATGCGCATCGCGCTCGAGCTCGCGCAGGAGGATCCCGCCTACCAGGATATTGCTTCGAAGTTCTTCGAGCATTTCCTCCTGATCGGCGGCGCGATGACCAATATCGGCAATGAGGGTCTCGGCCTGTGGGACGACCAGGACAAGTTCTATTACGACTGGCTGATCCTTCCCTCTCGCGAGAAGGTGCCGGTCAGGTTGCGTTCGATCGTCGGTCTGATCCCGCTCTTCGCCGTCGAGTCGATCGACGAGAACCTCCTCAAGGGTGCGCCCGCCTTCATGCAGCGCATGCAGTGGTACTTGTCGCATCGCCCCGATCTCGCCCACCTGATATCCCGCCCGGAGACCGTGGGCAACGAGCGGCGGCGGCTGTTCTCGATCGCCCGCGCGTACCGGATGAAGCGGGTGCTCGAACGCATGCTCGACGAGAAGGAGTTTTTCTCGCCCTACGGAGTGCGGGCGATTTCGCGGGTCTATCTTGACGAACCCTACGTGTTCAAATCCGGTAGCTACAGCGCCGAAGTCAAATACACGCCGGCCGAATCCGATTCCGATCTGTTCGGCGGCAACTCCAACTGGCGCGGGCCGATCTGGATGCCGGTCAACTTCCTGATGGTCGAAAGCCTGCGCAAATTCGGCTCGTTCTACGGCGACGACTTCCGCGTCGAATGTCCCGTCGGCTCCGGCCAGATGCTGAGCCTGAACGAGGTGGCGAATGAATTGCGCACGAGGCTGACCCGCATCTTCCTGCGCGATGCGCAGGGCCGGCGGCCGGTTTACAATGGCTACGAAAAGCTGCAGACCGATCCGCAGTTCAAGGACTATGTCTGGTTTCACGAGTATTTCGACGGCGACAACGGGCGCGGCGTGGGCGCCAACCACCAGACCGGCTGGACCGGCCTGGTCGCCAATCTGATTGACGAGCTGTATACGCCGAAGCCGTAGCGCGTGCAGGCGAGCAACCGCAGAACCGCGCCTGCGGGCGCGACTCACTAAAACGAAGGATGGGAGCCATGGCTGCACCGACCGCCGCAACGCCGTTCAACAACGACCTGCCGAATTACAAGAATATGCCGAAACTGCTGGTCGGGCAGAAAGCGCTGGTGACCGGCGCCAATTCCGGCATCGGTCAGGCGTGCGCGATCGGCCTCGCGCGCGCCGGCGCGGACGTGGTGGTCAATTACGTGACCGGCGAAACCGATGAGGTGATCAAGGCCATCGAGGCGGAGGGTCGCAAGGGTATCGCCATCAAGGCGGACGTCTCCAACGAGGCCGAAGTCGATGCGATGTTCAAGCAGGCGATCGGAGAATTCGGCACGCTCGACATTCTGGTGGCGAACGCCGGCCTGCAACGCGACTCTGCGTTAGTCAACATGACCATGGCGCAGTGGAACACCGTGCTGAACGTCAACCTGACGGGTCAATGGCTGTGCGCCCGCGCCGCGGCCAAGGAATTCCTGCGCCGCGGGGTGCGCAAGGAAGTGTCGGTCGCCGCGGGCAAGATCGTCTGCATGAGTTCGGTGCACGAGGTGATCCCGTGGGCTGGACACGTCAACTACGCCACCTCCAAGGGCGGCATCCACATGATGATGAAAACGCTGGCGCAGGAGCTTGCTCCCGCCCGCATCCGCGTCAACGCGATCGGCCCGGGCGCGATTCGCACGCCGATCAACACCAACGCATGGGATACGCCGGAGGCCTACGCCGCGCTGATGACGCTTGTTCCCTACAAGCGGATCGGCCAGCCGGAGGACATCGCCAACGTGGCCGTGTTCCTCGCCTCCGACCTCGCCGACTACATCACCGGCATCACCGTTTTCGTCGACGGCGGCATGACCTGCTACCCCGGCTTCGCCACCGGAGGCTGATCTCCCATGCCGGTTCCTGCCCTCGGCCCGCTTGCGGCGCTCCGCCGGCACTGGCCGGAATACGCGATCGAGGGCTGGGCGCTCGGCATGTTCATGGTCTCGGCGAGCGTGGCGACCGTTCTCCTGTACGATCCGCGCTCGCCGGCCTTCCACCTCATCGAGAACGAGTTCTGGAAGCGCGCGCTGATGGCGCTGGCGATGGCCGGCACCGCCGCCGCCATTATCTACTCGCCCTGGGGCAAGCGTTCGGGCGCGCACATGAACCCAGCCTTTACGTTGTCCTTTTGGGTGATGGGCAAGATCAACACCGTTGACGCGGTCTACTACGCGCTGTTCCAGTTCATCGGCGGAGTCGGCGGCTCGGTCTTGAGCTACTTCTTGACCGCGGGCCTGCTCGCCGACCCGCAGGCGAACTGGGCGGCGACCGTTCCCGGACCGGACGGCGCGTTCGCCGCGCTGCTCAGCGAGCTGATCATCGCCTTCATCCTGATGTACGTCGTCACGGTGATGCTCAATTCGCGCTTCGACCAATTAACCGGCGTCGCCGCCGGCTGCCTGATCTTTCTGTATGTGCTGTACGAGTCGCCCTATTCCGGGTTCGGCATGAATCCCGCGCGCAGCTTCGCTTCGGCGCTGCCGTCGGGCACCTGGACGGCGTTCTGGATCTATCTCGTGGCGCCGCCCGCGGGTATGCTCACAGCCGTCTTCGTGCACAATTACCTGCTCGGCATGCCGAACGAATTCAGCCAGCCGAAGCTCAACCCCAACCACGCGACCCGCTGCATCCATTGCGGCTTCGAGCCGCCGGCAGCCGAACAGGGACACCCGGCCGATGCCTGAGAATTGGGACGTGATCGTGATCGGCAGCGGCGCCGGCGGCGGCGCCGCGGCCTACAAGCTGGTCAAGGCGGGCAAGCGCGTGCTCTTGCTCGAGAAGGGGCATCGTTTGCCGCTCGACGCTTCGACGCTGTCGACGGCGATCGTGTTCAAGGAGGGACGCTTCTCCAACAAGACGGAATGGCAGGACGGGCACGGTAAGCCATTCCTCCCGAACGGTGAGCATTACAATCTCGGCGGCAAGACCAAGTGGTACGGGGCCGCGCTGCTGCGGTTTATCGCGCGCGAGTTCGAGCCGGATCCCGCGTTCCTCTGCCTTGGCTGGCCGTTCGGCTTGTCCGAACTCGAGGCGCATTACGCCGACGCGGAGCGGATGCTCCATGTCAACCACTTCAAGAACGAGCCCGAACTGCAGTCGGTGATCGACAAGATCATCGCCTATGATCCCAGCTGGCGCTGCGAGCCGCTGCCGCTCGGCCTCAAGCCCGAGATCGTCAAAGACCCGCGGGAGGCGAAGCACTTCGACGGCTATGCCTCGGTGGCGGGATACAAGGGCGACTCCGAGGAATGCTTCATCAAGCCGATCGAGAACGAACCCAATTTCCGCCTCGTGCTCGACAAGGAGGTTACCGGCTTCCTGCATGCGAGCGATACGCCTGAGAAGGTCGAAGGCGTCATCTGCGCAGACGGCGGCTACTATCGTGCGGGCAAGGTCATTCTCGCCTGCGGCGCGATGACTTCGCCGCGTCTGCTCGAGGACTATTTCGCCGCCACCGGGCTCGCCGCCAGATTGCCCGGCTCGGCGCTCGTCGGCCGCAATTTCCGTATGCACATCAACAGCGCGCTGATGGTCTTCTCGACCTTCCGCGATACCGACGTGCTGCGCAAGACGGCCATTTTCTACAACGACAAATACCCGCACTCGACCGTACAGTGTCTTGGCTGGATCGACGGCGAACTGCTCGCGACGCAGCTGCCGGCCGCGACGCCCGAGTTCTTCACCGACATGATCGGCAAGCGCGCGCTCGGCTTCTGGATGACGACCGAGGACGGATCGAGCCCCGACAACCGGGTGCTATCCAACCGCGGCAGCCGCCCGATCCTCGATTACGAACTCGACCGCATCAAGCCGTCGGTCGACGAGCACGAGGCGAGCATTCACGATTTCGAGCGCGGGCTCCGGCATGCGGGCTTCTTAGGAACGAGCCGGTGGACCGGACTCGCCGGCACCGCGCACGCCGTCGGCACGCTCGTCACCGGCAGCGACCCGGCAAAGAGCGTGGTCGATCCGCTCGGCAAGGTGCACGGCATGGAGGGATTGTACGTCTCGGACGGAAGCGTGCTGCCGCGCACGAGCCGGGTCAATCCGTCGCTGACCATTTTTGCATGGGGGCTACGGCTTGGAGAAAAGCTCGCCGCCATGCGCTGATGCGGCGGCTGCGTGCGACAACACCGCGCAGACTAGCCCGGCCGTTTGCGCGGGTTGGGCGGTGTCATCGCGGCAGTATAATCACGGTGCGATGATTTATAATTCAGACGGCCTGTGCTATTGGGGCCGCCTGGGCGTTCCCAGCGGGCCTTATCCTTGCCCTAAATTGTTGAAAAGCGCAGACTGAAACGAGAAAGCCGGGTTCGGGGGCGAAAACCGGCCAAAGATTTGCGGAGGAGACGCATGGACGACGCCGTTAAGAGCGGCACCGTCGCCGTACAATATCGGACCGGAGCCACGCCCCCCAATCTACTGGCCCGTTCGCCCTTGAGCCTGACAGCCGAGCCGACCGCCGTCCCGCCGTCGGGGCAGTGAGCGTTGCGGGCCGATCGCTGAGAAGCCGATGCCTTCCTTGCCGCTTAAGATCTGAATATGGCCGCCGACATCATTCTCGAGACGAGCGCTCTGACCAAGGAATTTGCCGGTTTCCGCGCCGTCAACAATGTCAATCTCCAGGTCCGGGGCGGAACCATCCATGCGCTCATCGGACCAAACGGCGCCGGCAAGACCACCTGTTTCAATCTCATCACCAAGTTTCACCAGCCGACCGCAGGCGCCATTCGCTTCAAGGACAAGGACATCACGCGGCTGCAGCCGGCCGAAGTCGCCCGCTTGGGGCTGGTGCGTTCCTTTCAGATCTCGGCAACCTTCCCGCATATGACGGTCTTGGAGAACGTACTGGTGCCCCTCCAGCGGCCGCTCGGCACCTCCTTCCATTTTTGGCGCTCGGGACGCTCGCTCGATGTCCTGCACGACCGCGCCCTCGAATTGCTCGATGATGTCGGTCTCGCCGATCTCGCCGATATCGAGGCAGTCGAGCTTCCCTACGGCCGCAAGCGCGCCCTGGAAATCGCGACCACGCTCGCGCTCGATCCGGAAATGCTGCTGCTCGACGAGCCGATGGCCGGCATGGGCCACGAGGACATCGGCCGCATCTCGGCGCTCATCAAGCGGGTGGCGAAAACGCGCACCGTGCTGATGGTCGAGCACAATCTGTCGGTGGTGGCCGATCTCTCCGATACGATCACCGTGCTGGCGCGCGGCGAGGTTCTTGCGGAAGGGCCCTATTCGCTGGTGTCCGGGAACCCGCAGGTGGTCGAGGCCTACATGGGGACGGGAGCTCCCGCGGCAAGCGCGGCGGAGGCGGCGCATGCCTGAGGCGAACGGCGCGCTGTTGGCGGTCGAGCAGCTGAACGCCTGGTACGGCGAGAGCCATATCCTGCACGGGATGACGTTTTCCGTCGCCAAGGGCGAGGTGGTGACGCTGCTCGGACGCAACGGCGCCGGCAAGACCACGACCATGCGCGCAATCATGGGCATCGTGCGGTTGCGCCGCGGCTCCGTCGTGTATGACGGCCACGAAACGATCGCATTCACCTCGAACCATATCGCGCGTCTCGGGGTCGCCTACTGCCCGGAGGAGCGCGGCATCTTCTCCAGTCTGAACGTGCGCGAGAACTTGCTTCTGCCGCCGGTCGTGAAGTCCGGCGGGCTTTCGACCGACGAGGTGCTCGCCCTGTTTCCCCGCCTCAAGGAGCGTGAGACGAGCCAGGGGACCAAGCTGTCGGGCGGCGAGCAGCAGATGCTCGCGATCGCCCGCATTCTGCGCACCGGCGCCGAATTGCTGCTGCTCGACGAGCCCACCGAAGGACTTGCGCCCGTCATTGTGCAGCACATCGGCGAGATCATCCGCACCCTGAAGGCCAAAGGCTTTACCGTTCTGCTGGTCGAGCAGAACTTCCACTTCGCCTCGACGGTCGCCGACCGCCATTACGTGGTCGAGCATGGCAAGGTGGTCGACCTGATCGAGAATGAGCGGCTCGCCGAGAACAAGGCGAAGCTCGAACGCTATCTGGGGGTTTGATTTCAGCGAAAACGCAAGGAGACACACATGCGTGCTAGCAGCTTCCTTCTAGCGGGGATCGTGAGCCTCGCCGCAAGCTTCGGCGCCAACGCCGCCGAATACACCGACGGCGTCATCAAGATCGGCGTCCTCAACGACCAGTCCGGCACCTACTCGGACTTGTCGGGCCAGGGCTCGGTGTGGGCGGCCAAGAAGGCGGTCGAGGACTTCTGCAAGGCGAACAAGTGCCACGACAAGATCGAAATCGTGTTCGCCGACCATCAGAACAAGGCTGACATCGGCGCCGGCATTGCGCGCAAGTGGTACGACGTCGACGGAGTCGACATGATCGTCGACGTGCCGACCACCTCCGTGGCGAAGGCGGTCAGCCAGCTCACCAAGGAAAAGAACAAGGTCTTCCTCAATTCAGGCGCCGCCGCCTCCGAGCTGACCGGCGCGGAATGCACGCCCAATCTCATTCACTGGACCTACGACACCTGGGCGCTCGCCAATGGCACCGGCGGCGCGCTGGTGAAGCAGGGCGGCGATACCTGGTACTTCCTGACCGCCGACTATGCTTTCGGCCATGCGCTCGAGCGTGACACCGCTGCGGTCGTGGAAAAGCTCGGCGGCAAGGTGCTCGGCAAAGTGCGCCATCCGTTCCCGGCGCAAGACTTCTCCTCGTTCCTGTTGCAGGCGCAGGGTTCGAAAGCCAAGGTTATCGGGCTTGCCAATGCGGGCGCGGACACCATCAACTCGATCAAGCAGGCGTCCGAGTTCGGCATCGTGCAGGGCGGTCAGAACCTCGCCGGGCTGCTCGTTTTCATCACGGACGTGCACTCGCTTGGACTGCAGACCGCACAGGGCCTAGTCTTCACCGAAGCCTGGTATTGGGACGCGAACGACAATAACCGCGCCTTCGCAAAGGAGTTCGCGGCCGCCAACAAGGGCAACCACCCCACGATGGTGCAGGCCGGCGTCTATTCGGCGGTGATGCATTATCTCAAGGCGGTGCACGCGCTCGGCAGCGACGCGGACGGCGCCAAGGTGGTCGCCAAGATGAAAGACATGCAAACCGACGACAAGCTGTTCGGCAAAGGCAGCATCCGCCAGGACGGCCGCAAGATCCACGACATGCTGCTGGTCGAGGTCAAGAAGCCCAGCGAAAGCAAGGGACCGTGGGACTACCACAAGGTCCGCGCCGTGATCCCAGCGGCGGAAGCATTCCGACCGCTGGCCGACGGCGGCTGCCCGCTCGTGAAGACGCAATAAGGCTAGACCGGCCCTGCCGCCGCGAATGCGGCAGGGCCAATTGCGCAGAAGGGCGGGGACGATGTTCGAGCTGCTGGGCGTTGCGCCCCAGGCGCTGATGGGTCAGCTTCTTCTCGGGCTGATCAATGGAGCGTTCTACGCGCTGTTGTCGCTCGGCCTGGCCGTCATTTTCGGTTTGATGAACGTCATCAATTTCACGCACGGCGCTCAATACATGATGGGCGCGTTCGCGGCGTGGATGCTGCTGCAATATCTCGGCGTGCCCTATTGGGGGGCGCTGGCGCTCGCGCCGCTGATCGTTGGCGCGAGCGGCATCGTGATCGAGCGCCTCCTCATCTCGCGGCTCTATCACCTCGACCATCTTTACGGGCTGCTGCTGACCTTCGGCCTCGCGCTCATCATCGAAGGGCTGTTTCGGCAGCGGTTCGGCGCTTCCGGGCTGCCCTATACCAATCCGATTCCCGGCGGCCAGAATCTCGGCTTCATGTTCCTGCCGTGGTATCGCGGCTGGGTCGTCGTCTTCTCGCTCGTGATCTGTCTCGCCACTTGGTATCTGATCGAAAAGACGAAGCTCGGCTCCTATCTGCGCGCGGCCACCGAACGGCCCGATCTCGTGCAGGCCTTCGGCATCAACGTGCCGCGCATGATCACGTTCACCTATGGCGGCGGCGTCGCGCTCGCGGCGCTCGCCGGCGTGCTGGCCGCGCCGATCTACACGGTGAACCCGACCATGGGATCGAACCTCATCATCGTCGTGTTCGCCGTGGTCGTGATCGGCGGCATGGGCTCGATCATGGGTTCGATCGTCACGGGCTTCGGACTCGGCCTTATCGAAGGCCTCACCAAGGTCTTCTACCCAGAGGCTTCCAACACCGTCATCTTCGTCATCATGGCCATCGTGCTGATGGTTCGGCCCGAAGGCCTGTTCGGAACGCCGAAATGAGCAAGCAAGCGCACGCCCGCCGGAACGCGACCAGCGACTTGCCGCTGTTCGCCGCATTGGTCGCGGTCGCGATCGCCGCTCCGCTCGCGGTCTATCCGATCTTCCTGATGAACGTGCTGTGCTTCGCCTTGTTCGCGCTCGCCTTCAATCTGCTGATCGGTTACACGGGCCTGCTTTCCTTCGGCCATGCGATGTTTTTCGGCTTCGCCGCCTATGTCACGGGGCACCTGACCAAGATCGGGACGATCAGCCTGCCCTATTGGTTCGGCTCGTGGTCGTGGATCACCATTCCGCTGCCGCCGTTGACCCCCGAGCTTGCGATTCTCGCTGGCACCGCGGTCGCGGCGCTGATGGGCCTGATCGTCGGAGCGATCGCCATTCGTCGGCAGGGCATCTATTTCGCCATGGTGACGCTCGCGCTCGCGCAGATGGTGTTCTTCTTCTGCGTTCAGGCGAAGTTCACCGGCGGCGAGGACGGCATTCAGGCCATCCCGCGCCGTCCGGTGTTCGGGCTGCTCGACATCCGCGACGACTTCGTCCTCTATTATTTCGTGCTCGCCATCTTCGCGGCCGGGTTTCTTATCATCCACCGCGCCATTCACTCGCCCTTCGGCCAGGTGCTGAGGGCGATCCGCGAGAATGAGCCGCGCGCGATCTCGCTCGGCTACGCCACCGATCGCTTCAAGCTGATCGCCTTCGTCCTTTCCGCGGCGCTCGCGGGCTGCGCCGGCGCCACCAAGTCGATCGTGTTCCAGCTCGCCTCGCTCACCGACGTGCAGTGGCAAATGTCGGGCGAGGTGGTGCTGATGACGCTGGTCGGCGGTATGGGAACCGTGTTCGGCCCGATCGTCGGCGCAGCCGTCATTGCGACGATGCAGCATTACCTGTCCATTTTCGGCGAATGGGTGCTGGTGATCCAGGGCGCGGTGTTCGTCGTGGCCGTTCTCTTGTTCCGTCGCGGGATTGTCGGCGAACTGCAGGCCGTCGCGTCGCGTCAACGGCGGCGGCGCGCAAAAGCCGAAAAGCCGGCGGGGAATCTCAGTGAACAGCCGCGTCCGGGCGCGGCATGATCGCACCACGGTGACGGATCACCTGGCCGGCGAGGCGGTGCGCCGCGATCGCCGCTTCCAGCGGTTTTTGGCCGCGCAGCCGCTCGGCAAGATACCCGGCGTTGAACCCGTCGCCCGCCGCCGTCGGATCGACCGGCTCGATCACCTCCGGTACAGGCACAAGCTCGCGCCGCCCCGATGACGCGACGAGCGCGCCGTTCGGCCCGTTCTTCACCACGATTTCCCCGATGCCGAACGCTTGCAGCCGATCGACCGTCGCCTCCGGACTGGCGTCGCCCCACAGCACCGCCTCGTCGTCGAACGAAGGCAGCGCCACGTCGACGCGCTTGAGCGTCTCGAGATACACCGCTCTTACCCGCCCGATATCGCCGGTCCAGCCGTGCGGCCGGAAATTGCCGTCGAAGGCGATCTTGACCCCCTTCTCTCGCGCAAGCTCGATGGTTGCAAGAAAGCGCCCGAGGCCGGGGCTCGCGTAGAGCGACAGCGTAATTCCCGAAAAGTAGATCATGCGCGCGGCAAGCAGGCCTTCGGCGATGCGCGGCCATTCGGAAAACTCGAACAGCTCGCGCGCGGGAGCCGCCTCGCGCCAATAGTGGAAAAGACGCGCCCCGCGCGAATCGTTGTCCGCGAGACAGAGGCCCGGCAGTCTCCCCGCCCTTCGCAAGACGAGGTCGCATCTCACCTTTTCCGTCGCCGCCAAAGCGAGAATGCGATCCGAATGGATGTCGTCGCCGAGCGCGGTCGCAAGCGCCGCATCGATGCCCGCGCGAGCCAGATAAACCGCCGTGTTGAAGGTGTCGCCGCTGCAGGAGAGGGAAAAGCGCCCGTCGGCGCCACGCGCAAGTTCGAGCATCACTTCGCCGACCGCGACGATGCGCGTGCGCGTCTCATTCATACGTCGCTACTTCCAAGCTTGTTTCGACGACCGGATCATAGAAGACGACTGGTGCGCGCTGAAGCGCGATTTTGCAGGGAACCCGCATTCACGTAAGCTTGACAGATAACAGCGATCCAGCCGGCGAACGAATAATCGCCCGGCAACATTTGCCTTGGCATCCAAGGGCCGCCTTGCCGATCGTCTTGCGTGCCGCGAGCCACGCGGGGCGGGAGCCATACCGAAGCAGCTTTGCAGGAGCGCATCCTGCGGCATGACGCTATGGCCCCGTCCGGTTGACCTTGCAGGGTCGATGCCGCTAAGGTCGCGCCGATGGGGATGGGGTCCCCCGAAACCGCCTGAACAGGCTGATGACTCCTGCCGCTGACGGGCGGCGGGAGTGCGTTCCCGAGCCGCCGCAGGGGCGGTTTTTTCTTGGTTCGGGATGACGCAAATGATGGCCTATCTGTGGATCGCAATCGGCAGCGCGCTCGGCGGCGTCGCCCGCTTCTGGTGCTCGGGCGTCGCGGCCCGCACGATCGGCGAGACCTTCCCGTGGGGAACCCTGATCGTCAACGTCGTCGGCTCGTTCATCATCGGCTTCTTTGCGACGCTGACCGGCCCGGACGGACGCGTCTTCGTGAGTTCGACCGCGCGGCAGTTCGTGATGATCGGCTTCTGCGGCGGCTATACGACCTTCTCCTCCTTCAGCATCCAGACGCTCAACCTGGTGCAGGAGGGCGAGTGGCTGCGCGCCGGCGGAAATATCGTGGGCTCCGTCGTGCTATGCCTGGTGGCGGTATGGGCCGGCTACGTAGCGGCCGCCGCCCTCAATTCGATGAAGTGGATATGAGCCATGACGCTTCCGCGCGACGCCATGTTGCTGCGCATCTTTGTCAGCGAGGATGACCGGTTCGAACACCGCCCCCTTTACGAGGCGATCGTGCTCAAGGCGCGCGAGATGCATTGGCCGGCGCGACGGTGCTGCGCGGATCGGTCGGCTTCGGCCATGCCAGTCGTCTGCATACGACCAAGATCCTGCGGCTTGCCCAGGACCTGCCGCTGGTGATCGAGATCGTCGATACGCAGGAAAAGATCGACACCTTCCTGCCCGTGCTTGACACGATGATGCCGAGCGGCCTCGTCACGCTGGAAAAGGTGCAGGTGCTGCGATATGGCGAGGCCCGCAACGGGAGGGAGTAATACGCGTCCTCGCGATCATTGACTCGTCATGCGCGGGCTTGACTCGCGCATCCATCTTAAAAAGCCGAGTTATCTCAGAAGGATGGATTGCCGGGTCAAGCCCGGCAATGACGCCGCGGAGAGTTCGGAGGCGTGATCCTCGGTATAAGCGGGTTCGATAATGATCCACCTTCATGGGGCCGCCGCGAACCGACATACGCGGCAATCCAGTTCGGTGATGGCTCGGAAATGAGACGCAGGCTGAAAGGTTGGGCGAGGGTCATCAAACGCGACGTGCACGCTCTCTATCTCGCCGCCCGCGATCCTCGCGTGCCGTGGTACGCAAAGGCCCTGGCCCTGGCCGTCGCCGGCTACGCCCTGTCGCCGATCGATCTCATTCCCGATTTCATCCCCGTTTTGGGCTATCTCGACGACCTCATCATCCTGCCGCTCGGAATATTGCTGGTCATCCGACTGATCCCTCCGGACATCATGGCCGAACACCGCGAGTTGGCCGCCGCAGCGCAGGACCGTCCCGTGAGCCGCCCCGCAGCGTTCGTCATTGCCTGTATCTGGATCGTATCCCTGACACTGGCCGGTTGGATGATCTACCAATCCCTTGCACGCTGAATTGGGCGCGAGCCTTTTGTCGAGCCGTCCGGCGGAATCGTCACGCCATCGGCTTGAGGCCGAGCTTCGCCAGCAGCTGCATGTCGCGATCGGGCGCAGGGTTGGGCGTGGTGAGCAGCTTCGGCCCGTAGAAGATCGAGTTGGCGCCGGCGATGAAGCAGAGCGCCTGCATCTCCTCGCTCATCTCCTCCCGGCCCGCGGACAGCCGCACCACCGAAGCCGGCATGGTGATGCGGGCGACCGCCACCGTGCGCACGAACTCGAACTTGTCGATTTCCGCGACATTCGCGAGCGGCGTGCCTTCGACCTTCACCAGCAGATTGATCGGCACCGATTCCGGCTGCTCCGGCTGGTTCGCCAGCGCCTCGACCATGCCGACGCGGTCCTCGCGCGTCTCCCCCATGCCGACGATGCCGCCGCAGCACACATGAATGCCGGCCTCGCGCACATGCGCGAGGGTGTCGAGCCGGTCCTGGTAGGTCCGCGTCGTGATGATGTTTCCGTAGAATTCCGGCGAGGTGTCGAGATTATGGTTGTAATAATCGAGCCCTGAAATCCTTCAGCCGCTGCGCCTGCGCGCGGGTGAGCATGCCGAGCGTCATGCACGTCTCGAGGCCGAGTTCGCGCACGCCCTCGACCATCGCGCAGATGTCGTCGAGATCGCGATCCTTGGGCGAGCGCCAGGCCGCCCCCATGCAGAACCGGCTCGCGCCAGCAGCCTTGGCGGCCTTGGCTTCCGCCAGCACGGCGTCGACCGCCATCAGCTTCTCGGCCTTGACGCCGGCATGGTGATGCGCGCTCTGCGGGCAGTAGCCGCAATCCTCGGCGCAGCCGCCGGTCTTCACCGAGAGCAGCGTCGAAATTTGCACCTCGCGCGGGTCGAAATGCAGCCGGTGGATGCGCTGCGCGGCATAAATGAGGTCGGGCAACGGCAGATCGAACAGGGCGCGGATTTCCTCGCGCGTCCAGTCGTGGCGCACCACGCCGGTGAGGTCGGGAGCTGCGCCGCAAGCGGCGACAGCGGCGGAGATCGAGGAATCGGAGATCGGGGAAGCGGTTCTATCGTCCATGACGGCGGACCATGGCGGGGCGGCCCGGCAAAAGCAAGTGGGGGCAGGCGCGGATGGGCTTGAGTTCGCCTCTCCCATCGGGGAAGAGGTCGGATGTTGGGGGAGCGCGGCTCTGAGCGCTCCGAGCCCTGATCCTAAGGAGCCCGCTTAGCGGGCGTCTCGAAGGATGCATGGTTCGAGACGCGCAGCTTCGCTGCGCTCCTCACCATGAGGATACAGCAGTATTCGCCGTCCCGTTGTGCCAGCGACCGTAATTTTGCTAATTCGCCTACCCTACTCCGCGGGAATTCCCTCGCAGACCCGCTCCACCCTGGCCGCGCAGTACTTGAATTCCGGAATCTTTCCAAACGGATCGAGCGCCGGATTGGTGAGCAGGTTCGCGGCGGCCTCCACAAAGGCGAAGGGGATGAATACGACCCCGTCCGGAATGGCGTCGTCCTGGCGGACCGCAAGCTCGATCGCTCCGCGGCGCGTGGCGACGCGGATGCGCTCGCCCGGGGCGACGCCGAGGCGTGCGATCTCTCCGCGCGACAGGGAAGCGACTGCGCTTGGTTCGATTAAGTCGAGCGTTTCCGCGCGGCGGCTGATCGCGCCGGTGTGCCAGTGCTCGAGCTGACGGCCGGTGGTGAGGACGAACGGGTAATCGGCGTCCGGCCCTTCGTCGGGGGGCAGCACCTTTGCCGCGACGAGCTTGGCGAGCCGGTTCGGGCGCGGAAAACCGTCGGCGAACACGACCGCATGGCCGGGCTGGTCCGGCCCGTCGGTCGGATAGGTGACCGCGCTTTCGCGCTCCACGCGCTCCCACGCAATGTGGTCGAGCGAATGCATGAACGACGCCATCTCCGCATAGATATCGCGCGGGTGCGCATAGGACCAAGCAAGCCCCAGCCGGCGCGCGATCTCCTGGGTGATCCACCAGTCCTGCCTGGCTTCGCCCGGCAGAGGAAGGGCATGGCGGCCCATCTGCACCTGGCGGTTGGTGTTGGTGACGGTGCCGTCCTTCTCGGGCCACGCGGACGCGGGCAGCACCACGTCGGCGTGGAAGGCGGTCTCGGTGAGAAAAATGTCCTGCACGACCAGATGATCGAGCTTGGCGAGCGCCGCACGCGCGTGGTTCAGGTCAGGGTCCGACATCGCCGGGTTCTCGCCCATGATGTACATGCCATTGATGTCGCCCGCGTGGATCGCATCCATGATCTCGACGACGGTCAGGCCCTTCTTCGGATCAAGCGGTACGCCCCAGGCGCGCTCGAACCGCTTGCGCAAGTCCGCATCCTCGACCGATTTGTAATCGGGAAAGAACATCGGGATGAGACCCGCGTCGGAGGCGCCCTGCACGTTGTTCTGCCCGCGCAGCGGATGCAGCCCGGTGCCCGGCCGCCCGACATGGCCGCAGATCAGCGCGAGCGCGATCAGGCAGCGCGCATTGTCGGTGCCGTGCGTGTGCTGCGAGATGCCCATGCCCCAGAAGATGATCGCGCGCTCGGCGCGGGCGTAAGTGCGGGCGACCGTTCGCAGCGTTTGCGGATCGACGCCGCAGATCGGGGCCATCGCCTCCGGCGTGAACGAAATTACATGCGCGGCGAGCGCGGCAAAGCCTTCCGTATAGGTCTGGATATACTGCTCGTCATACAGCTTCTCGGTGACGATCACGTTGAGCAGCGCATTGAGCAGCGCCACGTCGGTCCCGATGGCGAATTCCAGCATATGCGTTGCATGCCGCTTCAGCGCTTGGCCGCGCGGGTCCATCACGATCAGCGTCGCGCCGCGCTTGGCGGCCTGCTTGAAATAGGTCGCCGCGACCGGATGGTTTTCCGTCGGATTGGCGCCAATCACCACGATCACGTCGGAGCTTTCGCATTCGGTGAACGTCGCCGTCACCGCGCCCGAGCCCAAGCCCTCCAGTAGGGCTGCGACCGAAGAGGCGTGGCACAGCCGCGTGCAGTGATCGACATTGTTGTTGCCGAAGCCGGTGCGCACGAGCTTTTGGAACAGATACGCCTCTTCGTTCGAGCATTTCGCCGAGCCGAAGCCGGCCAGCGCGCGGTCGCCATGCTTTTCGCGGATGGCCTTCAGCCCCGCGGCGGCGCGGTCGAGCGCCTCCTCCCAGCCCGCTGCGCGGAAATGCGTCCAGGGATTGCCCGGATCGACCGTGTCGTCGGCGCGCTTTCCCACGCCCTCCCTGCGGACCAGCGGCTGCGTGAGCCGATGTGGATGGTGCACGTAATCGAAGCCGAAGCGGCCCTTCACGCATAGCCGGTTCTCGTTCGCCGGCCCGTTCCTCCCGGTGACGTAAAGGAGCCGGTCGGAGCGGATGTGATAGGTGAGCTGACAACCCACGCCGCAATACGGGCATACGCTGTTCACGATACGATCGGCATAGCCGGTTCGCCGGTTGTGGGCGTCGAGGAGCGAGGCCGGCATCAGCGCCCCGGTCGGGCAGGCCTGCACGCATTCGCCGCATGCAACGCAGGTCGAGCGCCCCATCGGGTCGTCGAAGTCGAACACGATCTGTTCCGAATGGCCGCGCCACGCCATGCCGATCACGTCGTTGACCTGCACTTCGCGGCAGGCGCGGACGCAAAGATTGCAGTGGATGCAGGCGTCGAGATTGACCGCCATGGCCGGATGGCTGCGGTCGGGTCGAGGTGTCGCGCTGCGCGCGGGGAACCGGCTCGTCCCCACCCCCACGTTGTCGGCCCAGCGCCAAAAGGCCGAAGCGGGATCGTGCGCTCCGCCTTCTTTGTGTGGTCGCATTTTCGGCGGCGAACCGGTTCCCACCCCCGGATCAAGCGTCCGGGGGCATGCTTCGCCGGAAAATGCTCCATCCCCGCGGGTTGGCTGATCAGCGAGCAGCAACTCGAACACCATGCGCTGCGCCGCTTTCACGCGCTCCGACGCGGTCGTGACGGTCATGCCCGCGGTTGGTTTGCGAAGGCAGCTTGCGGCAAGCACCCGCTCGCCCGCGATCTCGACCATGCAGGCGCGGCAATTGCCGTCGGGCCGGTAGCCGGGCGCCGGCGAATAGCACAGATGCGGAATGTCGACGCCGTGGCGCTTGGCGACCTGCCAGATGGTCTCGGCCGATTGCGCCGCGACCGCGCGGCCATCGAGCGTGAACGTTATCGTTGCGTCGCGTTGGCGCGGATTCTCCCTGTCGTCGTTCATCGGCCGGGCCTTTGCGGCTGTTTATGTCACCAACTCCCAAGCGGGCGTTTGAGGTCCTCCGGAAAATAGCGCAGCACGCAGAGCAGAGGATTGGGCGCGGCCTGTCCGAGCCCGCAGATCGAGGCGTCGCGCATCGCCTGCGAAAGCTCGGTCAGCAGCGCTTCCTCCCACGCCCCGCCCGCCATCAGTGCCGCGGCCTTCTCGGCGCCGACCCGGCAGGGCGTGCATTGGCCGCAGCTCTCATGCGCAAAGAACCGCATCAGGTTGAGCGCGACCGCCTTCATGTCGTCAGCTTGCGAAAACGCCACCACGCCATGCGAACCGACAAAACAACCGTAGTCTTCGAGCGTGCCGAAATCGAGCGGCAGGTCGGCCATGGAGGCGGGAAGGATGCCGCCCGAGGCCCCGCCCGGCAGGTAGGCCTTGAGGGAGTGCCCCTCCGCCATGCCGCCGCAATATTCCTCGATCAACTCGCGTGCGGTGATCCCGGCCGGGGCAAGTTTCACCCCCGGCGCTCTTACGCGGCCGGACACGGAAAAGCTGCGCAGGCCGGACCGCCCGTGTCGCCCCTGCGCGGCGAACCAAGGCGGCCCCTTCTCGACGATGTCGCGCACCCAGTAGAGCGTCTCGACATTCTGCACCAGCGTCGGACGACCGAACAGGCCGACCTGGGCGACGTAAGGCGGCCGGTGGCGCGGCAGTCCGCGCTTGCCCTCGATCGACTCGATCATCGCCAACTCTTCGCCGCAGATATAGGCGCCGGCTCCGCGACGAAGATGCACCGGCACGGGGGCGGAAAGCCATGCGTGCTCGAGCCTGTCCAGCTCCTGGCGCAGCATCAGATAGAGTTCGGGATATTCATCGCGCAGATAGATGTAGACCTCCTCCGCCTCGACGGCCCAGGCGGCGATCAGCATGCCTTCGATCACGCGGTGAGGATCGCGTTCGAGATAGTGGCGGTCCTTGAATGTGCCGGGCTCGCCTTCGTCGGCGTTCACACACATCAGGCGCGGCGCAGGCTCGCCGCGCACGATGCTCCACTTGCGGCCGGCGGGAAAGCCGGCGCCGCCGAGCCCGCGCAAGCCGGACTCGCTGACCGCGGCGATGATCTCCTCGCGGCTGCGCCCGCCGGTGAGGCACGCCTGGAGAAGCGCGTAGCCGCCCTCTTTGCGATAGGCGGGGAGATCCCGTCCCGGCCTGTAGGGATGAATATGCCTTCCCGCCGCCACCGCGACGAAGACTTTATCGAGCGTCGCCTCCGCCACCTGAACATGGCCAACCGCGCAGGCGGGCGCGCGATCGCAGGTCCCCATGCACGGGGCGCGCCGGATGCGCAGCTGCCCGCCCAATTCGCTCGTGAGTTTCTCGTGCAATCGCTCCGCGCCGGCCATGGCGCAGGCGATGCCCTCGCACACGCGAACCGTGACCGCCGGCGGGGGCGCGTCGTCGGTCACCACGTCGAAATGCGCGTAGAAGGTCGCAACCTCGTAGACCTCGGCGAGCGAAAGCCGCATCTCGCTCGCAAGCGCGACGAGATGCGGCGCGGAAAGGTGGCCGACGCAGTCCTGCAGCAGGTGGAGATGCTCGATCAGCAAGTCGCGGCGGCGCGGCCGGTCGCCGAGCAGCGCCCGCACCTCTTCGAGCGCCCGCGGATCGACCTGCCGGCCCTTCGGTGTTTTCGGCGGCTTGCGGCCGCCCGGATCGTTCGCCACGGCGAAACTCCCAACACAATTGCCGCGGTCAGAACAGGCCGGTGATCTTCCCGTCCGGCCCTACATCGATCGCGTTTGCGGCCGGCGATTTTGGCAGGCCGGGCATCGTCATGATATCCCCGCAGATCGCGACGACAAACTCCGCCCCGGCGGCGAGACGCACCTCGCGGATCGGCACAATGTGATCGACCGGCGCGCCTTTGAGGTCGGGATTGGTCGAAAAACTGAACTGGGTCTTGGCGATGCAAACGGGCAGATGGCCGAAGCCCATGCTCTCGTAGCTCGCGAGCTGGTCGCGCACCGATTTCTCAACCGAAATGTCCTTCGCCCGGTAGATCTCGCGCGCAACCGTGCGGATCTTCTCGATCAGCGGCATATCGTCGGGATAAAGCAGCTCGAGCTTGCCCTTGCCGGCGTCGATCGTCTCGATGACGGCCCGCGCCAGATCGAGCGCGCCCTTGCCGCCCTCGGCCCAATGATCGGCGACCGGCGCCTTGACCCCGAACCGCGCGCAGGCATCCTGAACAAACTGAATTTCCGCCGGCGTATCGGCGCTGAAGCGGTTGAGCGCAACGACGGGCACCAGACCGAACTTGCGGATGTTCTCGATGTGCCGCCGCAGATTCGGCAAGCCCGCCTCGACCGCTTTCAGGCTTTCCGTCTTGAAATCCTCCTTTTTCGCGCCGCCGTGCATCTTGAGCGCACGGATGGTCGCCACCAGGATGACGCAGTCGGGCGCAAGCCCCGTCTTGCGGCACTTGATGTCGAGGAATTTTTCGCCGCCGAGATCGGCGCCGAACCCGGCCTCGGTGACGACGTAATCGCAGAGCTTGAGGGCGGTCGTCGTCGCCAAGACCGAATTGCAGCCATGGGCGATGTTGGCGAACGGCCCGCCATGGACGAAGGCCGGCGTGCCTTCCAGCGTTTGCACGAGGTTGGGCGCCAGCGCTTCTTTCAATAGCGCCGTCATCGCCCCATGCGCCCGGAAATCGCTCGCGCGCAGGGGCTCGCGGTCGCGCGTATAGGCGACGACGATATTGCCGAGCCGCGTCTTGAGATCCATGAGATCGCGGGCAAGGCAGAAGATCGCCATCACTTCCGAGGCCACCGTGATGTCGAACCCGGTCTCGCGCGGATAGCCGTTGGTGACCCCGCCAAGCGAGCAGACGATCTCGCGCAGCGCGCGATCGTTCATGTCCATCACATGCCGCCAGACCACGCGCCGCCCGTCGAGCCGCAGCTCGTTGCCCCAATAGAGGTGGTTGTCGATGAGCGCCGCGAGCAGATTGTGGGCTGCGGTGATGGCGTGCAGGTCGCCCGTGAAATGCAGGTTGATGTCCTCCATCGGGACGACCTGCGCATAGCCGCCGCCGGCGGCGCCGCCCTTCATGCCGAACGCCGGACCGAGGCTCGGCTCGCGCAGGCACAGCATTGCGCGCTTGTCGAGCTGATTGAGCGCGTCGGTCACGCCGACGGTCGTCGTGGTCTTGCCCTCGCCGGCGGTGGTCGGCGTCATCGCGGAGACGAGAACAAGCTTGCCGTTCGGCCGGTTCTGCAGCGAGCTGATATAGTCGAGCGATACCTTCCCCTTGTAATGGCCGTAAGGCTGGAGGTTCTCCGGCGCTATGCCGAGTTTGTCGCGGGCGATCTCCACAATCGGCCGCTTCTGCGCGACCTGCGAGATTTCAATATCCGATTTAGGACTGATGTATTGGGAGGTGGCCATTCCCTGCGCTCTGTTTGGCGGTTGTCATGAGCGTTTCCGTCATCCGTCATGCCCTGCCCCGTGCCGTGGATCAACTCTCAGGCAAGACGCAGGTGTCGCAGACCGCCTTCGGCGTTTGCACCGATTCCCAAGGGCTGGCGAATGTCGGAAGACGTGGGCCGACCTTACAACTCCCACACCTGGCCGGGCTGCAGCGTCCGAAAGATCTCAGGTCCGATGCCGGCTGTCCGGCAGGCTTCCGTGAGCTCGCGCGCAGGCGCGTCGATCGCCTCATCGGCGAGTTTGAAGGTTCCGTGATGGTGAGCGAGCGCGAGCTCCGCGCCGCTATCGACATAGGCCTGAACGGCCTCGTGCGGATTCATATGCTGGTCCCGCATGAACCAGCGCGGCGCATAGGCGCCGATCGGCAGAATGGCGAGCCGGAATGGTCCGTAGCGCCCGCGCGCCTCGCGAAAACGATAGCCGTCGCCGTAACCGGAGTCGGGCACGTGGAAAACGCGTCCCGCCGGCGTGTCGAGCACGAAGCCCGCCCACAGCGATTTGTTGCGATCGAGAAAGCCGCGGGCCGACCAGTGCCGCAGCGGCACGAGTATCACCTCGAGGTTCGGCCCGAGCGACACCCGATCGTGCCAGTCATAGGCCTCCGCCACGATGTCCGGGTCGTTCTCGCGCATGATCGCGTCATTGCCGAGCGGCGCGATGACGCGCGGACCGTGGCGCTCGACCAGCCGCGACAGTGTCGCGACGTCAAGGTGATCGTAATGGGCGTGCGAAACGAGGACGGCGTCGATCGACGGCAAAGCCTCGAACGGAATGCCCGGCTCGTTGACCCGCTTCGGACCCGCAAAGGAGAGCGGCGAGACCCGGTCCGACCACACCGGGTCGATCAGCAGATTGATCCCGGCCGTCTGCACAAGGAGGCTCGCATGACCGACATAACTGATCCGCAGCGTTCCGCCGTCGATGCGCGCAGGCGGCCGGTCCAGGAACGGACTCGGCGCCCATTGCGGCCAGGGCTCGCCTTCCCGGCTGCTCCACCATCGCGCAAGATCGACGAAGTTTTTCGGCGGCGCGCCGTGCGGATCGTGGAAATAGGTTCCGTCGAAATGATCGGATACCGGCCCGTCGTAATAGCGGCTGACCGCCGCGCGGCCGGTGAGCCCCGCGAGCGCAGTCGCCGCGAGCCCGCTCAGGGACATCAACACCACTCGACGGGTCAACGCCATCTCGCTATGTCTATGACTTGAGCCGCTCCTGCCGACGACCTCAAGCTAGTCAGCGGCGGCGCAGGGACAAGACCGGGAAAAGCTGCGCTCACCGGGACCGACCTGTGGGAGGATGACATGTCGGAACTGACGCGGGACGAGGTGATCGCCGCCGTTCACCCCATCGACGACGCGACGATCGCCGAAATCATCGCCACCGGCGCGACCGAAGCCGAGCTTGCACAGGCCTGCCACTTTGTCGCCCGCGAGTTCAAGAAGCACGAGCACCGCGATGTTCCCATCGGCACAGTCGGCCAGGTGGTCTCGATCTTGGAACGGGTCGGCGCCAAGCCGCGGCTCGGCTCGCCCTTGGGGGAAGCCGGCTCGACCCTGGAATGACGGGCCGGCAGGCGCAGCCGTGCTATCGGCGCGCCGATTGACTTGGCGTGCCGCGACGGCGTAGGGTCCGCGCCGCTCTCGATTGAGCCGTGAAAAAAAGCGCCGCCGACCGGCCCGCGAGGCCGGAGGTCAACGCCCGACAGCGCGATGCGCCCTCGGGCGCGATCGGTGTTTGGCGCTAGATTTGCGACCGAGAATACCCATTTTCGTCATGCCCGGGCTCGACCCGGGCATCCATGGGGAACCGCCGCATGGATTGCCGGGTCAAGCCCGGCAATGACGACGAGATGAGCGGATTAGTGAAGGCGCCGCATGTTTGAAGCCCTTTCGGACAAGCTGTCCGGCATTCTCGATCGACTGACGCGGCGCGGCGCGCTCACCGCGGCCGACGTCGATGCAGCCGCGCGCGAGGTGCGGCGCGCCCTCCTGGAAGCCGACGTCGCGCTCGACGTGGTGCGCGCGTTCATCGAGAAGCTGAAGGAACGCGCGGTCGGCGTCGAAGTCATCAAATCGGTGACGCCCGGCCAGATGATCGTAAAGATCGTGCACGACCAGCTCGTCGAAACGCTAGGCTCGTCCGCTGACCCGATCGACCTCAACGCCGCCGCTCCCGTGCCGATCATGCTGGTCGGGCTGCAGGGCTCGGGCAAAACCACGACGGCGGCGAAGATCGGCAAGCGCCTCACCGAGCAAGGCAAGCGCAAGGTGCTGATGGCCTCCCTCGACACCCGCCGCCCGGCGGCGATGGAGCAGCTCGCCGTGCTCGGCCAGCAGGTCGGCGTCGACACGCTGCCGATCGTCGCCGGCCAGACGCCGGTGCAGATCGCCAAGCGCGCGCTCGAGGCGGGCAGGCTCGGCGGCTACGACGTCGTGCTGCTCGACACCGCCGGCCGCACCACCCTCGACGAGGCGATGATGACCGAAGCGGCCGAGGTCAAGCGCGCGACTACGCCGCACGAGGTGCTGCTTGTCGCCGATGCGCTGACCGGCCAGGACGCGGTCAACCTTGCGCGCGCCTTTGACGAGCGGGTCGGCCTCAGCGGCATTGTGCTCACCCGCGTCGACGGCGACGGGCGCGGCGGCGCGGCGCTGTCGATGCGCGCGGTCACCGGCAAGCCGATCAAGCTGATAGGCGTGGGCGAAAAGGTCGACGCGCTGGAGGACTTTCATCCCGCGCGCATCGCCGACCGCATCCTCGGCATGGGCGACATCGTCACGCTGGTGGAGAAGGCGGCGGCGACGATCGACGCCGAAAAGGCGCGGCGCACCGCCGAGCGCATGCGCAAAGGCGCCTTCGACCTCAACGACCTGCGCGAGCAGCTCGAGCAGATGCAGAAAATGGGCGGCATGTCCGGGCTGATGGGGCTGCTGCCGGGCGTCGGCAAGATCAAGAACCAGCTCGCCGCCGCCAATGTCGATGACCGCCTGCTCAAGCGCCAGGTTGCCATGATCTCGTCGATGACGCCGCAGGAGCGGCGCAATCCCGACGTGCTCAAGGCAAGCCGCAAGAAGCGGGTCGCCGCCGGCTCCGGCGCCAGGGTCGAGGAGATCAATCGGCTGCTCAAAATGCACCGGACCATGGCCGACATGATGAAGGCGATGGGCGGCGGCAAGAAGCGCGGGCCGCTCGCCGGCCTCGCCAATGCGCTCGGCCTCGGCGGCGGCATGCCGAGCGCCGAAGGCATGGCGAAGCTCGCGGAAAAGATGCCGGGCGGACTGCCGGGAGGTTTGCCCGGCGCACCCTCCGGTCTGCCGCCGAGTATGCCCGGCTTGCCGCCGCAATTCCCCGGCGGGCTTGGGAGCTTGCCAGGGCTTTCGGGCAAGGGCCTGCCGCCCTTTCCCGGCCTGCCGGGCGGGGGGAAGAAGAAGTGACGACGCTTGTCGCTGATCGGTTTACCGCATGATCGGGAGTATGGAACAGTTACATCGTCATGCGCGGGCTTGACCGGCGCATCCATGCTGCACTTACGTGCGCACCGCCAGTCGGCATGGACCGCCGGGTCAAGCCCGGCGGTGAACTGTGCGGCGCGATGAGAAAGGATCGGGAATGTCTCTGAAACTGCGGATGGCGCGGGCCGGCACCAAGAAGCGGCCGTTCTATCACATCGTGGTCGCCGACTCGCGCAGCCCGCGCGATGGCCGCTTCATCGAGCGGTTGGGCTATTTCAATCCGCTGCTGCCGAAAGAGAAGACCGAGCGGCTCAAGCTCGACCTCGACAAGGTGAAAGCGTGGCTCGCCAAAGGCGCGACCCCGTCCGACCGGATCATGCGCTTCCTCGATGAGGCCGGCATCCGCAAGCGAACGCCGCGTAATAACCCAGAGAAGGCGATCCCGCGCAAGGAACGCAAGGCGCGCGCCGAAGCCGCCGCCAAGGGCGAAGGTGCCGCTCCCGCCGCCAGCTGATTGATCGTAGCCACGTGTGCTCCGAGACAAACAATATGCTTACAAGAAGCCCATTCCCGCCACCTCCCCCCTTGAGGGGGAGGTCGACCGCGAAGCGGTCGGGAGGGGGGTAAGCGTTGGCCTCGGGCGACACCCCCCTCCCCCGGCCCTCCCCCTCAAGGGGGGAGGGAGCAAAATCGCTATGACGCCTCGTCAGGCGCCGACCATTTCCCAAAGGAGGAAAGCACAGAGAAACCTGATGCCCGCCGGAAGCGCGTCTGCGTCGCGCGGATCGGCGCGGCGCACGGGGTGCGCGGCGAGGTGAATCTGTGGTCGTTCACCGCCGACCCCCGCGCGGTTGCCGACTATGGGCCGCTTGAAAGCGTAGAGGGCGAGCGCTTCGAGGTCGAGGCGCTGCGGCCGGGCCGCGGCTTTTTCGTTGCGCGCCTGAAGGGGATTGCCGATCGCTCCGCCGCCGAGCGGCTCAACAATGTCGAGCTGTTCGTGCCGCGCGAGCGATTGCCTTCGCCGGAGGCCGACGAGTTCTATCACGCCGACCTGGTCGGCCTTTTGTTGGTGGACAGGAACGGCGTAGAACTCGGACGCGTGGTCGCGGTGCAGAATTTCGGCGCCGGCGACCTGCTCGAGATCGAGCCGCTCGCTGGCGGCGATACGGTGCTGCTGCCTTTCACCGAGGCCGTGGCGCCGGTCGTGGACATCGCAGCGGGGCTGGTGCTCGCAAATCCTCCGGAAGGGATTTTTAGCAAAGACCGCGACGTGCCGCCTCCTTCGGCCGCGACGACGGGATCGGCATCGAAAACAAGACTTCGGTAGGTTCAACCAAAGGTCGAAAGGCGTTGGCCTGTCGGGTGGCCGAACGGCGCGCTCGACGGTTCCTCGTTTTTTGAACCGACCTCCGATAGAAATCGACTATTAGAAATTCGGGCGAATTATTGCGATCGACGGGAGGAGCAATGCGCCGCTTGTCGTCGGGGCTTTTCGCATTGATTGGGCTTGTCGCCCTCTTCTCATTGTCGGCATGGGCCGATGATCGGGACAGCTGCAACAAGTTCACCGGCGACGATTCGATTGCGGCTTGCACACGGCTGATCGCATCGAAGGAACTGCAGGGTGGTGATCTCGCCCAAGCCTATCGCAGCCGCGCCCTGAACTATACTCTCTTCAAGGGCGATTATGACCGCGCCATCGCCGACTTTACCGAGGCGATCCGGCTCGATCCCAACAACTCGGTCGCCCACGCCGTGCGCGGCGCCTCCTTTGTTCGTAAAGGCGATTACGACCGCGCGCTGACGGACTTGAATGAGGCGCTCCGGCTCGATCCGAAAAATGCCTCCGTCCACAATGCTTTTGGCGTCTACTACAACGCGAAGGGCGATCACGACCGCGCACTTGCGGCGTTGAACGAGGCGATCCGGCTCAATCCGCGATTTTTATACGGTTATAAAAACCGCGGCGTGGCCCATGAGAACCGGGGCGATCTAAACAAGGCGCTGTCCGATTTCCGCGTGGCGCTCAGCATCGATCCGGACAAGAAACAGACCGGTGGGCAGGAGGCGGCAGAGGGAATACGGCGGGTCGAACAGAAGCTCGCCGCAATTGGCGCAGCCGACTGGCAGACCTGCTCAGAGGCGCCGAAGCGCGAGGAGGAGATACCGGCCTGCACGCGCTTGATTGCGGCAAATAAATTGAGCAGCGGCGATCTTGCACAAGTTTATGTTTGGCGCGGCGTTGCTTATTTGCGCTTTAGGCGGGAATACGACCTTGGTCGTGCCGACTTCGACGAGGGACTCCGCCGCGATCCCACCATTGTCGGGGCCTATGCTGGGCGCTCCGCCAGTTATCTCGCAAAGGATGATTACGATCGCGCGCTCGCCGATCTGAATGAAGGCCTCCGCCGCGATCCAAAAAACGCCGGCGTGCAGAACGTATTCGGAATATACTATCTAAAAAGGGGCGAACACGATCGCGCGCTGGCGCAATTCAACCAGGCGATCCGGCTGTCCCCGCAATATCTTTACGCTTATCGCTATCGCGCCGAGACATACGAAAAGAAAGGCGAACTTGCCGCCGCGCTTGCCGATTACCGCGTGGCGTTGAGCATCGACCCGGACAAGAGGCAAGTCGGCGGGCGCGAGGCGGCAGAGGGCATTGCGCGTATCGAACAAAAACTCGCCGCAGCGAACGCCAACGTAGCCGCGGCGCCGAGCCCCTCTCCGGTTGCGGCGTCTGCCGCCGTCACGATCCCGATCGGCCGTCGGGTCGCGCTCGTGATCGGCAACAGCAATTATCGCTATGTCGCCCCGCTTGCCAATCCGTCGAATGATGCGGCCGATATCGCGCGAGCCCTGAGCAAACTCGGCTTCGACGTGGTCGAAGGCCGCGATTTGGACAAGCGCGCGATGGAGGACAAAATCCGCGAATTCGGCCGCAAGCTCGAGCGCGCCGACCTTGCGCTTTTGTTTTATGCCGGACATGGCATGCAGGTGGCGGGCAAGAACTACCTCGTCCCCGTTGACGCCAAGCTCGAACGGGCGGGCGACCTCAGCCTCGACACGATCGAAGTAAGCCAGATTCTCGCTCAGATGGAGGCCGAGAAACGGGTAAACTTGATCTTCCTCGACGCCTGCCGCGACAATCCGCTGGCGCGCTCGTTTTCGCGCTCGCTCGGCACGCGCTCGACGTCCGTCGGTCAGGGTCTCGCGCCCATCCAAAGCGCGGTTGGCACCTTGATCGCCTACGCGACCCAGCCTGACAATGTCGCGCTCGACGGCGAGGGCCGCAACAGCCCGTTCACCTCGGCGTTCTTGAAGCACATCGGGACGCCGGGCCTGGAAATCAGCGCACTCATGAAGCGGGTGCGCGCCGACGTAATCGCCTCGACGCGGGAGAAGCAGATTCCCTGGGACCATTCATCGTTGGTTGGCGACGTGATCTTGGTGCGTTAATCTCGCGGCACGTTCGAAGTCGCGCGGTGGTGGCCGCTCCCGAACGGGCAGGCGAAGGCCCGCCGACCGGACTCCCTCATGTGGCGCGCCTCCGTCATCACCATTTTTCCCGAGATGTTTCCCGGACCGCTCGGAGCAAGTCTCGCGGGCAAGGCGCTCGGCCAGGGCCTGTGGGCGCTCGACGCAATCGATCTGCGCGACTTCGCCCCTGACCGTCACCGCACGGTCGACGACACCCCCGCCGGCGGCGGCCCCGGCATGGTGATGAAGCCCGACGTGCTCGCGCGCGCGATCGACGCCGCGGCGAGCGACGCGCGGCCGCGCCTGTTGATGTCCGCCCGCGGTGCGCCGCTGACGCAAGCGCGGGCGGCGCGGCTTGCGACCGGCGCGGGCGTGGTCATTGTTTGCGGACGTTTCGAGGGAGTGGACGAGCGCGTCATCGAAGGACGCGGCCTGGAGGAAGTGTCGATCGGTGACTATGTGCTCTCGGGCGGCGAACTCGCGGCCATGGTGCTGATCGACGCGTGCGTTCGGCTCATTCCCGGCGTCATGGGCAAGGAGGAGTCGGCGGCGGAGGAAAGCTTCGCCCAGCATCTGCTGGAATACCCGCACTATACCAAGCCCCAGTTGTGGGAGGGCCGCGCGATCCCCGAGGTTCTCCTTTCCGGCGATCACGGCAAGGTCGCGGCGTGGCGGAAAGCCGAGGCGGAACGATTTACGCGGACGCGGCGGCCGGACCTCTGGGCCGCCTATCTCGCCGAGGTTGCCGCCAAGGCGACGGAAGGATGACAAAGCAATTCTAATGGCGTAAGAGGGCGGTAACCCGAATTGACCCGAGAAGACCGGCGCGCCCCTGCGCCTGGCGCAGCGCTGGAGAATTCCCATGAATATCATCGATGAGCTCGAGCAGGAGCAGATCGCGAAGCTTGCCGCCGGCAAGGAGATCCCCGACTTCAGTCCGGGGGACACGGTGACCGTGAACGTGAAAGTGGTCGAAGGCGACCGCACGCGCGTGCAGGCCTATGAGGGCGTCTGCATCGCCCGCGCCGGCGCCGGGCTCAACGAGAACTTCACGGTGCGCAAGATTTCCTATGGCGAGGGCGTCGAGCGCGTGTTTCCGCTCTACTCGCCGATGATCGAACTCGATCAAGGTCGTGCGCCGCGGCAAGGTGCGGCGCGCCAAGCTCTACTACCTGCGTTCGCGGCGCGGCAAATCGGCCCGCATCGGCGAGCGTTCCGAGCGCGCCGGCAAGGCTGAAGGCGGCGAGACGAGCGAGGCCGCCGCGGAGTGAGCGGGTTCCTTCCCCTGGTTATGGGACGGAGGCTTCCTCACATCGGGCGTTGATCGCGGATGTCCCGCCAAGGCGCGAACTGCGATCATGGAGGCTGCCCATCATTCGGGGGCCAATTCCATTGGAGCGGCGGCTCAGGTCCCCTCCTCGCTCTGGCCGAACGGGGCCGAGAGCATCCAGCGATGCCCGAATGGGTCTTCGACCACGGCGAAACGACCGCCCCAGAACATGTCGGTCGGCGAGCGGCGGGCGCGCGCGCCGGCGGCGAGCGCCCGGTCGAAGGTCGCGTCCACTTCGCCCGCGGAATCGAAGGTGATCGCAACGGCGACAGGCGTGGTCTTGCCGGGCGTCGGGGCCGGGGTTCCGCCGCGATCGGGGAACTCGTCGGCCAACATGACCGTCCCGCCATTGATGGTGAGCACCGCATGCATGAGGCGCTTGCCGTCGTCCGCCGTTTGCCGCTTGGCCTCGATTGCGCCGAACGCCTTCGTATAAAAGGCGATCGCATTGGTCGCGCCCTTCACCGTCAGATAGGGGATGATCCTCTGAGTCATGACCACTCCTTGCCTTTCCGCGACTTACCGTGAACAACTTGCCGATATGGTCGGAAGATTATTAATAGAACCTGGTGAGCGTCCCCCAATCGGTCCCCCGACGCGACGGCAAATCGGCTCCCCCGGAGATGGGCAGGCACTTCCGCCGCTCCTCCTTTCCGTCTATCCCGCCCGATGCCCCTAGGCAACATGCGCTCGCCTTGGCGTCCGCTCGCTCGCGGCAACATGCGAGCTGTGCCACCATGAGGCGCCGCTTCCGGCCGATCGCTGGCCCGACGCTCGTGCGAGACTTACGTCCGCGCATGGTGTGTTCCCGTTGCGGGATTATACGCGCGGACGCGCGACCAAACTGGCGGGAGATGAAGGCGAGCGGGAATTGGCGAACTCACCAAGCGCGCACGATTGCAATGACCACGTCGGCAATCTGAAAGAGCAGCATCAGACCAAACAGGGAGTAGGCCACCGCATAAGCGAAGTGGCGTCCCGTCTTGGCAAGTCGAGATGGGGCGCTTGCAAAACCTTTCGGAATGACGCGCATCGTCGCCTCCGAAAAATGGGAGGCGGACCGCCGTGTCGCCTCCCTGAAAGCTGCTTGCAAGGAGGAAAAGCTTGCTCGTATAAACAGATTACCACACAACCTCAACGGGCGAAAGTCCGGCCCTCCGATGACCCTCGGCAATTTGCGTGAACTCGGCGTCCGCTCGCTCGCGGCGACATGCGAGCTGTGCCACCATCGAACCGCCGCGCGGGCTGTTCCTTCGCTCACGGCGACAAGTCAACATGCGACGGTGCGGCCGTCGCCAAGGGAGGACACAGATGCCGTATTATCTTTTTCAATGGAAGTACAAAGACCCGGCGCTTAAGGCGATGATGGAGACCCCACAGGACCGCCCGGCGGAATTGCGAAAGGCGGTTGAGGCGTTCGGCGGCCATATGCATCAGTTCTTCTTCGCGTTCGGCGAATTTGATGGCGTCAGCATCGTCGAGTTTCCCAACAATGAGAGCTGTGCCGCGTGTGCGGTGACGCTCAGCGGCGCCGGCGCCAACACAACTCTGCAAACGATCGTGCTGCTCACGCCGAGCGAAGGGCAGGCAGCTATGCTGCGGGCGAGTTCGGTTCGTCACGGCTATCAATCGCCCATTGGCTACGCTAGCCACGGGTAAACGAGTCGCAAGCGGATCAGCTTGCAGCCCGATCTCGCCCTATGCCAATGACGCGCGTCATGTCTGTGCTGTCGCGTCCGTGCATCTTGCCCGCTGCATGAGATCAAGCATGATGGCTATCGCCTCATGGCGCGCCTGGAGCGCCGCAGGGTGCGCTTGTTCTCGCGCCGCGGTCATGACTGGTCCGACCGCTTTCCTCCCATCGGTAAGGCCCTGGCGAGTCTGAGCGTGCGATCCATAACGATCGACGGCGAGGCCGTGGCGCTCTGCCCCAAAACGGGCCTTTCGCTATTCGACGAGCTGCACTCGGGTCACCGCGACGGCGGCGTCCCCCTGCCTTTCGTTTGCTCCCGCGACCGACTAGATAACATTCGCGCGGTCGGCGTATGGCGCTCTCTCTATCAGGACAATGGGTGATGACAAAACCCCGCACCCTCTACGACAAGATCTGGGACGACCATCTGGTCGACGAGCAGCCGGACGGCACCTGCCTGCTCTACATCGACCGCCACCTCGTCCATGAGGTGACGAGCCCGCAGGCCTTCGAGGGATTGCGGCTCGCCGGCCGGAAAGTGCGCGCGCCGGAAAAGACGCTGTGCGTGGTCGACCACAATGTGCCGACCACCGACCGCAGCAAGCCGAACGAAGACCCGGAAAGCGCCGCGCAGATCGCCTATCTCGCCGAAAACGCGAAATTTTTCGGCCTTGAATACTATGACGAGTTCGACAAGCGGCAGGGCATCGTTCACGTGATCGGCCCCGAGCAGGGTTTCACGTTGCCCGGCACGACTATCGTCTGCGGCGACAGCCATACGGCGACGCACGGCGCCTTCGGGGCGCTCGCCTACGGCATCGGCACCTCCGAGGTCGAGCATGTGCTCGCGACCCAGACGCTGATCCAGACCAAGGCCAAGAACATGCTGGTCCAGGTGGACGGCCGGCTCCCGCCGGGAGTCACCGCCAAGGACATCATCCTCGGCGTGATCGGCGAGATCGGCACCGCCGGCGGCACCGGCCACACGATCGAATACGCCGGCGAGGCGATCCGCGCGCTCTCGATGGAAGGGCGCATGACCATCTGCAACATGTCGATCGAGGCGGGCGCGCGCGCCGGCATGGTCGCGCCCGACGAGAAGACCTACGCCTTCCTAAAGGGCCGACCGAAGGCGCCCAAGGGCGAAGCCTGGGATCAAGCGCTGCGCTATTGGGAGACGCTGCGCTCGGACACAGGCGCGCATTTCGACGCCGTCGTCAGGCTGGACGCCGGCAAGCTCCCGCCGCTCGTCACTTGGGGGACGAGCCCCGAGCAGGTGGTGGCGGTGACCGGCCGCGTGCCGGTTCCCGCCGAGATCGCCGACGAGAAGAAGCGGCGCGCCGCCGAGACCGCGCTCGGCTATATGGGGCTCAAGGGCGGCGAAAAAATCACCGACATCGCGCTCGACCGCGTGTTCATCGGCTCGTGCACCAATTCGCGCATCGAGGACTTGCGCGAGGTCGCCCGCGTCGTGGACGGCCGGACGGTGAACGCGAACGTCAAGGCGATGATCGTGCCGGGCTCCGGCCTCGTGAAGGAGCAGGCCGAAGCCGAGGGGCTGCACAAAGTGTTCATCGCCGCCGGCTTCGACTGGCGCGAGCCCGGCTGCTCGATGTGTCTCGCCATGAACCCGGACAAGCTCGCGCCGGGCGAGCGCTGCGCCTCGACCTCGAACCGCAATTTCGAGGGCCGCCAGGGCTACAAGGGCCGCACCCATCTCGTCTCGCCCGCCATGGCGGCGGCGGCGGCGATCGCCGGGCGGTTCGTCGACGTGCGGGAGTGGCCGTGAGGCAAGGGAGCCATTCGCCTATCTTCTTAACGGCTGGCGGCCGCCGCGCCATTTCTTGACCTAAACCAATTCCCACCGCGCCGGGAAATGCTCTAGGCTGGACGCGTAGCGTCTCCGCGCCCGCGGGGAGGGGAAATCGCTGCAGTCCGGAGCATTTCATCATGAAGATTCGTCCGCGCCGAAGCGTGCTGTACATGCCGGGCTCCAACGCCCGCGCCGTCGAAAAGGCCAAGACCCTGCCGGCCGACGCCATCATTCTTGATCTCGAAGATTCGGTCGCCCCCGACGCCAAGGTTGAAGCACGCCGCCAGGTGGCGCAGGCGGTCAAGGCCGGCGGCTTCGGACGCCGCGAGGTGATCATCCGCATCAACGGCATCGGCACGCCCTGGTACAACCAAGACATCAGCGCCGCCATCGAGGCTGTCCCCGACGCAATCCTGGTGCCGAAGGTTTCGACCCCGCAGCGGCTCGAGATCGTCGGCCAGCGGTTGATCGACATGCAGGCCGACCCGAAAATCCAGATCTGGGCGATGATCGAGACGGCGCTGTCGATCTTCAACATCCGCGAACTCGCCGCCGCCGCGCACGAGCCGGACACGCGGCTGTCCTGCTTCATCATGGGCACCAACGATCTCGCCAAGGAAACCCGCGTGCATCTCGTGCCCGGCCGCGCGCCGATGACCGGCTGGCTCGCCAACTGCGTGCTGTCGGCCCACACCTACGGCATCGACATCATCGACGGGGTCTACAACAATCTGTCCGACATGGACGGCTTCGTGCGCGAATGCGCGGAGGGGCGCGACCTCGGCTTCGAGGGAAAGACGCTGATCCATCCGAACCAGATCGAGCCGTGCAACCAGGCCTTCTCGCCGCGCGCCGACGAGGTCGCCCTTGCACGCCGCATGATCGAGGCGTTCGACCTGCCGGAGAACCAGAACAAGGGCGTGGTGCAGATCGAGGGCCGCATGGTCGAGCGGCTCCACGCCGAAATGGCGCGCCGCACCGTCGCCATCGCCGACGCCATCGCCGGCGCCGCTTGATTCTCGTCCTTTGTTGACTCGTCATGCGCGAGCTTGACTAGGCTTGACCCGCGCATCCATCTTAAAATGCAGAGTGATCTCAGCAAGATGGATTGCCGGATCGAGCCCGATCGAGCCCGGCAATGACCACGCGGAGAGTTTTTGTACACCCCTCATCCCGCTTCAATGTGCGGCAGGGAAAACGCTGGCTGCGTATACGCCGAAATAGTAGGGCCACAGCAGGATCGCGAGCACGCCCTGCCAGAACGACAGCTTCAGAAAGCCGATGGTGAACAGCCACGCCGCGAGCCACAGCGTTCCGCTGATCGAGTGTTGCTCAATGCGGATTTTTTCCATCGATCCTATGTCCGATTCTCGATCCGAGTAGATCCTGTCGGGATACGGCCGAAACGCGACCTGGCGATCGAAAGCCCATGGGCTGCCGGCGCGATCAATGACTCACACCCACGGCCTTGCCGCGCTCGCCTTCTCTTCGAAGGCGGCGATCTTCGGCCGCTTCTCCAGCGTAAGCTCGATATCGTCGAGCCCGTGCAAGAGGCAATGCTTGCGGTGCGGGTCGACCTCGAAACGGATCATGCCGCCGTCCGGCCCGCGGATTTCCTGCTTCTCGAGATCGATGGTCAGCGTTGCGTTCGCGCCGCGCTCGGCGTCGTCGAACAGCTTTTCCAAGTCCTCGGGCGAGACCTTGATCGGCAGAATGCCGTTCTTGAAGCAGTTATTGTAGAAGATGTCGCCGAACGAGGTCGAGATCACCGCGCGGATGCCGAAGTCGAGCAGCGCCCAGGGCGCGTGCTCGCGCGAGGAGCCGCAGCCGAAATTGTCGCCGGCGACCAGAATCTTCGCCTTGCGATAGGCCGGCTGGTTGAGCACGAAAGCAGGATCCTCGCTGCCGTCGTCGCGATAGCGCTTCTCCGCAAACAGGCCCTTGGCGAGTCCGGTGCGCTTGATCGTCTTCAGATACTGCTTGGGGATGATCATGTCGGTGTCGACATTGATCATCTTCAACGGCGCGGCGACGCCTTCGATCGTGGTGAACTTGTCCATGGCCAATCCAACGTCTCTCACTCGCCAGACGCAGGCCGAACCTGCGTATCCCCTCCGAGCGTCCTCGGTTGTCGAAAAGATGGTTCGCCAGGTCAAGCCCGGCAATGGCGACGCCCCGTCTGATCGTTCAGCCGGTGTGGGCCCTGATCCAGTCGCCTATCAGCCGGATCGCGGCATCGGCCTCCGGGAATGCGCCCGCGAAGATCGGGAAGACGTGCTGCATCTCCGGGGCGACAAACAGCGTCGCTTCGATTCCGGCCTCTCGCGCCGCGCGCACCACCCGCACCGAGTCGTCGACAAGCCGTTCGTGTCCGCCGACAAGGCACAACAGTGGCGGGAGGCGGGAAAAATCAGCAAAGACCGGCGAGGCATGCGGGTGGCGTGGGTCGGCGCCCGCGAGATAATGCCCCGCCAATTCAGCCAACCCGTCGCGGCTGCAGCAGATGTCCGTCTGCGCGCGACTGTTCATGCTTTCACCACTCATGGTCATGTCGGCCCAGGCGGAGATCGTGACCACGCCGGCCGGCCGCGGCAGGCCGCGATCACGCAAGGCAAGGACGGTCGCAAGCGCAAGCCCGCCGCCGGCGGAATCGCCTGCCAGCACCACGCCGCCAGCCTCCCCGCCCTCGGTCAGCAGCCACTGATAGGCTGCCACCGCATCCTCGATCGCGGCCGGAAACGGATGCTCGGGCGCTAGCCGGTAGGCCGGCACGAGAGCGCGCGCTTGCGCCGCGAGCGCCAGATGCCCGGCTGTCTTGCGCCTCGAGATCGGCGCGCCAAGCACGTAGCCGCCGCCGTAAAAATAGAGGATCGCGGCGCCCCGACGCGCGCCTTGCGGATGCGCCCATAGACCATTCACGGCCGGGGCAAGAGTGAAGGCGACCCCGACCGGCTCGCGCGTCATATCCTCGGCGTGCTCGTCGCCCTGTCGCCGCCGCTCGATGGAAGGATTGTCGTCCTTCGGCTGGGCCTGCATCGCCGCCCAGAAGCGCTTCGCCTCCTCGCTGACCATTGGCCCGCTCAGCGCCCGTCCTGGTCGGCCTGCTGCTCGATCGTCTCCATGTCCTCGTCGGATAAGCCGAAATGGTGCCCGATCTCGTGCACCAGCACATGCGCGATGATGGCGCCGAGCGTCTCGTCGTGCTCCGCCCAGTAGTCAAGGATCGGCCGGCGGTAGAGCCAGATCATGTTCGGCATCTGCACTGGCGCGCTTTCGGAACGAAACGGCAGGCCGACGCCCTGGAAAAAGCCGAGCAGGTCGAACTCGCTCTCGATTCCCAGGAGGTCGAGCACCTCGTCGGTGGGGAAGTCGTCGACCTGGATCACCAAACCTTCGCACATCGCGCGGAACCTGGCCGGCAGCCGCCGAAAAATCTCGCTGGCCACCACCTCCATCTCCTCCAATGAGGGGGCTTTGAGCGGACGCCAGACAAACGGATCGGCGGAAGATTCCTTAGCCATGCGCGTGTTGTAAGCGAGCAACGCTTTCGGGCCAAGCGGATTGCCGCGCGTGCCGAGGTCCGCTCCAAGATTGACGCGAAAAGGCCGATGCGCGACCGTGTTGTCCGGGACGTTCCGGCGACGAAGCCGGCGCCCTGAGCGCGCCCCTATTCGACGCGCGCCGATTCCGGACAATGCGGAGGTCGAGATGCGCCCTGCCGGTCTGCTCTGTGCGATCGCAATTGGATGCGCGCTCGATGCGGGCCTCGGCGATGCATCGGCGCAATCGCGGTATCCGGAGTATGCGCCGCCGCCGCGCGCGCCGGCCCGGATCACCGTGACCCCGACGCGCCGGCTCGTCCGCGAATGCGTCGACTGGTATGCGATCGAGCATCGTCTCGCCGGCACCGTGGTGACGCCGCAGATGCGCTGCCATTGGGCCTATCGCTGAGCTGCGCTGAGCTGCGCTGAGCTGATCCGACCCCGGAATGCTTATCCATGCGCCGGAAGCAATCATGCCCGGCGCAAGGCCGGGCATGATTGTTTAGGAGCGATAAAATCCAGCTCAGTGCGGCTGCTGCTGGGGCAGATTAGCGGCCTTCCCGCTCGGCGGGAAGGCGGGGTTGGCCTGGACCCCTCGCATCAGATCGAGCGCGAGATTGAGGGCCTTGTCGTCTTTCGCTTCCGGCGGCACGTAGGACTGCGATCCGCCCTGCTCCTCGCCGTCGGCCTTGAGATGGCCGCGCAGCGACGACTCCCCGCGCATTTCGCTGGCGCGCGCCTTCACCTCCTCAGGGACTTCCTGCAGGCTCTCGACGTCGGGGATGATGCCCTTCGCCTGGATCGATCGGCCCGCCGGCGTGTAGTAGCGCGCGGTGGTGAGCCGCAGCGCGCCATTTCCTGCGCCGAGCGGGATAATGGTCTGTACCGAGCCCTTGCCGAACGAACGCGTGCCCAGCACCGTCGCGCGCTTGTGGTCTTGCAGCGCGCCCGCGACGATCTCGGACGCCGAGGCCGAGCCGCCATTGATCAGCACGATGACCGGCTTGCCCTTGGTCAGGTCGCCCGGCCGCGCATTGAAGCGCTGCGTCTCTTCCGGGTCGCGGCCGCGAGTCGAGACGATTTCGCCCCGGTCGAGGAAGGCGTCGGACACCGAGATCGCCTGGTCGAGCAGTCCGCCCGGATTGTTGCGCAGATCAATGACATAGCCGCGCAGCTTTTCGGGCGGGAGTTGCGCCGCAATGTCGCTCAGCGCCTTCTTCAAACCCTCGGTCGTCTGTTCGTTGAACTGAGTGATGCGGATATAGCCGATGTCGTCGCCTTCGATGCGCGACCGCACCGAGCGCACCCGAATGATGTCGCGGGTGATGGCGACCTCGATGGGCTTGTCGGCGCCCTTGCGCATGATGCGCAGCTTGATCTTGGTATTGACCGGGCCGCGCATCTTTTCGACCGCCTGGTTGAGCGTCATGCCCTGGACGGCCTCGTCGTCCAGATGCGTGATCACGTCATTGGCGCGGATGCCGGCCTTCGCCGCCGGAGTATCGTCGATCGGCGCCACGACCTTGACCAAGCCGTCCTCCATGGTGACCTCGATGCCGAGGCCGCCGAACTCGCCGCGGGTCTGCACCTGCATGTCGCGGAAGCTCTTCGGGTCCATATAGCTCGAATGCGGGTCGAGCCCGTTGAGCATGCCGTTGATCGCCGCCTCGACGAGCTTCGAGTCGTCCGGCTTCTCGACGTAATGCGAGCGCACCCGCTCGAAAATGTCGCCGAAGAGATTGAGCTGGCGATAGGTCTCGGATGGCGCGGCCTTCGCGATGGCGCCCGTCAGCATCGCGGGTGGCTGAATGGCGATCACGGTGATCGCTGCGCCAGCCACGGCCCCGAGGAGCATCAGTGAAGTTTTACGCATTATCCGCGGACCTTCTCGCTGTTGGTTGTTGCCCACCATGGTGACGGATCGACGGGCAAGCCGTCTTTCCGGAACTCAATATATAGAACCGGCTGAGAAGCGCTGGTTCCAAGGCCGCTTACCGTTTCACCGCCACTGCCCATGACGCCCAACGGTTCGCCGGTCAGCACGAACTGACCGAGGTCGACCGAAATCCGATCCATGCCCGCCAGCAGAACATGATAACCGCCGCCCGCATTGAGGATCAAGAGTTGACCATAGGAGCGGTACGGGGCGGCATACACCACCCAGCCGTCGCACGGCGCCGTGACCTGGGCGGCGGGACGCGTCGTCATGGATATGCCCTTGTGGGTGCCGCCGAGACTATCCGCCGAGCCGAATTCGCGCGTGCGAACGCCGTTGACCGGCAACGGCAATATACCTTTGGAGGAAGCGAAGGCGATCGCGGGAGCCAGCCGTCCCGGATCCTTGAGCGCGGCGAGATTGGGCCGCGTCTCGGCCTGCTGGCGCGCCTCTTCGCCGTTGCGCGCCGCACGCGCCGGCCCGTCGAGATTGGCTTCGAGCCGCGCAATCAGATCCTTGAGATTGTCGACCTGAAGAGCAAGCTGCATCGCGCGGCGGCGCGCGGTCGCCAGTTCGGTTTCCACCTCGGAAAGCCGGCGCTGGCGCTCTTCGACCAGCAAGCCCAAGCGGGTGCGCTGTTCGGCCAAGCGCGCGAGATCGGTCGCGCGCTTCGCACGCTCCACGGCCGCCTCGCGACGCACGCGCACAAGATCAGCCAAATCGGCGACGAGCACCTCGGCCTCGCTGCGCAGTTCAGGAAGCACGGCGCCCAGGAGGATGGCGGTGCGAACCGACTGCAGCGCATCCTCGGGCCGCACCAGCAGAGCGGGCGGCGGATGCCGGCCGATCCGTTGCAGAGCGGCGAGAATTTGCGCGATCACCTCGCGCCGGCCTTCGAGCGAGCCGTTGAATTCCGCGCTCGGCGCTCTCCAGAAGATCGAGCCGACTCTCGATCGACGAAATGTCCTGCTCGGCTGTGCGGATGCTTGCGGCGGTCTCGATCATCGTCTGATTGAGCCTGCGTCGGTCGTCGCCGAGCCGTTCGATGTCCCCGCGCAGCTTTTTTTCGCTTTCAGCCGCACGCTTCTGCTCGGCGCGGACCGACTCCAGCTCCTTGTCGCGCTCCTTGATGGCATCGAGCGCCGAAGCGCCTGTCGGCATCGAGCCCTGGCGGTCCGCCTGCGCCTGCAGGACATTGGCCGGCGCAACGGCAAGCGCCGACGCCAGCGCGAGCGCCGAGATAAAGGGAGTTGGACAGGCAAGGCGCGTCATTCGCAATAAGCGATTCGGCTCTCCGCGGCAGTTAACCGCCAGCATTTACTTGCGGATTGGGGCAGCTTCACGTCGCCGCCTTATCTGTGGGCCACGAACTGGCGGCGCAAGGCCGGCGCCTACCGGGCTACCGGGCTACCGGGACCGCCCTCCCCGGCCGCTACGCGCGGTGATAGGGATGGCCGGACAAGATCGTGGCCGCCCGGTAGAGCTGCTCCAATAGCATGATTCGCACCAACTGGTGCGGCCAGGTCGCCGCCCCGAACGAAAGGGTGAAGTCGGCCCGCCGCTTGACTTCTTCGCCCAGTCCATCCGCTCCGCCGACCACGAAGGCCGCAGCCTCGCGCCCAGAGTCGCGCCACGCGCGAATCTCGCCGGCGATCGCTGCGCTATCGAGGTTTTCACCCTTCGAATCAAGGACGATGGTGACCGCGCCCTCGGGAATCAGATTGGCGAGCGCGATCGCCTCTTCCAGCAGCCTGCGCCCGACGTCCCGCGCGCGGCTTTCCTTGATTTCGACCACTTCGATTTCGGTCAGGCCGACGCCTCGCCCGATCTTTTGCAGCCAGTCGAGGTAGTGCGCCGCAAGGTTGCGCTCTGGCCCATTTTTCAAACGGCCCACAGCGGCCAGAATTAGTCGCATTTCACCCGGCTCGCACGCTGCTCCCGACGTCTCTCCGCGTCGGGAAAAAGGGATTCCCCGGCGCCCCGGCCGTGGACCAAAAGGGCAGGCGATAATGGGAGATCGGCGGGCAAACTGCAACGACCCGCGGCGCGGTTGCGCTTGCGGGCCGTTGCGCTCGATTTGGTTGGGCCGCTAGCCCGCGCGTTGCTGGACCGCCTCGCGGCCCGCCCACATTTTCTCCAGATTGTAGAAGGCGCGGACCTCCGGACGGAAAACATGGACGATCACATCGCCCGCATCGATCAACACCCAGTCGCAATGCGGCATTCCTTCGACGCGGGCAGAAAACCCGACCTTGTGCAGGTCCTCTACGACGCGATCGGCGACCGAGCCGACATGGCGATTCGATCGGCCGGTGGTCACGACCATGTAGTCCGCGATCGAGGATTTGCCACGGAGATCCAGGGTAAGTGTGTCCTCGGCCTTCATTTCGTCGAGGCTCGCGAGGACAAATCGAAGCGTCTCTTCAGCGTCTGGACGCATTTTCGAGACGGCGTGGGGCGCGCGCCGCGCGCTCGCCCGCGAGACTGCATGTGTGGTCAGGGGTCCTTTCCTTTCAGCTGTCGCCGGGCGGGATCTCCGCCGGGCCTCATCGCGACACTCGCTCGTTGACGCCACCCGAAGAAGATAGGCATCGACGGTCAATCAATTCAACCTCCTCGCATTCCACCGCGCAGTTTTCTTTCGATCTCGCGCGGTGGCGTTCCCACGCCTGCCTCCCCCGAAGCCAATTCGTTCGCCATTCTGCTCTCCGATCGGGCGACGACAGAGGCCACGCCGGGCGTGGGAGTCGGATGTATCCGCCGAGCGTTGCCTTCATCGCTTTCGGCGCCCGGCGACCGGGAATCCAACTGTGCCCCGGTTCGATGATGGCCTTGTGACTGCCGCATCGCCCGCAAAGCCGTGGAGGACAGCGGCGACTTCAAACCGTGCAGAAATACCCAGGCGGGCGGGCGGCGGGTCGGCAGCGTGATCGCTCTATCCTCCGGAATCCGAGCAAATCCGAGCGCTTGGCCTGCAATGCTCGCGCGCGCGTAAAGGCTCGGACCAAGCCGGTCGACCACCACGATCGGCACGAGGGACGCGATGCCGCGCCACTTGTCCCAGCGATGGAAGCTCCGGAGATTGTCGGCGCCCATGATCCAGACGAAATGCACGCCGGGGCACCGGTTCACGAGATAGCGAACCGCGTCAAAGGTATATCGCACGCCGATCGCCGCCTCGAGCCCGGTCACCTCAATACGCGGATGGCGCGCGAGCGCTCGGGCGGCGGCGATCCGCTCGGCGAGCGGCGCTAGGCCGGCAGTCGACTTCAGTGGATTGCCCGGGGTGACCAGCCACCACACCCGATCGAGATTGAGGCGCCGCATCGCCAAGAGACAGGCGCCGAGATGAGCCTCATGCGGCGGGTCGAACGTGCCGCCGAACACGCCGATCCGCATGCCCGGCATATGCGGGGGAATCCGGTAGTCGCGAGGCGCGAGCCCCGCGCTGTCCCATGCCGGGACAGGCCGGCGAGGCTTGTACGCGCTTGACATCAATGTTCCGAATCCTCTCGGGCGCCGGCTACTCGGGGGCGCAGGCCCGTCGCGGCTAGCGACGAATCTGACCCGAACCCCGCACGCGATATTTGAACGTGGTCAGTTGCTCGACGCCGACCGGACCGCGCGCATGAAGCCGTCCGGTGGCAATGCCGATCTCCGCACCGAATCCGAACTCGCCGCCGTCGGCGAATTGGGTCGAGGCATTGTGCAGCACGATGGCCGAATCCACCTCGCGCAGGAATTTCTCCGCCGCGACATGGTCGGTCGTCACGATCGCGTCGGTGTGATGCGAGCCGTAACGCTCGATGTGCGCGATCGCCTCATCGACGCCATGAACCACCTTGGCTGCGATGATCGCGTCGAGATACTCCGTCGCCCAATCCTGCTCGGTGGCGGGCTTGACGCGCGGATCGGCGGCTTGCGTCTCCGCGTCGCCGCGAACCTCGCAGCCCGCGTCGATCAGCATTCCGACCAGCGGCGCGAGCATTTTCGGCGCAACCGCCCGGTCGACGAGGAGTGATTCGGCCGCCCCGCAAATCCCGGTGCGCCGCATCTTGGCGTTGAGAACGATCGACGTGGCCATTCCGAGATCGGCGCCCTTGTCGACATAGACGTGGCAATTGCCATCGAGATGGGCGAACACCGGCACGCGCGCCTCGGCCTGCACGCGGGCGACGAGATCCTTGCCGCCACGCGGCACGATCACATCGATCGCCCCGTCGAGTCCCTTCAGCATCTGCCCGACGGCGGCGCGGTCGCGAGTGGGAACGAGCTGGACCGCATCCTCGGGCAGCCCCGCGCACCGTATGCCCTCGACGAGCGCCGCGTGGATGGCGCGCGCGGAACGGAAGCTGTCCGATCCGCCGCGCAGGATGACGGCATTGCCGGCCTTGAGGCAGAGCGCCGCAGCGTCGGCGGTCACATTCGGCCGGCTTTCGTAGATCACGCCAACGACGCCCAGCGGCACCCGCACGCGCTCGATGCGCATGCCGTTTGGCCGGTCCCAGGCGTCGATCAGGGCGCCCACCGGGTCTTCGAGGCCGGCGACCACCGCAATTCCCTCGGCCATGGCCGCGACGCGTTCTTCGTTGAGGGCGAGCCGATCGATGAAGGCTGCGGTCGCGCCGCGGCTGCGCGCCTCGGCCACATCTTCGGCATTGGCGGAGAGAATTGCCGGCGTGGCCGCGCGGATCGCGTCGCCCATGGCGGCGAGCGCGGCGTCCTTGTCCGAAGTCGCCGCGAGCGCAAGTTTGCGTGCAGCCGCCCGCGCCCTCCGCCCGATATCGTCCATGACGGCGGCGAGGTCGCCCCCGCCATCCACAGTCTTCAACGTCACGCTCATAACCGACATTCCTCTGTCATAATCCTTCCTAGCATGCCGCCGGGCCCGCCGCGAGGCGGGGCAGGCCTGGCCTTCTCTAAATTGATCAATGGCCTGGTGGGTAACGATGTCGGGAACCCACCTAAACCCGTCGCATCACTCCGTCATCGCCATAGCGCGCAACGCGAGGCGCTCGCGGGCGGAGAGCTTTTCCGTCGCGCTCTTCAACTGGCCGCAGGCGGCAAGGATGTCGCGCCCGCGCGGAGTGCGCACCGGCGAGGAATAGCCCGCCTTGAACACATATTCGGAAAACCGCTCGATCTGGTCCCAGTCCGAGCATTCGTACCGCGTGCCCGGCCACGGATTGAACGGAATCAGATTGATTTTCGCCGGAATGCCCTTGATCAGCTTGATCAGCGCGCGCGCGTCGGCAAGCAAGTCGTTGACCCCCTTGAGCATCACATATTCGAAGGTGATGCGTTTGGCGTTGGTGAGGCCGGGATAATTGCGGCACGCTTCCATCAGCTCGGCGATCGGATATTTGCGGTTGAGCGGCACCAGCTCGTCGCGCGCCGCGTCGGTGACCGCATGCAGCGAGACCGCGAGCATGCAGCCGATCTCGGCGCCGACGCGCGGGATCAGCGGCACGACGCCTGAGGTCGAGAGGGTGATGCGGCGCTTGGAGAGCGCAAGCCCCTCATTGTCGGCGACGATCAGCAACGCGTCGCGCACCGCCTCGAAATTGTAGAGCGGCTCGCCCATTCCCATGACGACGATATTGCTCACGAGGCGGCTCGCCTCGATCGGGACGACTGCGCCCGCGGCAGGCCCCGCCCGTCCCGGCCAGTCTCCCAGGCGGTCGCGCGCGACCATCGCCTGGCCGACGATTTCGCCTGCGGTGAGATTGCGCACCAGCCGCTGCGTCCCCGTATGACAGAACGAGCAGTTGAGCGTGCAGCCGACCTGGCTTGACACACACAAAGTGCCGCGGTCGGTCTCCGGGATGTAGACGCATTCGACCTCGTGCGGCCGTTCGCCCGTCTCGCCGGGAAGCCGCAACAGCCACTTGCGCGTGCCGTCGGAAGAAATCTGCTCGGCCGCAACCTCGGGCCGCGCCAGCGTGAAATGGCGGTCGAGCTCGGCGCGCAGCTCCTTCGACATGCTCGTCATCGCGTCGAAGTCTTGTGCGCCGCGCACGTAGAGCCAGTGCCAAAGTTGCTGAATGCGCATCCGCTGCTGCGCCGGCGGCACGCCAATGCCGTCAAGCGCCTGGGCAAGCCCGGCGCGCGACAGGCCAATCAGCGACGGCTTGACCGGCGCCACGTAGCGTTCGAGCGGCGTCTTCTCCAGGACGGCGGGCGTGGAAGCGGCCGACGGGTTGGAATTGAGCAAAGTCGTCATTCGGCTGTGGTTTTTTGGCAAAGGGCCTGCTGTCGTAGCACAAATGGCGATTGCTGGGAGGAACGCAAAGCTCGCACTCACGCTGCTCTTGGATCTGCGCCTGCCCTTTTTTCGTGCGCAAGACCGCTGCCGACCTTTGAACCAATACAAACTGAGGTTGCACTGCGAAAACGCCTTGGTTGCGCTGCGGAAAAGACGGCAACGCCGTCGACGCGGTGGCGTAATTGGAGGGTCTGATTGGAGGGTCTGATGGCTATCGTGTGTGCGCCTATGCCAACGGCTGGAAAGTCTGGGTTGGCCTGCCCGGCAATCCGGCGTTCCAGCAGGCGCCGCTGAAGGGAACGCCTGCCGGTCCCGACGTATCAGAAGCCCGAAACCATCAGCGTGCCGGACAGCATGTTGAATTGATCGCCGCTTGCTCGTCGCCAGGAATGCGCGCCCGCGACGTCGCACCCGACGGCGTCGCGGGCGGAGCGTGTTCGTGCTCGCGGCGTCGCCGGCGCAGGGAAAGAGGAACCCCGACAGCAGCATGTCGGGCAGGAAGATCAAGACATCGCGACTGCTCGATTCCTGCACCAGAACCGCCGTAGATTGCGCGGCTGGGCGGTGATGGCGTAGATGCCCCACTCGCCGTTTAGCGGACAGTGTCAAAGGGCCAGAAGCCGGGAGCTGCAATTGTCGAAACGAAAGGGCTCGATGCGTCGGACCGTGCTGCTGGGTGCGGCGACCCTGGTGGGCGCGCTATCCATCGCTGCCGATGCACGCGGCGGCTACCGGTTCTATCCCTGGTGCGCGCAATACAATTTGCCCGGCGGCCCCACGAGCTGCCGCTTCGCAACATTCGAGCAATGCCTTCCGGAAGTGAGAGGCGTCGGCGGCCAGTGTGTCATCAATCCCTATTCTCCCGGTTTCAGCGTTTCCCGAGGGGCGATAGCCCCACGCCGGTCGGCTCGCCAATACCGGCGCAATCCCAATCGCTGATGCGAGAGACGCGAGGGCATTTTTCGTGACGCGTCCCTGGCAAGGGCCCAGGCGGAGCTCTCTGGCGTTTGGGCAAAACGTCACCCACATTTGTTCTTGGCAAAGGTTTCGCTCCTGCTTCGGGTGGGAAGCGCCGCGAAGCCATCAATCGTCGAAACAGGAGAAACCGAATGCGTAGGATCGTGCTGCTCTTACTCGCCACCCTGTGCGTCGCTTCTGTTTTCAGCGCTGCGCCGGCAAGCGCACAAGGCTATCCGCTCTACCCTTGGTGCACCACCTATGGCGGCGGCCGCGGGGGCGGGACAAACTGCTATTTCTCCACTTGGGATCAGTGCCGACAAGCAGCGAGCGGCAATGGCGGCTACTGCTATCGCAATCCCTGGTACGAGGCCTATGGGTCCTATTATTCCTTCGGCGGCCAGCGAGCGCGGCGCTACTGATAAACCCGGCGATAAGGATCGCCAGGGCGAGGTCCGCGTCGGACGCTGGACGCTCGCGCCGTCCGACACCTTTGACGCGCAAACGACTGCTCCACACGCAGACGCACGCCCTTTTTGCGCGGTGACGTTCAGTGGCTAGATTGCTGACGCTTCAGGCCGCGCGCGGGGTGGCAGCCAACCTCGTCGTCATCTCCCACTTGTCTGTGCTGGCCAGGAAATACGCAGGAAGCACGCTCCCCGATTTCGCTTTTTACGGCATTGCCGGCGTCGACCTTTTCTTCGTGTTGTCCGGCTTCATCATGGTCGCGATTGCGGGGCGAAACATCGGCGCGGGCCGATTTCTTTGGCGTCGTGCGGTGAGGATTTACCCGACCTATTGGTTCGTTTCTCTGGTCGTATTGGCTATTTCCTGGGCCGCGCCTGCGCTCGTCAATTCATCGATTCAGGGTCCGATTTCGATCTGGCGGTCATTCCTCCTTGTTCCGCAGGAAACGCTTCCGCTCCTGGCGGTCGGCTGGACCCTTATTCACGAGATGTATTTCTACCTCGCATTCGCTTTGCTTTTGCTCCTCCGCATTCCAGTTCCGACCGGCTTGGCGATGTGGGCGGCGCTGCTCGTGGTCGGCGCGCTATTCATTCCGCACGACCGCCTCGTATCGTCGCCGACGCTGCGCGTGCTGATGAGCCCGTTGACGGCCGAGTTCATGATCGGCGCCGTGGTCGGGCTGCTCTATTGCCATAAGGTCGTGCGCGGAGCACGCATCGCTGGCGCCGCCGGCCTGGCGGCGCTCGCCGGGGCGATATGCTTCGCTGCGCCGGCCTTGCCGCTGGTGGCCAGCGCCAATTTCGACGCATGGCGCGTGATCCTGCTCGGAGCGCCGTGTGCGCTCATCATCTATTGGCTCGCAGCAGCCGAGTTGCGGAGTTCGCCGCGTCTATGGCCGATCCTGGTTCGGCTCGGCGACTGGTCCTATGCGACTTATCTGGTCCATGTGCTTGTCGTTGCCGCCCTGGCCCGCAGTATTGAAATGATTTTGCCGGACGGCGTCGGCGCCGCCGCGCTTCTTGTCGCTCTCGGCCTGCCGGCCGCCAATCTGGCCGGGGCCGCTTTGTTCTACGGGTTCGAACGTCCAGTTCTTTCCAAGCTCAGGACGCTCGGGCCGCCCGCGCGCGGGGAAACTGCGCCGCCGAGCATCTTCGATGACGCGGAAATGAAACGCAGGCCGGACCCAAGCTGACGGTCGCTGCGTTCTGATAATCTCGACCAAGCGCTCGCGTGCGCGTCGTCCAACCGTGGGAGCAGCCGGTGATCGGTCTATTGGCGGCGGTCTCGGTCGGCCTCAGTGGCGTGGTTCTCGCTCAACTCACGGTGACGCCCGGGCCTGGCGGCGGTCCTATCGCGCCCGGCGCCCCCGTCTCCGGATACTCGCCCGGCGGCGTCGGATTGGGCGGAACGCCGGTTGCGCCGGGCGAGGCCGCGCGCAACGTCCCCATGTACCAATACGGCATTGGCGGCGTTCCCATTCTGGTTTTGCCCGAACCGAACATCCGCCGAAACGAGTTGGTGGTGCGACGCGCTCTCGGCTGCGGCGGCGGGCGGCCGTGCCTGCCGCAGAGCCTGGCGCTGACCATCGACAGCCGCGACGCCGGCGCAGGCAAAAGTCCGTCGCCGGATGCGCCGATTAATTCGATCACCGATTTGTTCGCCGCTCTGCGCGCCTGTTGGGCGCCCCCTGCACCCGATCAGGCGCAAGAGGGCATGCAAATGACGGTGCGGTTCAGCTATCGGCAATCCGGGGAGATCATTGCCCCGCCCTTCTTGACCTACACCAAGCCGGGAACCGCCGCCGAGGTGAAGCAGACCTATCGGCACGCGATCGACGAGGCGCTCGACCGCTGCAATCGACTGAGCTTTTCCGCGGCCTTCAAGCGCGCGATCGCCGGCCAGCCGATCAGCGTTCGCTATGTCGACGATCGCAGGCTCGATGCGTCCACGCCTTAACCGGCCATCGGCGTCGGCATCGGAGCGGTAAGGAGGTCCGGCCACGGAGGACGGCGGGCCAGAAGCCGTTGATGATGGTGCTTGGGTCTCATGCCGGTGGGAACGTCCCGTCGCATCGTTCTGTCATTGGGAAACCGGTCGACACGATCGTCTGAACGCTTAAACGCAAGGAATGTCGCACGGGCGCAAGAGCGCAACCTACGCCTGATCGGCCGCGGGGACTCGCTGCTCGTGGAATGCGCGCTGCTGCATCGCGTAGGCCTCGCGGACGAGGATATGCGTGGCAACCTCATTTTCCGTCCGGCCGAGCTTCCCGAGCGTAGCGAGCAAAACCAGGTAGTTGAAGGTTTCCTCCGGCAAGGTCAGACTAAGCGGCCGAGCCTCCGAACGGTTTTCAGGACGCGCCATAGCAACACTCCGAAATTATAACGGCGTTATAATGGCATTTTAACTCTTGTTAAGCGAATCGAATCGTGAGAGGTTTTGATTCGGTCGCACCACCCCAACTGGCGCCCTGACCGGGGCCCAGCGGGGCGCGACGGGGCCAATCCGAAGCCCAAGAAAACTGGCCGACCTGACTTGCGTGGAACTCGCCGGCGCGCGCCGAAGGGAGCGAGCGTGCCGACGCACGCCCCCGCACGTCCTGGAAGGCCTTCACGCCGCTCTGTGTGCCGGGCGGCGAGCGCTGATGTGTCTGAGTTCCTGTTGAGTGAGCGTGCCCCGCGTAGGGCCAGAACCGCACCATGACGCGAAGGTGGCCTTGGGAGTCAGTCGGTATTCCTAACGCAAGGCCATCAATATGTTCACAAATCGTGGGACGTGGAGTTCGGAGCGCATCGAAGAGCTGAAGCGCTGCTTCCAGGCCGGTCTGTCAAGCAGCCAGATCGCCCGCGAAATGGGCGTCACCCGCAACGCAGTCATCGGCAAGATGAACCGGCTCGGTCTCTCGCGCCCGCGGGACACGGCCACGCGGCAACTGGAGCAAAAGCGCGCCGCCAAGCTTGCCCGGCCGAAACGTCCCCGACTGCATATCTTCGCCCAGCGCGAGATGCTGACCGCGGCTTTTTCCAGCCCACCGATCTTGGGGGAGAGCATCGCCATCCACGAGGGGCGCGGCTGCACCCTGCTCGAACTCGGCCACGGCAAGTGCCGCTGGCCGATCGACGGTCCTGGCGGGGAGGATATCTTCTTCTGCGGCAACGAGCCCGTTCCCGGCCTGCCCTATTGCGCGGGCCACGCGCGCCTCGCCTACCGACCGACCGGCCGGCCGCGCAGCGCCGCTCGCGTGTGAGCGAGGACTCGGCCCGCCACGACGGTTGAAACAAGGGGCAAAATCGGCCCCGCGGAAAGCCGATGCGGTCGTTCTTCGGCGGGTTTATTGCAGACGCTTTGGGGGCGCGACGTTCGCAACCGCGACTACCGCGGCGCGCCGGCACGCACCGGCTCACCGGTAAGCCCCGGAATGCCCAGGAACGAGGCGTTCTGGCCGCCGGTTTCAACGACCTTGGGCGCGGTCTTTAGCGTTGCCGCGGCCGGGATATAACGCTCAATCAACTCGCGCATGCGAGCGTCGCGTTTCGCGTTGGACGTCCCGCCGAGCACGACCGCGACGAGGTGCTTGTCGTCCCGCCGGACCGATACGGTCAAGTTATAACCCGACGCTTCGGTGAAGCCGGTCTTGATGCCGTCCACCCCCGCGACCTGTCCAAGCAGGGCGTTATGATTGCGCATCTCCTTGCCGCGATAGCGGAAGCTCAATGTCGAGAAATAGCGATAGTACTCGGGAAAGCGGTCCTGAATCGCGCGGCCGAGAAGAGCTTGATCGCGGGCTGTGGTCAGTTGTTCCTCGGCCGGCAATCCAGACGCGTTAATGTAAACTGTATTCGTCATGCCCAGCGCACGCGCCTTTTGCGTCATGAGCTGGGCAAATGCCGCTTCGCTGCCGGCGAGCGCTTCACTGACGACCACAGCCGCATCGTTCGCCGATTTGGTTACGAGCCCTTTGATCGCGTCTTCCACCGGGAGAGTCTGATCGGCCCTCAGGCCAAGCTTTGTGGGATTCTGCTGGGCCGCAAATGAGGAGACCGGCAACGGCGTGTCGAGCCGGAGCCTGCCTGCCTCCAGCTGCTCGAACAAGAGATACAAGGTCATGATCTTGGTCAGCGACGCCGGGCGACGCGGTTCGTCCGCATGCTCGTCATGCAAAACCTGACCGGAGTTATGATCGACCACGATCGCCGCATAAGGCGGGTGATAATTCGCGCCGTGAATGACGCGCTTGCGAGCGGTGCGCGCTTGTTTGGCTTGACGAGCCGGCGCGCGAGCTTCCGAACGAACTGGCCCACGGGCTTCGTGACGAACCGCGGCACGGGCTTCCGCAAGGTCCCAAGTCGATCCAGCGATTGTCAGCGTTGCAAAGAGCCCGGCGACGACGAGTCGTCGCCAGGATGAGACATCTCGCGAACTCATTGACGAACGCTCCAGCCTCCCATAGCCGAACAGAGAATAACCGGAGGATTGAGCCGTGGCTGTATTCAGGGCGCAACACGCCGGAAAAAACCGGTCAATATCCGCTTCCGCCAGCGCCCGCTGGCGCCTTTGCGTTAAGACGAGGTTACGGCTGCACGTTGAGCCGCAGACGAATATGGGCTGTGATAGATGAGTCTCCGGCCCAAGACCCGCATTCCGGATCCGGAGGGGAAAGCATGGCGCCGACATTGGACGTGCAGATTGCTTGGGGGGACTGCGACGAGCAGGGCATCGTCTACTACCCGAACTACTTCTATTGGATGGACAGCGCCTTCCAAGCGCTCCTGCGCAAGGCGGGATTGAGTCTCCGGATCATCCGAGAAAAGTTCGGCGCGATCGGCATTCCATTGGTCGAGGCCAAGGCGCGCTTTCTTGCGTCCGCCACGCACGAAGACGCGCTCGCAATCGACGCGGCCGTGTCGCATTGGGGACGCACAAGCTTCCGGGTGGAGTATCGGGCCTTCCGCGAGCGCGAACTCGTTTTCGAGGGCCTCGAGGCGCGCGTATGGGCGGTCAGGACCAGCGAGAACGCGGTTGCGCCCGCCCCTATCCCCGCGGGATTCCGAGACGCGTTGTCGGCGGCGGGGGCTGCCCGCTAGGATCGGCTGATCAGCCAAGCGCCCTTCACAGGTCCGCGAGTTGACCGGCGCACCGTTCGAGCCTTTGCTGTGTCGAGCGCGCGAAGACGCGCAGATCGACCAAGGAAAGGCGCACGATGCGTATCATTGCACGGCTCATCATTCTCGTCGCCCTGACGATGGCGCAGGGCATCGCCGCGTCGCGCGCGCAATCGCCGGCCGGCTCCCCCGCCGGCGTCGATCCGGCCGTGATCGACGACATCGTGGTCGGCAGTCGGATTCTCGCCGATTTTGGCGTGCTCGACGGCTTTGGCCATGTCAGTGCGCGCCATCCCGGCAATCCAACCCGGTTTCTGATGTCGCGATCGCTTGCGCCCGCGCTGGTCGCCGCCGATGACATCATGGAATTCGATCTGGACGGAAACGCCGTCGATCCTCGCGGGCGCTCCGTGTTTCTCGAGCGCTTCATCCACAGCGAGATCTACAAGGCTCGGCCCGACGTCAATTCCGTGGTGCATACCCATTCGCCGGGCGTGATCCCGTTCAGCGTCAGCACCGTCAAGCTTCAGGCGATGTATCACAACCCGGCCTTTCTCGCGGCCGGCGTGCCCGTGTTTGAAATTCGCGACGTGGCGGGGCAGACCGACATGCTGGTGCGCAACAGCCAGATTGGAAAAGCCCTGGCGCAGACGCTCGGCGACAAGGCGGTCGTGCTGATGCGTGGGCATGGCGATGTCACGGTGGGTCCTTCGGTGCGCGTAGCCGTGTTCCGCGCCTACTACACCGACGTGAATGCCCGGCTCCAGGCCCAGGCGATCGGGCTGGGCGGCCCGGTAAACTACTTGACCGCCGAAGAAGGCGCGAAGGCAGACGCAACAAATCTGCAAGTGCTCGACCGCGTGTGGAACTTGTGGAAGCTGCGGGTAGGCTCCGGCATGGCGAAATAGCCACAAATCACCGATAACTTGCGTCGAAGACCGTCGGCAGTGCGTCTCCCGGCCGGAGGAGGACGCATTTACCGCCTGTTAACCAAGATTAATGCATGAAGGAACTCTCGGATTTTTCTGAGCAACAGGAGGCCTGCATGGAAATGACGTTGGAAGAACGAATTCGGGATCGTGCTTACTTCTTGTCCCAAACCGCCGGCGGCGGCGACGAAACCTATTTCTGGCTGACCGCCGAGCGCGAAGTGCTGGCGGAATTGGCGATAGCGTCTGAGGCGAGCGTCCAGCCCGCCGAAGCGTTGCAGCCCGCCCCGGTGGCGCAGCCCGCCGAAGCGCCGCAGCCCGCCGCGGTGGCGAAGCCCGCCGAAGCGGCGCAGCCCGCCGAAGCGCCGCAGCCCGCCGCGGTGGCGAAGCCCGCCGAAGCGCCGCAGCCCGCCGCGGTGGCGAAGCCCGCCGCGTCGGCAACCGAACCGAAAAAGGCGCCAGCCAAGCGGCCAATGAAGACCGCAGCGCGCAAATCGACCGCAGCTTCCAAGAGTTCGTCGAAAGCGCCCGCCAAGCCGGCTGCGCCTGCCGTCGAATCGAGCCCGGTCGTATCGGCTGTGGTCACGCCGATTTCGTCCGCGACGAAGCCCGCGGGGAAGCCGACGATCCCGGCGGCTCCCAAATCTCGCGCCGCGACCCGATAAGGCACTTACCGGCCGACCGTACGCCCGTTACGCACGTCGATCGAAAGAGCGAACTTCCCGCACGCGGTCGCGGTTCGCTCTTTTCTTGTCTTCGGCGCCATCCTGCCAATGGCTTGATTCAGCCGATTTTTCCGACATGCTACCCGAGGGCGGATCAATTGGCCGGAGCGGGCAATGCCAGCAAATGGAGGCGATCGACCCTTTCTCATCGCGGGCGGCGGCATCGGCGGCCTGATCGCGGCCTATGCGCTGGCGCGTCAGGGCTTTCCGGTAAGAATCCTCGAGCAATCCGCCGAATTCCGCGAGGTCGGCGCGGGAATCCAGCTCGGCCCCAACATCTTTCGCGCGCTCGCGAAAGTCGGCCTTGAGGACGAGCTGCTGATCGACGCCTGGCAGCCCGGCAAGCTTGAAATGCGCGATGCGCTCACGGGCGAGACGGTCACCACGATTCCGCTCGGCACGCGCTTCACGGAGCGGTTCCGTTACCCCTATGCCGTGACCCACCGCGCCGACATTCACCGCGCGTACCTGCATGCGTGCCGCACTCACGAGCTCGTCTCGCTCGAACCGGACAGTCGCGTCGCCGACTTCAAGGAGACTGATGACGGGGTCACCGTCTGGTTGGACGAAGGGGCGCAGGTGCACGGCCGCGCGCTGATCGGCTGTGACGGCCTGTGGTCGCGCATTCGCGGCAAGATCGTCGCCGACGGCGCGCCGCGCGTGTCCGGCCACATCGCCTACCGCGCCGTGCTCAAGCGCGAAGAAGTGCCGGAGGACCTGTGGCAGCCCGACGTGATCCTCTGGGCCGGCCCGCGCACCCATTTCGTCCATTATCCGCTGCGCCGCGGCACGTTGTACAACCTCGTCGCAGTGTTCCACTCCAACCGCTATGTCGAAGGCTGGAACACGCGCGGCGACTCCGAAGAGCTGTGGCGGCATTTCGGCGGACAGCGGCCCGAGGTCGTCCGCATGCTGGAACGCATCGAAACCTGGCGGATGTGGGTCCTGTGCGACCGCGAGCCGGTGAAGGACTGGTCGCGCGGGCGTGTGACGCTCCTCGGCGACGCCGCCCACCCGATGCTACAATATCTTGCGCAAGGTGCCTGCATGGCGACCGAGGACGCGGTGACGCTCGCCGAAAAGGTCGCCGCCACGCCGGACGATCTGCCGGCGGCGTTCAAGGCCTACCAGGACGCCCGCTATCTGCGCACCGGCCGGGTGCAGCTGATGGCGCGCGTTTACGGGCAGTTCTATCACGCCGAAGGGGTCGCGGCGGAATTGCGTTACCAAGCGCTCCACAGCAGCACGCCCGAGCAGTCCTACGAGGGCATGGCTTGGCTTTACGGCGGGCCGTAACGAGCTTTGCGCGGGACATGACATCGACGCGGGAGATCCGGCGAAAAAAACACCCTGCTCTATCGCCTCCGCCAACGCGTGAATCTTCCATCGATGCTCATACCGAGGATCACCCCTCCGAACTCTCCTCGTCGTCATTGCCGGCTTGACCCGGCAATCCATCTTTCTGAGATAACTCGGCTTTTTAAGATGGATGCGCGGGTCAAGCCAGGTCAAGCCCGCGCATGACGAGTCAATGATTACGAGGACGAGTATCAGACCGGCCCGACGTCTCCTTGCGCCCAGCCTTCCCGCGTGCTGCGGCAGTAATCGTCGAAGCGCCCCGCCGCGATCGCTGTGCGCGCCCCCTGCATCAGGTCCTGGTAGTAAAAGAGATTGTTGAGGCTCAGCAGCATCGCGGCGAGCATCTCGTTCGCCTTGACGAGGTGGTGGAGGTAGGCGCGCGGCGCATCGCGCGCCGCCGCGCAGCGGCTTTCCGGATCGAGCGGGCGCGGGTCGTCGGCGTGGCGCGCATTGCGCAGATTGATCGGGCCGAAGCGGGTGAAGGCGAGCCCGTGGCGGCCGTTGCGCGTGGGCAGAACGCAGTCGAACATGTCGACCCCGCGCGCCACTGCGGCGAGGAGGTCGTCCGGCGTGCCGACGCCCATCAGGTAGCGCGGGCGCTCCGTCGGCAGCAGCGGCGCGACCTCTTCGATCATCGCCAGCATGGTCGCCTGCGGCTCGCCGACCGCGAGCCCGCCGATCGCATAGCCGTCGAAGCCGATATTCACGAGTTCGCGCGCGCTCTCGCCGCGCAGCCGGGCATCGTCGCCCCCCTGCACGATGCCGAACAGCGCGCGCCCGCTCGCGCCGTCCGCCTCGAAGGCGCGCTTGCATCGCTCCGCCCAGCGCAGCGACAGCCGCATCGCCCGCTCGATCTCGCGCGCCTCCGCCGGCAGGCGCACGCATTCGTCGAGCTGCATCGCGATGTCGGCGCCGAGCAGGCGCTGCACCTCGATGGCCCGCTCGGGGGTGAGCTCGATTGTCGCGCCATCCACATGCGAGCGGAAAGTGACCCCGCGCTCGTCGACTTTGCGCAATGGCGACAGCGACATCACCTGGAAGCCGCCGGAATCGGTGAGGATCGGGTATGGCCAGTTGATGAAGGCGTGCAACCCGCCGAGCGAGGCGATGCGCTCCGCCCCCGGCCGCAGCATCAGATGATAGGTGTTGGCGAGCACGACATCGGCGCCGGCGTCGCGCAATTCCCGCCAGTGCACGCCCTTCATCGCGCCCTGGGTGCCGACCGGCATGAAAGCCGGCGTGCGGATGACGCCGTGCGGCGTCGCGATCTCGCCCAGGCGCGCGGCGCCGTCGGTCGCAGTCAGGCGGAAGGTGAACGGCTCGGGCACGGGAGTTCAGACGTCCGATACGGCCGGATACAACAGGCACGCATCGCCATAGGAGTAGAAACGATAGCCCGCGGCAATTGCGTGCGCATAGGCGCTCTGCATCACTGCGAGCCCGCTGAACGCCGCGACCAGCATGAACAGGGTCGAGCGCGGCAGATGAAAATTCGTCATCAGGAGGTCGACGGCGCGGAAGCGATAGCCTGGCGTGATGAACATCGCTGTCTCGCCGGCAAATGGCTTGATCGTGCCGTCCTCGCTGGCGGCCGTCTCCAACAGGCGTAACGCGGTCGAGCCGACCGCGACGATGCGCCCCCCCGCCCCACGCGCCGCGTTCAGGGCTGACGCAGTCTCCGCGCTCACCTCGCCCCGCTCCGCATGCATGCGATGCTCGCTCGTATCCTCCGCCTTGACCGGCAAGAACGTGCCGGGCCCAACATGCAGGGTTACGGCATGGAGGCCTATTCCTCGCTCCCGCAGCCGCGCCACCAAGCGCTCGGTGAAATGCAATCCCGCCGTTGGCGCGGCGACCGCTCCCTCCGCCCGCGCGAACATCGTCTGGTAGTCGGCGCGGTCGCGCTCATCCGGCCGGCGGCGCGCGGCGATATAGGGCGGCAGAGGCATTGATCCGCGCTCGGCGATCGCCTGATCGAGCACCGGCCCATGAAAGGCAAAAGCAAGCGTGACCTCCCCGGCTTCGCCTTTTTCCTCCACTGTTGCATCCAACTGGCCGAGGAAGCATACTTTTCCTTCATCGCCAAACCGCACGATATCGCCTGGAGCGAGTTTCTTCGCGCCGTTGACGAGGGCGCGCCAGCGCGCCCCGTCGAGACGCTCGATCAGCGTCGCCTCGATGCGCGGTTCTGCCCCCCGGCCGATGCGACGACCCAGCAGCCTCGCGGGGATCACCTTAGCGTCATTGACGACGAGCTGGTCCCCCGGCTGCAGCAGGTCGGGCAAATCGCACACGATCTTATCTTCGAATTCCGGCTCCCCGCCGGGGCGCACCACGAGAAGGCGCGCGGCGTCGCGCGGGCTTGCCGGACGCAATGCGATGCGATCCGGCGGCAACACGAAGTCGAACGCAAGCGTGCGCATGAACGGTTCTTAATCATTTTTCCGTGCGCGGAACGAATCGGGCTTCCGCTTTCGACTTTCGTCTATATAAAACTACGGGCGGAAGGCGGAGGGCTTACGCGGAGGCGACGCATGGCCATAGTAACGCGTGAACAATTCCGAATAAGAAGCGAAGTTGAAATCGTTCATATGCCGACCGGTGCAATATTCTCGACCTATCCCTACAGCAATCCTGAGGACATGCTGCGCAGCGTCACCGCCAATTGGGGACAGGCTGAGCGCGATCTGGGCGGCGACGACGACCTCAGGCGACGGGAAATCGGCCGGATCGCAGCTGAACTTCTACTTGAACAAGCGCGTAGATCTCGGCGCGCGCGCCAATAATACGCCCTAGCGGCCTGATGGATCGTCACTCCCTCATGCCGCGTCACTGGCCATGCGCGCGCTTACGATCCGATCGGGATTGACCACCGGCTCGCCCCGCTTGATCTGATCGACATTCTCCATCCCCGACGTAACTGCACCCCACACCGTGTATTGACCGTTCAGCCAGGGCGCATCTGCCAAGCAGATGAAGAATTGGCTATCCCCCGAGTTCGGATTCTGCGCACGCGCCATCGAGACGGTTCCGCGCACGTGCTTTTCGCGGGAGAATTCGGCCTTGAGCTTCTGGCCTGAACCGCCGGTGCCGGTTCCGTGCGGACAGCCGGTCTGCGCCATGAAGTTATCGATCACACGGTGGAAGACGATCCCGTTATAGAAGCCCTGCCGCACCAGCTCCTTGATCCGCGCGACATGGTTCGGCGCGAGGTCGGGGCGCATCGCGATCGTGACCGTTCCTTTGGTCGTTTCCAGGACCAACGTGTCTTCGGCGCTCGTCGTCATGGGCTTCCTCCTCGGTCCAACATTGTTGTTCGTGTCACCGCTTCGCGTCGGCGGCCACCTGCATGCGCACGATCTTATCGGGGTTGCTGACTGCGCCGTTCTGCGTCTGCGACCCTTTCTTGATCTTGTCGACCACGTCCATGCCCGACACGACCTCGCCGATCACGGTGTACTGGCCGTTGAGGCTAGGCGCCTCCGCAAACATGATGAAGAACTGGCTGTTGGCGGAATCGTTGTCGCCGCCCTTGCGCGCCATGCCGACGATGCCGCGCTTGAACGGCACGTTGGAGAATTCCGCCGGCAGGTTGGGGTATTTCGAGCCGCCGGTGCCATTGCCGAACTGGCCGTCGCCGGTCTGCGCCATGAAGCCGTCGATCACGCGATGGAACGGCACGTTGTCGTAGTACTTCTCGCGCGCGAGCGTCTTGATCCGCTCGGCATGCTTGGGCGCAAGATCGGGCCGCAGCTTGATGACGATGCGGCCGTCCTTGGCGTCGAGATAGATCGTGTTCTGCGGATCGGACTTGGCGGGCGCCGACTGCGCGTGGGCGGCGACGGAAAAGCCAAGCAAGGCGAGCGCAACAAGCATGCGAATCATCGGATAATCCCCGGCGGTTGGCGTCGAAGTTCAGCGCGCCGCTTTGGCAACGAATTTGGCCTTCAAACGGGTGGCCACGGCGGGCGGCACGAAGGCGGACACGTCGCCGCCCATGCCGGCAATCTGCCGGACCAGTGTGGCGGTGATCGGGCGCACCAGGGGCGAGGCGGGCAGAAACACCGTCGCAATGTCGGGCGCCATCGCCTCGTTCATGCCGGCCATCTGCATTTCGTAATCGAGATCGGTGCCGTCGCGCAGGCCGCGAATCAGGAGCGTCGCCCCTTCCCGCCGCGCGGCTTCGACGACCAGCCCCGAAAAGGTGATCGAGGAGACCTCGCAACCCTCCGCTTTCGCGACCGGGCCGCAGCTCTCGTTGAGCATCGCGAGGCGCTCCTCGGCGGAGAACAGGGGCGCCTTGCCCGGATGTGCGCCGATGGCAAGGATGAGCCGATCGACGAGGCGCGCCGCGTGGCGCACCACGTCGATATGGCCGTTGGTCACCGGGTCGAACGAGCCGGCATAGAAGGCTATTCTTAGCATGGGCGCGGGTCTTAGCCCGGCCGCGCGAAAGGGGCAAGCCGAACGCGCTCGGCGTGCGTTCCCAGCCCTCCGTCACGCCGGCCGGCGCGCGAGCGACAGCCACACGCCGCCGCCGATCAGCACCGCGCCGGAGAGCCGGCCCAGCAGCTTCGCCCGCGAGGGGCGCACAAACCAGGCGCGGCCGAGACCCGCGGCAATCCCCCATCCCGAATCGAATACGGCGGCGATCGCCACCGAGGCCGCGCACATCACGGCCAACTGAAATTGCGCCGGCAGCGTCGGGGCGACGAACTGCGGGAGGAAGGCGGTAAAGAAGGCCACTGTCTTCGGATTCGACACCGCGACGACAAAGCCGCGCGCGGCATGGACGCGGCGGTGCGCCGGGGCGGATACAGCGTTCCGGCCAGCGTTGCGCCAAAGCTGAATGCCGAGCCAGACGAGGTAGGCCGCGCCGACATAGCGGATCACGTCGAACAGCAGCGCGGAACTGGCGAGCACGACATTCAAGCCAAACGCGACCGCAGCGATCAAGAGCGCATTGCCGAGCGTCGTGCCGAGCACGGTCATGAGCGCCGCGCGCACGCCGTCGGTCGCCCCGGTCGCAATGACGAGCGTCACGACCGGCCCCGGCGTGACGATTAGCGCCCCCGTGACCAGCAGAAAGGCGAGGAAGAGTTCCGGGTTCACGTCAACTGTCCCCTTTGGATGGCCTTCGAGCAAATCAGAGCGGACGAATGGAGAAAGAACGGAAAACTCGCCGACGCGAGCGTCGTTTAGAGTCGCTTAACCTTAATCCCTGCATGCTGTCCGCCTCGAGCCATGTTGCGAGACGGGCACGGGGATGCCAAGGCCGATTTCCGCCTGTCCAAACCATCGCGGCTGATCCCACCGAATTCAACACGTGGTCGAGCGACAGCTCAATGTAAACAGTCGATGTCGATCGGCAGTGACGATGACGTGCGCGACCACGACATTCCCGCAATTTGCTCCGCTTGACGGTTGGAGTTGTTCGCGCGGCCGACCGGGTGGAGCTTTCTTGAGCAGCGTCGCGATCGGGTTCGGAACCGCAGCCGCATCGTGCTTGACCGCCGGGTTCGGAATCGTTGCTGCGGCCTGGATCGTCGCCGCGTTCTCCGCCAATTTCCACCTTCATGCGGGCGGGCCGATCGGACCGGGGACGATCGTGCTGGGCCGCCTGTACCACATGCGGCTCGATGCCGTGCCTTTCGGCAACCCGGTCCGCCCTCTCACCAGCCCTGCCGACGAGCTTATTCCGACATTCAACGGCGAACCGCCGCGTACGACGGTCCCGGTTGCCGCGCCCGCCGACGCCGCGCCGTTCCTCTCGGAGGAGACTCCCGACTTCACGAACAGCGTCCCTTCGCCGACGGCGGGCTTGTTCGACCCGTCGTACATTTCGAAGCACGAAATCGCGCGCTTCTCATTCAACCTCGTCACGCCGCAGCTCGCAGCGGCTGCCTCGCTGCTCTCACCGTCGTTTCAGAAGCCGTCGCCTCCGCGGCAACCCAGCAAAGTGTCGATCTGGCTGCCCGATCCCGACAGCCGCACGGCGGTCTATGACATCGAAGCGCGCATGGTCTATTTGCCCAACGGCGACAAACTGGAGGCGCATTCAGGGCTCGGTTACCGGCGCGACGATCCTCGTTATGTCCACCAAAAGAATCGCGGGCCGACGCCGCCGAACGTCTATGACCTTAAGATGCGCGAGGCGTCCTTCCACGGCGTTCGCGCCATCCGCCTCAATCCCGTCGCCGGCAGCGCCATGTTCGGCCGCGACGGGATCCTCGCGCACACCTACATGCTGGGACCCAGCGGCCAGTCGTTTGGCTGCGTGTCGTTCAAGAATTACAACGCGTTCCTGCGCGCCTTCTTGAACGGCGAAATCGACCGCATGGTTGTCGTGCCGCGTCTCGGCACGATGGTTTCGACCGCCGCTCTCACGCGCCGCGGTTCTTCAGAGCAACCGCTCGATGAATGATAGAATGAGCACGGCGTCCAGACGGCCGTGCGGACTGTTAGAGCATTTTCCGGCGAAGTGGAAACCGGTTCGCCGCAGAAAATGCGACCACTAAAGGATAACGTGAGCGAATTCCGATTCCGTTGGAACGGAATTCGCTCTAGTCCGAGCGCCCGTTCTTTTCAGGCAGCCGAGATGGGCAACGCATAATAAGGGAGCGCCGTCCCTCGCGTTCCCCTGCCTGTCCTTTCAAGCCCCCGCTTTCGCGTCGGTTGGCGGGAAGGAGCCCAGCATGACCATCTGGATCGGGAGCCTGCTCGAAGGCGCGCAGCAAGCCAGGGGCGCGGTGGCGATCATCGACGTGTTCCGCGCCTTCACCACGGCGGCGGTCGTCCTCGCCAATGGTGCGTCGCGCATCATCATGGTCGGCGCGGTAGACCAGGCGATGAGGCTGCGCGCCGGCGGCGTCGGACAAGTCTGCCTGGGAGAAGTTGGGGGCAGTGCACCGCCCGGCTTCGACTTCGGCAACTCGCCGTTCGAAGTGTCCGAAGTGGATTTCGCGCGCAAGACCGTCATCCAGCGCACGAGCGCCGGCACCCAAGGGATCGTCGCGGCGCGCAGTGCGGAGCGCCTTTACGCCGCCTCGCTGGTGACGGCGTCCGCAACCGCGCGCGCCCTGCTCGCGCAGCCGGCGGATCGCATTTCGCTGGTCGCGATGGGCAGCGAGGCGATCGCGCGCAGCGACGAGGACGAGCTGTGTGCGCTCCATCTGCGCAATCGCCTGGAGGGAAGGCCGGGAAATCCCGCGGCGGTGCGCGACGTGATCTTGGCGGGCGGCGACGTGCTGCGCTTCCATGATCCGACGCGGCCATACCTGAACGAAAAGGACGTGGAGATCGCCTTGGACGTCGACCGCTACGACTTCGCGATCCGGGTGACGATGGAAGACGGGCTCCTGATGGCGCGCCGGGAGGACTAATATAAAGGATCGCGCCTCCGAATTCTCCGCGTCGTCATTGCCGGGTTTAACCCGGCAATCCATCTGCCCCCTCCCGCATCGCTGCGCTCTGCTCCCTCCCCCGCTTGCGGGGGAGGGTTGGGGAGGGGCGGATGCGCGGACTTGACCTTGGGTCAAGCCCGCGCATGACGAGTCAATGATTGCGAGGACGCGTATAATGACGGCGGCGTCTACCCGCCGTTGCCGTTGTCATTCCCGTTCCCATTTTCGCCCTCGCCGCCTTCTTCCGAGAGGCGTTCGACGGCGACCACCCGCTCGTCCTGCGCGGTCGCGAACACGATCACGCCCTGCGTGCTGCGCCCTTTGATGGAAATCTCGGCGACGCCGCAGCGGATCAGCTGGCCGCCGTCGGTGACCAGCATGATCTGGTCGCTCTCCTCGACCGGGAAGGAGGCGACCAGCTTGCCGATCTTCGGCCGGAATCCGCTGCGCGTGCGATTGTCCATCGCGACGATGCCTTTGCCGCCGCGGCCGGTGGTGCGGTACTCGTAGGACGAGGTGCGCTTGCCATAGCCGCGCTCCGACAGCGTCAGCACGAACTGCTCGGCCGCCGACAGTTCGACATAGCGCTGTTCGCCCAGCTCGATCGCGCCGGCGACCTCCTCGCCCTCGCCTTCCTCGCCCGCTTCCGCGCCCTCGCCCTCGCCCTCGACGCCGCGCCGCACCGCGTTCGCGCGCTTGAGATAGGCCTCGCGCTCCTCCGCCGTCACCTCGACATGGCGCAGGATCGACAGCGATATGACCTTGTCGCCTTTCTCGACAGCAATGCCCCGCACGCCCATCGAGGTGCGGCCCGAGAACACGCGCACGTCGGTGACGGGAAAGCGAATGCACTGGCCGTGGGCGCTCGTCAGCAATACGTCGTCCTTCTCGGTGCAGATCTGCACGTCGACGATCGCCTCGCCTTCGTCGAGCTTCATCGCGATGATGCCGGAGCGGCGCACGTCGGAGAAATCGGAGAGCTTGTTGCGCCGGACGCTGCCGCTGGTGGTGGCGAACATCACATCGAGCTCGGCCCAGGTGCTTTCGTCCTCGGGCAACGGCATGATGGTGTTGATGCGCTCGTCCTGGGCAAGCGGCAGCAGGTTGATCAGCGCCTTGCCGCGCGCATTCGGCGCGGCCGCCGGCAGCCGCCAAACCTTCTCCTTGTAGACCTGGCCGCGCGAGGAGAAGAACAGCACCGGCGTGTGGGTCGAGGCGACGAACAGGCGGGCGACGAAGTCCTCCTCGCGCGTCTGCATGCCGGCGCGCCCCTTGCCGCCGCGCCGCTGCGCCCGGTAGGTCGAGAGCGGCACCCGCTTGACGTAGCCGAAATGGGAGACGGTGACGACCATGTCCTCGCGCTGGATCAGGTCCTCGTCCTCCATCTCCCCTTCCTGGTCGATGATGACGGTGCGGCGGGGCGTGGCGAACTTCTCCTTCACCTCGACAAGCTCGGCCTTGACGATCGTCTGGACGCGCGCGCGCGAACGCAGAATGTCGAGATAGTCGGCGATTTCGGCGGCGAGTTTGTCGAGCTCCTCCTTGATCTCGTCGCGGCCGAGCGCGGTGAGCCGCTGCAGACGCAGATCGAGGATCGCCCGCGCCTGCTCGGCCGAGAGTCGGTAGGCGCCGTCGGCGGCGACCCGGTGGCGCGGATCGTCGATCAGCTCGATCAGCGCCTGCACGTCGCGCGCAGGCCAGTCGCGCGCCATCAACGCCTCGCGCGCCTCGTTGGCGTCGCGCGAGGCGCGGATCAGGCGGATCACCTCGTCGATATTGGCGACGGCGATGGCGAGCCCCACCAGCACATGGGCGCGGTCGCGCGCCTTGTTGAGCAGGAACTTGGTGCGCCGCGACACCACCTCTTCGCGAAACGCGATGAAGGCTTCGAGCAGGTCCTTCAGCGTCATCACCTGCGGGCGGCCCACGTCGAGCGCCACCATGTTGGCGCCGAAGGTCGATTGCAGCGGCGTAAAGCGATAAAGCTGGTTGAGCACGACGTCGGGCATAGCGTCGCGCTTGAGCTCGATCACCACCCGATAGCCGTCGCGGTCCAACTCGTCGCGCAAATCGGCGACGCCTTCGATCTTCTTCTCACGCACCAGTTCGGCGATCTTCTCCACCATCGTCGCCTTGTTCACCTGGTAGGGAATTTCGGTGACGACGATCGCCTCGCGCTCCTTGCGCAGCGTCTCGAACTCGACCTTGCCGCGCATGACGATGGAGCCGCGACCGAGGTGATAGGCGCTGCGAATGCCTTGCCGTCCAAGGATCACGCCGCCAGTCGGAAAATCCGGGCCCGGAACGATCTGGAGGAGGTCGTCGGCGCTGAGCGCAGGATCGTCGATCAGCGCCACCGCCGCGTCGATGACCTCGCCGAGATTGTGCGGCGGAATGTTGGTCGCCATCCCGACCGCAATGCCGCCGGCGCCGTTGACGAGCAAATTCGGGAAGCGCGCCGGCAGCACCACCGGCTCCCGCTCGTTGCCGTCATAGTTCGGCTGGAAAGCGACCGTGTCCTTGTCGATGTCGTCGAGCAGCGACATCGCGGGATGCGCGAGGCGACATTCGGTGTAGCGCATCGCCGCGGGCGGGTCGCCATCGACCGAGCCGAAATTGCCCTGCCCGTCGATCAGCGGCAGGCGCATGGAGAAGGTCTGCGCCATACGCACCAGCGCGTCGTAGATCGCCGCGTCGCCGTGCGGGTGGTATTTGCCCATCACGTCGCCGACCACGCGCGCCGATTTCACGTATTTGCGGTCGGGCAGATGCCCGTTCTCGTGCATCGAATAGAGGATGCGCCGATGCACCGGCTTGAGCCCGTCGCGCGCGTCCGGCAGCGCCCGCGCCACGATCACGCTCATCGCGTAATCGAGGTAAGAGCGCTTCATCTCCTCCGTGATCGACACGGGGCGGATGTCCGAGGGGCTGCCGCCCGCCGGCGGGGGATTTTCGTTGTCGGCCAAGGGAGTTTTCCGGGTGAATTCGGCTGTCTCTTAGATAGGGCATCGGGCGCCAAAACGCCAGCCGATTTCCCGGTTCATTCCGTAGTTTTTCCTGTTTAAAATTAGTAGCTTAGCCTCAGCGGGCCAGCCGAGCAGAGCCGCGCGAAAGCAGCGCCGCCGGTATCTTCGTTGTTATTTTACAACATACATCCATTGCTTGAAGATTGAACCTTCTCCCATTGCCGATAGACGATTAAGAACTGGGAGGCAGCCATGGCGACGACCGAGCAAGGGCCAGCGTCCGAGGTATTGTTATTCGTTGAAAAAGACGGACCTGAGCGATTCAGAATTCACAGCGATCAGCTGGAGGATATCGGCGCAAAGCTGAGGGGCCGAGCGCGATTTTCAGTTTTCAATAGCATTGTTTTGCCGCTTATCGTCACTCTTGCGACGTTGATCTTTACCGGTCTGTTTCAATTCATCAGCTGGTGGAACTCGGTCAGCCTGCAGAACGCGACCGATGTCGCCAACCGAGCGGCGGAAACCGCCGAAAAAGTGACGGCCGCAATCGACGGACGGCGTTATTCCACCTTCGTCTTCATCTCGACGCTCCGCGACCTGGTCGACGCAAAACTTAATTCGGAACGGCCGCCCGACGTCCTGTCCGGAGTTCCATCGACCACGGGGGTGGGCGGCGAACGGGCGATCAATCCCGTCGCTTCGCTGAACCTCGATCGGCAATTGCCCCTGGACTTGCTCGAAACCAACCTGCGGAAAACCCGCTTCGAGGGCTACTACGACCAGCTCAAGCGCTGGAATGAGCGCATCGATCAGTTGCTCACTGACGTTAACTACTCGCTCGATCGGCCGATCTTCATGCAGACGACCGGCGAGCCGGCGGGCCGGCATGAAGGCATCGCGATCTATTACGAAAAGCTGAAAAACGTCGATTGCATGCAATCGATGACCGTTTCACTCAAAGAGCTGGGATTAAATCCGAACAGTCTGAAACTGCGGCTGGCCGGATTGAACAACTGCTTCATTCAATTGAACTTCCTATTGGCGAGAACCAAGGACGGAACCAACCCTGACCTTTCCTCGGACAAAGAGTTCGATAAGAAGCTTCATGCGAGGCTCGATCACATTCACACGATGGGCAGCGAATTGCGCTGCTACGCCCTGCATCGCGTTGATTACTACATCAAACGAAAAGAGGCTTCGATCGTCAGCCCCGCCTCAATTTGGAGGTGGATGACGGACGGTGACAAGCGTGATGCGTTGGCGCACTTCGAGGAGACGGCAAAACACTGCTCGCCGCAGAACCGGCCGACGTGAGCTCGCGTGCGCTTCGACCATCGATCCGTGTTTCCGTCTGGCGAGCCTCAAGCGTGAATTGGTCCGGATTTGCGCCGAACTGTTCGCCAGGGGTGAGGATCAGGATTTCGGCCCGCTTGCGCGCGACGACTTGAAGGCGGCGACGAACCGCGCGAGCGTGCGCGAGGTGACGCCGCGCGGGAGCATCACTTCGACCAGCGAGAAGCGCCCGCGCTGCGCCACGGCCCGCTCGAGCGCATCGACGAGCTCGCGGCGCGTCGAGACCCGCTCGCCATGTCCGCCGAGCGCCGGCGCGATCGCGGCGAAATTCCAATCGTCGAGATCGTTGAAGCGCGATTCGGGCTGGAACACCCGCAGCATTTCCCAGCTCCGATTATTGAACACCACGACGATCGGATCGAGCCCGTAGCGGCGGCAATTGCCGAGCTCCCAGCCGGTCATCTGAAACGCGCCGTCGCCCACCAGGATGAGCGGGCGCTCGCCGGTCGCGGCGGCGACGCCGATGCCGCCCGGCACGCCGAAGCCCATGCCGGCGTAGTAGCCGGGCGCGGCGAGCGCCGTGTTGTCGATCTCCAGCGCCGTGAACAGGCAATCGCCGATATCCGCGGTCATCGGCATGACGCCATGGCGATCGAACAGATCGTTGATCGCCGCGGCGATGTCGGATGGCGCGATCGGTTGCTCGTCGGCGACGAGGCCGCGCGGATAGGCCTCGCGGGGAGGCAACGGCCGCAGTTGCTCGGCGCGCTCCGGGCCAGCGCGCGCGATCAGCGCCTCAACCAGTTCGTCGATCGGCAGATCGGGGTAGATGTGATGGCCGACCCGAACGGTGCGGTCGATCGCGAGCGCGGTGTGCGCCCAGTCGAAGCTCTTCTCGGACAGCGCGAAATTGGTGTCGCAGACGATAACGCCGAGCAATAGGAGCGCGTCCGCCTCCTCCACCAGCCGGGTAATGGCGGGATCTCCGGCTGTACCGAGATAGGTGCCGCGAACGACGTCGGGCGCGGCGCCGAGCAGGCCGCGGCCCATGAAAGTCGTCACCACCGGCAGGCCGAACCGGCGCGCGAGGGCGGCGACCCGCCCCTCAATGCCGTAGCGACGAACCTCGACGTCCACCAGGAGGACGGGAGCCGACGCCGCAGAGATCTTCGCGACCACCTCATCTGAGCACTCGGCGAGCGCGGCCGGATCGGCGGCCAGCCGCGGCAGCACCGGGACCGGGGCCGCCGGCAATCCCACAATGTCACGCGGCAGCTCGATATAGACCGGCAGCGATCGCTCGCGCGCGCTGCGCAGGACACGGGCGACTTCCTGAGGTGCGGTTGCGGGATCTGCGAGAATCGCCTGGTCGCAAGTGACCTCCTTGAAGACGGCAAACTGGCTGTCCACCGTGCGCGCCTGGTGATGCAGCAATAGGCCGCTGGCGCGCTCGCGCGCTCCCGGCGCGCCGGCGATGACGACGACGGGCGATCGTTCCGCATAGGCGCCGGCGATTGCATTGACGAGGTTGAAGGCGCCCGCGCCGTAAGTGACAACGGCGACGCCGAGCCCTGATTGATAGCGGGCCGCGGCATCCGCGGCGAACCCGACCGCCGGTTCGTGGCTCAAGGTGAACCAGGGAAGGATGCCGCTCTCCTCCACCTCCTTGAAGAAAGCGAGCACGAAGTCGCCGGGAATGCCGAACAGTTCGCGCGCTCCGTGCAGCTTCAGGCCATGCAACAGGGACGTAGCAAGCGTCGGCATCGACGATCCATCATCAGTCCGCGTCGACTCAATTGGGGGCGATCGTTGTTTCCGTCTCTCCCGGCGGAAAGAGGCCGGTTGCGATCGACTGCACCGAGCCGCCAGCCGGCTGAGAACGAATAGCGGCGACGCCAATCCCCCACCGGGATTCTCGCCCGCTCAGAACCCAACCCCTCCCGATTGGGAGAGTTCTTACCGCATTAATTGGACCACCGCATCCGCCCTCAGAACGGGATGTCGTCGTCGAGTTCGTTCCGGCGCGCGCCGGCCGCCGCCGGCTGGCGGTCGCGGCCGGCGGTCGGCCCGGCCGCACCGAAGCCGCTCCCTTCCTGGTCATAGCCTTCGCCCGCTCCGGCTGCTCCAGCGCGGTCGAGCAGAGCGAGTTCGCCGCGGAAGTTCTGCAGCACGACCTCGGTCGTGTAGCGTTCGACGCCCTGCTGGTCGGTCCATTTCCGCGTCTGCAGCTGACCCTCCACGTAAACCTTCGAGCCCTTCTTGAGATATTGTTCGGCGACGCGACAGAGATTGTCGTTGAAGATGACGACGCGATGCCACTCTGTCTTTTCCCGCCGCTCGCCAGTTCCCTTGTCGCGCCAGGTTTCCGAGGTCGCCACACGCAGATTCGCGATCGGCCGGCCGTCCTGGGTCCGCCGGATTTCCGGGTCAGCGCCAAGATTGCCGACCAGGATCACTTTATTGACCGAGCCCGCCATAATCCCATCTCCCTTGAGGCGCGTTTGCGCAGCAAGTTAAAAAAGCGTTTCACACGGGATCGCGCCTCGGCGCGCCGCCCCGGCAATTCCAATCACCGACTTTCGCCTCCGACAAGGGCCGCAGTCGGGCTGCCCACAGGGTCAAACGCGAGGAAATGCGCCGCCGACAAGGCCCGACTCTGATCGAGATTTGTCGGGCCGCGGCCCCAGCGTTCCTATTATGTTCACATAACAGGTTACGGATTACGCAGCAAGTCCGGTTTTTGCGCAATGAATTGGCCTATTTGCAATGAGTTCTAAACTCTGCCGCTATTTTTTGCAGGCCGCCGCCGCGAGCTGAGCCTGCCCGCCATACCAGCACCTATGCCATTCATATATATGGGCTTTTTTCATAGATCGCGCATTGGCGACAATCCCCATCTTCCCGATCGGCTCTGGGTCCAAGGCCTGTTCTATACAGATCATCGTGGCCTGTGACCGTTTTGCAACCTTTCCCCCCATGAAAATTCTTAGAGTGCCGTGGGATTTCGGTAGTTACCCGGAAGGAGGGGCCGTTATGAAAAAGATCCTACTCGCAACCGCGGCAGTTCTTGGGCTGGCCGGCGCGGCCTCGGCGGCCGATCTTCGTCCGGTCGTTCGCCCGGTCGTCGCACCGGTGTTCAACTGGACCGGCTGCTATATCGGCGGCTATATCGGCGGCGCTTGGAACGCCGAGAACGTGCGGGTCATCGACTCGAACGGATACAATGGCTTCCCGGCGGACATCTGGAGCTACAATCCGAACAGCAGCTTCCTCGGCGGCGGCACGCTCGGCTGTAACTGGCAGCCCATCGGCTCGCCCTTCCTGGTCGGCGTGGAAGGCGAAATCGGATATCTGCGCATCACCGGCTCGGCAATCGATCCGCTCGATCCGTTCCTGAGCATCACCTCGTCGACTCGCATCGGCGATTGGTACGGCATGGTGACCGGCCGGCTCGGCTATGCCTGGGATCGCGCCTTGGTCTACGTCAAGGGCGGCGTGGCCTTTGTCGACGTGCGGACGACCGTGGCCGATCCGATCCTCAATCCCGGCTTCATCGCGCAAAGCAGCAACTCGAAGGCCACTTGGACCGCCGGCGGCGGCATCGAGTGGGCGTTCGATTGGAACTGGAGCGTCAAGGCCGAATACATGTTCATCGGCCTCGACAACACCAATGCGTGCGGGTTCGACGCGAATGGCGTCAGGGGCCGGCGGGGTCGGAACGTACTGCTGGAACCACGAGCTTGACGGCATCCACACCGCCAAGATCGGCCTGAACTACCGGTTCGGCGGCGGCGCCCCGTTGGTCGCGCGCTACTGATCGTCGCGTCTGTTACAAGAACAAAGCCCCGGGCGACCGCCCGGGGCTTTTTTGTTGTCCTCTTCATCCGCGCAGGCGGGTCATCCACAACTCACCAAAGGCAGTCAATTCGCCGAACCTCGTTGAATGCAGGAGCTCCGCTGTCGTGGAGCGTGTGACGACATTGCGCGATCCGGACAGTCATGAGGCCAGGCCGCGCTGGCACACAAAAAGCGAGTCGCCGCCGTGTCCCGTCCACGAACTCGGCTAGCGAGGAAATGCCGAAATCGACATAGCTTTCGACGGCGAATGAATGGCCAAATTGAAGCCTAAAAAGCTCACATTCGCCGATGAGTGTTGCGCATATGTCACCTTTGCACGTGCGAGTCCCTTTATAGTCAACTCACTTGACGCGAAACATGGGGGGCTTCCATGAAGAGGATCCTACTTGCAAGTGTTGCCGCGCTCGGGCTTGCCGGGACGGCCTCTGCCGCCGATTTGGCGGTGAAGGCTCCCCCGCTGGTGCCCGTGTTCACCTGGAGCGGCTGCTATCTCGGCGCCAACGCCGGCTGGATCGGCGGCAATGACGCCTACACGACTGCAGCCGGCCGGCCTTTGGGCGGATGGTTCTCGACGCCGACATGCATGCGCTGACCAGGTTTATCCACTCGTATCAGAGCAGAACGACTCGAGCGGCACTGCCGGCGGCCAGTTCGGCTGCCAGTGGCAATGGGGCGCTTGGGTTCTCGGCGGCGAGTGGGACTTCAACTGGAGCGGCCTGAAGGAAAACAATGGCTTTAATTTCCCGGCCACGTTTTGGACTGAGCCGGAAATTAATTCCCCGGTACGAATTCACCCACAAGCAGCTCGACTGGTTCTCGACGGCGCGCGCGCGCCTCGGTTGGGCGATCTGGGACCGTGTCCTCGTCTATGGAACGGGCGGCCTGGTCGTCGGCGCTGTCGACTCTTATACGAACGTGGACACTGGTTCTAATTGGCAGCAGTTGCCGTCTCCTTCCTCGATCACTTCGGCGCTTATCGCCAGAAGCGCATTGGCTGGACCGCTGGCGGCGGCTTCGAGTGGGCCTTCACCAACAATTGGACCGTCAAGGCCGAGTTCCTGTATCTCGACTTCGGCTCGTTCGACTACATCTCGCCGAATACTGCTAACGCCTGTGTCGCCAGACGCGTGCAGTACTTGGAACACCAGCATCAAGGCGACGGAATATGTGGCGCGCGTTGGTGTGAACTATCTGTTCCACCTCGGACCGGCTGCGGCTCCGCTTGTGGCGGCTTACTGAACAGTCTCTCCTCGTGAAACTCAAACCCCGGGCCTCGGCCCGGGGTTTTTTTGTGTTCCGACCGCATCGCCACCGCCACCCCCGGCTCATCCGGTTCACGCCGTGTGTAATGCTCCGCCGAAAGCAGAGCTTGCGGTCCACGCCGGGCCTCGCGCCGAAGCTGAGTGCGATTGACTCGGGTACTGGATCATCACGCTTGCGCGGACTGACCGCGTCCATCTGAAAGCCAACTCGGAGATGGATTGCGGGTCGTCCGGCATGACACGCGGATACCCGTATGCCCGCTCATCCCGAGCGCGGCCAAGGAAACGCGTGGCGAAATCCGGCCGTTGTCACTACTTTGCAGGCACGCCGCCCATTCTCCGATCGAGACCGCACGGACGGCGCCGGTTCGCATGCAGCATGGATGACCTGTCCGACAAGCCGCCCCGGCCTGAGGGCCGCGTGATCGCGATTCGCGGCGCGCGCGAGCACAATCTCAAGAACATCGACGTGGAGATTCCGCGCGACCGGCTCGTCGTGTTCACCGGGCTGTCCGGCTCGGGAAAGTCGTCGCTCGCCTTCGACACGATCTATGCCGAGGGCCAGCGCCGCTATGTCGAATCGCTCTCGGCCTATGCGCGCCAGTTCCTCGAAATGATGCAGAAGCCGGACCTCGACCAGATCGACGGGCTGTCGCCGGCCATCTCCATCGAGCAGAAGACCACCTCGAAGAATCCGCGCTCGACCGTCGGCACCGTCACCGAGATTTACGACTACATGCGGCTCCTGTGGGCGCGCATCGGGGTGCCCTACTCGCCCGCCACCGGCCTGCCGATCGAGAGCCAGACCGTCTCGCAGATGGTCGATCGCGTCATGGCGCTGCCTGAGGGCACGCGGCTCTACCTGCTCGGCCCGCTCGTGCGCGGGCGCAAGGGCGAGTACAAGAAAGAGCTCGCCGACCTGATGAAACGTGGTTTCCAGCGGGTTAAAATCGACGGCGCCTTCCATGAGATCGCCGCTGCGCCCGCGCTCGACAAGAAGCTCAATCACGATATCGACGTGGTGGTCGACCGGTTGGTGGTGCGCGCCGACATCGCAACACGGCTTGCCGAATCATTTGAGACCGCGCTCAAGCTCGCCGACGGCCTCGCCGTGGCGGAACTGGCGGATTCTTCCTCACCTCCCCCTGAAGGGGGGAGGTCGACCGCGCAGCGGTCGGGTGGGGGTGAATCGCGCAGCGAGCTTGATCACCCCACCCCGGCGCTGCGCGCCGACCCTCCCCCTCCAGGGGAGGGTGAAAGAAAAAAAACGGCGAAAATTCACGACCAGCTCAGCGGGCCGGAGCGCCTCCTCTTCTCGGAAAAGTTCGCCTGCCCGGTGTCGGGCTTCACCATCCCCGAGATCGAGCCGCGGCTGTTCTCGTTCAACAGCCCGCACGGGGCATGCCCGGCCTGCGGCGGCCTCGGCGTCGAGCAGAAGATCGATCCCGACTTGGTGGCGCCCGACAAGGAGCTGACGCTGCGCCGCGGCGCCGTCGCGCCGTGGTCGCGCTCCTCCTCGCCCTACTACGCCCAGACGCTGGAGGCGCTGGGCAAGTTCTACCGCTTCACGCTGGACACCAAATGGAAGGACCTGCCGAAACGCGCGCAGCAGGCGATTCTGTACGGTTCGGGGGACGACGAAATCCGCTTCGTCTATGACGACGGCCTGCGCAGCTACGAGACCAAGAAGCCGTTCGAGGGCGTGGTTAACAATCTGGAACGGCGCTGGCGCGAGACCGAGAGCGACTGGGCGCGCGAGGAGATCGCCAAGTACTTCACCGCGATCCCCTGCGCGGCGTGCGCCGGCGCCCGCCTCAAGCCCGAGGCGCTGGCGGTGAAGATCGCCGGCCTGCATATCGGCGAGGTCGCGAGCTTCAGCGTGCGCCGGGCGGAGGAATGGTTCGCCGCCCTGCCGGCGCAGCTCACGACAAAGCAGAACGAGATCGCCGCCCGCGTGCTCAAGGAAATCCGCGAGCGGCTGCGCTTCCTGGTCGATGTCGGGCTCGACTATCTGACGCTTGCGCGCGCCTCCGGCACGCTGTCGGGCGGGGAGAGCCAGCGCATCCGCCTCGCCTCGCAGATCGGGTCCGGGCTCACCGGCGTGCTCTACGTGCTGGACGAGCCCTCGATCGGCCTGCATCAGCGCGACAATGCGCGGCTGATCGAGACGCTGAAACGACTCCGTGACCTCGGCAACACCGTGATCGTGGTGGAACACGACGAGGACGCGATCAGAGCCGCGGATTTCGTGCTCGACATCGGCCCCGGCGCCGGCATCCATGGCGGCGAGATCGTCGCCCAAGGCACGCCCGCCGACATCATGGCGAACCCGGCTTCGCTGACCGGCCAGTATCTCACCGGCGCGCGGTCGATCCCCGTGCCCGAGCGGCGGCGCAACGATGCGCAGCGCTCGCTGCGCCTCGTGGGGGCGCGCGGCAACAATCTCAAGAACGTCACCGCGGAGATCCCGCTCGGCCTGTTCACCTGCATCACCGGCGTGTCGGGCGGCGGGAAATCGACGCTCTTGATCGACACGCTGTACAAGGCGGTGGCGCGCAAGCTCAACCGCGCGAGCGAGGCCCCCGCGCCCTACGACCGCATCGATGGGCTCGAGCACATCGACAAGATCATCGACATCGACCAGTCGCCGATCGGCCGCACGCCGCGCTCCAACCCCGCGACCTATACCGGCGCGTTCACGCCGATCCGCGAGTGGTTCGCGGGGCTTCCGGAGTCGCGCGCGCGCGGCTACGAGCCCGGACGCTTCTCCTTCAACGTCAAGGGCGGGCGCTGCGAGGCCTGCCAGGGCGACGGCGTCATCAAGATCGAGATGCACTTCCTGCCCGACGTCTACGTCACCTGCGATGTGTGCAAGGGCAAGCGCTACAATCGCGAGACGCTGGAGGTGACCTTCAAGGGCAAGTCGATCGCCGACATCCTCGACATGACGGTCGAGGAGGCGGCCGAGTTCTTCAAGGCGGTGCCGCGCGTGCGCGAGCCGCTGGCGCTGCTGCACCGGGTCGGGCTCGACTACATCCATGTCGGCCAGCAGGCGACCACGCTCTCCGGGGGCGAGGCGCAGCGCGTGAAGCTCGCCAAGGAGCTCGCCAAGCGCGCGACCGGGCGCACGCTGTACATCCTCGACGAGCCCACCACGGGCCTGCATTTCCACGACGTGGCGAAGCTCCTGGAGGTGCTGCACGAGCTGGTCGAGAGCGGCAACACGGTGGTGGTGATCGAGCACAATCTCGAAGTGATCAAGACCGCCGACTGGATCATCGATCTCGGCCCCGAAGGCGGCGACGGCGGCGGCGAGATCGTCTTCGCCGGCCCGCCGGAGGAGATTGTGAAGGAGCCGCGCAGCTATACGGGGCGGTTTCTGCGGCCGGTGCTGGGGCGGAAGGAGGCTGACGCGACGCGCGACGCCGGCACGGGCCGGCGGAAGAAGGCGGCGGGGTAGCGACGCAAGGCGGCCGAAGAGACGATTAACGGCTGTGCCTCGCCACTAAGCTCACCTTTTCCTTCTCCCAGCGTGCGGTGAGAAGTGGCGAGCCGCAAGCGGCGAGTCGAATGAGGGGCTGGCGAAGAGCATGAGCGAGACTTTGCGGCGCGTGCAAGACGCTCGTGTTCGCAATGGCGAATATCTCGTCTGCGAGCATGGTTTTGAGAGCTTGAAGAGGATGGTATTCTTCCAAGCAAGTGCCATCGAAGGAGTTGCGGAGGCAATTGCAGTCGAGGACTATCCGGATCGAGCGCGCGGCCCGAGTGTTCTGGTTTTGCAGCACGATGCGAACGGCCGGCCCGTTCATGTCATATGGGCGTCCCGGCAGGCAGGGACGCCCCGCCGTCCTGGTGACAGCGTATCGACCCGGCCCAGAACATGGTGGGACAGCGATTTCAAGCGGCGGACAACCGCCATGACCCGACGACGAACCAAGTTCATCCACGAAGGCAGATACGCCGCCGAAGTCTCGGTCGAATTGATCGAGGACGATACGGCGTGGTCGCCCTATCTTTCTCCCGACGACGTGCGCAAGCTCGAAACCGTGCGTCTCGCATTGCGCCGTGGCGATATCGCCGAGGCGGCGAAGCACGGCCGTGTGTTCGAACTGACGCCGGTGGCGGGCTGAGATCGATCCGGCGAGTTTTTGGTCGCCTCTGCCCCTAAGGCGGCGACGGCGGCAAGACCCTACCGAAGCACGCGAGGCAGCACTTCTCCCCCGATTGAAATTGTTTCACTATTTGGCTTTGTTCTGCCAACTCTGTTTGGTCGACGCTCGGATCTCTCCCCTTGCAGCCAGACGACGTGCCGAATTCAAATGTTCGAATGGCAGAGTTGCGGCGCGAAATTGCTCGGCGTTCATAGCGCTCAATAGCGGCAAGCTTACGTGCCATATCCGACAGGATTACAGCGAACTTCTCTGGTCCGCTCGGCTTGCGCATCACGATGCCCTCGGCCCAGCTGGGCATAGGTGTGGTCGCGCCCTGCTTCCGAGCGAGCGCGACCACAAGTTTCATTTTTAGTCTTGTTGATGCTGAGGACTCGTAGTCGGGATCGGACAACGCTTTCGAGAACAGATCGTGCCGCACGCGACGAATTCTCACGAGGTCGAGCTGAGCTTCGGCGATACGTAGAGCGAGGGGCAACAAATCGGGACTGGCGCGCGGTCCGACGATACTTTTTGCGAGCGCTTCTATCTCGGCAGAAACCTTGGCATCGCAGCCAATAGGCACAGCCAAGCCATGACGCAGTGCGTTGCGCGAGACTCGCGATTTGCCGGGTGCGGATCTCGGACCCGTGCTCGCACGGGCGTTCGTACGATTAGCTGAAAGCTTACGTTCGCTGGCCATCGCACACCGTGCGCCCCGTGTTTACGAGCTTCAGACGGATCTGAGTGGTCTTTTACGCCCTCGTTCTCATAAGGCATTGGAAGGGTCGCGAGAGATTGGCTGACCGTTTTCGACGACTTCGAATTCGGCGTCTTCGGGCTCCTCGATAGCGCGGCGAAGCGTTTGCGCAATCGCGCTTCGATGGCGATCGACTTCGCGGAGTGCGGCGTTCCGGCGTGCTTCCGCACTCGCGATCAAGCGATCAATGCGCTCGATATTGTCGAGCTTTACGGACAGAGTTTCCGCCATGCACGTGCTCGCGCGTAAGGCCGGCCGAACTGAGCGCCCTTTCAGCCTGTCGCACGACTTGCTTATCGCGTTTTTGCCACCCTTCAGCAATGTCGTCCATTGTCGCTGTAAGCCGAAAAACAGCTTGCTGATTTCCCGAATTCCCCTGTGCTGCGAGCTTTCCAGCAACGCTGCCTTGAGCCGGCGGAGTCGAAGCGCCTCCCAACTGAGATCAACGACGTCGCGAACGAAGATCTCCTCGAGAATATCAGCCGGCTCCACCGCAGCCGAAGACGCGCGCGAGCAGGTCGCCGTAGTCAGCTGAACTCTCCCCTTCGAGCAGCGGCGGCGGACCAAGGCAAGACAACCGCTCGGGGGCGACCGACGCGGCCTTCGTGAGGGATTGGCTGTTAGCCATTCAGCGGCTCCTATTATGTTCGCACCCCACGAGCTAGGCTCGCCAGGATCAAGCTCAATATAGCGACGAAAGGGCCTCGACCTACCAAATCTGGTGTCTATGGGCCGCGAGTCAAGAGCGGCGTTTAGTAGCTTTTGCTCGTCTTCAACCTAACACCAGGCCCGCCGCCATTTTCGTCTATGAACTCGACCCCGGCCTCTTCGGGCGCGCGCCGAAATGTTGAAGTAGTAAGGGGCCGCCCTCCCTCTCGCCATCAGCGAATTCGAGAGCCTGGCTATTGTTGGCTCCAAGAGCTCAGCTGCGATTGGTCAAGATCTAGTTTGATGACCGCCGGCAACGCTCGGGCTGCCTTAACATGACGAACGGTGATTTGCCCCCGCGCCATTGATAGGATTTCTATTGATTTATTCGGCCTTTTTTGATTGAATTTCTATCGTTCGTAGCATCGCGTTTCGCCCGATGTGTCGGAAATGCCTGGCCCGAGAGTGATATAGCACCCCCGATGCGATCCAATAGAAGCCGACTATTGAGAGCAGGTACTTTATCGGCGGCTCGGACGCGCGGATCATTATGGGGAGCGATGAAGCGGCCCTCCTTCGCCTGTGGCGTGAGAAGCGCGGCGAGGTCGAACCCGAGGACCTCTCGGACAATCTCGTCGTTCAGCTCGGCACCGTAACCGAAGAGCTTAATCGGCGCTGGTTCGAGCGCAATACCGGTCAGGTCGTCACCGGCATCCAGCGCCATGTCCAGCACCCGGTCCTCCGATGGATGGCGGCGACCCTCGACGGAATGGTCGAGGGCACTGGCGCGGTCTTCGAGGCGAAGTTCATGCTGCCCTGGGCCTTCTCGGAAGAGTTGGCGGCCGAAAAACACATGGCCCAGCTGCAGCACAATATGTGGGTGACGAACGCCAAGCTCTCCGTACTCTCAATCATCACTGGAGGCGGCAAGTGGGTTGAGATCACCATCTCAGCCGATCCACTCTATCAGCATCTTCTGCTCACGGCAGAGAAGAAGTTCTGGCGCTGCGTCGAAAGCGGCGAGCCCCCTCGCTTATTCGGCGTCGAGCCCCCGCGGGCGCGGATCGCGGCGGTGCGGATGGTGGACATGAGCGCCTCAAACTCCTGGGCCGAGTTCGCCGCCATCTTCTGCGCCACCCGTGAAGCCTTTGTCGAGCACGAGCGCGCGAAATCGCAACTGAAGGGATTGATGCCGGAGGACGCCAAGGAGGCGTTCGGGCATGGCGTGCGCGCCAAGCGCTCGAAATCTGGCGCGATCAGTTTCGAGCTTCTCGATATTGGGGCGGGCCATGCACCAATCCAGTGAATCGATTGGCGCGATCGCCGCGGCGCTTGCCAAGGCGCAGGTGGAGTTGGCCAACCCTGAGAAGTCACTGACCGCCACCCTGCCCTCGCCATCTTCGCGAGAGGAGTCTCGCACATTCCGGTACGCCCCGCTCTCGAGCGGGCTTGAGATCGTGCGCAAGTGCCTGGGACGGCATGAGATCGCCGCGATGCAGACGACGTCGATCGATGCAGCGACCGGATTCATTTGTCTGACCACTGTGCTCGCGCATTCCTCCGGCGAGTGGGTGTCGTCTGACTGGCCGGTCTGTCCGGTCACCGAAACGGCGACGCCGCAGCGCATGGGTGCTGCCCTCACCTATGCCCGCAGGTACGCGCTTTTCACTCTGGTCGGCATCGCCGGCGAGGACGATGTTGATGCACCGGATCTTGAGGCTCCCGCGACAGAGCCAAGCCAAGGCCTCGATGCTGACCGGGGATCCACAAATAGGCCAAAGCATAGCGACGGGCGCGGCCCCCCTCTCCCACTCAGGAGCGATCGGGAGGCCCCAACAACCTCCCAGCCAATCCTTAGCGCGGAGCAGTCAACGAGCCGACGGGATGCCTTGCTCGCCGAAATCGAGCGGCTCAGCTCCGCCGAAGATGGCGTTACCTGGGCGCGCGATAGCCTGCCCGTCAAGAACACTCTCATCACGGCTGACGCGCACGCGGTCGAGCGTGCATTCGCGGCGAGGCTGTCCTCATTCGATCAGGCAGAGCCCGATGCCAGTCCTGCCGACGACAGCATCCGAACAACTCGTTCAGACGGACCTGACCCTCCTCGCGGGCCCGAGATGACCTCGCCATTCGCGCAGCCCAAAAGCCGACCGATCCTGCAGAAGGACATTAGGCTGCGCGACAAGGAGCACCGCAGGTTTGTCGCGCGACAACCCTGCCTCGTGTGCGGCCGCTCCCCCAGCGATCCGCACCATCTCCGCTTTGCCCAACCGCGCGCGCTCGGACGCCGCGTGAGCGATGAGTTCACTGTTCCGCTCTGTCGCGTCCATCACCGCGACCTGCACCGTAAAGGTAATGAGGCTGCCTGGTGGCAAGCGGTCAAGATCGATCCGCTGCCACAGGCTGCGAAGCTCTGGCGCCAAACGCGACCGTCATCGTGAGTGAGCGTGACTTGCGTCTTATTATTACGGACGCCTTGTCGAGACCCACCATGCTTCCATGACCAGTCAATCAAAAAATCGCCACGGTTCGCTTTGCAGACCCAACAGCCGTTATGGTAGTTGTCGCCCATGCCTATGAATGTCGAAGCGGAGATTCGCGATCTCAAGCGCCGCGTCAGCGAAATCGAAGGTTCGTTCGGATTCCTGATCCAGCAGGTCCGCGGCGTTCACAAGGACCTTTTGTCCTTTCAGGCAAAAGTAGAGCAAGGTTCGAGAAGGTGGACGGCCGGTTCGAGAAGATCGACGGCCGGCTCGACCGAGCTGACGGCCGCCTCGATCGGATCGAGAAAGGCGTCCGGGGTTTGCGCGAAAACATGCCCGGAATTGTTGGCGACGCCCTGCGGGCGGCCTTGCGTGAGCGACCCGCCAAGCCGCGCAAAAAGATATGAACGCGGAACCGAGCCCGAGCCCTGCTTCCTTCACGGTCACCGCCACCTGGGACCCCGAGGCCAGCGTATTCTATTCGCAGTCGGATATTCCTGGCCTGCATGTCGAAGCCGCGACATTCGATGAATTCGTTTCGCTTGTCCGCGACCTCGCGCCGGAGATGATCGCGGACAACCTGCCGCAGGCGAAGGGGCCGTTCACGGTGCATATCGAGGGCCGCTGCGACTTGGTGCTGAGCGCCGCCTGAATGGCGTAGCAAGCGTAGCCCGGATGTAGCGGAGCAAAATCCGAGACCCTTTCTCAGGACCCCGCTTCCGCTTTTCGCCGCTTCCGCATTCCGCTTCGCTCCATGCGGGCTACGTCCGCTCACTCCCCGTACACCGTCACCACCACCGTCCGGTCGCGCGGGCGGTTGTCGAGGTTGACGACGGCGATCTGCTGCCAGGTGCCGAGGTTGAGCTCGCCGTCGGTGACGGGCACGGTCATGTCGGGGCCGAGCACGGCCGCGCGCAGATGCGAATGGGCGTTGCCGTCGCCCCAGGCGCGTTCGTGATGATAATCGCGCCCGCGCGGGATCAGCCGGTCGAGAACGTCCTTGAGGTCTTGCAGCACGCCGTCCTCGAACTCGACCGACACGATCGCGCCGGTCGAGCCGACGACAAAGAGCTGGACGAAGCCGTTCGCGATCTTCGATCGCCGCACGATATCCCGGATGGACGGCGTGAGGTCGGCGGCGTCCATCTCGTCCTGCCGCGGCGTGCGCACCATTTCGCGGTAGAAGCGTGAAAACCGGCCTTCGATCATCGTTGCGCCTCGCCTAAGCCCGGCGGTCCATGTGGGATCGCCGCATCCGCTCCGCAACCAATGTAGCAGCAGCAGCGCCGCCTGGATTGCCGGGCCAGGCCAAGCATAAAAGGAAAAAATAAGAGAGAAAGAAAAGAAAGAGAAAGATAGGAGGAGCAAGAGAAAACGGCGTACTGCAATAGCTAGCAAAAGGATGACGGACAAGAAGAAAAGAGAGGAAAGGGTAAGGAAATAAAAGAAGAGAGGAAGAAAAAGGAGAGAAAAGAAAAGAGGGGAAAGAAAGAAAAAGGGGAAGAAAAATAAAGAAAGAAAAAGAAAGATGAGAAAAAAGAAGAAAGAGGAGGAGAATAAGAATAAAAGGAAAAGGAAAAAAAGAAGAAGAGAAGAGAGGAAAAAGAAAAGGATAAAAAAGAGAAGGTATAAAAAAAAGAGAAAAAGGAAGAGAGGAGAAGAAAAGGAGAATGGGAGAAAGGAAAGGAGAGAGAAAGAAGAGAAGAAAGAAGAAGAAGAAGGGAAAAAAGGAGAGAGGAAGAAGGAAAGGAAAATATGAAGAGAAATAAGTAAGAGAGAAGAAAAGAAGAAAGAGGAGTGGAAGAAGAGACAGGAAGAGGTAGTATATGTAGTATACAGATAGAAAGAAGAAGAGTAGAGACAGGAGTAGATGGGAGTAAATAGAGATAATTGGAGGATAGAGATAATGTATGGAAAAAAGGAAGTCATAATAGGAGAGGACGGTTACAAGAATAGTGGAGACAATGCTCCTCGAAACATTTTCTCCCACAATGGTTTCGTTCTCAAAATCCTGAAATCCGTGGAATCCTCACCAACCCGCGACATCGAGCACTTTCAGGACGACAGAAACGGCGAAATACGGCTGTTCTCAGGTTTTTACTGAATCACGCTGTGTCCGGTTGAGTTTTAGTGGACAAGGCGCATGGCGTTGATACTTCTGTTTTCCGAACGTCTGGCAACGTTTCGGGACACGGAAGGAGATCGACGCCATGCGGCATCACGATAGCGTATTCCACACCGTCTTGAAGCATGTGCCTTGGCACGTGTTCGATCGGCTGGTGGAGGCGCATGCGGAGGATGCGCGGGTGCGCCGGCTGTCGACGCGAGACCAGTTCATCGCTCTTTTGTACGGGCAATTGGCGGGTGCGCAGAGCCTGCGCGAGATCGAAGGCGGCCTCGCCAGTCATGCGCACCGGCTCTACCATCTCGGCGCCCGCGCGGTGTCGCGCTCGACATTGTCCGACGCCAACGCCACGCGCCCGAACGAGGTGTTCGGCTCGCTGTTCGCTCATCTGGTCGCGCAGGCCGGTCGCGGGACTTCGGCGCACGATCGGCGAGGCAGTGCATCTCATCGACTCCACCGGGCTGCGACTGAGTGAACTCAGCGCCGATTGGGCGCGCTTCTCCGACGGGGTGTGCGGGGCGAAGCTGCACATCGTCTTCGATCCCGACGCCGAGCGCCCGATCGACGCCGCCATCACGCCCGCCCGGCTCAACGACATCACCGCCGCGCAGGCGCTGCCGATCGCGGCGGGGGCGACCTACGTGTTCGACCTCGGCTATTACGACTTCGCCTGGTGGGCGAGGCTCGACGAGGCCGGCTGCTGCATCGTGACCCGGTTCAAGTCCAATACCCGCCTCTCCGTGGTCGCCGAGAACCGCGTGAGCAAAGAGGGCCCGATCCTGTCCGACCGCATCGGCTATCTCCCGGCGCGCTTGGCGGCAAGCGGCACCAACCCGTTCCAGGCGCCGGTGCGCGAGATCAGCGTGCGCATCGCAAGCGGCAAAATCCTGCGCATCCTCTCCAACGACATCGATGCAGCCGCCGACGAAATCGCCGCCCTCTACAAACGCCGTTGGCAGATCGAGCTGTTCTTTCGCTGGATCAAGCAGACCTTGAAGATCAAGCACTTCCTCGGCATGTCCGAAAATGCCGTCGGCATCCAGATCGCCGTCGCCCTCATCGCATTTCTGCTGCTGCGCCTCGCCTATGCAACGCAAACAGCCGTCGAGGGTTTGCTCGCCTTCACCCGCCTCGTACGCGCCAACCTGATGCACCGACGCGCTATCGATCGCTTGCTCGATCACCGCCCCTAGCGCTCAAGATCAGCGCCAATTATGCTTCCTCGCCCTGCAATCCTGAACCGGACAGCCGTGAGGTCAAGCCCGGCAATGACGACGCGTACGAACCCATCGCGCCGACAAGAACTCGCTTCTGCCCGCTCCAACCCCATATCAAACGAAGTCGACACGCATGTGGGCTTGCGCGCACAGGAGATGACGTTGAGCGAGTACGAACGCTGGGAAACCCGCTTTGCCGGAGCGGGTTACGCCTTCGGGACGGCGCCGAATGTCTTTCTCGCATCCTGCAGGAGCATTCTCCCCGCCTCAGGACGGGCGCTGGCCGTCGCCGACGGCGAAGGCCGCAATGGCGTCTGGCTGGCGCAGCAGGGACTGCAAGTTCTATCGCTCGACTTTTCGCCCGCCGCGCAACGCAAGGGGAAAGCGCTCGCCCGCGCGCGCGGGGTCGAGGTCACATTCGTGCTCGCCGACGTTCACGCCTGGACCTATCCCGAAAGCGCCTTCGATGTGGTCGTAGAAATCTTCGCGCAGTTCAGCTCGCCGCCCGAACGGGAACCGAAATGGGCCGGCATGCGAAAGGCGATCAAACCCGGCGGCCTTTTGATCATTCAGGGCTATACGCCCAAACAGCTGCAATACGGCACCGGCGGGCCTAAGCAGATCGAGAATCTGTATACCCGCGCCCTGTTGGAGGAGGCCTTCTGTGGCTATCGAGACATGACGATCGTCGAGGAAGACGTCGAGTTGCACGAAGGCGCGTCGCATGACGGCATGTCGGCCGTGATCAATTTTATCGCCCGAAAGCCGCGTCGGCTGCGGTAACCGCCATATGCACTGCAGCGCTGCATGGATTGCCGGGTCAAGCCCGGCAATGACGAGCACCCGAACGGAGGGCAACTGACGCAGGCGTTCGAGCCGCGGCGCGGAAAACGCCGCGCCACGGTCCAGAGCGCTGCCCCGTCTCACTCAGCCTTTTTCTTGCTCATGCCGCAGGCGCAAAAGTGCGCCCGCTGATATTCCTCGCGACGCTTTTCAAGCTTTTCCTCCGGCACCTTGCAGAGGACGGTCCATTTGGGACCCCATTCGTGATAATCCTCTTTCTCCCAAACATCGTCCATGATGTTCGCCACCTTCGCCGCGTACTCCTTCATCTGCGGCATGAAGGTCGTGAACGTGTCCTCCGCGCCCTCATGGGTGGCTTTCGCCCCGTGCTGCTCGATGATGTTCCACATCTCCTTGGGGTGGTCGATGATCGGGCATGGGCGCAGCGTATTGTAGCTGAAGGGCTGCTTGTCCCTGATGGACGAGAAGAACGGCGAGCGCAGCGCATCCTTCAAGCTGCACTCATGGATGTTGTGCGTGGAGAAGTGGCAGAAGATGCACGGCTCCACATCGCCGCGGTGATTGACGTGGAAGTACTGCCTGCCGCCGGCGATGCAGCCGCCCGTCAACGCGCCGTCGCTCCAGAAATCCAGCGGGATGATCGGCTTCGTCCGCCGGTAATTCCGCATCATTTGACGGACCTTGTCGCGCTGCTCGGGAGTCGGCATGAGGTCCATGTCGGGATTCTTGCCGACCGGCATGTAGAGGAAGAGCCAGCCGTACAACACGCCCTTGTCGATCAGCATGTCGATCCATTCTTCCGAACAGATCGCATCGACGTTTTGGCGGGTCACCAGCGACGAGAAGCCGAACACGCAGCCCGCCTCGCGCAGATTGTCCATCGCCCGCATGACCGTCTTGAACGCGCCCTTGCCGCGCGATCCGTCGGTGAATTCGGCCGGCCCGTTGACGCTGATCTGCGGCGCCACATTGCCGAACTCGACCAGCTTCGCGGCCATCTTCTCGTCGATGAAGAAACCGCTGGTGTAGATCTGAAAGAACGACCGGTTGTGCTTGGCGATGGTTTCGAGCAGGTGCGGATAGATGAACGGCTCGCCGCCGAGGACGACGAAGAAGTCGATGCCCATGTTCTCGGCTTCCGTGATCAGCCGGTCGAACACTTCGGGCTTCATGTCGTCCTTGCGCGAATAGCTTCCCGCGTAACACCCTTCGCAGCGGTAATTGCACCGCATCGACGGCGAGATCAGCATGAGGCCGGGCACTTCCACGTCGCCCCATTTCTCGTGATGCTCCAGAATCTGCTTCCGGTCGAACAACACGCTGACCAGCATGCGCGCGATGTAGCGCTGCCGCACGTTCGGATGGGTGTTCTTCAGGATCCGGCCGAGAAACTCGCGACCCGGATACCCTTCGCCAAGCCAGTCGTGGAAAAAGTCCCTAATGACGGCCTGCTGGTCCGTGCTGGCGACGTGGTCGATCGCTTTGAGGAGATACTTGGCGTTTCTGTCCGGATCGTTGCCAAGCAGTCCCAGTGCCTGTCCCACGACCTTTTCGGCAAGGTCCCTCTTGGTCTGCCGCACGATCCGCCCGATAGTCCCAGTTGCCATGAATCATCTCCTGTTGACAGACGCCGAGCTGCTCGAATGTGCTATCCGAGACCTGCTTGCTACGTACCCTTCCGGCGGCAGCGTGCCGGGATCGTTGGCCTGACGCTGTGCGGAATCGCACCGTCGTCGATTTCCCTATGCCGCGAATTCCTAAGACCCGACGCGATGGCGAGCCGTCTCCTCCTTGGGTCTGAGAGCGTGGACGAGCCGATCGCTCGCCGCGCTCGGCAGCGCGCTCAGGAAGCGCGCCAAGGCGACGAGCGGCCATGGAAACTGGATTTGCGTCTCGCCGCTCTGCAGGCCTCTCGCGATCGTCGCCGCGGCGCGTTCGGCGCTCCACATCAGCGGCTTGGAAAACGGCAAGGTGGCGCTCATCGGCGTGTCGACGAATCCCGGCAACACGATGCTCACCTTGACGCCCGAAGGCGCCATGAAGCGACGCAGAGACTCGGCATAGGTCCGCAGCGCCGCCTTCGAGGCGCAGTAGCTCGGCGATTGCGCGAGACCGAGCAGGCCCACAATCGAGGAGACGATGACGATTTGGCCGCGCCGTCGCTCGGCCATTCGCGGCACGAGCGGCGCGATGGTGTTGATCACGCCGATGAGGTTCGTCTCGATGATGCGCCGCGCCGCCGCCGACGTTTCGGCCTCGTTGCCGGCCCAGCACGCGGCCCCGCCAATGCCGGCATTGGCGATGACAAGATCGATCGGCGCAATCGCGTCGCATGAAGCGATGCACCGTTCCATCCCCTCGGCGTCGGTCACATCGCAGACAAAGACGTCTGTCTCGGCGCCGTTTCCGGCGCAATCGGCGGCAACCGCGGCAAGCCGCTCGCGGTCGCGCGCAATCAGCGACAGACGGAGTCCGGCAGCGCCGAGCCGCCTCGCGAGAGCCGCGCCGAGGCCGCTGCTCGCTCCCGTGATGATGCCGTGGCGGTGGGACGCCGAAAGGCTCATTGCGCAGCCAAGATATCGAGAACGGCGGTGATCTGTTCTTCCGTATGCCGCGCATTGATGAAGAAGCGGACGCGCGGCTTCGCCTTGGGAACGCCCACCTGCGCGATCGGCGGCGCATAGAAGCCCGCCTCGAGCGCGGCATGCGAAGCGGCGCGACAGCTCTCGTGGTCGCGGAAATACAACGAGACGATGCCCGCCCCGATCGCCGGACCGGTGTCGAACCCGCGGGCGCGCGCCTTGCGCAAGAACAGCGCGGAGTTCTGCTGCACCCGCGCCACCCGCCAGGGCTCGGCGCGCAGGATCGACAGCGCCTCGTGGGCGCCGACCGCGACGGCGGGCGGAAGGCCCACCGTGAAGATGAACGCCGGCAGCGAGAACCGCAGCCATTCCGTCAGCTTGTGGGTTCCGCCGATGAACCCGCCACACGCGCCCAGCGCCTTCGACAGGGTCCCCATGATGATGTCGACGCGGCCCGGATCGACCTTGAAATGCTCGGTGATCCCACGCCCCGTCTTGCCGAGCACCCCGATCGAATGCGCCTCGTCGATCATCAGCCAGGCGTCATAGCGGTCCTTCAGCGCGAGCAGCCGCGGCAAGTCGGGAATGTCCCCGTCCATGCTGTACAGGCCCTCGACCGCGATCAAAACCTTGCCCACCTGACGCCGCCGGCTGGCGAGAATGTCCGCCAACGCATCGAGGTCGTTATGCGCAAACCGAACCATCGGCGAATTCGACAGCTGGCCGCCGAGCAGAATGCTGTTGTGCGCCAGCTCGTCGGCGATGATCAGGTCCCGGCGGCCGAGCAGATGGCCGACCAGCGACACATTGGTCATGAACCCGCTCACCAAGGCGAGCGTGTCCTCGACGCCGACGAAATCCGCAACCGCCGCCTCGAGCGCCGAATGAACGCTGCGTTCGCCGCCGACCAGGCGAGACGCGCCCGATCCCAGCCCGAACCGTTGGATCGCCTCGCACGTCGCCTGCTTGACCCGCGCGTCTTCGGCGAGGCCGAGATAGTCCAGGCTGGCGAAATTGGTGAACGAACGCCCGCGCCTCTCAAAGTCCCGCTTCAATTCATCGATCGGGAGACAGTAAGTCGAGTGCAGAACGCCGCTCCAAACCGCTTCCGGGTGATCCGCTTCCATGAAAGAGGCGGCCGCGTGGCGCAGGTGGCGGTGAGCATAGGCGCTCAAACTGCCGTCGGCGCTCGGACCGCCGTCCGCGGTCTCGATCGGCCGCCCCGCAATCTCGTCCGCAACGAACGACTGAACCGACATTAAGCCCCCCATTGCACCTCAATAGCCCTGGTCCGGGCGATGCTCGAGCTCAAGCGCAGCACGATCGCCATATATCACTTTTGCCCAAGCGCACTGAACCGGCCATACGTATATTTGCGCATTTTCTATCCCTAGTATTACCAATACCGACGAGCAGTACGCCGCTTGAGTTAAGCGCGAATACGAGCGGCTGACCGGACTGATTGAACTCGACATAGGTTTTGCCGGGACGATCGCTTCCGCAAGGTTAACGATCGTGTCTGCAAGTTTTTGTGCGTGCGCCGACGCGGCAGGTTCACCGATCGCGCATCGTTATCGAATAACGAGTGTGCTGACGATGCTTGCACCTTGCACGCGCCTTGCCCATTCGACATGGTGGGCGGATACGAGATATTTTCTGTCACCGCGCCATCAGGAGGGATTTCAGCGGCTTCCACGAGGGCGGTGTTTGCAACGCACGCCCCATCGGCCAAGCATTGCGCTGGCGCCTCGCTGGCTGCCCCTCACCGCGCGCCCAGCAACGCTTCGACCCGCCGTCGAAACGCGCTCACCGTGTTGGCGACGTTCACATTCATCAAGGCCTGCGCCACCAAGCCGGGGACGAACACTTTGAAGGTGACGTCGACCGAGTATTTGGCTTGGGTCTTTCCGGCCGCGGCGCCGCAACTCCACGACCCGACCGAGGTATCGAACAGATCGCTGGATTCAAGCCGCCAAGCGATGCGTTCGGGCGGGTTTTCGGTGATCCACAAACGGTAACTGAATGTCTTAATTCCGCTTACGTGGAATTCCACGAGTTTCTTGTCGCCTTCAGACCTGACCACTCTGCATTGCTTAATTTCGCTGATAAATTCCGGATATACCCCGACTCCGCGAGAATCCGAAGACCCCCCTTGCCAAACGGCGCGATCCGGATTCTACCGAACGGATGATACGGCCCGGCTTTCTGGACATAGAATCGCGGCAAAACCTGATCGAGTTGGCTCGGGACGGGTCGGCCGCTCATCGTCTGGCCCGACGTGCGAACGCGCTGGTGTTGCTAGACGATGGGATGAGCTGCGAGGCGATTGCGAAGGTCCTGTTGCTGGACGACGACACCATCCGCACTTGGTATCGCCTGTATGAAGAGGATGGGATCGAGGGGTTGACGAACTTCAGCTACGAGGGCAGCGCTTGCCAGTTGAGCGGCGAGCAACAGGAAAAGCTGAAAGCCTGGGTCGCCACGGCCTTACCGCGCACAACGCGCCAGGTCGGCGCCTGGATCGAGAATGAATTCGGCGTCGTTTACGAAGGCCGGTCAGGACTGATCGCGTTGTTGCATCGCCTGGGGCTCGAATATCACAAACCCAATGTCATCCCGCGCAAGCTCGACGAAGAAAAGCAGAAGGCTTTCATTGAGGGCTACGAAAAGCTGCTGAATTCCTTGGGCGACGACGAGGCCGTGCTGTTTGCGGACGCCGTGCATCCGACCGATGCGGCGCGGCCTGTCGGCTGCTGGGCGCCGAGCCAAGAGAAGCTCGCGATCGAGCAGACGAGCGGGCGTCAACGCATCAACATTCACGGCGCGATCGACCTGGAGACCGGACAAACCCGGATGATCGAGGCCCTGACCATCGACGCCGCCTCGACGATCAGGCTGCTGCAATCGATCGAGGCGCTCTATCCGATGCTGGCGCTCATCCATGTTTTCTTGGACAACGCGCGTTATCATCATGCCAAGCTCGTGCAGGAATGGTTGGCCCTGCCGGGACGACGCATCAAGCTGCACTTCATCCCAACGTATTGCCCGCACTTGAACCCGATCGAACGGTTATGGGGCCTCATGCACAGAAACGTCACTCACAACAAGTGCTACGCAACTTGCGCCCAGTTCGCCGATGCGACGCTCAGTTTTCTGCGTGAAAAGGTTCCGGGGAATTGGGCGGACCTTTGTGATTTGGTCACCGACAATTTCCGCGTCATCAACCCAAAGGATTTTCGGGTCATGACGTGAACGGGGTATACCTTTCGTAATCCGAGACGATCGCGCAAAAGTGCTCGGGCGTGCACGGAAAGATTGCGATGGCAGATGCAGCGACCATATGACCACCTCACGCACGACGCCCGGCTCTACCGGCGCGCGATCACTCGCGCCGCCTAGAGTAGGACGGCAACCGGGTCCTTGGTTTACGGATTGCGCGAACCGCTTCGGCGAGCGTCGCTCACCAAAGACTGGATGTGCGCTTGAAGAACCGCCGAGATCGCCGCGTCGACACTCGCTTCGCGATTGCCAGCCTGTCCGTCCCGCGCAGCGGTTGCCGTTCCGCCCTTCTCCGGGCCGCCGGCCGGCGTAACGCCCTTCGCCGCGCCGTCAACTCGCACCCGGGCGGCGTCCGCCACGTCATTGCGAGCCGGAGACAGAACCACGTCTCCCGCCGAGATGTCGCCGATTACCTCCACGTATTGCGCTCCGCGAACGCCCGTGGTGATCGGAACCCGGCGCACGCGGTCGCCACTCACCACCTGAACGGCATCGCCCGCCACCGCATCGAGGGGAACGACGGTCGCCGCGGGCTTCTCCCGGTATATGATGTTGGACTCGACGGTCATTCCGGTTCGCAGCGGCGTATCGTTCGGCAAAATGAGATACACGCGGAAGATCTTTTTCACCGGATCCGCCTTCGGGGTTATCCGCAACACGCTCGCAGCCAGCGACTCGTTTGCGAACGCCTCGCTCGACAGGAACGCCTTCTGTCCCACTTTGATCTTCGTGATCTCGTCTTCGTTGACCTCGGCCACGATCTGCAAGGGCGACGGCTTTCCGACCCAGAACAACACATCGGTCGGGCCGGCGATTTCTCCTATCTCGCCATCACGCTGAAGGACGACGCCGTCCATCGGCGCACGAAGCACAAGCGTCTCCATGCGGCTCTTCTGTGCGTTGATCCGGGACGCCATTTCCTGGACGGCCGTTTCGCGATGTTCGCGCTCGGCTTTGGGCAGATCGTCCTTCTCGGCCCGATCGCGATCCCTTATCAATTGCTGATAGCGGACATCAAGCTCCTTGAGACCGGCACTTTCCTCCGAATCGTCCTGCCGGCCCAGAATCTGGCCTTTGGTGACCTTTTGGCCTTCGCAGTGACAAAGCTCGACGACCCGCCGCCTTTGCAGGGGAACGACTTTTGCCCACTCGACCGGCTCGACCGTCCCAGTCGCATACACAACCTCGGAAACAGGCGCGATGGTCGCCGTACTGACCCTGACCAGTTGCGGTTTGCGGAAAATAAAATAATACCCTGCTCCGCCGATCGCGATCAGGAGCACCGCAACAACGATTACCCGACGATACATCATCGCCTCCCGTATGGCACAGACGTGCCTCTGTCTGTCGCCGCCCGATCGCTTCCAGTCCGCAGAACCGCCGCCGGCGGCCCGCAGGCCTCGTTCGCCGCCCGCATCACTGCGTGGCCATCGGAGCCGTCTCTTGGGTTGCGTGAACCTGGTCGGACGGTTCCGCCTTAGGCCGCGCGTTCATGGTCACGCTTTCGACCTTGCCGTCTACAATATTGATGCGCCGGTCCGTCCGGAGGGCAAGTCCTACGTCATGGGTGACCACCAGGATCGTCCGGCCCTGGTCGGCAAGATCGCGCAAGATCGAAAACACCTGTTCGGTCGAAACCGTGTCGAGAGCGCCGGTGGGCTCGTCGGCGATGATGAATTCCGGATCGTTCGACAATGCTCGCGCGATCGCCACTCTTTGACGCTGGCCGCCTGACAGCTGGTTCGGACGCTTATTAATGATCTCCGGCGCCAGGCCGAGCGACGTCAGTAACGAGGTGGCCCTCGATCGCATCTCCCCCTGGGACAGGCGGCCGCGAGTCCGCATCGGCATCATGACGTTCTCGAGCGCCGAAAACTCCGGCAGCAGGAAGTGGAACTGGAACACAAAGCCGATCGTCTTCAGCCGCAGTTCGGCCTTTCCCGCTTCGGAGAGGCCGGACGTCGGTTGTCCGAGAATATAGATTTCGCCCTCCGTGGGCGCGTCCAGCAATCCCAGGAGATAAAGCAGGGACGACTTGCCGGACCCCGAAGGTCCGGTTATCGCGACGAACTCGCCTTTTTCCACTGCAATGTCGACATGATTCACCAACGTGGCGACGGTTGCGCCTTGCACGCGGCGAACGAGCCCCTCGGTCTTGATGACATTCGTCATGCGGCACCGCGAATGATATCGACGGGATGCACCTGGGTCGCCTTTCGCGCCGGAAGGAACGCGGACGCGACGCACGCAACAAGCGCGATCGAGCCGATAACGGCGAGATGGTAATAGGTATAATAGACCGCGACGTGCTGGACTGTTCCGACGAAGGGATTTTTAAAGGTGATTTGCGAAACGGCCTTGCACAGGAGATAACCGAGCAAGAATCCGACAATAACCCCCACAGCGCCGATGATCGCCGATTCGACAATGAAGATGCTGCGAACGACGCCCTCTTTCATGCCGAACGATTTCATGATCGCGATATCATGCCGTTTTTCGTTCGTGATGGTCGAAATGATGCTGTAAATGCCGAATGTCGAAGCGAGCAACATAGCGCCGGAAATTATGTACATAATGATGTCGGTGACTTTCAGAGTGGACAGGACGTCCGAGTTGGCTTCCTGCCAAGAGACGGCACGGTAGCCCGTCAAGAACTCGACCTGCTTTGCGATCTTATCCGCGGTGCGCGGTTCCTTAAGGTGAATGCGTATTTCATTGATGATGCCGGGCTGGCTTATAATGATTTGGGCGGTTCGGATCAAACTGTAGATCTGCTTCTCGTCGACATCGCGAATTCCCGAACGGAAAATCCCAACCACCGTCGCCGGAATCAACGCCCCTCCTGACGTCGACAGGTTGACGGTCGATCCGACCCGGGCCGCGATTTTTTTTGCCAAGCCCTCCCCGATCAGGATGCTGTTCGAGCCTTTTTGCAGGTCCATGACATGTCCGTTCCCCAGCATATGGGTTTCCAGCTTGGAGACGGTGAGCTCGCGGCGCGGATCGATCCCTGTCAGTGTCACGCCGATTTGTTCCTTGGCGTCATGAATCACCACCGTTGTCTTGACCGACGGAGCGATCGCGCCCGGCAACCAAGAGTTCAACGACGCCATCACCTCGTTCGGGTTCTTGATCCCGGTCCCCTTTTCGGCGGCGATCAAATTGGAGGTTTGCACGGCCGCGAATTTCCGCTCGGCAGGTTGACCCTGAACCGCATGCTTCTCATCCCGCAACGTCACATGCGGCATGCTGTCCACGAGGACGGCGACGAAATCGATTTGCCGCCCCACCAGCATTGCGATGATCATCATGGTGAACGCGACGCCGATCGCGACGCCGAAAATCGCCACCGAGGTTTGCCGCAGCCGCGTGGTGACGTGTCTCCAGGCGATTTCGAAAATAAGCGACATCGATGGCTATTCCTTACCGGCACAGAGGGACCGAATGCGATGGCTCCAAAGTCGACCGGCCGTAATCGTCCCCGCGAACAGCATCCCTTAGGGAGCTGAAGTACGGTCTTACCAGCCACGAACAAACCGATCGACGTCGCCGCCCCGCATCCCACCAATAATCGTGCGTGGCCCGCCGGTCTACCCGACCGCCAGTCTCGGCCTGCAGCCACCGTTTACGCAAGCTCCCAGCCAGACCAAACTCCCGAAAGACGGAGAGTCCCAGCTGATCTCGATTGAAGAGCACGCCAAGCAAAAAAGGGCATTCATTCGGCTCTGAGCATACGGCTCTTCCATTTAGGCAACATAGCGCATTCATCCGCCTCCGAAAAGCTCGTGGCACACCTCCGTTATCCGTGTTCCCGGCGTTGAGCCGAGTTCACGAATTTGCCCGCCCCTGGCCTGGAACTGGACGGCCCCGCAACCACAACCGGGCTGGCGCGGCTTCATTCCGCTCGTTCGCGCCGTCCTTTCGACCGCCCCGGAGATCAGGGCCTACGACCGGGAACGGCGTTTGAGTAATTCTTGGTCAATGATCGCTTCCGACCGGCGATGCCGAAAAACACCATCTCCGACGCCACCTCGCTCCGGCGCGGTCGAGCGCAAGAACCGTTGCAGTCGTGCTACGCACTGTAAAGAAATGGCCGATTTTGGGGCGCCCCTCGGACTTCCTGGTTGTTATTACCGCCCTTTAGCGGCACGGTGAGAGCGGGGAATTTTGACTTCGTGGGGGACAATCATGAATTGTACGGTTGTTTTGGGCCTTGGCGTGTTGGCCGCTTTCGCAACTCTGAGTCCAGCTTTTGCGGACGAGGCGCCGCCCCCCGCGAAAAGGGCTGCTCCTGCGCGCGTCGCCCCGCGGGCGGAGCCGGTGCGTCAGGCCGCAGCTCCCACCAGCAATTGGACGGGCAGCCAAGTCGGCGCCTCGAACGGCGGCAGCTTCGCCAACAACGCCTTCGCCGATCCGGGCTCCTATATCTGCCCGCCTGGCGTGTTTATCGGCTCCGGCTGCTCTGAGACGCTGTTCAATTTCAAGGGCAGCCCTGGGAGCTACACGGTCGGTCCGTACCTCGGCTATCGCGTCCAGGCCGGCTCGGTCGTGGTCGGCGTCGAAACCGACGTCTCCTACAAGAACACGCGGACCTCTCAGAGCCTGTCTGCGACCACCGTTTACCCGGCGTTCGATTTTTCGCGGGCCGAAACCTTCACGGGATCGATCAAGCAGACTTGGGACGGCTCGGTCCGCGGTCGCGTCGGCGTGCTCGTGACGCCGTGGACCTTGGTATACGGCACCGCCGGCCTCGCGGTCGGAGAGATCAGCGGGTCGTTGACCTACTCGGGAACAGTTTATGATTGCGTCACTCCTGGCGCTTGCGGGATCGTTGCAACGGCGATCGCGAGCAGAAGCTTCAGCGAAACCCGCGTCGGCGCAACCGCCGGCGGCGGCATCGAGATGCAGCTGTTCGGACCGTGGTCGGCAAGGATCGAATATCGTTACACGGATTTCGGCAAGTTCTACAAGACATTCCCGGTCGCGAACAGCTGCGTCCTGGATTGCCCTGCCAGTCCGTCCACCGCGACCTCGATCCACCTGCACCCGTCGTTCCAGACCGTGCGGTTGGGCATCGGCTTCGGCTTCTGACGCCGACGGATTGCAAGGCCGAAATGACGAGGGCCAGCGCCACCGCGCTGGCCCTTTCGGCTTATCGATGAGACTAACCCGACTTTCTCTACTCGAGGGGTAAGCTGATCGAAAAGGCCCGCAAACCGGGGTCTCAGATCAAAAAGTCTCCACTACATTGCGTGGTGCCGGGGCGGGGGCGATCCGGCGCGCGGCGGTAATCCGTGGCGGGGGCTGCGGCGGCAGGGCGAGGTTGAGTTGCCGGACCAGGATCCTTTGGTCGGGGTTCAATTCGGTGTATCGGCTCAGGATCAGGGTGCGGCCGTCGGTGGTGGGGAAGCGGACATCGAGCATCTGAATGTCGGCGAACTTGTCGAGCACGGCGCGCGGTGTGAGGCCGCCGGCGAGAGGCATGAGCCGGGCGCGCAGCGTCACGTGCAGGCAATAGGCCATGAAGGCGACGAAGATGTGCGCCTCGATGCGGCTCTCCAGCTGGTGATAGATGGGGCGCAGCCTGAGATCGTCCTTGAGGTGCTTGAAGGCGGCTTCGATCTCGGTGAGCTGGATGTAGAACTGCCACAACTCAGCCGGCTGGCGTCCGCACAAATTGGTGCGCAGCAGGTAGCGCCCTTCGCGTCGCCGCGCCTGGCGCAGCTTTTTGCGATTGAGCGTGTAGCTGAAGCTTGAGCCGCGCGGCACCACTTCAACATCGACCAAGCGCCACGCCGCCCGCGCCTTGGCGCGCGCGGCGCCGAGCTTCATCAGCAGCTCTTCGCGCGTGAGCTTCATGGCCTGGAGCTGCTTGAGCCGCGCCCACAGCCATTTCAACTGGCGCCGCCGCATCGCGCGTTCCTTGGCGATGCGGGCGTGGCTCTGGGCGAAGACGTAGAGTTCCTGCTCCTGCGCCAACAATTTCACGTCGACGCCGTCGCGCACCGCCTGCCAGGGCAGGCCGATGAGCGCCTGCTCCAATTTGGTGAGCCGCCCCTTGGGCGTGCCGACGAGATAGGAGACGGGCGGCTCGGCGGCGCGCATCTCGGCGAGAACGTCCTCGGTCGGAATGCCGCGATCCATCACCCAGATGCGTTGCGCCTTGCCGTATTGCGTCTCGATCTTGTGCAGGAAGGCGCGCAGCGTCGTCTTGTCGGAGGTGTTCCCCGGCAGCACCTCATAGGCGAGCGGAAAGCCCTCGGGCGTCACGATCAGCGCGATCACCACCTGCACGCAGTCGCTGCGCTTGTCGCGGCTGTAGCCGTAGCGGCGCTTGTCGGCATCGTCGGCCGGCGGATCGGACTCGAAATAGGTGCTCGTCAAATCGTACAGCAGAACGTCAAACTGCGCGCCGAACAAATCCTGCCAGCGCCGGCGCAGATGATCAAACAGCGCCGCCTTGTGCTCCAGCACCTTGTCGAGGCAGCGATACAACGCGTTCTTCTCGACCAGCCGAAAATCCTCGCCAAGAATATCCCCCATCGCGCTGCGCTCGAACCACAGCCGATGCAGCCGCCACTCGCTGCCGGGATCGATCAGCCGATAGCTCACCAGCGTCTGCAGCACATGATCCCAGCGCGTGCCCTCGCGCGACGCCGGCAAGCGGTCCGCCCAGAACCGATCAAGGCCAAGCTGCTCGTAGAGCGTTGCGGCGAGCCAGCACGCACCCCATTGCCGCGGCCGATGCAACTCCATGGCATCGAGCCGAACCGCAATCCCATAACCTTGCGCATGGTCCGGAACAGCGCGATCGGCGGAAAACATCGCCAGTTGGGTCGGCCGTTGCGTCCCCTCATCGAACGCCTCGATCACGCGGCTCCACGACTCGCGCTGGCCGTCGTTGATCTCGCCGAGATACAGCACCTGCCGCTGCACCACCTTGCCGCCGGCGCAGCGCTTGCTCTCGACAATGTTCCAATAGACGTGCTCCTTGCCATCCTTGAGCCGTCGATTGCGCTTCAAATACATGCCCACGAAATCATAGACGAATTCCGATTCGCGAAAAGATACTTGGTCTATACTACAACGACTTTCAGACCGACGCCCCTTGTACTGACTCGCAAATTCCCGCCCTCGCCATCGAAAATTCCCTTTTTTCGTTCCCAGTTGAGAAAGTCGGGCTAAGCGCGCCTGCCGTTGGTCATCGCCTCGCGGTCTCTTTCTTCTCCAGATTTACGATCTGCACGCGCCGGTTTTCCGCGGCGTAGGGATCGGCCTGGTTCTTCAGCTGTTCCCTGCCATATCCCGCCGTAGCGAGACTGTCGTCAGGAATGTCGTAATTATCCTGTAGGAACTTTTTCACAGAAGCGGCGCGGCGCTCCGAAAGTCTTTGATTGAAGTCGGCGCCGCCCTTGGCATCGGTATGCCCGGCGATCAGAAATACGCTTCCTCTCAGCTCGGGATTGGTCAGCGCCTTGCCAAGCGTTCTCAGATTGGGCTCGGCCGCCGACGATATCTCCGAGGAGTTGTAATCGAAGTAGACTTCGAGGTCGATGCTCGGTTTGCTCTTGGCGATGTCGGCGACTTCCGCCCGCTCGCTCGCCGTGAGCTGCCGGGTCTTGCTGGTGCGAATCTTGGCGAGCACCCGCTGATCGCCGGTGTATCGGGGCGTGCTGGATGTCGTAAGACCCCGCGTCTTTATCGGCTCGGGAGGCGGCTTGAGAGCATTCACGATCTCCTCCTCGGTCGGCCTTTGTTGGGCCAGCGAGGAACCGGAAAGGCAAAGCGTGATGCCGCTTGCCAAAATCAGGCTCGCGACCACGCTCAGGAATGTTTGCCAACGTGTCATATCGATGGTCCTCCGGGCTCTTGCTAGCCAGGCTATTAGTGCTGCCAAAGTCGCGCAGGGTTCAGGACGCTACGCTTGGACCCGGGTCTTCAACAAGCGTCTCACAAGAACTTGAGCCGGCCATACGCTCACGTTGGACGGTGGAATTGGAAACCGAGCGGCGCGTCTGACCGGCCCCGCCGCTTTCGATCGCTCAATCGATCGAAGGCGGCGCCGACGCGCCTGTGAGAATCCCAATCTACAAAGTGCGCGGCGGTCGCACGCACACATTCATGCGGATCGTTATCACGCGCGTCTGATATCTATAAACATGGACAATGATTTGCGCGTCGTAACCGCGCTGTATATAATTCTTCGCGCTTCGGCGACGCCGCAATGCGATCGTTCCGGTTCCGCGGGGGTCAAGCGACTTGGTTCGCGCGACCGCCGCTTCTCCGTTCGCGTTGTGGCCTATTATTTTAGATGTTCCGGCTGATCGCCAGGGAGAACTCCTTGAGCCGCCACGTAGTGTTCTCAGCCGCCATCAAGCATTTGAGATCGGGGGCGCGCGCCGCGCCGGAGGCTTGCCACGAGGCGCGACGAAGGCCGATGCGCGATCTGCGTCAAGACCGGACTTGGCTGGCGTGCGCGATCCTCTTCGCCTTTTTGATCGTCTCGCCGGGCCTGCGTGCCGATTCCGGCGACGCAGAGATCGCCAACCGCCACTTGCGGGCCGCCGAGGGTGGCAATCCGACGTCTCAACTCTACTTGGGGGCGCTGTATTCGGCTGGCGTCGGGGTGAGGCAGTCCGACACCGAAGCTTTTCGGTGGTTTTTGAAGGCGGCGGAACAGGGTAACGCCCAGGCCCAGGTTGTCGTCGCGTCGCTGTATGCGATTGGAAAAGGAACCCCCAAAGACAACAAGAATGCCTATCGGTGGGCATATGTGGCAGCCGCCGGCGGCGATTTCAACATCCGGAACGGCGCCAACCAATTGATGGATGTCCTGGCGACAAGGATGTCGTCGGACGAACGCGCCGAGGCGATAAGGGCGGCGGGCGGGCAGCCCGGAAAAACGACAACCGCGTCGACCGATAATGTAACCAACCGCAGGACCGACTCTGGCGAGATTCCGGGCCAGGCGGAATTGGCGAACTCTGACGCATATTACAAACGCGGTCAGGCCAGAGCGCAGCGGCAAGAATATGCGCTCGCCATCGATGATTTTTCCAAGGCGATTGAATTAAACCCATCCGACGCCGAGGCCTTCAACAATCGTTGCTGGGTTCGCATCATCGTGGGGCGCGCCAGGGAGGCCCTCGGCGACTGCAATCAAGCGGTAAGGCTCAGGCCCGGCTACGCCGACGCGCTGGATAGCCGCGGATTGGCCAAGCTGAAGCTTGGCGAATACGACGGCGCGATTTCGGATTTCAACGAAGCGTTGAGACTAAAGCCCAAACTCGCCTCGTCGCTGTTTGGCCGAGGCAAGGCGCGGCTGCAGAAGGGAAACACGTCGGCCGGCAACGCCGACCTCAAGGCCGCGCGGGGCCTTGATCCCAATATCGATCAGGAGTACTCCCGGTACGGCATCGACTGATTGCGTATCGGGCCGCTGCGTTATCTAAGGATACCCCGAGCAATAACTGCTACGATTTTGACGGCTGGCGCGGCCTGATCGTGTAGTTCCATTCAGGATGGAACTGATCGCCGGTGATGTCGAGGCGTTTCATCTCGGCTTTGCTGATCTTGATGCCCTTCTTATAGCTGCGCGTGTCGAGTGCGCTCTCGACTTTCAGACCGGTCTTGGTTGTCGTCGCGCCGATCAACTCGACCACGGCAAGGCGATCCGTGAGCGGCCGGCCGCGCCAGTTCTGCGTGATGTGGCAGAACAGCCGGTGCTCGATCTTGTTCCACTTCGACGTGCCCGGCGGATAGTGGCAGACGTGGATCGCGAGTCTCGTCTCATCGGCTAGCTTTTGCAACTCGATCTTCCAGAGCCGCACACGCGCGCCATTCGAGCCGCCGCAGTCCGCCGTGATCGTCAAGTCTCGTGCATTCGGATAGCGCTGTCGTCCCATGCGTTCGAGCCAGCAACGGATCGACTGCACGGCGAACTCAGCCGTGTCGCTCGTGATCCCGACGCTGACGAAGCCGGCGTTGGCGGTCACATCGTACACGCCATACGGCACGACCTTGCCGAGCCTCTTGTCCTCGAAGTCGTGCACGTTCACGCGCCGTGGATCGTCTTTTGGACGATAATCAGTTCCGCCATTCTTGAAGTTGCCGATCAGCTCCTTCTTCTTCGTGTCGACGGAGATGACGGGTTGTTGTTGCACCTGCGCCGTAATGACTTTCGCGTTGATATGCTCGAACTGGGCGTTTCGGTCGGGATGGTTCGAGCCTTCATCCGCCTTGCGATTGGACTGGCGCGAGAACCCGAGTTTCACCAACTCCTTGCGCACGGTGTCGGCGCTGATCGGATGCCCCATCTCCGTCAGGGTCGCCGCGAGCTTCTCCATGCTCTTCGACACCCAGATCAAGGGCCGCATGGGATCGCCCAGCGTCGCGGGCGCGACCAGGCGCTCGAGTGCAGGGACGAGCCCCGGATCGTTTTCGCAAACCGCGCGACGCCCGCCCCCAGCGCAGCGAACGCGCCCCTTCGGCAGCGGTTTTGCGTCGATATCATCCTCGCCGCGATTGATCGTCGAACGGGCGAGCCCGGTGATCTTCGATACAACCGCGAGACCGCCCCAACCAGCAGTCCGCACCTCCCCCGCCGCAAACAGTCGCCGCCCCCGCTCGTCGAGCTGAGAGCCGACCGCTTCCCATCGCTGCCGAATCGCGTCCTCGTCGATCATACGACCGACCTACGCTTGTTCACCCAGCACCGGAATCCCCGACACCCGAGTCACTCCGACGCACAACGGCGGATCGCGATTTAGTTATTGTTCGGAGTGTCCTAAGCGCGTTCCAGCTGACGCAAGACGCGATTCGGATCCGCTCGTCCCCGCGAAAGCGCGACCAGGACGGTGACAACCATTTTGCCGCGCCATCAAAGCGGCTTCTCATAAATCCGGTAGGTCTTGTAGATTTTGGCGCCCGAGGCCTCGGTCACGCGGCGAGATAGGATATTGTCTTCGAAGACCCAGGAAAGCTCCGCTCGGCGGTATGGCTTCTTCTTGTCCACGAAGCCCCCCTTTGCCCCGACATAGATCAAGGCTGGCGCGACCATTTTGCGCTGATAGCCGGGCAAGGCGCAAATGGCGAAGACCCTCGCTTGGTCGATCTTGCGGCGATACCACAGGAGCTTCAAGACGCCGATGAGGCCGAGTTTCCCATGCACATGCATCAAAGGGATATTGTAGTCGGGCAATGCCATGAAGAAGCCGATCATCTTTCCCGCGTACTCGGCAATCCAGAAGATCGCGGGGTCCACGATCGTTCGCATCTCCTGGGCTTCGTCAATGAATTCCGCCTCGGTATGAGGACTCGAACTCCAGCTGTCGGCAAATGCGTCGGTAAACAGCCCTACGTGAATGAGGAGATTTGTGAGAAAATTGCGAGGGGTTTGGTAGCGAGTATTTTTGGGGCGAGAGTGAGTTTGTTGATTTGGATATGGTATCGGACAAAATAGAGAGGTGGAACTTTTGGGAAGTACTGCTGAAGAGGCGTTAGTGTGTTGTTGAGGCGCGTTCCACGAGTGATAGGGCTTGGCAAAATAGGATAGTGCCAGCGAGGTTGCGATTTGGGTGTGAGAGGCGAACTCTTTTCTATTGTGTAAGTGATTGTTTCGATGCGGTCAGCGAGCGGCAAGAGCACGCGTGCGCAGGTCTGCACGACAAAGTTAGTGTTCTTGTCTGGCAGTTTGGCGAGCTTGGTGTATTTGGAGATTTGCTCGACGTGCGACATGACAACGCCTTTGTGATTGGCGCCGATAATCGTGTCGGCCTCCCAGTCTCCGATGCGGCTTTTTGCGGCGACAATAGGAGGCCGCTGATCGATATCGACGCGGTTCGGAATCAGCCCGCGCCCCGAATTCTTGCCCTTGCGCCTGTTGTATTTTTTGCCGCTGTGACGCAAGTGAAGATACAGCGTGCCCCCGTCTTTCTTGTCTTTCCAGACATGCTGATAGATGCGCTCGTGACTGATCAAGGCGACGCCATCCTTCGCCAGACGCCCGCTGATCTGATCGGGACTCCACTGCTCTTGCGTCAGTTTTTCTTCGATCAGCTCCACCAAATCTGGCGTCATTTTGCGCGGCTTGTCCGAGGCCTCTTCGCGTCTCTGCGAGGCCTTCTCGTGCGCTTGCTTGAAGCGATAGCCGCGCGCGCCGGTGTTGCGAACAAGCTCGCGGCTGATCGTCGACGGATCGACGCCAATTTGCCGCGCAATGTGGGCTTGCGAGTGGCCGCTTTGCAAGAGCGCGTAAATCTGGCAGCGTTGTTCGCAGGTCAGATGGAGATAGCCCTCGGGCATTTTTCCTCCGTGAGATGTGCTGTCCCACGCAAGGATAGTCTCCATCTGACCGCCAGAAAAACCGGCATACACAACATGGCAAAGTCTGGCGGGAGAAAAGTCGGCCTCAAGGGTGCTCGCTGCGCTCGCATCGCCTCCAGCGATAAAGCCCTTGACCCCGACCCTTTCCCCCGCCACTACTCCGCATGCCGTTATGCTGCCTGTTGCACTTCGGATTGAAAAGAATGGAAAAGACTGACGCAGTCTTGTTGAAACCCTTCCCCTTTGGTTCGCACGCTGCGGAACGTCACGCCTGCCTTGCAGGCGATCAGGTATGCCTTTTCGAACTCGCCCGTCAAACTTGTGAGCGGCAGATCATAGGCATAGGCATCCTTCGCTTTGCTCCATCCCGCCCGTTCAATATACCTTGGGTAATAAGGCGGGTTGTAGGGCATCATGATATAGGGCGCGGAGTCGAACCCATCGACGAGGAAGAAACAGCTCTTGTTCGTGGAAAGGTCGATCGGGCCGCGCGCCAGTTCCATGCCCTGCTGCTTCAACCAATCGCATGCGGCGTCGAACAGGGCCGCCGCTACGTCCGCATCGTCAATACACTCGAAGAAGCCGAACAGGCCGACCTTTCTCCCTTCGCGCGCAATCAGGCGATCATTGACGGCGGCGACGATCCGTCCCGCCGCTTGGTTGTCGGCCGTCACCGCAATGAAACGCTCCAGTCGGCCGTACTCGAAGAAATGATTGCTCGGCTCGAACTGCTTGGCGACGCTGCTGCGCAGGGGCGGAACCCAGTGAGGGTCGTTGGCATAGATTTTGGCCGGCAGATCCAGAAACAAGTCTGCGTCCCGATCAGTGACGACACGCCGGACTTCCACCGCGGATACTTGTTGCGTTGTTGTTTTGAGCATGACTGCGATTGAGGTCACCCGAGACCAACGGTCCTTATGGCCGGTCCGAATACCGCCCTGTCCCCCATCTACCACAGTTCGCCGGTGGCGCTGGCGAGGCTGTGTTCTCCTGTCCTTACTCTCCGAACCCTGCGCCGGGCGGCAGCGGCGCGAGGCGGATCAGGCGGGAATCCTCGACTGCGGCCTGGCGATGCGCGACCGCCTCGCGATAGAGCGGATCGCGGATCATTGCGACGAAGGCGGCAACCGAAGGGTACTCGGCAATGAAGCAATGGTCCCAGCGCTCCTCCGGAGGGCCGATCAGCATCTGCTCGAAGCGGCCGCGCCACACGATCTTGCCTCCGAGTTCGCGAAAAGACCGCCGCGCTTTCCCGGCCATATGCGGCATAGGCCTCCGCGCCGGTCGCCTGCCGGCCGTCGGGATAGCGCGCCTGGTCGCGCAGGCGCACCAGGTTGAGCATATGGATCGGCCCCGAGCGGTCGTCCGCACGGAAGGCGGCGAAGGCCTGCTTGGTGGGATCAATATGACCTGTCATTGCGCCCTATCCCGTCACATCTTCTACACTGATTCCACCGGCCGATCACTTGGCCCTATACGGTGTGGGCTTCCGCTTCGGCTCGCCCACCTTATATTTCTTAAGCTGCGTGTACCTGCGTCTTATGCCATGTCCTCCCCGGTCCGCGACAATTCCGCCCTCTCTCGCTTCGAGCTTGCCGCCGAAGGCGCAACGGCACTCGCCTACTACCGCCTCGCGGACGGCGTGCTGATCTTCACGCATACGGAAGTGCCGCCGCAGTTCCGCCGGCGCGGCATCGCCTCGCGCCTCGTCCAGGGCGCGCTCGAGGCGGCGCGGGCGCGCGGCCTCAAGGTCGTGCCACGCTGCTCTTTCGTTGCAAGCTATTTGACGCGACACCCGGAGTTCGCAGATATCCTGGCCTGAGGAAACAATCCGTTTCTTGTAAGCCGTCCCCTCGACCTCACCCTTGGCCGATCTTCGCGCCCGCGCGACGGGCAGCCTCAGCGCGCGCTGCGTAGAGGGCGGCGCCGCGCGCCTTCAATCGCTGGACAAGTTCCGGCGGCGCCGTCCGCAGCGAGCCGCAGTCAAACGGCGGAGCGGGGTCGTACTCGATCTGCAGTTGGATTTCACGTGCGACCGTTTCTCCGTCGAGCAAGCCGGCAAGCGTGAGGGCGAAGTCGATACCGGAGGCGACGCCCGCGCCTGTCACGCGATTGCCGTCCGCGACCACGCGCTCGCGCGTCGGAATCGCGCCGAGATGCGCCAGCAGATCGACCGCGCCCCAATGGCAGGTCGCGCGCCGGCCCTTGAGCAGGCCGGCGGCGCCCAGCACGAGCGATCCCGTGCAGACTGATGCGATGTAGGCTGCGCCTTCGGCTTGCTGGCGGAGGAATTCGAGCGTGGGCTCGTCGTCCATCAGGTCCTGCTGACCCGGCCCACCCGGGACGACGATGACGTCGAGTTGCGGGCAGGTGGCGTAGGTCGATGTCGGCAAAATCGTCAACCCGCGGTCGGTTTCGATCGGGTCGAGTTGCTGCGCGACGAGGTGCACACGCGTGTTGGGAAGCCGCGCGAACACTTCGTAGGGCCCGGTCAGGTCGAGCTGCGTCATGCGTGGAAACGCCAGCATACCGATCAAGCGCTCGGACACGTGCCCCTCCATTCTGGTCCGCCTTCAGCCCCGCGCGCGCAACAGGCGGCCGCGCTCGCGATCCCAATCGCGCCGCTTTTCGGTCTCGCGCTTGTCGTGCAGCTTCTTGCCGCGCGCGAGCGCAAGCTCGAGCTTGGCCCGGCCCTTCTCGTTGAAGTAGAGCTTGAGCGGGACGATGGTCATGCCTTCGCGGTCGACCCCGGCGGCGAGGCGGTCGATCTGCCGGCGGTGCAGCAGCAGTCGGCGCGGGCGCTTCGGAGCGTGATTGAAACGCCCCGCCTGCAGGTATTCCGGGATGTTGGCGTTGACGAGCCACAGCTCGCCTTCGCGCGCGTCCGCATAGGACTCGCCGATGCTCGCCCGCCCTTGCCGGAGCGATTTCACCTCGGAGCCGGTGAGGGCGACGCCCGCCTCGAACACTTCGCCGATTTCGTAGTTGAAGCGCGCCTTGCGATTGTCGGCGACGACCTTGATTTTCCGCTCGGTCTTTGTAGCCAAGCCAGCTTTCTCCGAATATGGGCGGGCACGACCTCAAGCGCGGCGCGCGGTATGCCGCACGCGCAGAATGCGGACCTCATCGAGTTCCGCCGAGACCTTGTAAAAAAGAACATAAGGATAGGGCCGGACGCTCATGACGCGTAGCCCTCCTTGTCGGTCGGGCGGCCAATGGCGGGATGCCGACCCAGCAAAAGAGCCAGCGCTTCGACCCGCCGCACGACTGCCGCTGCGGCAGCTGGACTATCCTTGGCAATATACGCGAAAATATCCTCCAGCTGCACAAGCGCACGCCGACTGTAGCAAACCCTCACCGACGGTACCGATCAAAAACCGCCTTCACCTCTTCGTCCAAGGCGACCTCCCCGGAGGCAAGCTCTTCGAGCGAGGTCTCGATATCGGCGCGCTCCTCCTCCGACAGCCGATAGACACTTGGCTCCTGAGCTTCCATCGCAAGGAGAATGCGCGCAGCATCTTCCTGGCGCGGTCTGGGCCACATCCGCACGCGATCCAGGATCGCGTCGATCTCTTTCTTCGTCATCGCGATCATCATGTCGCGTCCAGCTTTCCCGCGCGCCTCGGCAGGCCGGTCAATTCATCAGCCCGGCATGCACCATCGCCTCGCGCACCACGGCCCTCGACTTGTCGGACAAGGCCACCAGCGGCAGCCGCACCGTATCGGCGCATTTGCCGAGCAGCGAGAGGGCGTATTTGGCCGGCGCCGGATTGGTCTCGATGAACAGGTTCGTATGCAATGGCAGAAGCTTGTCCTGCAGCCGCAACGCGGTGGCGTAATCGCCCTTGAGGCAGGCGCCCTGGAACTCGGCGCACAGCCGCGGCGCGACATTCGAGGTCACCGAAATGCAGCCGTGCCCGCCATGCGCCATGAAGCCGATCGCGCTCGCATCTTCGCCCGAGAGCTGGTTGAAGTCGGGCCCCATTGCGGCGCGCTGCTGCGAGACCCGCACCACATTGGCGGTCGCATCCTTGACGCCGGCGATGTTCTTCAGCTCGAACAGCCGCTTCATCGTGTCGACCGACATGTCGATCACCGAACGCGCGGGAATGTTGTAGATGATGATCGGGATGCCGATCGCGTCGTTGATCGCCTTGTAGTGTTGGTAGAGGCCTTCCTGCGTCGGCTTGTTGTAATAGGGCGTGACGATCAGCACGGCGTCGGCGCCCGCCTTTTCGGCATGGCGAGAGAAATCGATCGCTTCGGCGGTCGAGTTCGAGCCCGCGCCGGCGATCACCGGAATGCGGCCGCGCGCCTGCTCCACGCACCAATGCACCACCTTCTTGTGCTCGTCGTGGGTGAGCGTCGGGCTCTCGCCGGTGGTGCCCACCGGCACCAGGCCGTGGGTGCCCTCGGTGATCTGCCAGTCCACGAGATCGCGGAAGGCCTTTTCGTCGACCGCGCCGTTCTTGAACGGGGTCACCAGGGCGGTGAACGAACCCCGGAAACTGGTCTTGGCGGTCATGGTCTGCTCCTCGGCTCGATGCGCCGGCGCAAGCGCCGTCGGTCGCATAGATATCGGGTGATCGGGGGCGGTGAAACCCTGGTCCCAATATCTTCTTCGCCCGACGACGACGCAACCGACTTTTTCGCGCCGCGACCCGGTCGAAACATTGCCATGTTTCGCCGCGATTCATCCTTTCTTAATACGAAGACCGAAAGGTCCTTGAGGTAGCGTCAATTCTGACCGCAGGGGAATGGGTCAGTGCTTTCACTCAAGGGGCTTCCCACGCTCCGGCTGACGGTCGTGCTCGCCGCGCTTGTCGCGGTCGGCACGCCGACATTCGCCGGAACCAAGGCAATCGCGAAATCGGCGAAGGCCGCCAAGACAAGCAAGAAGCCGTCGGCTGAGAAGGCGCATTCGGCCAAGTCGGTTCCGCTTCCACGGTCGCGGCCGACAGCAGTCGTCACGCGCGGCCGCGACGCGAATCAGCCGCTCGAATTGCGGCCGGCGGCGGGCGGCGGACCGTCCGCGTCGTCCGCTCCGAGACGGGCGGTGGCCTCGGCGACAGCCGCGCTTCCGCTCGCCACGACGTCGAGTTCGGCCACGCCGAGTTCCGATCTCGCCACCGCCAAGCAGGCGATCAACCTCGCGCGCCGCGGCCGGGCGAGCGCGGCGACGGAGCTGCAAGCCACGCTCTCCGATCCGCTCGCGCGCAAGCTCGTCGAATGGGCGATCCTGCGCAGCGACGATAATGAGGCGGATTTTGCCCGTTACAACGCGTTTATAACCGCCAACCCGGCCTGGCCGAGCATCGGCAAGCTGCGGCGGCGCGCGGAAGCCATGCTGTGGGCGGAAAAAGCCGACATCGGCGCCATCCGCGCATTTTTTGCAAAAGAAGAGCCGCTGACCGCCCTGGGCCGGTTCGCCTATGCCCGTGCGCTGCTGGCGAACGGCATCCGCACGGCGGCGCAGGCGCAGATGCGCGAGGGCTGGACCGAGTCGTTCAGTCGCGAAGTCGAAAGCGACGCCCGCGAGCTGTTCGAGGGGCTGATCACGCCGGCCGACGACAAGGCGCGCATGGACCGCCGGATTTATGCCGACGACATCGACGCCGCCCAACGCGCCGCAGCCCGGCTCGGCGGCGCCGAAGCGGCAATTCTCAAAGCCCGCAAGGCCGTCAACGACAAGGCCGGCAACGCCAAGGCGTTGCTCAACTCCGTCCCCTCGAGCGCGCGCAGCGACGCGGGCTATATGTTCAGCCGCATTCAATGGCTGCGCCGCAACGAGCATTACGAGGAGGCCGCGCGGCTGTTGCTCGCCGCACCGTCCGACCTCGGCGCCGCGCACGATACCGACGAATGGTGGATCGAGCGGCGCCTGGTCGCCCGCAAGATGATCGAGCTCGACCAGCCCAAGGCTGCCTATCTCATCTGCCGCAACGCCGCGCTGCCGGCCAAAGAGAACTATAAGGTCGAGAGCGAGTTCATGGCGGGCTGGATCGCGTTGCGTTTTCTCAACGATCCGCACACCGCGGCGCAACACTTCGCCCGCATCCGCGCGCTCGGCGTCGAGAATACGACCGCGCTTTCGCGCGCAGGCTACTGGCAGGGCCGCGCCGCCGAAGCCGCCGGACGGCGGCAGGAGGCGCGCGCCCATTACGAAGCGGCGGCACGTCACGCCACCACCTATTACGGCCAGTTGGCCGGCGCCCGGTTGGGCCTGAGCGAGATTGCGCTTGCGCCTCCCCCGTCGATGCCGGCCGCGAGCCGCGCCGCTCTTGGGCGGCTGGAGATCGTTCGCGCAGTGGACCTCCTTTACGGGGTCAACGAGCGCGATCTCGTCATCACTTTCGTCGCCGACCTCGATCGCGTCGACAATGCGGGCGCGCTTTCGCTGATCGCCGAAATTGCGCAGAAGAACAACGATGCGCGCGCCGCGGTGCTGATGGGCAAGGAAGCGGTCGGGCGCGGCCTGCCGCTCGACCATCACGCCTTCCCCACCTTCGGGCTGCCTCACTACGCCGCAATCGGACCCGAGGTCGAACCGGCGATCGTCTACGCAATCGCCCGCCAGGAAAGCGCGTTCAATCCGCAGACGGTCTCCCCCGCGAATGCGCTCGGCCTGATGCAGGTGACGCCGGAGGCGGGGCGCTACATCGCCAAGACCTATGGCGTGCGCTTCGACCAGAAGCGTCTGCTGCATGATAATGTCTACAATGTGCAGATGGGCGCGGCCGAACTCGGGGGCAATATCGAGACCTATCGCGGCTCCTACATCCTCGCCTTCGCCGCCTACAATGCCGGCCGCGGCCGCGTGAAGGAGTGGATCGAGCGCTTCGGCGATCCGCGCGACCCGGACGTCGATCCGGTCGACTGGGTCGAGCGCATCCCGTTCTCGGAGACGCGCAATTACGTCCAGCGCATCATGGAGAACGTGCAGGCCTATCGCGTCCGCTTCGGCAAGGGCAACAAGCTGATGATCGAGGCGGATATCCGCCGCGGCTCTGCGGTGAACTGACAGCGCCGATCTGTGGTCGCTGACCCGTCATGCCCGGCCGCCTCGTGCCGGGCATTCTCGTTCTAGACGCGCGGGCGATGGGCTCGAACGGGTTCAGCTAATCGTGCGCCGCGAGGGTCAACGGCCCGGTCGCGACTGGCGCTGGCGCCCGATACGTCTTGCACATATTCCAAGAACTGCGCTCAATAGATCCAGATCCGTGGGCGGAGGATCGTTTGAACAAACACAAGGATTTCGGAATCCATGACCAAAGGCGGTTTTCGCAGCGTCTATGTCACGGCCAAAGACGGGCTCAGGCTTCATCTGCGCGAGTATGGCGAGCGCCCTGCGGCCGGCCTGCCGGTCGTCTGCCTGCCGGGGCTGACGCGGGCGAGCGTCGATTTCCATCCCCTCGCCTACGCGCTTTCGCACGATCGCGAGCGTCCGCGCCGCGTTCTTGCGCTCGACTATCGCGGCCGCGGACTCTCCGACTACGACCCCAATCCGGCCGACTACTCGATCCCGGTCGAGCTCGACGACGCGCTCACCGTGCTCACCGCCTGCGAGGCCGAGCCCGCCATCATCGTCGGCACGTCGCGCGGCGGCATGATCGCGATGGCGCTCGGCGTCGCGCGCCCGACCGCCGTGGCCGGCGTCGTGCTGAACGATATCGGACCCGTGATCGACCTGGCGGGGCTCGTGCGGATCAAAGACTATGTGGGCAAGCTGCCCCACCCGAAGGACTTTGCCGAAGGGGCCGCCATCGTGCGGGAACTGTTCGCAAATCAGTTTCCGAAATTCACCGAGAGGGACTGGATCGCCGCCGCCCACCGCACCTGGCGCGAGGAAAACGGCAAGATCGTCCTCGCTTACGATCCGGCGCTGGCGAGCACGCTCGCCGCTTTCGACGCGAATAAGCCGATGCCGGATTTATGGCCGCAGTTCGATTCGCTCGCCAATGTTCCCGTGCTGGTGATCCGCGGCGCGCTGTCCGATCTCCTTTCGGTCCAGACCGTCGCCGACATGCGCGCGCGGCGAAAGCAGCTCGACGTGCTGGAAGTGCCGGACCAGGGCCACGCACCGCTGTTGATCGAACCGGACGTGATCGCGCACATCGCCGCCTTCATCGACCGGTGCGATCCGGCGTGAGCGCGGCAGGTTTCTAACTTCACCTCTCCCACCGGGGAAAGGTGACCCATGGCCTCTTTACTACACCTCTCCCTATGGGAGAGGTCGGATTCCGAAGCGCAGCAGCGAGGAATCCGGGTGAGGGGTTACACGACGGGTCTTTATCCCCCCTCACCCGGCCGCTGGGCGGCCGACCTCTCCCCGCCGGGGAGAGGCGTCCCCCGAACACGCGACGGATAGGTGGAGTGACGAGCGCGTAGTCGGCGGGCGCTCAGTCCTTGACGATCCAGAATTGGTACATGGCGGCGAACGTGTCGGGTTGCTCCTGCTCGAAGGCGCGCCATCGATCGAGATCGATCATCGCCGGATCGTCAGGGAACCTGATTCGATACGCATCCCGCGTTCCCGGCGGCAGCTCGAAGCCGATCAATCGTGCGCCGATCGACGCCAGAAACTGCTTGATCGCCGGCAGGGTCAGGCCGTGCTCCTGGACGTGGAACAGCAGGTCGCGGCATTCGCTGACGCTGAAGAAATCGTGCCGCCACGCAACCGTCCGCAGCGGCGTCGCCAGCAACTCCTCGCGCGCCCGGCGGATACCGTCGGGCGTCGGCGCAAAGCCGCGTTCGACGACAAAGCGGCGCGCGGCCGCGATGTCCCGCCGGGCGAGCGCGCTGTAGAGCGCAACGCGCATCACGCCGCCCTCGCGCAAGAGCGACCATAGGATGCCCCAGCCGGCGAAGGGATCGGCGAGGTGGTGCAGGACGCCGCCGGCGTCGATTGCGTCGAACCGGCGGTCGAGCGAGCCGAGCTCCAGAATGTCGGCTTGGGCGTAATCGATCTGCGCGAGACCCAGCTCGCGCGTCTTGCGCTGCGCATAGGCGGAGACTCGCCAGGCTGAGATCGACGGCGAGAATGCGCACATCGGAGAATTTGCGGGCGACTTCGACCGGATGCCGGCCGGCGCCGCAGCCGGCGACGAGCATGTCGCAATCGCCCTCCCGGAGGGAGAGCGCGGCCGCCGGGAAGCTGCGGCGCAGATAGGCGCGCAGCGTCTCGCGCGGCTGCTGCGAGGCCGGCTCGATCCAGCGCGGGTACGGATTTTCCTCGTACTGCTGCCGCACGGCCGCCGACGTCGCGTCGGCAATCGGAGTAAGGCGCGGCATCGAGGTCGCAATCTCGCGTTCGGTCCGCGGCTCGATGATCTGGCGGGCGACCAGGCCGGCGACAGGGGCGGGCCAATCCCGCTCCGCAAGGCGATCGGCGGCCGGCAGGGCGCCGAGCGGACCATAACTTGCGAGCGCGGCGAGCCGCATCGGCGCAACGGGGCGGCCCGTCTCGACGTCGGCGACGACCGCCTGCCGCGCCTGCTCGGCCCAGTCCGCTTCGTCGGGCGTCATCGCAAACACATACTCGTTGAGGAAGCACTGCGCAGCGAGGGCGCAGGCAAGCGGGAGCGCCTTGCAGTCGCCTGCGTCGTCCTCGTTCGCGGCCGCCGCGAGCAGAGGACGAAGACCGCTCACGAATCGCTCGAAAGCGACGTCGCAGACCGTGCGAGATTCGAGCAGGCGACGCAAAAACGCATTGTCCGCGATCATGCCGAGACCAAGAGGTCCGAGCAGCGTTTGCGCGTCGAGCCGTCGCGGCCAAGCCTGGGCCGCGCGGGCCACGGCCTCGTGAATCGCTGGAAACAGCGCGTAGAAGGTCGCAAGAACCGCGCCGTAGGCCTCGTACAGCTCCGGGGTCAGAGCGAGCGCCCGTTCCAGGTGGATCGCCGCCTCCTCCCGCCGCCCTTGCGCAAGCAGAATGCCGCCGAGCTCGTTATGCGCCTCGGCAAAGTCGGGCGCGAGCGCAAGCGCCCGCCGCAACAGCTCGACCGTCCGATGCGGCGCATGCGAGTCGCTCGGGCGCAAATCGAGACTCTGCCGGAACAACGCCTCCGCCTTCGCGCGCCGCCCCGCTCGGCCGATCTCGGTTGCCTGCGGCGATGGCGCGGCGCTCGGCCCGGCGTCGCGTGCGCCGGCGGCCCTCTTCTGCGCGGCGCGGCGCTCCTTGCGATTCATGCGGCGTGCCTTCGCCCCATGGCGGGAACTGCTTGCGGAAGGTTCCCTGCTCCGCCCTTGCACGGTTTTCGCGCTCTTCGTCGTTGCCGGGCTTGACCCGGCAATCCATGATGCTGTCCGGCATGAGAAGCTACTGGGTTTACCTCCTCGCCAGCCGCCCGCGCGGGACGCTCTATGTCGGCGTCACGAACAACCTCGTCAGGCGCGTATTCGAGCATCGCGAAGGCCTCGTTGACGGTTTCACCAGGGATTACGGTGTGAAGCTGCTCGTCTACTACGAGGAGCATGCCACCGCCATGGCGGCGATCCAGCGCGAGAAGAATATCAAGCATTGGTCGCGCGCCTGGAAAATCGATCTGATCCGCTCCATGAATCCGGCTTGGCGCGATCTGTACGACGATATTGCACGCTGATCGCCGGCATGGACCGCCGGCTCCACCCCGGCGACGGCGAACAATTCGGCGGAAACGCTTATCCTTTCGTCGTCCGGGCCGCGCCGACGACGCGATACCCGGCGATCCATTCGTCAAAAGCTGGGTGGCCGGGTCAAGCCCGGCCACGACGAAGTGAGAAGCCCGGCCATACCATAAAAAAACCCCGGCGGTTTGCCGCCGGGGTTCTGTTCGGACCGCCCGTAGGCGGCCGGATCGATCACGCGATCAAGGAACGATGTCGCGATGGACGCGGAAGGTGATCGAGAGCGCGTCCTGATCCTCGACCTTGTACACAGGGAAGTTCACGCCAGCGATGGTTCCACCAGCCGGCCGCGGCGCACCAGCGACCGGATTGAAGGCCGCAAATCCGGCGAAGGCCGTGTCCAGGTGCTGATAGAGAACGTCCACGCCCATGTAGAAGTCGGGCCGGATGTTCCACTGCGTCCGGGTGCCGGCATACCACAGGCCGAAGTTCGGCGTGCAGGTCGACCGGGTCGCCGTCGTGGCGCCGGTGAGCGGGTTCACGACCACAGGCTGGATGGCGCCCGCCGGGGGCGCACCAAGAATGTTGTCGCAAACATAGGAGGTGGCGGTGGCGTTGTAGTCGAAGGCGATGAAGCCGCCATACCACGAGGTCCGGAGCGCCGGCGTCCAGAAGTGCTCGTAAGCCGCGATCGCGCCCCAGGCCGAGATCAGCTCGATCCCGCCGGGCTGCAGGCCCGGAACGTTGTCGCGCACGACGGCGTCCTGGGCAAAGCCGAGGCCGAGCGAGTACGACGCCGCCGAACGCCGAGGGGTTCGCCCCGCCGCCGTTCGTCACGTTGTTGATATAGCGCGCCGCGCCCTTCGCGTAGTTGATCTGGAAGGCGATGGTGTCGCCCTTGGCGATGAAGGGCAGGTTGAAGATGCCGCCCACGCCGCCTGCCCACCCCCACTTGTCGTCGGGGTAGCCGCAGTTCATGGCGCCGGTCAGCGTCGTGCCAACCGTCGGGCAGTTCGAGAAGTAGTAGGCGGCGCTCGACGTCATGCAGGGCGCCCATGATCTGGAAGGAGCCCCAGGCCTGATCGATGCGGAAGTTGCTGACGATATCCGGGTAGCGGACATTCGCCATATTGCTGTTGAGCTGCGCCCCGACGACCCAGACGTTCGTGCCCGCACATGTTGCTGGAGCTGTTGCAAGGGCGCAGTCGGTCTGGGTGATGGCGAAGCGCCGCGGCTCTTCCGCCGAGATCGTCCAGGAGAAGCCGTTGCCGAACGTCGCGGTGTAGGCGGCGAGGTTGACGCCGCTGTCACCCGTGTCGCCCAAGGCCAGGCCGTAGTAGGTCCGAGCCGCCAGGGGGAACACGTCCCAGAACGACTGCGCCTTGCCGAAGGTGAACCCGGCCCACTGGATGAACGCGCGGTTCGCGTAAACCGACGGTCCGGCGCCGTTGGAAGGTCTGGCCGTTGCCCGCGAGGCTGCCGGCCGGGCTGTCCTGGGTCCAGCCGATGTTCATGTAGGTGCGGACCGTGCCCCACTCGGTCTGCGCCCGGCTGTCCATCGTGATGATGGTGCGGGTGCGAAAGATGAAGTCGTTGGTGTTGTTGAGCTGGCGGGTCTGCTGATTGCCAGGCGCTCCCGGTGAAGAAGTAGCCGTTCGTGCCGCTGTTGCCGGTATTGGCGTAGTACTGGCCGCGGACATAACCGCCAAACTTCACGCAGATGTCGGTGCCCGGGATGTAGTAGAACCCTGCGCCGTAAAGGCTGCAGATCTTCACGTATTCGACCGGAGCGGCCTTAACGGGAAGATCAGCGGCCTGAGCTCCTGCCACCGCCATGAGACCTGCCGCGGAGCCGAGGAGAAGACTTTTGACCATCTTCATTGAAACCTCCATTCGTTTGCCGTGGGAGGGTTCCGTCTCCGCCGGGTGCTCCGCACCCTGGAAGGTCCCCTTAGTCCCAGATCCACCCAGTGCCCTTCCCGTACCTCGCGATCGCTCGATGCGGTCGGAACTCCAGACGGGGCGACCCGGGATGCCCCCCTTAGTCGCAGCGTAAGATTAACTCACGGGCTTCCGCAGGCAAACAAAGAAGCGACGTTAAAGGCGGTTTACGGCTCTGAATCTCGCCCGGTGTTGCTCAAACAGCACGAATTATAAACTGCATTATCGCGCTGAAATACGAGAAAATTTCCTTATTAAACAATTGTTTTTCATACATTGCTGAATTCAAGTCTCCGTGATTGCCCCGTGAGTGTGTCGTGGGCGGTTCAATAGCCCCGGTCCCTTATTGGCGAGGTCGAATCGGATTTTGGCCGGCCGTGAATGCCTCAAATTCGAGCGAAACGCTTAACCTCGATGCGGTTGCCGCGGCCCGCTCGTCCCTCCTTGCCGAGGCGCAATTATCTTTCTGTTAACAATGGGAAATTTGTTCCGGCGCCAGGGTTGCGGCACTAATTCGAGGTATTAGCCGCACGCAGGCCCGACCGGTTGGCTGGAGCGGACGCGGCAAGGTCTTCACAACTGAGAGACGGCAAAGTTCAACTCAATAGCGTGCCGGGACAAGGGCTCCCTGTAAAAAAACGCAACCTCTAATATCAAATCTCGGCCATCGGCGCAACCATTGCGTCGACTGCGCGGCATAGCCCGCTCCAGGTCAGCTCCGGCCTCCGGGTCTGCGGGGCGGAAAACCCGGCGCCCGCGGCGCATCGCCGCTTGAGAATCGAGAAGGAAAATGACCGCCCTCGAGGGCCAATCCGGCCTCATCCGGCAAGCTCCATCGCCGGACAACCCGTTCGGCCCGAAGTTGTAACGCATGTCTCCGGAATAAACCGTCACCTATGACTTCGGAATGGACCACCACGTGATGGCGGAGCGAGACGAACCGGGATCCAACATTCTCCAGGCTGTGGATAACTTGTCGGGCGGTTCGCCTTCTTTGCCCGATGTGCGGTTGCCCAAGGCAGGGGCCCAGTGCGGTAGTTCCGCTCGCTGGGATCGGCGTGGGGGGCGAACAATTTCGGTTGCTACCGCGACGCCTGGTGCATCGTAACCAAGCGTGCTGGAGAGCATGGCTGACACTTCGAACGATGTCGCGCGACACCTCTGTGTCCAACCGAGCCAATATTGCAGCGCATATAATGCTCCCAGTCGTCATTGGAAAACTCAAAGGAATTAAGGGGACTTTGCTGCGAGTGGAGGCTGTGCGCGTCTCGTTCGTGAGGACGTGATTCTGCGGAGTGACCCACACCAGTAATGTCCCTGCGTGCGCCGCGGGCGCGCTCGCGCAGCGGGATCGGTTTTCGGAGCGCGACGGTTAGGATAGCCGCCGGCGAGCGCATAAAGCTTTTCTTGATCGCATAGCGCTTCCCTGCAGAGACCAAAGAGATCCAAATCGGCGTGGTGTGGTTTAAAAAGGATGCGCTGGTCGGACCGCACGCGTCGGCGACTACAGCAAGCGCGCGATCCGCTCCTCGAGCGCCTTGCCGGAGAGCTGGCCATCGATCCGCTCGCGGATTACGCCCTGAGGATCGATCAGAAACGAGGTCGGAGCGCCGATTACGTTGTACCGCGTGCGCGCGATATTCAGTGGATCGATCAGCAACGGGTATGACACCGCTGTCCGCCGAGCCGCATCTTCGATCGCGTATTTGTCCTGTCCGAAGTTCACGGCGAGGATCTCAAATCCGCGGCCCTTGTACGCGCGATAGACCTTGTCGAGCTCCGGCATCTCGGCAAGGCAGGGGCCGCAACCGGAAAGCCAGAAATTGATCAGCACGACTTTGCCGTGAAGGTCGGAGATCTTCACGACGCGGTTGGCGGCGTCCACGGCGGCGAGTTCGGGCGCGGGCTCGTTTTGACGGGCGACCGGCTGGTTGTTGCAGGCGGCGAGCGCCGGCAGCGATATCGCGATCGCCAACGCATGAAAGGCTTTCATGGTCCACCACACGGTTGAATCCGGCCATGGTCGAGGCGGATCACCCGATCGGCCACCTCGGCGAGCGCCGGATTGTGAGTGATGAGCACGATCGTGCGGCCGTCCGCATGCAGGCTGGAGAGCAGTGCGAGCACGAGCGCCTCGTTGTGGGCGTCGAGGTTTCCCGTCGGCTCGTCGGCCAGCACGATCGCGGGATCGTTGATCAGCGCGCGGACGATGCACACCCGTTGCTGTTCGCCGCCGGAGAGCTGCGACGGCAGATGGTCGGCGCGCTCCGCCAGCCCAACCTTTCTCAATCCCTCGAGCGCCTCCGCACGGTCGGCGATGCTGTGATAGTATTGGGCCAGCATCACGTTCTCCAGGGCGGCCATGAGGTTTTCCCCGCGCACAGCCCGCCTGCCCTCTTGACCCGACATTCGCGACCCGTGAAGCCCTCACCGAACGAAGATGCCATGAGCGAGCAGAGTTATCCGACGACGGTGCTGCGGTCGTCGTATCTGGCGATGTTGGTTGTCGGGGCCAACAGCACCGCCATCATGGCGGCCTTGCCGACGATACAGACCGATCTCTCCCTCAGCGCCGCAGGCGTGCAGTGGGCGGTCAATGCGTATCTCGTCGTATCTGCGGTCTGCATCGTGCCCGGCGGCCTCGCCGCAGACCGGTTCGGCGCACTGCCAGCGTCGATTCTCGGAATGGCGCTGCTCGCCATCGCGACTTGCATTATTGCAGCGGCCGGAGGTCAGACCGAGCTGCTGGCCGGACGAGCCCTGCAGGGTCTCGCGGCGGCCTTCGCGGTTCCCAGCACCTTGGCTGCCGTCGGGACCGGCGCGGCGGCGGAGCGCCGGGCGGCGGCGATCGGCGCATGGACCGGCTTCCTCATGCTGGGTTTCAGCATCGGGCCGCTGCTCGGCGGCGCGCTCACCCATTTCCTCGGCTGGCGCATGATCTTCTGGCTTAACGTGCCGTTCATGCTGGCCGCGATCGGCGGGCTGGCCTCCGCAGGCCTGGCGGCAATGGTCCCCGCGCACGCGTCGCGGAAACGCTTCGATTGGCTGGGGCTCCTCTTGTCGGGAACGTTCATGGTCTCGCTGGTGTTTGCGCTGCAGTCCATGCCCCATGTCAGCGCCGAACCCTTTTCAGTCATCGGGCCTCTGGTGGTGGCCGCGGCGGCATTCCTCGTGCTCCTCGCCGCAGAGTCGCGCGTTAAGGCGCCGCTCGTCGACTTGAGTTTCTTCAAGCGACGGGGGTTCGTGATGGGCGTGGCGATCGGCTCCCTGTCACTGTTCAGCACCATGAGCCTGCTGCTCTATTTCAACCTGTATGCACAGAGCAAAGCCGGCCTCGGCCTCAGCGCAATCGAGGCCGGCGTTTTTTTGCTGCCGCTGAGCGCGGCGTTGCTCGCGCTGGCCCTGTCCGCTTCCGCCATCGCGGCGCGGATCGGGCCGCGCAATGCGATAACGGGCGGCATGGCGCTGCTCGCTATCGCTGGCGCCATGGTTGGAGCAGCCGCCGCCGGAGGGGTGACTGTCCTCCTGCTGATCGGACTCGCCGTGATGGGCGCGGGTCTGGCGCTGCCTTACGCCTTGGCCCCTCGGTTGGCGCTGGCGGCTCTCTCGCCGGCGCAAGCAGGCCAAGGCTCGGGCATCGTCAACGCATGCACCTTTCTCAGCGGCAGCTGCGGCGTCGCCTGCGGCGGGATCGCCTTCGCGCACGGCGGCTTCGTCGCCGTATCCGCGATCGTTGCGACGGCCGCCATCGTGGGGGTGGCTCTCAGCCGCGGAGTTCCACAAACCGCGTAGGCGGAACCGGGGACTGGTCGCCTGATCGCTCTAAGTGTCGCTTTGGCGGCCGAGCGTGCGCATTACGGTTTCGAGCGCGGCGTCCGGCGTGACCTGCGGCCAATCGGAAAGCTGGTGGCGGAACCAGGTGAACTGCCGCTTGGCGTAATGTCGGGTATCCTGCTTCGCCTTCTCGGCCGCTTCGGCGAGCGAGATTTCGCCGTGCAGATGGCGGACCAGCCACGGCACGCCATGCGCCTTCATGGCGGGCAGGAGCGGATCGAGGCCCCGCTCCGCGAGCGCCCGCACTTCCTCGATCGCGCCTTCGGCCAGCATGCGGTCGAACCGTGCGTCGATGCGGGCATAGAGCGTGGGACGCTCAGGCGCGAGAAACAGTTTGACCACTCGCTCGGCGGCAAGCAGCGGTCGCATGCCGTCGTGGCGCCAGTCGACGAGCGCGCGCCCCGTCGCCAGCACGACTTCGAGCGCCCGCGCGATGCGGATGCGATCGCGCGGGGAGAGGCGCGCCGCCGCATCAGGGTCGTGCTGCGCGAGCTCTCCATGCAACGCCTCGGGCCCTTGCTCGGCGAGCTTTGCCCGCACCGCATTGCGGATTTCCGCCGCAATCGGCGGCACCGCGGAAAGGCCCTGCGTCAGCGCCTTGAAGTACAGTCCCGTGCCGCCGACGAAGATCGGCACGCACGCGAGGCGCTGCGCTTCAGCGAGCGCCGCGCCCGCGGCGCGCACATAGCGCCCGACCGAGTAGCTCACCGCGGCGTCGACATGGCCATAGAGCCGATGCGGCGCGCGCGCCTCTTCCCCCGGCGTCGGCCGCGCGGTGACGATGCGCAGGTCGCGATAGACCTGCATCGCATCGGCATTGATGATGACGCCGCCGATCTTTTCGGCGAGGCCGAGCGCCAGCGCCGATTTTCCGCTCGCCGTCGGGCCCGCGATTAGAATGGCCTGCGTCGCCGCGGCCGTAGTATCCTTCACGGCCGCTTCGGGCTCGGAGTTTTGCAGAACTGAAGATGGGAGCATCCGCGTCACGATCCCGGCCGCAGCGCCAATTCGAACGATCGGCCGCGCGCCTGCTCGCGGCCGTCGTCTGCTGCTGGGCCGTGCTGGCGGGCCCCGCGGCGGCGAAACGGCTTGCGCTCGTCGTCGGCATCGATGCCTACCAGAACCAGCCGCCGCTCGCGAGGGCGGTGAGCGACGCGCGCGCGGTCGGGGCGGCCCTCGGCGACCTCGGCTTCACCGTCATCGCCGGCGAAAACGTCACGCGGCGCGAGATGAACCGCAGGCTCGCCGACCTCGAAGCGCTGATCAGCCCAGGCGACACGGTCTTCTTCTTCTTCGCCGGACACGGCGTGGCGCTCGGCCCCGACAATATCCTGCTTGCGGCCGACATGCCCAAGCCGGGACCGGGCGAAGACGGCCTCGTTCGCGACGAGGGCTTTTCCGTCGACAATATCATCCGCCGGGTGCAAGGCCGCGGCGCGCTCACAACCTTCCTGGTCCTCGACGCCTGCCGCGATAACCCGTTCGAGGCGACGGGCACCCGCAATATCGGCGGCACGCGCGGGCTCACGCGCACCGAAGCGCCGCGCGGCGTGTTCGTGCTCTACTCGGCCGGCATCGGCCAGACGGCGCTCGACGTGCTCCGGCCGGACGACCCCGACCCCAATTCGGTGTTCACCCGCAAGCTCGTGCCGCTCCTCCGTACGCCGGGGCTGAGCCACGTGATGCTGGCCAAGCGCGTGCAGCAGGATGTGGACGCGCTTGCGGCGACGGTCCGGCACGCGCAGCAGCCGGCCTATTACGACCAGATCGTCGGTGAGTTCATGCTGCGGGAAAACGCCGACGGGGGCGCGAGGAAAGAGCCCACTGCCCCGGTCGCTACGCTTGCCCCGCCGGAGCCGCGACCGCCCGCGCCGGGCCCCAAGCGCAATGGCGCGGGCGCGAGCGCCGCCCTCTCACTGCCGAGCGGCATGGAGCAGCCGCCGAGAAATGCCGTCGCGACGCCGGTCCAGCCCTGCCCCGACCAGTTTTCCGCCTGGAAGGACTGGCCCGATGAACTCGCCTGCAACTGCGCTCCGGCGCAAATGAGCGGCTCGGTCTGGGGCAGCGGGATTTACACCCACGATTCGTCCGTCTGCGCGGCGGCAAGGCATGCCGGAGCGGTCACGGCGACGGGCGGCGTGGTGCGGCTGCGCGCGGCGCCCGGCCAGCCGCGCTATGCCGGCTCGCTCCGGCACGGGGTGATGACGGCCGACTGGGGCCGGTTCGACGGGAGCTTCCTGTTCACAAGTCCGACGGTCGCAACGGACGAGCCCGGCGCCGACACCCATTGTCCCGCAAACGTCGCCGCTCTGCGCGGGACCAGCCGGACTTTCACCTGCCTGTGCCCGCCGCAGCCGACGACCGGAGCGGTGTGGGGCTCCGGCGTCTACACTGACGATTCCTCGCCGTGTCTCGCCGCCGTCCATGCCGGCGTCATCGGCCCCGGCGGCGGCAAGGTGACGCTCGCGCCGGCGCCCGGCCGCCCGAGCTATGCCGGCTCGATCAAGAACGGCGTCACCAGCTCGTCCTATGGCCGCTGGAACGGCAGCTTCCGCTTCGTGCAGTAGCGCGCGAGCGTGACAAACACGCAAGCTCACTGCCGCGTCAACCGCTCCAGCCCTTCTTGAGTCGTCACCGCCGGCGCCCAGCCGAGCTTCGCAAGGCCGGACGCGTCGACCACGAGCGAACCGGTGAGCCGCACGAAAACCTGCTCACGGCGGGTCGCCTGACAGAACGCGCGCAGCACCGGCGTCGGAACCGGGAAGAGCCCGGGCCGCCGCCCGAGCCCGCGCCGCAGCGCCGCAATCATCTCTGCGATGGTGAGCGCCTCGCGATCGGCGATGATGAAGGATCGGCGGAGCGGCCCCGGCGCAGCGAGGACCGTGTCGATCGCGGCGGTCAGATTGTCGACCGCGAGCAGCGAGCGTCGCGCGCTGAGCCCGCTCAGCGGCAGCGGATACGGCAGGCGCGCGATCCGCACCATCTCCGCCATGTTGCCCTTCACCCCCGGTCCGTAAACCAGGACAGGCCGAAGCGCGACCCAGTCGATGTCGAGCTGGGCGAGCCCTTCCTCGGCGGCGAGCTTCGAAGCGCCGTAGTCATTGGTCGGCTTTGCTTCGTCCTCGTCGGTCAGGGTGTTGTCGGAGCATGGCCCCGTCTGGGCGCGAATGGAGGACAAGAACACGAAGCGGCGCACGCCGGCGCGATGCGCGGCGCGTGCGAGGTTGACCGTCGCCTCGGTGTTGAGAACCCGGTAATCGTCCGCCGGCGCGCCGGACATGGCGTGCGCGATGCCCGCCGAATGGATGATCGCATCGACCCCCTCAAACGCCGCCGCCATGTTCTGCGGCCTGACGATATCCCCGATCACCGCGCTCGTCGCGGCAACGGGGAAATCGGTCGGCCTGCGCAGCAGCGCGCGGATGCGGTAGCCGCGCTTTGGCAGCTCCCGCAGAAGATGCTGGCCGATAAAGCCGGTCGCCCCGGTCAGCGCAATCAAACCGCCCATCGCGCGGATTCTCCGGTCAAACGTGCAATCCATTTAAGCCTAGTCTACACCAGGACCGCAATTCGTCCGCCCCGCGGAGACGCTGTTGACCCTCATAAGGCCCTTCCGCGCGCTGCGCCCCGCACCGGGTCGAGCGGGCGACGTGCTCGCGCCGCCCTACGACGTGCTGACGAGCGCGGAAGCCCGCCTCCGCGCCGCCGGCAAGCCGTGGAGCTTCCTCCACGTTTCCAAGCCGGAAATCGACCTGGACCCGGACATCGACCCGCACGCGCCCGCGGTCTACGCCAAGGCGGCGGACAACCTCAAACGCATGATCGCGGGAGGCGTTCTCATCCGTGACGATGAGCCTTGCTATTATGTCTACCGTTTGACCTGGCGCGGCCGCCCGCATACCGGTCTCGCCGCCGTCGCCTCGATCCGCGACTATCGGACGAACCGCATCCGCAAGCACGAATTCACCACGCCGGTCAAAGAAGATGACCGCGTGCGCCAGATCGAGGCGGTCAACGCCCAGACCGGGCCGGTCATGCTCGCCTACCCGACCGAACCGAAGCTCGACTCCATGCTTGTGAGCGTGACCGAGGCGGAGCCGGCGGCCGACGTTGCCGCGGACGACGGCGTTCGCCATCAGCTCTGGGTGATCGACGATTACGACGCGATCGGCCAGATCACGCGCATCGCCGACGCGCTGCCTGCGCTCTACATCGCCGACGGCCATCACCGCTCGGCCGCCGCCGCCCGCGTCGCCGAGGCGCGCGGCGGCGATCCGGCCCGCTTATACAGCTATTTCCTCGCGGTGCTGTTTCCCCATCGCGAGATGACCATCCTCGACTACAATCGCGTGATTCGCGATCTGAACGGCCGGCGGCCGCAGGAGCTTCTCGCTGCGCTCACGGAACGCTTCGCGGTGCAGGCAGCGGGCGAACCCGTGCGCCCCGCGTCCGCCGACGAGTTCGGCATGTTTCTCGCGGGGCGCTGGCACCGCCTCGCCTTGCGGCCCGACCTTGTGCCGAAAGGCGATCCGATCGGGCGGTTGCCGATCACGCTGCTCACCCACAATGCGATCGAGCCGCTGTTCGGCATCACCGATCCGCGCAAGGACGGCCGGATCGACTTCGTCGGCGGGGCGCGTGGGCTGTCCGAACTGGAGCGCCGGGTTGCGTCAGGCGAGATGGCGGTCGCGTTTTCGCTCTGCCCGACCGCGATGGCCGACCTGATGGCGGTCGCCGACAAGGGTGGGATCATGCCGCCGAAATCCACCTGGTTCGAGCCGAAGCTCGCCGACGGCATGGTCAGCCACGTGCTCGACCGAACGTGAGGCGGAATGCTTCCAGGAACCGCCACCAATTGACCTGCGCAACGGTTTGGTAGAATCATAGAATGAATTGGTAGAAAGGTGGAAAATCGTGAAATGAGCCTGAACATAAAGAATGGGGAGACTCATCGATTGGCGGAGGAGCTGGCGAAGCTGACAGGGGAAAGTCTCACCAAGGCTGTGACCGAAGCCGTGCGTGAGCGGCTCAATCGCATCCGTCGCGATCAGGGCGTTGGGCTTTCGGACCGGCTTCTGAGGATCGGCAGGGATTGCGCCAAGCGTCTCCGCGAGCCGTACCGATCCGCAGATCACGGTGAGCTCCTCTATGACGAACGCGGACTGCCGCGATGATCATTGATACGTCAGCTTTGATCGCGATCCTCCGCGACGAGCCCGAGGCCGAGGCATGCGCTCGCGCGATCGAGGGCGCGGACAGGCGCCGTTTGTCGGCGGCCAATTTCGTCGAAGCGGCGGTCGTCATCGATGCGAGCCGCGACCCGGTCGCCAGTCGGCGCTTTGATGATCTTCTGAGGGAAGCGGGAATCGCCATCGAACCGGTGACGGAAACGCAGGCAAGAATCGCGCGCGAGGCGTTCCGGGATTTCGGCAAGGGCAGCGGGCATCGCGCCAAGCTGAATTTCGGCGATTGCTTTGCCTATGCGCTGGCAAGAGCATCCAACGAACCTCTCCTTTTCAAGGGCGAGGACTTCAGCCACACCGACATCATATCCGCTCTGGCCTAAAGGGCGCCGTCGGGTCGCGACGCATAAAGGGCGCCGACGGCGCGCATGATCGCGGCTTCCGTAAAGCGCGTCCGGACATGGGCGCGGGCGTTCTTGCCGAGCTTCAGACGCAGCGCGGGATCACGCGCGAGCCTTTCGATCGCCCGCGCCGCCGCCCCCGGATCGCGCGGCGGGACAAGCAGCCCCTCGATCCCGTCACGAACGATTTCGCGACAGCCGGCGACATCCGTGGTGACGATCGGGCGAGCGGCGGCCGCCGCTTCGAGCAGCGTGCGCGGCACCCCCTCACGGTAATAGGAGAGAAGCATCGCAATGTGATGCTCGCGCCAGACGCGCGGGACATCGGTCGTGCGCCCGCGCCAGGCGATCCCCGGCTCGGCCGACCACCCGGCAAGGACGTCGGAGGGAATAGACTGCCGGTTTGACGGATCCGGCTCGCCGAACAGGCTCAGTTCGACGGGAACGCCCGCAGCGCGGGCGAGCCGCGTCGCCTCGACTGCGTCCCCGATCCCTTTCGGCCAGATCATGCGCGCGATCACGGCGATCTTGATCGGCGGCGCAGCCGGCTCCGGCGCCGGCGGAAATATGTCGGGATCGACGCCCGCGCCGCCCACGATCGTCACGCCGGGGCCCTTCGGGTCGAGGCCGAATTCAACCGGGTCTTCGCTGTTCTCGAACACATAGTGGATGTGCGGTGCGCGCAGAAGGCTCCGCACGATGGTCCGGATCGCCGTCCGCACCAGCCGGTATCGCAACCCCTCGCCGACCCACAGCTCGCCCAGTCCCGTGGGTGCGAGGATGATCGACTTCGTTCCGAGAAGACGGGCCGCAAGCCCGCCCAGCACCACGGACTTAAGCGCGATGCAGTGAACGATGTCGGGCCGTTCGTCCCTGATTGCGCGGACGATGCGGAGAAAGGTGGCGGCGATATTCAACGGATTGAGGCTTGCGCGCTCCGCTTCCACCGCGATCGTGCGAAGGCCTTCGCGCGCGATGGCGTCGCCGTGCCGGCGCAAGCGCGTCGCAACCGCGACCTCCAGGCCCTCGGCCTTCGCGGCGCGCGCCATCGGCAGAAAATGGGAAACGAAAAACCAATCCTCGGTCACCACGAAAAGAAGCTTGGACATAAAATCGCGTGACCGGCGACCGGCGCTTGAATAGCCATTGGCCGGCGCGACCGCCGACTGCGAAACGATAGTGCAGTTTATCGGCCGGGAAAACCCGTGCTGCGCCGGCCGCCGATCAGCCGCCAGCCTCATGTCCGGCGGTGCGCCGATGATGATCGTGGAGAAATTGGGCGAGTTTTTCGCGCAGGCTCTCGTCGCGTTCGGCTTCATGGCCGAGCACGACGGCCCGCTCGAACAGCTCTTGTTGCACCTGCTTCGGCAGCTCGCTCCAGGCGGCGATCACCGCATGGCCCAGGGCGCGCGAGAACCGTTCGAGTTGATCGCTTACATTCATCTTGGGCTCCTATCGCTCCAGCCATCCCGAAGATTTACCGAAAAGACCCCATAGTTCCAGCAACCTTGACGATGCACCGGGAGGAAAAGAGATGCCAAGGGTGGCGGTTCCCTGGCGCAGCGGTCAATCCTCCTCCTGGTGAAAGCGGCTCAAGCCCTTGAGCACGAACGGCGCGATCAGCGCGATCAACGACAGCGCCAGCAGCGTCGCCGCAAACGGGCTTTGCACCAGCACCACCGGATCGCCCAGGCTGATCGAGAGCGCGCGGCGCAACTGGCTCTCCGCCACCGGTCCGAGAATCAACCCGACGACCACCGGCGCGATCGGGTAGTCGTAGCGCCGCATCAGAAAGCCCAGCACGCCGAACGCGGTCAGCATGGTCAGTTCGACGACGGACGGTTTGGCGGCGATGGTGCCCATCGTCGCGAAAACGAGAATGCCGGCGTAGAGCCAGGGTTGCGGGATGGCGAGCAGGCGCACCCATAGGCCGACGAGCGGCAGATTGAGCACGAGCAGCATCCCGTTGGCGATGAACAGGCTGGCGATCAGTCCCCAGACGAGCTCGGGGCGCTCCGCAAACAACAGCGGGCCGGGATTGAGCCCGTATTGCTGGAAGCCGGCGAGCATCATCGCCGCGGTCGCCGACGTCGGCAGGCCGAGGGTCAGAAGCGGCGCAAGCGTGCCCGCCGCCGACGCGTTGTTGGCGGCTTCGGGTCCGGCCACGCCCTCGATGGCCCCCTTGCCGAACTCCTCGGGATGCGCGCTCAGCCGCCGCTCGACCGCATAGGACAGGAAGGTCGGAATCTCGGCGCCGCCGGCCGGCAACGCGCCGATCGGAAAGCCGAACAAAGCGCCGCGCAGCCAAGGCTTCCAGGAGCGCCGCCAGTCCTCGCGCGTCATCCATAGCGAGCCGCTCACTTTCTGCAGCTGTTCGGGCTCGTGGTGGCGGCGCGAGGCCACGTAGAGAGCCTCGCCGACCGCGAACAGGCCGACCGCGAGCGTCGTCACCTCGACGCCGTCGAGCAGTTCCGGCACCCCGAAGGCGAGCCGCGCCTGGCCGGTCAGCTTGTCGATGCCGACCAGCCCGAGGGTGAGCCCGACGAACAGGCTGGTCAGACCGCGCACCGGCGAGTCGCCGAAGGTCGCCGACACGGTGATGAAGGCGAGGCACATCAGCGCGAAATAGTCCTCCGGCCCGAAATTGACCGCGATGTCGACCAGCCACGGGGCGAGAAAGGCAAGCCCGAGCGTCGCAAGGCCGCCCGCGACGAACGAGCCGATCGCAGCAGTCGCGAGCGCCGGGCCGCCGCGGCCCGCCTTCGCCATCTTGTTGCCCTCGAGCGCCGTCGCCATCGACGCGCTCTCCCCCGGCGTATTGATCAGAATGGCCGTGGTCGAGCCGCCATACATCCCGCCGTAGTAGATGCCCGCGAACATGATCAGCGAGCCGCCGGGATCGAGCTTGTAGGTCACCGGAAGAAGCAGCGCGACGGTGAGCGCCGGCCCGATGCCGGGAAGCACGCCGACCGCGGTTCCAAGAAACACCCCGATCAAAGCAAACAGGAGGTTGGACGGCTGCAGCGCGACCGTCATGCCTTGAGCAAGGGCGAGCAATGCGTCCACGCGCGGGCCCTCAAAACAGCCGTTCGATCGGGCCCTCGGGCAGAGCGAGGGTCAGAGCCTTGTCGAACACGAGGAAGATCAACAAACCGAGCGCCGCGCCGATGGCGAGGTCGGTCAGCGGCGCGCGGCGGCCGAATGCGGTCGACGTCGCGGCGAACAACGCCGCGGTCGCCGGAATGAACCCGCCGCCAAGCGCGATCAGCGCGATCAGGGCGACGAGGCCGCCGAGGATGAGCAGGATCGCCTTGGGATCGCCGGTCTCGCGCGACGGCATTTGGCCGGTGAGCGCCATCACGAGATTGGCGACGGAAAGCAGCGCAAGGCCGGTTGCGATCGCATAGGGGATGGCTTTCGGTCCGACGCCATAGACCGAGGAATCCTGCAGCGTGCTGGCGTTCCATGCGACGACTGCGGCCGCCGCCAGCAACACGGCTGCCACCACGATCCCGGCGGGATCGAATGGCCGCGCGCGCAGCGAGTCCCCGATCATGACTTGACCAGACCGATGGAGGTGAGCACCGCTTTGACGCGCGCCTGCTCGTCCCTCAGGAAGGCCGCAAAGGCATCGCCAGTGAGGAGGTCGTCCTCCCACCCCTTCTGTTTGAGCAGGTCGGCCCAGGCTTGCGATTTCGCCATCTGCTCGACGAGCGCGATCAGGGCCGCGCGTTGCTCCGGCGTGATCCCCGGCGGCGCGACGACCGACCGCCAATTGGCGATGACGAGATCGATCCCCTGCTCCCGCAAGGTCGGGGCGTCGTTGCCAGGCAGACGCTCTTGCGCGGTTATGCCGAGGGCGCGCAGCTTTCCGGCCTTGATCTGGCCCTCATATTCGGCCCACCCGGAAATCCCCGCCGTGACCTTCCCGCCGAGAACGGCGGCGAGCGACTCGCCGCCGCCGGAGAACGGGATGTAGTTGACCTTGCTCGCGTCGCCCCCCGCTTTGCCGACGAACAACGCCGCGGTGATGTGATCGACGCCGCCCGCCGAGCCGCCCGCGAAGGTGACCTTGGCGACATCGGCCCGCACCGCCGCGGCGAGGTCCTGGGCGTTCTTGATCGGCGAATTGGAGGGCACGACGATCACCAAGGTTTCCGCGGTCAGCCGCGCGATCGGCGTGGTCTGATCGAGGGTGACCGGCGAGCGATTGGCGAGCAGCGCGCCCACCATCACGAAGCCGTTCACCATGAGCTGGTGCGGGTCGCCCTTCGCCGTCGTGACGAATTGCGCAATCCCGACGCTGCCGCCCGCCCCCGCCACGTTGTAGACCTGCACGCTCTTGACGAGCCTGGTCGCGACGAGCGCCTGCTGCATCGCGCGAGCGGTCTGGTCCCAGCCGCCGCCGGGAGCGGCAGGGGCCATGATCCTCAGGTCCGTTTGCGCGACCGCACCGAACGCAGAGCCACCGAGGATGCAGATCGCTGCGATGATTCTTACAAGGCGCTCCGCCCATGCCGACATGTCTTCCTCCGAACCGCGCGTCCTTGAACGGCTCATGCGCTGGTCATGCAGTGTAACATCAAACCTGCGCCCGCGAGCGTCATCCCGCGAAACCGCCCGCGTCGAGGAAGGCCTGTTCGTCCGGCGTCGTCGCCCGCCCCAGCGTGGCGTTGCGGTGAGGAAAGCGGCCGAAGCTGCGGATGATATGCGCATGGATTTCGCCATGCCTGACGCCCTCGGCGTCGTCCGCCGCGCGGCAGAGCGCGATACAACGCTCCTGATCGGCGAGATCCTCCGAATGCATGAAGGGGAGATAGAAGAAGCGCCGTTCGGGGTTGGCGAATGCGCGGTCGAACCCGCTGGCAATCGCGCGTGCAGCGACCGCGTGCGCGAGATGATCGGTCGCAAAGGCGCGCGCCGTGCCCCGGAACATGTGGCGCGGGAATTGGTCGAGCACGATGACATGGGCAAGCGACCCCTCCGCGGTCCGCTCCCAGTCGGACAACCGTCCTGCCGCGGCGCTTTCGTGAACGGACAGGAACCGGCTCACGATCGCGGCATCGACGTCCAGGTCGCGCGTGAACCATTTTTCCGGGCCAAGCCCGCGCCAGAAGCCGAGAATGTCCGCCGCAGTCGGGAGGCGTTGCATCGGCCGGTCGCGCGCGGCCTTCACAGCCGCGCCTCGCCCTCCATGATGCGCGCATAGAGCCCGGCGTCGATCGGCACGAAGGATTTCTTCTGCGTGTCGTTGAAATAGAGCTGGTCGGAGGTCCGCGCCGGGTCGAATCCGTCCGCCGCCAAGTCCGCTTTTTTCAGTTTGCGCGCAGCCTCGGTTCCCGCCCGGTGCACCCGCACGAACAGGGGACGGGCGTAACCGGGCAGGCGCTTGGCGAGATGGTCGTGCAAGGCGGAAACATCGATCCAGCCCGGGCAGACCAGCGTCGCCGCTCCGGCGCGGCCCTCACAGTCCGGCACGCGCACGCCGTAGACGATTGCGCCTTCGACGCCGGGAAACGAACGCAGCGCCCGCGCCACCTCCGTCGTCGACACGTTCTCGCCCTTCCACCGGAAGGTGTCGCCGATCCGGTCGATGAAATAGAAATAGCCGTCCGCGTCCTGCGTCATCAGATCGCCGGTGCGAAACCAGGCGTCGCCCGGCGCGAACACATTGCGCAGGATTTTGCCTTCATTGTCGGCTTTGTCGAAATAACCGGCGAACCGGCCGACCGGCCGGCCTTTGCCGAGCGAGATCGCACCGATCAACTCGCCGGGCTCCCCCGGCCCGCACCGCATGCAGAACCCGCGGCTGTCGCGCAGCGTCAATTCCTTTTCGACGTTGAAGCGGATGAGGGCGGTCGGAAAGCGCCGCCACACGAACCAAGGAATCCGGCCGACCGAACCTTCCTTCCCTTCGATATTGAACAGCGCCACATTGCCTTCGGTCGTGCCGTAGAATTCGAGGATGCGCGGAATGCGGAAGCGCGTCTTGAATTCGCGCCAGAGATCGGGACGCAAGCCGGCCCCGCAGCACAGGCGCAGCCGATGCCGGTCCTCCTCCGGCTGGGGGGGAATTCGCAGCAGGGCCGCGGGGATGTCGCCGACATATTGCAGGAGCGTGCAATCGGTGCGTCGAATGTCGCGCCAGAAATCATGCGGCGAGAATCTATTTCGGATGACGACGCTGCCGCCCCGCAAGAGCAGCGGCCCGATCGCGAGGACGCCGCCGAGCATGTGATACAGCGGCAGGCAGTCATACATGCGATCGTGCGGCCGCGCGCCGATCAGGCCGGCGAAGCCGGCGATCGCGACCATCAGCCGCTGATGATCGATGATGGCGGGCTTTGGCAGGCCGGTCGCACCCGCCGTGAAGATATAGAGCGCACGATCGGCAAGCGTGACCCCGCGGATTTCGTCGCCGTCAAGCGGCGCCGCAGACAGCCCTTCGATATCGATGTCGATGCGGGGATAGCGGCTCGCGCCCTCTCCCTTGATCCACAGGCGCGGCTTGTTCTTGAGATGTGGCTCGGCGCCGGCGATTTGCGGCGCAAGCTCGGCTGCGACGATGACGTGCTTCGCCGCGACGCTATCGATGCAGGCCGCAAGTCTCTCTCCCGCGAGATTCGTGTTGAGCAGCGCCGCGACGCCGCCGACCCGCGTGATGCCGAGCCAGATCGCGACGTACTCCGGCCGGTTCGGCATCAGGAGGCCGACCGTCTCGCCCTTGGCGAGGTCCTGCGCGAGGGTCCAGCGCGCGTAGCGGTTCATGCGTCCGGCGAGATCGCGATACGAGAATGTTTCTCGTTCGGAGAGCAGCGCCGGACGGTCGCGATGGCGCGCGGCGAGCCCGTCGATCAGCGCGGGAAACACGCGCGCAGGGGTCTTGTCGATAGGCCGCACCTGTCTCAGCGCGCGGGCGAATGCCCGCAAATACAGGATGTCGGACCGCAGTCTTTCAGTGAAGCGCATTCTGTTTTCGATGCCTTGAGGCCGGACGCGCTAGCGGTCCGGGCCGCCGAACGGCGTCAGCGGGTTGTCGATAAGCGCGAGACGATCGGGCCGATCGGGCGCAGTGGCGGACAGGAAAGCCTGAAACAGCTCCTCGATCTTTCGCGCCGCGGCGGCGCGAACAATGAACACGAGACGCGTCCGCCGGTCGCCATCCGGCCAATGCGCCAGCCGAGCGGCCGGATGCAAGAGATGCTGGACGCCATGGATCACGAGCGGAGTTTCCGGTTGCTCGCGGATATTCACGACGCCCTTGAGGCGGAGGAGATCGGGACCGTGGACCGAGCTCACCAGATCCAGGAACATCTCGAAGGCGGAGGCCGGCAGCGCCGCCTCGGTGGAAAGGCTGAAGGCGCGTATATCGTCGTTGTGCCGGTTCACGTCGTGGCGGTGGGCGTGATGGCGCTCATGCCCCGCATAGGCGTCCTCGGCCAACCAACGCTTCACGTCGGGACTCTTGGTCGCCGGGTCGTACAGGCCGCAATCGAGGAGGCGATCGGGCGTCGCCTCGCCGCAAGCGGCGTCCAGGTGCGGCGCGGCCGGATTGAGCGCGGCGAGACGGGCGCGGAGCTCCTCCAGACCGGACCGACGCCCATCGTCCGCACAAAGATCGGTCTTGGCCAGCACCAGCCTGTCGGCGACGGCAGCCTGCTTCACCGACTCCGGGTGGTCGTCCAGCGTCGCCATGCCGTTGACCGCATCGATGACGGTGACCACGCCGTCCAGCCGGAAACGCAACAGCAAATAGGGATGCGCCATGATCGTGTGCAGGACCGGCGCCGGATCGGCGAGCCCCGTCGTCTCGATGACCACGCGGCGAAAGCTCGCCCGGCCATTGTCGAGTTCGCGCAACAGCTTTTCGAGGGCTGTCACGAGATCCCCGCGCACGGTGCAGCAGAGACAGCCGGTGCTCAGCATCACGAGCCCGTCGTCGCGGACGTGCTCGACGAGCAGGTGGTCCAGCCCGATGTCTCCGAATTCGTTGATGAGCACGGCGGTATCGGCGAGCGCCGGATCGCGCAGAAGCCGATTGAGGAGCGTCGTTTTTCCCGCTCCGAGGAAGCCCGTCAGCACCGTGAGCGGGATCGGCTCGGCTGGCCCCCGGCTCGGGGCGCTGCCGGACGCGCTCATTGCGGCGGCAATGGCTTTGCGGCGCTGACGGCCGGTTTTTGCGCGCTCCCCGCAGCCTTTGTGGCCGCTGGCTTTGCCGCAGAGACGGTCGGTTTAGGCTTCTGGGGGGTCGTTGGCCGAGCGACTGGGCGAGGCTGTTGCGGCTTTGCCGCTCCGGCCGCGGGCTCGGACTTCTTCGGCACGGACACGAGGCCGACGGCTGGAGACGGCTTGCTGCGCGCGACGGGAGGCTTGTCGCTGACCGGCTTCGCCGGCGCGGCGGCGACCGCGGGATCGCGCGGGCGGCGCGGCGGGCCGACATAGACCTCGATCGGCGGGTTCATCGCGACGGTTTCCGCGACCAGCGTCGACGGTCTTGGTCCGGTCGATTTCGTGTTGGAGAAGATGGATGCGAGGCTGCCCGGTTCGTCGCTGCCGGCCCCGGTTCCGCTCGCGTCTTCTTCCTCGTCCGCCTCCTCCGCAGCCGGTCGGCGGCGGTGCTTGCCGCACATCGCTTCACGCAAATTGGGGGGCGCGGCGTTGATCGGCTGCAGACCGTCGACGGTGCCGAGCGACGGCATGAGCCAGGTGAGGCCCGTGCTGTTGAAGGCGGTCTCGAACAAGTAAGCGGCTTTGGCCGCCCGGACCGCGCCCGACGGAGCGCCCAACACGACCGCAATCAGCCGCCGGTTGCCGCGCGTCGCCGACGCCACCACATTGAAGCCGGAGGCGCAGATGAAGCCCGTCTTCATTCCGTCTGCGCCGGGATAGCGGACGATGAGCGAGTTCGTGTTGTGAATGACGCGCTTGCCCAGCCGAATCGCGTGGATGTTCCAATAGCCGTCATATTCGGGGAATTCGGCGAGGACCGTCCGCGCGAGAATCGCCATGTCGCGCGCCGAGGTGATCTGATCGTCCGCCGGTAGTCCATTCGGGTTTACCCAGCTCGACTGCGTCATGCCGAGGCGGGCCGACGCCCGGTTCATCTCATCGGCGAAGCGCTCCACGGAGCCGGAGACGCCTTCGGCGAGCACGACCGCCATGTCGTTCGCCGATTTGACCATCAGCATTTTGAGGGCATTGTCGACGGTCACCAGCGTTCCGGTCTTAAATCCCATCTTGGTCGGTTGCTGGGCGACCGCATTGGGCGAGACGGTCAGCACCGTATCGAACGAGATGCGTCCTTCTTTGATGGCCCGGAGCGTGACATACGCTGTCATCAGCTTGGTGATCGAAGCCGGATACCATGGATAAGTCGCGTTCTCGGCCTTGAGCACCTTGCCGCTACCGGCCTCGATCAGGAGCAAGGCCTCTCCGGCGGCGTGCGCGGCGGAAGCGCCGGCGGCGAGCGCAATCCCGAACGCGAATACGGCGGCGGCGAGCGGCGAGAAGGAGCGCATGGGTCCGGTTCCGTTGGTGACTACCGCACCCCATTTCGTACTCGGGGCCGACAGCCTTGTTTTACCCCGAGCGCGCCACAAGGCAAAGACCGGGCCCGGGTCCAGAATCGATGGGATCGTGAAGGGGCAATTTGGCGGTGTTGCGACCGGCAGGCCCCCGGGACCCGCCCGGGCCGCTCATCATGCCGGGCCGGGGGTTCCAGGACGGGCGGCGCGCGCATCTGTGACCGTTTGTCATGACTTAGATCAAAATGTCCGTCGCGATTTTTGGCACGGTTGCAGCTGGATAACTGTACGGCGCGCGCGCGAGGTCGCCGATGGGCTCGCGGTGCGGAGAGGTGGAATTCCGAATGACCAATATTCCCACCGAGCTTCTGCGCACCTTACTTGCGGTCGTTGATCTGCGCAGCTTCACCAAAGCCGCCCGGGCGCTCGGCGTGACACAGCCGGCCGTGAGCGCCCAGATCAAGCGGCTTCAATCCCTGCTCGGGCTCGATCTGTTCGACAAGAGCGCGCCGGGCGTCAGCGTGACGGAAACGGGCAAGCGGGTGGTGTGCGAGGCGCGCCGCCTGCTTGCGATCAACGACCAGATCGTCACGCTCGCCCGCACCCCGCATGGCGGCCGGATCCTGCGCTTCGGACTGCCCGGCGATTTCATCGGTATTCCGCTGTGGCAGAGGCTTGCCGACTTCCGCAAGCGGTGGCCGGACATCCGCCTTCACATGAGCACGGGCAGCAGCCCAGACTTGCTTGAGGAGCTGAACCAGGGCGATCTCGATGTCGCCGTGACCATGGCGAACGGGAAGCCCGACCAAGCACCCGCTCACCACTGGCGCGACGAAATGGTGTGGATCCGCGGCGCCGCGACGGCGGCGGACCCGACCCAGCCGATCCGCCTGCTGACGCGCGGCGAGCACTGCATCTTCCATCGGCAGATGGTGGCGGCGCTCGAAGCGGCCGGGCGCGACTATGAGATCGTGCTGACCTCGGCAAAGGTGGACGATTTGACCCAGGCCGTAGCCGCAGGGCTTGGCGTGACAGCGCTCCCGCGCACGCTCGCGCGTTCGACTGGAGCGCTGATCTGTGAGGATGGCGTGCTGCCTGAACTCGTTGACCTCGAGTGCAGCATCTGGGTTCGTCCTGATTCCGACCCCGACGCGGGCGACGACCTCGCCAGTCTCCTCGCCGAGGCGCTGAGACCCGCGCCACAGATTCCGCTCGGAAGCCGGCCCGAAAGAGTTACAGGCATTAAGCCGGCGACACGCCGCATTCCCGCGGCGTAGCGCCCGGTTCAGGGACGCGAAACCCCGCCCGGGCGCGCGAACCTCGCGGGAGCGAATTCCGTTCTCATGGAATCGGAATTCGCTCTCGTTATCCTTTCGCGGTCGCATTTTCTACGGCGAACCGGTTCCTACTTCGCCGGAATATGCTCTACGGGGTGACGCAGACGAGGACCAGTTTTCCCGAAGGCCCGCGCCGCGGCGGCGTATAGATAACCGCCCGATCCGATTCGACGGTGAATGTCCCCGCCGGGTTCAACGCAAAGGCATTGACCAGCCGCTCGCTCGCCTCGCAACTCGCCGAACAGGCGGCTTGCTGGCAAGTGAATTCTGCGAACCGGAAACCGCCGCCACGACCGGGCGGCCCGGCTGGCCCCTGCGGCCCCGGAGGTCCTGCCGGTCCCGGCGGCCCAGCGTCGCCTTTCTCGCCCTTCGGCGCCGTCTGGTCCTTACTGCACCCACCCAGCAGGAGCGAGAGGGTAACCAGCGAGAAGATAATCCTGCGCATCGATCGCAACTCCGGCGCTCCTCCAACACGATCCAGATGATTCTGATCGCAAAAAATCCCCTCTATCTCGCCCGCGTGCGGCGGACGCAATTTTTTTCGGTAGCAAAAGACGGGGCGAGTCGAAAGCCGGCGAGCGCGGATGCCCACACATCAGTTCGACAATCACCCCGCTTCCGGTTATCGCCGGTACGACAATCGAGCCCGAATGATGGAGAAAGTGCGGATATGGCCAGCGTACAGACATTATCGACGATCGAGAGCACGATTGACGGACGGATCGCGATCATCACGCTGAACCGTCCCGACGTGCGAAATGCGGTCAACGAGAGCCTGCGCGCCGAATTCGTTGCGGCGATCGCCGCCGTTGCGAGCGACGACCGTGTCCGGGCGGTCGTGCTCACCGGGAACGGCCCGGCCTTTTGCGCCGGCGGCGACCTTGCTGCGATGCAGCAGAACCTGGGCGCCGCGGCGGGCCAGCTCGCCTTCAACGGGTGGCAGCGGCAGCGGCGGCTGCACGAAGCGGTCGACGCGCTGCACCGACTGACCAAGCCCACGATCGCCGCCGTCAATGGACCGGCGGTCGGGCTCGGCTGCGACCTTGCGTTGTGTTGCGATTTTATTCTCGCCGCGGAGCAGGCGAGCTTCGCCATGAGCTTTATCCTCCGCGGGCTCATTCCCGACGGCGGCGGCCTCTATTTCCTTCCTCGCCGCGTGGGGCTCGCGCGGGCCAAGGAATTGATCTTCACCGGCCGCCGGGTCGAAGCGAAAGAGGCGCTGGCGATCGGACTGGTGGATCGGGTGACGAGTCCAGCGACGCTTCTCGCCGAGGCGCGCGCCTGGGCGGATCAGCTCAGCCAGGGCTCGATCGCGGCGCTCGCGCTCACCAAGGAAATCCTCAACAGAACATTCGAGCTCGGCGACGAGGACGTGTTCGCGCTTGGCCGGCAGGCGCAGGCGATCTGCTATACGACAGACGAGCACCGCGAAGCCGTGAAGGCATTTCTCGCAAAGACGACACGATAAAAGACGACACGATAGACGCATATAGGCTGCCGACGCGCGACGCTTTGCGGCTCGTCGCTCGGCCTCGGGGCTCGCCTCGCATCGGCTTGTCATCGCGAGCGCCGCCGCGCCGGCGCATCGACAGAGAACCGGGCTGAGGCGCGTCCACCCTGCAGAGAATCCTCATGAAACTTGCGACCTTCGTCGGCTCCAGCAAGACTCCGCGGCTCGGGGTCGTCGATACCGAGCAGCGCGCGGTCCTCGGGCTTGCAGCGGCGTCCAAAGAGCTGCACGACCGCGTCGATCCCGACCTCGCCGACATGCTGGCGCTGATCGACGCCGCCGGTCCCGGTCTCGAACGCGCCGCCGAGATTGCGCGCGCATGGCCGGACGCGGCATCCGAAGATCTCGACGAGGTGAAGTTGCTCGCTCCGCTCCCGATGCCGCGTCAGATCCGCGACTGCATGGCTTTCGAAGAGCATGTGCGCAACAGCCGCCATCAGGTCGAACTTCGCACCGGCAGGCCGCAACGCGTGCCGGACGTCTGGTACCGGCGGCCCGTCTATTTCAAATGCAACCGCTTCAACGTGATCGGCCACGACGCCGATGTGATCTGGCCGGCCTATTCGGAGTGGATGGACTACGAGCTGGAGCTCGCCTGCGTGATCGGCCGGACGGGAAAGGACATAAGCCCTGCGAATGCGCCCGCGCATGTGTTCGGCTTCGCCATCTTCAACGATTTCAGCGCGCGCGACGTGCAGTTCGAAGAGATGAAGGCGGGTCTCGGCCCGGCCAAGGGCAAGGACTTCGACACCGGCAACGCGTTCGGCCCATGGATCGTGACGCTGGACGAGATCGGCGATCCGCACGCGCTGGCAATGGAGGCGCGCGTGAACGGCGAGCGATGGGGCGGCGGCAATTCGCGCGCCATGCATCACACGTTCTGGGACATCATCGCCTATGTCTCGCAGTCCGAAACGCTGTTTGCCGGGGAAATCATCGGTTCGGGAACGGTCGGCACCGGCTCGGCGCACGAACTCGGGCGCGAACTTGCGCCGAACGACGTCGTTGAACTCGAGATCGAGAGAATCGGCGTTCTGCGCAATCGCATCGTCAGGCCGTAGCGCCGCATTCTTGGTCGGAAGCGCTCCTCCGGCAGAGGCCGGCGAGATCACGGAAAGGATCGCGGTCATGGCGCTGCGAGCACCGCTTGTTCTGGGCATCCCCGCAGTCGCGCTGGTCTTGGCAAGCGCCGTGGCCCAGACCTCCCCGCCGGCCAGCGGGGATGGCGTGCGCACCGGGCCCGCCGCCTACGGCGACTGGCGAACCGATGCGCCGGGCGTTCGCCGCCATATTCGGCCGAGCGACCTGCCTGCGCCCGCGGCGACGGCGAGCGCGACGGCGCGAGTTGTGGCGCGGCCGGCCGGGGCCGAGCTGAAAGTCCCGCCCGGCTTCAAGGTCGAGCCGTTCGCGCGCGGTCTGAACAACCCGCGCCAGCTGCGGGTCGCGCCGAACGGCGACATTTTCGTTGCCGAGAGCGACGCGGGGCGCGTCCGCGTGCTCCGCCCCAACGCGGCCGGAACCACGCCGAGCGACGACCAGGTGTTTGCCGCAGGCCTGGAATATCCGTTCGGCATCGCCTTCTATCCGCCGGGAGACAATCCCGAATGGGTCTATGTCGCCAACACGGACTCGGTCGTCCGCTTCCCGTATCGCATTGGCGACCTGAAGGCGCGCGGCGCGGCCGAAACGGTCGTCGCGCAATTGCCCACCGGGGGCCATGCGACACGGGACATTGTCTTCTCGCCCGACGGCGCGCGGATGTTCGTTTCCGTCGGTTCGCAGTCGAACGTCTCGCCGGGCGGCGGCCGGCTTGGCGACCTGCAGCTGCGTCGTTGGGAGTCCGAGCACGGGGTGGGCGCGGCGTGGGGGAACGAGGCCGACCGCGCCGACGTGCTCGTGTTCGATCCCGCGGGGAAGAGCCGGCGCGTCTTCGCAACCGGCCTGCGCAATTGCGTCGGAATGGCGATCGAGCCGGCCACCGGCGAGCTCTGGTGCTCGACCAACGAACGCGACGGCCTCGGCGACAACCTGCCGCCGGACTATGTCACGCGCGTGCGCGAAGGCGCGTTCTACGGCTGGCCCTGGTACTATATCGGCGGCAACGAGGACCCGCGGCACCGCAACGCCCGGCCCGATCTCGCCGGCAAGGTCGTGATCCCGGACACGCTGATCCAGCCGCATTCCGCCCCGCTCGGCATGACCTTCTATGCCGGTTCGCAATTCCCCGCCGACTATCGCGGCCAGGCCTTCGCCGCTCTGCATGGATCGTGGAACCGGGCCAAGCGCACCGGCTATAAGATCGTCCGCATCGTCATGCGCGACGGGGCGCCGACCGGCGAATACGAGGACTTCGTCACCGGCTTCGTCATCGACGATGCGCGGGTGTGGGGCCGGCCGGTCGGGGTCGCCATTGCCAAGGACGGCTCCTTGCTATTTACCGAGGACGGTAACGATACGATTTGGCGCGTGTCCTATGCCGGACTTGGCGGGGCGCGGTAACCAGCTGTTCAGCCGACGGACGTCGCCGTTCGGCTCGAGACGTCCATGACTGAACTGATCTCGGTGATCGTTGCGACCTACAACCGGCCGGACGCGCTGGACGCCGTGCTGCGCGGTCTTTCGCGCCAGACCGACCGCGCCTTCGAGATCGTGATCGCCGACGACGGCTCCGGACCCGAGACCATGCAGACGGTCGAATGCTGGGCCGCCGCGACCGACCCAGCCGTCGTGCATGTCTGGCATCCGGACCGCGGCTTTCGCCTCGCGGAGATTCGCAACCGCGCCATTTTGCGCAGCCGCGGCGCGTACTGCATCTTTCTCGATGGGGACTGCATCCCGCGCGCCGATTTCATCGCCGCGCATCGGCGGCTCGCAGAGCCCGGCTGGTTCGTCGCCGGCAACCGCGTTCTCTTGTCCCGCGCGCTCACCGAGCGCGTCCTCGCGGCCGGCGTCGCGGCGGAGAATTGGGGCCTTGCGGAGATTTTGCGGCGCCGCCTTTCCAGCGACATCAACCGGATCGCGGCGTTGCTCTCCTTTCCCCTCGGACCGCTGCGCAAGGTCAACGCCACGCGCTGGCAGGGCGCGCGCGGCGGCAATCTCGCGATTTGGCGCCGCGACCTCGATCGCGTTGACGGGTTCGACGCCGACTTCAGCGGCTGGGGCCGCGAGGACTCCGATATCATCGTGCGACTGTTCCGCAGCGGCGTCCGCCGCAAGGACGGTCGTTTCGCGACCGGCGTCCTGCACCTCTGGCATCCCGAAAACGACCGCTCCCTTCTGCCTGATAATGAAAGCCGGCTGGAGGACGCGCTCGCCTCGCCGCGCGTGCGCGCCATGCGCGGGCTGTCGAGCCTCGATGCGCCGATCGCCGAAGCGGCGCTCGATCTGCCGGTCCGTTGACCGCCATGACTCCCTTCGTCGATCCCAGCCCCTATGGCGCGCGCGCCCCGGGGCCGCTCGTGGCCGCCGTGCTCGCGGCGACGACGCGGCTTCCGGACAACTGGCTCGGGCTGCGCACGGCCATCGGACTGCGCCGGATCGCGATGAGCGTGCTCGGCGACGCCCCGCTCGACCTCAGCCGATGGGGCCTGAAACTGCGCCTCTATCCGCGCGGAAACGGCTGCGAGAAGAACCTCGCCTTTACCCCGCAGATGTTCGAGCCGGTCGAGCGCCGGGCGCTGGCGGCGGCGATCGCGGCGAGCGCCGGCGAATTCGCCTTTGTGGATATCGGCGCCAATGTCGGATTGTTCTCTCTGTTCGTCGCCGCGCGCGCGGGCGGGCGCGCCCGCGTGCTGGCGATCGAGCCGCAGCCGGGCATCACCGACCGCCTGCGGTTCAATCTGGGGACCAACAAGGGCCTCGACGTCGAAGTGCTCGCCGTGGCGATCGCCGACCACGACGGCGAGGCCGCGTTCGCCATCGATCTGCGTGATCGCGGCGGCTCGCGCCTGATGGCCGTCGCCCCCTGGATCGCTGCGCAAGGCGGCGGCGCGCCGGTGGTCCGCGTCGAGTGCCGCCCGCTCCTCGCCGTTCTGGCCGAACGCGGCTACCGGAAAATCGACGCGCTGAAGATCGATGTCGAAGGCGCCGAGGACGTGGCGCTCGCTCCCTTCCTGCGCGACGCGCCGGACGCCCTTCTCCCGCGGCTCGTGATCATCGAGGATTCGCATCACGGCTGGCGGATCGACCTGTTCGACCTGTTTTCCGAGCGCGGCTACCGTGTTCTCGCGCGCAGCAAGCAGAACGTGATACTTCAACGCGACGGCAAATCCATTGCACCGGCTGCCCAGCGCGGCCGTGACCCGGTTCGAATATGATGCGAGCCGTGAAGGCTAAATTCCTCGCGGGCGCGCTCCAGCGCGAAAGCCTCCAGACAATTCCCGACTGGCTGACCGTCGCCGTCGCGGTCGCGCTGCCATGGTCGACTTCCGTCGCCGCCGTTTTCATCGTGCTGTGGTTGATCACGCTCGCGCCGACGCTCGACTTGGCGACGCTGCGCCGCGAGCTGGCGACCGCAGCCGGCGGGCTGCCGGTGGCGCTATGGGCGCTCGCCATGCTCGGCCTCTTCTGGGCGGATGCGACCTGGGCGCAGCGTCTCGACGGCGCGAGCGGCTATCACAAGCTGCTGATGATCCCGCTTCTGCTGATCCAGTTCCGGCGCTCCGAACGCGGCTGGCTCGTGCTCGCCGGCTATCTCGTGTCCGTCCTTGCGGTGTTTGCGGCTTCCACCGTGTTGGCGATCTGGCCGAGCCTGTCCTGGCGTCCCCAGGCCGGGCGCGGCGTTCCGGCCAAGGACTATGTCGCCCAGAGCGGAGAGTTCGTCGCCTGCGCCTTTGCGCTGCTGTACTTCGCCGGCGACGCCGCCCGGGCCGGCCGCCGCATGTGGGCCGCAGCGTGCGTTACGCTTGCGCTCGCTCTGCTTGCCAATGTCGCATATGTGGCGACGGGACGAACCACCCTCGTCGTGATCCCCATATTGCTCGTTCTGCTCGGCGCGCGCTGGGCGGGCTGGAAAGGCGGCCTCGCATTGTGCGTCGTGGGTGCGATCCTTGCCGGCGGCGCTTGGGTCTCCTCGCCTTATCTGCGCGGCCGGGTTTTGCACGTGGGCGAGGAACTGAACGAATATCACGCGGGCGCGCTCACGACGTCAGGCGGCCTGCGTCTGACCTTCTGGACCCGATCGATCGACTTGATCGGGCAGGCGCCGGCGCTTGGACACGGATCGATGTCTCTCTACGAGACATTCCGGCGGTCGGCGGATCAGAGCGCCGCCGGCCAGGTCGTTATCGGCAACCCGCACAACCAGATACTCGCCGTCGCCATTCAGCTTGGGCTGGTCGGCGCCGGCGTCCTGGTCGCCATGTGGATCGCGCACCTGCTGTTGTTTTGCGGCGGCGGAGCCGCAAGCTGGATCGGGCTCGTCGTGGTCGTGCAGAGCATCGTATCGTGCCTGTTCAACTCGCATCTGTTCGATTTCACCCAGGGCTGGACCTATGTCTTCGGCGTCGGAATCCTGGGCGGCCTCGTCATGCGCGGCTCGCGCGCGCCTCCCGGGCTTGCGCCCGCTCCCCCGCCATGAAGCCCCTCGACCTGCCGCCGCGACCGCGCATCCTGGTGATCGTGCTGCGCCGGCTCGGCGACGTGCTGCTCGCGACGCCGCTCATGCGGAGCCTGCGCCGCGGCTGGCCCGATGCAAGGATCGAGGCGCTGGTTTTCGCCGGCACGGAGGGCATGCTTTCCGGCAATCCTGATCTCGACGGCGTGGTGGTCATGCCGGCGCGCCCGACCGCCGCGCAGAGCGCCGCGCTCGCCCTGCGCCTGTTCCGCCGCTACGACCTCGCCGTATCGACCCAGTCCGGCGACCGCCCGACCTACTTCGCGATCCTCGCCGGCCGGAAGCGCATCGCGCCGGTCGGCCCCCAGTTGAGCGGGCGAGTCGCTCGCCTTGCCCTCACCCGCAGCATCCCGGTGGCGGAGGGCGTGCATCGCGTCGAGGCGGTGTTGCGGCTCGCCGATGCGCTCGGCGTCCCGCCGATCGCCGAACTCGTCTGCCCGGCCGGCGGGAACGCAGCCGTGCGCCCCGATGCGCCCTATGCCGTCGTGCACGCCGTCCCCAAGTTTCGTTACAAGCAATGGCACACGACCGGCTGGCGCGCGCTCGCCGGCGAACTCGCCGCCCGCGGGCTTGCGGTGGTGGCGACCGGCGGCCCTTCCGATGCGGATCGCCGCCAGCTCGACGGCATTTGGACGGATCGCTCCGCCGTGCGCCGGCTTGACGGCGCGCTGACATTTCCCGACCTCGCCGCGCTGATCGCCGGCGCGCGGGTCTATGTCGGCCCGGATACGTCGGTGACCCATCTCGCCGCCGCGACCGGTTGTCCGACCGTCGCCTTGCTGGGCCCGACCGATCCTCGCTTGTGGGCGCCCTGGCCGATCGGAGGGCTCCGCGTTTCCTGGCAGAAGTCGGGAACGATCCAGCGCCGCGGCAATGTGTGGGTCGTGCAGAATCCGCTGCCCTGCCTTCCGTGCCAGCTGGAAGGGTGCGAGCGCCACGTCGAGAGTTTCAGTCGCTGCCTCGACGAGCTCTCGATCGACGCGATCCTGCCCGCGGTCGACGCCGCGCTCGCGCAGCCGCGCGACCGAGACCTTCAGGCCGCCGGCATCGCTCCGCGTCGCCCTTAGCTTGATCTTGCGGAGGCGGCGGCCGGCCCCGACAGCGCGCGCAAAAGCTCAAGCGTCTCTGTAGCGAGACGGCGGGTCAATTCGCCGGCAGGAAGCGCACGCCCGAGCGCCGCCGCTTGGCCGGCCCAGAGCGGCGAGAAGTCGCCCAGGCCACGCGCCTCGGCCGCAGCGCGCAGCGGCGCGAGGGCGCCGGACGCCAGCGGAAACTCGGGGGCGATGTCGGAGATCGGCCCGACCTCGTGCATCAACCGATTGACGATGCCCCGCGCCGGCCGCCCGCTGATGAGATTGGTGAGCGCGGTTGCGTCCGCTTGCGCGTTCGCAAGCGCCTCCCGGTGCGGCGCGGAAATCTTCGCCTCGGGGCAATGGAGATATGCCGTCCCGAGTTGGACGCCAGCGGCCCCGAGCGCAAGCGTCGCGACGATGCCGCGCACGTCCGCTATTCCGCCTGCCGCAATGACCGGGAGATCGACGGCATCCACCACTTGGGGGATCAGCGCCAGCGCGCCGACCTGCCCGGCGATGTTTTCGATGAGGAACATGCCGCGATGGCCGCCGGCCTCAAGGCCCTGCGCGATGACGGCATCGACCCCATGCTCGGCGAGCCAGCGCGCCTCCGCAACCGTGGTCGCAGAACTCAGCACGACCGCACCGGCAGCCTTAACGCGCGCTACCAATTCCCGCGACGGAAGGCCGAAATGGAAGCTCACGACCTCCGGCCGCGTCTCCTCTACCACGGAGCAGAAAGCGCCATCGAACGGCGCACGGACGGCGAACGGCGGCGCCGCCGCGGCATCGAGCCCGAACTCGCGATAATAGGGCATAAGACGCTCGCGCCAGCGCGCTTCGCGCGCCGGGTCGGGCGTCGGCGGCGCATGACAGAAGAAGTTCACGTTGAGCGGCTTGCCCGTGCGGCTGCGGAACTTCGCGACCTGATCACGCAATTGGTCGGGCGTGAGCATCGCGGCGGGCAGCGACCCAAGCCCGCCCGCCTCCGACACCGCCGCGGCAAGCTCGAAATCCATCGCGCCGGCCATGGGCGCCTGGATGATAGGAAGATCAATCCCGAAGAGGTCAAGCAGACGTCGATCCGGCCACATAATGCATGGGTTCCCGAGGGTTGATCAGGCGCAACCGTTCGGTGTCCTCATTGGTCACGGAGCGGCGCGCCCTTAAGCAATTCACTGTCGTCTTCGTTGCGCGCATCCTCGAACTCAGTCGCTTGCTGATCCATGCGTTTCAGCGCGGTCTTGAGGATGCCGAGCGCGTTGTACAGGGTTTCAAGCTCCTCGCGGGTCAAGTCCTGCATGAGCTCCCCGAGCCAACGATCATGAACGGGGAGAATTTCGTCCAGCAGCTTTCGTCCGGCGGGCGTGAGAAAGACATACTGAATGCGGCCGTCCGCATCGTCACGCCGCCGCCCGACCAAATCGACCAACTCCAAGCGCGCCACGATATCGGTGATGTTGCCCTTGGTGACCAAAAGCCGTCGCGACAGCTCGCCGAGCGAGGGCCCGAGCGGCGGACGCGCCACCTGCGCCAACAGGTCGAAGCGCGGCATCGTGAGCGCGTAGGCATCCTTCAGATTGCGCCGCAAGTGGCGAAGGATGATGTTGGTGCAGCTCAACAGTCGCAACCACACGCCGGTCTCGATCGAGCCGGTCGCACGCGCGCGTTCCTTCCTGACCATTCGTCCCTTCCCAAGCGGCGATGATGTTCGTTCGCGGCGCGACCGTCGCCCCGCAAGCGCCCCTTCCGGACGCGTTCTACCGGTCAACGCGAAGGGCTGCCACAACCTCCGCATGCACGTCGACGATAGAGCAAATCCGCATTCCGCCGAAACAGATATCACGCGCGCGATCGTCTGCCGCAACGATGTCCGCCGCCGCGCAGGGTTTGATCGGAATCAAGGAGGCGACCAGGCAAAGCTTCTATAAATTTGTTTAAGTTTGAACAATCGGCCGCGGGCGCCAGAGCGCCGGCGGATAACGCGTCCTGCGCGCGGTGGCGCGCAGGCGACGGAAGGGGCGTTCTGATGCTCGAAGGCTGCAAGGCCTGGCCGGAGGAGTTCGCGCGCCTCTATCGCGAGAAGGGCTATTGGGAAGGCATCACGCTTTGGCAGATGCTGGAGCGCGCGATCGCCGCCGCGCCGGACAAGGTGGCGGTCATCAGCGGCGGCGAGCGGACCACCTATCGCGAGCTGGGCGAGCGGATCGGCCGCTTGGCAAGCGGCCTTGTCGCTGCAGGCCTTCGCTCGCGCGACCGCGTCGTGCTTCAGCTCCCGAACGGGCTCGACCTCGTCGTCACCCTGTTCGCGCTGGCGCGAATCGGCGTCATCCCGGTGATGGCCTTGCCGGCGCACCGTCAGGACGAGCTTGTCCACTTTGCCACGCATGCCGACGCGGTGGCGTATTTCGGACCCGATCGCCTGCGCGATTTCGACCATCGGCCGCTGGCCGCCGAAATCGCTCGCCGGTCTCCGTCGCTGCGCCTGACATTCATCGCGGGCGAGCCCTGGCCGGGCCAGCGCTCGCTGGCGGACACGGCTCGTTCCGGAGCGAGCGCGGACGGCGCGATCGACAAGATGGCTCCGCCGGCCGACGATGTCGCGCTGATGCTGCTGTCGGGGGGGACCACCGGGATTCCCAAGCTCATCCCGCGCACGCACAACGACTATGTCTACAATTGCCGCCAGTGCGGTCGGGTGGCGGGATTCGGACCGGACACGGTGTTTCTCGCCGTGCTGCCGATGTCGCACAATTACACGCTCGGCTGCCCGGGCGTGCTCGGCGCGCTCGCCGCCGGCGGCGCGACGGTGATCGCCCCGGACGCCAGCGCCGACACGATCTTTTCGCTGATCGCCCGCGAGCGCGTCACCGTCGTTGCGGCGGCGATGCCGCTGGTGGTGACTTGGCTCGCAAGCGATGCGCCCGAGCGCCACGACATCCACTCGCTGAGGGTGTTCATCAGCGGCGGCGCCAAGCTCGCTCCGGAGCTGCGCAGGCGCGTCGAGCGGCGCTTGAACTGCACTTATGTGGAAAGCTATGGCACCGGCGAGGGTCTCATCAGCATGACCCGCCTCGACGATCCGGAGGACATCCGCATGACCAGCTCAGGCCGGCCGGTGTCGCCCGGCGACGAGATCAAGGTGATCGACGAGCACGGTCGCGAGCTGCCTGACGGCGTTATCGGCGAGCTCGCTTGCCGCGGTCCCTATACGATCCGCGGCTATTATCGCGCGCCGACGGCGACCGCCGCCGCTTTCACCGACGACGGCTTCTACCGCATGGGCGACGCCGTGCGGAAAATCGGCGATGACGTCTACGTCGAGGGGCGGCTCAAGGATCTGATCAATCGCGGCGGGGAGAAGATCAGCTGCGAGGAGGTCGAGAATCACCTGCTCGCGCATCCGCGGATCAAGAGCGCGTGCGTCGTCGCCATGCCCGATCCGATCTATGGCGAGAAGGCCTGCGCCTTCGTGATACCGGCCGGCGAGAACGCGCTCACGCTGCATGAGATCAAGTCGTTCCTGCTCGCCCGTCAGATCGCCAAGTTCAAGCTCCCGGAACGCCTGGAGGTGGTTGCGTCCTTTCCCACCAGCCCGGCGGGAAAGATCCTGCGGAGGGAATTGCGTCGTATGGTCGAGGCCAAGTTAACCGCCGAGAGCAGCGCGGGCCTCCACAGGCCTATGGCGCTCGAAACAAGCGGCAAAGGGGAGATCGCGTCGTGACCGATCCGAAGTCAGCGACGAAGCAGTCCGGCGGCGCGCCGTTGGCCGGCCAACATGCCGTCGTTACCGGGGCTTCGCGCGGGATCGGCGCCGCCATCGCCGCGACGCTCGCGCGTCTCGGCGCCGACGTCACGCTGATGGCGCGCAATGAAACCATGCTCGCGGAGCAAGTCGAAAAGCTGAAGGATGCCCACGGCGGCTGCGCGCAGGCGACATCGATCGACGTGACCGACGAGGCGCGCGTGATCGCCGCCTTCGCCGCAGCGTCCGCCGCCTTCGGGCCGGTGCGAATTCTCGTCAACAATGCCGGGATCGCCGAGGCGGCGCCGTTCGGCAAGACCGACCGCGCCTTCTGGCAGCGCCTGCTCGATGTCGATCTCACCGGGCCTTATCTGTGCATCCGCCAGGTGATCGGCCCGATGGTGAAGGCCGGAAGCGGGCGCATCGTCAATGTCGCGTCCACCGCCGGCCATACCGGCTACGCTTATGTCACCGCCTATTGCGCGGCGAAGCATGGATTGATCGGGCTGACACGGGCGCTTGCGCGCGAGATCGCGCGCAGCGGAGTCACCGTCAACGCCGTCTGCCCCGGCTACACCGAGACCGACATCGTCGCCGCGACGATCGACAACATCGTCAAAAAGACCGGGCGCACGCGCGAACAGGCCATCGAAGAGCTCGTCGCGCACAATCCGCAAGGACGCCTGATCAAGCCCGCGGAGGTGGCGGAGGCGGTCGGCTGGCTCTGCCTGCCGGCCGCCGCCTCCGTCAACGGCCAGAGCATCATGGTGGACGGCGGCGAGCTGATGTGACGTTCGCGTCACCGCAGATCGCAAGATAGGCCCGCGCAGAAGAAGCTCGGATCACGGAGCAAAAGCGATGAAGCTGTTCGAACCGCTCGACGTCAAAGGCATGATCCTGCCGAACCGGATCATGGTTCCGGCCATGGTGACACGGCTGTCGGGCGAGGACGGCTTCGTCAATCAGCCAATCATCGACCGCTATGTGCGCTATGCGCAGGGCGGGGTCGGGCTGATCGTGGTCGAGGCGATGGCGGTGCATCACGCGAAATCAGGCCCGCTGCTGCGCATCAGCGACAACGAATACATATCCGGGCTCGCCGATCTCGTGCGCCGCATCCACGACGTTTCCGATTCGAAAGTCGTGCCGCAGATCATCCACTTCCTCAAAGTGGCGAAGTCCGGCTGGCGGCAGACCGTCGACATGCTCTCGCTCGCCGACATCGACCAGATCGTCGAGGAATTCGCCAATGCCGTGGCGCGAGCACGCGAAGCGGGCTTCGACGGCGCCGAGCTGCATTCGGCGCACGCCTATACGCTCGCCTCGTTCGTCTCGCGCGTGAACCCGCGCCGCGACGACTACGGCGGAACGCTCGAAGGCCGCCTGCGCCTGATCGGCCGGGTGATGGAGCGGATCGCGCAGAAGGTCGGGACGGATTTTCCGGTCGGCGTGCGCTTTCTCGCCGACGAGTTCATCAAGGACGGCTTCACGGTCAGCGACGCCAAGCTGATCGGGCTCAGGCTCGCCGAACTCGGCGCGGCCTATCTGTCGCTGTCGGTCGGCGGCAAGTTCGAAGATGCGATCCACCTTCCCGGCCAGGTCCCGTACCCTTACACCGGCTATTCCGGCGACCGGTGCATGCCCGGCGCCTGGTACCCCAAGGCGCCGCACGCGCATTTCTCCGCGGAGATCAAGGCGTATGTGAAGGCGCACGGCTACGACACGCCGGTCGCGACCACCGGCAAGATTTCCGATCCCGACGACGCCGAAGCGCTCCTCGCCGACGGCAAGGTCGACATCATCGGGATCGCGCGCGGCCTGCTCGCCGATCCCGACTGGCCGAGCAAGGTGCGCGCGGGCGAGCGCGACCGCATCATCCGCTGCGACTACTGCAATGTGTGCAAGCATCTGGACGGCGCCCACATGCGGGTGATCTGCAGCCTGTGGCCGCAAGGCGCGCTGCAGGCGCCGCCCGACGACCGCGCCGCCGGCGCGCCCGAGTGGGGACCCGCAGGCGCCGAGCTGACGGCGACGATCACCAACACCGGCGCGGTGTTGCTGCGCTGGAAAAAGGCGGCGGGCGCTGCGCGCTATGACGTCCACCGCTGCGACGATCTCGGCCAGGTCAGCTTCGAAGACGCGGTCAAGGTCACGCGCTGGGAGGACGAGACCCTGCTCGCCGGCCGGCGCTACCGCTATTACGTGCGCGCCTATGCGGCGAGCGGGCAAGGCGGCCCGCCCTCGAACAGCGTGTTCGTCGATCTGCCGGCGTCCCCCTATCTCTCGAACCGGATCGGCGCGCAGCCGGCTTCGGTGTGATTGCGCGACGGCTTGGCCGCGCGACAATCGATTCGCGTGAGCTTGACCTCTCCCCCGGCGGGGAGAGGTCGGATGACGAGCGAAGCGATGTCATCCGGGTGAGGGGATACTGGAGAGGTCAGTGTTCCCCTCACCCGGCTCGCTCGTGTTTCGCTCGATGCTCGCCGACCTCTCCCCATCGGGGAGAGGTGAAGTGGATGCTCTTTGAGATTACGAGCAGCTCGAACTCTAATGCCCCGGCAGCACCAGGAATTTTGGCTTTGTCGGGAGCGACGCCTTGGACAGCACCAGCGAGGGCGTTTCGGAGTATTCGACGTCGTAGTCGCTGCGCACGCGGTCGAGAAAGCGGTTGAGCGTGTAGGCGCTGAAATAGTGCATGGGGATCATCAGCGGCGCCTTGAGCGCCTGGACGACCCCCAGCATGCCCTCGACATCGAGCGTGTAGGTTCCGTCCACCGGGACGAGCACAACATCGACGCGGCCGATCTCGTCGAGCTGCTGCTGCGTCAGCGTGTGATGCAGGTGGCCAAGATGGGCGATGCACAGCGCGCCGACCTCGAAAATGAAGATCGAATTGCCGTGGCGCTCGGTGCCGTCGCCGTCCCAGGTCCGGATATTGGTGGCGACGCTGCGCACCCGCACGTCGCCGAAGGTGTGATCGTGCGCGGCCGGCTTGCCGTCGTCGCTCCAGCCGCGCAGCACAAGCTTGATGCCGGGATCCGGGTTGAGGCTGTAGTGGGTCGAATGCGCCTTGTTCATGGTGGCGATGTCGGGCGTGAGCGGCGGCCGGACATAGTCGTTGTAGTCGGTGGCGATGCGCACCAGCCGCGGGCTCTCGATCAGGAAGGTCGAATGGCCGACATAGGTGATGCGGACCTGATCGGCGGCGAGCGCGGCCGGTCGGAAGGCGGCGGGCGCGATGAACGCTGGCGCGGACGAGACGAGGCCCGGGCAGGATTCCGTCATCTCCGGCTTCGGCGCGGGCGGCGTCGGCGCCGACGGCTGCGCGGCAGCGTGCGCAATCCAGGCGAGCGCCAGGCTGGCGATGGCAACGCACCAGATCAGCAGGCGAAACACGGGCGTCATGAGCGCTCCGGCCGTTCGTCGCCTGCACCATAGCGCAACGGCGGCGGCGGCGCGTGACCACCACAAACACAAATCGATGATCGCTCAGTTGATGACCGCGTTCTCAATCAGCGACGCGTCAGTTGACCCGCGGTTAGTTCGGGTCACTCCGTCGTCATGCGCTGCGTAAGCGGAGCACGCGTCAGCGCGGTTCGACGATGAGGCCGCGCTGGGTCACCACCACCCAACGGCCGTCCTGCTTGCGGATCGCCTCCACGCGGCCGAGTCCCGGCAGCATGTCGCCCGGCTCGACCTCGATGATGCCGTCGCGTCCTTCGATCAGCGCAATGCCGTGGCGCACCTGATAGAGCCCCCACCCGCTGACGATGCCCGGTTTCTTGGGGTCGCCGATCGAGCCGGTCACGTCCGCCGCGGCGGCGGCGCTGGCCTGCGCCGACTGCGTGCGTCGTTCCAGCCGCTCGATCGCCTCGGTGATCTTGGCGAGCTTGGTCGCGGGCTCCGCCTGCGCCCGCTCGCTCCGGTCGAGCCGCTCGGCGATGCGGGCGGTGCGCGCATGCACGTCCTGCGCCGATGTGTCCACGCTCGCGCGCAGCGCGCCGAGTTCGATGCCCATCCGCTCGAGCGCCAGCTTCATGCTCGACACTTGCTCGCTCCCCGGCGCGCTCAACCCCGCGGTCGCCAAGGATCCGGCCAGCGCCCCCAGCGCTGCGGCGAAGGCGACCGTGAGGCCGAGCGCCAAGAGCCGCTTGAGCCGGAAAGACCGCACCGGCGTCGTGCCGAAGGGGGGCATGCCCGTGCCATGCCAGAGGTTGTCCGCAACAAAGGCTGGTACCTTGATGATGGTCGCGGTGTCGACGCCTTCATGTCCGCCGTCCACCTCGCCGTCGTGTCCTGTTCCCGACGTATCGTCCGCCTCGATGCGCGCCGTGCCCGCGCGGGACGGCAACGCCGCGTCCGGCGCTGCAAGCGTCCCGTTCTCGTCATGGGAAGGCCCGAGATCAAGCTCGTCCTGGCCGGCGTCGATGTTCGGATTGCTCTTGCGCTTGCCCATGGCCTGCTCCGATCAGGGCGCTCTTCCGGCGCGCGAATCGCCGCGCCAGGAAGAAGCTCTTGACGGAACGCGCGGCTCCCCAGCCGCCCGATCCGTTCACCGATCGGTAACCAATATTGCTTACCAATTCGTTACTTCTGGCCAGGAGGCGCGGCCTGCGGCCACACCTGCACCCCTGGGGCAGCCTGTCAATCGTTCCCCGGGTTTCGCTACGCTCCACCCTGGCTACTTGCTTCGGCGCGCGCCCGTGCGTACCGCAACGGCCCATGCCGATCAGAACAAGGTGCCAAATAATTTGCTCGCCAACGAACCATCGTTGTCGACCCAGGGGATCGGCGGCAGTTGCGGCAGGTGCGATGCATACGGCAGCACTTTTGCGAGCGGTATCACCGTGCCCGGAAACCGTGCGAGGAAGACCTTATGCATTCCGCCGTCCAGTCCGCTGTAGATTGGGGCGGCTGACACGTCGTCTGTGAGCAATTGCGCGTATTCGATCTCGTCGGAGCGTTGTTTCTTCAGGGCCGGCCGAGCGATTTTCGGATTCACGACAAAGGCGGGGCATTTACCGGCGGGATCGAACACAAGAGGATTCGGCGAATTAGGCGGAGGCTGCGCATCGAATACATAGCGGCGATTACACACATTTACCTTGGGTTCGAGACGCGTCGCCTCGAAGTGATCGTTGCCGATCTTGAGCATCTTCCAGAAGGCCAAGTGCGGATGGGTTCGATGCCGCGCCAGATTCTCCGGCGTCAAGCGGAACGGATAGGCCTGGACCTGGAATGACGGCCGGCCGGCCAGTGAGTCGCGCGCCAGCGAATAGATCTCGCTTATCTGTTCGTCGGTCATGGCATAGCAACCGCTCGACGAACAGTCGCCGTGGATCATGAGCAAGCTGCCGTCGCGGTTGTTCGCTTTGTCGAAGCCGTTGGGGAAGCCGGTGTTGATCGCAAGATAGAAGTTGGAATTGGGATTCATCAACTCGGGCGTAATTGCATAGAACCCCTCCGGAGCCTGACGGTCGCCCTCGTGCAACTTCGGCCCGAGATCGCCGGACCACCGACAGATCGGAAAGATCTTGAGGAGCTGGAAACGGCCGGTTAAGTCCTGCTTCCAGACTTCGAGTTCCGCCTCTTCCTTGAAAATGCGCACAAGGATCGGCGAATGTTTGGGCATTTTCTTTTGCCGGAGCAGCGAGAGCAGCTCGGGCGGCAACTCCTTTGTCGCCTTGGTCGGCAACTGATTGCTGTCTTTGCCGAGGCACCCGATCGGCGTTAACGCCGCGGCAAGAGCCGCCGTCAGCACAAGCGCGCGGACGACCGCGGCGCAGATCATTGCTATGCCCCCCGACGTGGAACCTTTCCTATCCGAATGCCGGTAGCCGGTGGCTTTCGTAAGGCAAACCCAGACCAGAGTTCTTCTCAAGATTTGCATTGAGCAAATCGCGCCGCCCGCGCCATTATGAGACGACCAATGGTCATGCGATCGAGAGCGCCTGACGGGAGGAATGCGTCCAGACGCGCGATAAACGATCGCGTTTTCACGCCAACGCTTCTCGATTTTCACTGCGCTGGACGCGTGCCGGGCGACTAGACGATCGAGTTAGGATGTCGGCTAAGTAGCCCGGATGGAGCGCAGCGCAATCCGGGATTTACCCGCACCGGAGATGAAGACCCGGATTGCGCTGCGCTCCATCCGGGCTACGCTTGCTCACGGCGACTGTGGTCGAATACTTGCCGCATTTGCAGGCTCGCGTCGGGCTGCTGGCGAATTTTTCCAGGATGCGGGTAGAGTACTGAAACGAACCGCGCGGAGTTCGAACCGCGACCGCGATGACGGATGTGGACAAGAAAGAGACCTGGTTCGCGTACGCCCAGAAGCTTCACGATCTCGGAGTGATGCTATACGGCGAAGCGGACCTGATCGAGAGCGAGCTAGGCGCCGCCGACCCCAAGGTCATCGCGCTCACGCTCCTGTGCCGTACCATGTCGCATGTCGAAGGCGTAGTAGCAATGATCGATCGTGGGCTCATAGTAGAGGCGCGCACGCTCACGCGCTGCTGCTACGAGAGCCTTAATCTGGATCGACGGCCTTGCGAAAGAGAGCGTCGAGTTCGTCAAGAAGATCACAGATAACGACTACGCATACAAGAAGCTGCGCGGCAAGGTCCTGCTCGAATGGGCCGCCAAGCAAGATACCAAGCCCGCCTTCGAAGAGAAGCTGCAAGCCTACCTGGAGGAGATCAAGACGACGCAGCCCAAGGCGAAGCCCATCAGCTTCAAGACGACTGCCGACGCTGGGGTGCACCTCTGACGCCGCGCACCCATCCGCCGAGTCACTTAGCCGGTACATCACCCGCAACAAGGTGTCGGAGGAGGAGTCCGTCCTAACCGTGAATGCGCTACCTGAGCCCGAGTACGCGGAGGTGCTCCAAACGCTTGAATTCGCGTGCAGTGCCCTGCTCGGAATTTGCGTGGGCGCGAACCAAATCATTGGCGGACTGCCGTCGGGCAAGAAGCTGGAACCGATGTTCGAGGAGTTTTTGGCGCTTCGGAAGGGCAACGTCGGGCCCGCGAAAGATGACTTTTCCGAAGCATAAATCACGTGACAGCGAGGTTATCCTTAATTAGCCATTAGCCCGTAGCCCGTAGCCCGTAGGATGGGTTGAGCCTTGCGAAACCTATCGCTTGGCCGCGGATCAGAAGATGGGTTTCGCTGCGCTCAACCCATCCTACGACTTGGCGTCCGCTCACGCCACGCACGCGCCTCGCGACTTCCGACTCACATTCGTTCGCCGGGCAAAAGGCTCGCTTGCTTCACCCAGGCGGCGAGCTGAGCTTCGTCGAGTTGGTCGTCCTCGTGGATGTCGAGGTAGCGCACGTCCTTGTGCTTGGACGCAGCCGGAGGCAGAGGACGCAGCGACGCGTCGCAGAAGAAAGCCACTTTGACGTACTTCGTGAAGCAATGGACGCCGAGGAGCCAGCCCTGGCCCTCAACGCCTTAGAAGGACGAGTTCCATTTGACCGCCTTGCGCACGCCGGGAACGACGCGCACGATGAGCGCGTCGGGGCGGCGCCCGACCCCGCTTTTCCAGCCCGGCACCGCCGGCTGCCCCCCTTCCAGGCGGGGGCCGCTATAGCAACCCGTTTTCCTGCGCGAGGTCCTTGAGCGAGGTTTCCGGGCGCGCGCCCAGATGCTGGATCACCTCCGCGGCGGCGAGCGCGCCGAGCCGCGCCGCTTCCTCGGTCGCGCGCTCACGGGCCAGTCCGAACAGGAAGCCGGCGGCGAACAGGTCGCCCGCGCCGGTGGTGTCGACCACCCGCTCGACCGGGATGGCATGCACCGCGCGCGTCGTCTCGCGATCCACGACGATGCACCCTTTTTCGCTGCGGGTGACCACCGCAAGCCGCGCATCCTCGCGCAGGGCCCCGACCGCCGTGTCGAAATCGGCGGTTTCGTAGAGCGCATGCAGCTCCGCCTCGTTGGCGAACAGAAGGTCGACCGTGCCCGAGCGAACGAGGTCGAGGAATTCGGCGCGCCAGCGGTCGACGCAAAACGAATCCGACAGCGTGAGCGCGACCAGGCGGCCGGCGTCATGGGCGATCTTGGCCGCCTTGATGAACGCGTCCTTGGCGTTGTTCGGGTCCCACAGATAGCCTTCGAGATAGGTGATCGCGGCGGCGGCGACCGCCTGCGGATCGATGTCGCTCGGATGCAGATCCTGCGCCGCTCCCAGATAGGTGTTGAGCGTGCGCTCCCCGTCCGGCGTCACGACGATGTAGCAGCGCCCGGTGGAGCAGCCGTCGATCGCCGGCGGCGTATCGAAGGCGACGCCCGCGGCCCGGATGTCGTGGGTGAAGATGCGGCCGAGCGCATCGTTCTTGACTTTGCCGACGAAGGCCGCGCGCGCTCCGAAGCTTGCGATCCCGACGATCGTGTTCGCGGCCGACCCGCCGGAGATCTCGACGGTCGGTCCCATCGCCTCATAGAGCCTTTCGGCATGCGTTTCGTCGATCAGCGCCATGCCGCCTTTGTGCATCTTGTGGCGGATGAGGAAATCGTCTTCGGCGCGGGCGATGACGTCGACGATCGCGTTGCCGATGCCGAGCACGTCGAAACGGAGAGCGGTCATGACGGGACTTGCAAATGAGACGGATGGGGCCGAAGCCGGACGCCGCGCACTATAGCGGCGCGGAGCGCGCATTCAACGCCCCTTGCAGGCCGCTGCGGGCCATGGCATGCACGCGCGCGCAGGCAGGGAGCGGCGCATGACGTTCAAAGAACGGGTCTTTTCCGGCGTGCAGCCGACCGGCAACCTGCACCTCGGCAATTATCTCGGCGCCATCGCGCGGTTCGTCGCGCTGCAGGAGAACTACGACTGCATCTACTGCGTCGTCGATATGCACGCGATCACCGTGTGGCAGGACCCGGCCGAGCTGCCGCGCGCCACCCGTGAGGTGACCGCCGCCTTCCTCGCCTGCGGGATCGACCCGAAGAAGCACATCGTGTTCAACCAGAGCCAGGTCGCCGAGCACGCCGAGCTCGCCTGGGTGTTCAACTGCGTCGCCCGCATGGGCTGGCTCAACCGCATGACCCAGTTCAAGGAGAAGGCGGGCAAGGACCGGGAGAACGCCTCCGTCGGCCTGTTCGCCTATCCCAACCTGATGGCGGCCGACATTCTCGTCTATCGCGCGACCCATGTGCCGGTGGGCGAGGACCAGAAGCAGCACCTCGAGCTGTCGCGCGACATCGCCCAGAAATTCAACAACGACTTCGCCGCCTCGATCAAGGCGCACGGCTTCGGCGAGAGGTTCTTTCCGCTCCCCGAGCCGTTGATCGCAGGTCCTGCGACGCGGGTGATGAGCCTGCGCGACGGCTCGAAGAAGATGTCGAAGTCCGAGCCCTCCGACTATTCGCGCATCAATCTCACCGACGACGCCGATGCGATCGCGCAGAAAATCCGCAAGGCCAAGACCGATCCGGAGCCGCTGCCGAGCGAGGAAAAGGGCCTCGAGCCGCGGCCCGAGGCTGACAATCTCGTCGGCATCTACGCCGCCCTCGCCGGCGTGCCGAAGGCGCAGGTGCTGGCCGAGTTCGGCGGCGCGCAATTCTCGACCTTCAAGTCGGCGCTGGTTGACCTTGCGGTGGAAAAGCTCGGGCCGCTCGGCGCGGAGATGAAACGGCTCGTCGCCGATCCGGTCTATATCGATTCCGTGCTCGCAGACGGCGCTGCCCGCGCGCAGGCGCTCGCCGCTGAGACCATGAAGACGGTCAAGGACATCGTCGGCTTCGTGCGGCGGTAAGGCGGCCTCGCGGCCGACGCATCGCTATCTTGCGAACGCCCGCCTTGTGCGCGCCGCTCGGCTCGTGGCAGCATAGGCGTGGAGGGCTGGCCGGACCGGGGGCCGCCTGTAGACAATTATGAGCCGCAAGCGCCGCAGTTACGAGGCTGGGCACAAGCCGAAATTCCTCGTGGTCATCGACGATACGCCCGAATGCGACCGCGCGGTCTATTATGCGAGCCGGCGGGCGGCGCGCACGCACGGCGCCGTCATCATTTTGCGCGTGATCGAGACGAAGGACAGCGCGCAGCAATGGCTGGGCGTGGCCGACCTCATGAAGGCGGAGGCGCACGAGGCCGCCGATGACGTGCTGACGCGCTTTTCCGAGCGGGTCGCAAGCATCTCGGGGCTCGAGGCCGAACGCGCCGTCCGGGAAGGAGAACCGGCCGAGGAAATCCTCAAATTGATCGATGAGGACGACGATATTGCGGTCCTCATCCTTGCCGCCGGCGTGGATAAGGAAGGCCCCGGCCCTCTGGTGACGAGCCTTACCAAGACGGCGGGCTCGTTCCCGATCCCGATCGGCATCGTTCCGGGCTATTTGAGCGACGAGGAACTGGATGCCCTGAGTTGAGCGGGACGCGGAAAAAGGCGGTTGACGCCTGCGAAGCCAAGGCACATCTCTGCCATGACCCATCCCAGCCGCGGCCTTGAACCGCGGACAAGGAGATCGCCATGTTCATTCAAACCGAGGCCACCCCCAACCCGGCCACCCTGAAGTTCTTGCCCGGCCGCCCCGTTCTGTCGCATGGCACGCTCGATATGCGCGACAGGGAACAGGCGGCGCAGTCGCCGCTCGCCGCGCGCCTGTTCGATATCCCTGGCGTCGGCGGCGTGTTCTTCGGCTCGGATTTCATCTCGATCACCCGCACCAGCGGCGAATGGCAGCAGCTCAAGCCGGCGATCCTCGGGGCGATCATGGCGCATTTCATGTCCGGCGCGCCGCTCCTGGCCGGCGAGGCGGCCCACGAAGCGTCCGCCGACGACGAGTTTTTCGAGGAGAAAGACGCCGAGACGGTCGAGATCATCAAGGACATCATCGAGAACCGCGTGCGCCCTGCGGTCGCCAATGACGGCGGCGACATCACCTTCCGCGGCTTCAAGGAGGGCGTGGTCTATCTCAACATGAAGGGCGCCTGCTCGGGCTGCCCGTCTTCCACCGCCACCCTGAGGCACGGCATCCAGAATCTCCTGCGCCACTATGTGCCCGAGGTGGTCGAGGTGCGGCCGGTGTGAGCCCGCGAATCGCGTTAGCCGCGCTCGGGTCTAGCACCCTCTCGCGATAAGGACGTGCGATAAGGGGCGTCACGCAATTGGCGGCCATGTCGGCCATTCGTTGCGCACGGGCGTGTGCCCTGCCCTCCCTTGCTTGCGCGTCGAGCCTTGCCCGCGGCCCCGGCGTCGTCTTGCGATTGGCGCTCCGGCGCGAAACGCTGCATACACAGGCGCTTGCGCATTCGCGCGCGGACCGGCAGTTTACCGCCGGCAGAATAAGACCGGACGAGGGGCTGACCAACTCACATGCGCGTGCTGGCGATCGATACGGCGCTTGCGGCCTGCTCGGCCGCGGTGCTCGATCTCGACCGGGGAGGGATTCTCGCTCACGCCTCGCGCGCCATGGAGCGGGGCCATGCCGAGGCCCTGATGCCGATGATCGCCCAGGTGATGAGCGAGGCGAAGCTCGAGTTCGCCGAGCTCGACCGGATCGCCGTCACGATCGGGCCGGGCAGCTTCACCGGGATGCGGGTCGGGGTCGCCGCCGCGCGCGGCATTGCGCTCGCCGCCGGAAAGCCGATCGTGGCGCTCACGACGCTCGCTTCCTTCGCCGCGCCGCATATCGCCGCGGACGACGAAAACCCGCTTCTGTCGGCGATCGATGCGCGCAATGAGCAGGTGTACATCCAACTGGTCGGGCGCGGCGGCCGCGCCATCATCGCGCCGCGGCTCGCGGGCGTGCGCGAGGCCGTGCGGATCGCCTCGGGGACGCCGACCCGCATCGTCGGCTCGGGCGCCGCTCTCATCCAGGCGCATTGGCTGGTCGGCGTCCCGGCGCCGCTGTTCGTGGAGATGACGCCGGCACCCGACATCGACTGGGTCGCGCGGCTGGGCGCGGTCGCGGTCGAAACGACCGCGCATCCGAAGCCGCTCTATCTGCGCGACCCTGACGCGAGGCCGCAGGATGCGTTCCGCCTGCCGCGCCGATGATCGCATTCCTCCGACGATGGTTCGGGCATGGCGAGGCCGCGTTGGCGGAAGCGGGACTGCGCGATGCGGCGGCGCTCTCCGCCCTGCACGCGAAATCCTTCCAGCGCGGCTGGAGCGAGGCGGAGTTCGAGCGGCTGCTGCTCGATCGCAGCGTCCTGGTCGACCGCGCCTCGTTCGCGCACAGGCTTGCCGGCTTCATCATATCCCGGCGGGCGGCCGACGAAGCAGAAATCCTCTCGGTCGCCGTCGCGGCCGCCCGACGGCGGCGCGGCCTTGCCGGGCGGCTGCTTGCTCTGCATCTGCGCAAGCTGGCGGGACTTGGCGTAAGGCGGGTCTTTCTCGAAGTCGATGAAGGCAACCCTGCCGCCCGCCGGCTGTACCAAAGGGCGGGCTTCCGGGCGGTCGGGCGCCGGGCCGAGTATTACCAACGGGACGCGGGCGGCCGCGCCGTCGCGCTGGTGCTGCGGCGCGATCTTGCCTGAGCCGCACGATAGACGAAAATCCCGGAGCCGCTTAAGATCGTACCGCCCTTTTTTTGCAAACAATGGCGGAGCATTCCGTGACGGAGCCGAGCGCAACCAATATCGAGGCGCAATGCGTGGCCAAGGGCATGCGCATGACCGAGCAGCGCCGCATCATCGCGCGCGTGCTGGCGCAGTCCGCCGATCACCCCGATGTCGAGGAGCTCTATCGTCGCTGCGCCGAGATCGACCACCACATCTCGATCTCCACCGTTTACCGCACGGTGAAGCTGTTCGAGGACGCGGGCATCATCGAACGCCACGATTTCCGCGAGGGGCGCGCCCGCTACGAGCAAATTCGCGAGACGCACCACGATCATCTCGTCAACCTGCGCACCGGCGAAGTGATCGAATTCCAATCGGAGGAGATCGAACGGCTGCAGCGCGAGATCGCGCGCCGGCTCGGCTACCGCCTGGTCGACCATCGGCTCGAACTATACGCGGTGCCGCTCGACGAGACGGCGAAAGGATGATGCTGCGCCTCGTGCTGGCCGGCGCGGGGATCGTCACCGCCATCGCCGCCTTGCTGCCGCTCCAGATCGCGGCCGTGCGGCTGAATCTGCCGATGCAGCGGCGCATTCCGCGGCTGTTTCATCGTCTGGTCTGCGCCCTGCTGGGCGTGCGCATCAAGGTGGTCGGGTCGCCGTCGGCGCAGCGGCCCTTGCTGATCGTCTCCAATCACGTCTCCTGGATCGACATCTCGGTCATCACCACGCTCGCGCCGGTCGTGTTCGTCGCCAAGCGCGAGGTCGCCTCCTGGCCGTTGTTCGGCCTGTTCGCGAAGCTGCAGCGCTCGGTCTTCGTCGACCGCAATCGCCGCCACAAGACGCCGGAGGTGAACGCCGAGATCGCGCGGCGGCTGGCCGACGGCGACCCGGTCGTGCTGTTCGGCGAGGGCACCTCGAGCGACGGCAACCGCGTGCTGCCGTTCCGCACCGCGCTGATCGGCGCGGCGCGCGACGCCCTCGTCGAGGCCGGGCATGTCGAGCGCATTCTCATTCAGCCGTTATCGATCGCCTATGTCGCATTCCATGGCCTGCCCATGGGGCGGCAGCATCGGCCGCTCGCCGCGTGGTATGGCGGGCTCGACCTGTTTCCGCATCTGCGGGCGGTCGTGCAGAGTGGGGCGATCGACGCGGTCGTGAGTTTCGGCGAGCCGATCGCGTTCGAGGCGGACTCCGACCGCAAGGCCTTCGCCCGCATGCTCGAAGCCGAGGTGCGGCGGCTCACCACGACGGCGCTGCGGGGCGGTGCGGAAGGCGCGCTGAGAGCATTTTCCGGCGGAGTGGGAACCGGTTCGCCGTAGAAAATGCGACCACGAAAGGACACTACTAGAGCGGCGGAAAGCCGACCGTGACGCAAAGTCCGCCGCCGGGCCGGTCGGCAAACGCGATGGTCGCGCCAACTCCAGCGAGAAGCTGCTGCACGATGGTAAGACCGAGTCCGGTGCCGCCGTGGTCGCGGCAGCGTGAAGCCTCGATCCGGTAGAAGGGCTCGAACACCCGCTCGCGTTCGCCGACGGGAATGCCGGGCCCGCGATCCTCCACCTTGACGGTCACGCCGCCGTCGCCGGCCTGTCCGACCGTGACCGCCGCTTCGCCGCCATAGGCGAGCGCATTGTCGACGAGATTGTCGAGCACGCGGCGAAGCGCGGCGGCGCCGACCGGAACGCAAACTGGCTGCGGAGGAGCCGTAAGCGTCGCCCCGGCGCCGGCGGCGCGACGCGCCTGGATGATTTCCGCCGCCACGGCCGCCGCATCGCTCGGGCCGCGGTCGGTATCGAGGCTTGTCCGTGCGAACAGAAGCGCATCCTCGACGAGACCGCGCATGGCCTCGACATCGCGGGCCGCGCCTTCACGCAGCGGACCATCCGCCATCAATTCGACGCGCAGCCGCAGCCGTGTCAGATAGGTCCGCAGGTCATGCGATATGGCGCCGAGCATGAGGGTGCGGTTGTTGACGAGCGCGGCGATGCGGTCCTTCATGCGATTGATCGCCGCGATCAAAGAGCGGACCTCGCGCGCGCCCTCCGGATGGATCACCAGCGGATCGAACCGCGTGCCGATCGTCTCGACGGCGCGGGCAAGGCGAGATAGCGGCCGCATCTCGCGCGCCACTGCGATGATGGCAAGCAGAGCGACCGCCATTCCGAGGGTGCCGGCGATCAGGCCGATCGGCAGTCCGAACAAACGCATCGTGAGGCGATCGACGAAGTTCACCGACAAATATTCCCCGTCGGCGAGACCGACGACGACGCGCACATGGCGTCCCGTCAGCCGCTGGATCGGACCCAGCGTCGCGCCCTCGATGGCGCCGCTCTTGGAAAGGCCGACACGGACGAACCGCTCGCCAAGACCCGCAGACTTCAACGCGCTCGACAGCACCCCGCGCAAGCCCACCAGCTCGACGTCGTCGTCGAGATCGGCCGGCGCTTGCGGGTCGACCGTCGCCGTCACCCCGCCGCTTTCGACCGCTCGCAGCGCGAGCGCGCGATCCCCGCCGCGCAGGCGATCGACGAGTTCGGTCAGCGCGACGACCGAGCCGATGGCCGCGGCGCGCCGAGGACTGAGCGCCCCGTCGCGCTGCGCGTAATAGGCGGCCGCGGCAGCAAGCTGAATAATGATCAACGCGATCGTCACGATCAGCATGACGCGGGCGACCAGGCCAAGACGCGCCATGTTCAAAGGTCCTCGATTTCCGCGGAGAAAAGATAGCCGACATTGCGCACGGTCGTGATGAGTCCGTCAGCCCCGGCGACCGCCTGATTTAGCTTCGCCCGCAGACGCGACACGGTCACGTCGATCGTGCGGTCAAAGGGTTCGGCGGAGCGGCCGCGCGTCCAATCGAGCAGTTGTTCGCGCGAAAGCACGCGATGCGGACGCTCGACAAAACACGCCAGGAGGTCGAATTCGGCGCTTGTGAGCGGCACCCGCACGCCCGCCTCGCCTTCCACGCGGCGCGCATCGAGATCGACGGTCAGCCCGCTGAAGGTCTTGCGCCGCCGCAGCGGGCCGCCGGCCTCCTCGCAAGCGCGAATGCGGCGCAGCAGCGCCCGGATGCGGGCCAGCAATTCGCGCGGATTGAACGGCTTGCCGAGGTAATCGTCCGCCCCGATCTCCAGCCCGACGATCCGGTCGACATCTTCGTCCTTGGCCGTAAGCATCAGAATGGGCAATTGGCTGCCGCGCGCTCTCAGCCTACGACAAATCGACAGGCCATCCTCGCCCGGCAGCATGATGTCGAGGATTACGAGGTCCGGCGTCATGCGGGTGAGCAAGCGCTCCATTCCCGCGCCGTCCTTCGCCGTCTCGATCACATAACCTTCGCGGCCGAGGAAATCAGCCAATAATGCGCAGATCTCGTGATCGTCCTCGACGATGAGAAGCGTCGTGCCACGCATGTCGCGACGATATCCGCCGTTTTCGTCGCCGCAAGTCTCCGCGCTGCGCCCGATACAATTCGTAACGAATGGAAAAGAGGCCGAAACATGCGGGCAAATGAATGCGCCGAAACTGCCGCTCATCGGCTCCGCGCCTGCTGGACGGTAGGAGGGCAGGAATGAAAATCACCCTCGCTGCGATGTTGACTGTCGCTGCCGCGACGGTTGCAGCCGACGCCGCATGGGCATGGGACGGCTCCGGCTATGCCGGCGCTCCAAGCAAATCGATCACGCGCACCGATCCTCGCAGCAGTAGTTTCGCGGGCTCCGGTTCGAATGGCTTCGGCGGATGGCTGACCGACCGCACCTACGGAATTCGCTGCACGCTGACAGCCGCTCCCGATGAAGCGGAACAGCGGCGTCCACTGCGCTGGCTCCTGCGTCGCTGCCGCCCCTGGGCAGCGTGAGGCGGGGCCGGACCAGTCGCCGTCGCGAGACCCGCAGTCGTGAGTGCGGCCTCTTGCGTTGGCGGAGCGCCTTGCCCCCAACGGGCGCCGCTCCGCCGAGTTCCCTCATGGAGAATGCTGATGGCTTATTCCGTTCGCGCCGCGCTGCCAGTCAAGCTTATCTTTCTTGCGCTTGCCAAATCTGCGCTCGCCGCCGACCGCGGCGCGAGCGCGCCGCTTATCGGCGGGCAACGCCGACATCTCCGGCCCGACCCAGCCCGTTGCGCCCGTCGACCTCAAGACGATTCGCCGGCTGTGCGCAACTGACCTCAGGACCTACTGCGCCGAGGTGCGGCCGGGTGGCGGCCGGCTCATGCAATGCGCCCGTACGCATGAAGTCGAGCTTTCAGCCGACTGCCGGGCGGTATTGGAAACGGTCGAAGAGTATCGGAAGGCGCGCGCACACTAACGGCACGACCCGCGCTGCGCCCCGGCCGCCAATTCCCAGCGACCGAAGTCACAGTTTGGGCGGCCGGAACTGCTTGGCGTAATCGTCCGAAGCCTGCTCGATCTCCAAGGCCCACTGGCCGTCGCTGTCGACCCGAAGCATCACGCCTTCGCCCGTGGCGAGTAGTCCGACCATGCACTGATTGCACTGGTCCTTTTTCGACCCGTCATGCAATTTGTTGCCCACGAACCGGTATCGGGAGAGCAGAATCTGCGCGAAATCCTCGGCGCTCATGCCGGTTGCGTCGAAGAAACCGGGATAGAAGACGAGGCGGCGGACGGTGAATTGCGGCAGCCGCGGCGGATTGAGCCCGGAGAAGATCGTGTAGTCGGACGCCTTGTCGAGCACTTTCAGCCCGTAGGCCGCGGCAAACTTGTCGGACAGGGGAGCTTCGTTGCGGACGTCCACATACATCACGGGCTTGTCGAAGTCCTTGGCCATCACTTCGATCAGCAAGTGATGTTCGGTTTCGCCGCCCGCTCGGTACGACGAGACCTGCAACTTCATATCGAAGCCGAGCGCCTTGATGGCGGCGGCAAACTGTTCGGAGGTCATGCCGACGTAAAGAGACCGGAATTTCGCGGCTTTCTGATCCGTCTTGGGCGCGCCTGCCGCCCGTTCAGCCGCTGACACGCCGATCGCCGTTCGCTCCGCAAGCGCGACCTTGTTTCCGAGCGCCCGCTCCGCCGCCGCTTTGAGCGCGGCCTCCTTTTCCGCTGCGGCTTTCTCGGCCGCGGCCTTGTCCGCTGCCGCCTTATCCGCCGCGAGCTTAAGCGCCGCAGCCCTGTCGGCTTCGGCTTTCTCCGCTGCCGCCTTCAGCGCCGCAGCCCTGTCCGCCTCGGCTTTCTCCGCTGCCGCCTTCAGCGCCGCCGCCCTGTCCGCCTCGGCTTTCTCCGCTGCCGCCTTCAGCGCCGCCGCCTTCTCAGCGGCAGCCTTTTCGGCCGCAGCCTTTAGCGCCGCCGCCTTCTCAGTGGCAGCCTTTTCGGCCGCAGCCTTCAGCGCCGCCTCTTTCTCTGATGTTGCCTTTTCGCGTGCCGCCTTCTCCGCCGCCGTCCGTTCCGCCTCGGCTCTTTCGGCTGCGGCTCTTAGCGCTGCCGCCTTCTCCGCCGCCGCCTTCTCCGCCGCAGCTTTCAGCGCTTCCGCCTTTTCCGCAGCCGCCTTTTCAGCGGCGGCTTTCAGCGCCGCAGCTTTTTCCTCCGCCGCCTTTCCCACGGCGAGGTCCAGCGCGGCAATCTTTTCAGCCGCCGCCCGTTCGACTGCGGCCTTTTCTGCCCCGGCCTTCTCCGCCGCCGCCTTCTCCGCCGCCGTCCGTTCCGCCTCGGCTCTTTCGGCTGCGGCCTTCCCGGTTGCGGCCTTGTCCGCAGTGGCCTTCTCGGCTGCGGCCTTCTCGGCTGCGGCCTTCTCGGCCGCGGCCTTTTCAGTCGAGGCTTTCTCGGCCGCTGCCCTGTCCGCAGCCGCCTTCTCGGCCGCGGCCCTGTCGGCAGCAGCTCTGTCCGCAGCCGCCTTGTCTGCTGCGGCTTTATCCGCGGCCGCCGTTTCTGCTGCCGCTTTTTCCGCCGCCTCCCTCTGCGCTGCGGCCTTTTCCCGTTCCGCTTTCTCAGCCTGGTCCGCTAACGGGACCGCGTCTGCCCCAGGGGCAGGCGTCGACAGGGGCGGCCGAACGGCGACGTTCGTGGACGCGGCAAGGTCAGCATCAAAGACAAGCGTGCGCTGGTGGCCCCGTCCATTGCGATCGGCGCTCGCCGACCACAGATAGCCCGAGCCGCTCGCCAGTCGGTAGACCGGCAGGCCGAGCCGGGCGGAGCGCTGGAAATTCCCGACGAAATCCGCAAGCAAACCCTTGCGTGGGCTTCCTCCCATGGCAAGCGTTGCGATGCTGTCGGAATCCAACGGCTCCAGCTGGACGGTCCCCCATGACGCGATGATCGCGTCGGGCAGCCCGTCCTTCTGTGGAATGCGCAATACCTGGGTCGGCTTTCCGAACTGCGCCGAGAGCCGGTCGAGTTCGCTCTTGAGACCGGTCGAGCCGAAAATCGCCGGTTCGCTGACCCGGTTCACATAGGCCGCCCGCCCATCCTGGGTGTGGAGGATGGACGTGGAGATCGAGCGCTCCCGCTGACCGCTTCTCTCTCGCTGAACTCGCTGGCACCAGGTCAGGCCGGCGAACACCTCGCTCGGACCGCACTGAAATTCGGAGTAGCCTGGATGCTCGGCCGGCGCGCGCGCGCCGAGAGCCAGTCCGTCCACCACAAAGGCGGAGGATGAGGAGGGAGCAGGCGCGGCTTGCTGCGGCGCTTGAGCCAACTGCTTCCGGCAATCGGAGCGAAGCTTTGCCACGTGCTCGTCGGTGGGCGTCACCCCGCGCTGGCGGAGCGCCTTGACGCTGGCGCCCTCCTTCCGCAACGCTTCATCGATGCAATCGAGTTCTTTTGCGGGAATCTTCGCCCATGCCGGCCGATTTGCCTGACCCGGCGACGCCGTATTGCCGCGGAAATAATCGAAAAGGTTGCGCACGCCCTGCGCCGACGCGCCTTCGGTCAGCGCGAGCGTGCTCGCGATACACACAAACAAGAGCCGCCTGATCATTCGCGTGCGCCTATCTATGATCAGAGTTATGCAGCAGTCAGCTCGTCTCCGCAGCTGCGGATGCAGCGGATACAGCGTCGGGCAGAGGATCGATGCCGCGTGCTCGAGAACCGCCAAACCCTGTCGGCGTCTCGACCTCTCTCCTCGCCTAAGACACCAAAGTACGTCCGGTGTTAAGGGCTTGGAACGCCCCGCGACTGCTGAGGAGCCCTGCAGGCGCATCAACAACGCGGCGGCGGTTCAAGCTCTTGATCCTCTGAGCGAAGGCTCTCCGCCCTCGGTGAACCTCTCCGTATCTCGGTCCAGCGCCACAAAAAAACTATACGCCATTATGGGTCCGCAAGCGATTCCGGCCTTCAGCGCTTCTCGGCCGGCTTTCCTCTTGGCGGCAAAAAGCGCTAAATAAAAGACGAGCCGGCGGCGGGCCGTCCGTCGCTGGAATTTATCAATCAATGTAATCCCTTGGCAAGGCTGTCTTAGCCTTGAAAGGCCGGGACGGGGAGCTATATGCGAACCGACATGAGCGGATCCCGCAAGCTCCACGTCAAATCCTACGGCTGTCAGATGAACGTCTACGATTCCCATCGTATGGCGGACATGCTCGCGCGCGACGGTTTTGTCGAGACGGCGGAGGCGGGCGAAGCGGACCTCCTCATTCTCAACACTTGCCACATCCGCGAGAAGGCGGCCGAGAAGGTCTACTCCGAGCTCGGTCGCATTCGTCGGCTGAAAAACCGCGCCGCGCGGGACGGGCGGCGCGTCCTGGTCGCGGTCGCAGGCTGCGTCGCGCAGGCCGAAGGCGAGGAGATCATCCGCCGAGCGCCCGTGGTCGATCTCGTATTCGGCCCGCAGAGCTACCACCGTCTGCCCGACCTCGTCGCGCGCGCCGAGCGCGGCGGCAAAGTGGTCGATACGGAGTTTCCGGTCGAGGACAAGTTCGACCACCTCGCGCCGGCGAGTGCGGCGGCGACGCGCGCGCGGGGAGCGACCGCCTTCGTCACCGTGCAGGAGGGCTGCGACAAGTTCTGCACGTTCTGCGTCGTGCCCTATACGCGCGGCGCGGAAATGTCGCGGCCGGTTGGGAAGATCGTGGCGGAGGTCGAGCGTCTGGTCGCCGCGGGGGTGCGGGAGCTGCGGTTGATCGGCCAGAACGTCAACGCCTATCACGGTGTTGGGCCGGACGGCCGAGCCTGGTCGCTCGCGCGGCTGCTGTATCGTCTCGCCGAAGTGCCGGGCATAGCGCGGCTGCGCTACACGACCAGTCATCCATGCGACATGGACGATGAACTGATCGCCGCGCATCGCGATCTCGCGCCGTTGATGCCGCAGCTGCACCTTCCGGTGCAGTCCGGCGCGGACCGCATTCTGACGGCGATGAACCGACGACACGCGCGCGCCGATTATCTTGCGGTGGTCGCGCGACTGCGCGCAGCGCGGCCGGACATCGCGCTCAGCTCCGATTTCATCGTCGGGTTTCCCGGCGAGACCGAAGAGGATTTCCGCGCGACGCTCGCGATCGTCGACGAGGTCGGCTATGCGGGGGCCTTTTCGTTCAAGTATTCGCCGCGGCCGGGCACGCCTGCCGCCGCGCGCGCCGACCAGGTCGAGGAAGCGGACAAGGTCGAGCGGCTTGCGCGGCTGCAGCAGGCGATCGATCGCAACGCCCGCGCGTTCAACGAGAGCCTGCTCGGCCGCACGGTCGACGTGTTGTTCGAGAAGGACGGGAGGCGGCCGGGACAATTGATCGGACGCTCGCCTTATCTTCAGCCGGTTCAGGTCATGGCGCCGACATCTTTCGCGGGTGAAATCGCAGCCGTACGAATCACGGCGCTCGGAACCAACAGCCTGTTCGGAACACTGGAGCTCCCGCCGCAAACACATGACGACAAGCCGACGACCGTCTGCGCAGGATCGTAACGCCTTGCCCCGCCGTGCTCCCGACACTCCCGCCCTGATGCCGTCAGCGGCCGCCGATGCAGCGGCCCATCTCGTGCTCGCGTTCGACGACAACCGACTGGTTTCGGCGCTGTTCGGTCAGTATGGGCAGAATCTCGCCTTGATCGAGCGCCGCCTCGGCGTGGTCGCCGACTCGCGCGGCAATCACGTCACCATCGAGGGCTCGCGCGACGCCTGCGAGCAGGCGCGCCACGTGCTCGAAGGTCTCTACGAACAGCTCAAGCAAGGACACGATCTCAGCCAGGGCGACGTCGAGGGCGCGATACGGCTCGCGATCGCGCAAGGCTCGCTGTTCGACTACGATCCGGCCACGGCGCGGCCGAGCTTCGAAGAGATCAATCTGCGCAAACGTTTGGTGCGCGCACGCACGCCGGCGCAGGACGCCTATATCCGCGCATTGCGGCGGCACGCGCTGGTGTTCGGCGCCGGTCCGGCCGGCACCGGCAAGACCTGGCTTGCCGTCGCGTATGCGATCGCGCTGTTCGAGCGCAAGGAGGTCGATCGCATCATCCTGTCGCGCCCCGCGGTCGAAGCCGGCGAACGGCTCGGCTTCCTGCCAGGCGACATGCGCGAGAAGGTCGATCCCTATCTACGACCGATCTACGACGCGCTGTTCGACCTGATGGATCCGCGCATCGTCGAGCGCGCTTTGCAGACCGGCGAGATCGAGATCGCTCCGCTTGCCTTCATGCGCGGGCGCACGCTCGCCAATGCCGCCATTATCCTCGATGAGGCGCAGAACACGACCTCGATGCAGATGAAGATGTTCCTGACACGACTCGGCGAGAATGCGCGGATGATCGTCACCGGCGATCCGAGCCAGGTCGATCTGCCGGCCGGGCAGACCTCCGGTTTGCTAGAAGCGCTGCGCCTGCTCGCAGGCGTCGACGGCGTCGCTCAAATCATGTTCACCGAGGCGGACGTGATCCGCCACGAGCTGGTCGCGCAAATCGTCGCTGCGTACGACCGCGCAGGCGCACGCAAACGTGAACCCGGCGCATGATCCGCATCAAGGTCCGATTGCTCCGACATGATTGAGATTGTCATTGAATCCCCGCTATGGGATCGCGTTGCAGACGTCGAAGCGCAGGTGCGTCGCGCGGTCGAGGCGGCGCTTCCGCCAACTCGTGCGGCGTGCGAGATTGCGGTCGTCCTCACCGACGACGAGTCAATGCGTGCGCTCAATGCCCGATTTCGCGGCATCGACAAGCCGACCAATGTGTTATCCTTCCCGGCGCCTGCTTCGGCACAGTCGCCGGCTGGAAAAGACGCGCCGCCGGCGTCTCTCGGCGACATCCTGGTCGCCTTTGAGACGGCGAAGGCGGAAGCCGCCGCGCAAGGAAAGGAATTCGGTCATCACGTCGCTCATCTCATCGTGCATGGCGTTTTGCACCTGTTGGGCTATGATCACGAGGTCGACGCGGAGGCCGAGGCGATGGAAGCGCGCGAGCGGGCGATCCTTATGCGGCTCGACATCTCCGATCCTTATGAAGAGCGCGGCTCCGCTCTGCTCGAACGTCGCGGCTGATCACGAACGCCATGCCTGAAGACGCGCCAAGTCGACCCGAGTCGGTCGAGCTTCCCGAGCAACGCAATCTGCCGGTCGCGCTGACCCCGCCCGAGCTCGAACCCGGCGATAATAGCGAGGGCTGGCTGCACCGGCTCGCGCGCATGGTGTTCGGACGCGCCGCCGGCTCGACGCGCTCCGACATCGAGGAGTTGCTGCAAGGCCGTCCGCTCGACGATTCCGGCTTCTCGCCGGAACAACGGGCAATGCTCAAGAACATACTCGGCCTCAGCGAACGCCGCGTCGAGGACGTTATGGTGCCGCGCGCCGACATCATCGCGGTCCAGCAGGACATCCCGCTTGGCGAGTTGATGAAGGTGTTCGAGAACGCCGGGCATTCGCGCCTCGTCGTTTATAACGACACGCTCGACGATCCGGTCGGGCTTGTGCATATCCGCGATCTGATCGGGTTCGTGACGGCGCAGGCGGCGGTCAGTCCGCAAAACAACGCCAAGCGCAAGAAGCCGCTCGCCGCCGACCTCGATCTCGGGGCGATCGATCTTGCCATGCCGCTCTCGCAGACGAAGCTCGTGCGCACCATCCTGTTTGTGCCGCCTTCGATGCCCACTCTCGATCTCCTCGCCAAGATGCAGGCGACGCGCATCCATCTGGCGCTCGTGATCGACGAATATGGCGGCACGGATGGAGTGGTCTCGATTGAGGATCTGGTCGAGCAGATCGTCGGCGACATCGAAGACGAGCATGACGAGGCGACCGCGCTTCAGGTCGCGCGTCAACCGGACGGATCGTTTCTCGCCGATGCACGCGCGTCGTTGGAGGACGTGGTTGCAACGATCGGCGCCGAGTTCGACGTCGGCGACGCGGCCGAGGAGGTCGATACCGTCGGCGGCTATCTGGTGACCCGCATTGGGCGCGTTCCCGTCCGCGGTGAAATCGTACCGGGTCCGGAGCCGTTCGAAATCGAAGTGCTCGACGCCGATCCGCGCCGGGTCAAACGGGTGAAGATTTCCCGCAGCAAGCAACCGCAGCGCGGACGCGAACCGCGCCGCGTGGAAAGCGATGGACGCGGCCCGCTTGTGCGCGAAGGCGGGTCGGGCGAACCCTCGCCATCCGGAGATTCGTCCGAGTCGTTGCCGGTTGCCCTGCCCGCGCCGTCGCGTCAGCCGTGATCGCAGCGCGTATCGCGCAGCCGATCGTGCTCGCCTGGGGGCTGCCGCGCGCGCTGATCGCTTTCCTCGCCGGTGCGGCGTCCACGCTCGCGATGCCGCCGCTTGACGTCTGGCCGGCGCTCTTTCTGACCTTCCCGGTGATGGTTTGGCTGATCGACGGCGCGGCCGAGCGCTGGAATGGCGTCGTTTCGGCCGCCGCGGCTGGCTGGTGCTTCGGCTTCGGGTATTTCCTCTCCGGCCTGTATTGGGTCGGATCGGCTTTCCTGGTCGACGCGGATGTGTTCGGCTGGCTGATGCCGTTCGCCGTGCTGATCCTGCCGGCCGGCCTTGCGCTCTTCACCGCGTTTGGTTTTGCGCTCGCGCGCCTGCTGTGGACGCGCGGCGCCGCCCGCATCCTGACGCTCGCCGCCGCGCTGACGTTTGCCGAATGGCTGCGCGGGCACGTTCTGACCGGTTTTCCCTGGAACGCGTTCGGCTACGCCCTGACCGGGTCGCTCGCGCTTGCGCAAGCGGCCGCGCTGGTCGGGCTTTGGGGGCTCACCTTCATCGCGGTCGCCGCCTTCGCCAGTCCGGCGGCGCTCGCAGACGATGAAGCCGATACGCGCCGACGCTGGCTCGCGCCGGCCGCGGCCGCCGCCGTTCTGGCAAGCCTCGCGGCGTATGGCGCCGTGCGGCTCGCCAGCACGCCGACGCGGTTCGTCGACGGCGTGCGCCTGCGCATCATGCAACCCGCCATCCCGCAAAATCAGCGCTTCAACTATTCAGCGAAGAACGATGTGATGCGCCGCTATGTCGAGTTGTCGCGTCACACAACCGCGACGGGCGCCATCGACAGCGTGACGCATCTGATCTGGCCGGAATCGGCGTTCCCATTCTTTCTCACGCGCGAGCCCGACGCCATCGCGGCGATCGCCCAGTTATTGCCGCCCCATACCGTCTTGATCACCGGCGGGGCGCGCTACGCCGAGTCCGCCTCCGCGCCCGGGCGCATCCGCGCTTATAACTCGGTGTATGTCGTCGACCACAACGGAACCGCCCTGCCCGTCTATGACAAGGTCAAGTTGGTGCCGTTTGGCGAGTTCCTGCCCTTGCGGGCCTTTCTCGAGCGCCTGGGATTGGAACAGCTGATCCGCGTGCCGGGTGGATTCCTCGCTGGCGACCGGCGCGAGTCCGTCACGACGCCATCGGCGCCTCGCTTCGTGCCTTTGGTCTGCTACGAAATCATCTTCCCGCGCGCCGTGGTCCCTCCTGGCGAGCGTCCCGGATGGCTGCTCAATCTCACCAACGACGGCTGGTTCGGGGCAACCGCCGGACCCTATCAACACCTGCAGCAGGCTCAGGTTCGCGCGATCGAGGAAGGGCTTCCGCTTGTTCGCGCCGCCAACACCGGGATTTCCGCGGTGATCGATCCGCTGGGACGGATCGTCACGGCTTTGCCACTTGGCCGCGAAGGCATCCTGGATTCGAGATTGCCGGACCGCATAGCTGCCCCATCTTACACTCGCATCGGGGACGGCCCGATCTGGGCTTTCGGCGGTATTATCTTGATATGGAGCATTTGGCGGCGAAGGCGGCGGTCGCGCGGATGACCGCCGCTAAATAAAACGCCGCGCTTGATGCTCAACAGATTTGGAGATTCTCATAGAACGAAATTACCACCGAGCGATTAGGAGATAAATACTATATGTTTACCATCATATGGTTTAGAAAATCTGTATGTTTACCATCATATGGTTTAGAAAATCTGTTAGACTTTGGATCTTATTGCTACGAATTTTTGGTTGTCTTTGACGTTAACTTCGAATCCGCTCACAATGTCAGTTGCTAGCCTCGGTCGGTCGCCGTATTAGGGGGCCGAGATTAGGAGAATGGCATGACGAAAAAGGCCCCGAACCCCATCGACAAGCATGTTGGCAGCCGCGTCAGGATGCGACGCATGATGCTCGCCATGAGCCAAGAGAAGTTGGGGGACGCACTGGGGCTCACTTTTCAACAGGTGCAGAAATACGAAAAAGGCACAAACCGGATCGGCGCGAGCCGATTGCAGCAGATCGCGCAAATTTTGCAGGTCCCCGTCTCATTCTTCTTCGAAGGCGCGCCGAACCTCGGCACGACGCCTTCTCCCGACGGCATGAGCGAGGCCCCTTCGCCGACCTATGTCTCCGATTTTCTCGCCACCTCGGACGGGCTTGCGCTGACCAAGGCCTTCATGCGCATACGCGACTCCAAACTGCGGCGCCGGATCGTCGACCTCGTCGAACATATCGCGGAAAGGACCGACAACGGCGGGGACGATAAGGACGACTAGACCGGCGGCGGCGATTGCCCAGTTTGCTCGGTCAATGCCGCCGGAGCCCGGTGTCCGGCCGCGCCAACGAACAGCTTCCGCGTGCGATCCCGCCAATGCGGGAACTCGCCACGCGGCGGCCGCTGTCGCTTGACGGCGCGCTTGCACTTGACCCGGCCCGACGACACTGCAAGAAACGCCGGTCAAAAGACGCATCATGGGGCGTTTCCGCCTCGCCCGGGGGAGTATCAAGGTGTCGCGCGAGAGCTTTCTGTTCACCAGCGAATCGGTATCTGAAGGTCATCCGGACAAGGTTTGCGATCGCATATCGGACGAGATCGTCGATGCGTTTTTCGACCAGGCGCCGCGATTCGGATGGGATGCGCGGCGCGTGCGGGTCGCCTGCGAGACGCTCGCGACCACCAATCGCGTGGTGATCGCCGGCGAAACGCGCGGGCCATCGGCGCTCACGCACGACTATCTCGCTCATGTGGCGCGGCTCGCGATCAAGGACATTGGCTACGAGCAGGCCGGCTTTCATTGGGAGAAAGCGAACGTCGAAGTTCACTTGCACGGCCAGTCGGCCGACATCGCGCAAGGCGTCGATGCGTCCGGCAACAAGGATGAAGGCGCCGGCGACCAGGGCATCATGTTCGGCTATGCCTGCCGGGAGACGCCCGAACTGATGCCCGCGCCGATCTATTACGCCCATCGCATTCTCAAACTGATGTCTGAAGCGCGGCGCTCCGGAGAGACGCAGGCGCTCGGCCCGGACGCAAAGAGCCAGGTCACCATCCGCTACGAGGGCGGCAGGCCCGTCGAAGCCACGCAGATCGTGGTCTCGACCCAGCACCTCGACGAAAACCTCTCCTCGCACGACATCAAGGCGATCGTCGAGCCCTATGTGGTCAAGGCTCTGCCGCCCGGCTGGATCACCAGGAACACGGCCTGGCACGTGAATCCGACCGGCAAGTTCGTGATCGGCGGTCCCGACGGAGATTGCGGTCTGACGGGGCGCAAGATCATTGTCGATACTTATGGCGGCGCGGCCCCGCATGGCGGCGGCGCCTTCTCCGGAAAGGATCCCAGCAAGGTCGATCGATCGGCCGCCTATGCCGCCCGCTATCTCGCCAAGAACGTGATCGCGGCCGGGCTTGCCGAGCGCTGCACCATTCAACTGTCCTATGCGATCGGCGTGTCGCGTCCCCTCTCGCTCTATGTCGACCTGCACGGAACCGGCAAAGTGCCCGAGGCGCAGCTGGAACGGATCCTGAGCGAGGTCATGGATCTCACCCCGCGCGGGATTCGCGAGCATCTGAGCCTGAGCCGCCCGATCTATGCGCGGACCGCAGCCTACGGCCATTTCGGTCGAACGCCGGACGCAGACGGCGGCTTCTCGTGGGAAAAAACCGATCTTGCGGATTCGATCCGCTCGGCGGCGTCCTGAACGCGCGCCGGCATTGGCGCGCGGCCCATTGCGGCTTACCGTCGACCATCGGCGTTTCCGATCGCCCCGTTTTTCCGGCGCGACCCGGCGATCCAAGTGAGATCGACGGGCTTGGGGCGCCTCCTGTACCGGGGACGTGCGCGAAGCGGAGCGCAGATGAATGCAGGCCAGCAGATTGGCATAGGCGGACGTTGAGCGACGCTGTCGATCGCCCGCGCGCCCTCTACGGCCGGCGCAAGGGTCGTCCTCTGCGCCGCCATCACGCCGAGCTGATCGAAACCCTGCTGCCGCGCCTCTCCCTCGATTTGCACCGGCCGGCCCCCAAGCCGCTCGGCGGTCTTTTCGTTCCGCCCGCGCAAACGGTCCGCATGGAGATCGGCTTCGGCGGCGGCGAGCACCTGGCGGCGGAAGCCGAAGCGCATGGCGGAATTGGTTTCATCGGCTGCGAGCCGTTCCTCAACGGAATGGCCCAGGCGCTGAGCCTGGTCGAGAAAAAAGGCCTCGCCAATATTCGGCTGCATTTCGGCGACGCCGCCGAAGCGATCGCCTGGCTGCCGGACGCGGCGCTCGCGCGCATCGACCTGCTCTACCCCGACCCGTGGCCGAAACGGCGGCATTGGAAGCGACGGTTCATTCAAGACGGTCGGCCCGGCGCGCTCGCCCGCGTGCTTGCGCCGGGCGGCGAATTGCGGTTTGCAACCGACTGGCCCGATTACGCAGCGTGGACGCTCGAGCGAATGCTGCGCTCGCCCCATTTCGTCTGGACCGCCGAGCGCGCCGCGGACTGGCGTTCGCCGTGGCCCGATTACACGCCCACGCGCTACGAGCAAAAGGCGATCCGCGAGGGGAGGACGCCCTGCTATCTCACCTTCCGCCGGAGCGGCTAGCGCAGGATGATTTTTCGTTGGATCGTCCCACTCCCCGTGGTCATGCCCCGCGCAAAGCGTGGCATCCAGTAATCTCGGAAAATGCATCGTTTACTGGATCGCCCGCTTCCGCGGCCGATGACGGCACGAGATTGATCGATTCCGAGTCAATTCATCATGCGCGACCGTTGCTGGGCCGTTGCGACAGCGCGGGTTTTCCGCGCCCAAGCGAGCGCAGCCTCGAGTCGATCGTTGCCCCAGAATAGTTCGCCGTCCTCGGCGACGAAGCTCGGCGCGCCGAACAGGCCGAGGCGTTGCGCTTCCTCGGTCTGCCGGCGCAGCGCATCCTTGATCTCGGGGGATTGCGCCGCAGCGAGCACGCGGTCGCCATCGACACGCAATTCCGTAAGCAGCGTCGCCAGCAAGCCGGGATCGTCGATGCGCCGGCCTTCGCCGAATTGGGCGCGATAGACGGCGCGACAGAAATCCTCCCCCCAATCGTCCGCAAGTCCGACGAGCGCGACCCGCGCCGCCGCAATGCTCATCTGGGGAAACGGGTCCGGCTGGCGAAACGGCAGATCAAGCTCGGCGCAAATGCGCTCGAGATCGCGCCACATGTAGCGGCCCTTGGCCGGATAGAGATTGAACGGGGAGGTATCCCAACCCTGCGCCTTGAAGATCGGCCCGAGCAAGAACGGTCGGAACCGCACCGCGACCGCAGCGTCGCGCGCGAGCGGGGCGATCCGCATCGCCGCGGGATAGGAATAGGTCGAGGCAAATTCGAACCAGAAATCAACGCGCGGCCGATCCAATTCACGGTCCTTTCCGGGCGGCGGGCAACGTTCCTTTTGGCCTTGCGCCGCAGCCATTTATCACTATATTGCCGGTTGTCCGAGTAGGATATCTCATAACGGTCGGATGCGCCGAACGGTTGTTGAGAGTGGGCCCCGCCCGGGACCCGCTCTTTTTGTTTCCCGCGCGCGACAACGACGGCGAGAGCGGGCGAAGGAGAATGCGACTGTCGCAATGACGGAAACCGTCGAGACGAACGCCATGGCAGAGCCGCGGCTGATCGCCGAGAGCGGTCTTGCGGCGCGCGTGGCGCATATTGCCGAGCCGGTGCTGACGGATCTCGGTTACCGGCTCGTGCGCGTGCGCATCTCGGGCCTCGACGGCTGCACCGTGCAGATCATGGCCGAGCGACGGGACGGATCAATGCCGATCGAGGATTGCGAGGCTGTCTCCCGCGCCCTGTCGCCTGTGCTGGACGTGGCCGATCCCCTCGATCGCAGCTACCGCCTGGAGATCTCCTCGCCGGGCATCGATCGCCCGCTGGTGCGTCGCTCGGATTTCGAACGTCACGTCGGCCAGAAGGTCAAGATCGAGATGGCGGCAGCGGTCGGCGGGCGGCGGCGCTTCCGCGGCCGGTTGGCGGCAGTGGACGGCTGTTCGGCGCGCATCCATATTGACGGGACGCAGGACGAGCCGCAGGACGAGCCGCAGGAGGTTCTGCTCCCGATCGAGCAGATGCTCGAGGCCAAGCTCATCCTCACCGATGACCTCATCGCCCAAGCGCTGCGGCGCGGGAAGGCGGAGGAACGCAAAGCGCGCCAGATGCGGGAGGCGCGCCGCAAGGACCGGACTTCGTCCCGCAAATCTGTTCATGCCGGGGGACCGCCGCTACGCAATCGGGGTCTCGCCCGCCAGGATGGAGATTGAGTCATGGCCGTGGTCAGCGCCAACAAGCTCGAGCTCTTGCAAATCGCCGACGCGGTCGCACGAGAGAAGTCGATCGACCGCAGCATCGTCATTCACGCGATGGAGGACGCGATCGCCAAGGCGGCGCGTTCGCGCTACGGCAGCGAGACCGACGTGCACGCCGAGATCGATCCGAAAAAAGGCGAGCTGCGCCTCTCGCGCCATATGCTGGTGGTCGAGCAGGTCGAGAATCCAGCGAACCAGATCAGCCTCGAAGCGGCCCGCCATTACAATCCGGCGGCGCAGATCGGCGACACCATCGCCGACACCCTCCCCCCGCTCGAATACGGGCGCATCGCCGCGCAATCGGCGAAGCAAGTAATCGTGCAGAAGGTGCGCGAGGCCGAGCGCGACCGCCAGTACCAGGAATTCAAGGACCGCATCGGCGATATCGTCAACGGCATCGTCAAGCGCGTCGAGTACGGCAACGTCGTCGTCGATCTCGGTCGCGGCGAGGCGATCGTGCGGCGGGACGAACTGCTTCCGCGTGAGGTATTCCGCAACGGCGACCGCATCCGCGCCTATATCTACGACGTGCGGCGCGAACCCCGCGGCCCGCAAATCTTCCTCTCCCGCACCCATCCGCAGTTCATGGCGAAGCTGTTCGCCCAGGAGGTGCCGGAAATCTATGACGCCATCGTCGAGGTGAAGGCGGTCGCACGCGATCCCGGCTCGCGCGCAAAGATCGCGGTGATCTCCCGGGATTCCTCGGTCGACCCTGTGGGCGCCTGCGTCGGCATGCGCGGCTCGCGCGTGCAGGCGGTGGTCAACGAGCTGCAGGGCGAGAAGATCGACATCATCCCGTGGTCGCCCGATATCGCGACGTTCGTCGTCAATGCGCTCGCTCCCGCCGAGGTCGCCAAGGTGGTGCTCGACGAGGACAAGGAGCGTATCGCCGTGGTGGTGCCCGACCAGCAGCTTTCGCTCGCGATCGGCCGGCGCGGCCAGAATGTGCGGCTCGCTTCCCAGCTCACCGGATGGGACATCGACATTCTCACCGAGCAGGAGGAATCCGAACGCCGCCAGGCCGATTTCGAGAAGCGCAGCCGCTTATTCATGGACACGCTCAACGTGGACGAAGTGGTCGGCCAGCTTCTCGCCTCGGAAGGATTCTCCTCCGTCGAAGAGCTGTCGATGGTGGAACAGAGGGAGATTGCGGCGATCGAAGGCTTCGACGAGGAAACCGCGCAGGAGCTGCAGACGCGCGCGCGCGAATACCTCGCGCGGATCGACGCGGAATATGACGAACGGCGCAGGCAGCTCGGCGTCGCCGACGAGCTGAGCGAAGTCGCCGGCGTCACGCCGCGCATGCTGGTCGCCTTCGGCGAAAACGAGATCAAGACGGTCGAGGACCTCGCCGGCTGCGCGACCGACGATCTGTGCGGCTACAGCGAGCGCAAGGACGGCGAGACCATCAACACGCCCGGCATACTCGACGACTTCGACCTGACCCGCGAGGAATGCGAAGGCCTGATCATGGCGGCCCGCGTAAAGGCCGGCTGGATCGACGAGGCCGACCTCGCGCCGCCGCCGAACGCCGAGGGCGGCGAGGAAGCGCCGGACGGCGCTGACGCCGCTGCGCCGGAGGCCTGAGGACGCAAGAGCGGGAGGCAGCTGCTTGATGCTTGCGCAGATCGATGAGGAGAACGTGCTGGACCGCGGACCGCGAAGGTCCGCAGGACGGGCGCGACTCTGCATCGTGACCCGGACGGTGCGGCCCCTGCCCGAGCTGATCCGCTTCGTCGCTGCACCGGACGGCCAGGTCGTGCCGGACCTGAAGCGGAATCTGCCGGGGCGCGGCGCCTGGGTGACCGCGGAGCGTAGCGTGATCGCGCAGGCGGTTCGCCGCGGCGCGCTGCAGCGCGCGTTGGGTGGGCGGGCGGTCGCGCCGCCCGACCTTCCCGCCGTGACGGAACGGCTGCTCGAGCGCTCCGTTCTCCACGCGCTCGGCATCGCTCACAAGGCCGGACAGGTCGTGGCTGGCCATGCGAAGGTCGTGGCGGCCTTGGCGTCCGATACGGTGATTGCATTGCTTCACGCGCGCGAGGCGGCCGAGGACGGAATTCGCAAGATCGCCGCGGCGGCGCATCAGCAGGTCGGGCGAGGGCAACCCGTCCCCTCCATTGGAACATTCGCGTCGGCCGAATTGGATTTGGCACTCGCCCGCTCACATGTGATACATGCTGCGCTCTTGTCCGGACACGCGAGCGAGGCGGTATTGGGGCGCTGGCGCACCCTCGTGCTTTTCCGCGACGGTGTCGCCGGCGAAAGGGGCGGCGGGGAAGCGGAATTTATAGACCCCGGACTGGGATCGTAATGACAGAGACCAAGAATACTGGCGAAAAGACCTTGACGGTCACCCAACCGAAGACCTTGACGCTCAAGCGCGCGGGCGTCGAGCAGGGCATGGTGCGCCAGAGCTTCAGCCATGGCCGCACCAAGGCGGTGGTGGTCGAGAAGGTGAAGCGTCGCGCCATCGGCGAGGCGAAGGCTATCGAGCCCGCGCCTTCGGCGCCACCGCCGAGCGCTGGCGTCGCTGCGCGCCCGCGTGGACGGGGGCCTACCCCGAGCCAGACCCCGGCCGCGCCGGGGGCCGGGGGGGCCGGCTCGAAGCCGTCCGGCGTCGTGCTGCGAACGCTGACCGAGGAGGAGCGCAGCGCCCGCGCCCACGCGCTCGCCGACGCCAAGGTGCGCGAGGCGGAAGAGCGCAAGATCGCCGAGGAAGAGGCGCGCCGGCGGGCCGAGCGCGATTCGGCCGAGCGGACCGAGCGCGAAGCGGCAGAAGCCCGCAAACGCGAAGAGGACGAGCGCCGCCGGCATGACGAGGAGACCAAGCGGAAGGCCGAACAGGAGGCCAAAAAACGCTTCGGCGACGACGAAGCCGCCAAGGCGAAGGCGGCGGCCCCCGCCACGGCCGCGCCTGCAGCAATCAATACCCGCACGGCCGTGCTCGAGCCGGACGAGGAGGAGGCCCCCCGCACCATCCGTCGCGGCGCCGGCCCGCCACGCCCCGCGCCCGCGCCAAAGCCTACCCGCAGCACCACCCAGAAAAGCCGCGGCCGCCTGACCGTGGTGACCGCGCTCGACGCCGGCGAAGTGCGCGAGCGTTCCGTGGCTTCGTTCCGCCGGCGCGTGCAGCGCCTCAAGGGACATGCCGCGAACGAGCCCAAGGAGAAGCTCGTGCGCGAGGTGACAATTCCGGAGGCGATCACCATCCAGGAACTCGCCAACCGCATGGCCGAGCGCGCCGTCGACGTGATCAAGCTCCTGATGAAACAGGGGCAGATGCTGAAGATCACCGACACGATCGACGCCGACACGGCCCAGCTGGTCGCCGAGGAACTGGGCCATACGGTTCGCCGCGTCGCCGAATCCGACGTCGAGGAAGGGCTGTTCGACACCGCCGACAATCTGGAGGCGTTGCGGCCGCGGCCCCCGGTCGTGACCATCATGGGGCATGTCGACCACGGCAAGACGTCGCTGCTCGACGCCATCCGCGCGACCAATGTCGCCGGCGGCGAAGCGGGCGGCATCACCCAGCATATCGGCGCCTATCAGGTCGCTAACCCGTCCGGCGCCAAGATCACGTTCATCGATACGCCGGGCCACGCCGCCTTCACGGCAATGCGGGCGCGCGGCGCGAAAGTGACCGATGTGGTGGTGCTTGTCGTCGCCGCCGATGACGGCGTCATGCCGCAGACGGTCGAGGCGATCCAGCACGCCAAAGCGGCGAAGGTGCCGATCATCGTCGCGATCAACAAGATCGACCGCCCGGATGCGAAGCCGGAGCGGGTGCGCACCGAGCTCCTGCAGCACGAGGTGCAGGTCGAATCGCTTGGCGGCGACGTGCTCGACGTCGAGGTCTCCGCCAAGCAGAAAACCAACCTCGACAAGCTGCTGGAGTCGATCGGCCTGCAGGCCGAGGTGCTCGACCTGAAGGCGAACCCGGATCGGCCGGCCGAGGGAACGGTGATCGAGGCCAAGCTCGACCGCGGCCGCGGCCCGGTCGCCACCGTGCTTGTCCAGCGCGGGACGTTGAAGGTCGGCGACATCGTCGTCGCCGGGGCGGAGTGGGGCCGCGTGCGCGCGCTCGTCTCCGACACCGGCGCTTTGATCGAGCAGGCGGGCCCGTCGACCCCGGTCGAGGTGCTCGGCTTCAACGGCACGCCGGAGGCGAGCGATCGGCTCGCGGTGGTCGAGAACGAAGGCCGCGCGCGCGAGGTCACCGCCTACCGGGCGCGCCAGCGGCGCGAGAAGCTCGCGGCGCGGGCCAGCGGCATGCGCGGCTCGCTCGAGCAGATGATGAGCCAGCTCACGACCGCCGGGCGCAAGGAGTTCCCGCTGGTCGTCAAGGCCGACGTGCAGGGCTCGGTGGAGGCGATCGTCGGCGCGCTGGACAAGCTCGCCACTGAGGAGGTGGGCGCGCGGGTGATCCTGTCCGGCGTCGGCGGCATCACCGAATCGGACGTCACCCTCGCCGAAGCCTCGGGCGCGGCGATCATCGCCTTCAATGTCCGCGCCTACAAGGAAGCGCGCGAAGCCGCCGAGCGGCTGGGCATCGAAATCCGCTACTACAACATCATCTACGACCTCGTCGACGACGTGAAGAAGGCGATGTCGGGCCTGCTTGCGCCGACCACGCGCGAGACCGCGCTCGGCAACGCGCAGATTCTGCAGATCTTCGCCATCTCCAAGGTCGGCAAGGTGGCCGGCTGCCGCGTCACTGACGGCGTCGTGCAGCGCGGAGCGAACGTCCGGCTCATTCGCGACAACGTGGTCATGCACGAGGGCAAGCTCGCGCAACTCAAGCATCTCAAGGACGACGTGCGCGAGGTCACCGCCGGCCACGAATGCGGCATGTCGTTTGAGAATTACCAGGACATGCGGGTCGGCGACGTGATCGAATGCTACCGCGTCGAGCAGGTGCAGCGCAGCCTGTAGCAGTGGGGGGAACACCCCTATCCCGATGAGAAGAGGTCGGGCAGGGGTCCCCTGAAAAGAACATCCCTTGCCCGGCTCACACCTCGGATTACCCGCTGCTCGCCGACCTCTCCGCGCCGGAGAGGTGAATCGAAACCTCGAAAACTCAATATGCCGCATCATCAGAATCGCGACCGCTCATCCACCCCCTCGCAGCGCGCGCTGCGCGCGGGCGAGCTGGTGCGCCATGCGCTCGCCGAGATTCTCGCGCGCGGCGAGGTGCATGATCCGGTGATCGAGACGCATCTCATCACCGTCGCCGAGGTGCGGATGAGCCCCGATCTGCGGCTTGCGATGATTTACGTGATGCCGCTCGGCGGACATGACGAGAAGGGGTGGCCGCGCTCGACCGGACAAGCGCTTCCTGCGCGGGGAGATGCGGCGGTGGAATGATGCGGAATGTTATAGAAGGTGAGAAGGAAAGAAAAAAACGAGCAGCAGGTGCTCGCCGCGCTCGACCGCAACAAGCGCTTCCTGCGCGGGGAGATCGCCCACCGCGTGAACCTCAAATTCGCGCCCGACATCCGCTTCCGCATCGACGAGCGCTTCGACGAAGCGCAACGCATCGAGGATTTCTTGCGTTCGCCGGAGGTGCGGCGCGATCTCGACAGGGAGCAGGCGTCCGATGACGAGGATCGATGAAGCCAAGCTTCGGGCCATGTCGGTTCACGACCGTCATCGCCTGTGGGTGAATGCCCGCGGAATCGAGTCGGCGGAAGCGAGAGCGGTGGTCGAGCTTATCGAGAACATCGGCCTTCCGTACTCGGAGGAAGGCTCGCTGAAACTGGACAGCCCTCTCGGCCGGAAGATGGAGGAAATCATCTTTTCGGCGAAAGGAAGGGCCGCCGGCCTCGAAGCGACGAAACGCGGGCTGCCCGCAATGGCCGGAATAGACCCCTTGCTGGCAGCAGCGCTCGGCGTCGATTACGGGCCGCACAACGATGCAACGATCCAGGCCGGCTATTTGGTCGCCATCATGATGCGAATGCAGGGCTACAAGAACTCGGGAAAGAAGGGAAAACTTCCTGCAAGCTGCATCGCCAAGACTGCCGAAATATTTGTGCCAAATGACTGAAGTCAAGGAAACGACCGCCGGCACTTTTCCGGACGCAACCGCTGCGGACGCGACCCCCGCCTCCGCGCAGGGTAACGCCCGCCCCCGCCGTGACCGAGGCGAGCAGAAGAAACGCGAAAAGCGCGACGTGCATGGCTGGCTTGTGCTCGACAAGCCGGTCGGCATGACCTCGACCTACGCGGTTTCGGTGGCCAAACGCCTGTTTTCCGCCAAGCGCGCCGGCCACGCCGGCACGCTCGACCCGCTTGCTTCCGGCTGCCTGCCGATCGCGCTGGGCGAGGCAACCAAGACCGTGATGTATGTGATGGACGGGCGCAAGCGCTACCGCTTCACGGTGCGCTGGGGCGAGGAGCGCGACACCGACGACGCCGAGGGGCGTGTCGTGGCGACGAGCGAAAACCGTCCTTCCGCCGAAGCGATCCGCGCGGCCCTCCCGCAATACACCGGCACGATCGAGCAGGTGCCGCCGCGCTTTTCCGCCATCAAGATAGAGGGCGAGCGCGCCTATGACATCGCGCGCGAGGGCGAGGTCATCGAAATGAAGCCGCGCTCGATCGAGATTCACAGCTTGGACCTTGTCGGCATGGCCGACAGCGACCACGCCGATTTCGTCGCCGAATGCGGCAAGGGGGCGTATGTGCGGGCGCTCGCCCGCGATCTCGGCCGTACGCTCGGCTGCTACGGCCACGTGTGTGCGCTGCGCCGGACCGCGGTCGGACCGTTCGCCGAAGCCGACATGATTCCGCTGGCACGGCTTGAGGCTTTGTGCGATAGAGCCGCAGTCGGCGAGGCGAGCCTTGCCGACGCGCTCTTACCCGTCGCGACCGCGCTGGACGACATCCCGGCGCTGGCCGTCAGTCGGGCGGATGCGGCAAGGCTCCAGCGGGGGCACGCCGTTCTGATGCGTGGGCGGGACGCCCCCATCGTCCACGGCACGATCTATGTAACGGTTGCGGGCCAACTCGTCGCCCTCGCCGAAATGGACCGTGGCGAAATCGTCCCCAAGCGTGTGTTCAATCTCGCCGGCTTGCATGGGAGGGCCGGCCGACAACAAGGTGTTTGACGATGTCGATTACGACCAGCCGCAAGGCCGAACTCATCCAGTCCTACGGCGCCAAGACCGGCGACACCGGATCGCCGGAGGTGCAGGTCGCGATCCTCTCCGAGCGGATCTCAAACCTCACCGAGCATTTCAAGACCCACGTAAAGGACAACCATTCGCGGCGCGGTCTGTTGAAGCTCGTGTCGCAACGCCGCCAGTTGCTCGATTATCTCAAGCGCGCTGACGAAGCGCGTTACCGTAAATTGATCGAGCGGCTTGGCATCCGCCGCTGAGCGAAGGCGGACCAGAGGTCTGGGCGGTAAAGCGCCCAGCGAACCGATGCTGAAGAACGCCATAGCAGGATCGCCGGACGCTGCGTGACGCTGCGGATCGACCGCGGCGCGGCAGCGTCCTGCCATCTTGCTCATGGCCTTCGGATGCGAAAACCGAAAACCATGGAAGATTCAACAATGTTCGATATTCATCGCGTGGAAATCAACTGGGCGGGGCGCAAGCTGGTCCTCGAGACCGGTCGCATGGCGCGCCAAGCCGACGGCGCGGTCCTCGCCACCTATGGCGAGACGACCGTGCTTGCGACCGTCGTCGCCGAAAAGGAGCCGCGGCCCGGCATCGATTTCTTGCCGCTCACCTGCAATTACCAGGAAAAAGCCTACGCGGCCGGGCGCATCCCCGGCGGCTTCTTCAAACGCGAAGGCCGCCCGAGCGAGCGCGAGACCCTCACCTCGCGCCTGATCGATCGCCCGATCCGGCCGCTCTTCGCCGAGGGCTGGCGCTGCGACACCCAGGTGATCGCGACCGTGCTCTCGCACGATCTCGAAAACGATCCCGACATCGTCGCGATGGTCGCCTCCTCCGCCGCCCTCACCCTTTCGGGCGCGCCCTTCATGGGCCCGGTCGGCGCCGCGCGGGTCGGCTTCATCAACAATGAATACGTGCTCAATCCGCAGGTCGACGAGATGCGGGAGAGCCATCTCGATCTCGTGGTCGCCGGCACGCAGGACGCGGTGCTGATGGTCGAATCGGAAGCGCGGGAGCTGCCCGAGGAGGTCATGCTCGGCGCGGTCATGTTCGGCCACCGCCATTTCCAGCCGGTCATCGACGCCATCATCCGCCTTGCCGAAAAGGCTGCGAAGGAGCCGCGCGAGGTCATAACCACCGACAATTCGGCGATCGAAAAGGAAATGCTCGCTCTCGTCGAAGCGAACCTCCGCGCCGCCTATGCGATTGCGCAGAAGCAGGAGCGCCACAAGGCGGTCGACGCCGCCAAAGCGACGGTGAAGGCGCACTTCTTCCCGCTCGGGCTGGAGCCGGTCTACCAAGAGCATCACGTGTCCCAGGTGTTCAAGGATCTGGAAGCCAAGATCGTGCGCTGGAACATCCTCGACACCGGCCGCCGCATCGACGCGCGCGACCTGACCACCGTCCGCCCGATCGTCGCCCAGGTCGGCGTGCTGCCGCGCACGCATGGCTCCGCGCTGTTCACGCGGGGCGAGACGCAGGCCTTGGTGGTCGCCACCCTCGGCACCGGCGAGGACGAGCAGTTCATCGATGCGCTTGAAGGGACCTATAAGGAAACCTTCATGCTGCATTACAATTTCCCGCCCTTCTCGGTGGGAGAAACCGGCCGGCTCGGTTCGCCCGGGCGGCGCGAGGTGGGGCACGGCAAGCTCGCCTGGCGGGCGATCCACCCGGTGTTGCCGCTGCATCACGAGTTCCCCTATACGATCCGCGCCGTCTCCGAGATCACCGAGTTCGAACGGCTCATCGTCGATGGCGACGGTGTGCGGCACCTCGCTTGCGCTGATGGACGCCGGCGTCCCGCTGCGCGCGCCCACCGCCGGCATCGCCATGGGCCTGATCCTCGAAGGGGAGCGCTTCGCCGTGCTCTCCGACATTCTCGGCGACGAGGACCATCTGGGCGACATGGATTTCAAGGTGGCGGGCACCGAGAAAGGCGTGACCTCGCTGCAAATGGACATCAAGATCGCCGGCATCACCGAGCAGATCATGCGGGTCGCGCTCAACCAGGCCAAGGATGGCCGCCTGCATATCCTCGGCGAAATGGCGAAGGCGCTCGGTCAGCACCGCGCCCAGCTCGGCGAGCATGCGCCGCGCATCGAGGTGTTTACGATCCCGGTGGACAAGATCCGCGAGGTGATCGGCTCGGGCGGCAAGATCATCCGCGAAATCGTGGAAAAGACCGGCGCCAAGATCGACATTTCCGACGACGGCACGGTGAAGGTCGCCTCCGCCAAGGCGGACTCGATCCGCGCCGCGATCAACTGGATCAAGTCGATCGCCTCCGAACCCGAGGTCGGCCACATCTACGACGGCACGGTCGTAAAGGTGATGGACTTCGGCGCCTTCGTGAATTTCTTCGGCTCGCGCGACGGTCTTGTCCACATCAGCCAGCTTGCCCCGCGCCGGGTGCAGAAGGTGACCGACGTCGTCAAGGAAGGCGACAAGGTCAAGGTCAAGCTGCTCGGCTTCGACGAGCGCGGCAAGGTGCGGCTCTCGATGAAGGTCGTCGACCAGGAGACGGGCGAAGACCTGGAGGCCAAGCAGAAGGCCGAAGGCGGCGGGGAACAGCCGCGCGAGGCGGCGAGCGGCGCCGAGTAGCGGGCTGCCAAGCAGCCCATGCAAGCCGACGAATGGCCCACCCGCCGGGTGCGCGAGCGCGCGCGTGAAGCGCGCGCTCATGATTGCGCAAGCCTCGTCTATCGCGTCACGCGGTAAGTCATATCAGAACGTCGAATGTCGGCTTCGCCGAACGCCCTACCACCGCTCCGACAGCGGCGTGCCGTGGAAATACTCGGCGATGCGGGCGCGGGTCGCGCGCGTCGTGTCGGCGGGAAGCGCGTCGACCGCAAAAAAGCCGGTGGCGATGATCTCGGGTGTGGGATTGTGCGGCGCCTCCTGATGGAAATCGCGCACGACATAGAGCGTGACGTGGTCGCGGCGCGAGACCTGCCCATTGAAATAGGCGCCGTGCAGAACCGGGGTTCCGCGAACCTCGATATTGCCCTCTTCCATCAGTTCGCGCGCAAGCAACTCCAGCATGGTCTCGCCGACTTCGACCCCGCCGCCCGGCAGATGCCAGCCGCTGACATAGCTGTGCTTGACCAGGAAGACGCGGTTCTGATCATCGAGAACAAGCGCACGCACGCCCAGCGTCATGCCCCGGCGGAAACGCCAATAGATATGGAGCGCGCGGCGCACCGCCGGCTCGCAAAACTCCCGCAGGCGCGACATGCTGCGCACCGGGTGCATTCGATCCTCGATCAGGCGATTCATCGAATCATTTTCGCATAATCCGGCCGTGCGCCGAAGGCCGGCCCGGCGGTCGCGCACGAGTCGAAGTCATGCACGCCGACAAATCGGCCATGCGGTCGTTGCCGTTTTCCTTTGGCCCCCGCGTTGTATAGAAATATTCCAAACTAGTCGGAGCGGCCATGAAACGTTTTGCTGATCTCACCGAGCAAGAACTCCTCGCTCTTGCGATTTCGAGCGAAGAGGAGGACAGCCGCGTCTACCGCGACTTCGCCCAGGGCTTGCGCAGTCAATATCCACAGTCGGCCGAGATGCTCGGCCGCATGGCGGAGGAGGAAATCAAGCACCACGGCTGGTTGTTCAAACTGTACCAGAAGAAGTTCGGTGAACATGTCCCGCTGATCCGCCGCCAGGACGTGAAGGGCTTCGTCCGCCACCGGCCGGTCTGGCTGGTGCAGCCGCTCGGGCTCGATCAGGTGCGCAAATACGCCGAGACGATCGAATACGAGAACGCCCGCTTCTACCGCAAGGCGGCGGAGCGGGCGAGCGATCCCTCCGTGCGCGATCTCTTGGCGCGTCTCGCGGAAGCCGAAGAGGGACATGAGCGGCTGGCGGAATCGCTGGAGGGCCGCATTCTCACGCCGGCTGCGCGCGCCAAGGAGGACGAGACCGCGCGGCGCATGTTCGTGCTCCAATACGTGCAGCCGGGGCTCGCCGGTCTGATGGACGGCTCGGTGTCGACGCTTGCGCCGCTGTTTGCGGCGGCGTTCGCGACCCATAACACTGGGGCGACATTCCTGGTCGGACTCGCCGCCTCGGTCGGCGCCGGCATCTCCATGGGCTTTGCGGAGGCCCTGTCCGACGACGGCTCGCTTACCGGCCGCGGCTCGCCGTGGCTGCGCGGCGGCGTGTGCGGGGCGATGACGGCGATCGGCGGCCTCGGCCACACTCTGCCGTATCTCATTCCGAATTTCTTTACGGCGACCGCATTCGCCGTGGCGGTGGTTGCGGTCGAGCTCGCGGCGATCTCCTATGTCCGCCACCGTTTCATGGATACACCCTTCCTGGCGGCCGCGTTTCAGGTCGTCATCGGCGGCCTGCTCGTCTTTCTCGCCGGAATTCTGATCGGCAGTTCATGATCCGCTCGGGTCGACGCAAAACGGATGTTCCTGCTCGCCCATTTGTCCGACCCCCATATTGGTCCGCTGCCGCGGCCGCGCTTGAGCGATCTCGCCTCCAAACGGCTGTTCGGCTACGTGAACTGGAGACGCCGCCGGTCCGCGGTGCATCGGCTGGAGGCGCTCGATGCGCTCACGCGCGACCTCGCCGGCCAGTCGCATGACCACACCGCGGTCACCGGCGACCTCGTCAATATCGCGCTGCCGGAAGAGTTCGCGGTGGGGCAGGCCTGGCTCGACCGGCTGGGCACGTCAGCCGACGTCACCGTCGTGCCGGGCAATCACGACGCCTATGTGCGCGCGGCGCTGCCCTACTGGGACAAGCATTGGAGCGCCTTCATGCAAGGCGATGCCGAAGCCGGCCGCGATCCGAACGCGGGGCGCTTCCCCTTCGTGCGGCGGCGCGGGCCGGTCGCCCTGATCGGGCTCTCCAGCGCCGCGCCGACGCTGCCGCTATCGGCGGCAGGACGGCTCGGTGCGGAACAAATCGCCCGCACCGGGGAACTTCTGCAAAAACTCAACGACGAAGGCCTGTTCCGGGTCGTGCTGATTCATCACCCGCCGCGGCGCGGACGGACAAGCCCGCACAAGCGCCTCACCGATGCCGCCTCATTTCGCCGCGCGCTGGCGCTCGCAGGCGCCGAGCTGGTGCTGCATGGCCATGATCACCGCCGCGCGCTGGTCTGGCTCGACGGCCCGCGTGGCCCGATCCCGGCGATCGGCGTGCCGTCCGCTTCCGCAGCCCTTGACGGCCATGACGAGCCCGCCGGCTACAATCTCTACCGCATCGCCGGCCGACCGGGCTCCTGGACGTGCGAGGTCGTGTCGCGCGGCTTTCGCCCAGGCGAGGTCGGCATCGCCGAAATCGGCCGCCTGACGCTGTCAGCGGACGGGCGGCGTTAGAGCGGCGATGAATTGCCTTGGAATCGACCGACCTTCTAGCGTCATCGCCCGCGGAGGAAGCGGGCGATCCAGTAAACAACACGCTTTCCGTTATGACTGGATGCCTCGCTTCGCGCGAGGGCATGACCACCGGAATGGGAGGCTGCCCGCTTCGATCCCACTCCCTGAGTGGGACATTTTGTGGTTGACGGAACCGGGCCTCGCGCCTCGAATTGGCTAGCCGGGCAATCAAGGCCGTACGTGAGAATGCGGCCCTCGCTCGACGAGGATACGCCGATGACCGCGCAGGAGTTGCTGCAGGAAATCTCGACTTACTGCCGGCAAACGGGGGTCGCCAAGTCGACCTTTGGCCGGCGCGCCGTCAACGACGGCAAGCTCGCCGCCCGCCTGCGCAACGGCGGCCGCGTCACCACCGACACGGTCGATCGCATCCGCGCCTTCATGGAAAGCAACCGGCCCGACGCGCCCGCAGCGATCGCCACGCCTGCGATCGCCGCGGTCGCCCCGCAATATTCCCCGCCCCTCAGTCCGCCCGAGCCGCGCAGCGACTACGATCCGCAGCGCAATTTCCGCTTCTTCGACAACCGGCAGAAATATCTGCTGTTCGTGAATACGTGCAGCGAAAAGTGGGTCATTGCCCGCCGCGTCACGCTGGAGCTCGCCAACATTCATCCGCGCCCGCCGGCCGTGCGCGTGTTCGACGCCGGCGTCGGCGACGGCACCGTGCTCGCGCGCGTCTTGCGCGCCATGCACGACCGCTTTCCGCACATGCCGTTCTACGTCGTCGGCAAGGAGATCAGCGTGGAGGACATCCGCCTGACGCTGCAGAAGATGGCGGACCGCTTTTTCGAGCACCCAGCGAGCGTGCTCGTGTTGACCAACCTCGCTTACGCTGACGCGCCCTGGCTCGTGGTCAAGTCGCTGAGCGCGGCGTCGAGCCTCGTGTGGCGCGAATTGCCGCTGGTCGGCAATTCGGCGCATCGCTTCGAAGAACAGATCAGCGGGCTGGAAGAATTCCTGGCCGAGAACTGGAAGGCGCGCGTGAGCCCCGCCACCGGCAATCCGGTGTATGAGCGGCCGGTGGTCCTGGTGATCTATCGCGAGGACCACAAGTTCCTGCTCGATCCGATCATCCCGCGACCGGGCGGCACGACCGCGGGCTACGATCTTGTCATCGCCTCGCAGCCCTACCGCGCCCGCTCCCCCCTCGACTTCAAGGTCAAACGGGTGATTGCGCCGCTCGCACGCGCGCTCGGTCCAGGCGGCCGGCTGATCGCCGTGCATTCGCACGGGAACGATCCGGGCCAGGAAATCGTCCAGCGGCTGTGGCCCGGCGACAACCCGTTCATTCACGACCGGCATCAGATTCTCAAGGCGGTCAAGCAGGAGCTGGGACTGGCGGGCCGCGACCTGAATTTCAACGCCTATGCCGACGGCCGCTCGCTGTTCCGCTACGACATGCACACGCTGCCCTCCGAAGTCGGCCAATCGATCGGCACGTCGACGCTGTTTGCGGCGTGGAATGCGGCAATCTACGTCGCTCAGGTCGAGGATGACCGGCTTGCGAGCGCAGTGGCCGACGCCCGCTATCTCGACGCCACCTGCGAGGTGCTGCGCAAGCATGGCGGGTTGTGGTTCTACGACGAATCTTACGTGATTTCGCGGCGGCGCGATTAGAGCATTTTCCGGCGAAGTGGAAACCGGTTCGCCGCAGAAAATGCGACCACGAAAGGATAACGAGAGCGAATTCCGATCCCCCTGGAACGGAATTCGCTCTAACGGCGACGGTGACGCTCATGGGCGATCTCGACACAATCGCATCGGCGGCCGCATCGGCGGCCCAGATCGAAGCCGGCAAGGCTGCGGAGGCCGCCCGCCCGATCGCGGACTTTCTGCGCAAGGCCTCGTTCGAGACGACGCGGCTTGTGCCGGCCGATCTCGCAGCGTTGCAGGACCGTCGCGCCGACGTCGCCGTTTACGTCAGCGCGGCGCCCAGCCTTCCCGCCGAGGCGCAGCTCGAGGTCGCCACCGCCTTGCGCGCGCACGGCATCGAGCCCATTCCGCACGTCGCGGTGCGCAATTTTGCCAGCGCCGGAGCGCTCGCGGCATGGCTTGCGCGCATGGCCGATCGGGCGGGGGTGCGCCGCGCACTGATCATCGCCGGCGATCGGGCGGAACCCGCCGGCCCGTTCCACGCGGCGATCGATCTGATCGAGAGCGGCCTCTTGCAGGACCACGGCATCGAGGAGATCGGCATCGCCGGCTATCCGGATGGACATCCACGCATTGCCCCGCTCGATCTCGACCGCGTCCTTGCAGCGAAGATCGAGGCGGCGGACCAAACGGGATTGCGCGTGCACCTCGTGACGCAGTTCGCTTTCGCGGCGGAGTCCATCCTGCGCTGGCTCGCGCGCCTGCGCGATCTCGGCATCGATCATCCGGTGCGGGTGGGCTTCGCAGGCCCGGCCACGCTGCCCGATCTGCTGCGCTTTGCGCGGGTGTGCGGGGTCAAGACGTCGGCGCTTGCGCTCGCGCGCAACGCCGGCCTCGCCAGGAACATGTTTGCGCTGATGACGCCCGACCGGCTGGTGCGCCCCGTCGCCGAAGCTTGCGCCAACGGGCGCTACGGCGAGGTCGCGCCCCACTTCTATTCGTTCGGCGGACTTGCCGCCACGATCCGCTGGGCCACCGCCGCTACGGCCGAGCGTATCGAGCTCGACCGCGCCTTTGGCTTCTCGATCGCGCCCCCGTGAGGAGTTCGCCCCGTTGGAGCACCTTCCGGCGCGAAGTGGGAACCGGTTCGCCGCAGAAAATGCCCGAACGCTCGAAGTTCGTCGAATTTCTCTGCTCGTGCGCAGGTCTATTATAAGCAAGCGCGCATATGTTCGAGAAAGCTCCCTGAGACAATGCGCGGCAAGCCCTCAACCGGGCGATTATAGAGATAGGTAGAGTCGGAATGTGGCGCGGTGGCTGTAGGCTGAACATATCTGTTGCCGCCTCTTTCGTTTGGCGGTGCCTTAGTGGTTCGACCGTGACTCCGTTTCCACATTCCGCTCATCGAACCGGACAGGCGGGTCTCCCGCATCCGGCTCTCGGACAGAACTTCACGCCTTCACCCACGGCACGTCGTGTCCAAGCCGGCCCAGGCGTACGAGCCCGAAGTGCCCATAGAGGTGCGAGAGTGGATAGGTCCCGCCCCTGCGTCGCCTGACCTTGTGCTTGATGCGCAACCACCGGCGCAACCGCACAGCGGTGTAGTTGTCGAGCGCCCGGTACGCTTTGGTGACGGTGCCTACATTGAAGTAGTTCGCCCAGCCGCGCAGCGTGCGGTTCAACTTGTTCACCAGCTCTGTGGTGTCTTGCCATGTCCCGGTTCGGGCTGTCAGCGCGTGGATGGTTTCCACCATGCGCTTGATGCTCTTCTTCGATGGCCGGTATCCCAGGCGCGCCTGGCCGGTTCTCGCTGAGTACATCCGCCCGAACGAGTATCCCAGGAAGTCGAACTCTTCTTCTGGCACCTTGCAGATTCGTGTCTTCTCCTCGTTGACCGTGAGCTTCAGCTTTCTCATGATCTCGCGCAGCCGTTGCAAGGCTTCTTTGGCCTTGCCCTTCCGGCACAAGATCACGAGATCGTCGGCGTAAGTCACGATGCGAGTGCCGAGGCTTCGCTCCAACCCGAGCATCTTCCATCCCAACACAAACCGGCGCATGTACAAGTTAGCCAGCAGTGGTGAGATCGGTGAGCCTTGCGGAATGCCGCGCCTGTCGTCCCGAGCCTCCGTCGTGCGTGTCTTCCTTCCTCGATCGTCGGTTTCTTCCACGGGGCTTTCCAGCCACATCTTGATCAGATGTAGCACGCGCCGATCAACAATCCGGCGCGCTACCGACTTTAATAGCTCGGCATGCGGAATGCTCCCGAAGTAGTCCGCGAGGTCGGCGTCAACGACTTCCGGGTGGCCGCGAAACAGCAGTGCTTCCACCTCGACCACCGCCTGTTGAGCATTTCGCCCAGGACGGTATGCATACTGCTCGGGTGGAAGATCGGCTTCGAAGATCGGTTCCAGCACCAGCATTGCTGCTGTCATGCAGACCCGATCGCGCAAGGTCGAGATGCCCAACGGTCTGAGTTTGCCATTGGCTTTCGGTATAAACACTCTTCTGATGGGGTCCGGTCGGTAAGTCTCCTGCCTGAGTGCAAGCGCCAGTTCACCAAGCCACCGTTGCACCCCATACGCTTCGATGTCCGCAAACTCCTGACCATCCACTACTCCATGGCCTATCACGCTGTAACCGAGAATGGGTCGCCGCTTCGGAGCTTCGCAACCGATGCCTATGACTGCTCATGGTTCGGGTCCTTGGACCCACCGAATACAAGGTTGTGGCGCGATAAATCCGCGCCCGAAAGCGGGCTCCCCTCTGATCGTCATCCCGACCGCACCAAGCCGGCAGCGTGCTGGAGCTGTCAAGGTTGGCCTGGCAAGAACGAATGCCGCAAGGTTGGTGCGACGGCCAACCTTGACAGCTCCGGCACGCGCCCGCTTTGAAACTGCGGTCGGGGCGAAGAAACGGGATCCCGGGCCAAACTGTGGGTGCCTTCTTCGTCCTCCGGTCATTGTGCGGGACGCAGAATGACGCCGTCCGGCACCACGCCCTCCCGCACGAGCCGCCACAGGGCGATCAGAAGCTTGCGCGCCAAGGCCACGACCATGGTCTTGCGAGTGCCGCGGGCGTTTTCGGTGCGGGCTCGAAACCACTGCGCCAAGGCGCTGTCCTTCTGGAATATGAGAAATCGCCACGCCAATTGGATCATGCCCCGTCGAACTCGCGCGTTGCCCGAACGCGCCAGCCCTTTCTCCCGGCGTTTTCTGCCGCTCTCGTCGGGCGAGCCCGTGAGGCCGGCATAACGCGCTACGGCCCGTCGGTCGCGCATGTTTCGCGACAGCACCTCCTGCACCAGCATGTCGGCCGTCTCGATGCCAACCCCGATCACGCGCGCCAACAAACGCACCATTGCGTGTGGTCCATCACTGGGCGCCTGCTTGAGACGCTCCAGGCGAGCATCCTCGATCTGCCGTATCTGATCATTGACGAGCCGCCGGCGCACCATGTCGCGGCGCAGCTCAGCCAACGTGTTGGGCGCGATCGGCTCGCCCTCGGGCGTGCGCAAGCCTCCAAGTCGTTCGGAAGCTTTCTTCAGCTTGGGATTGAAGCCACGGATGCCGAGCCGGGCCAATGTTGCTTTGATTCGGTTGATGATCCGACTTTGCTCTCCGACGAGGCTTTCGCGCTCGCGGTTGGGCCGCTTGGCGTCTTCGTCATTGATCGTCGGGATCGCTACCATCTTGCAATGATCACGCTCGCCGCGTAGCCAGCCGAGAAAGGCGCGTTTTAGCAGCTCGGTGTCGAGACGGTCGGTCTTCGCGCGTCGATGTTCACGCGACACGGCTACGCTCGATGCATGAATGACGTGGGCCTCGATGTCGCGTGCCATGAGCCAGCGCGCCAGCCAGAAGCCGTCCCGGCCGGCCTCGAAGGCGACAGTGATGCGTGTGATCCTGTGTCCTGCCTTCTCGGCTTCATCGCGCCATCGATGCAACAGCTTCAGCAAGGCGTTCTCGTCGACGGCGAGCTTCTTCAACGGCTGACGCTCGACGCCAGGGACGATGCCCGCAACAAGCCAACTCGAAAGACCCATTTCGATGACGGCGATCAGCGTGCCGTCCGGTTGGAGGGAGGTGAGGCATCGGCTCAGGTCATTCAACTTCTGCACGGGGCGCTCCATCAATTCACATCAGCGCCGATGGATACAATATCCTCGCCGCCGCCCCATAGCATCTCTGTTGGCGGGACTCTCACCCGCTGGAATGGCAGCTAGCCTCGCTGCACTGGACCGGCCGTGCGGTGCAAGCTGGATGTGGCGATCTGGAGATAATTGGTCTCGCGCATCTGTATTCGGCCTATTGAAGGGAGTGTTTTGCTCCCTGGCCATCATGGATATCCGCGCGCATCCGATCTCATTCGCCACAAGGCCCTGAAAGGCCGCAAGTATATCAAGATCACGGATGCGACGGTGAGACCGTTTCTCCATCTCCTCAATCCAACTCGCAGACCTCGGCAGGAATTTTCCGGTTTTCGTCGCCGTTGACGTTAGCGCTCCATTTTGAACCTGCCCTCTATGCTTTCAGTCATGCTCGATTATTAATCAGTCCATAAGTAAATGCACTCTCAGGCGGCATATTTGAGCGATGGTTTTTGGTAGAATGACCGGATTTTTTCTGGGTCGTTTTGCAGTTGGCGCATAGATGCGCGGACCTTGACTTTGAAATCGGCCTTGTCGGTAATTGTCATGCGGCCAACAGTGTCGGCCTTGAGGTGTTTCCAGACCAGTTCGTCTGGATTGCGGTCGGGCGAATAGGGCGGCAGAAAAAACAGCCGCAGTCTGCCGTGTTGGCTGTCGACAAAAGCTCTGGTCTTCTTGGCAATGTGGGCGGGGCCGCGATCGACGATCAAGAAAATCGCGCGCTTGGCGCCGGCCATCAGGCGCTTGAGAAACTCGATGAAGACCGCTGCATTCACCCCACCCTTTTCTTTGATCATGAACCGCATATGGCCGCGCGCGGTAATCGCCGAGATCAGGCTCATGCGATGGCGCGCACCCGTGGTTTCGACGATGGGGGTTGCGCCCCTCTTACCCCACGTGCGCCCGGCATGATGATCGGAGCGCATGTGGGCGGCGTCGCCAAAGAAGATCTCGGCCTTTTCTCGCTGCGCCAGGGCTTTGATCTTCGGGTAGTCCTTCCTGAGCCATTGCTCGACCACAGCCTCGTCGCGCTCCTGCGCACGGTGCAAGGGCTTCTGGCAAGTGATGCCAAGTTGCGCCAGCAGTCGACCAACCGAATTGGCGCTCACCACGACCCCAAACTTATCCTTGATCAGCTTTGCCACCATGGCACGCGTCCACAGCGCGAAGGCGAACTTCAGTTGCAACGGGTTCTTCTGCGTGATGGTGTTGTAAATCCATTGCAAGGCGCGCGCATCCAGTTTGGGCGGCCTGCCCAAAAGCGGCTTGGCTTTCAGCGCTCCCCAGCCACCTCGCCGATACTGCGCCAGCCAGCCATAGATCGTACGGCGGTTGATCCGCATGGATCGTGCGACAACCTCGGGACTTTCGCCAGCCTGTACGCTGCGCACGGCGCGGATGCGCATCTCTTCCAGCGTCGTGTGATCCAACTTGCGAGCATCGTCTGGTTTCATCTCCCTTCAGAATCAGACGAATTCGCCCTGTCAACAAAAATGTGCAACTACTTATGGACTGATTAATAAGCCGTTGCCGGTTCGACACGCGGCTCAACGCGGGCCTCGTAGCGACGGCCCTGCGCCAAGACAGTCCAAGCGATCCGCGCCAGCTTGTTGGCGAGCGCAACGCTCAGAACATTGCGATGCAATCGCCGTGCTGCGGCGGCGAGCCACGATCCAAAGCTATGTTTTGCCCAACTTGCCGGTCGTAGCAGGATGGCACGCGCGCCTTGGATGAAGAGCATGCGTAGATGGCGGTTTCCGCGCTTGGTGATACGGCCAAGGATGGTGCGATCACCCGTCGACATTTGCTTCGGCACCAAGCCAAGCCAGGCCGCAAAATCACGGCCTTTGCAAAAGGCAGCGCCATTGCCGATCGCAGCCACCATCGCACTGGAAATGAGCGGCCCGATCCCTGGAACCGTGATCAGCCGCTGGCAGCCTTCGTCAGCGCGCGCCAGGGCTTCGATCTCATCCGTCAGCCTTTCGATGCGCTCATCGAGATAGTTCCAATCAGCCATAAGGTCCCCGATGATCCTGATCATTCGGGGCGATAGCACATCGGCGCGCGCGGCCAGAAGCTGAGGCAGCTGCTGTCGCAGGAAGTGATGTCCCTGCCGGACTGGGATGCCGTGCTCCAAGAGAAAGCCGCGAATCTGATTGATCACAGCCGTCCGATTGCTGATCAGGCGAGACCGCACGCGATGTAACGCCTGCACATCCAGTTGCCCGTCGGTCTTTATCGGAACGCACCGCGTTGACGGGCGTCCGGCAGCTTCCGCGACCGCGTGCGCATCCCGGAAGTCGTTCTTGTGACCTTGCCGGAACGGTTTGGAATAGGCTGGCGGCACCTGCTTGACCTCATGACCGAGTGCAACGAGCTCACGCGCTACGTGATGAGAAGCCATGCCGGCTTCGATGCCGATGAGGCATGGCGGAACGTTCGCAAGTCGTGTGGCAATCCGGGTCCGAGAGACCTTTTCGCGCAGTACGATCGCGCCTTTCTCATCCAGGCCAATCATATGCAGCGTGTTCTTACCGGTATCGATACCAATGGTGCGTGCAACTGCGGTGTCTGCTTTGCTAGGCATGGCATGTGCTCCTCGTGCTCTTAAAGCCCCCGCCGGCTCTGATAGCCGTTAGGGGCGGGAGCACGGCCGGTCCATCCCATTCGCCACACTCGTTTGCCCGATATCGATGCCAAGCTTGAGCAATTCGCCATGGATCCGCGGGGCTCCCCATAGCGGATTGGCAAGGCTCATCTCCCGGATCAATTGGCGAACCTCAAGCGGCACCGTCGGTCGTCCCCGTCGCGGCCTCGACCGCCAACGCCAATAGGCTCTGAACCCCGCTCGGTGCCAGCGGATGACGGTCTCGGGCCTGACGACCGCAAGTGCATCTCGCAGGTCCGGAAACAGTCGATAGAGACCGACGAATATCGACCAGTAGAGACCGTTGAAGCTCAACCTCTTCGGCGCGGTCCGCCACAGGACGATGATCTGCTGACGCCGGGCCAGGTTCTCGGCTTCAAGTGACGCGCGCGATCGGAAGAACCCGATCAGAAGTGACCACAGCAATCTCCAGGCGTCCCACATCGGGCGACAGCGTCGCCCAATTCGTCGTCCCTCGCCAACCGGATGACATTTGCGATCGGGACAGGGAAATTCACCACGGCGTCGCCGTCCCGATCCGCTCCGAAACTCGGGCACCCTGTTGGTCGCGTCGATTGCCAGCGGACACCGTTGGCTCGAGGAACTTGCCTCTGACGTAACTGCAACTGCACAAAGCATCGCGGAACGCGAAGGGCTGCAGCGTCCGCAAAGTGAATATGACGATCTCGCTCACCTCTCGCACCCAATCTAGTCAAAGCGGCTATCGAGCAGCAAGCTCCAGCGAGCGTGGATGCGCGGCCTCGCCGGATCTGCCGGCGGAGTGGTCTCGGCAACACAATATCGGCCTTCCTACGCCGTAAGCGCCACATTCGAACCATCTCTGTCATGGCCGTCTCCGTTTCCGGGGAAACGGATGGCGGCAAACCCACCGAGAGTGGGCAGCGCAACTTCGTGAACCGTCTCCAGATACCGGGACTGCGCCGAAACCCGCGAATTGGGCGCTTTCCACGAAAAACCGGGAAATCTGCCGTCGGGCGGGAACGCTGGTTCCTCGGCCCCAGACCTGATGCTCCAACGCGAAGGCCTCCAAGGCCTGATCTTCGAAGTTTCTTTTGAAGTGCAGCGCTAGCCATTGATTTCATTACGTCCGAAAAGCGTGCTTCGCGCCATGGGCATCGGCGATCGACCCACATCACCGCGGTCGCCGTGGCAAAACGGATATGCGGAGCGGCTGATTGGGTCGATCCGGCGGGAGTGTATTGATCACGTGATTGTCTTTGGCGAGCGCCACCTGCGGCACCTGCTGCGGTCATACCTCGCTTACTACAACGAGACGCGCACACGCCTCTGCTGGACAAGGATGCGCCGATCTCGCGTGCGATCGAGGCCGTTGGCCGGATAATCGGCCGGCCGATCCTGGGTGGATTGCATCACCGATACATTGTTCAATATCATTCCGGACGGTGGAGTACGAAGCGGACCGGTCGAAGAAAGCTGGCATGGCACAAGGCGAAGCTGGTTGTGTTCGAGGTGTCGTCGCACGACACCAGCCTCACGCGGCCGACCATCGCGGGGCCTTGTGTTGAAGCCAATCCGAAAGCCGAATGCCGGAAATCGGCACGTTTGGTTTGATGAGCAGGGGGATGGGAAACGGAGCGTTGGCCATCCGCGCCATCAGTTCCTGACGACTGCTGCAAACGTCAAACTGCTACTGCCACCCCGGCAGAAACGGGAAACTCCCTTGGGTATTAGAATATTTTCGGAAATTTAGCATGTTTCAAATGGGCCTCTTGTTGCAACGCATCTTGGCGTTCGCGGAATTTTTAAGTCGGCGCATTCACGCAACACGGTCGAAATCCTGCTCCATCTCCTCGAGCCGCAACTTAACCACGTCGCGGATCGACACGATGCCGATGAGCCGTCCCTCCTGGACTACTGGCAGATGGCGGAGCCTGCTCTCGGTCATGCGCTGCATGATATCGTCTACCCTGTCGTTTCGACTGCCGGTCATGACCTTACGCGTCATGACATCGGCGACTGGCATGTCGAGAGCGGCGCGGCCGCATGCGCCAAGCACACGTACGATGTCACGTTCCGAAATAATGCCCACGGTCGCGCCTTCAATGTCCGTCACGACCAGCGCTCCAATGCTGTGGTCGGAAAGGAGCCTTCGCTTGCGCAAGCGATGGAAGCGGTTGGCTCTATTTTGTAGACGGTCGTCCCCTTTAAGAGCGAATAGCCTCTGAACGGTCAAAATCGCCTACTCAGTCGGCCACGAGATCGCAAAGAACATTCAACCCTCTGAAATTCCAACGAATAATGTCGATAAGCAGCTACAAAATGCGTGGGAAAAAATCCCATGAGGCCATGGATCAGCTTATGATCCAATCCTGTTAAATTCGCATTGATCCTCCTCAAGCCAATAGCCGTCGAAACGGCCACCTGGGTCACTGAGGCCACGATGTGCAAAGCGGGCGATGGTCTGGTTGCGTAGAGCAATCCAGCGCCAGCGGATGTCTCTTCCGGGTCACGGGCTGCCGTGACGATGCCAGCCGGGCCACGGACGGTCTGCCCTTCAGGATGCAAGAGGCGCCGTTGCAGCGCAGCGAATTGGCGAAGAGTGCCATCTGACTGACGCTGCCATGGCGAACCCGCCCATCTGCATGAAGCACCCCCGTCTATGACCTGGTCGTAAACTCGATCATGATCCGCGCGATGCGCAGCGCGGGTACGCTGGAGCACCGTGCAGTCACAAGAGCATGCAGTTCATGCTCACGAACTTCGCCCGCACCAGACACGCGCCCGCTGAGAGTCAGGGTGCGGACTTTTTCGTTAGGCGCGCGTGATCACGATCTTACGGAGGCGGTGGTGTGACGAATACGGGAAGGTTGATCTCTGCCCACGGCGATTTCAACGCCCGTCTGCCAGCAAATGGGATCGTCGTCTTCCAGCGTGTCTCGTTCATCACCCTCGAATCCGGGCCCGGAAACAACTACAGCCCTGGCTGAAAGCGGGAAGACTGGTTGCTGTAGGTGTCATGACTCGTGGAATTGTGCCGTCCTCTCGCCGCCTGGGTGGGCCTCGTTCCGCGGCAGTTCTCAAGCGGTCCCGGCGACTTGGATGCACGACTCTATCCGTGTGATACTTGATCTACGCAATGGCGCTCCGTTCGCCCGACACCGTCGATTGCTTATGCTCCTTGCTCCCTCGACGTTGAATGCGTCAACGAACGCTCAGATACGGGTCCGGGATTTGGCCCGCCTCTACCTCGAGCAGATCGCGCACCTGTCGGGAACACATCAAGACGCTGGAGGCGCGGATGGTTGACGAGGCGGAGAAGAGCGCCGTCGCTGCCCGGCTGCGGCGCATGGCCGGCATCGTGATCACGTGCGAACGAGACTGCCGGAAACCGGCGGCGGCAGTCTGCTGAAGGCGAGACGCAACGGCCCC
>CAVRVX010000038.1:0-122285 GCA_963724735.1 uncultured Alphaproteobacteria bacterium
CGCCTAGTCCTTCAGCTTGAATTGGTTTCCGCCATTATACCAATCACTATTCTCTGAACTTCGCACCATTGATGCAGGTTATTCATGCTCGCACCCGCGTTCACGCAATCTCGAAATCACACTCCGAGGGATGCGAGCGAACTTCTCCAGAGCGGACGCGTCGCACGGCGAGAATTCGGAGTTAGTGTGGTGCCACGTGGGCGCGCGCTCTTTTGGCAAGGCGAGCAGCAGGGACAGACAATTAAGGTCCTACAAGGTGTAGTCCGGGCTGTCCGGCTCCTTGAGAACGGAAACCGTCAAATCCTCGCATTCTATTGGCCCGGGGACATCATGCCCGCTCTCGCCTTGAGTCGGCTTTTTACAGCAGAGACGGTAACCCCATGCCACATCGTCAGGCACAATATTATAAACGGACAATACACGCCGGCCAGCTTGCGCGACGCCGATCAGATGCAGGACGAAATGCTGTCCCTTCTGCTGACAATATGTAAGAAGAACAGCATCTCCCGCATCGCTTCGTTGCTGCTGGGCATTCGCAGTCATTTACCGAAAGATCCAAAGCGCTTCGACTGCCTTCAGCTTTTGCTGCCCAGGGCCGACATGGCAGACCACGTCGGCACATCTCTCGAAACGGTTTGCAGAACTTTGGCGGAGTTCAAGGCGAGGAAGTTGATCGATCTTCCTACGCGAAAAACAATTCGATTCCTCAATGTTGCCGGCTTATCGCGGATCGCCAACGCCTGACAGACCATTTGTACCAATAGGCTAGGTGATGAGGGCGATCATTCATTTGTAAGCTGAATTCTAACGCATGGTGACAAGATGTTACAGACTAACCGAGCCCTCTTTGCCGCAGACCAGGAGGTCGCGCTGACAACCTCCTCGCCTGCAGAGATGGTCACTATCGTTTTAGGCTTCCTGCGCCGCCGCTACATCATCATCCTGTCCCTTACGCTGCTGACCGTCGCCCTAGCAGCGGTGTACGTATTCACAACCCCCAAAAGCTTCACCGCGCAAGCAAGTCTCATCATCGATGCGCGCAAGGTTCAGGTGCTTCAACAGCCGCCGATACTCAGCGAAATGAATTTGGATTTTATGGCGATGGAGAGCCAGCTCCAACTCCTTAGGTCTGACAACGTTGCCCTGGCAGTCATTAAAAACCTACGTCTGACCGAGGATCCGGAATTCGTGGGATCATTTCAATCTGAATTTCTTTTCTGGTGCATTCGATCTGTGCCGCCACCGCCGTCGGAGGCTGAGCTGACCGAGGCTGTCTTAAACGCTTTCCAGAAACGCTTGACCGTTACCAAAGTGGGTGGCAGCTCCGTAATAGAGATCAAGTTTAAGTCGACTGACCCGGAGCGCGCGGCCCAGATCGCAAATGCGGTCGGCGACGCATATATTGCGGACCGACTTGATGCACGCCGCCAAGCAGCTAAGCTCGCAGGCGCTTGGTTACAAGATCGCCTCCCGGAGCTGCGTGCCCAAAGCTCGGCCGCCGAACATGCCATTGTCGACTTTAAGGAAAAGAATAACATCGTCGCCGCTGACGGGCGACTGATGAACGAGCAACAGATGTCCGACCTCAACAGAGAGCTCGTCAGAGCTCGCGGGCGTGCGTCAGAGGCCCGGGCACGTCTCGACCGAATTGAAGTCGTGCTCCACGCCTACGTACCAGGCTCCACTACTGCTGCCACAGTTTCCGATACATTAAATAATCCAATCATAACACAATTACGCTCGAGGTACCTCGAATATGTAAATCAAGAGGCCGACTTTTCGGCCCGCTATGGGCGAGATCACCTTGCAGTGGAAAAGCTGCGCCGTCAGATCACCGAAATCCACAGATCTATTCTTGACGAATTGCGTCGGATTGCCGAGACTTACAAGAGCGAATACGAGATAGCAAAGCAACAACAGGCCGCGCTCGAGAAATTCTTGATGAGACCGTGGCGCATTCTCAGACCACAAACCAGGCGCAAGTAACCCTGCGTGAACTTGAGAACTCCGCCCAGCGATCCCGAGCGCTTGAGGATACATTTCTTCAGCGTTATATGGAAGCAGTTCAGCAGCAGTCGTTGCCCATTACCGAAGCGCGCTTTATCTCAAGAGCGTCCAAGCCACTCAAGCCTATGGTGGGACCCCGATCCTCGCGCTTGCCTTAGCAGGAGGTCTCGCTTTAGGAGTCGGAGTCGGGGCGCTACGAGAAATGATGGACCGTGCATTCCGGACTAGCGGACAAGTTGAGAGCGTACTGCATACTGCTTGTATTGCCATGCTTCCAAAGGTGGATCATTCTCGGCCAAAGAAGTTTTTGGAGGCAGCTAGGACTAGCGGCCCCCATACGATAGTTCCAAATTCTGATATGAGGGCAGTATGGACTGCGCTCGACTCGCCATTTTCTCGGTATTCCGAGGCTCTCCGCTCCATCAAATTATCTCTGAATGAGAGGCTCGATTCCAGCAAGGTCGTCGGGTTCACCTCGTCGGTCCCGGGCGAAGGGAAATCCACGGTGGCCGCAAGCCTTTCAGTGTTGGCTGCACGCGAGGGCGCGCGCGTCATTCTGGTTGATTGTGATCTCAGGACCGCTTCGCTTTCCCGTCATATTACTGCGGGCGTCGCGGGCGGAATCGTGGACGTAATTACCGGTAAAGTACCTCTGAAGGACGCGATTTGGAAAGAACCTTATACAAACTTGGCGTTTCTGCCGGCCGATATCAAGTCTCGATCGACAGGTTCAGCCGAAGTTCTTGCATCTGCAGCGGCAAAGGAATTGTTTAATCAACTGCGCCAGACCTACGAATTTATTATTGTAGATCTCCCTCCGCTCGCGCCGGTCGTTGACGTTAGAGCGACTGCACCGTTTGTGGACCTCTATACGTTAGTCATCGAATGGGGCCGGACAAAGATCGACCTAGTAGAACATGCTCTCGCGGAAGCGCGTGTGGTCTACGAAAATCTGCATGGTGTAGTGCTGAACAAGGTCGACATTAACCTCCTCACGAGCTACGAGGGCAACCGTGGGAAATTTTACCAAAATAAACAATATATATCTTATGGTTTCACAGATTAGACGCTTTAGCAACGCTGCTGAGTTTCGATTCCGACGGCTCCGGTGAGCAACCGGCCAGCGTCTCAATGAGTTCGCGGGCCTCAGCCTAACGTCCTTGACGTCGTCCGAGGTTGCCTCACGCTCGCCCGCAAGCCGCTTCTTGCCGTCTCCAGGACCGCCGATAATAGAGGTTCTGGTTATGACCTGAGCCCCAAGTTTCATCCGCCGATGAGTAGAGTCCGTGCTTCATTTGAGCGCTGATGGCTCGGTGATGCAACGGGACGGGGCGCGGAGCCCCGACGTAGCGCAGCGCCCCGTCCCGTTGCATTCGCGGACACGCTGAGTTTGGCGTAGGCAGCTGGCGGCAGATTGCCGAGGCTGCTGTGCGGCCTGACGGTGTTGTAGTCGTCTTTCCAGATCGCCAGCGCCTCGCGGGCATGGGCGAGCGAGGTGAACAGGGTCTCGTTCAGCAGTTCGTCGCGGAGGCGGCCGTTGAAGCTCTCGACGAAGGCATTCTGCTGCGGCTTGCCCGGCGCGATGTAGTGCCATTCGACCGCTGCTCCTGCGACCAGCGCAGGATCGCCATGCTGGTCAGCTCGGTGCCGTTGTCGGAGACGCACATGGCCGGACGGCCGCGCGCGGCGATGAGGGCGTCGAGTTCACGCACGACCCGCAGCCCGGCAGCGAGGTGTCGGCGCACCAGCGCCAGGCACTCCCGCGTGAAGTCGTCGACGATAGCCAAGATGCGGAACCGGCGGCCATCAGTGAAAACATCCGACAGAAGTCCATGCTCCAGCGCTGGTTGGGCCCTTGCGGGATCGTCATCGGGGCCCGCGTGCCCAGCGCCCGCTTGCGCCCGCCACGCCGGCGCACCTGCAGCCGCTCCTCGCGATAGAGCCGGCGGAGCTTCTTGTGGTTCATGTGGTGCCCTCGCGCGTGAGCAGAATATGCAGCCGCCGGTATCCGAACCGACGGCGGCTGCGCGGCCAACTCCCGCAGGCGTGCCCGGACCGCAGCATCGTCAGGCCGCCGGCTGCGGTAGCGGACCGAGGCGCGATCCGCTCCGATCGTTGAACACGCCCGCCGCTCGCTCACCCCCGTCTGGAAGCCGACGAGTTCCTCACATGGGGCCATGGGCCGTAGCCAGAGTGCTGTGGTGAAGGGGGAGCCCACACGGAGGAAGACCACTGGGAACCGGTTTTTTTGCATTGTAAGCGGTGCTGCGCTCCCACCTTGTCACGCGCGACGTGAGCCTCAAGATGCGACCACCTTGGACAGAGGGGTTCGCATATATGGTTGACCATATAGTTGACACTTCAGAGCGCCGCGGTGGTGTCGATATCCGCGTTGGGGTTGGGCGCCGGCGCCGGTGGCGGTCGGCGGACAAGGGTCGGATCGTTGCGGAATCCTACGCACCGGGAGCGGTCGTATCGGAAGTCGCCCGTCGGCATGACATCACGCCGCAGCATCTGTTTGCCTGGCGTAAGGCTGCGCGGGCTGGTCGCCTGACCCTGCCGGCCGAGGAAACTCCCATGTTCGTGCCGGTGGTGACGACGATCCGCGAGGTTGGGGCGGCGGATGCGGCTGCGAACGGGCCAGGGTCGATCGTGATCGAGATTGCGGGGGCTATGGTTCGCGCGCAAAGAGGGGTTGATCTCGGCTGGCTGCGGGATGTGCTGCGGGCCGTGAAGGCGGCGAGATGATCGCGGTTGCGGCGGGGATGCGGGTGCTGGTGGCGACGAAGCCCGTAGACTATTGTGCTCAATCGCAAACGCGCTCTTTGCCGGCCACGATCAGGGGGCGGAGAACTGGGCCTGCATTGCTTTGCTCATCGAAACCTGCAAATTGCACGGCGTCGATCCGCAAGCCTACTTCACCGACGTCCTTACCAGGCTCGTCAATCTCTGGCCCGCCGCGCGTCTCGACGAGCTCATGCCCTGGGCATATTGCCGCGCCGAGAGATCGCGCCGGCGCCAGGCGTCGTAATCGGCCCGCCACTCCGCCGTCAGCCGCGCGATCACCGCGGGCGACAGCTTGGGCGCGTCCTTGCCCAGCAGAGCGGCAAGCGCCTCCTGGAAGTCGCCGGTCGACACCCCGCGCAAATAGAGAACCGGCAACAGCGCATCGAGACTCTTGGTCCGCCGCGCCCATTTCGGCAGGATCGACGAGTTGAAGCGGATTTTTTCCGCCGCGCCTGCCTCGCCCCGGTCGCGCACCTTGGCGCGCCTGACCTCAACAGGCCCGACCCCGGTCTGGATCGTGCGTTGCGGCCCATGGCCGTGACGGACGACGCGGTCGCGCCCATCCGGCAATTTCAAGTCCTTCCCCATTGGGCAACGAAGGCGTCGGCTTCAGCGATCAGCGCCTGCGCCAGCATTCGGCGAGCGCCCTCTCGGGCAAGCTCGGTCAGCGGATCGTCGATGGCGTCAGGCTGACGGAACGGGATGACAGGTAGAGTTGAGGATGGGCGCGGTAGCTTGGGGTCTATGGCCAGCGCTCCGTTTCCCATCCCCGCTCATCAAACCGAACGTGCCGATTTCCGGCATTCGGCTTTCCGATTGGCTTCACCACAAGGCCCACGATGGTCGGCCGCTTGAAGCTGGTGTCGCGCGACGACACCTCGAACGCAACCAGTCTTCGCCTTGCGGTATGGACCGGTCCGGATCGTAGTCGGTGTTTGCAGGCTCATCGCCAATCACCTCCACCTCACCGTCTTCGAAAGCGTGCCAAAAAGTCAGGGCCCTTTGCTCCGCCGGCATTACCCAGCCTCGACGCTCATACGACCCTGTCCGACTCCCGTTCTGGCCGCTGCCTTCCGCAACGTTGAGGCCGCTACCCTCGCCGATGAACGGGTCTCCCCCGATTACCCGAACCACCTTTCCGACGTGCCGTGCCCACTACCCCGGCGAATCGAGCGGGTGCGCGTGTCGATTGCTTCCCACGCTCATTGGAGCCTTCCCCAAATAGCAGGAGGGTCGGCATTCGCATTGTCACTTTCGAGGCCTGCGCAGGCTTCACTCACGTTACGGCCCGCCGGATCGCTCAGCCACCCAAGGTGACCTTTGTCGCGAGGCTCCGACCCAGTCAGCTACCCGACCAAGCCGCTCGCCAGCTTCCGGAGTCAATCGACAACTATCCGGGTGGAACCCTCCTCCACTGATAATTCGCGCCTTCGGGGCGCACTGCTATCTCTCGACATGGCGTATCGCTCCTTTCGGGAGGTTCTGGCAGGCTCGACACCCGCCTCGATACGCCGCCTTCATTCAGCCGTCGTCACCCCTCGATCGCGCCCATCCGGTTTTGTCGATCCGGCGGCAATGCGTGTTGCTGTCGTTGGCGCGCTCGGGTGTCTACCGACCCCCGCCCGCCAATGACGACGCCGATCTGGCGCTGATGCGGCGGATCGACGAGCTGTTCATGGCGTGGCCGTTTCTCGGCTCGCGCCGGCTGGCGGAGATGCTGCGGGCGGAGGGCTGTCGCGTCAATCGCAAGCGTGTGCAGCGGCTGATGCGGCTGACGGGGATCGCCGCGCTCGGCCCCAAGCCGCGCACCAGCAAGCCGGCGCCGGGACACAAGGTGTATCCGTATCTGCTGCAGCTGTTCTCGGTGTCTCGGTCAATCGTATTCCAGTTACTGCCGCGCCCAAAGTGGCTGCGGCGCCCGGGTCCCTGGCTTTATCAGCGCCTTCAGTCGAGGCGGGGCCAACCTGGCTATCCGAGAGCCGGTCTATTGCAGCCAGGCGATCGCAGTCCGGATATTCCGTTGAACCTTCAGCGAGGTGAACTTGTCCGCATCAAATCACATGATCAAATTCTTGCGACGATCAACTCCCAGAATTTGCATCGCGGCTTGTATTTCGATGTGGAGATGATCCCTTACTGCGGCCGAGAGCGCTCCACCAAACTCGCGGCGTGACAAGCCGAGTCGCGCCGCGGTCCCAGCAAAAAAATCAAGCCGTCAAAGCCATGTGATCAGAGGACCGCTTACTTTGCATTGGCAATGCGACCGCTCCAGCCTCCTGACATCATGCAGCAAAGAGCGCTATCTGCTGTTGTTGCAGCTGAGCGCGGCGATCGAGCCGGCGCGCCACACTGGATCCGAAGCCCAAGCCCGTTCTCGTCATGCAGCCCGCGATGGCCGCATCACCTCACATCCGGTCGGCGCTCCAGCGCCTGCACCATGATCCCTCATGCTCGAGGCATCGGGGCTCGGAAGAGTGGCCGCGTTCGAGCTCGCGTGAACAATTTCATCGATGAGCGGACCGGAGTGATGAAGACGCTGAAGACCCCCGCAGTTATTCTGGAAGGTGTCACCTGCAGCGGGCAGCACAGTAACAATCGATGGCTTTGTCCGCGGGCGATCTTTCCATGGTGGAGGGAGGTGTGGCTGGAACGCGTTTCAGAAACCTGCGCCTCGGTCAGCACCAGGCCGTCCTGGGCGCTCTTGGCCTCCAGCGCCTTGAGCCGTTTGGTCATGGTTTCCAGGTCGTGGCGCTGCCACACGAAGCGCACGCCGGCGGGCGACACGGTCAGCCCGCGTTTCTTCAGTTCGTTCGCGACGCGAACTTGCCCGAGGGCCGGCTGTTCGATGGCAAGGGCAACGATGGCGTCCTCAATCTCCTGCGGCACGGCTGGTCGGTTCACGATTGCGCGATCGATCTCAACTTCGCCGTATCCGCATCTCCAAGCGACAATTCAATCGCCCGCCGCCACGCTGCCATGACACCGACTACCCCGCTCCATCTTGGACACACGTGACCTATATAGGAGTCGGAAAACCCAGATGAATCCCCCGCTTATGACAACTTTCATGGAATCGATCGTCTAGTTCGCGGTGCTCAAAAAAGGTAGTTAGCGCAACGCCCACAGAGCGACTGGCGCATCTCGTTCTCGATGTCGACCAGCTTGCGCTTGAGCAGGCGGCGGCTCGTCAGCAGGAGCTTCAGCCGGTGGCTCTGCTCGCTCTTGACATGCATGCTGCGGAACCACCCGGTACGCACGAGCTGCGCCAGCCCGCGGGCGTCGTTCTTGTCGGTCTTGTTGCGCTGGGCCTCCAGCGCTGCCGCCGCATGACGGGTCTCCAACAGCATGCCAACTTCTGGCAAGGCGCGAGCGTAAATCGTGACAAGCTTACGGAGGCGCTGCCGCGGCTGGAGGACACCGCGGATGAGCTGAGCGCCGTGGCGAAGAGCGTCGGCGCGCCGGCGACCGATCTCTGTCTGCGCGAAATGGCAAGCGAAACCAATGTGAAGATGGTGAGCCTCGCCGATTACAAAGTCGTCTATTTCGCGATGCACAGCCTTGTCGCCGGAGAAGTGAAAGGTCTTTCCGAGCCCTCGCTCGCTTCCCTAGCGGCCGAGCGACCTGGACGATGGCCTGCTGACCGCCAGCGAGGTGGCCGAGTTGAAGCTCAATGCCGACTGGGTGGTGCTCTCGGCCTGCAACACCATTGCCGGCGAGAAGCTGGGAGCGGAGGCCCTGTCAGGTCTCGCACGCGCTTTCTTCTATACGGGCGCGCGGCCGCTGCTGGTGTCGCACTGGAAGGTCGCCTCCTACGCGGCGACCCGCCTCACCACCTCAGCTTTCAACAGCTTTCAACGCGACCCGAAGATCGGGCGCGCCGAGGCGCTGCGTCAGTCGATGCTCCGCTACATGAACGACACGTCCGCCGCGCAGAATGCCCAGCCCGCATTCTGGGGCCCATTTGCTCTCATCGGCGAAGGCGCAGCGCGATGAGGCCGTCGGGAAAACGGCGGGCCCGTCATGGCGCAAGCCTGACTCCCCGGTAAGATTATCGCGGCGAGGCGGACCGATCTGGCTCGAGCCCAAGTTTTGGAGGCGCCTGCGCGATCGTCATGGACGAAGGCGGTAGTCGCACTGACAGCCCGGGTGAGCGCCGCGGTCCCGCGCCGACCGGGGAGTTGCGCAAGATCATCCATGTCGATATGGACGCGTTCTATGCGTCGATCGAGCAGCGCGACGACCCAAGCCTCAGGGGCAAGTGCGTCGCCGTCGGCGGGTCCCGCGAACGCGGCGTGGTCGCGGCCGCGAGCTACGAGGCGCGCAGGTTCGGCGTCCGCTCGGCGATGCCTTCCGTGACGGCGCGCCGGCTGTGTCCCGACCTGATCTTCGTGAAGCCCCGGTTCGACGCCTACAAAGCGGTGTCGCTGCAAATCCGCGCGATCTTTGCGGCGTACACGCCGATCATCGAACCGCTCTCGCTCGATGAAGCCTATCTCGACGTCACCGAGAACCTTCAAGGCATCCCGTCGGCCACCGAGATCGCCGAACGCGTCCGGGCCACAATCCGATCCGAGACCGGACTGACCGCCTCGGCCGGGGTCTCCTACAACAAGTTCCTCGCCAAGCTCGCCTCCGACTACCGGAAACCGGACGGGCTTTTCGTCATCACGCCGACGATGGGGCCGGGCTTCGTCGAAAGCCTGACGGTGAACCGGTTTCACGGGATCGGACCAGCCACGGCCGCAAAGATGAGCCGGCTCGGCATCTTTACCGCGCTCGACTTGCGGGCGAAGGACCTGGCCTTTCTAAAGGCGCATTTCGGCAAGGCCGGATCCCATTTCTACGACATTTGCCGAGGCGTCGATCACAGGCCGGTCCGCGCCGACCGCGTGCGGAAATCGGTCGGCGCCGAAACGACATTCGCGCGCGATCTCGCGAGCTTCGAGGAATTGACAGCCGAACTCGCGCCGCTCATCGACAAGGTCTGGCGTCACTGCGACAGCGCAGGCCTGCGCGCGCGAACCGTGACGCTCAAACTGAAGTTCGCGGACTTTCAGATCATTACGCGGAGCCGAACGCATCTTCCGCCTATTTCGGACCGATCGGTGGTCGTCTCCATCGCGACGGAATTGCTTGCGGCGCAGTTTCCGCTCGCAAAACGAGTCCGGTTGATTGGCGTATCGCTGTCCACCCTCAGCCCGGTCTTGGACGATGACGATGGGCAGATGAGCCTGGGGCTATAGCCGCGACGCCTCATCAGCGATCGCGTAGCGCGCCATTCGACGATCGCATTCGCCCGCGCGCGTTTCCGCCTCGCGCCGTCAAAGGAGCCCAGCGCCTGTCCGCGTCGCGAGCACGAGTACGATCAGGAGCGCGACGCCGATGCCGAGGCTCCAGCCGATCAGCTTTTTCTCGATGGGAAGGAGCGGCTCCACGGCTGCGGTGCGTAGTTCCCGGCTCAGTTCCGATTCCGACATGACGGGGTTCCTTTCTCGGTGCGACGCCGGACCAACGACTTTAGGCGACGCGCTTTTCCCTGGTCATCGCCGGGCTTCGCCTGGCTTCGCCCGGCGATGGTTGACGATCTCGTACGGGTCTTGCCGCTTCATCCGGCGAGCGGCGGCTTGACGCCGGCGAAGAACAGCCACGAGATCAGGAGCCCGACCCAGATCACGAAGCCGAACAGGCTCACCGCATAGACCGTGACAAGCTTGCCGAAGCCGTCTTGCCAGAGCTTCCTGAAGTTCGAGAGCACGCCGATCGAGAAGAAAGTCAGGATGAAAAAGATCACCCGGAACGTATTGGCCTCGCCGATCGCGGTCGGAAGCTTCGCAACCACGTTGGAGGGCGCGGCAAGCGCAATATAGAGGCCGACGGCGAAGGTGATCAGAAAGCCGAGAATGAATTTCGGGAAACGCTGCCAGATCTCGACGATCTTCGCCCTTTCGCCCGGCCGCGTGGCGTTGATGTGGTTGGTCCAGATGTAGCCGAGGATGAAGGCCCAGATGCCGATGAAAATATCGATGAACACTTTCACCGTCGCGGTCGTGCCGAGAATCCAGCCTGGCTGATAGCGCACGCCCTCGGCCGCGTTCTTCGCAAGAATGAGCGACTCGGTAATGCCGCCGCCAGCGACGGCGGCGCCATCCGTCTTAATAGCAAGTCCAATCCAGGCGCCAGCGACGAGCGGTTCGTGCGCGAGGAATGTCTGCGCGAGGAAGGGCAGGATCAACACTTCGACGACCGCGAAGACGACGACGAGTGAGGAGACGAGGATCGGCACCGCGGGCCGCGCACGAATAGCGCCGCCGGTCGCGATCGCCGCGGCCACGCCGCAGATGGAAATGCCGGAGGCGAGCGGCGCCGCCCACTCGCGGTTGAAGCCGAACCACTTGCGGGCGACGAAATAGACAACGGCCCAATAGATCAGATAGGCCTCGATAATCGCCGCGGCGCCGCGCCACAGCAACGAGGTTGCGAGATTGAGCTTGCCGGCTGCGTTCACGGCGAGAAAGCCGCCGAGAATGACGATGGCGATCTTCACATACAGCTCGGGTCGGATCGCCTCCTTCAGCCATTCGGCGAAGCGCGGAAAGAAGTTCGCGACGATGAGGCCGGCCACGAGAGCGACGATGAAACCTCCCTCGTTGGTGACTTTGAGCGACCAGCCGATGCCGAATTTCTGCAGGTCCGCAGGCGTGACCGCGGCAAGATAAGCATTGGAGCCGATGATCCAGCTTGCATAGGCGATCCAGAAGACGATCGTGAACGCCACGGCAAACCGGAGGGCGTCCGCCTTCAGCGCAAGGGCGCCCGTAGTCAAGACCGCGAGGAGCGCGAGATAAGTGAGGACGAAGGCATTGAAGCCGCCGAGCCCGCTATAGACTTTAGACACGGCGCCGAGCGCCTTTCCCGGGTCCGTCCAGACCGAGGTGCTCACGACCCAGCCGAGCAGATCAGCGCCTGCGAGGCTTCCCAGGGCCAGCGCAAAAACCGCAAGCCCGATGGCGACCGACAACCAGTCCTCGTTGAGAGTTTGAGCGACCTTGGTTTCGCTCAACGTCTCCGCTGAATCGAGGCTCGACATGGCATTCTCCTTACCAGCCCGTGTTTTTTTTGAACGAAAGGAAAGGCAAACGGTGCGGATGTCTGTGCAGTCTCATCCGCGCCTGCGGCGGTGGTCTCCATTGCGAACGTGCAGTCTGCGGTGACGCGCGGCCGCGCTCTCGGCCTCCGCCGGAGTTCTTGAAAACGAGGCCATCCAGCTCGACGAAAGCGGGATTTGCCGAGAAGAACCGGAAGAGGTCTCGTTCACGCACGACGAGCCCGATGGTCATGGATTGGACTTCGATGGTGTAAGCGTCGGACATGTTGATCCTGCCGCCGGCCGGGCCGGCGTTCCCTCGACACGTTAGGGTCTGGATGGAGACGTTCGCGCGGCGCCTTCAACAAACGCCGGTCGAAGCCGAAACGTCACGGCCAGACATACGCGTTCGCGCAAGGAGGATCGGCGTTGGCGAGCAAGTCTTCATGGACCTTTCTCCCAATGAGGAGCCCACGAAAGTTGCTTCGTGGCGCTTTAGCATTGGTGACGCGGCGCAAGCTGCTCCATCAAATCCCGCGGTCCGGCCGCATCGCGATCGGACAAGCTCATTTCGTCACCGTCGCGCAGGCGAAGTCAATGCGTTGGAGAAAATAAAACTACGATTGCCGGCTCGCTCCTCGAAAAGAAAAATCCGTTCACACGATATGGCTCATTGGTGAAATAATTTTCATAGCGCCGCGAGGCGCTACGCGCATCGTGCGCCCATGAGGTTGGGTGCGAGGCGCGCCGGCGAGGTGGCCGGCCGCGGACCGTCAGTGCTTAGATTTGCGGCCGTCTTGCGCCGATTGAACAGTGCGATACGGTCGCGGACGCGAATCGAACTCTGGAAGGAGAGATGCAAATGCGAAAGCTGGCGGTTGCGCTTCTCGCGGTGACAGCGATCGGGATCGGATCGAGTGCCACCGCAGCTTCGTGGCACGGCACCACGCTGCCCGGCGTGGTTCGCAACTTCACGCCGATTCACGAGGCGGCTTGTCGGGGGTGGGGACCGTGGTGTCCGCCGGGTTATGTCAGGCGCTGCGGCCCGTTTCGATGCTGGTGCCGCCCTTGCTGGTAAGGCATTCGGAACTGCAGGGCCGCCCTTCGGGCGGCCTTTTTTCTTCCATCGCAAGTCAAACGCCTGCGCAAAGATCAGCGGTCACGGTTTGGGTCGGACCAAACACGCACAACGTAGGAGCCCATGGTGACCTTCTATTCGTATCAATCGATCAAACCGGTCGTTGGCGCCGGCACGTTCGTGCATCCGAGCGCGACATTGATCGGCGACGTCATTATCGGGGCTTCATGCTATATCGGACCGGGCGCTTCGCTGCGCGGCGACTTCGGGCGCATCGTGGTCGAGGATGGCTCGAATGTGCAGGACAACTGCGTCATGCACAGCTTCCCCGACAAGGACTGCGTCATCGAAAGCGGCGGCCATATCGGTCATTGCGCCATCCTCCATGGCTGCCGCATCGGCCGCAATGCGCTGGTCGGGATGGGCTCAGTGGTCATGGACGGCGCCACCGTCGGCGAGGAAGCGATCATCGGCGCGATGTCGTTCCTGCCGGAAGCCTTCGCGGTTCCGCCGCGCATGCTTGCGCTCGGGACGCCCGCGCGCCTGGTGCGTCGCGTGACCGCCGACGAACTCGCGCGCAAGACGCGCGGCACCGCCGAGTATCGCGAGCTTGCCGCCCAATCGATCGCAACGCTCTCGCGATGCGAGCCGTTGGCCGAGCCGGAGCTCAATCGCAGGCGTATCGCCCCCCAAGGCTAAGGCTCTGCACGCGGCGTCGCGCCATGCTGGCTTATCTGAGTGACCCAGCCGACCCGCACCGCGCCTACCCCGCCCTTCTGGGGGCCGTTCTCGATTGGCCGGCTGTGGGCGCGTCATTTCGTCGACGCCGGCAATCAAGAGAGCGATTATGCCGCCCGAACAAGATGCGTCGCCGGCGCCCCCGCACCGCGAATTCAGGCCGCCCGACGCTGAACTGCGCGACGCCCTTCGGCGCAGGCGCCTGACCCGCAACCGGCTGCTCGCCACCGGCTTACTCACCGCCATGGCGACGATCTATGTGGCAACTTATGCCATCGCCGAGCCGGCGACCTGGCTCTTGCTCATCCGCGCCGGCGCAGAGGCCGGCATCGTCGGAGGCCTCGCCGACTGGTTTGCGGTGACGGCGCTGTTTCGGCACCCGCTTGGCCTGCCGATTCCGCACACCGCGATCGTCCCCAACAACAAGGAGCGGATCGGAGCCACGCTGAGCCATTTCGTCGAGCAGAATTTTCTCACCCGGGTCGTGCTCCTGCGCAAACTGCGCGACGCCGAGCTTGGGCCACGGCTGACGACATGGCTGGCGACCCCGCAAACCGCGCATCTGCTCGCGAATTGGGCGACCCAACTGCTGCCGCAGCTGATCCGCGCGATCGAAAACCCCGAGCTGCACGAACTGCTCGATCGTTCGTTGGGCAACGAGCTGCGCCGCGTAGACCTTGCACCCCTTCTGGGGCGACTGATCGAGATCATCACTCATAGCGGCGAGGCCGACGCGCTGTTTGAAAGCCTCTTGGTTGCGGCGGCGCGATGGCTCGCAGAGAACGATCCGCTCATCCTGGAGATGGTCGAAACCCGCAGTCGCTGGTGGGTTCCCAAACCGATCAACCGGCGAATCGCAAAGGCCGTGCTCGACGGGCTCACCGATTTGCTGACCGAGCTGCGCGACTCGCGGAGCGAGACGCGACGCATGGTGCGGACCGACTTTTCGCGCTTCCTCCAAGACATGGCTCAATCTCCCGAACAGCGCGAGAAAATCAACCAAGCGAAAGAGCGGCTGCTAGCGCACCCGCAGCTCAAGGCCTGGGTGGAGACCCTTTGGAAAGACCTTTCCGAGACGGTTCTGCGCGATCTCGCAAGCCCCGCGCCCAAGAGCCGCGCCGCGCTCGAGCAGGCGATCGGTTCGATTGCCCGCGCCCTCGCCGACGACGCTACGATGCTTGCCCACATCAATTCGGGCATTGAACGGCTTGCGCTGGCGCTGGTGGTCAAGCGCCGCGAGATCGCCAGCGTCATCGAGGAGGTCGTGCACCGGTGGGACGCGCGGACCTTGTCGGAGCGCCTCGAACTCGTGGTCGGCAGCGATCTGCAATATATCCGCATGAACGGCACGCTGGTCGGCGCGGGCGTCGGCGCTCTCATCTTTATCGCATCGCACCTCTTTAGGTTGCAGTAGATCCCGACGCTTTTGGCGACGCATTGGGAGACCGGAACCACGCTCGCCGCCTTTGCGCCGAACGACTTCATTTTTGTGTGACTAGCCCACCGCGCGTGAGGTCCGGTTCGGAAGGTCGGAACGCAAACAACCGGACCGTCGCTCGATTCCCGCTTGGCTCGGTCAAGCCGGTTGATGCGTCGCTACGAACGGCGGAAGGGGCTGTCACGTACCTGTCACATATTCTGCAGTACTTCTGAGCGCGGCCGGTCCGCGGCTGTCTGGCGCTGTTTGACGCAGTCGATCCGCGCGGCCGACGACCTCGCAAATGTCGACCCGAACCGACGGCGACGCCGCAAGAGAAACCAGCGCTCAATCGACGGCCCCTCTGGGCTCCAGCCAGAATGGATCTTCCGCCATGAAGTTATTCGCTCGCGCGTCTTCCTTCGCCGCCGCATGCTCTGCAGTCGTTCTTCTCGCCTTTGCTGCGCCCGGCGCGCAGGCGCAGGACATGCGGCTGATCGGTTCCGGCGCGAGCTTCCCGTTCCCGATCTACTCGGCCTGGTTCAAGCAGTTCAGCAAGGAGACGCGCGGCGTCATCGTCGACTACCAGGCCAAGGGCAGCGGCGCCGGCATTCAGGACTTCATCGCCCATACAGTCGACTTCGCCGCGAGCGACGCGGCGATGAGCGATGCGGAAATCGCCAAGGTCGAACAAGGCGTCGTCCTCATTCCGATCACGGCCGGCGAGATCGTCATCGCCTATAATCTTCCCGGCAATCTGGTCGGCCTGAAACTTCCGCGCGACGTTTATCCGGAGATCTTCCTCGGCAAGATCACGCGCTGGAACGATCCCAAGATCGCCGCGGCCAATCCGAACCTCAAGCTGCCGGACCTCCCCATCACGGTCGTCCGCCGTTCGGATTCGAGCGGCACGACCTTCGTCTTCACCAAGCATCTATCCGCGATCAATGCCGACTTCGCCAAAATGGTCGGCTCCGGCACCACGGTCGAATGGCCGAACAGCGACAAGATCGTCGGCGCGCCGAAGAACGACGGCGTCACCGCGACCATCAAGCAAACGCCGGGAGCGCTCGGCTATATCGAATACGGCTACGCCAAGCTGACCAAGACCAACGCGGCGCTGCTGCAGAACAAGGCCGGCAATTACGTCGAGCCGAGCGCGAAGTCCGGCGAGGCGACGCTCGCCGCCGCCAAGCTGGGGCCCGATTTGCGCGGCTGGCTTGAGGATCCGGAGGGCGCCGAGGCCTACCCGATCGCCACCTTCACCTGGCTGCTGTTCTATAAGGAGCAGGACGACAAGAAGGCCGAGGTGCTGCGCCAGCTGGTCGACTATTGCGCGACCAAGGGCCAAGCGATCGCCGACAGCATGGGCTACATCCCGCTGCCCGCCAATGTCGTCGAGAAGATCAAGGCAGCGGCGACGGAGATCAAATGAGGGCGTTCGATCCCTCTTCGCCGACGCCTTGTCCGCTCGGCCGCCTATGGAAAACGTGATGTCGAACCACCCCTTTGCGATCGCCGCTCACGAATCGGTCAGTCAGGCGCCGAGCGGCGGCGAATATCTCGTCGACCGGGCGTTTCGCGGCCTCGCCGTCTTCGCCGCGTTTCTTCTGCTTCTGCTCGTCGCCTATATCGTCTGGAAGATCGGCGGCCAGGCCTTTCCGGCCATTCGCAATTACCACTTCGAATTCCTCACCAGCACGAACTGGAACGTCCAGGAAAGGAAATTCGGGATTCTTCCCGCCATATGGGGAACGCTCTACAGCTCGCTGCTCGCCTTGCTGGTCGGTGGATTCTTCGGGCTAACGGTCGCGATCTTCCTGACGCAGGATTTCCTGCACAAGCGACTCGCCTTCGTGTTCCGTCTCATCATCGAGATGCTGGCCGCCATTCCCAGCGTGGTATTCGGCCTGTGGGGAATTTTCGTCGTCATTCCCGCGATCCGGCCCGCCGCCAACTGGCTTAACGAGACTCTGGGTTTCATTCCGTTCTTCAGCACGTCGTTGAGCGGACCTGGGCTGCTTCCCGCCGCCATCGTGCTGGCGATCATGATTTTGCCGACGGTCGCCGCGATCTCGCAGGATGCGCTCAACTCCGTTCCCTATCGCACCAAGGAAGCGGCCTACGGAATGGGGGCGACGCGCTGGGAGGTTATCCTCAAGGTCCTGGTGCCGACCGCTGCGGGCGGAGTTTTCAGCGCCATGGTGCTCGGCTTCGGCCGCGCCCTCGGCGAGACCATGGCGCTGGCCATGCTGATCGGCAACTCCAATCAGGTCACGCTGTCGCTGTTCGCCCCGGCCGAGACGCTTGCGGCATTGCTTGCGTCGCATTTCCCCGAGGCGGGACCGGCGGAAGTCGAGGCGCTGATGTACGCCGCGCTCGTGCTGCTCGCCATCACGCTGCTCGTGAACATCGCCGGCATCGGCCTCCTCACCATCACTCAGCGCAGGATCTCGGGCAAGGTATGATCGACCACGCCTATTTGGAAAAGGCCCTCAGCACGGGCAGGCCGCCGAACCTCACGCGTTCGTGGTCGGAGGGTCGGGCCCTGACCAACGTGCTGCTGACGATCGGCGCGTGGATCGTTGCGCTGCTCGGGAGCGTTCCGCTCGTATCGGTCCTCTACATGCTGATCGTCGAGGGCGGGTCGCGGCTCTCGCTCGCGCTGCTCACCGAGCTTCCCCCCGCCGGCTTCGAGGAGGGCGGCGGCTTCGGCAACGCCATCGTGGGGACGCTGGTCATGGTCGGAATCGCGGCTGCGATCAGCATCCCGATCGGCGTGCTGGCGGCGGTCTACCTCTCCGAGCTCGGGCCAAACAGCAAGCTCGGCCGGACGGCGCGCTTTCTCGCGAAGGTGCTGACCGGATTTCCCTCCATTCTCGCCGGCGTGTTCGTCTTCACCGTGGTGGTGCTCGCAACGGGCACCTATTCCGCGACCGCGGGCGGCATTTCTCTCGCCATCCTGATGCTGCCGACCGTCGTGCTCACCTCCGAAGAAGCGCTGAAGATGGTGCCGCAGAAAATGAAGGACGCGGCGCTCGGCATGGGCTGCACGCGAACCCAGATGATCTGGAAGGTCGTGCTGCCGACGGCGCTTCCGGGAATCCTCACCGGCGTCATGCTCGGAGTGGCCCGCGTCGCAGGCGAATCCGCGCCGCTCCTGTTCACCGCGCTGTTCAGCAATTACTGGCTGAGCCGCCTGAACGAACCGACCGCCTCGCTGTCGATCCTGATCTACAACTTCTCCAGCATGCCATTCGAGAACCAGATCCAGCTCGCCTGGGCGGCGTCTCTGGTCCTCGTCCTCATCGTTCTCGTGTTCAACGTGCTCAGCCGCCTGCTCGGGCGACCGAAATACTAGGAGGTGATTCATGAGCGCCCTTCAAGCCGTCGCCGAGCGCCCCCGCGTGGTTCCATCACCGAACAGCGGCGAACTTGCCATCAACTGCAACGTCAAGAAGATCATGTACGGCTCGTTCCTTGCCGTGCGCGACAGTCACGTGCCGATCCAGAAGGGCAAGATCACCGGCTTCATCGGGCCCTCCGGCTGCGGCAAGAGCACGGTCCTGCGCAGCCTCAACCGCATGAACGATTTGATCGAAGGATTTAGCCTCGAAGGCGACGTGCATTTTCTTGGCCAGGACATCTACGCGAAAAACATCGATCCTGTGGTGGTGCGGCGCTACATCGGGATGGTCTTCCAACAGCCGAATCCGTTCGCGCTGAGCATCTACGACAATGTCGCGTTCGGTCTGCGCCTCAATCGCTTTAAGGGAAATGTCGAGCAACGCGTGGAGCATGCGCTGCGCCGCGCGGCCTTGTGGGACGAGGTGAAGGACAAGCTGAAGGCAAGCGGATTGTCGCTGTCGGGCGGCCAGCAGCAGCGTCTGTGCATTGCGCGTGCGGTCGCAACCGAGCCTACCGTTCTCCTGATGGACGAACCATGCTCGGCGCTCGACCCGATCGCGACGCGGCGCATCGAGGAGCTCATGCTCGAGCTGAAGCAGGAGTATACGATCGCCCTCGTCACCCACAACATGCAGCAGGCGACCCGCGTCGCCGACGTCACCGCGTTTTTCGCCGTCGATATCTCGAAGGGCGGGCGGACCGGCTATCTCGTCGAGATCGGGCCGACCCACCAAATCTTCAACGAGCCGCGCGAACAGCTCACCAAGGAATACATCGCGGGCAAGTTCAGCTGATCGACCGATCGGAGTCCCGGCCATGACCGTCGCGCACATTGGCAGATTGATTGTCGCCGCTTTCGCGCTGTCGATCGGTTGGCTGGTCGCGGCGGGCTGGGCGCAAGGCGCGGGAACGCCGTCCCCGATGTCGCTGAGCGGCGCGGGCGCCACCTTTCCCGCCCCACTCTATAAGAAGTGGATCGCCGTCTATCAGGCCGCGCACCAAAATGTGTCGATCGCCTATGAGGCCGTCGGCTCGGGCGAGGGCGTGAAACGCTTCCTCGCCGAAACGGTCGATTTCGCCGGCAGCGACGAGACGCTGTCCGACCGCGACGCGGCCAAGGTCGAGGCGGGAGTCGCCACCGTTCCGGTCACCGCCGGCACAATCGTCCTCGCCTACAACATTCCCGGGGTGACCGGCGAACTCCGGCTGCCGCGCGACGTCTACGCCGACATCTTCGCCGGGACTATTCGGCGCTGGAATGATCCGCGTATCCAGGCGGCGAACCCCGACCTTCGCCTGCCCGCCCGCGACATCGCGTTGGTCGCTCGGCTGGATTCGAGCGGCACGACGGCCGCGTTCACGCGGCATCTCGCCGCCGCCACTCCGTTGTGGCGGACGCGCGGCCTCGGCGTCGGCAAACTGATCGCTTGGCCGCAGCAAACGATGCTCGCGAGCGGCAATGAAGGCGTCGCCGCGCGCATCAAGATCAGCGAGGGCGCGATCGGCTATGTCGAATACGGCTTCGCCAAGCGGCTCGGGCTGCCAATGGCGGCGCTGCAGAACAAGTCCGGCGCCTTCGTGATCGCAAGCGAAGCATCGGCGCAGATTGCGCTGTCGGCGCGGGTCGCTCAGGTCAAGGAGCTGGAGGGATCGGTGGTCGATCCGCCGGCCGTGGGCGCCTACCCGATCGTGTCCTACAGCTGGCTGTTTCTCTATCGGCACTATCGCGATCCCGGCAAGAGCCGCGCTGTTCGCGATTTCGTCGGCTGGGGCCTGACGAAAGGCCAACAGTACGGCGTCGAATTGGGCTATATTCCTCTTTCGGCCGACGTCGTCGCGCTTGGCCAGAACGTGTTGGACACAGTCGAAAAATAGTCGAGTGACGAGCGATCTTCCCGACGCCGTCGCGCAACCGATCGTCGAAGCGTCCCCGCCACGATCAGCGCGCCAAGGTGTGCTGCTCGATCTCGCTGCGATCGAAGCATCGCTGCGCGAGGTCGCGCGGCATTTCGCGCATATCAATCCGCACCTGGAAAGCCGGCGCGATCCCTTCGATGACGTCGCGGTCAACCACATGATTGCCGGCTACGCGTTCGTCGACGGACTGATCGCGCGCAAGATCGACCTGTTCGCGCTCGGTCAATTGAGCCTCTTCCTCGAACTCAACGCACTGGTGCTGTGCGGGTGCGACGAACAGGTGCGGTCGGAAGCGGCGCGGCATCTGTCGGCGACCGACAAGCATTTTTTCGACAATGTCGACGGCGGAATTCGCGACGTCATCGAGTGGCATGCCATGCATGCCGACGAGTCGGCCTGGATGCGCGCGGCCGGCGTCTATATCCGCATGATGAGCGAGCCCGAGCTGTTCATCGAGGGCAATCACCGAACCGGCGCGCTGGTGATGAGCTACCTCCTTGTTCGCGGAGGCCAGCCGCCCTTCGTGATGACCGTCGACAACGCCAAGGATTTTCTCGACTGGTCGGCGCACTTCACCACCAAGCGGAAGTCCGGCCTTGCGCTGCGCTGCCAGATGGCCTGGCTGAAGCGCCGCTTCGCCGGCTTTCTGAAGGCGCAAGCGGATCCGAAATTCTTGCGCGCTCGCTGACCCGCGAAACGACGATGGTGCGCGCGGTTTCTCACCCATCCGGGCGGCCGTGCAGGCAGATCAGCGTTTGCAGTCCCGATGCGCACAGCGTGCGCTTCGGCGCTTCTGCGCCCTGCCCCGCGCCACTGAGCGCGAACACCTCGAGCGTGCAGACCGTCAACGTCCGGCCCGACTTGACGACCTGGCCGCGCGCGCGCAGGCGCTCGCCTTGCGCCGGCGCGACAAGGTTGATCTTGAATTCGACGGTGAGCACGGAACTGTCCGCCGGAAACAGCGTGTAGCCGGCATAGCCGCCCGCAGTGTCGGCGAGCGCGCTCGTGACGCCGGCGTGGAAATAGCCATGCTGCTGGGTCAAATCGGGGCGAAACGGCACTTCGATCTCGACCGAGCCCGGCTCGATCCGGACAATCGTCGCGCCGAGCAGGGTCATGAACTTTTGTCGTGCAAAGCTGTCCCGAACGCGCACAGCGAAGTCGGGATCGGCAGGCTGGTATCGCGCATCCATGTGATCGGCCCCGTGGAAATGCGGCCGAGTATAGCAAGGCTCGATCGGGCAAGGCGCTTCCGGAGCAGCTTTGACGTTTATTGACTGAGCCCGACAATGAATTTTCAGACCGGGTGCATAGCCGAAAAAACAAAAACCTCCCACGGCGGACCGTGGGAGGCTTTTTCAAGCCGCAAAGCGAGTCGGCGTGGAGGGGCTTGCTTGCCGTTCTCAGCCCTGCGGCTGGGCGGTCTCGCCGCCAAAGCCGTTGCGGTTGCGCCGTTCGGCCATGAACATGTCGAACTCAGCCTTGTCTTTCGCCTGGCGCAGGCGCTGGAGGAATTCCTTGAACTCGCGTTGCTCCTCTTCGAGTCGGCGCAGCGTCTCGGCGCGGTATTCGTCGAAGGCGCGGTTGCCGCTCGAAGGCGGACCCCACCAGTCGCCGCCGGAACGCTCCATGCGGTCGCGCATGCGGTCCATCTTGCCCTGCATGCGTTCCATCTTCTCTTGCCAGCGCGCTCCGCTGCGATGATTCCAACAAGCCATGCGTCCGCTCCCAATGGTGAAGGCGAGAAGGGCGAGACCCACCGGCCACCAAATGACGAAGCCGATGATGGTGAGCGCGATCCAGGCGCCGGTTCCGAGTTCGTCGAGTTTGGAAACGATGGGCATGCGGGCCTCGCGGGTGGGTGGAAACGCGCGCCAAGCGGCCTCGCGCGTGTAGGTCGAGCTTCCGGTGAGGGACATGGGGGGTCTCGCACGTTAATGTAAATTACATTTACATATCTACCCCCACCTCGGCATGCTGTCAAGCGGGGGGTGGCGACACCGGCATCACGTCACGATCACAGCCACGCGATTTCGCAATACGGGCAATACCGCGCAATTTCGGTGTTAAATCGGCGCGCACCGGCTCGCTTGCAAGGCCTCACTGCCGGGAACAGGCGTGAGCCCGTTCTTCTCTCCAGCCAAGGACTCAACCACGCACAGCGTGGAGCATGTTTACGACAGCTTGCGCTCTCCGCCCGTCGCACGCGGCGGGACGGCAGTGTCCTGAATGCCCAGCCCCTGGAGATAGACGAGCACGCCCGCCTCCAATAATTCCTCCGGGGTCATCGGAAGCGGACGGCGCGCCGCGTCCCCGCGGCCGAACAGCGAGGCGATCCCATGCGACATCGCCCAGATATGCAGCGCGACCATGAGCGCGGGAGGGCGCGCTTTCGTGGGCAAGGTGGCGATGACGGCCTCCGCCGCCGCGCGGAGAATGCCGAACGCGCGCTCCCCGCAGGAATCGAGGTCGGGGCTCACTTGGGGCGAAACGCCCCCCTCGAACATCGCCGAATAGTAGGCCGGCTCCTTGCGGGCGAAGGCGAGATAGGCCTTTCCCAGCCGGTCGAGCGCGGTCATCGGATCTGGCCGGCCGTTGTCCCAGGCACGCGCCAACACCTGCTCGAATTCCTCGAAACCGCGCCGCGCGACATTGGCGAGCAGCTCGTCGCGGTCGCGGAAGTGTCGGTAAGGCGCGGCGGGGCTTACCCCCGCCCAACGCGCCGCCTCCGCGAAAGTGAAGCCGGCGGGTCCCTTCTGCGCGATCAGTTCCAGCGCCGCCCGGATGAGCGCTTCCTTCAGGTTGCCATGGTGATACCCCCGCGGGGCGTCGGGGTCGGGCTTCGTCCATCTCATGTGAAACATATTTACATGAGAGCGGCCGGCCCGTCGATAGCGTCACGCTGGATCCGGACGATGGTGTGCGCGAGTTGACGGGTCGGACAGCCGGTATTCCGTGCAGCCGGCCATTCACACGGGTTGCAGCGAGGTGCGTTCCTGGTCCGCCCGCATCGCGATTCGCAGCGGCTTGGGGATCGGGCGCGCGCGCCCGCGCGAGACGAAGGCGACCTGCACGTGGCCGTCGACCAGAACCTCCTCGCCGCGCAACACCGTCTGCCGTAACGTGATCGAGGCGCCCTTGACCTCCTCCGGCTCGGTCACCACGAGCAGGATGTCATCCATATGCGCCGGCTTGCGGAAGTCGAGCGTCATCGCCCGCACGACGAAACCGAAGCCCGGCGCCTCGCGTTCCGCCGCCTCGACGAGGCCGCGCTGCTCAGCGCCGAGCAGGCGCAGATAGTTGGTGCGCCCGCGCTCCATGAAGCGGACATAGCTCGCGTGGTAGACGATGCCGGCGCAGTCGGTGTCCTCGTAGTAGATGCGCACCGGCAGGTAATGGCGGCCGTTGCGGATTTCGCCGTCGAGTCGCGCGTCGATCATGCCGTTTCTCGCAAATTGCGAAACCGCCCCAAGGGCATGCAGGAATTGTCGCGCGTCTTGCGGTCGGAAATGCGGCCGAGCGGGAAAAATTCCCTTGGCGGGCTGCGTCAGGCGGGATCATCCTCCCGCCCGAACAGGCCGAACTGCGCCGGATCGCGGGCAGGCTCGGCGAGGCCGAGATGGCGGAACGCGTGTGCGGTGAGGACGCGCCCGCGCGGCGTTCGCTGGATAAAGCCGTGCTGGATCAGAAACGGCTCGATGATCTCCTCGATCGCGTCGCGCGGCTCTGACAGCGCCGCCGCGATGGTGTCGACGCCGACCGGCCCGCCGCCGTAATTCAACGCGATGGTGGACAGATAGCGCCGATCCATCGCGTCGAGGCCGCTCGCATCGACTTCGAGCGCGGCAAGCGCGCGGTCGGCGACGCCGCGGTCGATCGCGACCGCGCCCGCCACATGCGCGAAATCGCGCACGCGCCGCAGCAGCCTGCCGGCGACGCGCGGGGTGCCGCGGGCGCGGCGCGCGATTTCGTTGGCGCCATCGGCCGTGATGCCGATCCGCAGCACGCGCGCGCCGCGATTGACGATCTGCTCAAGCTCGGCCTCGCTGTAGAAATTGAGCCGGATGGGAATGCCGAAGCGGTCGCGCAACGGATTGGTGAGCAGGCCTGCGCGCGTCGTCGCCCCGACCAGGGTGAAGCGCACGAGGTCGATCTTCACCGAGCGCGCCGCCGGGCCCTCGCCGATGATGAGGTCGAGCTGGTAATCCTCCATCGCCGGATAAAGGATTTCCTCGACCGCCGGATTGAGCCGGTGAATCTCGTCGATGAACAGCACGTCGCGTTCTTCGAGATTGGTGAGAAGCGCGGCGAGGTCGCCTGCTTTCGCGATCACCGGACCCGAGGTCGCACGAAAGCTGACCCCGAGTTCGCGCGCGACGATCTGTGCAAGCGTCGTCTTGCCGAGTCCGGGCGGGCCGATGAACAGCACATGGTCGAGCGCTTCCTTGCGCGCGCGAGCGGCCTCGATGAACACGCCGAGATTCTGGCGCGCCTGTTGCTGGCCGATGAATTCGGCAAGCTTTTGCGGACGCAGCGAGGCTTCCGCCGCATCTTCGTCGCGGCGCTCGGCGGTCACGAGGCGGGAGGGCGTCATACGCTGCATCCCCGCGGCGAAAATGGCCGCAAATGCGTCTTCACTTCGCAAGCTCCTTGAGGCCGAGCCGGATCAGTTTAGCGACGTCGGCGGCCTCCCCCGCGCTGCGGGACGCGGCAGCGATGGCCGCCAAGGCCTGCGGCTCGCCATAGCCGAGATTGACCAGCGCCGAGACGGCGTCGGCGACCGGCTGCGGCGCGCGCTTGTCCTCGATGCTGCCTGCCAGCCGCACCGTCGCCGGGTCGATCGCGGTATAGGCCGGCGCCTTGTCCTTCAGCTCGGTGACGATGCGCTCGGCGACCTTCGGGCCGACCCCCGGCGCGCGCGCCACTGCGGCCTTGTCGCGCATGGCGATTGCGGAGGCGAGGTCGCCCGGCTTTAGCGTGCCGAGCACCGACAGAGCGACGCGCGTGCCGACCCCTTGCACCGTCTGCAACAGACGAAACCACTCGCGCTCGGCATCGGAAAGAAACCCGAACAGCCGGATCTGGTCTTCGCGCACATGCGTCTCGATCGACAGCGTAACCGGCTCGCCGACGCCCGGCAGCGCCTGCAGCGTCCGCGCTGAGCAATGCGCGACATAGCCGACGCCGCCGACATCGACGATGACGAAGTCCTCGCCATACGAATCGATCACGCCCTTGAGCTTGCCGATCATCGCAGGCCGGCCCTGGTCCCCGCGATTGTCATCACCACGCTGCTGCGGTGGTGGGCGTGGCAGATCGCGACCGCCAGCGCATCGGCCGCGTCCTCGCTCTGCGGATCGGCCTTGGGCAGCAGCACGCCGACCATCATGCGAATCTGCGCCTTTTCGCAGTGCCCGGCGCCGACAATCGTCTTCTTCACCAGATTGGGCGCATATTCCGCGACAGGGAGGCCCGCCCGCGCGGGAACGAGCAGCGCCACCCCGCGCGCCTGACCGAGCTTGAGAGTTGCGATGGCGTCCTTGTTCACGAACGTCGCCTCGACCGCGGATTCGGCCGGACGATAATCGTCGATCACGCTGCACAGTCCGGCATGGATGGCGACGAGGCGCTCGGCCACCGCCGCCCGCTCGTCGGTCGCCACCGAACCGCAGGCGATGAAGCCGAGCCAACTTCCCTCAAGGTCGATGACGCCCCAGCCGGTGCGCCGGAGGCCCGGGTCAATGCCGAGTATGCGAATCGGCCGTGTCATCCCCTCCGGTCATAACGCGCGCGCCCCCGCGCTGCCAGCCCCGTCCAACGGAGCGAGGCCGCGGACCGGCCCGCCGCGGTCGTGTCACAGCCAACCGACCCGTCGGAACCAGGCAAACAGGCCCACGCAAGTGGCGGCGATGAGCCCGACGATCAGGAAATAGCCATACTCCCATTCAAGCTCCGGCATGTGCTTGAAGTTCATGCCGTAGATGCCCGCGACCGCGGTCGGCACGGCGAGAATGGCCGCCCAGGCCGCGAGCATGCGGGTGATCACCGTCTGCTGCATCTGCCCGACCATCAGGCCGGCTTCGAAGGCGAAGGCGAGCATTTCGCGCAAGGTATCGATTTCGGATTGAACCCGCAGGATGTGGTCGGTGACGTCGCGGAAATGCGGCCGCATGATCGGATCAATCGGAAGCAAATTGGAATGCTCGAGCCTGCGGCAGACCTCGACCAGCGGGCCGGCCGCATTGCGTAGTTTCAGGAGGTCGCGCCGCAACATATACAGCCGGCTGATCTCCTCCGAAGCAAGGCTCTTGACCAGCACGCGGTCTTCGATGGCCTCGACCTCGTCGGTGACCGTCTCCAGCACCGGGCCGTATTTGTCGACGATGAAGTCGAGAATGGCGTAGAGAATATAGTCCTCGCCTTGCCCCAGCGCTTCGGGAGCCGCCTCGCAGCGTTCGCGCACCGGCGCATAGGAGCACGAGGCGCCGTGTCGGACGCTCACCACGTATCCGCGGCCGACAAAGAGATGCGTCTCGCCGAACCCGATGCGGCTGTCCACCATCTGGGCGGTCCGCGCCACGACGAACAGCGTGTCGCCGTATTCCTCAAGCTTGGGCTGCTGGTGAGCGCATTCGGCGTCCTCGATCGCGAGGGGGTGCAGATTGAACTGCCTCTGCACGCGAACCAGCAGATCGTGTTTCGGCTCGTACAGGCCGATCCAGACCACGTGGCCCGGGCGGCGCGCCCATTCCCCGGCGTCGTCGATAGCGATATCGACGAGCTTACGGCCGGCCAAATAAACGGCTGAATTGACGAGGCCCGGCTCGGGCACAAACGCCCGGGACGGAACGTCAATTTGCGCCGGGTGGCCCGAAAGCTGATCCATGCTCCCTCCATTCACCGGCCTCGCGGGCCGGCTGACCGCATCCGCCAAGCCTTGGTGTAGCGCGTTAGAGGCAAGATTCGAATAAGGTTTTCGCGACTTCGGCGCAAACCTTACCAAGGTTTAATCGCGCCGACAGGACACGGTAAGGCTCCGACTCCCATCTTGTGCCGACGCTGGGGCTGGCCCGGCACAGCTTGAATAGAAAATGGAGCTTCTCATGAGCGATCAATCCGCTCCCAAGGCGCATAAAGCTGTCTCGGCGCGTCGTCGTCTCATTCTTCTCGCCACCGTCGGCGCGCTTGGCGCCGGCGCCCTGTTCGTCCAACCCTGGGGCGGCGCCGCGGTGAAGCTTCCGGCCTTGTCCGCTCCCGCCTACGCGCAGTCCGCGCAGCGTCCGGTCGGATTTGCGGATGTGGTCGAGAAGGTCAAGCCCGCGGTGATTTCCGTTCGCATCAAACGGGGTGTCGAGAATTCCGCGTTCAGTGCGGACGACGATCCCTTCGGCCCCGGCTCGCCGTTCGAGTTCTTCTTCCGGCGCTTCGGCCAAGGCGAGGGCGGCGGCGGAATGCCCGACGTGCCGCGCCAGCAGCGCCGCCGCAACCTCATGACCGGCCAGGGGTCCGGCTTCTTCATTTCCGCGGACGGATACGCGGTGACGAACAACCATGTGGTCGACAAGGCCGACCAGGTGGAGATTACAGCCGACGACGGCAAGACCTATTCGGCCAAGGTGATCGGCAGCGATCCGCGCACCGACCTTGCCCTGGTCAAAGTCGAAGGCCGGGGCGACTTCCCCTTCGTGCGACTTGCCGACCAAGCGCCGCGCATCGGCGACTGGGTGATCGCGGTCGGCAACCCGTTCGGGCTCGGGGGCACGGTGACCGCCGGCATCGTTTCGGCGCGCGGGCGCGATATCGGCGCCGGACCCTATGACGATTTCATTCAGATCGATGCGCCGGTCAACAAAGGCAATTCCGGCGGCCCGACCTTCGACGTCGACGGCAATGTCATCGGCGTGAACACCGCGATCTTCTCGCCGTCGGGCGGTTCGGTCGGGATCGCCTTCGCGATTCCCGCCGAGACGGTCCGGTCGGTCGTGGAGCAGCTCAAAGACAAGGGCGCGGTGACGCGCGGATGGATCGGCGTGCAAATCCAGCCGATCAATGCCGAAATCGCCGACAGCCTCGGCCTGAAGTCGAACGACGGCGCGTTGGTCGCCGAACCGCAATCGGGCAGCCCCGCCGCCAAGGCCGGCATCAAGTCGGGCGACGTCATCACCGCCGTCAATGGCGATCCGGTCAAGGATGCGCGCACGCTCGCCCGCCGGATCAGCCGTATGGCGCCGGGGGCTTCGGTCAAGCTCGATCTGATCCGCAAAGGCAAGCAGGAAACCGTCGTTCTCACGCTTGGCGAACTGCCCAAGGAGCGCCTCGCGAGCGCCGAGCCGGGAAGCCTCGAGCAACACGGCTCGGACGCCAAGGTGCCGAAACTCGGCCTCACCCTCGCGCCGGCGAACGGCGTCGCGGGCGCCGGCGAGGAAGGCGTGGTGGTGACGAATGTCGACCCCTCGGGGCCCGCCGCCGACCGCTTCCGGACGGGCGACGTGATCCTCGACGTCGGCGGCGCCTCGGTCTCCTCGCCTGGCGACGTGCGCAAGGCGCTGGCGAGTGCGCAGGCCGATGGCAAACGCAATGTCCTGATGCGGGTCAAGTCAGGACAGGGGACGCGGTTCGTCGCGGTTCCGCTCGGCTAAGACCGAGGCTGCCGTCGGCATCCGTCGCCCCCGCCCGGCAGCTTCGCGAGGGACGGGCTCGCGCCCGTCCCTCATCTCTCGGGGAAAGGCCGGGCTCAGTGAACCGGCCGAAGCCATTCAAGAAGGGGCAGCGGTCCTCCGCGGCCCCTTTTTCGTGCGGGCAGTATTCCAATCGCCCGACGCGCCGGGCGGCTAATGCCGCGCTCAATCAACGCAGCGCCGCGACTTGCGGTTAGGAAAAACGAGGGGCAGGGTGTTCGTCGAATCCGACGCCAAGGTTTCGCGCACGATGCGTCTCTTGATCATCGAGGACGACCGCGACGCTGCCGACTACCTGGTCAAGGCCTTTCGCGAGGCCGGGCATGTGGCCGACCATGCAGCCGACGGCGAGGAAGGGCTCGCGCTTGCCCTTCACGAGCGCTATGACGTGCTCGTGGTCGATCGGTTGCTGCCGAATCTCGACGGGCTCTCGGTGATCGGTGCGTTGCGCGCCAAGGGCGTGATGACGCCCGTGTTGATCCTGTCGGCGCTCGGCGCCGTCGATGACCGCATCAAGGGTTTGCGTTCCGGCGGCGACGACTACTTGCCCAAGCCCTATTCGTTTGCCGAGTTGATTGCGCGCGTCGAGGTGCTGGCGCGCAGACATGGCGGCCGCGAGGAGACGGTCTACCGGGTCGGCGACCTCGAGCTCGACCGGCTGTCGCACCGAGTGCTCCGCGGCAAGGAGGAGATCGTGCTGCAGCCGCGCGAGTTCCGCTTGCTCGAATACCTGATGAAGCACGCCGGACAGGTGGTCACGCGGACCATGCTGCTGGAAAATGTCTGGGACTATCATTTCGATCCGCAGACCAACGTCATCGACGTGCATATTTCCCGGCTGCGCTCGAAGATCGACAAGGGCTTTACGCGTCCGCTTCTGCATACGGTGCGTGGAGCGGGGTATATGATTCGTGACGGCGCTCGGTAAGCTCCTCCGCACGACGGCGTTCCGCCTCACCCTCGTCTACCTGCTCGTCTTTGCGCTGTTCGCCGCCTTCCTGCTCGGCTATTTCGCTCTCAACACCCGCCGGATGATCAACGATCAGATCGTGCGGACGGTCGACAGCGATATCGTCGATCTGACCAACATGTTCGAGCGCCGCGGCCTGCGCGGCCTCATCATCGCGGTCGACATCCGTTCGGGTAACCCCGGTTCGAACCTTTATCTCATCACCACGCCCAGCGGAGACGGGCTGGCCGGCAATGTCGGCTCGCTCGAGCCGGGCGTCATCGAGCGGACCGGCTGGATCGAGACGGCCTATCGCCGCATCGAGCAGCCGGACTCGGCCGAACACACGGCGCTGGTGCGCGTGGTCGGACTGCCCGGCGGTTTTCGCCTGCTGGTTGGACGCGATCTGGAGGAACGCGAGCGCGTCTTCGGCATTGTCGCTATCGCCGGCCGCTGGTCACTGGCGATCGTCGTCGTGCTGGGCCTTGCCGGCGGATTTTTCGTGAGCCGTCGGGTGCTCCGGCGGATCGACGCGATGAGCGACAAGGCGCAGACGATCATGGCCGGCGACCTCGCCGGCCGCCTGCCGATCGCCGGGACGGGCGACGAGCTCGATCGTCTCGCCGCCAACCTTAACGCGATGCTGGAACGAATCGAGGCGCTCATGCGCGGCCTCAAGGGAGTGTCCGACAATGTCGCCCATGATCTCAGGACGCCGCTCACCAGGCTGCGCAACCGGTGCGAGGCTGCCTTGCGCAACGCCAAGAGCGAGCGCGACTATCGCGATGCGATCGAAGCGACGATCGAGGAGTCGGACGGCCTGATCCGCATCTTTGACGCCCTGCTGATGATCGCGCGCGCCGAATTGGGCGAGCCGCGCGCCGGAATGACGACGTTCGACGCCGCGGAAATCGCGCGCGACGTGGGCGAACTCTACGAGCCGGTCGCCGAAGAACGGGGCCTTGCGCTGCGCGTCGACGCGGAAGCCCCCGCTCCCGTCAAGGGCAACCGCGAACTGATCGGTCAGGCGCTCGCCAACCTGCTCGACAACGCCATCAAATATGCGGGCTCGAACACGGAACGCATCGACGGGTCCACGCCGGAGATCGCCGTGACGGCGCAGGCCAAGGATGACCGCATCATGCTCGGCGTCGGCGACCACGGCCCCGGCATTCCGCCCGAGGAGCGGGCGCGCGCCACCGAGCGTTTCGTCCGGCTCGAGCAAAGCCGCTCGCAGCCCGGGTCGGGCCTGGGATTGAGCCTTGCCGCGGCGGTCGCGCGCCTGCATGGGGGAGAACTGCGGCTGGAAGACAATGCACCCGGCCTGAAGGCCGTCCTGATCCTGCCGCGGACGGACGCGGCGCGCGGGGCGAGCTGACGTGGCCGAGGACAACGCACCGGACATGCTCGAGATCGCCGAGCAAGCCTTGGCGCGGCGTATTGCGCGCGTTCCCCCGCTCGCCGATCCGGCCGCGGCCCGCGCCGCCGTCGACGATTGGCTGGCCTCGTTCGACGCCGATGCCGCTCGGCGCACCATCGAGCGTCTGATGGCCGATCACGCGATGGTTCGCCCGCTCGTCGAGGCGATTGCCGACGGCTCGCCCTTCCTTTGGGATCTGGTCCGGCGCGACGTTCCGCGCTTCATCGCCTTGCTCGCCTCCGATCCCGCCGAGCGCTTGCGCATGCGGCTTGCCGAGGTCGAATGCAAGGTCGCCGCCAGCATGGATGACGCCGAGGTCATGCGGCAGCTCCGCTGGTTGAAGGCGGAGGGAGCGCTTCTTGTCGCGCTCGCCGATCTCGCCGGCGTGTGGAAGATCATGCAGGTTACCTGCGCCCTGACCGAACTCGCCGATTCGTCGGTCCGCGCCGCCGTCCGCTATCTCCTCAGCGCCGCCGCGCGCGAGGGCCGGTTCGCGCCCCGCAATGCTGCGACCGTCGACGAGCAGTCGGGCTATGTCGTCCTTGCCATGGGCAAGATGGGCGCGCACGAGCTCAATTATTCGAGCGACATCGATCTCATCGTCTTCTTCGATTCAGCCGCCCCGCTCGCGCCGGCGACCGAGCCGGGACCGTTCTTCGTGCGTATGACCCGCGGCCTGATCAGGCTGCTGCAGGGGCAGACCGAGGACGGCTACGTCTTTCGCGTCGACTTGCGGCTGCGGCCAGACCCCTCCTCGACGCAGGTCGCCGTCTCGGTCCCCGCCGCGCTCGATTACTACGGCAGCATCGGCCAGAACTGGGAGCGGGCCGCCTTCATCAAGGCGCGACCCTGCGCCGGCGACCGCGCGCTCGGCGACTTGGTGTTGAGGGAACTCGCCCCCTTCGTCTGGCGCAAGTATCTCGATTTCGCCACGCTCGCCGACGTCCACGCCATGAAGCGGCAGATTCACGCCTACAAGGGACACGGCGACATTGCGGTCGAAGGCCACAACATCAAGCTCGGCCGCGGGGGCATCCGCGAGATCGAATTTTTCGTTCAGACCCAGCAGCTCATTGCCGGAGGCCGCAACCCGCTGCTGCGCGGGCGGGAGACCCTCGCCACGCTCGCCACGCTCGCCGAAGGCCAGTGGATCAGCGCGGAGGCGGAAACCGAGCTGACCGCAGCCTACCTCTTTCTGCGCGAGGTGGAGCATCGCCTGCAGATGGTCGCCGACGAGCAGACGCACACCTTGCCGTCGGCGCGGGAGGACCTCGAGCGCTTCGCGCACTTCGCGGGCTTTTCCGGACGCGACGCCTTCGCCGCGGCCCTGCTCGTCCACCTCAACGCTGTGCAGCGCCATTATTCGCAGCTGTTCGAAGACGCCCCCGCGCAAACGGCGCGCCAGCGCGGCCTCGTATTCCCATCCGATCACAATGAGCGGGAGACCCTGGACAAGTTGGTCGCGATGGGGTTCGAGCGCCCGGTCGAGGCTTCCGACGCCGTCCGTCGTTGGCTTTCTGGAGCGCCACGCCCGTTGCGCGGCCAATTCGCGCGCGGCCAGTTCGCCCAGCTTGCGCCCGTGCTGATCGACGATCTCGCCCGCGCCGAAAACCCGGACGGCGCGGTGCTCGCCTTCGATCACTTCCTCAACAGCCTGCACGGCGGCGCGACGCTGTTCGCCCTGCTCAATCAGAACCCTGATCTCGTCGCTCTCGTCGCCCATGTGCTCGGCACCGCTCCGCGGCTCGCGGACATTCTCGCGCGGCATCCGGAAGTCATGGATTCGCTGATCGATCCGGCCTTCTTCGGCGCGCTGCCGGACGCCGAGCTGTTGCAATGCGAGCTCGCGCGTTCGCTCGAACAGGCGCGCACCGACGAGGACTTCCTCGACCGGGTGCGGCTGTTCGGACAGGAGCACATGTTCCTGATCGGCGCACGCATCCTGTCAGGCACGGTGTCGGCAGAGCAGGCCGGCGAAGCGTTCGCAAGTCTCGCCGATGTGGTGATTCGCGCCCTGCATCGCTCAACGGAAAAAGCCTTCGCCACGACTTACGGTCGCATCGCCGCCGGCGAGAGCGCCATCCTCGCCATGGGCAAGCTCGGCGGTCGGGAGATGACGGCGAGTTCCGATCTGGACCTCATCGTCATCTATGATTTCGACCCCGGCCACCCGGAATCGGATGGGCCCCGGTCGCTTTACGGCGGACAATACTTCGCCCGCTTCACCCAGCGCCTTATCAACGCGCTCACCACCCGGACCAATTACGGCCGCCTCTACGAGGTCGACATGCGGCTGCGCCCTTCGGGCCGCTCCGGCCCCGTCGCGACCTCGCTCGACTCATTCCGCGAATATCAGCGCAGCGAAGCGTGGACCTGGGAGCACATGGCGTTGACGCGCGCGCGCGTCGTCTCCGCATCGCCGGGCTTCGCCGCCCGGGTCGAGGAGGCGATCCACGGGATCTTATGCCTGCGGCGCGACCCTTCGCTCATTGCCGGCGACGTGGTCGAGATGCGCCGCGCGATCGCCGCCGAAAAGGGCGATCAGGAGCGCTGGAACCTGAAATATGTCGCCGGCGGGCTGATCGACATCGAGTTCATCGCCCAATATCTGCAGCTTGTTCATGCCGCGGGCAATCCCGCCATCCTCGACACGTCGACCATTCGCGTGCTGGAGAAGGCAGCCCGCCATGGCATTCTCAAAGCGGAAGACGCGGACGTGCTGCGTCCGGCGGCGCGCCTCTATCACGATCTCACCCATATCCTGCGACTGTGCCTCGCCGGACAGTTCGATCCCGCCACCGCCGGGCGCGGCCTCGTCGGCCTGCTGACCCGCGCCGCCGACGTGCCCGACATGGCGACGCTCGATGCCCATCTCGCCGAGACTCAGGAGCGCGTGCGCAAGAGCTTCATCCGCATCCTCGGCGGTGCGCCGTGACTTTCCAGCCTGCGGCGAGGATCGCGTCATACGCGTCCTCGCAATCATTGACTCGTCATGCGCGGGCCGGACCCGGGCTGGACCCGCGCATCCATCTTAAAAACCCGGGTCATCTCAGAAAGACGAATTGCCGGGTCAAGCCCGGTCAAGCCCGGCAATGACGACGAGGAGAGTTCGGAGGCGTGATGCTCAGTATAAGCCCTGCGCCACGTCGCCAATCAGTGGCGCAGAGCGCTCTTCTCCGTCGTGTGAAGCTGCACCGAGGATCCCCATTTGTAATCGACCGGTTTCGGCGGGCGCTCCCTGGCCGGGAAGCTCAGCATGACGATGGTTCCTTTGCTCGGGGTCGAGCGGATGCGCATGGTGCCGCGATGCAGCTCGACCAGCGACTTCGATATCGCGAGGCCCAATCCCGAGCCCTGGTGGCTCTTAGTGAAGTGATCTTCGACCTGTTCGAACGGCCGGCATAGTTTCGCCAGGGCGGCCCGCGGGATGCCGATGCCCGTATCGGCGATGGCGACGATCACGCTGCGCCGCGTGTGGCGCGCATGAACCCGTATTTCACCGCCGTCGTCGGTGAATTTCACCGCGTTTGACAGCAGGTTCAGAACGATCTGCTTCAAGGCGCGGCGATCCGCGGTCAGCACGATGCCGGGCGCGATGCGCGAGGAAACCGTCAGCGACTTGTCCTGTGCGCGTTTGGCAATGACGCGGACCGCTTCTGCGAGGATGCGATCGACCTCCACGTCTTCCAAATCGAGCCGCAGGCGTCCGGCTTCGATGCGCGACATGTCGAGGATGTCGTTGATCACCTCGAGGAGATACTGGCCGCTCTCGCGGATATCCCGGCAGTATTCGTTATACCGATCGACCCCGAGCGGACCGAACAGCCGCGCCTCCATGATCTCCGAAAATCCGATAATGGCGTTGAGCGGCGTGCGCAGCTCGTGGCTCATATTGGCGAGAAACTTCGATTTCGCCTGATTGGCGGCCTCCGCCCGTGTCTTCTCGGCCGAGTATTTCTCTGCGAGCTCGGCGAGCTCGCGCGCCTGCGTTTGCAGCGCCTGCTGCGACGCCCGCAGGTCGGCGATCGTCGCCATCAGCCTGTGCTCGCCTTCGACCAGCTGCGCCTCGTGTCGCTTGATGGCGGTGATGTCGGTGCCGACCGACACATATCCGCCGTCCTTGGTGCGGCGTTCGCTGATCTGCAGCCAGCGGCCGTCGTCGAGCTGGGCTTCGAAGGTGCGCGCCCCGAGCGTCGGCGACCCGCTCTCATTGACGATCGTGCGCACGAGCTGCTGGCGCCCGGTCGCCAGCACCGCCTCGTAGGAGGTCCCGGCCTCGATGGCGGAATCGGGCAGATTGTACAGCTCCTGGAAATGCGAATTGCATAGCACCAGCCGGTTATCCGCATCCCACAGGACGAACGTCTCCGGAATCGTTTCGATCGCGTCGCGCAGGCGGAGGTCGGCCGCCATGGTCCGCTCGACGAGCGACTTCTGCTCGGTAATGTCGACGGCGATGCCGATCAAATGCGGCCCACCCTCAAACGGTTGGCAGATAATCTCGCAACGCACGCGCAGCCATACCCAGTTGCCGCGCGCGTGGCGCATGCGAAAGGCGCGGTCGATCGCCTGGGTGTCGCCGTCGGCGAGTTCCGCCGCAAGGGAATACAGGTCGGCGTCCTGCGGATGGACGAGCTTATTGACGTCGCCGAAGGCGAGGAGGTCGTCGCGCGTCTCGAGCCCGAGAATCGCGAACATGGACTGCGACCAGAAAATACGGCCGCTGGCAAGGTCCCAATCCCATAATCCGCAACGGCCGCGATTGAGCGCCGTATCGATCCGCCGGCGCACCGTGTCATGGATCAGATCGGTTTCACGGGCGCGCGTCGCCTGCCAGTGAAAAGCGAAGCCGAGGATCAAGACGACGAAGCCGGTGGTGGTGGAGAGCGTGACCGTGAGGGCGGTGTCGGACCGCCAGCGGGAAAGAGCCTGCTCGCTTGGTTCGATCACCGCGAGGTGGCCGAGCGGCGGTCTGAGGACGTGCAGGGCGGCAAACGCCCCGCTGCCGTCGGCGAGCCTGATCTCGCGCGGTCCCGCGCTACTGGCGAAAGTGATGAACAGGTGATCGGGACCGAGGATGTCTGCGATGTGCCGAGCCGCTCGATGATCCGACGTGGCGGCGACGATCAGCCCGCTCGCGTCGGAAACAAGGATATCCCGATGCTTGAAAGAAGCGCGGCCGGCGAACGGCGCCAGGGCGTCCTGCGCGCGGCGCGGCAGGTCGGTGCGCCCCTCCCGCATCCCCCGTTCCAACCGTTCGATCAGCTGGCCTGCCAGAAGGTCTAATTCGGAGACGACGGCCGCGATGATGTGCCGCCGATTGTCATGCACCTGCAGGCCCGCCCCGATCGCCACTGTCACCAGGAACGTGATGATCAGGACTGGCACGGCGCGTTGCAGCGCCGTCTCGGCGCCGATGAGACGTCGATACGCAGGCTTGGCGATCGATTGAGCCAGCCCCTTGATGGAATCCGTACTTGTTGACGCGCTCGCAAATTGCGCGGGCGCCATCGTTCGCCTCCTCAAGGTCCGTCTCTACGGATCGATGTGCCGCATCTTTCCGAACGTGCGGCATTGGAATCGAAACGCCTGATTCTGTCGAGGGACCCCGCTTCACTTTCCCGGATCGGCAAGAATTGCAGAAATGCTACGTAAGTGGGGACAGTTACGGCATTCGCGGGATATCGCCTGCCGCATCGGCTCGCGCGGCCGGATCAGCAGAGACGGCTGTGCGAAGCGAATCAGGCCGGCTATTGCGGCGGCGCGGCAAGCGAACGTTCCACGATGTCCTTGAGATCGCGCGACAACGCGGGAGCGCCCGCGACGCGGCGAAGCTCGGCTTCCGCATGAGCGCGCCGGCGAGCCTCGAGCGAATGCCAGCTCCGGAATGCGGTCATCAGGCGGGCCGCGACTTGGGGGTTCCTGGCGTCGAGCTCAAGCACCGTATCGGCGATGAAGGCGTAACCGGCGCCGTCGGCGCGGTTGAATTGGGTCTGATTCGCCTGCGCGAACGAGCCGACCAGCGCACGCACGCGGTTCGGATTGGCGAGTGAGAAGGCCGGGTGCGCCGTGAGCGCCTGGACCCGCGCCAGGGTTTCGGGCTCGGGAATCGTGGCCTGGAGCGCAAACCACTTGTCGATGACAAGCGGATCGCCCTCGTAGCGGCGGTAGAAGTCATCGAGCGCGCCCGGCCGCTCCGGCGTGTCGTGCAGGCTCAGCGTGGACAGCGCAGCCATCCGGTCCGTCATGTTGTCGGCGTCGCGGTATTGCTGCGCAGCGAGGTCGATTCCCGTCCCATCTCCTCCGGCGGCGAGCAGGTCGAGACAGACATTCTTGAGCGCCCGGCGGCCCGCGCTCGCCGCGTCCGGGTTGTAGGGACCGACTTCGCGCAAATCGGAGTAGGCGCGCCGCAGCGCCGGCCCGAGCGCAGCGCCGATCGAGCGCCGCAAGGCCTGGCGGGCGAGGGAGATCGCGTCGGGATCGACATCCTGCATGATGTCACGGGCAATGTCGGCTTCCGAAGGGATCGAGAGCGCTTGCGCGACGAAGGCTGGTTCGAGCCGCTGGTCGGCTAGGACGATCGCAAGCGCCTCGAGCAGGCCGCCATCCTCGCGCAAGACGCCGCCGGTGCGTAGGGCCTCGACATTCTCGATGAGAAGCGCGGATGCGAGCGTCTGCACCGCCTGCCATCGGTTGAAAGGATCGCCGTCACGGGCGGCGAGGAACCGCAGTTCATCGTGCGTCAAGTCCGCGGTGACTTTGGCCGACGCCGAGAAACCGCGGTTGAGCGACGGCGTGGCATGCGCGGCAATGCCGCCGAATTCGAAGGTTTCAGCGGCCTTTGTCAGCGTGAGCACGCCGCGCGGCAGGGTGCGGCCGTCGGTCAGGACAAGCGGCAGGTCGTGGCCGTCCGCCCCGACCAATCCGATGACGAGCGGCACCACCATCGGCGATTTGATCGGCTGGCCGGGCGTCGGCGGCACGGTTTGCGCGATTTCGAGCGACAGGGTCTGCGCGTCGGCGTCGCGGCGGGTCGTGACGACGAGTTCCGGGGTGCCGGCCTGGCTGTACCACAGCATGAATTGCCGGAGGTCGACCGCCGCCGCCTCGGCAAAGCAGGCGATGAAGTCCTCGACCGTCGCAGCGCGCCCATCGTGGCGGGCGAAATAGAGGTCCATGCCGGCGCGGAAAAGCTCCTGACCCACCAGGGTCTTGAGCATGCGCACCACCTCGGCCCCCTTTTCGTACACCGTGGCCGTATAGAAGTTGTTGATCTCGCGATAGATCTCTGGCCGCACGGGGTGCGCGAGCGGCCCCGCATCCTCGGCGAATTGGTGGCTGCGCAGCATGCGCACATCGGCGATGCGCTTGACCGGTCGCGAGCGCATGTCGGAGGTGAACTCCTGGTCGCGGAAAACGGTCAGCCCCTCCTTGAGACAGAGCTGAAACCAGTCGCGACAGGTGATGCGATTTCCGGTCCAGTTGTGAAAGTATTCGTGCGCAATGATCGCCTCGATGGCGGCATAATCGGCGTCGGTCGCGGTCTCGGGCGAAGCCAGTATGTATTTGTCGTTGAAGACATTCAGGCCTTTGTTCTCCATCGCTCCCATGTTGAAGTCGGAGACGGCGACGATCATGAAAACATCGAGATCGTATTCGCGCCCGAACGCCTCTTCGTCCCAGCGCATGGCGCGCTTGAGCGCCTCCATGGCGTAGGCCCCCCGCCCCTCCTTGCCCGGCTCGACATAGATGCGCAGCGCCACCTCGCGGCCCGACATCGTCGTGAAACTGTCTTCGCAAACGGCGAGGCGCCCGCCGACCAGTGCGAACAGATAGCAGGGCTTCGGATGCGGATCGCGCCACACGGCGAAGTGGCGCCCCGTTCCTTCGAGCTCGCCCGCCGCCACGAGATTGCCGTTGGCGAGCAACACCGGCGCTTCGTCGCGTTCCGCCTCGATGCGCGTGGTGTAAACGGCCATCACGTCCGGTCGGTCGGGAAAATAGGTGATGCGGCGAAATCCTTCCGCTTCGCACTGTGTGCAGTAGCTTCCGCTCGAGCGATACAGCCCCATCAGATTGGTGTTGGCGGAGGGATCCAGCAGCGTCTCGATCTCGAGGACGAAGGGGCGAGGCGGCGGCTGCGTGATTGTGAGCCCGTCCTCGGTGGCGACGAACGCGTCCGGCGACACGTCCACGCCATCGATCCGGATGGCGACCGGCTCGATGTCGTCGCCGTCGAGAGCGACAGGCGCTGGCGCGTCCGCCTGCGGGTTCGGTCTGAGGGTCAGGCGCGCGCGAACCCGCGTGCGAGTTGGATGCAGTGCAAAATCGAGATCGACGGCATCGACCAGCCAATCCGGCGGGCGGTAGTCAGCGAGGCGGACCGGGCGAGCCTGTTCGGTGCGCATGTTCTGACCTCAATAAGGAGCGCGCTGATCAAACCGAAGCACGCGCCGGCGAAGACGCAACGAAGCAAATCGGAACGTGCAACCTGAATTCGCTCGACACGCGGCAGGCGTCATTTATGCGCTGAGCGCGGCAAATGCAAAGCCGCGCGCCCACTCCCGCCGTACTCTCTCCACCGAGCGCCCGACGCCGGCGTGAGTTGCCTCACCGCAGTCGCAGGCCTATTTGCGACGATATGCGCCTATCGACTTCGGCATCAGAACGGCAGGATGCGACCTGCGTGGGGCGGACGCAGACAAAAGTCGACAACGAATCGATGGAGGACCAACAACATGCGACCCACAATCACGACGGCGCTCGTCGGCGCAGCGCTCATGGCCTTGGCGTCGACGGCCGTTGCGCAGGCGCCGGCGGGATCGGCTGCGTCCTATCCAAATCAACTGGTCAAGATCGTGGTTCCGTTCTCCGCCGGCAGCGTCACCGACGGGCTCGCGCGAATCATCGCCGACAAGCTTTCCGATCTCTGGAAGCAGCAGGTCATCGTCGAGAATCGACCCGGCCTGCCGGGCACCACATCGGTCGCAAAATCCCCGCCTGACGGCTACACGCTGATGCTGACCTCGAACGGCCACACCATCGCGGGCGTGATCAACAAGAACATCCAGTTCGATCCGGTGAAGGATTTTTCCGGCGTCACCAAGGTCGCGTCGGTGCCGATGGTCGCGGTGGTTCCACCCGATCTGCCGGCGAAGTCCCTCAACGAGTTCATCGCGCTCGCCAAGGAAAAGCCCGGCAAGCTCAACTTCTCTTCCGCGGGACTTGCGAGCACCACCTTCCTCTCCGCCGAGTTGCTCAAGCAAGGCGCCAAGATCGACATCATGCACGTGCCCTACAAGGGAACTCCGGAGGCGACGACCGCGGTCGTGCGCGGCGACGTGCAGATGTATTTCACGCCGATTCCGATGGCACAGGAACTGAGCGCGGCCGGCAAGGTGCGGCCGATCGCGATCAACTCCAACCAGCGCAGTCCGCAGCTTCCGGACATCCAGACCGTGAAGGAAAGCGTTCCGGGCTACGACTACGACTCCTGGTTCGCGATCCTCGCCCCGGCCAACACGCCGCGCCCGATCCTCGACAAGATCAGCAAAGACATCGCGACCGTTCTTAAGGCCCCCGACGTGGTCGAGAAGCTCCAGGCGCAGGGCGCAACCGCCTCGCCGACGACGCCGGAAGCGCTGGACGCCCAGGTCAAGCGAGAGACCGAGTTCTACGCCAAGGTCCTGCACGACGCGGGCGTAGGCGGCAACTGAGGTCGCGCAGGCGACGTACGAAAGAGGGCGTCATGCCGCTGATGCGGGCCATGGTGCTGGACCGGCCGGGTCTACCCCTCCTCATGCGCGAGCGGGCAGCGCCGGCGCCCGGCCGCGGCGAAGTGCTGGTCGAGATTGCGGCGTGCGGGGTCTGCCGCACCGACCTGCATGTCGTCGACGGCGAGTTGCCGCGGCCGAAACTGCCCATCGTGCCGGGCCACGAAATCGTCGGCCAGGTTGCGGCAATCGGCGAGGGCGTGACCGCGTTCGCGGTGGGCGAACGCATCGGCGTGCCTTGGCTCGGCTGGACCTGCGGCGTCTGCCCCTATTGCCGCGCGGACAAGGAGAACCTGTGCGATGCGCCGCTGTTCACGGGCTATACCCGCGACGGCGGCTACGCCACCCACACCATCGCCGACGCGCGCTATTGCTTCCCCCTGCCGGCCGGATTGGGCGACGCCGAGGCGGCTCCCCTTCTCTGCGCCGGGCTCATCGGCTGGCGCAGCTATCGGATGGCGGGAGACGGAGGCGCGCTCGGCCTGTATGGATTTGGCGCGGCGGCCCACATTCTTGCGCAGGTCGCGACCTGGCAGGGACGACGCGTCTATGCCTTCACCCGCGCCGGCGATACGGCGGCGCAGGCGTTCGCCCTGAGCCTCGGCGCTCGGTGGGCGGGCGGCGCGGAAGAGCTCCCGCCCGAGCCGCTGGACGCCGCCATCATCTTCGCCCCCGTGGGCGCGCTCGTCCCCGCCGCCCTGCGCGCGGTGAAGAAGGGCGGCCGCGTGGTCTGCGGCGGCATCCACATGTCGGACATACCGAGCTTTCCCTACGCAATCCTGTGGGAAGAGCGGCAGATCGTCTCGGTCGCGAACCTAACCCGCGCTGATGCCCACGAATTTCTCGCGCTCGCCCCCAAGGCCGGTCTGCGCACCGAGGTGAAGCTCTATCCGCTCGCCGAGGCGAACGCCGCCCTCGACGATCTGCGCTCCGGCCGCCTGCAAGGCGCCGCGGTGCTGCAGCCGGGGTGACGCAGGGGGGTTTTTCCGGCACATAGTCCGGAACGCCGGAATCAGATCATGACGGAATTGCTCGTTCGTTTCTGGGGGGTTCGGGGCAGCGTCGCCTGCCCGGGGCCGGCGACCGCGCGCTATGGCGGCAATACGGCCTGCGTCGAGGTGCGCTGCGGCGAACGCCTTATCATTTTCGACGCGGGCTCCGGCCTGCGCCCGCTTGGGCTCGCGCTGTCCGGCAGAACGGTCGATGCCGACCTGTTCCTGACCCACTGCCATCTCGATCATGTTTGGGGCCTGCCCTTCTTCGAACCGTGCTACGCGCCGAGCACGCGGCTGCGGCTGTGGGCCGGCAACCTTCTCCCCGACTTCACCCTGCGTCAGACGCTCGGGCGACTGATGGGCGAGCCGTTGTTCCCGCTTGGGCCCGACCTGTTCCGGGCGCAGATAGAATTCCGCGACTTCCGCTGCGGGGAGACGCTGCAGCCGCATTCCGGGGTGACGCTGCATACCGCCTCGCTCAACCACCCCAATGGCGCGACCGGATACCGGATCGAGCATGCCGGACGAGCGGTCGCCTACATCACCGACACCGAGCATGCGCCGGGGACGCTCGACGACAATGTGGTGGCGCTCGCCCGCAACGTTGACCTGATGATCTACGACAGCACCTACACCGACGAAGAATATCCCGCCCATGCCGGGCGCGGTCATTCCACTTGGCAGCAGGGCATACGACTCGCCGAGAGCGCCCGCGCTAAGCGGCTCGCAATATTCCACCATGACCCCTCGCATGACGACGCAGCCCTCGACCGCATCGCTTGCAAAGCGCAGGCCGCCCGGCCCGGTACGATCGTCGCCTCCGAGGGCCTCACCCTTCGGTTTCCGCCGCCCTGATCGCGCGCCTGTCGTCCGGCCACGGACCGGCTGCGACGGGGATTTTTCCCGACACGCTGCCCCTGCTCGCCTTGTGTGATCCCGCTCACATGAAACCGCGCGGGGTCCGGCTATGGCTTCGGTACGCCACTCAGTGGAGGTGCCGATGTTCGCCGATCAAGCCCTGCCGAGAGTTAGCGGGACACACGCCCGGCCTGTCGCCCCCGCGAAAACGCCGACCGACATCGCGCTGCTCGCCCGCATGGCCAGCGGAGATACGCTGGCGATGCAAGCCTTCTACGCCCGCCACAATGTCCGCGTGTTCCGCTTCGTGTTGCGCATTGTCGGGGACCACGGTCTGGCCGAAGACGTCCTCAGCGAGACGTTTCTCGACGCCTGGCGGCAGGCCGGTCGGTTCGAAGGCCGCTCCGCGGCTTCCACCTGGTTGCTCGCCATTGCCCGTCACAAGGCCTACGCCGCGCTGCGTCGGCGCGGCAACATCATGACCCTCACCGAAGAAGTGACGGAGGGGATCGAGGATTGGGCCGACACGCCGGATGCGGCCGTCGAAAAAAATGCGCGCGGGCGCATTCTTCGCCGCTGCCTTGCGGAATTGACCCCGGCCCATCGCGAGATCATTGACCTTGTCTACTACCACGAAAAATCGCTGGCCGAGGTCGCCCAGATCGTCGACATCCCGGAAAATACGGTGAAAACCCGCCTCTTCTACGCCCGCAAGCGCCTCGCGACGCTCGCGCGCAACGCCGGAATCGATCGCGACTGGCTGTAACCGGCCGACGATCACCCCAGAATGGGAACCGTCGAGCCCCCGGTTCCCTGTCATGCGGGAAATGCTCTACATTGCCGCGGCGCCGCGGGTGGACGGCGTCTGGGGAGCTCATTCAATGGACATGATCAAGCGTCTTATAGCCGGCTCATTTGTCGCCTGCGCGCTCTTCCTCGCGTCGACGACTTTTCCGGCGGCGGCGCAAAAGGCTGATTCCACGCCGGCGGGAAAACCGGCCGGCCGTTACGTTCTTTTGCCAGGCATGCTGACCGGCCCCGGCGCGATCGGCCCGATCGGCCGACGCCGTTTCTGCGACGCCCGCTCGGCCGGCCTCACTCAGCTGCAGGAGGATTGGGTCGCACGCCTCGTCAAGCCGAACGAGGCGCAGAAAAAGGCGCTGGATGATCTCGCGGCGGCCTCCGGCAAGGCGATCGAGATGTTCGCTGCGGCTTGTCCCAAGCGCGCCCCGCGCCTGCAGAGCGCGGCCGAGCAGTTCGAGATGATGGAAAAGCGCATCGATAACGCCGCCCAGGCCGTGAGGGCCGTGCGCCCGGCCTTCGCTGCTTTCTATAGTTCGCTGGATGACAAGCAGAAGGCAAAGCTCGACGAGCTCGGGCCCAAGCGCAGCGGCTGGCTGTGGTAGCGCCGAGCGGCTCAGCGACAGCCCACCCCCGTAAACATGATTGGAAGGACGGCCGCCCGGCCGCAAGCATCGCATGCAACAAGGCAAGGTGAAAAAAGTCGTGCTCGCCTATTCGGGCGGGCTCGATACGTCGATCATCCTGAAATGGCTGCAGACGACCTATGGCTGCGAGGTCGTCACCTTCACCGCCGATCTCGGCCAGGGCGAGGAGCTGGGCCCGGCGCGCGACAAGGCGCTGCTGCTCGGCATCAAGCCGGAAAACATCTTCATCGAGGATTTGCGCGAGGAATTCGTCCGCGACTACGTGTTTCCGATGTTCCGCGCCAATGCCCTCTATGAGGGGCAATACCTGCTCGGCACCTCGATAGCCCGGCCGCTCATCGGCAAGCGCCAGATCGAGATCGCGGAGATGGTTGGCGCCGACGCAGTCGCGCATGGCGCGACCGGCAAGGGCAACGACCAAGTGCGTTTCGAGCTTGCCTATTACGCGCTCAAGCCCGACGTGAAGGTGATCGCGCCCTGGCGCGAATGGGACATGCGTTCGCGCGAACAGCTGATCGCCTTCGCCGAGGCGCATCAAATCCCGATCGCCAAGGACAAGCGGGGCGAGGCGCCGTTCTCGACCGACGCGAACCTCCTGCACACCTCCTCCGAGGGCAAGGTGCTGGAAGACCCGGCGCAAGACGTGCCCGATTATGTTTACAGCCGCACCGTCAACCCCGAGGACGCGCCCGACCGCGCGAGCTTCATCACCGTGGAGTTCGAGCGCGGCGACGCGGTTGCGCTCGACGGCGAGAGGCTGACCCCGGCGGCGCTGCTGACGCGGCTCAACGAGCTTGGCCGCGCCAACGGGATCGGCCGCGTCGATCTCGTGGAGAACCGCTTCGTCGGCATGAAGTCGCGCGGCATGTACGAGACGCCCGGCGGAACCATCCTGCTCGCCGCGCATCGGGGGATCGAGAGCGTGACGCTCGACCGCGGCGCGGCGCATCTCAAGGACGAGCTGATGCCGCGCTATGCCGAGCTCGTCTATTACGGCTTCTGGTTCGCCCCCGAGCGCGAGATGCTGCAGGCGGCGATCGACAAGAGCCAGGAATTCGTCACCGGCCGCGTGCGGCTGAAACTATACAAGGGCAATGTCGGCGCGGTCGGGCGCGAAAGCCCCTATTCGCTGTACGATCAGGACCTCGTCACCTTCGAGGAAGGCGCCGCCGCCTACGACCAGCACGACGCCGAGGGCTTCATCAAGCTCAACGCGCTGCGCCTGCGCACGCTCGGCAAGCGGCGCAAGAAGATGGGGCTGTAGGCTCGGGTTCCGGCGACGGGCTATTTTGTCCCTCTCCCCTTGCGGGAGAGGGTGGCGAAGTCGAGCAGAGCGAGACTGAGCCGGGTGAGGGGTTGCCGCCCGCGAGTCTGAGAGAACCCCTCACCCGCCCTCTCCCGCAAGGGGAGAGGGAGGGACATCGCGTGCGCGCCAATCGTTATTCTAATCCCAAGTCACGCGATGGCGCGCGAGCACGGCGCGCACCGCGTCCACAACCTCCCTCTCCGGCACAAGGCGCTGCGCCTCGGCCTGGCGCTGCAAATGCTCCTCGCGGCCTTTTTCCAGCTTCGCAAGCTCCGCGCCGAGGATGAGGTCCTTGACGATCACATGCGGGCCAGCGGGGTTGTCGCGTTCATTGCCGCCCTGGATCACGACGCAAGGCGCGTTGCGCCTGTCAGCATACTTGAACTGATTGGGAATATTTTTCGGATTGCCCAGATAAAGCTCGGCGCGGATGCGCGGGCCGTCAGGTTTGTTCGGATCAAGGGGCGCGGCGCGCAACTGCTGCACCATGCGTTGATAATCGGCAATGCGGTCGCGGTCGAACACCGTGACGACGACGGGACCGGGCGCAGGCTTGTCTTCGATCTTACCGAGATGCTGAAGCGCGGCAAGCAGGCGCGACACGCCGATGGAAAACCCAGTCGCCGGCGCCGGTTCGCCGCGAAAGCGCGCCACCAATCCGTCATAGCGCCCTCCCCCGCCGACCGAGCCGAAACGAACCGGCTTTCCGTCGTCGTCGGCGATCTCAAAAGTCAGCTCGGCCTCGTAAACCGGACCGGTATAGTACTCAAGCCCGCGCACGACGGAATGATCGATACGAATGCGTTTGTCGCCGTATTCTGCTTTGCCAAGGAGCCTATTGATCTCTGTTAGCTCACGTAGGCCATCATGAAACGTCTTGTTGTCCAAGAATGCTTCGGAAAGCTTATCTAAAACCGATACACTCCAAAGGCGATCCGTCTCACCGCCATCATCTGGCGGGCCGTCATAGTCCGATAATTCGGGAACAGGTAGCTTTAGCACATCGGTTGTAGTTGCCCACTTTGGAGCGAAGTATATCACTAAGAGGTCTATCTGATCGGCGTTGAGCTGCGCCCCTCTGGTGAAATCTCCGCTCTCATCCTTGCGACCTTCACCGAGCAATTGCTTGACACCCTCAACACCAAGCCGATCCAACTTATCGATGGCGCGCAGTATAATGAGCCGTCGCGCAGCATTCTCCTCGCCGCCAAGTCCGATGGACTCCAGCAGGCCATCGAGCAGCTTCCGATTATTTACCTTCACCACATAGCTGCCGCGCGGAATGCCCAAAGCTTCCATCGTGTCGGCGGCCATCATGCACATTTCGGCGTCGGCGGCGGGCGAGGCGGAGCCGACCGTGTCGGCGTCGAACTGCATGAACTGGCGGAAGCGCCCCGGCCCCGGCTTTTCGTTGCGGAACACCCAGCCATAGCGATAGCTGCGATAGGGCAAAGCGAGCGACTGGAAATTTTCCGCCACATAGCGCGCAAGCGGCGCGGTGAGGTCGTAGCGCAGCGAGAGCCACTGCTCGTCGTCGTCCTGGAAGGAGAACACGCCTTCGTTCGGCCGGTCCTGGTCGGGCAGAAACTTGCCGAGCGCATCGGTGTATTCGAAGGCAGGCGTCTCCATCGGCTCGAAGCCGTAGCGCTCATAGACCTCGCGGATTTTCGCAATCATGCGCCGCGTGGCGGCGATCTCCGCCGGGCCACGGTCGCTTAGCCCGCGCGGCAGCCGCGCCCTGAGCTTCTTGTTCTTCTTTGCGTCAGCGCTCATGCGCCGGCCTCGAATGCCTTTCTTTCACCTCTCCCCGGCGGGGAGAGGTCGGATGACGAGCGAAGCGACGTCATCCGGGTGAGGGGATAACGTGCGAAGGATTGGCCCCCTCGCCCGGCGCGCAGCTTACGCTGCTTGCCGACCTCTCCCCATTGGGGAGAGGTAAGGAAAGTGCACCGGCTCGATCAGTCGAGGGGTGGTATCGCACGCTTGCCGGTGGGACAAGAGCGGCATTTGCCGCGCGCCGCCCTGACCTGGACGCGGCCGCGGCCCCGCCCGACTTCGACGCGCAGCGGCGGCGCAGCCCGCATTGCCGCCCGAGAGGGCGTCCGGCATAATCGCGCGCCCGCAAGGAGGCAAACAAACAAAAAGACCGGCGAGGAGGAATGGAGCAGGCAATCGAGCGCCGCGCGCAAGCGCCCGACGCGGCGGCTCCTCTGTTCGAACTGCGCGGCGTCACCAAGCGGTTTCCGAGCGTCACCGCGCTCGACGACGTCTCGTTCGATATCCGCGCCGGCGAAGTGCACATGCTGCTCGGCGAGAACGGCGCCGGCAAGTCCACGCTGATGAAGATTCTCTGCGGCGCCTACACCGCCGATGGGGGCGCATTGTTCCACCAGGGCAAGCCTGCGACCATCGTGCGGCCGGCCGACGCACGCCGCTACGGCATCGCCGTCATCTTCCAGGAATTCTCGCTCGTTCCCTATCTCGACATCGGGCAGAACATGTTTCTCGGCCGCGAATTTGCGAGCCGCGTCCCCGGCCTGATCGACTGGCGGCGCACCTACGCCGAGGCGCAGCGCGTGCTCGCGACGATCGGCTTCGACATCGACCCGCGCACGCCGGTGCACCGTCTGCCGATCGCGCAGCAGCAGATGGTCGAGATCGCCAAGGCGATCTCGCAGGACGCCCGCATCCTGGTGCTGGACGAGCCGACCTCCGCGCTGTCCGATCGCGAGACGGAACGGCTGTTCGCGATGATCCGCAAGCTGAAGGCGAGCGGGGTCGCCATCGTCTACATCTCGCACCGGCTCGCCGAAGTGTTCGCGCTCGGCGACCGCATCACCGTGCTGCGCGACGGCAAGAAGATCGCCTCGGTGCGGCCGGACGAGACCTCTCCGGAGGGGCTGGTGGAGCTGATGGTCGGCCGTTCGGTCGACACGACCTATGCGCGCAGCTTCTGCGCCGCTCCGGGGCCGCCGGTGCTGGAAGTCGAAGGCCTGTCGTCCGACAACGGCATCGCGGACATCAACCTCACCGTGCGCGCCGGCGAGATCGTCGGCCTATGCGGGCTGGTCGGCTCCGGCCGCACCGAGGTCGCGCGCGCCGTTTTCGGCGCCGACCGCGTCACCTCAGGCGAAATCCGCCTGTTCGGCGCGCCGCACCGCGGCTCGCCGCAGGACGCCGCAGCAAACGGCATGGCGCTGATCCCCGAGAACCGCCGCCAGCAGGGCTTGGCGCTCGGCCTCTCGGTCACCGACAACATCGTGCTGGCGGGACTGCCGAAGATGTTTCCGACGAGGGTTTACGCGCCCGGCCGCGCCGTCCGCGCCGCGCAGGCGGTGATCGACCGGCTCCGCATCGCGACCCCGAGCGCGCGGCGTGCGGTACGCTATCTGTCCGGCGGCAACCAGCAGAAGGTCGTGGTGGGCAAATGGCTCAACGCCCGTGCCTGTTTCTTCATCTTCGATGAGCCGACGCGCGGCATCGATGTCGGCGCCAAGGCGGAAATCTTCAAGCTGCTCGACCAACTCGCGAAGGACGGGGCCGGAATCCTGATGATCAGCTCGGAACAGATCGAGATCGTGCATGTGTGCGACCGCGCCTATGTGATGCGCGGCGGCCACATCGCCGGCCAGCTTGCGCGCGAGCAGCTCACTGAAGCCAATATCGTCCGCCTGGGCATGCACGCATGACCGCGCAGGCGATCCGACCCGGCCTGTCCTTGTTTGCGCGCATTCCCGGCGTCGCGATCGTGCTCGCGCTGCTGATCATCGGCTTCGCGCTCGCCAACCCGCGCTTCGCGACGCCGGGCAACCTCACGAACCTGCTCGTGCAATCGACGCTGCTGGCGCTGCTGGCGATGCCAATGACGCTCGTGATCATGACGGAAGGGCTCGATCTGTCGATGGGGGCGGTGCTCACATTCGCCTCGATCGCGCTCGCGCTGACGGTGGTGGCCACCGGCTCGGCCATGCTCGGCATTCTCGCCGGGCTTGCGGTCGGGCTCGGCTTCGGTCTCCTCAACGGCGTTTTGGTGACTGCCCTCAACCTGCCGCCCTTCATCGCGACGCTCGGCACGCTCGGGATCGCGCAGGGCCTGTCGCTGGTGGTGACCGACGGGCAGAGCGTCGTCGGCATCCCGCCCACGATCGAACGCGTCTACTCGAGCGCGCTGTTCGGCGTCCCGGCGCCGATCATTCTCGCCGCCCTCGTTTACGGCCTCGTCCATGTGCTGCTCTACCGGACGCGGTTCGGCGTCGCCGTGTTCGCGCTCGGCGGCAATCGCGAGGCGCTGCGGCTCGCCGGGGTCTCGGACCGCGCCATGCTGGTCACGGTCTACGCCTTCTCCGGGCTGGTCGCCGGATTCGCGGCGCTCCTGATGACGGCGCGTCTCAACGCCGCGCATCCGACCGCGGGCATCGGCCTGGAGTTCGACGCGATCGCCGCGGTCGCGGTCGGCGGCACCTCGTTCGAGCGGGGCAATGGATGGCTGTTCGGCTCGCTGCTCGGCGTCGTCGCGGTCGGCGTGCTGCGCAACGGGCTGAACCTTCTGGCGGTGCCGTCGTCGGCCCAGGTGGCCTGCATCGGCGCGCTGGTGATCCTCGCGATGTTCATCGACACGCTGCGGGGCCGCGCATGAGCCTCGTCTCCGCCCCGGCGCGCAGTCCCCTCGTTTTCTGGCGGCATGCGCCACCGGGACTCTATCGCCTGCTCGCCGCCGCCCTCATCGGCCTCGTCCTCGCCTTCGCAAGCGACGTGTTCCCGACCATGGGGAACCTGCTCAACGTGCTGCGGCAGACCGCCCTGTTGTTTCTGATCGCGTCCGGACTGACGCTGGTCATCCTCACCGCCGGGCTCGATCTTTCAGTCGGGGCGAATGTCGCGCTCTCGGCCTGCCTCGCGGCCAGCGCGATCAAGGGGACGGGTTCGCCTTTTTTGGGGGTTGCGATCGGCGTGGGCTGCGGATCGCTTGTCGGCTTTCTCAACGGCGCGCTGGTGACGCTGCTGCGCATCCCCTCCTTCATCGCAACCTATGGAATGATGTGGATTCTGACCGGGATCACCTATTACTACATGGGCGGCGAAACCATTCACGGTTTCCCCGCCGGGTTCCGGCAGTTCGGCGTCGGCTACCTGTTCGGGATTCCGGTCCCGGTCTACGTGATGCTCTTCTTTCTCGCCATTGGCACGTTCTTCGCCGAGCGCACAGTGTGGGGCCGGCAGGTTTACGCAATCGGAGCGAATCCGGAGGCGGCGCGCCTGTCGGGCGTGCCGGTCGAGCGCCGCCTGCTGCTCGTCTACACCGTCAGCGGCGCCATGGCGGGGCTCGCATCCCTAATTATTCTCGCCCGCATCAATTCCGCCCAGGGCGATATCGGCGAGGACCTGACGCTGCCGGCGATCGCCGCCGTGCTGATCGGCGGCACGTCGCTGTTCGGCGGCGCGGGCACGGTGTCCGGCACGCTGGTCGGCGCGCTCATTCTCACCCTCGTCGTCAACGGAATGAACCTGTTGCAGATTAACGCCTCGTGGCAGCCGCTCGCCACCGGGCTGATCGTCCTGCTCGCCGTGTGGATCGATCTTCTCACGCGGCGGGACGCCGAATAAGCGGACGCCCGCCATCATGCGGGCGTCGACCACCAGGGAGTGAAACCATGCGTCGTCTTCTTCGTCCAACGCTCGCGCTCGCGGCTCTTATCTGCGCCGGTCCAGCCTTCGCCGCCAATGAGACCATCGCCGTATTCACCAAGAACCAGACCAACCCCTATTTCCAGGCGGTGCGGGTCGGCGCGGAAACCGCCGCCAAGTCGCTCGGCGCCAATGTGATCCAATATATTCCGACCAAGCCGGACAGCATCCCCGAGCAGCTCTCACAGGTCGAGGACGTGATCGTGAAGAAGCCGGACGCGATCGTCTTCGTTCCGGTCGACTACAAGGCGCTGGTTCCGGCGGTGGAGAAGATCAACGCCGCGGGCATTCCGGTCACCAACATCACCGACCGGATCGCCGGCGGCAATCTGGTCGCCTATGTCGGCGCCGACGACTACAACATCGCTCTCTCCACCGGCCGCGCGCTGCTCAAGGCGATCGGAGGGAAGGGCAATGTGGTCATCCTGGAGGGCGTCAAAGGCTCGCTGACCAGCACCGACCGGGTGCGCGGCTTCAACGACGCGCTCAAGGAATTCCCTGAGGTCAAGTTGCTCGCCTCGCAGCCCGGCAACTACCAGCGTCTGCAGGCGCTCCAGGTGATGGAGAACCTGATCCAGTCGTTCCCGCAGATCGACGGCGTGCTCGCCGCCAATGACGCGATGGCGATCGGCGCGCTGGAAGCGCTCGACGGGGCCAATCGCAAAGCGGCGGTGGTCGGCATCAATGGCAGCCGGGAGGCGATCGAACTGATCAAGTCCGGCCGGCTGCTCGCCTCCGGCGACTTCAACGGCTTCATCCAGGGCTGCTATGGCGTCGAGATCGCGGTGCGCAATCTTCGCAAGGAAGGAACGCCCAAGGAGATCATCCTGAAGCCGGTCGTGATCGACAAGACGAATTACCAGCCCTACGAGACCCCGATCGAACAGCGGCAGTGCCCGAAGCTTACGGACGCGGCGACGAACTGAGGCTTTTCACGCGGGCGGTCACTGGCCTGTCACCGCGCTTGCCGGCGAACGGCGGCGCGGCGAGAGCGGGATTTCGCGACGCGCCGTTTCCGGCTAGTTTGCGCCGCAAGAGGAGACCCCCATGACGCTCGCCGAACCGCGCACCCACGCGATCGCGCCCAACGATCTCGAGCCTTACTGGCTGCCGTTCACCGCCAACCGGGCGTTCAAGAAATCGCCGCGGTTGCTCGTGCGCGCCAAGGACATGCACTATTACGCCGCCGACGGGCGCAAGCTGATCGACGGCATCGCTGGCATGTGGTGCTGCAATGCCGGCCACAGCCGCGACCCCATCGTCGCCGCGATCCAGGACCAGGCGGCTGAGCTTGATTACGCGACCGCGTTCCAGTTCGGCCACCCGAAGGCGTTCGAGCTGGCGAGCCGGATCGCGCAGCTCGCGCCCGGCGACCTCGATCACGTGTTCTTCGCCAATTCGGGATCGGAAGCGGTCGACACCGCGCTGAAGATCGCGCTTGCCTATCACAATGTGCGCGGCGAGGGCTCGCGCGTGCGGCTGATCGGGCGCGAGCGCGCCTATCACGGCTCAGGCTTCGGCGGCACCGCGGTCGGCGGCATCGTGCCGAACCGCAAAATGTTCGGCGCGCTGTTCGCCGGCGTCGACCATCTGCCGCACACCTACAATCGCGAGCAGCAGGCCTTCACCAAGGGCGAGCCGGAATGGGGCGGCCATCTCGCCGACGAATTGGAACGGCTCGTCGGCCTGCATGACGCCTCCACCATCGCCGCGGTCATCGTCGAGCCGATGGCGGGCTCGACCGGCGTGCTGCCGCCGCCCAAGGGCTATCTCCAGAAGCTGCGTGCGATCTGCGACAAATACGGCATCCTGCTCATCTTCGACGAGGTGATCACCGGCTTCGGCCGGCTCGGCTATCCGTTCGCCGCCGAGCGCTACGGGGTTGCGCCCGACATGATCACCTTCGCCAAGGGCGTCACGTCCGGGACCGTGCCAATGGGCGGCGTGATCGTGCGCAAGCCGATCTACGACGCGTTCATGTGCGGGCCGGAGCATATGATCGAATTATTCCACGGCTATACCTATTCGGCCCATCCGCTCGCCTGCGCGGCGGGGCTAGCGACCCTCGACCTCTATCGCGAGGAGAAGCTGTTCGCGCGCGCGGCCGCGCTCGAGCCGAAGTTCGCCGACGCGGCGATGAGCCTGAAGGGCTTGCCCAACGTGCTCGACGTGCGCACCGTCGGGCTTGCCGCCGGCATCGATCTCGCCCCCGCGCCGGACGGCGTCGGCAAGCGCGGCTTTGCCGCGATGGAGCACGGCTTCTACAAGGAGGATGCGATCATCCGCTGTTCCGGCGATACGATCGCGCTCACGCCGCCGCTGATCGTGAGCGAGGCGGAAATTGAGGACATTATCGCGCGCGTCGCGCGGGTCATTCGGGCGGTGGCGTAGCGCGGTTCGAACGCCAGCGCAGACGGACGCGATGGCGAAGGCGAATTGGTACTTGCGCTGCTAAGGAAAGATGAACGTACGTGCAGTATGACGCCCGGCGCACGGATACTACGCACTGAGGCTAAAGAGGATGGCAAGTCTGAAGGACTTGGTCAAAAACATCATCGTTGAGCTCACAGACCTCCAGCGTTCAACTGCATCACCAGTCCACGAAGACGATGAGTTCGGGCTCCCCCGGATGATCAGCACCGGCGATGGGCGATCGATTATCGTTTCGAGAAGCATTGATCGGTTTATCGAAGACGTGACCCAACAGTTGATGGATGGCGACCCGTCTCTCGCAAGAAGGTTTACTAGCGTCGGCATAGTTGAAACGGCTCACAAAGGTTTTGGCGCTGCGCTTATTAAAATTGATCTTGATGATGACTTAACCAAGAATGTAACTACTGTGTTGAGTGAGGTTAGGGCATCGCTCTATAAAGAGATCGAAACCGATGCACGTGAATACGCCTTTGGATGCACACTATTCGGCAATGTAGTAGCGCCGTTTAGTATTGGTCCCGTGCGCTTCGAGTCGCGCTTGGATTGGCTCCAGCGGAAGGTATCTAACGGCACGATCTCCAAAGTTACTTACGCCAGATTAAGGCGTAAGTGGGAAAACAAAAAGTTAGATAAGAGGAAGGCCTCTTATGATAGCATCGTTGAGCACTCAGTAGCGGATGCGATAGGCAGATGTCCATTTGTATGTAGCGTCACGACTTCGAGCCTCGCGCACGACGCAGGCAAGGAAAAGGCATTGACCGCAGCCCGCCTTGCCCTTGCTTCGATTGCGCTTTTGTGGAGAACGCCATCCAAGGCTTTGGATGGGCTCAACCTATTATTTGATCGCGATAGGCGCGTACAGCACACCCTAGCTTCTATCCCTGGCAAGATCATCTTCGCCAGTTCCTGTCTTTCTTGCATGCCGCATGGCCCGACCCTCAAGGAAGGCGAATGGGAACAACAATTAGTAAGCCGCAAAGTCCACTTTACGGTTTCAGGAGAGATTTTAGAGTATGTTCTGAGCTCGATGGGTGACGTGCGGCGACCCAACCTGATGATTGCCCTGGCACAATCACTACTTTGGTTCCATGAGGGATGTCGCGAAAATGTAAACCTCATAGCCATTGTTAAGTTCGCTGCCTCGATGGACGCACTTGCAGAAAGAAAAAACGTTTCCGGTATTCGTAGGTTGATTAATTTTAGGTTGGGCATAAAGGACGAAGCAACAATTCATCGCGATGGGTCGACAATAAAAGAAGTAATCGATCGCATATACGGATACGGCCGAAGCAGAACAATCCATGGCACAAACGATAAGTTCGGTCATGATTGGACTATCACGAGAGGCCTTGCAGAGCACTTTGCAAAGCTCTGTCTTCTGAGCTGCATCGATTGGGCAGGTCAGAACCCTTTGTTGGACGAACCATCGCAATTGAGCAAATAGCTCTAGTCAATTAGGCGCAGCTTGCACCGGCCCGGCTGCTTTGCAAGCCCAACCGTTAGAATTGTCAGCGAGCACCCGGGTCCGGCAGACGCATCAGCATCAGCACGGTGTAAGCCGGCTCACGGCCCCAAACCGTCCGCTTTGCTGCGGTGATCTCCTGTTCCCTGAGACTGGGTCCGAGCGCCTGGCGGGCTTGGTCGGCGCAGAGGCGATCGGCCGGGCGGCAAACGATGGCCGCGCCCTCGCGCGCAATCCGCGCGGCATCCGCCCAGGGAGTGAAGTCCGGGTGCGCGGGGTCATACCAGGACGGATTATCGCTCGAGTAGAACACGATCGCGGGTGACAGAATATCGTCGCCGCCGACCAGCCGCAGCGGACGGCCGCCGCTCGCCGCGCGCCAGGCCGCGTTCGCCGCGAGCGCCGTTTCCTTCTGCGGCAGAACGGCGCCCGGCGCGCGCAATCTCGTCGAGGCGAAATTCACGATCGGCGCGATGACGATGAGGACCGCCCAGAACAGCACGACCAATCCGGCCACGCGCGATGCGTTCACCTCGTTCGCCGCGATGCCGGGCGAGGACAGCACGATCCATGCGGTCAGGAACCACAGCGGGATGCCCCAGATCGTGGAGAGCTGGGAGAACGTCGCGACCCCGAGCGCAATGGTCGCAAGAAACGGCACGATCCCGAGCGCAAGCACGCGACGGCGATCGTCGCCGACGTCCTTCCAGGCGAACAGCGATTGCGAAAAAATTCGATCGTGGCTCGGCAGGGCAAAGGCGGCGACCGCGAGGATCGGCGCCTGATAGGCAAGCTGCGCCAGCGGAAACTTGATCAGATAGCCGAAGAACTGGCCGAGCGAGGCTGCCGTTTGATCGTCCGCGTAACGGATCGGCGCGAAATCGGACTGCACGAGCCAGACCATATGCGGCGCGAGCGCCAGTCCGCCGGCCACAACCACGCCCGCCATCGCCGGCGAGGCGATCAGCCGCCAGCGGTCCTTGCTCGCGAGCAGGGCGGCCAACATGCCGATGATCAGAACCAGCGAGTAATATTTCGCGAGCATCGCGATGGCGAGCGCGACACCGAGCAGCGCTCCGTTGAGGAACGTGGGGCTGCGCACCGCGCGCAGGAACGCCCAGGTCGCCCAGGGCCACACCGCAAGCAGCACCGAATTGGCGTTGTAGCGGATGGCGAGGAAGCCGTAGATCGGCGCAAATTCGAGCGCCATCACGGCGGCGAGCCGCCGGGGCCCTTTTTCCAGCAGGCCGATCGTAGCCCAGACGCCGGCATATCCGACGGCGACCACGAGCGCGGCCAACAGGAAATAGGCCCAATCGCTGCGCGGCAAGAGTTCGAACCAGCCGGCCGCGATCCAGGCCGAGAGCGGCGGGTGCTTATGATAGCCCCATTGAAACTCGCGGCCCCAGGCATAGGCCTCGGTGAGGTCGGCGGAGCTGGACAGATTATTGTGGGAAAGCCAGGCATACAGGGTCCACACGACCACATGCCCGAGCACGAAGAAAACAAAGATTCGCGCTTCGACGTCCGCCACGCCCGCCCGCGGGACGATCCGTTCGCCCAGCGCATCGATGCGCGCGACGGCGCGCGAAACCGGCATGCCCCAGTCTGCGCCGGTGCGCCTGATCTCCATGGGCGATCGCCTCCGAAGCGGGTGTCCCTGGGCGACCTGAACTGACCAGCCAACGCGATTCCGGCCGCGACGGATGTTTGCGCCCAACACCTAGCTCCCGGCGGGCGGTGACACAAGCAACCCCCAAGCCCTCGCGCGCTTCTTCATGGGGGGTTTTCCGTCGTGCCATTGTTCCGCCGCGGCGGTGACGATAAGCCTTTAACAATCAAGATCGGCGGCTGCGGCGTGTCCGTCAGGGCGGCACGTCATGTCTTGCACGCACCGAGGGTCCATTGTGAGCCGGAGACTGTTTGTTTTCGTCCTTGTCCTGCTCGCGGCCGTTGCAACGGGCTGGTGGCTCTTTTACGGCCGCGGGCCGGCCGTGACGACGGTCGCGCCCACGCGCGGCACCGCGGTCGAGATCGTCTATGCGACGGGAGCGGTCGAGCCGGTGCGCTGGGCCAAGGTGACGAGCCTGATCCGCGGACGGATCGTCGACCTCTGCTATTGCGAGAGCGAGCCGGTCAAGAAGGGCGATCTGCTGGTGCGGCTCGACGACCGCGAATTGGAAGCCCAACTCGGGGAGCTGAAGGCCCGCGAAGACTTTCTTAAGCGCGAATTGTCACGCGTCACCGAGCTGATCGGCCGCGGGGCCTCCACCGCTCAAGCCTTCGAGCGGGCCTCGTCCGACCTCCGGCAAATCCAGGCGCTCATCGCCGTGCAGATGGAGAAGCTCGCCAACTACACGATCACGGCGCCGATGGACGGGATCGTGCTCCGCCGCGACGGCGAGGTCGGCGAGATCGCCGAGGCCGGGCAGGTGCTGTTCCGCGTCGGCGTCCCGCGGCCCCTGCAGGTGGTGGCCGAGGTGAACGAAGAGGACATTCCGCGCGTGGCGCTCGGCCAGCTTGTGCTGCTGCGCACCGACGCCTTCCCCAATCAGCGCATCGAGGGGAAGGTGTACGAAATCACGCCGATGGGAGATGTTGTGGCGAAAACCTACCGCATCCGCATCGCCTTGCCCGACAATACGCCCCTGAAGCCCGGCATGAGCGTCGAGGCCAACATCATCACGCGCGACAAGGCGGGGGCGCTGCTGGTTCCGGCCGATGCGGTGCAGGGGAACGCGGTCTTTGTGGTGGACGGCGACCGCGTCCACAAGCGGCGCGTCGACATCGGCATTCGCGGCACCCGCAACATCGAAATCCTCGCCGGCGTCAATGAAGGGGATCGCGTGGTGTCGCCCATCCCGGTCGCCGGCCTCGTCGACGGCCAGCGCGTGAGCCCGGCGCAAGGCGCGAAGCCATGAGCGTCGCGATCGCCATCGCGCTCACCCATGTCCGCGCGCGGGCGCGGCAAACCGTTGTCGCCATCGCGGGCGTCGCCACCGGCGTCGGCTTCTCCATCATGATGGCGGCGCTATTGCAAGGCTCGCAGCAGGATTTCATTCGCCAGCTCGTCAATGCAATGCCGCACATCACGGTGTCGGACGAGCTTCGCAAGCCGACGCCGCAGCCTAGCGAGAGCTTCTTCGACTCCGCTGAAATCCATGGGCTGACGCCGCAGGCGCGCCGGCGCGGCATCAAGAATCCGCTCGCCACCATGGCCTCGCTGGAAGGCTGGATACCCGGCGCGGTCGCGCCCTCGGTGAAGGTGCAGGCGATCCTGCGCTACGCGTCGCGCGACGTGGGCGCGAGCATCATCGGAATCGAGCCGCGGCGCGAGGGGAGCGTCTCCGACCTGCCGAAGCAGATGCGCGGGGCCACGCTGGCCGCGCTTTACCGCGCCACCAATGCGATCGTGCTGGGCGATCGCCTGGCCGAGAAGATCGGCGCCCGCATCGGCTCCAACATCACCGTGCAGACGAGCGAGGGCGCGCAACTCAACGCGCAGGTGGTCGGATTGTTTCACTCGGGCGTGCGCTCGGTCGACGAAAGCACGGCCTATACGCTCGTCAAGACCGGGCAGATCCTCGCCCAGCAAATCGGGCTCGTGAACGAAATCCGGCTGCGGCTGGGGGACGCCCTCGTCGCGCCGGAGACCGCGACGCGGATCGAACGCGAGATCGGGTACAAGTCGGTCCCCTGGCAGGAAGCGAGCGAAGACCTCCTCTCTGCCTTCGTCATCCGCAATATCATCATGTACACGGTGGTCGGAGCGATTTTGCTGGTGGCGAGCTTCGGCACCTACAACATCATCTCGACCATCACCCATGAGAAGGCGCGCGACATCGCCATTATGAAGTCGCTCGGCTTCACCGAGCGCCGCATGCGCGCGATTTTCGTGATGGAAGCCGGTCTGATCGGGCTTGCCGGCGCCCTGCTCGGATTCGCGCTCGGTTACGGCCTCTGCGCCGCGCTGGGAACGATCACGATCAAGAATCCGTTCACCGACGTGACGCGGCTGCCGATCGTCTATTCGCCGCTGCACTATGCGATGGCCGCCGCGGTCGCCATCTTTTCGTCGCTCGCCGCGGGCTACCTGCCGGCACGCAAGGCCGCACGCCTGCATCCGGTCGATATCATCCGGGGGGCGACATGAGCGAGGCGGGCGCAACGCCGCTCATCGAGGCGCGGAAGGTCACGCGTATTCTGCCCGGCATCGTCCCGACGACGCTCGTACACGACGTCGATCTCGTCATCGGCACGCATGAGTTCCTGGCGATCACCGGCGTGTCGGGCTCGGGAAAGTCGTCGCTGCTGTACCTGCTCGGCCTGCTCGACCTGCCAACCTCGGGCGAAATTTTGATCCAGGGCAAGGCCACGGCGCAGATGTCGGAGGATGAGCGTGCGCGAACCCGCCTCGCGACGCTCGGATTCGTGTTCCAATTCCATTTCCTCCTGCCCGAGTTCACCGTGCTCGATAATGTGATGCTGCCGATGCGCGAGCTCGGCAAGCTTTCCAACGACGCGATGCGCGAGCGTGCGACGGCGCTCCTGAGCGCGCTCGGACTCGCCGAGCACATCGCCAAACGGCCGGATCAATTGTCCGGCGGCCAGCGCCAGCGCGTCGCGGTCGCCCGCGCGCTCGCCAATGATCCGCCCGTCATCCTCGCCGATGAACCAACCGGCTCGCTCGATTCCAAAGCCAGCGAGCAGGTGTTCCGCATCCTGCGCGATCTCGTCGACGCCTACGGCAAGACCGTGGTCGCAGTGACGCACGACCTGCATCTCGCCGCGCGCATGGACCGCCGGGTTGAACTGATGGATGGGACCATCATTGCGGACGAACGGGTGCACACGACAGCGGAGGCGCATTGAGGCGTCGGATTCACCTTATTCCGGCGCATCCCAGATCACCGGACATGTGGCTAGGCGGCCTTGGCGCCGTAGCCGGCCGCTTCCATCGCGGCGATGATCGCAGCGGCCGACGCCGAGGTGTCGGCCTCGACTCGGCCTGAGCCGAGATCGACCTTGACGCTCGCCCGAGGGTCCTGCGCCTTGATCACCCGCTCGACCGCCTTCGCGCAACCGTCGCAGGCCATTCCCGTGACATTCAACGTAACCATGGGAACCTCGTTCTTTCTCCCGCCAGGTCCCGCGGAGATCGGCTGGCGGAAGACCGTTGCGAACTCATAAGCATGTCTTCGCGCGGCAGGCCAGGGCGTGTCTCGGCAAGGGAAATTTTCATGCCGCCATGGGTCGAACCGCTCCAACAGATCAAGACCATGAACGAAAGCCTCGCTGACGACCTATGGTCGTTTCTCCCTGAAGCTGGCCGACCAAGAGGCCGGCACGCGACGGCGCTTTCGCCTCTGAACCTGACCTCTATAATACCGCCTGCGATCGAAGCACCCATGCCGCGGTCGGAGGTGCTCCATGGCCCGCCTCAACGCGATCTTCACGGGAGCCCTTATGGGGCTGGTCGCCGGGTGCCTCGGGGTCGCGGCGTATTTCTATTTCGGGATGACCCGCGCTGAATCGGCGATCGTCGCGCTTGCAGCCTTTACCGGGCTTGCCGTCTACAACTCGATCGCGGCGCGGCTGCGGGATCGTTCGGACATGGGCGGCCAGATCGCCGACCTGTCGCGCGGCGTCGCCGACCTCGCGCGGCAGGTGCTCGAGCTCACCCGGCGCACGGCGGCGGCCGAGGCCAATGCGGACAAGGCTCTCACTCAGGCCGCGGCGGTCAGCGGACCGCTTGGCTCCGAGCTCGAGCGGCTGCGCGCTTCGATCAAGCAGGTGGCCGCGGTGGTCGCAGCGCAAAACGCCGCCCCGCAAGCCGGCGCCGCAGGCGAGCCAGGCCCGGTCGCAACGAATGACGCCGAACCCGCGTCGGCAGGCGGGACAGCGCGATTCAAAGACCTCGACCGGGAGGCTGCGATCGCTGTCGTTCGGGAAGCGGTCGAAGGGAACCAGATCGAAGTCGCCCTCCAACCCATCGTCAGCCTGCCCCAGCGGAAGGTGCGCTATTACGAGGCCTTGGCGCGGCTGCGCAGGCGCGACGGCGAAGCAATTCCGCCCGCCGATTTCATGCCTCTCGCGTCGGCGATCGGAGTGATGGGCCGGATCGACAATGCGATGCTGTTCAGGTGCGTGCAGACGGTGCGTCGCATCTTGGGAAAAAACCGTGACGCCGCCCTGCTTTACGACGTAGCCGCGGCGACCTTGGCCGACCCGGACTCGTTTCCCCACTTCATCGAATTCGCCGACGCCAATCGCGCGATTGCCTCATCCTTGGTGTTCGGGTTCGCGCAAACCGCCTTCCGCGCGATGGGTCCGGTGGAGCGCGAAAGCCTCGGCGCGCTGGCTGATCGCGGCTTCCGTTTCGCGCTGACCCATGTCGGCGACCTGCGTTTGGAGCCGCGCGAGCTTGCCGATCGCGGCTTCCGTTTCGTCAAAGTTCCGGCAAGCCTGCTCCTGAACCGAGCCGCCGCCGCCGCTGCGGACATCGATGCGGCGGAATTTGCGACCATCCTTGGCCGCTTCAACATCGATCTGATTGCGGAGACGATCGAGCGCGAATTGGCGGTGGTCGATCTCCTTGATTACGACGTGAGGCTCGGCCAGGGCGATCTGTTCTCGCCGCCGCGTCCCGTGCGACCCGAGGCGCTGCAAGGAGCCGAGGCAAAGAAACCGGAGCCGCCCGAGCCGGCGCCTGCGCAGAGCGGCATGGCAGCAGCCGATGCCGGCGCGGTTAGCGCGCCCGACCCAGCCGAACCGATCCCGGCCCAACTCACAAACGGGTAGATCGCACAGAGTTGAGCTTGGCGGCTGTACCGACTATACCGACGCGGGTTCCGCCCTCCGCAGACTCACGCGGGATGGCGGGACCACCGCTCAAGGATCTTGGCCTGCGAGTTCGCTTCTCCCCAGTCGGCGAGCAAGCCGGCTCCGATCGTTGACCGCCCCTTTCCCGCTCGAGCCCGAGCTCGATGACCATTCCGTTCCCCGGCTTGATCGACCATTTTTCGACGCTCGCGCCGCGCTATGACGTGGTTCTCTCGGACGTCTGGGGCGTCGTGCATAACGGGGTCGCCGCCTTCGCCGGTGCGTGCGACGCCCTTATCCGTTTTCGCGCCGGCGGCGGAACGGTGATCCTGCTCACCAACGCGCCGCGCCAGAGCGACATCGTCATTGGATTTCTCGACAAGCTCGCGGTGCCGCGCGCGGCCTATGACGCCATCGTCAGTTCGGGCGATGTCGCCCGCACAGTGATCGAGCAGCGCCGGGACGACGCCGTTTTCCATATCGGTCCGGAGCGGGACCATCCGATCTTCACCGAGCTGAATGTCCGCTTCGCTCCGGTGGCGAGCGCCGATTACGTGATTTGCTCCGGCCTTTACGACGACACCACCGAGACGCCGGAGGATTATCGCGACCTGCTCGGAGAAATCAGGCAACGCAACCTGTTCATGGTCTGCGCCAATCCGGATCTGGTGGTCGAGCGCGGGCACGAACTCATCTACTGCGCGGGCGCGATCGCGGACCTCTACGAGTTGATGGGCGGAGAGGTGCTCTATACCGGCAAGCCTCACCCGGCGATCTACCAGCAGGCGCTGAAACGGGCCGCGGTTTTGCGGCGCGCAGCGCCGACGCTCGCGCGGACGCTCGCCATCGGCGATTCGGTGCGGACCGACCTGCTCGGCGCGTCCGGGTTCGGCCTCGATTGCCTGTTCGTCACGGCCGGCATTCACGCAGGCGAGCTGGGCGGGCGCGAAATGATCGATCACGGAGCGCTCGCCGAGATCTTCGGCGAAGCAGGCGTACTGCCGCAGGCGGTGACCCGGCGCCTCGTGTGGTAGCGCCAAGGCCCGCGTTCGACGTCAGCCGCGGCGAGCTGGTCTAGGCCGCGGCCGCATGGCTTTGCGGGCAGTCTCGTGCAAGCAGGGCCTGAATCGTGTCTTGCAGCGTCCGTGCGTTGAAGGGCTTCAGGATATAGCTGACGCCCGCCTTCTTCGCCGCGATCACGTTCTCGGTCCTGGTTTCCGGCGTGACCATGATGAAGGGCGTCTCGGCGAGGCCTGGATCGGCGCGCATCTCCGTAAGCAATTCCTCCCCCGCCATGTCTGTGGACCAATCGGAAATGACGAGGCCGTACTTCTTCTCGCGCATCTTGGTGAGCGCGACCGAGCCATCCGCAGCGTCATCGATGTCTTCGAAGCCGACCTGCCGCAACAAGTCGCGAAGGATGCGGACCATCCTGTGGTAGTCATCCACGACGAGCACCGGGATCGATCGATCGAACGCCATGTCCAGCTCCGTTGGCATCGCCGGTGCTGCGAGCATGGCGTCCTATCGCTGTCCCCGAACGCGAGTAGACAGGTTCCACCGCCCGAGCTACACCCAAGCTTCTCCCCAGTTGGCTGCAAAGCGTTAACATTCGGTTAATCCGACAGATGCGTGGTTTGCGCCGTCCGCCGACCCGGAAAGAGAGCAATGACGGGCGCCGGTCGGCGCCGAGGAGCTCTCGCGGCCCAAGCCTTGCTTCGGTAAGCTCGCCGTGACCTGCGCGAAGCTCGCATGAACGAATCCGTCTCATCGCCTGCTGGCTCTTTCGTCGTCGTCCGTGACGCGCTCGACATGCCGGCGCCGCCGAACGACGCGCTTTCGGGCGCGGTGCTCGCGCTCGGCAATTTCGAAGGGGTCCACCGTGGCCATCGCGTCGTGATCGACGCCGCTTTGGCTCGCGCGCGAGAGCGTCGCCGTCCCGCCGCCGCCATGACCTTCGAGCCGCATCCGCGCGTCTTCTTCAACCCCGGCACGAGCGTGTTCCGGCTGACCGACGTGACGGGAAAGCTGCGGCTGCTTGCATTGACCGGGCTCGACGGAGCGATCGTGATGAGTTTCGACGCGAAGCTCGCCTCGCTCACGCCCGAAGCCTTTGTCGCGCAGGTGCTGGTCGAGCGCTACGCCGTCGCCGGCGTCGTGGTCGGCTATGATTTCCATTTCGGCAAAGGGCGCGCCGGCACCGCCGATTTTCTCCGGTCGGAGGGACGCCGGCTTGGCTTTGCCGTCGATGTCGTGCCGGCCTTTCGCGACGGGCCTCAGCGCGTGTCGTCCGGGGCGGTCCGCGACGCGCTGACCGAGGGCGATGTCGGGCTCGCGATGCGCCTGCTCGGCTATCCCTGGTTCGTCACCGGCGAGGTGGTGCACGGCGACAAGCGTGGGCGCGAGCTCGGCTTTCCCACCGCCAATATCCGCCTCGATCCGCAATGCCGGCTGCGCCACGGCGTCTACGCCGTGCGGGTTGGCCTCGGCGAGCAGCGTTATGACGGCGTCGCCAATTTCGGCCGCCGCCCGATGTTCGACACCGGCGTCGTGCTGCTTGAGGTCTTTCTGTTCGATTTCGACGGCGATCTTTATGGGAAGACCCTGGACGTCGCCTTCATCGCCTGGATCAGGCCGGAGCTGAAATTCGACACCGTCGCCGAGTTGATGCGCCAGATGGAGGAGGACGCGCGCATTGCTCGCGCCTTCCTCGCGCAGGCAGGCGAGGCTTTCCCGCCGCTTGCCGCCCCTTGTCCCCCGCCCCAGTGAGACGGAGAGGCAAGCGGCGCGGGTTCAGGTGCTCATTCCCTGCTGAATCCGCTTGAGCACGTCCTCGACGATTTGCGTGCCGGACTCGCTCGCAAGCTGCGACAGCGCCGTTTGGCCCTGCAGCGTCCGCCGCGGCCGGCGCAGCCACCGGCGCGCCTTGACGCGGTCGCCGAACACCTGCTCCGCCAGCGCCGCGATCCGCTCCAAGCGTTCCGCCGCGGCCTTTTCCGCGCTTTCGCGCACCGCGGCGGCTTGCTCGGCGACCGCCTCCATTTGCGACTTGAAGAAGTCCGTCTGCGCCTTGACCAGGTCCTCGACGTCCTTGACCTGCATCAGCTTCTGAACGAAGGCGACGGCGTTCGCGACATTGCGCCCGGTATAGTTGGCGAAGGCGCTGCCCAGCTCGTTGCCGCCCTCGACCTCTCCCTGAGCGGCGCTGCCGAGCGTAGTCAGATAGTTGCCGAACGCATTCCACACCTGCGTCATCCCCTGCTGGGCCAATTCGTTCAGATCAGGGGCCGAAGGCGCTGATTTCTCGTCCGCCTGTTTCGGGTCCGGGGTCACAGACGGCGATTTCTCGTCACTCGTCATCCTCGTTCTCCTGGGGCACGCGCGCTGGGTCTTGCCGGCGATATCTTTCCTCACCTGACGGCGCGGCGGCGGGCGGCGCCGCGGCGCAGCCTCGCTGTCGCTCGCAAAGCGTCTCGCCGGGACGATCCGCCTCCCTTGCTGGATTCGCTGCAGAATATGCCATCGCGCCGGCCGCCGTCCAGGTTGCGGGCCTTCCCGCGAGCGCCTGCGCTTGTTAGAAGGCGCGCATGAACGAGACCGTGAAAAAGCCCGCCCGCGACTATTCGAAGACGCTGTTCCTGCCCAAGACCGAGTTCCCCATGCGGGCCGGCCTGCCCCAGCGCGAGCCGGAGATCCTCGCGCGCTGGGAGAAGCTCGGCCTGTACGAGCGGCTGCGCGCGGCGGCCCGCGGGCGCGACCGCTTCATCCTGCATGACGGGCCGCCCTACGCCAACGGGCACATCCATATCGGCACCGCGCTCAACAAAATCCTCAAGGACCTCGTCACCCGCAGCCAGCAGATGCTCGGCTTCGATTCGAATTACGTGCCGGGTTGGGACTGCCACGGCCTGCCGATCGAATGGAAGATCGAGGAGGAGAACTACCGCGCCAAGGGCAAGGCGAAGCCCGACCTCTCCAACCCGGCGGCGATGATCGCGTTCCGCCAGGAATGCCGCGCCTATGCCCAGCACTGGCTCAACGTGCAGCGCGAGGAATTCAAGCGCCTTGGCGTCGTCGGCGACTGGGATCATCCCTACACGACGATGAGCTTTCCCGCCGAGGCGCAGATCGCCCGCGAACTGATGAAGTTCGCCGCGGGCGGCACGCTTTATCGCGGGTCGAAGCCGGTGATGTGGTCGGTGGTGGAAAAGACCGCGCTCGCCGAGGCCGAGGTCGAATACGAGGATTACACCAGCGACACGGTGTGGGTGAAGTTTCCGGTGTTTCTGGCAGGGACCCGCATCGCGATCGAGGCTGGCAGCAACCCAGCACTGATAGAGGCTCTAGGGCGTGTTGCGAAAGCGTCGGTCGTCATCTGGACGACAACGCCATGGACGTTGCCCGGCAACCGCGCCATCTGTTTTTCGTCCAAGATCTCCTACGGACTATACAAAGTCACCGACGCGCCTGCCGACAACTGGGCGAAGGTTGGCGACGAGCTGATCATCGCCGACGCGCTCGCGGAAGACGTATTTGGGCAATCTCGCGTCACCGGATTTAGGAAGGTGCAGTCCGTAACCAGCGACATGTTGCTTGGCGTCATCTGCAATCACCCGCTAGCTGCGCTTGGTTACGAATTCAAGGTCCCCCTTCTCGCAGGCGAGCACGTGGACGAGAGCACTGGAACGGGCTTCGTCCATACTGCGCCGAGCCATGGCCGCGAGGACTTCGACATCTGGATAGCGCATGCGCGCGAGCTGAAAGAGCGCGGCATCGACACGCATATCCCTTATCCGGTAGACGCGGACGGGAAGTTCACCAAGGACGCGCCCGGTTTTGAGGGTCTGCGCGTCATCACCGAAACCGGCGAGAAGGGCGAAGCCAACGAGGCGGTGATCAAGGCGCTCGAAAAGGCCGGCATGCTGGTCGCGCGCGGCAAGCTCAAACACCAGTATCCGCATTCCTGGCGCTCGAAAAAGCCGGTGATCTTCCGCAACACGCCGCAATGGTTCATCGCGATGGACGTGCCCATCTCGGATGCGCCCCCTGCGGAGGCAGACTGACCGGCGCTCGCCTCCTCTTCGCCTCTCCCCGGCGGGGAGAGGCCGCGAGCGGAGCGAGCGGGTGAGGGGGAACACACCGCGCCGGCGAGTCACGCTCCCCCTCACCCGACGCCTTCGGCGTCGACCTCTCCCCCAGGGGAGAGGTGAATCGAGTCGGCTCATCTGCAGAATCCGCTCCCCCTCACCCGACGCCTTCGGCGTCGACCTCTCCCCTTAGGGGAGAGGTTAGCGAGGGCATAGCCGCAGTGCCTAAGGCCCGGCCCGGCGACACGCTGCGTGCCCGCGCGCTTGCCGCCATCGAGGCGACGCGCTGGGTGCCCCCGCAAGGCGAGAACCGCATCACCGGCATGATCGAGAACCGGCCCGACTGGGTGATCTCGCGCCAGCGCGCCTGGGGCGTGCCGATCACGCTGTTCGTGCGCGAGCGCGCGGGCGACCTCGAAGTGCTGCAGGACGCCCGCGTCAATCAGCGAATCGCCGACGCCTTCGAGCAAGAGGGCGCGGACGCCTGGTATGCGGAAGGCGCGCGTGAGCGCTTTCTCTCCGGCCTGGTCGAGAACCCCGCCGATTGGCAAAAGATCGACGACATTCTCGATGTGTGGTTCGACTCCAGGCTCGACGCATGCCTTCGTGCTGGAGGACCCGCGGCATTTCCCCGCGTTTGCAGGCCTGCGGCGCAAGATCGACGGCGGCCCCGACACCATCCTCTATCTCGAAGGCTCCGACCAGCATCGCGGCTGGTTCCATTCCTCGCTGCTCGAATCCTGCGGCACGCGCGGGCGCGCGCCCTTCGACGCGGTCGTCACCCACGGCTTCACGCTCGACGAGCACGGCCGCAAAATGTCGAAGTCGCTCGGCAACACGATCGCGCCGCAGGACGTGATCCGTGAGCACGGCGCCGACATTCTGCGCCTGTGGGTCGCCTCCTGCGACTACTGGGACGATCAGCGCATCGGCCCGGAAATCCTCAAGACCACGGTCGACACCTACCGCAAGCTGCGCAACACGATCCGCTGGATGCTGGGCAATCTCGCGCATCTCCGCGAGGAGGATCGCGTGCGGGCCGAGCGCATGCCGGCGCTCGAACGCTACATGCTGCATCGCCTCGCCGAGCTCGACGCGCTGGTGCGCGAGGCGTATGCGGGCTTCGACTACAAGCGCATCTTCGCCGCCCTCAACCAGTTCATGACGGTCGATCTCTCCGCCTTCTATTTCGATATCCGCAAGGACGCGCTCTATTGCGACCCGATCTCCTCGCTCACGCGCAAGTCCTGCCTCACCACGCTCGACCGCCTGTTCCGCTGCACCGTGACCTGGCTCGCGCCCATGCTCTGCTTCACCGCCGAGGAAGCCTGGCTCGCGCGCTATCCGTCGAACGATGGCTCGGTGCATCTCGAGCTTTTCCCCGACGTGCCAGCGGATTGGCGCAACGACACGCTTGCGGATCAATGGCGCAAGGTCCGCACCGTGCGCCGCGTCGTCACCGGCGCGCTCGAAGTCGAGCGGGCGGCCAAGCGAATTGGTTCTTCCCTCGAAGCGGACCCGTTCGTCTACGTCTCCAACGAGGAGCTGTTCAACGCGATGGTGGATGTGGACCTCGCGGAAATCTGCATCACCTCGGCGGGCACGCTGATTAAAGGCGACGGCCCCGCCGACGCGTTCCGCCTCCCCGACGTGCCCGGCGTCGCGGTCGTCCCGCAACGCGCGCAGGGGCGGAAATGTGCCCGCTCATGGAAGATTTCGCTTCATGTGGGGGACGACGCCAAATATCCGGATGTGACTCCGCGCGACGCTCAGGCCTTGCGTGAACTGGACGCGCTCTATCCGCCGGCGGAGTGAGAAAAGAAGTGCGCATTGAAGGCCGCACAAGCCGGCGGCTCCTTGCAGGCATGCCTCTGATGGACGACAAGCAGAGCGCGGAACGCCCACAACTTGGCGATGCTCGTCGGAGTAGCATTCGCCTCTCTCCGCTCGCGCTTGGCCTGCTCGTCGCGGCCGGGACGGTTGTTCTCGACCAGGCGCTCAAGCTTTGGCTCCTATTCGGGCTCGACCTCGAAACGCGCGCCCCGATCCGTGTGACCCCCTTTCTCGACCTTGTGGCTGTCTGGAATACCGGCATCAGCTACGGCCTGTTCCCGCAGAACGGCCCGGTCGGGCAATTGCTGCTCCTCGGTTTCAAGGCGGCGGCGGTGGCGCTGCTGTCGGTATGGCTCTCGCGGGCCGGAACCCGGCTCACCGCGGTCGCGCTCGGCCTCATCATTGGCGGCGCCGTCGGGAACGCCATCGACCGGCTCGCCTTCGGAGCGGTGTTCGATTTCGTCCTGCTCCACCTCTCAACGGCAAATCTCAACTTCCGATGGTACGTGTTCAACCTCGCGGATGTGGCCATCGTGGCGGGCGTAATCGGCCTCCTCTCCGATGCTTTGGTAGGCAAAAACGCCGTAAAAGCGCCCTGATCCCGCGTATACAGAAGGCTGGCCATGCGATCCGCCGCAACCCGGCGTTGATCGTGGATGGGGACGGGGGAAAAACCATGCCGGAGTGTTTTTCGACGCGAGGGTTTGCGCGCGCCGCGTTGGCTTGCCTGGTCGCCAGCGTCCTCTTGTGCGCCGGCGGTATCGGCCCGACCTTTGCGGACGATGACGATGACGAACTTCCCGACGTCAAGGCGATGCGCGGGATCATGCGCGGCCTTGGATTGAAGCGGGGCGACGAGGCCCCTATCGAATATCGCGAACGTTCTCCCCTCGTTGTGCCGCCGAGCCGCGATCTGCCGCCGCCCGTCGATCCCGCCCTCGCGGAGCGCAATCCCGCGTGGCCAGTGGATCCAGACGTGAGCGGGCGACGAGCGGTCGCAAAGCGCAAGGCGAAGGCGATCGACTGGGAGGAGGAGTCACGCCCGCTGAGTCCTGCCCAGCTCAACAAACGAACGGCCGACGGTCCCGGCCCATCGCCGACGGCCACCAAGCCGTCGGAAGAATTGATGAACCAGATGAAACCATGGGAGCTTGGCTTCAAGGGCTGGGGCAGCATCCGCAAGATGTTCGGCGCCGAGCCGGCGCCCGAAAGCAGCACGTTCGTCCGTGAGCCGGAGCGCACCAGCTTGACCCAGCCGCCGCCCGGCTATCTAACGCCTTCGCCCAGTCAGCCGTATGGAATCAGCAAGGCCGACGTCAAGCCGAGCACGCCCATGCCCGTGGACCAGGCAGTCGGGACCGATCGCTGACTGAACGTGCTGCACTCTGACGGCGCCCTGCCAGCAGGCTCGGCGGGGTGGGCGTCCGCATTGTTTGCACGCCGGTAACCGGAACCATCTAGCGTCCGGCGCTCGCCGCCGCCGCATGGCGCGTTTTCCGGGCTGCGGACGCCCGAACGTGACCGTTTTGTCATTTGAGACGGCGGCACGTTTCAGAAAGAATACGCGGCCAACAAGCTCAACGAGGTTACTGTGATGGGTCGGCCAATCACTCGTGCTGCCCTGGCTGCCTTCGCCTTCGTCGTGGCGGGATCCATCGCGCCCGTGCGCGCCGAGCAGATTCAGGTGAGCGACTTCAAGCTCCCCAACGGATTGCAGGTGATCGTCATCCCCGATCACCGGACGCCGGTGGTGACCCACATGATTTATTACAAGGTCGGATCGGCCGACGAGCCGCCGGGCAAGTCGGGCATCGCCCATTTCCTCGAGCATCTCATGTTCAAGGGCACCGCGAAGAATCCGGCGGGACGCTTCTCGAAGACGCTTGCCACCATCGGCGGGCAGGAGAATGCCTTCACCACCGCCGACTACACCGGCTATTTCCAGCGAGTGCCGCGCGAGTTCCTCGGAGACGTGATGGAGTTCGAGGCCGACCGCATGACCGGCCTGGTGCTCAGCGACGCGAATGTGCTGCCCGAGCGCGACGTCGTGCTGGAAGAATACAATATGCGCGTTGCAAACAACCCGGAGGCGCGCCTCGGCGAGCAGATCTCGGCCGCGCTTTATCTCAATCATCCCTATGGACGGCCGGTGATCGGCTGGCGGCCGGAAATTGAAAAGCTCAACCGGGAGGATGCGCTCGCCTTCTACCGGCGTTTCTACGGGCCGAACAATGCCGTTGTCGTGATCGCCGGCGACGTCAATCCCGACGAGGTCAGGGCGCTCGCCGAGAAGAGCTATGGCGCCGTCCCCAAGAGCGCCGACACCGAGACGCGCTTGCGCCCGCGCGAGCCTACTCCCGTCGCGGTGCGCAAGGTGACGATGGATGATCCGCGGGTGGCGCAGCCGAGCGTTTCTCGCAGCTATCTCGTGCCGTCTTACGCGACGGCGCCGCGCGACGAGGCCGAAGCGATTGACGTCCTGGCGCAGATCCTTGGCGGTGGATCCAACAGCCGGCTTTATCGTCACCTGGTGGTCGACAAGCGGCTCGCCACCAGCGCCGGCGCGGCTTATCAGGGCTCGGCGGTCGATCCGACCAGGTTCGCCATCTACGCCGCCCCGCAACCCGGCACCTCCCTGCCCGATCTCGAGAACGAGATCGACGTGGTCATTGCCGAGGTCGCCGCCGATGGAGTGACCGCAGACGAGCTGGAACGCGCCAAGACGCGGATGATCGCCGACGCGACCTACGCGCAGGACAACCAGTCGAGCATGGCGCGCTGGTTCGGGGTCGCGCTGAGCACCGGTTCGACGGTGCAGGACGTCCTCACTTGGCCCGATCGCATCAAAGCGGTGACCGCCGCCCAGGTGCAGTCGGCGGCAAAGACCTGGCTCGACAAGCGACGTTCCGCCACCGGCTATCTGGTGAAGGCCCTGCCGAAACCTGAGGAGAAGCGCTCGTGAGCGGCTTTATCTGGATGTGCACGCGCCGCGCCGCGTTGCGCATCGCGCTCGTCCTCGCGCTCTCGGCGGGGTTTTCATGGCCGGCGCTGGCGACGACGATCGAGCGCGTCACCAGCCCGGGCGGTATTGAAGCGTGGCTCGTGCGCGAAACCTCGCTGCCGTTGATCGCAATGGAGTTTGCCTTCCGCGGCGGATCGAGCCAGGATCCCGAGGCCAAACCCGGCCTCGCCTACATGCTGACGACGCTGCTCGACGAGGGCGCCGGCGATCTCAACTCGCAGGCCTTCAGCGGACGCCTCGAATCGAAGGCGATCGAACTCAAATTCAACGCCGGCCGCGACACTATCACCGGGTCGCTGCGGACGATCCTCGAGCATCGCGACGAGGCGTTCGGCCTGCTGAAGCTTTCGCTCACCGCGCCGCGTTTCGATCCGGAGGCGGTCGAACGCATGCGCGCGCAGATTCTCGCTCAGCTGCGCCGCGAGAGCGTTCAGCCGGACGATCGCGCCGGCAAGCAATGGTGGGCGACTGCGTTTGCGGGCCACCCCTACGGTCATGACGTCCACGGCACGATCGAAAGCATCGAGGCGATCAGCGCCGACGACCTCAGGGCCTATATCGGCCGCATCTTTGCTCGCGACACGCTCAAGATCGCGATCGTCGGCAATCTCGACGCGGCGACTGCCGTCCAGCTGATCGATTCGGTCTTCGGAAGCCTGCCGGCGCAGGCCGATCTCACGCCGGTGCCGAATACCACGCCGCAGGCGCTCGGCAGCCGCGTGGCGGTGCCGCTCGACGTGGCGCAATCGTCGCTGGTGTTTGGCGGCCAGGGATTGGCGCGCCGCGACCCGGATTACATGGCCGCCTATATCGTCAATCACATCCTCGGCGGCGGCGCATTCTCCTCGCGGCTTTATCATGAGGTGCGTGAAACGCGCGGGCTTGCCTATTCAGTCTACTCGATGCTTCTGCCGCTAAAGCATACGGCCTTGTTTCTGGCGTCGACGGGAACGCGCGCCGACCGCGCCGCCGAGACGCTTCAGGTCATCGAGACCGAAATCCGCCGGATGGCGCGCGACGGACCGACGGCGGACGAACTCGCCAAGGCGAAGTCGTTCCTCAAGGGGTCCTATGCGCTCGCCTTCGACGCATCGCCCAAGATCGCGAACCAGCTCGTGCAAATCCAGCTCGAGGAGCTGGGAATCGACTATATCGACAAGCGCAACGGATTGATCGACGCGGTCACGCTCGATGACGCCAAACGGGTGGCGCAATTGCTTTTCTCGGGCGAGTTCCTGGTCACCATCGCGGGACCCGCGCAAGACCTTACCGGCAAGGACGCAGCCGCGCGCGCCCAGTAGACGCCGGCTTCGCACGGGAGCAGAACGGTCCGCGGACGCGGCAAGCGCCGCGCCGCATAAGACCTGTTTGCAGGCTGCTGGCGGCGAGCCGACATGATCCGCATCACCGACACGATCGCGATCGGCGAGGACGAGATCTCCGAGCGCTTCATCCGCGCCGCGGGCCCTGGCGGGCAGAACGTGAACAAGGTCGCGAGCGCCGTGCAGTTGCGTTTCGACGCGCTGCGCTCGCCCGCGCTGCCGGAGGACGTGCGCGCCCGCCTGCTCCGCCTGGCCGGCCGCCGCGCCACGCGTTCCGGCGTGCTCGTCATCACCGCCCAGCGATTCCGCACGCAGGAGCGCAACCGGGAAGACGCGGTCGAGCGGCTGATCGCGCTGATCCGGCAGGCCGCCGTACGGCCGGTCGCGCGCCGCCCTACCCGGCCGACCGCGGCCTCGCGCGAGCGCAGGCTCGCGAGCAAGAAACGCCGTGCCGGCGTCAAGTCGCTGCGCGGCGCCCCGCTTGCCGACGAATAGCGGCCGGAAACGGCAAAGGGCGCGGCTTGCCGCCGCGCCCCGGTCAACCATAAGGCCCGACTGCGTCAGATCTTCTGCCGCTCGACCATCAGCTTCTTCAATTCGGCGATCGCCTTCGCCGGGTTGAGACTCTTCGGGCAGGCCTTGGAGCAGTTGAGAATGGTCACGCAGCGGTAGAGCCGGAACGGGTCCTCGAGCTGGTCAAGCCGCTCGCCGGTCGCCTCGTCGCGGGAGTCGATCACCCAGCGATAGGCGTGCAGGAGCGAAGCGGGACCAAGATAGCGGTCCGGATTCCACCAGTATTCCGGGCACGAGGTCGAGCAGCAGGCGCACAGGATGCATTCGTAGAGGCCATCGAGCTTTTCGCGGTCCTCTCGGCTCTGCCGCCACTCTTTCTCCGGCGGCGGCGTCTCCGTCTGCAGCCAGGGCTGGATCATCGCGTGCTGGGCGAAGAAATTCGACAGGTCGGGAACGAGGTCCTTGATCACCGGCTGATGCGGCAGCGGATAGATGCGGATCGCGCCCTTGACCTCGCTCATGTCCTTGGTGCAGGCGAGCGTGTTCTGCCCGTCGATGTTCATCGCGCAAGAGCCGCAGATGCCCTCCCGGCAGGAGCGGCGGAAGGTGAGCGTCGGATCGATGTTGTTCTTGATCCAGAGGAGTCCATCCAGGACCATCGGCCCGCAATCGTCGAGATTGACCGTATACGTGTCGAGCCGCGGATTTTTTCCGTCGTCCGGATTCCAGCGATAGATGTTGTATTCGCGCAGATTAGTCGCGCCCCGCGGCGCCGGCCAGACCTTGCCTTCGGTGACGCGCGAGTTCTTGGGCAGGGTGAATTCGACCATGATCAATTTCCCAAAGGCTTAAGCCGAGTTGGCGTCCTACGCCGAAAGCCGATTATTCCTGAGACATCCCCTCAGTACACGCGCGCCTTCGGCTCGATATAGGGCACTTCGTTGGTGAGCGTGTAGACGTGCACCGGCCGGTAATCGATCGTCACTTTACGGCTGTCGCGATCGAACCATGCCAGCGTGTGCTTCATCCAGTTCTTGTCGTCGCGCTCCGGGAAATCCTCGCGCGCATGGGCGCCGCAACTCTCGGTGCGATTGTTCGCCGCATTCATCGCCACCACCGCCTGGGCGATGAGATTGTCGAATTCGAGCGTCTCGATCAGGTCGGTGTTCCAGATCAGCGACCGGTCAGTCACCTTGACGTCGGCGGCGCTGGCCAGCACCTCGTCGATCAGCCGCACTCCCTCGGAGAGGATTTCCGCCGTGCGGAACACTGCGCAATTGTTCTGCATCACCTTTTGCATGCGCAGGCGCAGCTGCGCCGTCGGCGTGCCGCCGTCGGCGTAGCGGAACTTGTCAAGGCGAGTCAGCGCGAGGTCCGCCGAATTTGCTGGCAAGTCGGGTTGGCTCGCATGGGGATCGAGAATCTCGGCGCAGCGATCCGCCGCGGCGCGTCCAAACACGACCAGGTCGATCAGCGAGTTGGAGCCGAGCCGGTTCGCGCCATGCACGGACACGCAGGCCGCCTCGCCGACCGCCATCAGGCCGGGAACGACGCGATCGGGGTCGCCTTCCTTCTTGGTGAGCGCCTCGCCGCGATAATTGGTGGGGATCCCGCCCATATTATAATGGACGGTCGGCAGCACCGGGATCGGCTCCTTGGTCACGTCGACGCCGGAAAAGATTTTTGCGCTCTCGGAGATGCCCGGCAGCCGTTCCGCCAGCACCTTGGGATCGAGATGGTCGAGGTGCAGGTAGATGTGATCCTTGTTCTTGCCGACGCCGCGGCCCTCGCGAATCTCGATGGTCATCGCGCGCGAGACGACGTCGCGTGAGGCGAGATCCTTCGCCGACGGCGCATAGCGCTCCATGAAGCGCTCGCCCTCGACGTTGACGAGATAGCCGCCCTCCCCGCGCGAGCCTTCGGTGATCAGGCAGCCGGCCCCATAGATGCCGGTCGGATGGAACTGGATGAATTCCATGTCCTGGACTGGCAGCCCGGCCCGCAACACCAGCCCATTGCCGTCGCCGGTCTGGGTATGGGCGCCGGTGCAGGAATAATAGATGCGGCCGTACCCGCCGGTCGCGAGGATGGTCGTCTGTGCCCGGAAGCGATGAATCGTGCCGTTGTCGAGATTGATCGCCACCACGCCGCGGCAGCGACCCTCGTCGTCCATGATGAGGTCGATCACGAAGTATTCGACATAGAATTCGGCGGAGTGCTTCAGCGCGGCGCCATACAGCGTGTGCAGCATGGCGTGGCCGGTGCGGTCGGCCGCGGCGCAGGTGCGCTGGGCGATGCCCTTGCCGTAGTCGGTGGTCATGCCGCCGAACGGGCGCTGGTAGATCTTGCCTTCTTCGGTGCGCGAAAACGGCACGCCCCAGTGCTCGAGCTCATACACGGCGGCCGGCGCATTGCGGCACAGATACTCGATCGCATCCTGGTCGCCGAGCCAGTCGGCGCCCTTGACGGTGTCATACATGTGCCAGCGCCAGTCGTCGGGCCCCATATTGCCGAGCGCGGCGGAAATCCCGCCTTGCGCCGCGACCGTATGCGAGCGGGTCGGAAACACCTTGGTCAGGCAGGCGGTGCGCAGACCTGCCTGGCTGCAGCCGACCACGGCGCGCAGGCCCGATCCGCCTGCACCCACCACCACCACGTCATAGGTATGGTCGTCGATCGGGTAAGCGCGGCCATTGATCGCCGGCGCCCCGCCGTTTCCGGAACCATTCGTGGGCATCGAATCAAACTCCGAACGAGAGCTTGAGAATTGCAAAGGTGCAGGCGAGCCATAGGATGATGCAGAGGAACGAATTCCCAATCAGCATGGCCGTCTTGAGCGGCTTGCCGTGGATGTAGTCCTCGATCACCGATTGCGCGCCGAGCTTCATGTGGAAAGTCGTCGCGAAGATGAACAAGAGCATGATGATTGCGACGAGCGGCGAGCCGAGAATCTGGACGGCGGCGGCGTGATTGCGTCCGACCAGGGACATCACGATCACGATCGCCGCGAAGGTCAGCGGCAGCAGCGCAATCGAGGACAGCCGCTGCTCCCACCAATGGTCGGTGCCGGTTTTGGCGGCGCCAAGACCGGCCGCCAAGGCGCGCGGCGTCCGAATGCTCGACTTCTTCATCGCAGGCCTCCCATCACGAAGCCGCCGATGATCCAGGCGAGCAGAGTGAGCGAAATCGAGCCGATCAGGGTGGCGCGGGCGAGCCATTCGCGCTCATGCGGTTCGAAGCCGCGCCCGGTGTCCCATATCAGATGGCGGATGCCGCCGAGCGAATGGTGGATCAGCCCCCAGCTGAATCCCAACAGAACCAGCCGTCCGATCCAGGTCCCGAAGAACCACTGGACCCAGGCGTAGTCATTCGGACCTGCGGCGACAGCGAGCAGCCACCAGACGACGAGGAGAAACCCGAGATAGGTGACGACGCCGGTGACACGGTGGAATCCCGACATCAGGAATGTGAATGTCAGGCGGTATATTTGGAGATGCGGCGACAACGGCCGCTCAACCCGAGCCGGGTGTTCAGCCATGGAAAAACAACCTCATTTTGAGCGCTTTCCTTGAAGCAGATGGCGACGTTTTGTGCAATGCCGAATTTGAATCATTCCATGAATTAACGCAGCCGGTCCCGGCGTTTCGCGCGCCGCCGCTCGCGTCGGTGCTGCTGCAATGCGAAACCACGGTGCGGCTCCCAGATCCGAGCGCGATCCAGCCTCAGCGCGGGATCAGCGCCCAGTAATCGAGGTCGAGGATCACCGCCGGGTCGTAGTCCTTCCCGGTGCGCAGGGGATGGTCGGCGCACGGCCGGTCCTTCGTCGCGACCAGCCGCAGGCGCAGCGCGCCCACATCGGTCCGGCCCGGCAGCTCGGCCCGGTCGATGACCTCGGACCAGGCGAACACCGTATCGCCGGCAAACAAGGGATTGACATGCCGGCCACCATTGATCGCGGCAATGTGGAAGGCGTTGGCGAGGCCGTTGAAACTCAGCGAGCGCGCAAGCGAGATGACGTGGCCGCCGTAGATCAGCCGGCGGCCGATGCGGTTCTTCGCCTGGACGAATTGGTTGAAGTGGACGCGCGCCGTGTTCTGGTAGAGCCGCGTGGCGATCTGATGCTCGGCCTCCTCGACCGTCATGCCATCGACGTGGTCGATCTTCTCGCCCGGCGCGTAATCGGCGAACCGGTCGCCGCTGCCGGCGAGGCCGAAATCATAGGCCTTGCAATCGATTGGCGGGCAGGCCGCGCCGAGCGCGGATGCATCCACCACGCTCTGCAACGTCGGCACATGGTCGCCGGGCGCGGGAGCCGCTTCATCCCGCTTGTTCACCATCACCCAGCGCACATATTCCAGGACCTTGGAACCGTCCTGCTTGTAACCGGTCGACCGGACATAGACGACCCCGGTCTTGCGGCTGGAGTTTTCCTTCAGACCGAGCACTTCCGACGTCGTGTTCAAGGTGTCGCCGGGATAGACCACCTGCAGGAACCGGCATTCGGCGTAACCGAGATTGGCCACCGCATTGAGCGAGATGTCCGGCACGGTCTTGCCGAACACGACATGAAAGACGAGCAGATCGTCGAGCGGCGCCGAGGGATAGCCGATCGCGCGCGCGAAGGCGTCCGACGACTGCACGGGGAATCGCGATCCATAGAGCGCCGTATAAAGAGCGGCGTCGCCGGTGGTGACGGTGCGCGGCGTGGCGTGGCGAATCACCTGGCCTATTCGAAAATCCTCAAAGAAACGTCCAGGATTGGTCTTGGCCATGGCGGCAGAGGACCTGCATGAGAATGGGTTGGTGAAATGGGCGAAGAGCCCCGCGAATGCGCAACCGTAATCGCCGCCCCCCGCTTTGGCAATGGGCGGGGCACGGTCACCGGCGCAAAGCGCGCGGTTCTCACGCAGACCAAGCGAACGCGATCTTATCCAGCGTCTTCGCGCCGAACGTCTCGGCGGAACGAGCCACCGGGCGTCCCCCCAGCGCCCGGTAGAACTCGACCGCAGGATCGTTATCCGACAGCGCCCAGACGACGAGGCTCTTCATGCCGCACTGGGCGAGGTCGCGCCGCGCGGCCGTGAACAGCCGCCGGCCAAATCCGAGCCCCTGGAACTCGGGCCGCAGATACAGCTCGTAGACCTCCCCGTCATAGGGCAGGCTGCGCGCGCGGTTGCGGCCGAAATTGACATAACCGGCGACGGTCTCGCCGAACACGAACAGGGATACGCGGCTGCCCTTGCGAATGGCGCCATCCCACCACACCGGGCCGCGCCGGACGATCAGCTTCTCCAGCTCGGGGCCGGGAATGATGCCGCGATAAGCGCTCCGCCATGCCTCGTCATGCGCCCCCGCCACCAATACGGCATCGGAGGGTCTTGCACGACGGATCTCGATCAGGACGGTGCTCATGTTGCAAGTAAAAACCATTGGGCTGTTACGCTTCAAGTCGGAGCTGATACTTACGGCAAATCGCGTGCACACCTGTTGCGTCGTGGACACAACTGCGATAGGCCAGCCACCCAGAATCGGTCGAAAATTCGCGGTTTGGAATAATGTTAACTGGGTCGATCAGGATTTCTTCGCGCCGCGACCCGATTTGTGCGAGGCCCGCATGATGTCCGCCCCCGTTCCCAGCGCGGCGGCCAAAATCGGCCAAGCGGTCATCGAGATCGTCGTCGCCGACATCACGACTCTTGCGGTCGATGCGGTCGTCAACGCGGCGAACAGCCGGCTTGCGGGCGGCGGCGGCGTTGACGGCGCGATTCACCGCGCGGCCGGCCCCGAACTGAACGCGGCGTGCCGCGCGCTTGGGGGCTGCGAGACCGGCTCGGCCAAGATCACTCCCGGCTTCCAGCTTCCGGCGAAATACATCATTCATGCCGTCGGACCGGTGTGGTCGGGCGGCGGAAAGAACGAGGAGGCGCTGCTCGCGTCCTGTTACGCAACGGCGCTGCGGCTTGCGCGCGAGCACAAGCTGACCTCGCTCGCCTATTCGGCAATCTCCACGGGCATCTACGGCTTTCCCGCCGATCGCGCCGCGGAGATCGCACTCTGCACGGTCGTTTCCGAGCTGTCCGCCGATCCGGGCTCGCTCGAGCGCGTGGTGTTCTGTTGCTTCAGCCGCGAGTCCGCGGCCCATCACGAAGCGGCGCTGCGGGAACGCGGGCGCGGATGAGCGTGCCGCTCATGCGCCGCTCGCCACCAATAGTACGAGACACTCGCCGATCTGCTCCAGGGCGCCGATCACGTCGCCCGTTTGTCCGCCGATCTGCCGCATGCTGAGCCGGGACAGGCCGGCGATCGCGGCCAACAGGAGGAGCGCGGCAATCATCGCCGCCGCCCGCGGCAATGCGAAGGCGAGCGCCGCCGCCCCGATGCATCCGGCGATCACGGCCTGAGCGAGCGCGGGCCGGCCGGCGGCGGCAGAAAGCCCCTCGGCGCGCGCCGGCGGCGTCGCGCGCATGAAGATCGGCAGGATCGCCCGCGCCGCCACATGCGCAGCGATCAAAGCAGGCGCGACATGCGCGGGCTCCGCAAGCACGGTCAGTGAGCCGAACTCGGAGCATGATCGAAAGAACGAGCGCGCAGGCGCCAAAGCTCCCGATCCGACTGTCGCGCAAGATGTCGAGCTTCTGTTCGCGTGAAGCGCCGCCGCCGAATCCGTCGGCGGTGTCCGCCAAGCCGTCCTCATGCAGGCCGCCGGTGACGAGAAGCGTCGTCGCGACCGTCAGCGTCGCGCAGATGAACGGGGCCAGGCCGAGCGCAAAACCCAGCCAGTAGATGACCGCGCCTATTCCGCCGACCAGCGCGCCGGCGAGCGGCAGAGCCCAGCTCGCGCGCGCGAGATCGGCGCCCGTGACCGTGGCGCCGGAGGCAAACGGCAGCCGGGTGGAGAACAGCACGGCGACCCTTACGTCGTTCGCGGGGGTGCCGGCTGACGCAGGCCCCTCCGTCATTTCGCTGCTCTTCGCGATCGGCGCATCATCGTTTTCTCTATCCGTGTCGTGCTTCCATGTCCTAAGCGGGCCACCCGCGTCACCGCGGCGCCGCGGCGCGCTTGAGCCGATCGTTGATCGCCGCCCCAAGCCCTTCGTCGGGAATCGCCATCACAGCGATTACGCTCGCGCCACAGGCATCCAGCTCGCGCAAAGAGGCGAACAGATTGGCCGCCGCCTCGATCAAGTCGCCGTCCTCCGAGAGGTTACGCACGGCAGCCGCTGTGCCGGCGCCCTCTGGCAAAGCCGGCCCGAAAGCAAGCAGCGCTTCCCCAGGACGCACGCGCTTGACCCCCAGTCGCAAGGCCGAATGCGGCGCATAATGGGAGGCGAGCAGGCCGGGGGCGAGCGGCGCTTCGTCGCCGGAAGGGATTGGAGCCTGCGGCTGCGCGACAGCGTGTCCGAGTGCCCGCTCGATCTCCTCGCGCGCGATGCCGCCCGGGCGCAACAGCTGCGGCGCGCCGCCGACGCAGGCGACGATCGCCGATTCGAGTCCGATCGGCGTGGGGCCGCCGTCGATGATCAGATCGATGCGGCCGCCAAGATCGGCCAGCACATGCGCGGCCGTCGTCGGCGACACGTGTCCGGAGCGATTGGCCGAGGGCGCAACCACCGGCCGGCCGAGCGCGACGAGCAGCGCCTGCGCGACCGGGTGATCGGGAACGCGCAGCGCGATCGTATCGAGCCCGGCGGTGGCAAGCTCCGTGACGCCGCAGTCCGACGCCCGCGGCAGCACGAGCGTGAGCGGCCCAGGCCAGAATGCGGCGGCAAGCCGCTCCGCCGCAGCGTCGAATTGGCCGAGCCGGCGCGCCGCCGCGAGATCCGACACATGCGCGATCAACGGGTTGAACGAGGGCCGCCCCTTCGCCAGATAGAGACGGGCGACGGCGTCGCCGCTGGTCGCATCGGCGCCGAGTCCGTACACCGTCTCGGTCGGAAAGGCGACGAGGCCGCCGCTGGCGAGGCAGCGCACCGCCGTCGCGATCGCTTCCGGATCGGCGGACAGAACGGGCGTCGGATCTGCCGTCACCGTTCCTTCCATGCATAAGTCTCCCGCGCGCCTCTTGTGGGCGGAAGATAGCATGCCGGCGCGCGCTTGCTCGCCCTCCCCGCGGGGGCTATAAGTCCGGCCTTGCCAGCGATCATCGGAGTGTAGCGCAGTCTGGTAGCGCACCTCGTTCGGGACGAGGGGGTCGCAGGTTCAAATCCTGCCACTCCGACCACGATTTCCCCCGATAAATCAAAGCTATTTTGATTTTCATGAAAAGGGTTTCATGGGCAGTGGGACAGTTATTGGGACAGAAACGCGGAGGAGGCGCGATACTCCGGCGGGCCCCCGAAGCGGACACCGACCCGGGCCGGTCGTCACCTCGCTCGACCAAAAAAAAGGGGCAGGCGCGAGCTGCGCGCGATCTGGCAGCACTTGGCCGGAGCAATCCGATGATCGAACAGCGGACCGCGTCATCATCGCGAGGGAGAATCATGAAAATCAAATTGTTGACAGCGCTTGTGCTTGCGCTCGCGACGATGCCTGCGAGGCCTACCGCCGATTACTCGCCGACTATGGGCTGGTCGGCTCGATGGGCCGGCGGGAAGACGCTGAAGGTCGAAGCCGTCTACCTGATGGACTACGAAACCTTCGAGGATGTCACCGCCGATCTTCCGCGCTTCATCGACGAGGTTTACAACACACGGAGGCTCCACTCCGCGCTCGGCTACCTGAGCCCCGCGCAGTTTGAGGATCACCACGCCCGGCAGATGGTCAAAACCGCCGCGTGATCCTGCCCAGCTCCAGGGGCGCACTCCATGCCGCGGCCAAACCTCGCCCATCCGCGAGGCCACCGGCCGTGACCACTGGCTGCCTTCCAATGCCAAGGTCTGCAGCCTGCTTGGCTGCATAACGAACGCGATCCGCAGGTCCTGTTTCGCCTCATGCATACGTGCGGCCAAATAAGAGGCATACGTCTTGCCCAGCAGTAGGCCAACTCATCCTAACTTCAGACCTCCTGACATAGCGTAGTGCAAAAATGTCCGGTTTCGGCGCCGATCAGGGAACCGGGGCAACAGCCGTGGCGGTGTTGCGCTCGACCGGTGAGCCGGGGAAAGCAAGCCCGATACGCGGTGGCGGACGAACTGCGAACCGAATTCGCAGGCGAGAGCCGGGGAAGATTGTCGCCGTTTGGTCGAGCATCTCACAGAGAGCCTGGGCGGCGTGCGTGCGATGCGGCGAACTGAGCGGAGCCAAGGTGATATGCAGCTCGTTGGCGCAGACGCGGATGTCGCCTGCAGTGGCGAACAGCTCATGCAGCAGAGTTCGGCCCTCTTGATCGGCACGGGCGTAGTGAGGGCGCAGCAGCGCAAGCAGATCGCTCTCGGCCTGATAGGCAACCATCTTGATGATGTCGGTAAGGTGCTTACGTTCCGTGGCGAGCTTGACCACGGCCCGCTCGTTGAGGTCTCGGACTTCGACACGCGTGGGAAGGTCGCGGCGCTGCTCGAAGAGCTGCGCCACGCGAGTGCGGGCTGTGCGCAGCTGCTTGCCGAGCCTGCCGTGGGCGATCTTGAAGCCCCGCATGGTCGGCCGGCGCCGTTCGGCATTGTCCGCGGCGGCGGCACCATAATCGCGTTCGAGCCTGGCGAGATCGGCGCGGGCCGCACGGATCTCCTTATCCAGAGCGCGGCGCTCGGGATTGGGGATGGTGCGGGTCGGGTCCTCCGGCTCGATCCGGTAATCGATGAGCGCATCGAGCAGGAACTCTTCCCGCATGTACTTGAAGAAGTTCTCCTGTCGCCAGCGCTCGAACATGCGGTAGGCGACTTCGATGTCGCGCAGGTCCCATCGACTGGTGATCACCTGCGTCTGATGGCCGCCGTCGCACAAGCGCGTCACTTGCCGTAAGCGCAGCTTGCCTTTGAGGAAGCGCACGGGCTGGTCGTGGAGAAGATAGTCCACACCCAGTGTTCGACGCGGATCGAGCCGCCGCTGTGCGCGTCGGGCCAGCGCGCAATGGAGCTATGCAGGAGATTGGGTGACGAGGTTGATTAGGCGGCGTGGTGAGCCGGCATTTTGACGACCTCGATTCCGTTTTGGAATTTGATGCCGGCGATGACCTCGTGCGGCGGGAGGAGAGCCGCAATTTTCGGCGAGCCGTTCGGAAGCCATGCTGGTCCGGCAAGGGTTGAGTCGATCCGCTGGACGCTGGAAGGGCCGAAGGCAAGGCCCAGACTGATATGCCCGAAACGGAGCGGAACGCTAAGCCATTGTTCTATTTGGCTCGGCGGTTTCAGGATCCGAATGAGGCTGTTAATTCGATGCCGTGCCAACCCATGTCATTGACACTCCCTGTTTCTGTGCTGGGCACTTTGTCCGTCAGGGCTGCCCGCGCCGCCTGTTCGCATCAGCGAGCCTCTCGCATGAACGTTGCCTCCCGTTTTCATCCTGCGGTCGCCGCCTGGTTCAATCAGAGCTTCACCGCACCGACCGCGGCACAAGCCCAAGCGTGGCCGGCAATCCAGGCCGGCCGGCACGTACTGATCGCGGCACCACGGCTCGGGCAAGACGCTGGCAGCCTTTCTGGCGGCGATTGATACGCTGGTGCGACAGGGGGCTCGATGGCCGCCTCGAGAACGAGACCCAGGTCGTCTACGTCTCGCCCCTGAAGGCGCTGTCGAACGACATCAACCGCAACCTCGAAACGCCGCTGGCCGGCGTCCGTGCGGCTTTGTGTGCGCAGTGCCTGCCGGATGTCGAGATCCGCACCTGGGTGCGTACGGGCGAACGCCGCCTGGCGAGCGCGACCGCATGCGCAAGTCGCCGCCGCACATCGTCGTCACGACGCCTAGTCGCTGTACATCCTGCTTGGTTCGGAGTCCGCCGCGCAATGCTCAAGACCACGCGCACCGTGATCGTCGACGAGATACATGCGCTTGCACCCGACAAGCGCGGCTCGCATCTGTCGCTTTCGCTCGAGCGCCTGGCGGCCCTCACCGCAGATCTCACGCCGAGAAAATGCCTCGGTTTCAAGACGCCATTCCAGGCGATCCTCAAAGAGCTTGGCAAAGACGTCCAAATACAGTTTTCATAAACCCGTTGCGCCTCGCTCCAGAATCCACGGTCCGTTGGTCAAGCTGCGCAATTCTGCTTAGGGCGTCCGCTCCGGAGCGGACGGCCCTTGATTAGGCTGGATACGCGGTGAGAATGCCAGTCATGGGCGCGGCCGCAACAACTCGTGCGCCGGCAGGATGCGCTGCTGCGCCTCCTCGGGCTCGGCCAGGGCGTTGGCCACGTGCTCGATCGCGATAGCCACGCGCGCCGTGGCCCAGTCGAGGTGGCCCAGTGCCATATAGTTTGACGGGCCCCGCGTCCGCGCTCTATAGGCGGGGCTATGCCCCTGCCGCTCGGCTTCATCGCGCCATGCCTGCCCACTAAGGCGCCTCAACCGCCAACCGGCGACGCATGGCTGCACGAGATCAAGCATGACGGTTTCCGCGTCATCGCGCGCAAGGAGGGTGGGCGCGTGCGGCTCTACAGCCGACCTGGCGCGGGGGGGGGGCTGCGCTCGCGCTCCTGATCGTCGACGGCGAGGCGGTCGCCTGCGGAGACGAGGGCGTGCCGAGCTTCGACCGCATTCGTTACCGGCGGCACGACGCGAGCGTGTTCCTGTACGCGTTCGACCTGATCGAGCTGGACGGCGACGACCTGCGGCGCGAGCCGCTGGAGCTGCGCAAAGCCACGCTCGCCTCCGTCCTGGCCAAGCCTACCCTTGGCCTGCGGCTCAACGAACACGTCGAGGCCGACGGCCCCACCGTGTTCGCCCACGCCTGCAAGATGGGGCTAGAGGGCATCGTGTCCAAACGCAAGACCTCGACCTACCGCTCAGGCCGCTCGCCAGACTGGCTCAAGAGCAAGAACCCCGCGTGCGACGCGGTGCGGCGGGAAGCGGAGGAGGACTGGGAAGAGAGAGATGGCGCCGACCGGCAAGAACCGCATCATGATCTTCGGCCCGAAGGACGACGGCAGCTACGTGGTCGAGTTCAGGACCGCCGCGCTTCCATACTGGTCGGCATCAGATCGCCGTCTGGGTGGAGTCCTTCTAACGGGAATGTTTCCTCTAATTTCGGGTCCCAGAACGACGTATTCCATTTTCCGGCGCGACGTTCATCCAGGACTATGCCTTCCACCTTGTTACGTCGACTGATGTCAACTAGAGCCATCACCGGTTTCTTTTTGTCGTCAGGCACCACAATGGTGATATCTGCCCGATCATCGCACTTCAGCGAGATGTTTCTAATGTATGCCGTGTTATCCTTCGCACGTCCTTCGAACAATACACGTGGCTCACACTCGCTTTTGCTCACGATCTCATTGGCATGGGCTGAGAGGAAAGCTCGCACATCTCTCGCTGAGACAGCAAAATTTAAGCCCTGCCTGTCCGATCCAAATGTATTCACACCCACGAGCTGCCCGTCATCTGAAAGAAGTGGCCCTCCAGAATTGCCGGGGTTGATGGGTGTCTGGGTCTGAATGACAGTGGCACGATGCTTAACGTCCTTCGCATCGTACGACCATTCATAGTCCGGTCGTATTTGGCTGACGATGCCGGTGGTGTACGTCCAGACTTCGCCGGTTGGATGACCGATAGCGCGAACGTCTGATCCGACCTCAATAGCGTCTGGAGCCGCGATCTGGATTGCTTTAACAGCGCGCGACGGCAAAGCTTTAGGTTGCAAAAGTGCCAAATCACGTACGGGCTGTTCTTAATAACGACTGCGGCGGCGAGATCCTCTTGTGAAGGCTTTCTGGACGGGTCTGCCGGTTTGAAAATCACGTTGACTTGACGATAACCTTTGATCACGTGCCAATTCGTAAGAATTGTCTTGTCTTATTCTAGCAACGATCCGGAACCAAACCCTTCATTTGTTACAACAAGAACTACTGCTGGTGCAACATCGCGATAAACCGCCACATCGCGGCCGCTGCGTGTCGCCCGCACATTCGACCTATAGCTTTTCATGAAGGCAGAAGCACCTGCGACCGTTGCGCCAATATCTACGCTCGAACTGTCAACCGTGGACTTAACATCGCTCGAAAGCGATTGCGGTTCGCCTGGCGCGGATAGCACCAGATCCTTTACATCAACGCCATTTTGCGCGATGGCATGGCGCCCCAACAGCAGCATGAGCATTGAAAAAGCGAAGATCGCGATTTTCAACATTGTGATCACTCCTCACTTACATCTAACTTCCTTTTGCTACTTACATCTAACTTCCTTTTGCTGGTTCTCCGACCACCACAAATCGGCGCCCAAGGCGGGGATGGGCATCGTCGTCGGACGTGGCATTGTCGATCATTGACAGCATCGAATTCCGCAATGCCTCCGCGTGGGACAGTTTCGGATCACGCGCGCTGCTTGGAACGTGCCGACCATCAGCGCAACCGTCGCCTCCGGAGTCGACCTCCCAATGCGAAACGACGAGCGACCTTCCGCCGGCATAGAAGAATGCGCGGGCAAGACCCTGAAGCGCTTCCGCCCCGGTTGCCCTCCGCTGCGGTATTGCAGGCGGACAAGACGACCCAGTCTGCATTTAGCTTGAGTTGTGCAACCTCGCTCGCCGTCAGCAAGCCGTCATCGAGTTCGGTAGGGTTTCTCGGGAATGGTCAAGGCAAGCGCGGTTCGGCCTTCACCTTGGCGAACTTTTCGACCTCGCCGGCACAAGCCATGGGTCCGCAAAATAGACAATGCGGTAATCATCGAGCTTCGACTGCTTGACCGCCGTCTCCGACGCACAGCCCCAAGCTTGACGTCATTGTCGGCTGCTTTGAGGACATCCGCGATCGCCTGCACCTCATGTGCAGTTTCGGGTAATTGCGGAAGCGCCTCGGCGAGCGACACCAGATCAGCTGCCCCTCGTATAGAGAATTTCAACGGTGCTTCGCAGCGCGACCGACCTGTCGTGATCTGGTTCCTTGGAAAAGACAGGATCGGCAAAGGCGATTAGCGGCTTGCTGCCGATGAACCGGGCGCTACTTGAGCGCAGCGTTTTCAGGCTCGTGACCGACGGCAAGATCTTGTGATCGCATAGAGACTCGGACGAGCCAGTCGACATCCTTCAACTTCTTGCCGCTTGGATCTTTTGTCACCAGAAGCTGCAGCGGAAGCTGGTCAATGCGCCGTTTGTCGACGACGGACAGGCGCGTTTTGCCCTGAATCTTGTCGGCGATTGCCCCAAACGTCTCCGAATAAATCTGGAAGGCCAAGCTGCGGCATCGAAGGGCTCGTCGATTTCGAAGGTGAGCGATGTCTGTAGCGCCTTGACCTGTTCATCCAGGTTCTTCGCTGTAACCGTCAGACTCGACCCAATCGGCATCCGTGCCTCGTCACCACCCAGGCGTAGCTCTTTTCACCAAAATCAAACACGACAAGTGCCTCATCATCGGCGAGAAGCGCTTGCGTATCCTTGAGCGACATCGGTGCTGGGCTTTGACAGCGCACATAATCGGGGAAGCGCTCCGTTGAGCGACGCCTGTAATTGCGCTGCGCTCGGTAGCGATCTCGACTTGAAACGGTTGCGTATCTGTTCTTCGGCTGGCGGCATTACGTTCGCCCGGTACTTTTGAGACGGCGTCATCAGAATTTTATCGAGGCTCTCGTCTTCAGCAGAAAGGTCCTGCTCCCTGCGAACGAGTTCGAGCCAGCTCGCCATCGGCCCGCTGCAAAGCGGACAGAGAGCTTGGTTGACCGCGTTCGCCGCAGCGGAAGATGTCGCGTTTTGAACGACCTGATAGCTTTCGTTGAAGGCCTCTGCCGCTGGTGATCAATAGACTTTGTGACGCGCCATCTGAGGACTCACGAGATGAATGTCCTTTGCGGTCAAACCTTTCTGATGCTGTGGTTCGGACCAACGGGAGGGCATCGGCATAGCGACCCTGGTCATGGTACAGCGCAGCCAGATTGTTCAGCGTCGTTGCGACATCAGGATGGTCGGGACCGAGCGCTTTTTCTTGATATCGCCAGCGAGCGCTTGTAGAGCGGCTCGGCGTCGGCGAAGCGACCTTGATTGCTGGTAAAGCCCCGCCAGATTGTTCAGCGAGCTCGCGAACATCGGGATGATCGGGACCGAGGGCTTTTTCCCTATAGCCAGCGAGCGCTTTAAGAGCGGCTCGGCATTCGGCATAGCGACCTTGCTCGATGATAGCGCCGCCAGGTTGTTCAGCGATCTCGCGACATCGGGATGGTCGGGGCCGAGCGCTTTCTCAGAATCGCCAGCGAGCGCTTGTAGAGTGGCTCGGCGTCGGCGTAGCGACCTTGATCGTCAGTAGAGCGAAGCCAGGTTGTTCAGCGACGCCGCACATCGGGATGGTCGGGACCGAGCGCTTTCTCGGTGATCGCCAGCGAGCGCTTATAGAGCGCCTCGGCCTCGGCGTAGCGACCTTGGTCGTTGTACAGCACCGCCAGATTGTTCAGCGACTGTCGCGACTTCGGGATGGTCGGACCAAGGGCCTTTTCTCAGATCGCCAGCGACCGTTTGATAGAGCGGCTCGGCGTCGGCATAGCGACCTTGATCCTGGTAGAGCGCAGCCAGATTGTTCAGCGAGGTCGCGACATCGGGATGGTCGGGACCGAGCGCTTTCTCGCGGATCGCCAGCGACCGCTTGAAGAGCGGCTCGGCGTCGGCATAGCGACCTTGTTCTGTAGTACAGCGCGGCCAGATTGTTCAGCGATGTCGCGACATCGGGATGGTCGGGACCGAGCACTTTCTCGCGATCGCCAGCGACCGCTTGTAGAGCGGCTCGGCGTCGGCGTAGCGACCTTGATTCATCGTAAAGCGAGCCAGGTTATTCAGCGACGTCGCTGACATCGGGATGGTCGGGACCGAGCGCTTTCTCGCTGATCGCCAGCGACCGTTTGTAGAGCGGCTCGGCGTCGGCGAAGCGACCCTGATCGCTGGTAAAGCTATGCCAGGTTGTTCAGCGACCGTAGCGACATCGGGATGATTCGGGACCGAGCGCTTTCTCCCGGATCGCCAGCGACGCTTGTAGAGCGGTCGGCGTCGGCATAGCGACCCTGATCTTCGTAGAGCGCGGCCAGGTTGTTCAGCGCCCCCGCGACATCGGGATGGTCGGGACCGAGCGCTTTCTCGCTGATCGCCAGCGACCGCTTGAAGAGCGGTTCGGCGTCCGCGAGCGACCCTGGTTCGGTAGAGCTCAGCCAGGTTGTTGAGCGCCTCCACGATTCGGGATGGATGGGGACCGAGCGCCTTTCTCGGTGATCGCCAGCGACCGCTTGTAGAGCGGTTCGGCCTCCGCATAGCGTCCTTGATTTCGGTAGAGCGCAGCCAGATTGTTCAGTATCAAGCGCGACTTGGGGATGATCGGGACCCGAGCGCTCTCTCTTTGTATGGCCAGGGGTCCGTTTGTAGAGCGCTTCGGCGTCGGCGTAGCAACCCTCATCCTGGTAAAGCGAAACCAGGTTGTTTAGAAATATCGGCGCAAGATGCGGATGGTTGGGACCGAGCGCCCTCTGGCTATCTGCAGAGCGATTGCTTGTAGAGCGTTTCGGCGTCCGCGGAGGCGGCCCTGACTACGGTGCACCCCAGCCAGGTTGTTCAGTATCGGTGCTAGGATTGAAACTCGTTGGCACCCAGCGCCTCTTGAGATCTGCCAGCGATCGCTTGATAAGCGGCTCAGCGTCGGCGTAGCGACGTTAATTCACATAGACCGAAGCCAAGTTGTTCAGCATGGTCGCGACGTTGGGATGGTGTGGAGCCGAGCGCCTTCTCGGGTGATCGCCAGCGACCGCTTGTAAAGCCGTTGGGCGTCGACGTAGCGATTTTGGCGATGGTACAGATTAGCCAGAGTTTCTCAGCAAGAGAGATCGCCTGCGTATATTTTCCTGAGTTATATAGCTCAATCACTTTGTTATTGAGTACATCGGCTTCTTTGAGACTTTGGCCAAAACTCACCGTCGGCGCGGCAGCCAACAGCGCGGTAGTCAATGCTGCAATGATGCCGACCGACTAATCCTGCGCATGAAAAGTTCCTGATTGCTCAGCCCAGTAAGCGACCCGAAAAGCCCCTTAGCACAACGAGGCGCCTTGATTTGCATCAAGTTCGCAAATCGTTGACCTCTACGGCCTTGACCCCAGCACGACCCATGGCGGGCATCCGCGCTGACGTGCCGCCCCGTGGCGACGACAATGGCCTCCTCGGTGTGCTGCAGAGCTGCAGCTGCGCGATAGTCGGTAGCGGCCACCACAGCGTCGCAGGGGGTACCTGAATGGCGGCAGTCGTAACTCTGTCGATAGATAGCCCGCTCAGGTCCATCAGACCGACCGCGTCCACTGGGGTGCGGCACGGATAATTGAGACACCCGGCTGAGGTAAATTGAACCTCAACCGGAGTGTACACATGACGAGTGATGAAGGGCTCAAGCCGAAGGGGCGCCGGAGCGCTCCCAAGCTGGCGTAGGCGCCCCTTCGGGCGTCGACGGGAATGGTCCGAAGCGCTTCCGTTCAGCGCAAGATGGCGATCGTCGCGCGACTGTTGCGCGGCGAGCCGCTGATCTGGTGGCCGGCAAACGAATGTCTCCATCGCCAGGCTAACCGAGTGGCGCGATCGCGCGCTTGCAGGCGCGGCTACGGCCTTGAAAGAACGCGAACGCGATGACCGCGACGACGAAATCGCCCGGCTGAAATCCAAGGTGGGCGAGATCACCATGGACAACGAACTGCTCAACGCCAAGATCGCGGCGCTGGAGGGCAAACGCCCTTTGGCCCACAGGAGGTCGAGACGATGAGCCAGACGCTCTCGCCCTCCAGTGCTCGCTGTTATGGCTTGGCGCGCGTTGCGCGTGTGTGGACGGTCTCGCGTGCCAGCGTCTATCGCTCCCTCAAAGAGACGCCGCCGAACACGATCGCCCGTCGCCCTGGCCCGGTCGGGGCATGTTCGGACGCGGAATTGGCCGACCATATCCGCCGGCAAATAGCTGCCTCACGCCTTCACGGTGAGGGGTACCGCAAGTTATGGGCGCGATTGCGCTTTGCTGGCGTTCGCGCAAGCCCCCGCCGTGTGCGACGCGTGATGGGCGAGAACGGCTTGCTCGCTCCTCATCGCGTTGGACGCGCCGAGAGCAAGCCGCACGATGGAACGATCGTCACCAACAAGGTCAATGAAATGTGGGGAACAGACATGACGCAGACGATCACCGTCGAGGAAGGCAGGGCCTATGTCTTCGTCGCCGTGGAACACGCCAATTCGGAAGTCGTCGGCATTCATGCCGCGCGTTCGGCCAATCGCTTCGAGGCGCTGGAGCCGGTGCGCCAGGGGGTGCATCGGTGCTTCGGATCCATCGCACCTGGTGTGGCGCGTGGATTGATGCTGCGTCACGATCATGGCTCCAACTACATGTCCGGTGACTTCCAGGACGAGATCGAATGCTTGGGAATCGAAGCTTCGCCCTCCTTCGTGCGAGAGCCCCAGGGCAACGGCGTCGCGGAGCGCTTCATCCGAACCTTGAAGGAGAACCTATTGTGGGCGAGGACCTTCGATACGATCGAAGAGCTGCGAGCCGCGCTCGTCGAGTTCGCCAGGCACTACAACGAAACCTGGCTCGTCGCCCGCCACGGTAATCGTACCCCAGCCCAGGTACGAGCCGCTCAAAGCCAGCTTGATCAGAACGCAATGGCCGATCTAAAGTTGGCTGCCTGAATAAGCCCAGCCGGATGTCTCAAAACCGGGCTGCAGTACACGTGCGAATGAGATGCGCGAAGAGGTCGTTATAACTGCTATCGTGCGCGGCCTTGTCGATCGTTTCGGCCGTAAAGAGCATCGCATTCGCAGCACCGAAACATTCAAAAGCATGGGATTGGACGAACTCGACATGACCGATCTGGAATGTGCAATCGAGGAAAATTTAAGCGTGTCACTGCCCACCGGAATCAGGCTTGAGGAAACGATCCGCGATATCGTCAAACGCAGCGCGGGGGTCAAATCTCGAGGATTGACTTTCAGCCACCCCAAAATCGAAAAGGAGATTCCGTCGATTAAACGCCTATAACCCGGAAACTAAACCAGTAATTAGTGTCGCTTATCAACCTTAACTAATTATGCCTTCATTAATCCAGAGGTAAAATCGAAGTTCTTGGACTAATCCAATGTCGCTACAAAGTGAATATAAGCACAGTATGCCCGCTTTACTGTTGCTCTTGCTGGCTGGTTCCGCTCTCGCACGACCAATGGTCGTGCCACCGATCCCTGCCGGAGGGCTACGACACAATCCTGGGCGAGCGAGGCAGCAGCTTTTCGGGCGGTCAGCGGCAGAGGATCGCCATCGCCCGCGCGCTGATTACCGACCCACGCATTCTCATTTTCGACGAGGCAACGAGCGCACTCGATTACGAGAGCGAGCGTATTGTGCAGCAGAACATGACGCAGATCGCTCGGGGCCGCACGGTGTTCGTCATTGCGCATCGGCTCTCGGCGCTGAGGATGGCGGACCGCATCATCACCATCGAGCGGGGCTGCCTGACCGAAGATGGCACCCACGACGACCTGATCAAGACCGGCGGCCGATATGCGACCCTGTATCGGCTCCAGGCAGGGCTGCATGAAGTCCGCTGAGAAGGTTGTTGCCTTTCCGAAAAAGCGCGAGGAGCGGTCCGCTTGCCGCCTTCAGGCCGCCACAAGCTGCGCCCTCTGACCTCGTTCAGATGCATCGCCGCTTCCTGCTCAGCCAGACACCTGAACAGAAGGCCAAGATTGCGGCCATCGACCGGCAGGTAGCGCAAAAGGAAGCCGAACGCGCGACCATCAAGGCCTCCATCGACAAGCTCAAGGCGATCATTCCGCCCCTGGAGGAGCGCGTCGAAATCCGCAAAAGCCTTTTCAACAAGGAACTGGGGTCCAAGCTTCTATATCTGAGCGAACTGCAGGAGCTTGTCGGCCAGCGGCAAGAGATCCTCGTGCAGCAGAGCCGCTATAGCGGGCGGACGCCGCCATCGCCGCTTTGGTCGAGACGCGGAGCAAGACCGTGGCCGAGTACGAACGCGGGCTGTTCGACGAGCTTGCTAAAGCCGAACAGAAAGCCGCTGGCTTGGTTCAGGACATCATCAAAGCCGAGCAACGGACCAGCCTGCAGAAGCTGACTGCACCGGTGGACGGCGTGGTCCAGCAACTCGGCATACACACGATCGGCGGAGTGGTCACACCAGCGCAGGCCCTGATGGTCATTGTCCCGGCCGAGACACACCTTGAGATCGAGGCGATGGTCTCCAACCGTGATATCGGATTTGTCGAGGTCGGACAGGACGCAGCGATCAAGATCGATACGTTCAACTTCACCCGCTACGGCCTGCTGCACGGCAAGGTCCTCACCGTCTCCCACGATGCCATCACTCGCGACAAGCCGCAGGAGAAGATCGTCGACAAACCGCAAGGGGCGGAAGCAAGCAGCAGCGAGCCGAAGGGCCAGGAGCTGGTTTACGCCGCCCGCGTATCGCTCGATCGCACCCAGATGCCGATCGAGAACAAGATCGTTAATCTGTCTCCCGGGATGGCCGTGACCGTCGAGATCAAGACCGGCTCGCGCAGCATCATCAGCTACTTGCTATCACCCCTCATTCGCTACAAGCACGAGAGCTTGCGCGAGAGATGACACCCGGGCGAGCGTATGATCGAGGCGTTCTCTGCACAGAGTCCGCTTCACTCTCAATGACCGGACCTTCGCAAACGGGCACCCCATGACCGGGTAGTGCCATTTCCGGACTCTCACGGTGCGATAAGAACAAATTCGCTACGGTGCGAGATCGACGCGCCTGGGAGAAATAAGGCCGTCGGTTTGTCGCCGTTACTTGTTGCGGCACTGAGCGACTTGCCGCGCCAGCCGCAGACGGAGACGGCTACCAAGCCGCGCTGGCAGTTCTAGGCAATGCGGCAGTGCAAGTGCGTCTTAACCGGGCTGTTGCCCTAACGAGAAAGCTTACATGAGCAGCACGGCGTCTGATTCTGGAGCGAGGTGCAACGGGTTTATGAAAACTGTATTTGGGAATGTCTTTGCCAAGCTCTTTGAGGATCGCCTGGAATGGCGTCTTGAAACCGAGGCATTTTCTCGGCGTGAGATTTTCGCGGTGAGGGCCGCCAGGCGCTCGAGCGAAAGCGACAGATGCGAGCCGCGCTGCACTGCATCAATCCTGGCACAGGTTTCGAGGGGCTGCGGACAGAACTGGCTAGCCGCCTGTGCTGCCAAGCCTTGACTGCGGTTCAGTTGTGACTCAGGCGCAGCGGGCCGGGAAGCGGGGCTCGGCAAATTACAGATCACGACACCCAGCCAGAACGCCATTCGGAAGAGCTTCATGGTCCTCGCAACTCCACGCTTCCTGGAGTGCGCTCGGCAAGACGCGGAATTTCCCCGCCAGGAGGCGCAACTCGTCGGAACGGTCTGCAGACAAAGGGTGTACTGGAAGAGACGTCAGGCTGGGAATATACGCGTTGTTAACGTTAACGGCCGCGCCACGCCCCCGCGTCGAAGTTTTGCCCGTGGGGCGTTGTTAACCCTTTTTTAACTCTGGCCTGGCGTAGCCCACCGCTATTGGGCACACCTATCGGACGCTTCCAGCATCGCCGAGCGAAGGCCGCATCGCGCGCGGAGCGTGGCGGGGCGAAGTCGCGTCCGAGGTCTCATGATGGTCGCTACTGCGATCTCCAAAATCTTGAACGTGAAATCGGGAACGGTGTTGATCGCCGTACTCGCGGCGAGCGCCATCGACGCGCTCCCGGCCGTCGCCGGACCCCAGCGGCTCGCCCATGTTGCGGTTTCCGAAGTCACGCGGCCACCAGTCGGATGGATCGAGTTCTGTGCACGGCAACCGGGCGAGTGTGCCGGCGCCGGGACGGCGCCGCGCGACCTCGCTCTCTCCGCAGAGGCGTGGAAGGACCTGGTGCGCGTCAACAAGTCGGTCAACAAGACGATCAAACCGCTGACCGATCTTGAACACTGGGGCCTGGTCGAGCGCTGGTCCTATCCCGATGACGGCTACGGTGACTGCGAGGACTACGTGTTGCTCAAGCGGCGCATGTTGATCCAGTCCGGCTGGCCGCGCGAGGCGTTGCTCGTGACCGTCGTACGCGACAGGAACGACGAAGGCCATGCCGTGTTAACGGTGACCACCAACAAGGGCGACTACGTCCTCGACAATCAGAACGAGGACATCCTGCTCTGGTCGGAGACCGGCTACCGTTTCGTCAAGCGCCAATCGCAGTCCAACCCCAACGTGTGGGTCTCGCTGGGCGATCAGCGGCCGGCGATCGCCACGGCGACCTCACGCTGAACACATAGGAGCGTTGCGACCTTCCGGTCGGGGCGTTTTCTTGCGGCAGGAAGCAAAAGGCCGCCCGGACGCGGCCCTTGCTGTTCGCATTGGCCTCGTATTTCGCACGCATGACTCGTTCCGGGGAGCATGGGAACCGCTTCCGACTCGCGGATTGAGACCATTGGTCTTCGTCGATCATCACGGTGAAAGAGTTGGCGAACAGTATCCGCGTGCTCATCACAGCGATAGCCAATCGCTATTGGATCAGGCCGCGGCCGACCGGTTATGGTCGCCCCAGCTAATTCTCCTGTGTCGTCCGGCCACCTGGCGCTGGACCAAGCAAAAACCCTTGCAATAGGCGGGGAAGTGAGGTCGCTTGTCCACTGATGACCATAGAGAACAGACATGTGACCCGCCGCATGCTCCTCCCTCGCTGGCCTGTTCGATCGTTCCGGTCCCTGCGCCGGCCTACGGGCAGCTCTTTTATGACGCTCCACCCTATGCCCGAAGCCATCCGGGAGACGTTCGAGCGCTGCCGGGACATGGACGCGTCGTTGAACGAGCGGCTCGAGGCTTTCGCGCAAGAGACCGGGCAGTTGAACCCGGCTTTCCAGGCCGCGGTCGAGCGCTTCGTGGCACGCCTGCGCAATGCCGACGCCGGCGCCGCCGCCCCGCAGGTCGGCGATGTGATGCCGGGCTTCCTGCTTCCCGACTATGCCGGCCATCTTGTCAGCCTGGAGGACTTGCTTGAAAAGGGCCCGGTCGCCCTCACCCTCCACCGCGGCCACTGGTGTCCCTATTGCCGCATCAACATTACGGCGCTGGCGCAGGCGCATCAGGATGTCGCAAAGACCGGCGGGCAGGTCGTCGCGATCCTCCCCGACCTGCAGCAATTCGCCGAGGAGTTCCGAGCCGAGGCGCATGCGTCCTTTCCGGTGCTCAGCGATGTCGACAACGGATACGCGGTCGGTTTGAATCTGGTGGTGTGGATGGGCGAGGAAATGACGGACTTGGTCAGGAGGTTTGGAATTGATTTGCCCAGCTATCAGGGCAACGAATCCTGGACCTTCCCCATTCCCGCGACCTTCGTCATCGGCGGCGACGGACGGATCAAGGCTCGTTTCGTGGATCCCGATTACCGCAAGCGCATGCCGATCGAGACCCTGTTGGATACGCTCAGGAACGCCCGTTAACGGTGTTTCCGTCCATCGACGTTGCACGGGCCCGAACCAGGCTCAGTTCAACGATCGCCCCCAGTTGTAGGCGCGCAGCAGCTTGACGGCCGCGGATGCAACCGGCGTGCGCTCGCGCCCGGCCACGCCGTAAAGATAGATGGTTCGCCGCAGATCGAGGCCCACGATCGATGCGCGCACCAGGGTCGGAGGACGAGACGAACTCGACGGAACGATCGCAATGCCGAAATCGGCTTCGAGCATCTGCATCAGATCGCGTTCACATGTCAGTTCATGCGTTCGCTCGACATTGAGCTCGGCGCTGCGCAGCAGTTCGGCGATCTCACCCGCGTGCTCGCAATAGGTTCGCGTCAGCAACCGCTCCTGCCGGAGCTCTTCGATCTCCACGGCGCCGCGGTTGGCAAGCCGATGCTCGGCATTCAGCAACAGATCGAATTGCTCCGAGAACAATGGCCAGCGATCGAAGCGCTCCCAGCTGTCGTCGAGCCCGGCGATAATGCCGAACTCGACGTCGCCGCCTTTGAGGAGCTCCGCCACTTCCAGGGCGGTTCCGCGCAGGAGCTTGATCTCGAGACCGGGAAAATGCCGGCTCAACTCGCGCAGATGAGGGACGAATGGATTGCAGTCGATGCTGCGCGAGAGCGCCATGCGCAAGGATGCGATGTCTCCGCGCGTGATGGAAGAAGCGAGCGACTTTGCGCCAAGCGCGCTTTCATAGCATCGCTGCAACAGCGGCAGCATGCGTTGGCCGAGCTCCGTCAGCTGAGCCTGCGGCCGTTCCCGCCGGAAAAGGTCTCCCCCGAGTTCGGCTTCGAGTTGCCGAATGGCCCGCGTCAGCGAGGGCTGAGCGACATGGCATTCCTCAGCCGCCCGCGTGAAGTTGCGCGTGCCTGCCACCGCCAGGAAATATCTGACTTGATGCATCTCCATTCGACGCAGCCTGTCGCAAAGACCTTGTATGGGACGATTGCCATTAGGTTATCTCGAATACAACTTATCTCCTGTTCGATCCAGCGACAACTCGTCCGACCCATCTGGGTGGCCTGCGGCGGGATACGGGGCGGAGCGAACCACGAAGCTTGCCGTCCTGAGGTCTCGGGCGGGCAGTCGAGATCGACGTGATGTCGGGCCAAGAGTTCGAACCGATGAGCGCGACGATGCGGTCTTTCAGCGCCTTCTTGAGTCAGGCGGCTGCCTTTTCGAGCTGATGCTTAAGCGTTTCTTCGCTTCCTGGTCGCCGCGGCAAACGATGTAGCGCCGGCCGGTCAGCATCACAGTCTTGGCGTCGCAGACCGCTGTGCTTCCTAGCTTAGTCAAATGACCATAGCGCCGTTCTATCGAAATGGTAGCCGAACGGCATTTCAATTCATCGTCGGCGCCGCGCACAATTAATTTTATAACTGCCCGCCGATCGCGGTAAACCAGAGGCTTGACGGCCATGACATCGTCTGACGTGACGTTCGATCCGGATAGAAACTGCCTTTGGTGTCCCGGTCGAACGACGGCCCCCATGCGATCGCCGTTTACGAAGGGTGCCCGGTCCTTGTCTCCCGCGCTCGAAACCGGCGCATTCCCAGAAGGGATCGACGTTTACCACTGGCTCTGCCGAGGCTCCCGGCCGCCCTCCAAGCGAACGCAGCGCCTTCCTCCGCGCTCGGCGGCGCCGAACGGCTTTCCAGGCCTGTCGAAGAGGTTCTTGCCGACATCAATGCCGACCACGGCAATCGCGCAGGCCCTGCGCACCTGACCAAAAAACCGAAGCCCATGACCCAAATCACTGGTAAGGGCCCCAGGCGGTTGGACCGGCGGCAGGTTATGCAGCTCACGGCCGCGGGAGCGGCGACCGCTGTCCTGACGTCTGATACCTTGGCGCAGAGCTTCATTCAGACGCCAGTCAAAGCGATTGGCTTCGATGCCTTCGTGACCTTCGATCCGCGTCCGATTTTTGCGCTTACGGAGCAATTGTTCCCCGGCAAGGGGGGCCAAATCAGCAATCTCTGGCGCATCCGCCAGTTCGAATACGCCTGGCTGCGCACGCTGTGCCGGCGATACGTCGATTTCTGGAAAGTAACGGAGGACGCGCTCGTCTACGCCGCCGCATCGGCCAAAGTGGAATTAACCGCGGAAAAACGCGACCGGCTGATGGAGGCATATCTCACAATTAAGGCTTATCCCGATGTCTTGCCTGCGCTGCAAGCGCTGCGTATAGCAGGAATCCGACTTGCCTTCGTGTCGAACATGACCGAGCGAATGCTCGATGCTGCAACTCGTAGTTCCGGGCTGGACGGTCTGTTTGAGCAAATTCTCTCTACTGATCGCGTGCGCGCGTACAAACCGGACCCACGTGCATATCAGATGGCCATCGATGCGTTCGGCCTGCGGCGCGAGGACATCGTCTTTGCCGCGTTCGGCGGGTGGGACGCGGCGGGCGCAAAATCCTTTGGCTACCGGACGTTCTGGGCCAATCGTTTGAAGCTTCCAGCGGAAGAACTCGACGCCATGCCGGATGCGATCGGCGACAGCATGACCGATCTGCTGCGGTTCGTGGGGCTGGCCTAAGCCCAAGTCCACGCGTTCGCCGGGTCGATGCAGGAGGATATGGCGAAGACGCAAGGCTCCACGCGCACGAGTACCGACGACGGGACACCTTTGCTGACGCGCCGTTCATCTGATCCCGCGTGACAGTAATCGCCGACGAGGGCTCGCACTCTCGCCCGGCGAGTCAAAGATGCACATCGTCGAGCCACGCACGCGGCACCCACGCATGCACCGAGACCCGACAGCCCGCGAAGGCAACGAGCACGACGCCCGCTCAATGAGGCCACGCAGCGCCACGGTCGCCTCTTGACGATCCTGGGGACCGCTGAGCGCGTCGGCACGGAGCGCGACCTTCGGCGTCCACCACATTGGAATAATTCGGCCGGAAGGGAATTCGCGCGAGCGGCGTGACGGCCTTTCTTGGCGTTAATTGCGCCTGGCGCTGCGATAGTCTTTGGCTATCGGATCGATCGGCGAACGGTATTTCACCGCGCGGGCGGGATTGCGCATCAATTCGTGACCCGATCATGGGCCTGCTTTCATGCCAAGGAGCAAATGCGATGACCCCGAAGACCGCCGCCACCTCGCTCACCCTCGCCAGCTCGCTCGCCGCCGCGCTGTCGCTGCTCGCCGCCACCGCTTCGGCCCAGCCGAAGCCGGAGCAGCCGGGCATGGACAAGTGTTATGGGATTTCGCTGAAGGGCGATAATGACTGCGCCGCCGGTCCCGGCACCACCTGCGCCGGCACCTCGAAGGTCGACTACCAGGGCAATTCCTGGAAATACGTCGCCAAGGGCACCTGCACGACCATTTCGACTCCGAAAGGCAACGGTTCGCTTACGCCCAAGACCTGAAGATGAGCCCTGGCGGAGCGCGCAACGGTCCTGCGCGCTTCGCCCCCTCTCGCCTGAACCATCCCGCACGGACCACGAACGACGCGGAGGCGGTCTCATGAACGCGGCGACCTCGCTCCCCACCGATGTCGGCGTCGGTTTCAAGCCGGAGCATGCCCGCGACGTGATCGAGGGCGAACGCCGCGTGGCCTTTTTCGAGGTGCATGCGGAAAACTATATGGGCGCGGGCGGTCCGCCACATGCGATCCTGGAGCGCTTGCGTGCCAGCTATCCGCTGTCCTTGCACGGCGTGGGGCTGTCGATCGGCGGCGCACGCCCACTCGATCGCCGGCATCTCGCCCGGTTGCGCCGCTTGATCGCGCGCTACCAGCCGAATGCCTTCTCCGAACACCTCGCCTGGTCGACGCATGATGGGGCGTTTTTTAACGACCTGCTGCCGGTTCCATATGACGGCGCAACGCTCGCGCTGGTTTGCGAGCATATCGACGAGGTGCAGACGGCGCTGCGCACGCGCATGCTCTTGGAAAACCCCTCGACCTATGTCGCCTTCGAGACCTCGACCATGAGCGAACTCGAGTTCCTGCGTGAGGTGGTCCGAACGACGGGGTGCGGCCTCCTGCTCGACGTGAACAACGTCTATGTCTCGGCGGTCAATCACGGCTTCGACCCGGTCGCCTATCTCGATGCGTTTCCGGTCGAGCATGTGGGCGAAATTCATCTCGCCGGCTTCGCCGAGGATCGCGACGATGCGGGCGCGCGGCTGCTGATCGATTCGCATGAATGCGAGGTCGCCGAAAGCGTGTGGTCGCTCTATCGGCGCGCATTGAGGCGCACCGGCCCGGTTCCGACCCTGATCGAATGGGACAACGAGGTTCCCGCCTTTCCGGTGCTCGTCGCGCAGGCGCGGCGTGCCCGGGCGATCATGACGGCCGAGGGCGGTTCGAGAGGCCCTTGTCACGCCGCCGCCTGACTGGTCCAGAGCGAGTCGCATCGATGTCCGATCTCGACGACCTGCAGAACGAATTCGCGAGCTCGCTTATGAACGGGGCAAAGCCGGTACCCGCTGCGATTCGCGGCGCTGCGCGCGGGCCGGCCGAGCGGCGCTTCGCCGTCTATCGCAACAATGTCATGGTCGGCCTCGTGAATGCGCTTGCGACCAGGTTTCCGGTCACGCTCCGGCTGGTCGGCGAGGAGTTCTTCCGCGCGATGGCGCGCATCTATGTCGAGCGCGAGCCGCCGCGCTCGCCCGTCATGCTGCTCTACGGCACGACATTCCCGACTTTCATCAAACGGTTCGAACCGGCCGCGGCCATCCCCTATCTGAGCGAGGTGGCCTGGCTCGAAATGGCGCGCGGACGCGCTTATCACGCGGCGGATGCAAAGCCCCTCGATGCTTCGGCCTTCGCGGCAGTGCCGACCGATCGGCTGAGCGAGACGCGGGTCAGGCTCCACCCGTCGGTCTCGATCATGTCGTCGGACTATCCGATCGTTTCCATCTGGGAGGCCCACCAGCAGGCGGAGGATCCGAGTTCGCCGGTGGCGTGGGAGGCCGAGGACGCGTTGGTGGCGCGGCCCTTCGGCGAGGTCGAGGTCCGGCGGCTGCCGCCGGGCGTAGCCGCCTTCCTGCGCGAGCTGGAAGCCGGCGGCGTCATCGGCGCGGCGGTTGAGCGCGGCGGTCGCGCTGTTGATCGGTTCGATCCGGCCGCAGCGTTCACCGTCCTGATCGGCGCGAACATCGCGATCGGCTTGCGGTGACGCGGCGTCACGCAGGAACAGGAGTCGATCGCTTCCGCTCGCTGCGACGCGACGAATGGAGGGCCGGCCACGCCAATGCCAGCACCAGGATCGGATAGAGCGAGGACAGCCGATAGAGCGCGTCGAGCGGCAGGCTCGCCTGCAGGGCGCCGACCAGCCAGGACCCGACGCCGACGCCGGTCATGAGGGCGGCAATCAGCATCGACGAGACCCAGGCCACGCTGTCGGGAAAGCGGTCGACCGCGAGCGAGAGCGCCGGCCCCGACATTGATCTCAGGATTGTCATAGGGGTGCTCATTACTCGGCCGCCTCACGAATTCGCTGGCTGCTCCAGAAGGCGGGAATCTCCTTGCGGTAATGGCGCAGCACCAGATTGGCGATCAGGCCGGTTCCGCCGGCCGGCTTCCGCAAGCCTGAATGCCGCGGCCGCGCCGCCGGCGCCGGACCCGACAATGATCGCGTCATAGAGCTCGGTCATTGTCTCAGCCTCCGGTCTCGAAGCCGGGATAGAGCGTCATGCCGCCGTCGACATAGAGGGTCGCGCCGGTGATGTAGTCGGAGTCGTCGGAGGCAAGCCACACCGCGGCGCGCGCGATGTCGTCGACCTCGCCGATCCGCTTGTAGGGCACAAGCTTCATCAGCTCGGCATAGGCCTCGCGCGTGCTCCAGGCCTGCATGTTGATGGGCGTGCGCACCGCGCCCGGGCTGATCGCATTGACCCGGATGCGGAAGGGCGCGACCTCCTGGGCGATCGACTTCATCATCATCGCAACGCCGCCCTTGCTCGCGGCATAGTTGACGTGACCCGCCCACGGGATCACGTCATGCACCGAGGAGACGCAGATGATCTTGCCCGCCGAGCAGGACACGCCGGGCTTCACGCCTGTTCGCTTGAACATGCGCACCGCTTCGCGCGAGCATAGGAACTGGCCGGTGAGATTGACCGCGATCACCGTGTTCCATTGCTTGAGCGTCAGTTCGTCGAAGGGCGCGTCTTGCTGCAGACCGGCATTGTTGACGAGGATGTCGATGCCGCCGAGTTCGGCTTCCATCCGCGCGAACATCTCGCGCACCTCGTCTTCGTTCGAGACGTCGGCGCGATAGGCGTGGGCCCGGTTGTCGCCGCAGCGCCTGACCTCTTCGACGATCGCCTGCGCCTGGTCTTCGTCGCGGACATAGTTGACGATGACGTCGGCGCCGGCATGGCCGAGGCCGATCGCGATGCCGCGGCCGATGCCGGACGAGGCGCCGGTCACCAGCGCCTTCTGTCCCTTGAGCTTTCGCTCGATCGGACAGGACGGCATCACCACCGGCGGCAGCGTCGGGTCGTCGATCGGCGGAACGAATGTCTCATTCATCGTCTGCGCTCCCCTGGCGGCGTGCGAAATGGGGTGGGTGGCGTCAACTCGACGGCACACAGGGTCTCACACCGTGCCGTCGAAGCGAAATAGCGTGTTGCTCTCAATTCGATGACGCAAAGCTATCGATGCGAGCGCGCCCGCCGGACAATGCTTGAATAGCGGTCGGCTATGAAAGCCATGCGCAACCGGCATTTTCCTTCGTGTTCAATATGCAGGATGTTGGCAGCGTATCATTCCTTATCGGCATCACGGGAGATTGAACGATGGACACGCGTTCCGCCGCAACCCTCGCCGCCGCGCTCGGCGCGGCCTTGTCCGGCCTGGCCGCGACCGCTGTCGCCCAGCAACCGACGCCCGCTCCGCAGCCGACCTACAAATTCGAGAAGTGCTACGGCATCGTGAAGTCCGGCAAGAACGATTGCGCCACCATCACCAGCTCGTGCGCGGGCACGGCAAAACGGGACAATCAGCCCGACGCCTGGGTGTATGTGCCGACCGGCACCTGCGACAAGATCGTCGGCGGCAGCGCGACGCCGAAACAGTCGTAATGCACGATCGTCAGCAACGCGAAGGGCGGGGCCGGAATCCAAAACCCCTGTCTGTGAGTGTGGATTCCGGCCCCGCCCTTTCGGTCGGTGAGCGCCTCAGTTCAGTTCAGTCCGCCCGGCCCTCGCCACCGGTGATCAGCCGCACGCTGCGGTTATAGGTGAGATAGGACCAGAACCAGTCGAACATGACCGCGATGCGCGAGCGCGTGTCGACCAGAAAGGCGACATGCACCAGGCCCCACAGCCACCAGGCGAGACTGCCGGAAAGCTTGACGAATTGCAGGTCGGCGACCGCCGCCTTGCGGCCGATCGTCGCCATCGACCCGTAGTCGTGATAGCGGAACGGCCCCGGCGCGCGTCGTCCTTCGATCCGCGCACGGATCAGCTTGGCGATGTAGTTGCCCTGCTGCTTGGCGACCGCGGCAAGGCCCGGGAGCGAGCTTGCCGTCGCGCGCCCGTGCAGGCGGACGTATCGCCGAGCGCGAACACGTTGCCGGCGCCGGGCACGGCGAGATCGGGGCCGACAAGGATGCGGCCGGCCTGATCGCGCTCGGCGTCGATCCAAAGGCCTGCTTCTGACGCCATCACGCCCGCGGTCCACAGCACGGTGCGCGCCTCGATCCGCTTGTCGCCGACCTGCACCCCGTCCGCATCCACGACATCGACGCGCGAATGGGTCAGGACCTCGACGCCGAGATCGGTCAGCGAACGCGTGGCGGCAAGCGACAGCGGCTTCGGGAAGGCCGGTAGGATGAGCGGACCCGACTGCACGAGAACGACGCGCGCGCTCGAAGGATCGATGATGCGGAACTCCTCGCGCAGGCTTTGCCGCGCGAGCTCGGCGATCGCGCCGGCAAGCTCGACCCCGGTCGGCCCCGCGCCAACCAGAACGAAGGTCAGGAGGCGGCGCCGCTCGGCTTCGTCGTCGCAGGCCTCGGCCTTCTCGAAGGCCGCCAGAATGCGGCTGCGCACCGCGGTCGCATCGTCGATCTTCTTCAGGCCGGGCGCGAAGGCCTCCCACGCGTCCTTGCCGAAATAGCTGTGGCGAGCGCCGGTCGCGAGCACGAGATAGTCGTAAGCAAGCCGCGTCTTGCCGACCATGACCTCACGACGGGCGGCGTCGATCCCGGTCACCCGCTCCATCAGCACGCGGCAATTCTGCTGGCCGCGCAACAGCGAGCGGATCGGCACCGCGATGTCGGCGGGCGACAGTGTCGCCGTCGCGACCTGGTACAGGAGCGGCTGGAACAGGAAGTAATTGCGCCGGTCGATCAGGGTGACCTGCGCCCAGGCGTGCCGCAGCTTTTGCGCCGCGGCAATGCCGCCGAAGCCGGCGCCGACGATCACGACGCGCGGCGCGCCGTCGAGCCAGCTCGGATCGTTCGACAGGCTTGGGCACAACTGCCGTGCCTTCCGGGCGAGCAGATGGTCGACCGATAGCAGGCCGGCTCCGTACAGAACAAAGCTCGCGAACAGGAAGAAGCGCAGGACCGGGTCACCGAGAGGCAAAACGTCGGAGAACACGGCCACGCTCAAAAGCGCGAGGATGAGCGCCGCGCCACGCGTCGCAATGCCGAGGCCGAGAAGTCCGCAAAGCACAAGGCCTGCCCCCTGCAAGGCGACGGGGGCGGCGTGGAACCCGCGGCTCCACAACAGCCAGGCGAGCAACAGACGGACGAGAAGCTCGAAGGGCGGCAGCAGGAAACGCTGCTTGAAGCCCGCGATGCGGCGCAAGGACGAGCCGAATGGGATCGCCGAGCCGGCGAGATGCGGCGCGATCAGGTGGTCGACGGAGAGCGCGCCTGGGCCACGAAAGATCAGGAGTCCGAGCAGCGCCATCCAATAGAGGTGGTCGGCGAGGTCCTTATAGGTGAACTGCAGGAACGCCGCGGTCAGCAGCAAGGGGATCGCGGCAAAGCGCGTCGCGAGGCCGAACACCAGGAGGATCGGGCAGACAAGCTCGATGCCGGTCCCGATCAGAGCGGCCGTCGTGGGCGCGAGGCCGGGCACCGGATGCTCGTTCGTATAAAGGAAGACGGTGACGTCCCAGTTGACCGTCTTCAGCACGCCCGACACGAAGAAGATCTTCGCAAGCCAAAGCCGGATCGCGAGATCGAGAACCGCGCCGGCTCCTTTTTCCAGGAAGGCAGCGACACCGGTCCACGCCTCGACGAGCGGCGCAAGCCGGGACTGGATGCGAAAACTCGGAGCCGCGGCCGTCATAAGTGTCTCCCCGGTGGTGGTTCTCTGCCATGCCCATGCCCCTGACGCTTGTTCCGCCCGTGCGGGGCCGGCGCGCTCGGATAGGCGCGCCCGGAACCATACGCGCGGATCAACCGTTACCCAACATCACGAGTGCGCGCGCGCCGGCGCCGGGACCATCCGGTCGCGATGCAGTCGGGTCCATATCAAGTGGTCGAGTGACAGGGCGCCGGGGCCGCGCGCGAAGATCAGCAGCAACAGGCCGACCCATAGAATATGCTCCGGCCAGCCATCGGGGAACACGAACAGCTGGATCACCATGGTCATCCCGAACAGCCCCAGGGCCGAGAGGCGCGAGGCCAATCCGATGACCAAGAGGACCGGGAACACGTGCTCGGCCGTGGTCGAAAGATAGGCGGCGAGGTCAGGCGGCAGCAGCGGGACCTTGTACTCGTCCCGGAAGAGGAAAAAGGTCGCCTCGCGGATGTGGAAGCCCTCGACCTTGGTCTGGCCCGAGCGCCAGAACACGTTGGCGACGGCGAGCCGCGCCACCAGGGCCACCAGGCTGTAGGGAATGCGTTCGGCGAGCGACCGTCCGGTCTCCAGCAGTTGAATCAGCGACATGGACGTTCTCCTTGCGAGGTGTTGCCGCGGGGCGTCGGATCGCATGGCATGCGCCCGGTGCAGCCTCGAACCACGGATGACGACGTGGTGTCGATGGACGCAGCAAACCTGATCGCAGGGCAAAGGTGAAATGCCGATCGACGATGGAATTGATAGCCGAGAGCTATCGGTTACGCAGGGGGTCTGAAGATCATATCAGTCATACGAGGAGGTCCGGCTTGGCGTTGCCGTTCGTTGATGCACGTCGCCGCGGCGAGCATCGCACGAATCGGTTCGTCGACCTACCGATCGGCCCGGCAGAAGATTGCGACTTCGAGGTCGGCGCCGCACAATTCAATGGCGTATAACAGCGACGAATCGATGAAGTCGCTAACGGCATCGCTTCCGATAGGGGCGATTGAGAGTTCGGATCGAAAAAGAGGCCCCGATCATGCTGACCAAGAACGGCAACAGCATGTTTTCCGAGCCCTATCGACATTGACTGCAAACGCAGCCAATTCGCTGGGTTCAGGACGCAGTCGGGGCCGCCGCCTCGCGCAGCCGAGTGATCTCCGCCTGCAGCGCCTCGATGCGTCTATCCCGCTCGGCGAGCGCTGCCGCGACATCGGCGGCCTCGAACCGCTGCGGAATGTGCTGCGGGCAATTCGCGTCCCAGGCGGAAACAGTGAACAGGATCGCCTGCTCGGGACGTGCCTTGTAGCCCTCCGGCATCAGCCGTGCCGTCAGCTCGTCGTCGCCTTCGACAACACGGGCCTCGCCCCAGATCTTGACTCGCTTCCTTTGCGCATAGTCGATCAGGAACAGATGGGCCTTTGGATTGTCGGCGAGATTGCCCTGCGTGATGTATTGCCGGTTGCCGGCAAAGTCCGCAAAGCCGACAGTCTTGTCGTCGAGCACCCGCAGAAAGCCGGCCGGCCCGCCACGATGCTGGATGTAGGGCTGCCCCTCGGCGTTGACGGTCGCGAGAAAGATGCTCGTCTGCGCCTCGATGAAGCGCGCGAGGTCGGGAGTGATGCGGGTCTGCCAAGCGCCGCGCTCCTCCACGCGCGCGTAGCCGCGGCGGGACCCCTTGCGAGTCTGCACCGCCTTGACGGACGGTGTGAACGCGACATCGCTGGAATAGGCGTGGGCGGTGCTCATGATCGCCTCCTCTATGGGCCAGGATTGCTCGAAGACGGGTGATTGTCGGGATGGCCGATGTGCTGCCGGCGGCATGAGGTCCGCCGCCGGCGTCGGTGATGGGCGCTTGTCACGCCGCCTTCCGGGCGGTCACGACCGGGAAGTCGATGTCGGTCTTGGCGACCTCGTTGATGTAGTTCGTCCAGGTGTTGAGCGCGACATGCAGCACGATCTCGATCACCTGGGCGTCGTCATAACCGGCAAGCTTGACGGCACGGACGTCATCGTCGCTCACATGGCCGCGCTCGCGGGCGACCTTGGCAGCGAAGCGTACGGCCGCGTCCGCCTTCGGATCGTTGGAAGCGCCGTTGCGGTTAGCCGTGATCTCGGCATCGTCGAGCTTGGCGAGGTTCTTGCCGAGATAGGTGTGGGCCGACAGGCAGTAGTTGCAGCCGTTGATCTCGGCGACCGCAAGCGCAATGCGCTCGCGCGTCGCGGCCGGCAGCGCACCTTTGCTGAGCGCGCCGGACAGGCCGAGGTAGCCTTGCAGCGCGGCCGGACTGTTGGCAACGAGACGGAACAGGTTCGGAACGACGCCCAGTTGCTTCTCGACGGCTTCGAGCAGCGGCTGAGAGGCGGCGGGAGCGTCGCTGATCGCGGCGGGCGTTGGGATGCGGGACATGGCGGGTCTCCTTTCGATTGGTGAACGGGATGGCCGATGGCCCGTACCTATGCCATTCCATCGATCGTGATAATCATGTAATTTAGAGAGACATCCTTCCATTTTTTGGAAGGCCGATGGATCGGCTCGAATCGATGTCAACCCTGCTTGCGGCGGTCGAAGCTGGCAGCCTTTCGGCGGCCTCCCGCAAGCTCGGCATGCCGCTCGCGACCGTCAGCCGAAAGGTCTCCGAGCTTGAGGCGCATCTGCGGACGCGGCTGGTCAATCGGACCAGCCGGCGCCTCACCCTGACCGATGCCGGCCGATCCTACGTTGTCGCCTGCAAGCGCATCCTCGAAGACATCGGTGAAGCCGAGCGCGCCGCGGCGGGCGAATACATCGCTCCGAGAGGCGACCTGATCATCACCGCGCCGATCGTGTTCGGCCGCCTACATGTCTTGCCCGTCGCGATCGAGTTCCTCAAAGCCTACCCGGACATCGACATCCGGATCGCTCTGGCCGATCGCGTGGTCAATCTGCAGGAAGACGACATTGATCTCGCCATCCGGATCGGCGAGTTGCCTGACAGTAGTCTTGTTGCGACGCGCGTTGGCTCAATCCGCCACGTGGTCTGCGCGAGTCCTGCCTATTTCGCTGAGAGAGGCACGCCAAGAAGCCCGGGCGAGCTCACCACCCACGACTGCATCACTTTCGAAGGACTGGCGTCTCCAGACGGCTGGAAATTTGCAGTGGGCAAGTCCACCACATTGGTCGCGATCCATTCGCGCCTCGTTGTCAACACCGCCGAAGCGGCCATCGATGCAGCCATTGCGGGAGTCGGGATCACACGCGTGCTTTCGTACCAGGCCGCGAGCGCGCTGCGAGCCGGCACGCTTGCGCGTACACTCCGAAAGTTCGAGCCGGCGCCCTGGCCGGTCAGTCTCGTCTATGCGGGTCAGGGACTGTTGCCGCTGAAGCTGCGCGCCTTTCTCGATTTCGCGGCGCCGCGCCTGAAAGGGAGACTTGCGCAGATTGAGGAGTAGCGATTTGCGGCAAGATGAATGCTTGATCGCCGCACGACGCCCCTCACATCGGTAATCGCACTCCTACGACGTCGTGTGCCGCCGCGCGCTTGCGCTCGACGAGACGGAGGAGCGGCTCGCCTTCGGCTCGACGACCGGGGGCCTGTGGATAAGCGAGGACCAGGGCGACAGCTGGGCATGCGTCAACCCTGCCGCGTGCCGGATGCAGACACAGTCTATCGGCGCGCCAAGGCCGCCCGGGCAGAGATCGTCGTCGAAATCAAGGATGAAGACTACGGCGGCCGAGTTTTCTCGTGTCGCGATCCCGAGGGCCACCTCTGGAACATCCCATGGAAGGCGTCCTCTTAGTGGGCACCCACAGTGAACCTGCTGCGGCCCGCCTTAATCCCCAGTCGGTTAATTCAGCGCCCACACATACGCCAGCGTCGCCGCGGTCCCCAGTGTCGTCCTGACGGCGTGGCGTCGTCCCCAGGTCTCAAACAAGGCCCTGGAAACTGGGCCCGCTCCACTCTCGGGTATCGCCTTCAGCCTGTTGTTCGTGGGCATGATGCCAATCAGCGTGAACGGCCAGTTGGCGAGGACGAGCGCCGCCCCGATGATCCAGCGCCAGTCGCTCGATAGCCATGCTGCGACCAAGCCGAGGACACCTGAGATGACCACGATGCTCGCCTGCATGGCGAACCCGCGCGCATAGCTCAGCTTCCACTGCTTCAATGCGCTCTTGTCGTCGAGCATGAGACGGGCCGGTTGCTCGGCGATGTTGATATAGAAGGCGGCGCCGGAAAATGCCGCTGCAGATACTAGCGCAAGCTGGCCCAGAAGCACAGAAACGACTCCATTCTAGACCTTTCAGGAGAATCCGCTCACTGTTCGAACGAACTGCGGCGCGGACGCACGGATTTCTTCATCAGTGGCGGGCGGCTCGAAATTGAACAGCGTGCGGATATTCCGGCACATCGATCGCTCCCGTTGCGTACCCGGCGCAGGCTTAGGGTTTCACAGGCTTGATGGGACACTGATTAGAATAGGCAGCGCAGCGTGCCACCGCCAACTGGGCTTAGGGCGTGGCAAGACTGAATGTCCCTCGGGAGCCACCAATGCCGTCTTCAAGTCCAAAGCCTGTCACGATTGTCGTCGACGGTTCAATTCGTGTCTCCGGTTTGCTGCAATCTCCGCCGCGGCCGCGGGCATGCTACGTATTGGCGCATGGCGCCGGGGCGGGGATGACGCATCCCTTCATGGCGGGGGTCGCGGCGGAACTTGGGCAACGCGGCCTTGCGACCTTGCGGTTCCAGTTCCCGTATATGGAGCAGGGCGGCAAACGGCCCGACCCGCCCAAGCTGGCTCAGGACACGATCCGTGCTGCCGTGGCCGAGGCTGTTAGACTTCTGCCCGGGCATCCCCTCATCGCCGGCGGCAAGTCGTTCGGCGGTCGGATGACGTCGCAGGCTCAGGCCGCAGCTCCCCTTCCGGGCGTCCGTGGACTCGCGTTCCTTGGGTTTCCGTTGCACCCGGCGGGGCGTCCTTCGCAGGATCGCGGCAACCATCTCTTCGACGTTCGAATTCCCATGCTGTTCCTGCAGGGGGCGCGCGACACGCTTGCCATGCTCGATCAGCTTAAGCCGCTGTGCGAATCGCTCGGCGAGCGTGCGACATTGAAGCTCTTCGAGGATGCCGATCATTCCTTTCATGTCCCGGCGCGGACTGGCCGCAAGGATTCGCAGGTTCGGAGCGACATGTTGGACGCGCTCGCCGCCTGGACGGATTTCGTCGCCGCCGAACGCGGCTAAAAAAGCTCGTCCTTGTTGTAGCCGTAGGGGTCGGCGCGGCATCTCCTGCACCGGAACATTGGTACCGGTTCCGTGATCCGGCCGGGCGACGTGGCCTTTACAGCTACCAACTGCATGACTACCGCGCTCTGCATGACGCCCAACGTTTGAGTTCAGCGGCTGCCGAAGGCTTGTCCGCAGGAGCGAAGGTTTGGGCGTGACTTCACATTGCCCGACCATCGAAGTTCTGTACAGGAATAGCCGCAAGGTCAACGTCTTCGAGGCAGCGAATATTGATGGCCGCCATGCGATTACCCGTCGGATCAACACCTTCGCCATATGGATGAATGCCGCAGGTCGGGCAGAAGCGGTGCCTGATAACGTGCTTGTTGAAGGTGTAGGTACTGGCCGCTTCTTCAGGGGTGTGCAAGTGCAGCGTGGCTTATCCCGTTGACTCAGGTCCGTCTATATGTAGGCAGATGAAACCGTCCGGCCAGCGTCGTTTGAACCTTGCCTATCCGGTTGTTACCCACACCCCCGACATGTAGGATGCTGCCAGGCTCCGGAGTAAAGCTCTGCGTAGGTCGGTGCGGTGACGTCGCCCGCGATGCCGAGCAGGGAACGGAAGGCGTTGAACGGATAGAACCGCCTGTTGAAGCGGAAGGTGAATTCGTTGAGGTAGGCTTGCAGGTGCTGGTGACTGACCCCGTGATGGATGCCGTTCAGCCACGTTTTCAGGTTTGCGAAGACGAGATGGATGATTGGCAGATACTCCTCGGCGACCTGCGGATCGCCCCGTTCAGCGATGGCGAGGTGTTTGTAGCCGCGCTTGGCAAGGCTGGCGTAGCCGCTCCAGTCGTCGGTGACGAGCGACGTGCCCGGCACAACGGCGCACTCAACGAAGCCGCAGAGCAACTCCGCGCTGCGGTCCGGCACGATGGCGAGCCGAACCCGCCCGGCATAGCGACCACCCTTCCGCTTGTCGAGCTTGGTGCCCGGCTTGCGCTGGCGAACCTCCACAGCGCTGGCGACAAGAACCTTATCGTGGACGCTACGGCCTTTGCCGCGCGTCCGGCCGCCAGCCCAGGTTTCATCGACTTCGACGTGCTCGCCGGGCCTGCCGCCGATCCGGTCCTGATCCGGGCGCACCATCCCCGCGCGGAGCTTGTGGAGGATTTGGAACGCCGTCTCGTAGCGCGACAGGCCAAGTTGTCGCCGAAGCTGCACGGCCGACACGCCGGGTGTTTGGCTGGACACCAGATAGGCAGACCAAAACCATACGCTCAGCGGCGTGTGCGAGCGCGCCATGACCGTTCCCACCGTCAATCCGGTGTCACGGCGGCACTTGCGGCAGCGCAAGACGCCAGGACGATTTGCGAAGCGGAACGGCTCTCCCGCCGCCTGACAATGGGGGCAAACAAACCCGTCGCTCCAGCGAGCCTTCTCCAGGTAGGCGGCGCAGGCCGCGTCGTCGGGAAAAAGTCGCTGGAACTCTGGGAGCGATTGTGGGAACCGAAGATTGCCACGCTGGTGAACGTCCATGAGCATGGCCGAACACTACCGCTAGTGGCTGTGGGTGACAACCGGATAGGCAAGGTTTGAACAACAACGCAACGCAGCTCGCTTCGTCAGAAAATGCCTTCTGGAATTAGGAAAGTGAGCGCGCCCTAGCCATCGGGGGTACGTCCTGGCGACCTCACGCGACCGACCTCACAACACACTACATCTAGAGCGACCTGAGTCAACGGGATAAGCCACAGTGCAGCTTCTCCCGAGGAACAAACCACAGTAGAGAGCCTTTGCGAGAGCAGATTGAGCAGTTGCATGCGAGGGCTCCCCTGATCTCGCCTTCGACCTCGAACGCGACCTTGCCGCAGTGGCAGCTACCTCTGTAGATCATGCAATATCCCCTACTTGGGCCCGACCAGACTTTCTCTTCGTGACGCCCAACAATGATTAGATTGATCCGCATAAGATGCTGAGCGCGGGTTTCCGACTGGCAGAACTCGCCGTGGAGCCGGCGAATATGGATACAATGGTCCCATCAGAATCCGCACCTGGCCGGAATGGCGCACGTCACGCGAGCGCACGCAAGTCGGCGCGCAGTCGAGCGCGGAACCGAAACCTTTGATGCGATGCACGTCACGGCAGCCGAACGGCTCGCTAATGAGGCGCGCAAGGCAGGTGTGGAGTCTCTTGTCCACATCTCAGGTATCGGGGCCGATGCACAATCGCCGTCACCTTACATCCGCGCCCGTGGCCAGGGAGGGCAGGCCGTCCGCGCGATCTTTGGCAGGGCGACAGTGATCCGACCGGCCGTGATGTTCGGCCGCTCTTCGGTCGAGACCTCGCGCCCTTCCCCCCGCCAGCTGATGTCCCAGTTTTGACAATAGACGCAGCGCAGATTGCAGAAGGAAAAAAAGATCGTGCCCGAGCCTCGTACACCCCTCAGGCAATCTTCTTCGCCGTGATGCGGGCCGGCCGAATACACCACGGCTCGTTCGCCGGTGCGGCAGATTGCGCTGCGGATGTTCTCGGTCCGGTCGACATGACAGTACCGGGCACAAAGATCGCAGTTCCTTAAACGCAGCCGAGCGTCGCGTGCGCGTTCGGCAAGCACGCCCGTGCGCGCGAGCCGCCGATAGCCGGGCTCGAAAGCCTTCTCGCCTTGCAGCACATCGCGGGCGAAAGCGGTCATGCAGCCTTCAACGCGGCCCACTCGCAGGCTGACTTGGGGGATCCCTGAACATCGAACGGTCTCATGCGATTTCGAACCGGGTCTCTGGAGTCAGAGCACGGAAATGAGAATTTGCGCCCAGAGATTATCGCGCGAAATGCGCTGCCTGGTGCAGAAAATCAAGAAAATTGCACATCAGAGTACCTGAAGCTCGGCGGCTCTCGCAAATAGCACGCGTCGTGGTGAGCCGGACGTCTGCCACAAAAAACCGGACTGGCTGGCCGAGGACGCAGAATCTTCCGACCCGTAACAGCGAAACGTTCCAGAGAACTCGATGCTCTCGACCTCGGAGTCATCGTCACCCGTGCGGAAGCAGTCGTTCACGAGTTGCATCGGGGGTCTGGAACGGCATGCTTTTGGATAGCCTCCCGCGGCCGAACGTCCGGGATCAGGCTAGGTCGACCGCGAAGCGTTTGAGATCGGCGAGCGAGCAATGGCCCAGAGCACCTTCGTGCGTGGCCCGCAAGGCCACGCGCGGCGCCTGGCCCGCTTCGAGTGCTTCTTGCCAACGGGGTGCACAGAGGCACCAGCGGTCGCCGGGTTTCAGGCCTCGAAAGCCGAATTCCGGCATCGGTGTCGAAAGATCGTTGCCGCGCGATTGTGAAAACTCAAGAAACGGGGCGGTCATGACGGCGCAGACCGTGTGGCTACCGATGTCCTCGCGCCCAGTGTCGCAGCAGCCGTCTCGAAAAAATCCCGTCATGGGTTTTATTGAGCAGACATCAAGCCGGTCGCCGAGCACGTTACGGGGTGCGCTCCGCCGACCGCCTCCACCACCGCCGTCGTCCCTCCGCATGCCTGCTCGGCGACGCGGCACGTTCTACCTCGGTCGCTCTCTCCGTTAGTTCGTCGCCCAAGACTCGCAGTTCGGTAGCCGCCGAGAGGTCGAAACAAGTTCGCGAGACTCTGTAACAGCGTTCAGCCCATCGTCGCAGGTCTGTGGCGTCCAGCATGGTAAGCCTTATACGAGCTGACACCTCGCTAACGATTCCGCTCCTCATTGGTTCCCGAGCGGCTTTTCCGCCACGCACCGAACCGATCTCAACCGCTCAATACCGCCCATGCGAATACCTGTCCCTCCTGAAAATCATATCCGCGAATAGCAAGCTGGTTTCCTCGGGGGCGCTGGTGCCTCCCAACAGCGGCACTCGATCTGGTCCGTTCGGGACCGGGTTGCGAACTCGCTAGGGGTGAGACCGCCGAGGCTCGTGTGCGGCCGGCGGGCGTTGTACAACTCGACGACATAAGACCCACCGGACCGAAGAACGGGAAGCGATCGCCGACGATATGATTCGCACCTATGCCGCCACAGCTCCCGGCAGTGTCTCAGTCTGAAATTTCGGCCAGCTCTTTCCTGAGCCGATCCCGGTCCGCGACGTGCATGGCCAACTGCTCTTCAAAATAGACCAACAGTCTTTGCGCCTCGACGATGCCATGGCCGTCGAGTTCAAGTTTCACAATTATTTCTCGCTGGCGTTCGACGGTATCGCCCGCGAGAGCAACGTGCTCTTCGGCGGATGCAAGGTGTAGCTCGATCCTGGCCCGATCCATGCCCCAGCGTAGCACTAATCGCGTTAGAGCTACGGCCTTTTGCATAAGCAGCTTGCGGACAACCTCGATCAAATCGCCAAGGGGGCGCCGCGTCATGACCGCAAACTATGGAAAGAGGCCTGCGTTTCTCGCCAGCGCCTTGAGGGACAGACAATGACCGACAAGCCGAGACGCGATGCGTCGGCAGAGCCGATCGAGGTGCTGTCGAAGATCACGCCGGAGCGTTTCAACGTGATGCGCGAAATGGGCTATGTCGCTTATCGGGAAGCGGACGGCGAAATACGTGTCGCCAATGCCGAGCGACTTCACCATCGCCTCGGCCTTCTTGGCCATGCCGCGCGGATCGCGGTTGTACGGCTCGCCGGTGGTCGGCTCGAGGACATCGCAGACGAGGACCAAAGTCGTCTCGCAAAGAACGGATCAATGCAGGCCGAGGCGGGGTCCGGCATCAGGCACATATCGGATTCGTGGATCGCCTTCCATCCGGCGATCGATGAACCGGGCAATCATCGAGCCGTTCAAGCCCAACGAGGTGAAGGAGGGGCTACACGAAGTATCCGTCGCGCCGCGCAGACCGGGCGGATCGGTGATGGCAAGATACGTACCGCCTCCGGCGAAAACGCGCATTAAAGCGAAAAGGACAGTCTTCTTGCCGATCTGCGCGACACGTCACCGAGTGCTGGAAGCCGCTGCCGCGCGCGTCAGCCCGGACACGATCGCGAAAATCTTGTTCAACTCGGCGGCACGGTTGTGGCGACGAGCATCGCCGCAGCCCCGGTGACCACAGCGGCCCCCGCTAGCGCTATCTCATAGCCGGTCACGAACGATGCAACGCCAGCCGCAAGCGCGATGCCGATGAGTTGGGCAACGCGGCTGATCGCATTGTTTACGCCGGCTGCGAGCCCTTCGTCGGCGGGCCCAACGCTTGAAAGAATGGACGCAGTGAGCGGCGCTACCAACACCGCGAAAGAGGTCCCTAGCAAGGCCATGGGGCCGATTACGCCAATAAGCAGCGACGCGTCGTGGCCGAGTGCCATCCAGATATAGGCGACCGCCGCCCCAATTGGCCCGGCGATCAGCATAGCCCGCGCTCCCATCGCGTCGGCCAGGCCGCCGAATGTCCGCGACAACAGCGCAAGGCCAAGCGTGAACGGTAGGAAGGCCAGCGCCGCGCCGGTCGACGTGAGACCGCGCCGATCGATGAGGTCGAAGGGCGTGAGGAAAAACATGATCGAAAGCCCCGTGTAGCTCATCAGCGTTGCGAGGTTCAGCCCAACAAACGCGCGATTCTCTAGAAGCCGGGGGGGCGTCATCGGATGCTTGCTGGCCCTTTCCCAAAACGCGTAAACGACAAGCCCGCCGCCGCCGAGCCCGGCCGCGATGAAGGTCTTAGCCGATGTGGAGACCGTGGCGATTGCCGCCGCGGGCTCTCTGGGCCCGATCTGACCGAGCGCCCAAGCCAGGCTACCGAGCGCGGACGCGAGGATCGCAGCGCCGATCACGTCGAACGAACGCGACTCGCGGCGGTCCTGCGGCGCGAAGGCCGCCAGCGCGCCGGCGGCGAGGACCGCCAGGGGCGGATTGATCCAGAACACTGACTGCCAGCCGAAAGTGTCGGTCAGGAAGCCGCCCAACACCGGGCCGGCCGCGGTCGTCAATGCCGACGCAGCCGCCCAAATGGCAACGGCCGCATTGCGCTCGTCGCGCGGATAGGTGGCGCCGATCAAAGCGAGGCTTGCCGGTGCTACCAGCGCCGCCGCGATCCCCTGCGCGAGGCGACCGACGATCAGCCCGGCGGCCGACGACGCCAGCGCACATCCGGCCGACGCCAGCCCAAACAGCAGGCAGCCGACCGCAAGCACGCGCGCCTTTCCATAGACATCGGCGAGCGCGCCACCGATCAGCGTGAGCGAGGCCAGCGCCAATAAGTACCCGTTGAGGACCCATTGAACCGAGGCAACGTCGGCACCAAAATGCGCGCGCAACTTCGGCATCGCAACGGTGAGCGCCGAACCATCAATGAACGCCATCGAGGAAGCAAGCACGCACGCCGCGAGCACCATTCGCCGGCGTTGCGGCGAAATCTCGCGCCCCAACTCGCGCGGACAGGGTTCGGCCGCGATGACGCCGCGACTGCAAGGCTCGACAAATGGCTGCGCCATGATCGAACCATACCGTCAAGATCACGACGCTGCGCCGGGAGTCGGCACCGTCAATAGTAGCGAGGGATCGGTCCGTCTTGCGGCGTAGCGCGATCGGATAAATCGAACATTACTTCGTCGACGTAACACCAGCCCCAGCCCTCCGGAGGATCGTATCCTTCGATGATGGGATGGGCGGTGGCGTGGAAATGCCTGGTTGCGTGCTTGTTCGGCGAGTCATCGCAACAGCCGACGTGACCGCACGTTCTGCATAGTCGCAGGTGGACCCAACGCGCCCCGGTCCGGTTCAGCTCGCGCAGAAGAACGCGAGCGCGCTCGGCGCGGGCCATTGCTTCATCGTGTTCCTTGGCGAAGGCTATTACCCGGTCAATGTCCTGAACGCGATCAAGGTGATTCCCGAGGTATGCCGGATCTTCTGCGTGACCGCGAATCCGGTTGAGGTGGTCGTGGCCGAGACCAACCAGGGAAGGGGAGTGCTGGGCGTGATCGACGGCTTCTCGCCGAAGGGGGTCGAGGGCGAGGACGACGTCGCGTGGCGGAAGAACCTGCTACGGCAGTTCGGCTACAAGCTGTGAGCAAGCAACTTCGCGCAGCGCCCGGGCTCGGAGCGCTTGCGAACCGTATTGACGCGTTTGACTTTCGGGGATTGGGGGTGGAGCTGCTGGAGCGGGCGGCGATATTGGCCCGACATGACGGCATAGATTGCGCCGAGACGTCGCCGTACAACGGCGAGCGGGAGGATATCATTGTAGGGAGATCGGCCATGTCGAAGAGCATGTCTCTTAGGTTTAGTTTGTGCGGCCACAGCACTCATCGTCGGCATTTTGATCGCCAATCTACTCGTCCTCATCGATCGCCGGCGTTGCCGCGGATGGATCAACAGGCTCTCACGCGAGACCAGGACTTCGTCTGGGCGGTCCAGTCGATCGTTCAGGCTTGCAAGGTCAATGTCGGATACGGCCAAGATCAATTGCTCGATCTCCCCCCGTTCGGAGCCCTTAGCTACTGGCCGCGAGCGGGAACCGCAGGAGTAATTATGCAAGGCTTTCTCGTTCGCGCTGTAGTCGTGGGGATCGGGCTCTGGCTCGCCTCGCATTTCGGGCTCCTGATGCTCACGATGCGGGAGTTCTTGGCTCGTCATGCGCGCACGAGCCGCAATTTCGGCAGGGCCCTTTCATCGGACGGACGGGGCCGCCGGCTCAATGATATCGTGCGCCTTGATCATCCGTTCGCCCATCTTGACGAGCCGATCACCAAGTCCTTTCGTGCCCATGCTCTGGGCCGTCACACGCGCACCTTCGAGCATCAGAAATAGTTCGTCGGCCAGCAATTCCGGCTCCTCCAGTGCGGCGGCAGCGCACAGCTGAACGAGGCGCTCACGCTGCGCGGTCTTGAACGCCTCAATCACGCGCCGTGCCGGATGGTCCTTTTCAGGGAGCTCGACGGCAGCATTCGCCAACGCGCACCCGCGCTGGTCATCCGTGGCCACGCGGGCGGCCATGTCGTGAAGCCAGGCACGAACCTGTCCGAGCGGATCTCCCGGGTGGTCGGCTTCACGCCGGTCCCAATTGGCCTTGGCCTTGTCCGCCAGGCGTCGAAGGTATTCTGCAACCAGCTCATCCTTGGACGGGAAATGCCGGTAGAGCGTCATTTTATTCGTTTTGGCAGCCTCGGCGATCGCTTCCACCCCTACGGCCCGAATGCCATGGCGATAAAAAAGGTCCGAGGCAGCCGCCAAAATTCGCTCTCTCGGTGAAATTCCCTCGTGTTTATCGACACTTGTTATTTTTGCTGCCGTGCTCATTATTTTTCCCTTGACATAGGTGTGACCGGTCAGTACCTAAGCCCCAGATAGGAGTTACCGGTCAGTATCACAAGTCCCGCAGAAAGTCACCTGTTTTCGCCGCGCGGGCGACTGGAACTGACCGAAAGGAAGGATGATCGCCATGACGCACAAGGCAGCCCGCGGATTGGGAATTGCTCTGAGCCTCATCGTCTTCGCTCTCGGCGGAAGCCAGCATGGCGGGCTCAATCTGATGGTCGACCAGATCAGAGCGATCGGGACCCGACAATGGCTCGGCCTCATTGCGGGGTCGATCGTTGGCAGCGCGCCGGTGATCGCGCCGTTGACCGAGCGCATCGCCCGTTCGCTGCCCGGCCGAGCCGCTTCGACCGGCGAGAGCAATACTAGCACCGCTGATAGCGTCTGAATTCATCGATCAAACCCGCGCAAATCACCGGAGCAAATCATGTCTAGAAGCTTCTATGCCACGCGGGATGACTACAACTAGAATCGGGTAGCCCGCCGCGCAAAGTTCGATGTGATCACGGCAGCGATGTTGACGGGATGCGCGAGCGGCGGATGGAGCATGGCCGAGGCCCTGAAATCACGAGCGGCTCGCGTGATCGACATGCAGCCGTGCAGCCAGCCGGCGGCGGTCGCGGGCACACGTGACGCGTACGCGAACGCAGGAGAAGGCTCGGGAGGAAGCCAAATCCTGCCGTTGTCGGTTTTGGGCCGGTCATACGACCGGGTTTCGAGACATTGAACGAGTAAGGCGAGAGACACTGTCATGACTTATCGGGATTTTATTCCCATGGCGCGCCGGCCAAGGAAAACGACGACTGGCAAGACTGGCCGCCCGGGACCTCTTCGAGCCGGGATGGAGGCGGTCGAGTGGTTGGCGAAGTGGGCCGACAGCCATCGCCAGGGAATTCCGGCCCCGTTGGCTACCGGCTCCCCTGATTCCTAGCGACAGGGTGCCTGCGCCTCCACCCAAGCCCGCTGTGCAGCCTGCGGCGGGTGACCAGAAACCCCGCTGGCGTGCCGTCAGGAGGGTCGCGCTGGTCCTCGGCATATTGCTGGTACTGGCCGCCGGAGCCTGGTATGGCCACTACTGGTGGACGACCGGCCGATTTCTCGTCTCAACCGATGATGCCTATGTCGGCGCCAAGAACGCGACACTGTCGGCCAAGGTTACGGGTTACGTATCGGCAGTCGACATCGAAGATAATGCCCATGTGCACGAAGGCGATGTGATCGCGCGGATCGACGACGGGGACTACCAGCTCGCCGTCGAGACAGCACACGACAACATCGCCACTCAGCAGGCGACCGTCGACCGCATCGGAGCAGATCGTCGCCCAGCAGGCCGCTGTCGACCAAGCCAAGGCGGAGACGGGATGCCTTCCCTCGCCGGCTCATTCGCTTCGCAGGACTGAACGGCAGTTGATGAGCCGTCTTGCGGCGGCCCAATATTTCGGTTCCAAGCTGGCCGCCACCCGCACCGCATCGAGGGGCGAAAACGATCGGAGCTGACTGATGATCACTGTGCCTCTGAGGCAGCGGGCCGCGGCGGGAACATCGATGATGACCGAGCGCGTCGCCGTCGCCGGATCGCCCCAGGCCTGTCGGTGGCGACGTAGTCGATGGCGTCGGTTGCGGGGGCGGAGGTGTCGAAGACGATGTCGCTCACGAAAAAACCCTACCGTTACCGCGCGCTTTTGAAGTATTAGGAACCCCGCGAAGAGCGGGGTTAGGGGTTTCTCGGACGCCACTGCATATTCTGGATGGGCCCATCCGGCCCATTTTTAACGTCCCCCGTTTTCACGAATTTGTGTTTCTCGAAAAAGCGCACGGCGTGACCATTGTTGGGGTCCACATTCAGATCGACGCCGGTCGGTGAAAGCCACTTCGCCTCGGAGAGAAACAATCCCCCGACGCTGCTTCTCCAGAACTCCCACGCTACGACAAGCTGATCGAGATAGCCTGTTTCCCAATCGATGGTCATAAAACCGACCACATCGCCTCGCCACTCGGCT
>CAVRVX010000039.1:0-25673 GCA_963724735.1 uncultured Alphaproteobacteria bacterium
GCCCAGCAAGCGGGCGATCCAGTAGACACGAACGTTCACTGTGATTACTGGATGCTCCGCCTTCGCCCTTCGCGGAGCATGACCACCGCGGGTGAGGTGGAGCGACCAAGCCGGAATCATCGCGCGCTAAGATTTCGCGCGGCTGTTGCACGGAAATCACCAATTTTGATCGAAGCTTGGAATAATTTTGGGCGGGTATACAGGCGTTGCCCCATGCCGAGGCGCTCAAATGTTTCGCCTAACGCACTGGTGACAGGGCGATCGCCCCTCGGCACCCCAACATCTCGCGACCGCGGCACTCGCGAGCCGGCGAAGTTTATTAGTCCTCGCGCGGCAGCCATCGCGACGATCGCAGCTGCGCTTGCGCTCATATCGCAAGGCTCTTTGGCGGACGAAGGAGGGTCCAGTTTCTGGACCCCTGGCTCCTATGCAAGTCTCTCAGCGACCCCGTCGCAGCCGGGATTCTCGCTGACGTCCGTTTACTATCACCCTTCGGTGTCGTTCGACACCGAGGTGGCGCGCGCCAACAAATTCCGGACGAGACGGCAGTCAGTCGATCTTTTTTCGGAAAAATTCGCCGACGCTGACACCGTTAAAGACCTGGCGATGGTCACGCCCTCGTATACATTTGCGTCGCCGATCTTCGGCGCGCAGGCGACTGTCGGTCTGACGGCGGTCTACGGGCGGAACCGGACATTCCAGAACGTGCTGTTGAGCGACTTGGCCGTGGATGGGCCGTTCGCGCGGCCGCGCTCGCGGTTCGAAATGAACGGCGATTCGGTTGCCGGATTCGGGGATCTGTCCCCGCAGGTCACGCTGCGATGGAATTCCGGCGCCCATAATTTCATGACCTACGCGACGGGCAATATTCCCGTCGGCGCCTACAATCCCTCCCGCCTGGCGAATATCGGCATCGGACACAGCGCATTGGATGGAGGGCTCGGCTACACCTATCTCGACGACGCGGGGCGTGAATTCTCGGCGGTCGCCGGAGTGACCTACAACTTCCTCAATCCCTTCACGCAATACCAGAACGGCACCGACTTTCATCTGGACTGGGGAGCATCGCAGTTCTTCTTCTCCAAGCAGCTGCAGATCGGCGTGGTCGGTTATGTTTACAATCAGTTAACCTGCGATAGCGGATCGGGAAACAAGGTCGGTTGCTTTGATTCCCGCGTGGCGAGCGTGGGCGCGCAACTCGGGTACACCATCACCGTGGGCGAACTCGAAGCCTATGTGAATCTCAGAGGCTACAACGAGTTTGACGCCGCGAACCGACCGGAAGGCTGGAACGTATGGCTGACGCTGACCCTCTCGCCAGCCGATACGGCATCCAAGGCCTTGACCAGGCGCGGGCGGCAGAACAGCTATTAGGGCGCTTGATCGGCGGCGGCTGTTTCGGATGGACGACGTTTTCCGTCCGCGCGACCATAGGCTCGCCGACGTCTCGCTTACCCAAGCGAGACGCGTCCGGGCGGCTAAACGAAAAGCCGTCGCCCTTCGCCTGGCGCTAGCGCGCGGTCGCTTCGCGGGCCTGTCGATCGGAATTCGTGGCCTGGGCGGCCTTGCCGCTCAGATCGGGCTCCAACGTCGCCGCGTTTGCGCCCTCGCCAAAACGGACTCGATAGACCTGCAAATTCTCCATGACGCGCTGCACGTAGTTGCGCGTCTCGGAAAATGGAATGCGCTCGACCCAATCCACCGCGTCCACCTTGGCGTCGCGCGGGTCGCCATATCGCGCGACCCACTCTTGCACACGCCCCCTGCCGGCGTTGTAGCCGGCAAAGCTCATGATGTAGGAGCCACGGTAATCCTTCAGGAGCGCGGCGAGCTCGCCCGCGCCCATCTGCGTGTTGTAAACCGGGTCGTTGACGAGGCGCTTCCAATCGTAGCTGACGCCGAACCGCTTGGCGGTGTCGCGCCCGGCTTCCGGAGTGATCTGCATCAGGCCCACGGCCTTCGCAGGCGACACGTCCCGCTGATTGAATTCACTCTCGGTGCGCACGATCGAATAGACGAGACTGCGATCGAGACTGGGACCGATGGGCTTGTAGTGCGGAACACCGATGTCCGGAAACGCGTAGACGTCGAAAGGAAGCCCCCGTGCGAGCCCGGCCTTACCAACGAGCAACACGGCCCTCGCGTCGTTATTGCGCGCAGCAAGGCTGGCGATCGCGGCGATTCCCGGCGCATCGTCGCTCTGATCGGCAAAGCCTGTCAGGAACGACAACGCGGTTTCGCGTTCGCCGAGCGTGTAGAGAAGCTCGGCGGCGCGAAGCACTTCGAGGCTTGTCGCATGCGCGGGCTCCGGCGGGGTCCGCAATTCCGGCTCGCCGAGCCCTAACCGCTCGCGCGCCAACTGTCCGTAATAGGCGGTCGAATGACGGGCCGCGGCCTGGTAATTCGCTCGCATCTGGTCAGTTTGGCCCGCGGCTTCGTAGGCGCGGCCGCGCCAGTAACCGGCCCGCGCGAGCACGATGGGATTGGTCGAACCCTCGTCGATATGCGCAAAGTGCTTGAGCGCGGCGGCGGGGTCGTCGAGAAAGCGTAGCGCGATCCACCCGGCCATGAAATGCGCATCGGCGCGGTAGAACGGATTGTCCGGAGCCGCGGCGCTGCTGGCGACTGCATAGGCGGCCTTGGCGTCGCCAAGGTCGAGCAGCTTGCGAGCGAGCGTGCGACGCTTGCGCCACCATTCATCGGTGTCCTGATGCTGCAAGTCGTCGGCCGCAGCCGAGAGCGCCACCTGGGTCGCCGCCGTAACGCCATCATTCTGCAGCAGCGACTGGATCCGGCATAGTTTGTAACCGAGGTCGTCACGCGCTTCGCTCGGCACGGCATCCAAAAGTTTGCGCGCGTTGGAGGACTTCGACTCGGTGCTGGAGCATGCTTTGACGATCGAGACCGCCCCATCGCCGAGGCGCCGCGCCGCACGCATGGCTCCGCCAAAATCCTTTTTGCCGATGCGACGATTCATCCGCGCCGTGTGGTCAGCGCGGGTCAGGACACCGTCGAATGTATCGAGCGCCGCGGCCTCGATTTCGGCCGACAGTTCGCCTGAGCGCCACGCCGCGCGAACTTCCTGTTCGGCAGCGGCGCGATCGCCGTCACTCATCAACACACGCGCGAGCGCCAAGCGACCCATCGCGCCCATAGGCTGCTCGCCGATGAACCCGCGCACCGTCGGGCCGTCGCGCCGCTCTTGCCACAACCTCGCCTCGGCGCGCCGGCGCAGCGATGCGTTAGGCCAATCCGGATTCGCGCGGATGAAGGCCTCGTAGCGGTCAAACCGGGCCTGGCTGTCGCCGTCACGCAGGGCGACCCATTCGACCAGCTTTTGCGCCGCGGGGTCGCTGAGCGATTTCGCAAGCGTGCTCGCATCGGCGAGCTTGCCCTTGCGCGCGAGTGCGATCGCTTGCTGCAGCACGCCCAGTTCGCCGGACAGTTCGGGTTTCGTCGCTTTGGCAGCGCTCGAACCGGCGCGCCGCGACGAGGCGGCGCGGGCTGCATTGCGTCGTTTCGTTCGGGCTGCGGTCCGGGTCTGCTTGTGGTGCGAAACGGCGGCCGTGTCGGACCGGTGCGAGCGTTTGGCGTGCCGCGACGAGGCGGCGTCCGCAGGACTTGTTGAGAGCAGGGAGCCGGCCAGCAACAAAGCAAGCGCGGAAACGCAGCCGGCCAGCCCGGCCCACCGTTTTCCGCGCGCGGCGCGGTCGCTTATCTGAAAACTTTCGGTACGTGCCCCGGCCCTGAGTTCTGTCACTCGCTCAAACGCGCGAATAGCCATAGAGCCCCCTCGCTACCTGGGTTTTTGGTCCAAGTCCCGACGTTCAGCCGCCGGTCGCTCGTTTAAACATGATCGCGGCCTCTATCCCGCGATCCCAGGCCCTGGCCGAGATGCTGTCGGCCTCGTGCGGATTGCGAAGATCGCCGGCCTGACAAGCCGAAAATCCGCGGCTGAATTCTGCATGAGAATCGTAAGGATGGTGATTTTGGGTAATCAAATCGAAGATGAGCTTGTTGGTGATCGCGCTCACGTGCTGTCCCCCCACTTCTCACAACCCACAGCACATCTTCGTCAATATCTTGGCAAAACTGGGGAGGAAAACTGCGCATATCTACTTATCAAAATGTTCGCCTGGGGCCTTCCCGTTCATGCGCCTCGGCGGCCTTTTTGCGACGATCCTGCGGTCCAGCGTCGAACGAACCCGACTTTTACAATTTGTTTACCTTAGTTAACGTCCGCCGGACGATTGAAAGCCGCCATGCGGAAATGCCTTGTGCAAGCCCCGATCTCGCCCCTTTTTCCTACTATGCGACCCGTTGGGTGTTTTTGGGAAAGGGGGACTGAATGCGGATCAAGGATCACGAGAAGAGCCATATCGTCGAACTCGAAGATGGCTCGGCATGGCGGATTTGGCCCGCCGATCTCGCAATTCCACTCATGTGGATGCCATCCACTCGGATTGCAGTGTCGAAGATCGACGACGAATGCTGCACGCACATTCTTGTCGATCGACTACACGGGACGTCCGTGCGCGTCGTTGAAGCAGCCGCCGCGGCATGGGCTCCTGAAACGATTGAAGCGGCCATCGTAGGCTGAACGGGGCATCCGACAAGTCGGGCACGCGCACATCCAATCAAGCTTTTCGCTTTGCGTCGCCCGCTTCGCCTCAATGACCAATCCTGTAAGCGACGGGCCGTGGACGGCCGCGCCGTGCCCGATACCGTTTATTCGGGCGCGACGCAGGGTGAACCGCCGCGCGGCGGCATCTGGTCTTGTCGGTTGGCTCCAGATCAAAGTCGCGGCGTTTCGGTCCGGCGGTAAACCCCGTGTTAACCGTATTATCACGGGGGTAAGTATCTTCCACAAGCTCGCCACACCCGGAGTCAATTTTTGAGGCGTTGGGGGCTTAGATGAACAAACTCGTAACGGCGGTACTCGCCGTCCTCGCCGGACTGGTCGCTTATCCGTCGCTTCCCGCGCCGACGCCCTCGCAAGTCATAAAGTCGCGCTGGGGCGAATTCGAACAGCAGAACCTCCTGGACCAAGTCCAAATGCTGATAGCGCTGCAAGAACGCGATGAAAAATCCTGAACTTGCGACCGTCGGAGGCTGCGCATGCGCGTGGTCGTGATCCAGTTAGTCATTGCAGTATTCGTGAGCGTCGTTTTTACGACGTTGATGGGCGCCGTACGGACGTCCGAGCCGGGGAAGCCAGAGAACGTCAAACTTCGCCAGGTTGAAACGACGTCCTCTCCCGCGCGCGTCGTCTATTTGTCGTCCATGAAAGCCGAAAGCTCGCGGTCAGCGGAAATTTCGGCTGCTATCGATTACGACTGAGCCACGTCACACGCGGACCAACCGGGAAGAGGCGCGGTTATCACCGGCCCGCGGCGTAATTCTGCATCCCGCGTGGATTGGCTGCGGCACGACGTTTCCACCCGTCGCGCACCGCCGCCGTCAGCCGGCCTTCCGACCAAGCCGGCCCGACCTCGATGATATGGCCGCGCTGCTCGAGCTCGCGCCGCGTATCGAGCGGCACGCGCTCCTCCATGACGAGCACCCCCGGACGCGCGATGCGCGGCCAGAACGAACCTGGGAAGTGCTCAGAGTGCCAGGCCGGCGCATCGATCGCCTCCTGCAGATTGAGCTTGGCGTGCACGTGCCGCACGAAAAGCTGCGTCGCCCACTGGTCCTGCTGATCGCCGCCCGGCGTGCCCCAGGCGAGATAAGGCTCGCCGTCGCGCAGAGCCAGGGTCGGCGAGAGCGTCGTGCGCGGCCGCTTGCCGGGCGCCAGCGAGGCGGGATGGCCTTCATCGAGCCAGAACATCTGTGCGCGCGTGCCGAGGCAGAAACCGAGCTCCGGAATTGTCGGCGAGGACTGCAGCCAGCCGCCGGACGGCGTTGCGGAGATCATGTTGCCGGCGCGATCGATAATGTCGAAATGCACGGTATCGCCGCGCGGTTCGACGCCCACGGTCGGTTCTCCGGCGCCCTTCGCACGAGCGCTCTTGCCCGACGCTTCGACTTGACGCAACGGGATAACCGATCCGAATCCGTCGATCGAGCCCGGCCTCAATGCATGCGAGGCGGTGTGGCGCACGAGCCGCCGGCGCGCTTCGTTGTAGCGGTCGGAAAGGAGCGTTTCCATCGGGACGGCAACGAAGTTCGGGTCGCCATAAAAGGCCTCGCGGTCGGCAAAAGCGAGCTTGGAGCATTCGACCAGCGTGTGGATGAACTCCGGACCGGTCGCGTCGAGTCCCTCGAGGTCGAATCCCTTCAGCAAGGCGAGCTGCTGCAGCATCACCGGCCCCTGCGACCACGGGCCTGGCTTGTACACAGTGAAGCGGCCATAGTCGTAGCCGAGCGGCGCTTCGAGACCAGCCTGCCAGCGCGCCATGTCCTGCCCTGTCAGCACGCCGGAATGGCGTTCGCCGCTCGAATCCATCGCCTCCTGCGTGCGGCAGAATCGGTCGATTGCTTCGGCGACGAAGCCCTGCGCCCACAATCTGCGCGCATGTTCGATCGCGCCCTCGCGAGCGCCGCTGCACGCCTCGGCTTCATGCACGATCCGTGCGTAGGTATCGGCGAGCCTTTCGTTGACAAACCGGCTGCCGGGCGCAGGAACGGCGCCATTCGGCAGAAAGACCGCGGCCGAACTCGGCCAATGCTCGCGAAAGAAGTGCTCGACCGCCGCGATGGTGGCGCTGGCGCGCTCGGCGAGCGGATGGCCGTCCCGCGCATAGGCGATCGCAGGGGCGAGCACGTCGGAGAGGCGCATCGCGCCGTATTCCAGCAGAAGCTTCATCCACGTGTCGAAAGCGCCCGGCACGCAGGCTGCGAGCAATCCGGTGCCGGGGACCAAATCGAGCCCAAGGCGGCGATAATGCGCGATCGTCGCGCCGGCTGGCGCCGGACCCTGCCCGCAGATCACCTCGGGCTTTCCGCGTCGCACATCGTAGAGGATGACCGGCACATCGCCGCCGGGGCCGTTGAGATGCGGCTCGACCACTTGAAGCGTGAAGGCGGTGGCGACGGCGGCGTCGAAGGCGTTGCCGCCCTTCTCCAGCGTCGCCATCCCGACCGCGGTCGCGATCCAGTGCGTCGAGGCGACGACGCCAAACGTGCCCTCGATCTCGGGGCGGGTCGTGAAGAAACCGGGATTGACGTAGCTCATGGTTCCCGCAGCGGCTGCCGGGCCGTCGCGTGCGCGTTCGTCAGCACGGGCGGCCGCGGGCAGTGACCGTCAGCCGCGCGGGGGCCGGCGCCGCTCGTGGAACCACGCGCGGTACTCCGCCATCTTGGCGCGCTGCGCCGCCGACGCACGCCGCTTACACGTCAAGGCCTCGTCGCTCTTGTCCGATGCGCCCCAGCGCAGCTCGACGCAGTCGTTCACGTTGTACGCCATCTCGAGAGCCGGCGCGCGGTCGACCACGTCCTTGACGGTGAGCGTCCACGGAGAGGCATCGGTGCGAGTATACGTGAACTTGCGCGCGGAAAGCTCCGAAGCGAGCACCGTCTCCAATTCGGCCTTTACGTCCGCTACGCTCTTGCCCCGTGGCATCGCGTACCGTTCCGGCCGCCGCTGGACGCGGTCCGGATAGCCGCGCACCACGTCAATTGCGATCAACAGGCGCAGATCGCGCGAAGGCGTTGCGAAGTCTTCCCACGCGCCGGTGGTTTCGAAGATCGCCGCGCCATCCGGCATCTCGGCATCACGCCCGCCGGTTTGGAACTTGCGTCCGTTTTCGACCGAGGTCACGCGCGCCTTCACTTGCTCTTCGAGCGACGTGATCGCCTCCTGCATCGCGCGCAAGGGGTCGAGCGGCGCAGGCGACATCAGGTCATCCATGCGGTCGTAGAAATCGTCGATGCTGAGCCGCGACTGCTCGAGCGAAAAATCGGCGTATTGCGGATTCTTCGCGATCTCCTCGTTGGTGAGCCGCCGCAAGCCGCCGTTCCTGTCGCGCACGATCGGACGGAAACGCTTGAAGCCCGGACCGCCAAGCGCGGGATCCTGCGCGAACAAGAAATTGCCGCGCCAGAACCGCTTCCGCGCGACCGTCCCGTCGGGCTGCGCATCGACGGCGAGGAAGACGCCCGCTGCGCCGTCCGCCTGCGGCACGCGCCGCGCGAGCACCAACATGTGCCCGTACGGATCGGCGTAAACGGTCCCCGGGCGCAACGTCTCCTGAGAGAGCGGCACCGGGTAATAATCGGTGTTCTCGTCGTTCGCCGCCGTTCGCCCGGAACCGGAATGGACGCCGTCGGCGACGGCCCACCGCAGATAATGGCCAAAGCCCGGCACGAGCCCCGCCGGCCGCGCCGGAGGCGAGTAAGGCTTCGGCGCGGGCGTCGCGCGAGGAGGCGTCGGCTGGCCAAACATTCCGCCTACGGGGCCGGCGGCGGCGGCGATCTGGTCGGGCGCGACGGCGCGCGGTTCCTCGTTCTGGATATTCCACCACGCATTGCACTTCGGCGGCTCTCCTCCGCCCCCGCGCGTGCACTTCGAGTATCCGAACGGCAGCCCCATCTTGAACGCGAAATACGCGCGCAGGAAGTACGCAAGGTCGGCGCAGTCGGGACGGATGAACAGCCCCGCCTGGTCTTCGCCGAGGCCGAGATGGTTGAACAGGATATTGCGCGAGCGGTCGCGCAGCACGTCATGCAGCGCTTTCCACGAGGGCGACGTGTCGAGCGGCGCGTCGAACAGTTTCTCGATCCACGCGGAATACAAGTTCTCGTTCGCGCGGTCCCACGCATTGCGCAACGGCCATACGCTTCCCGGCACTGAGTGCGGCCGCGGCGGCTCGTGGTCGCTCACCGCGATATCGCGCGTGATCGTGCTGCACTCGGTCGGCGCGCCGTTGCGTGCGAGCGTCGCGCGCCATGTCCCCGCAACCGGCGCGGCAACCTCGGCGAACCAGAAATAAGGCGGACCCCCATGCCGCTCGCTCGATTTCGCCGCCAAGCCGCCATTGGGCGCGACCAGCGAAAGCTCACCGTCGAGCGGCTTCTCCGCAGCGAAGACGACGCGCAGAGGCGCGCCCTTCCATGGTGCGATCGGCGACGACAGGACCGCGAACTCGGCCGCGTCTTCGCACGCGCCGAACTGCTCTTTGGCCTGTGCATCCACTGCCGAGGAAAGAAAGATGAATAACGCTCCGGCGATCAGCGACAATGCTGAAGGAGCGACAGCAAACCGGCGTACAGAAAACAATTGAGCCCCCTAGCCTCCCTTGACCGTAACTCCCAATATTACGAAAGCTTTGGCTGAATCATGGCGAAAGCCCAGTAAAGTCGATTGCGGCCTCATCGGACGAGTTCGCAAGCATGCGCGCGTAACGCAATCGGGACGAGGACGTGGAGACCGTTCGGCCGCAGCGATGACAGCTCGGCCATTGTCGAACGGTCGGCGCCGCCGACGCCTCTTCGGCATTTAAGAAATTGCCAATGGCGACCTGTCGGAGGCGCGCCCGACCTACGCAGAAAAAGTCAGCCTGCCCGAATAGTTTCCGGCGTCCGGCCAAGGACGTGCACCACGGGCGCGGTGACTTGCCGCACCTGTGAGTTCGCTCACAGCTCAAGTGAAGACGGCAAACTAAGTTCTCCACACGGACGAAAGAGGGTTATCGGAACGTGAAGAAATGGCGGCCTCCAAGTGACCGCGCGCGGGCCGCGCCAGTGGATGAAGGCCAATGCATTCCAGTCTCGACCTTCGCCGCGTTATCGCCGATTTCGGAAACCGCGCCGGCGCGGCAAGCGCCTATTTGTTGATCGCGTTGATGGGATGTCTGGTGATCGCCGAGGTGTTTCTGCGTCTCATGCGTGCGTATTCCTAGGCTGTTGCAAGTCGCGTTTGCTGTAAACTAAGTAATATATCTGGCGTAAACTAGTTGATCAGAATGAACTGACAGTTAATATCAGAAATAATTCAAGGGGAAAGCCGATTTCGACTGAACCTATTCGCATTGACCGGCCACAAATTGATTGAACAACTGGGAACGAGCCGAGTCATGACACCAGTCGGAAATTGGCGTCTTGTCTTCTGCAGCGTCGCGTTGCTCCTGGCGCTGAGCCCGGCGGCGCGGGCAGAAGACAGGCTGGTCGTCGCGACCGCGCAGCATGGTCGTTGGGAATCGGCTGCGGCGGAGCTCGGCCAGCAGGTCGGCATCTTCAAGAAATTCGGCCTCACGCTCGAATTCCAATTCACGCAGAACGGCAGCGAGACGGAAAAGCGCGTCACGTCTGGCAGGGCTGACGTGGGCTTGGCCGCGAGTTCCCTGCAGGTGATGCGCGCGTATGCGTCCGGCGCGCCGGTGCGGATCATCAGCGCACACATGGCCGGCAGCGCCAATTATTGGTACGTGCTGAAGTCCTCGCCCATCCAGTCGCCCGATGACATCGACGGCAAGGTCATCGCCTATGAAAGCAACGGGTCATCGAGCCAATACGACGCGATCGACCTGACGCGGCACTTTGATCTCTCTGCCAGACTGACGTCTACGGGTGACGCGAACACAACGCTCAATCTGGTGAAAGCTGGACGAATCGATGTCGGCTGGGCGACACCGCCATTTGGCGTCGACAAAATCCTGGCGGGCGATATTCGGATCGTTATGCGCGCGAACAATGCGCCGAAGATCGGCAACAAGACCACCAGCGTGATGATCGCGAACGCCGATACGTTGCACCAGCGGAAAGAGGTTCTGGTGCGCTTCCTGCAGGCCTATCAAGAGAGCATCAAGTGGATGTATTCGGATCCGGCTGCTCTACAGCGTTACGCCGAATTTGCGGATGTCTCCGAGGAGGCTGCCCGGCTCTTCCGCGATCAGCTTTTTCCCAAGGAGATGCTGCTGCCCGGCAAGATCGTCGGTCTGAATGCAATCGCGAAGGACGCGATAAACCTGCGCTATCTTCAAAAGGTCTTGTCGAAGCGCGAAACGGCCAACCTGGTTCAGATCGCAGCGCCGATCTCGGCGACCAACGCCTCCATTCTTGACTTGTCCTTTCTTGATTCCTTGGGTCAAAAGATCATCGTCAAGATAGAGAAGGTGACCAGCCTTTCGACCATCACGTCCCTGCTGTCGCTGTTAGCCGCGCTGATTGCGGCTTGGGTCATGCGGATTATGGCGCGTCAAGCCGGGTCCCGATCATCGGTCCCGTGGTGGGCGCTGGCTCAGCGCCTCGGGCTCGCTGCGCTTGCGATTTCCCTCGTGCTCAATGCCGTGACGCCGTTCGTCACCGCCGATCCGCCCTGGCTTGCAAGTCTTCCGCTTGTCCTGGCGATCATGGCCTTTCTGCTCTGCTTCGGCCGGTCGCAGACCGGCGCGGACCAAGGACGCGGCACCGATCCCGAAGGTGGATTGCGGCGCCCGACTTCACCCCGGGAAATTCGGGGAACGCGATTGTTTCCGGGCCGACCGCTGACCCGGCCTTAGAGCGAATTCCGTTCCAGCGGAATCGGAATTCACTCTCGTTATGCTTTCGTGATCGCATTTTCTGCGGCGAACCGGTTTCCACTTCGCCGGAAAATGCTCTGGCGGACTTGTGAGCGATTTCCTATCGCACGGCCCGGCCTTCGCTGGTCTCACCCGATCGGCCAAGAGATCACGGCGGCGATTGCAAGCGCTGGCGGTCTCCCGCTGAATTCGCAGGAAGGCGTGGCTCGCCGCGCGTTAATCGGCGTTGATGACCTGATCTGCGACGCTCTCCCCAGAGCGCACGGCGCCCTCTATGAGCCCGTACATTTCTGTCGCGCACTCCGCGCCCGCCCAGTGAATGCGGCCCGAGGGCTCGCGCAATGCATGCCCGTAGTTGGTGAGCACTCCGGGCGCGAAGTGAGCGATCATGCCGCCGAGGGACCATTCCTCCGCGGCCCAGTCCGTTTCCAAATGCGCCCTCGGGGACAGCGCTTTGGCGCCGAACCGCGTAGCCAGCGCCCGCAGCCATGCATCGCGGCGTTCTGCAGGATCAAGCGCCGCCGCCCCCACCGCTTGCGGGCCGATCATGTAACTGCTGAGGATGCCAGGGCTTCCGGAGCGCGGCGACTGATCGATGGCGACCGGAACGGGCGAACCCGGAGCGACGCTCATGCCGCTCAGGCCGTCGTTGCGCCAAAACGGCTCGTCGTAAATGGTGATCCCGCGAATGATTGCGCCGCTCACCATGCGACGAACCAACTGCGTACGGGATTCCGGAAGCGGCGGATCGTATTCAATCCGACCGGCCAGGAAGGGCGGGGTCGCGACGATGACTCGCCGCGCTTCGATCGTCAGGCGATCAGAGAAGACCTCCACGCCCGCGTTGCTCTTGCTTGATGGACCGAACCGGCGACGAGAGATGCAATGCAGGACCGAGCCTCGCGCCGAGACGAAGAGCGAGTTCGGGCACTCCCCCGTCAACCAGATGGGTTTCGGTGATCGTCGAGTTCGACGTAATATTCGAAGCCTTGCTCACTGTAGCCGAGCACAAAGGAGCCAAGCAGCGATACCTCGTCCGGATCGACGCTGAAGAGCAGCGACATGGTCGTGCGCAGCAACCTCTGCGCCGCCGTCGAAGGAACGTTCCATCGCGAGCCAATCCATGCACCGAGCGTCTGCGCATCCAATTCCCGCGCACCGCTCGTTTTCCAAGGCTCGGCGATGGGCATGCGTTTCGCCATCCGGTCGAGCCGCCAGAAGGCGAGCCCCAGGCTTGCCAGCCCCAACAGGCCGATCTTCGGATAGCGGCGATAACGGCTGTTCATGCCGTCGAGATGGAAGACGGTATCGCCCTGATCGTACTGCGGATAGACGTCCAGGCCATGTTCGCGGCACAGCGCGAACATGCGGTCCTGTCCCTTGCCAAGCCACGTGCCGCCCACGGAAACGACCGCGCCGTCAGCAGCGGTCCGGTTTCCAGACGCGTCCGCCGACGCGGTCGCGCGCCTCGACCAAAGCAACCGACTTCCCCGCATCCTGCAGTCGCCGCGCCGCCGCAAGGCCGGCAAAGCCCGCGCCGACCACGCAGAAATCTGTCCGCAATCGTTCCATGTTGTCTGCCTTCCCAACGGAAAGTTTCCTGAGAACTCACTTGGGAGCGCACATCTTGGGTGGCCGAGGTCCGTAGCCGGTCAGCCGAGATAGACTCAACCTCGTTCCGATTGTCCGCCGATCGCGGACATTCGAACGCTAAGCGGCCGCTTCCGCGGCCGCGATACCGATATTATGTCAGATCGAAACGCGCCTTAACCGGAAAAATGCGTCCGGCGCGTCATTCAAGGCATCGGCGACATCGGGACGCGAAGGGCGTGCAGATTAGCCCCGACCACCGGCGACGACCGGGTGGCGGCTTCAACGATCGCGTCGCCAAGCAATCTCGCGATGCACGCATAGCTCCAGTCGTTCATATGCAGCCCGTCGGGCGCAAGAAACGCCTCGAACGGGATGTTCTGGACCTCACGCCAGCGACGCATCACGGCAAAGCGCGGAAACAAACCGACGCGCGCCTCCTGCGCGGTGTCGGCGAGCAGGCCCAGCATGGCGTCGTTTCCCGCCTTGGCGAGGATGCGCGGCGCGAATTGGGCGTCGATGAGAATCACGTCGGCGCCGAGCGCCTTCATGCGGGCCACGCCTTCGCGGATCAGCGTGGCCGACCCGCTCGAGGGCTGATCGCGCAATACGGCGTTGGTTCCAACTTGCCAGAGCACGAGGTCAGGCTTCTCCGCCGCCACGCTCGTGTCGAAACGATCGAGCATCTCGCGCGCGTCTTCGCCATTGACCCCGCGATTGAGGACGGTGATTCCGTTGGACGGAAAGTGGTCTCGCAACGATGCGGCGAGCCGGCTTGGATAAGCGGCGTCGGGAGAGCTTGCGCCTGCGCCCGCTGTGGACGAGGAGCCGAGCGCGACGATCGTCAGCGGTTCGCGGTTTATCAAGCGCTCCGCAGTGCGTGGCAGCGAATAGGCGAGACGCGTGAGATCATTCTGCGCCCGACATGGGCGCTGATCATCGCCGGCGAATGCGACGGTTCCGAGCGCGAAGGTGATGAGGGCTGAATAGGCAGCGAAACGAAGGGTCGAAAGCATGTTCAATGAAAATCTTTATCCCCTGAAACTGTCAACTTAGCAGAATCCAGTACGAACTCCGCCAACAGGCGCCCGATGCAATCATGAACCCGCTCGCCAAGATCGGTTTTCTTGGTTGCGGCCGATAAATCGAAAGCGCCGATCTCATTCCAGTACTTCATTATGGCAAAACGATCGAAAAGATTAATTTCGTGCTGCAGGGCAACGAAGCGCATGACTTCGAGGTAGGGGCCGAGCGCGATCATTGTTTCAGTGCGCGGGCTATATTGCATATTTATCAATACGATATCGGAGCCCGCCGCATGCGCCGCCGTCACTCCCTCCTCGAGAGCGGCGCGAAAGGACTCAGGGTCGATTGCGCGGATCGCGTCACCGGTGCCGGTCTGCCAGATAAGCAGCGCCGGTTTGTCGCGTTCGAGGATGCCGTCGATCTCTTTCGCCATGTCTGGCGCGGTCTGCCGAGGTCTAGCATAGGTTGTGACCCGCACTGCGACCTCCGGGAGCCTCGCCTTGAGTTCGGATTCGAAACGCGCGGGATAGGCCTTGGTCGAAACGCCTGGACCACCGAGCGCTGACGAGGCGGTGCCGAGCACGACGACATCGAGCTGTTTGTTTTCGATCGCCGCCTGCACGCGCGGCAACGGAAAACCGGGCTGCAGCATGCCGTCGGCGACTTCGCAGGGATCGGCCGGCTGCGCCAATGCCGCCGCCGCAAAGAGCAGCCCGGCCAATGCGAGGACAATACGCGTCATGGCGGAGTTCCTGCGGGACTCGCGCTCGGCGGCTTCGAGCGCGATCCGGGCCTGCGTTCCTCGATGTGCCGATACCAGGACATCAACGCCGCGGCGGCGACCATGATCGCGATGCCAAGAATGCTCACGAGCACCTGCATGGCGGTCCCGCCAGAGAACTCGATCATCGCAAAATGGGCCGCGAAGGCAAGAAACACCCCGATACAAAAGACTTCGAGCGAGTGCTGGCCGCACAGGACGGCTGGGCGCAGCCAGGCCGAATGCAATCCCGGCCAGTCGGGCGGCACGAAGCGAACGGTCAGCGTCGCGAGCGCGAAGAAATGGGCAAGCCGCAAGACATCCAAATTGGTTTTGTCGATCGGATACATCCATTCGGTGAGCCATTTCGGCAAGAGATGCGCATAAGGGGGAAAGTACCAGGTCATGACGACCGCGAAGGAGAGCACGAGATAGGTTGCGGCGAGCGCGACGGCGATCGGCGAGCGAACGAATTGGCTTATCCGCTTCATCCCCGCGAGCGCGCACCAGGCGCCGAACGCGAACAGAAGCTGCCAGGCAAACGGATTGAATACCCAATGTCCGCTCGGATAGGCGGGAAGATTGATCGAGAACTCCCAGGCAGCCACATAGATGGCGACCGACACCGACAGGGCGAGGGTCGGCCAGCGCAACAACAGCCACACATAAGGGGGAAAGCCGGCAAGCAGTGCAATGTAGAGGGGCAACACATCCATATTGGCCGGTTTGAACTTCAGCACGAGGGCTTCGACCAGAGCGACGTCCGGCTGCTTGAGGAAGTCGAACACGCCCATCTCTTCCGCATAAAGCGGGTTCTCGAAATGCGAAGAGACGTAGGCGATCTCGGCCATGTAGATCGCGAACAGGAAGATGTGGGCGACATAGACCTGCCAGGCCCGCTTGAGAATGCGGGCGCTTGCGATGACAAAGCCCCGTTTCTGCATCGTCGCGCCGTAGACGAAGGCCGCGGTGTAGCCTGAGATGAAGACGAAGATCTCGGTCGCGTCGCTGAACCCGTAATTGCGGATGGTGATCCAGCTCAGAATATTAGACGGAATGTGGTCGAGGAAAATGAGCCAGAGGGCCAGCCCGCGAAACAGGTCGAGCCGCAGGTCGCGTTCGCTCTCGGCGAGATGCATCGCGTCGCGTCCCTTGATCGAACAAAGCCGGCCCGGCGCATTCCTTGCAAGCATGGCGGATGCGTACAGCGTATCATAACCATGCTATCGTCTCGTTGCATTCAACGCCGAGGTGGCGGATATGAGGCCGCCGAAGGCGCTCTTGGCGAGGCGCAAGCGAGGGCGATGAAGAAGTCGACAATGTATCGCGCCGTGACCCGGAACGTCGAAGTCAAAGTGAGGCCACGATTCCTGCCCGAGCGCTCATCTCACGAGCAGAACTATTATTTCTGGTCCTACACGATCGAAATCACCAATCATGGCCAAGAGACAGTGCAGCTCAAAACACGACATTGGCGCATCACCGACGCCTTCGGCCGGCTGCAGGAGGTACGCGGCGCCGGCGTGGTCGGCGAGGAGCCGGTGCTCGCCCCCGGCGCCGCCTTCGAATATACGAGCGGCGTGCCGCTTCCGACCCCGTCCGGGTTCATGGTCGGGTCCTACGGGATGGTCGGCGCGAATGGCGAGCGGTTCGACATCGAGATTCCGGCGTTCTCGCTCGATAGCCCGCAGGAGCCGCGCACGCTGAACTAATCCCTCTCGCGGATACCTTTCATGCGCGCTTCGCCTCGCGCTGTCGCCGCCCTTAGCGCCCGAGCAGATCCTGTAGAAATTCGCGCGCGCGGCGCTCGAGATCCTGCTCAGGCGGCGGTTTGGAGCTTGGCCGCGCCGCATCGGGATCGGGAGCGGTCCGTTCGGATTGCGGCGTCTCACCGCCGCGCGCCCCGCCGAGCGCCTTCAACATGTCCTCCGCGATCCCGCCACCGTCACGCGACGTTTCCCCGTCGGACTTGCCGAGCCCCTTGGAAAGGCCCTCGATAAGCTTGCCGAGCGGCGCGTCGGTCTGCGAGCCCTTGCTACGTCCGCCGCCCAGCGCGTCGCGGAGCGCGCGCAGCGCCGTTTCCGGATTGGCGAGGATGTTGGGCGTATCGGCATAGATGCGCGGATCCGACCACGGCCCCTGGATCACTACTGGCACGCCGATGCCGCGCGGAGCCTCACCCGGCGTCCCCGCACTTGCCACCAGCCGGGGATCGGCGCGGAAGTCGAGCGTCCGGGTGCGCAGATCGGCCGCGCCCGCCGCGGTCATTACCAGGAATGGACCGGTGAATCTCACGTCTGTCGAGCGTGCGACCCCCTTCTCGACGGTGAAACTAGCGCTGAATGTGCGGAAACGCGTTTCCTCCGACGAATTCGCTTGCCAGCCGGCGAGGATCATGTCGAGCAGCGAGCGCACCATATTGGGCAGATTGAGGCCGCGCACGGCGCCGTTCTCGAAAACCATGTCGGCGCGTCCGTTGAGACTCGAAACAATCTGCAGCGGACTTCTGCCCGCGCCGGTCAATCCGACCGCCCCGTGCGCACGGCCCGCGATGTAAGGGAAATCGATTGCGTCTCGCAGGAAAGGCAAGGCGTCGATTCCGGAAAAGCGGAGTTGAAGGCCCAAGGACGGGTCGTCTTTGGTCCGGTCGACCGTCAGTTCGCCGGAAGCCTGTCCGCCATAAAGTCCGGACGAATCGAGCTTCACGCTCAGCACGTCCCGTAAAAGCGTCGCTTCTACCACAGCGGGAGCGATGCGGACGTTGTCGACCAGCACCTCGCGGGCCGACAGATTGACGCTTGCCTCGACCAGACGGAGACCGAACAAATTGAGCGGCGCGTCACTCCAGACCTGTCCATCACCCGCAGGGCCGGCGTTGCCGCGCGGGCCGGGGGCCGGAGGGCGCGACGCCGCGGCGCCGCCGCGTGATCCCGGCATACCCACGGAATTGCGCGCATCAACAACCGTATCGATCAGACCGGTGAGGTCGATCCGCTCGGAGTCCAATGCCGCATCGATGAAGGGTTTGGCTTCGGCAAAACTCACCGAGATCGAGCCACGCACTTTGCCTTGGTCGATTGCGCCATCGAGGTTTTCGATTTTGAGCAGCGGACCGGATTTCGTCACCGTCGCGGTGAGCAAGGCCGACATTTTCCGCGGCGTGAACGTGTCGATGGCGATATTAAGAGGGATCGCTTGACCGTCCGCGAGTTGGGTCAGGCGATCGACCCGGGCTTTGAGACGGACCCTGGTCGGACCGACCCGCGCATCGAGCTGCAGGTTCGATCGGCCGCCGCTGGCCGACGGCGCGCTCGTGATCCGCAACGCATCGAGCGGCACCTCGATGCTCTCCCGCCCTTCACGGATGAAGATTCGGCCGTCTTCCACGCTGACCGCGTCGATCGCGATGGGCGACTCCGTCGGCAGGATCACCGGGAAGGCCGGTCCGCCGCCCTTCGCAATGCCCCGTTCGCGACTTTCTGCCTCCCGCTGGGCGCGGCCGAGAATCGCATCCGTGCGAAGCACCGGCCGCGTCAATGCAAGATCGGCGATATGGACGCGCCCGCCGAAAAGCTCGCCGAGCGAAAGGGCCGCATGAACGCGCTCGACGGCCAGGAGTTCATCGGCGCCGCCGGCGTCCTGCAAGCGCATCTGTTCGATCGTGAGGCCGGTGGCGGGCCAGACGGTAAATCGTGCGTCGCCGCCGATGGCGAGTCGCAAGCCGGCCTTGGCGAGCGCATCGCTGCTGCGGGATTCGATCAGGCCTCGCACAGGAATTCCATACGTGGCGGCGGCCGCCCAGGCGGCCACCAGCGCGCCGACGGCGATGCCGGCGATTTTGAGCGCTCTCATGACAAGGGCCTCCAGTGAACTCGCCAAGCATTAGCCGCCGCGTTTGTTGTCATTGCGACCATCGGCGATCCGGGCGGCAGCATGTTGGCCGCCGGTTCGGCGCATGGGCCCACTTCCGACAACTCGGACAATATCATTGGTCGCACCTGCCCCCGCGCCGGTTCACGCGGCAGCGGATCGCACAGCTCATAGAGCGTTGGCCCGCTCTTGCGAGCGGCGATCGCCTTGGCGCCGGCGCGGAGGATCTGACTGAAGTGCAAGTGGCGGAAGTTCCTATTCCGCCGGCACCGGCACGTCCTGCGGGCGAGCGGAGTAGTGCGACGCCCTTTGCCGGCCCGCCGTTGCTTCGCGCGCGGACATGATGAGATGATGAGACATGATGCCGACGCGGATCATATGGTCGATCTGCCCTTCCTTCAGGCAACGGCGCGCGACCTTCCAGAAATGACGGCGATAATCGGCAAGCACTCCACAGTGCCACAGCACGGCGAACAGAACGCGCAGCCCGCGCCACAGGATTCGCGGCGGGATCGTCTTCAGGCTCATCTCCACCTTGATCCGGTTCGGAAAGGTGTGCGTGAGCTGATGTTCATAGCGCGCAAACACCGCCTCCGGCGTATAGGCGCGGCCCATCGTGTCGCGCCAGATCGCGAGCACCTCGTCGTAAGGCATGAGGAACTCGACATTCGATTCGCGTTCCTCGTCTTCGACCAGGCGGCGTTCGCGATCGAGCCGGTCCCATAAGGGCGAGCGCGGCAGCGCCTGGAGAAGGTTGATCGTCAACATCGGAATGCGCGACTGCTCGATGAAGTCGACGATGCGCGCCCCGGTATCCGGCGTATCGGTGTCGAGACCGAGAATGATCCCCGAAACGATCTCGAGTCCGTAGCGATTGAGCGTGCTGACCCCCTCCAGGAGCGGCACCATCATGTTGTGCTCTTTCGCCATCGCCTTGAGCGCTTCCGGCTCCGGCGTCTCGATTCCGCAGAACACCGCCTCGAACCGTGCCTGCCGCATCAGTTCGAGGATTTCCGGCCGTTTTGCGAGATTGAGCGTCGCTTCGCAGGCAAACATGAAGGGATAGGCGTGGCTCCTCTGCCATTCGACCAGCACCTCCAGAAGCTCGCGCACAGCCCGCCGATTGCCGATGAAGTTGTCATCGACAAAATAGATGGGGCCGCCCACGCCGTCGCCGCCGCACATGAGAAGCTTCTCGAGTTCGGCGACCACCTGATCCGGCGTCTTCAAGCGCGGGTTGCGCCCGTACAGCGCCGGTATGTCGCAGAACTCGCACTGATAGGGACAGCCGCTTGAGAACTGAATGCTCAACGTCATATAGCGGCGGAGCTCGGCGAGGTCGTAAGCCGGAACCGGGAAATCGGCGAGGTCGCGCCGATCCCGAGTCGTGAGCACGACCTGTGCATTCGGCCGCGCAACGTCGTGCGCGAGACGTGCGAACAGCTCATCCGTCGCATCGCCGAGTTCGCCGACGTGCAAGTAATCGAATTCCGGATAATATTCGGGACAAGCCGAAGCCGATGAGCCGCCCAGCACGGCCGTGCGATCGTACATGTGCGCGCGGCGGCAGATCGCTTCGATCTGCCGGCGTTGCGCATGCATGCCGGTGACGAACACCGCGTCGGCCCACAGATAATCGTCGCGCGTGGCCGGCCTGATATTCTCGTCGACCAGGCGGACCTCCCAGGACGCCGGCAAGGCCGCGGCAATGACGAGCAGCCCTTGCGGCGGCATGAGCGCGCGCACGCCATCCAGCAATGGATAGGCGTGCTCGAACATGCCGAAGGAGGTGGTATAGCGCGGGCAGACGCACAGAATGCGCCGCCGGCCCCGCGCGCCCGCATGCTGCGTGTGAGGAGCCATCCAAAGGCCTCGATTTCGTTATACCGACGCGGAACGAGCTGTGGCTTTGGGCTCGCGCCCCTCTCTCCCGCATCGTGCGGATCGAAGGAGAGCGCTGTCAAGGAGGGCGACTGTTCGACCGCCTCACAATCGGTCGAGCGAACCGGCCCTCATCCGGCATGCACTAAGCCTGATGGCGAAGTATTGAGCTTGGCCTCCAAGCTATTTATGCTGAGACGCGGGAATTGCGGAAATTGCAATCGGGGAGTCGCAGCCGATTCCGCGCCCAAACCGGCAAGGCGTGAAGGCTCCATCATGAAGCAGTCTGAGGTCATCATTCGTTGCTTCATCGTGTTTCTGGTTGCCGCGTTCTGCTCCGTCTGTTTTGCCGCTGAGCCGGAATCCTTCCGCATTGCACAAGTGAGCGCCGCAGGCCGGGTCGCCCTGGTGATCGGCAATGCGACCTATCCCGACGACGACCGGCCGCTTGCGCAGCCGATCAAAGACGCTCGCGCCATCGCAGATGAGTTGCGTCGGGCAGACTTCGAGGTGATTTCTGGCGAGGATGTCACCAAGCAGAAGCTCCGCGCGCTGCTCGGCAGTTTCAAGGCGAAAATCAAGCCTGGGTCGACCGCGCTCGTCTTTTTCAGCGGCTACGGGATCCAGAGCGGCAAGCAGTCTTACATCATCCCTGTCGATGCGCAGATCTGGACCGAGGGCGAGGTCAAGCGGGACGGCATCAGCATCGAGGCGATCCTCACCGACATAAATGCCGCCGGCGCGACGGTGAAGCTCGTCATCATCGACGGCGCGCGGCGCAACCCCTTCGAGCGACGCTTCCGCGGCCTCTCGACCGGACTTGCTCCGCTCACCGCACCCGCCGGCACGCTGGCGATCTATTCGGCCGCCCCCGACCGGGCGGTCAATGATTCCGACGGCGCGAACAGCGTGTTCGTCACCGAGCTGCTAAAGGAAATGCGCCCTCCCGGCTTGAGCGCCGAGGCGATCTTCAACAGCACGCAAAAGAGCGTCTCCCGCGCATCCAAGGGCGAGCAGGTTCCTTGGGTGTCATCCTCGCTGGTGGACGATTTCTTCTTCGGAAAAGGAGCAACGGTGGCGGCGGCCCCGCCGCCTCCGTCCTCCAAGCCCGCGCCTGCCGCGCCCCCGCCTGCCCCATCCACCGTTGCTTCGCAGGCTCCCCGTCCAACTCCGCCACCCCCGGCTGCCGCGACCAATTCACCGCCAGCGCCGTCTCCGGCAACGGCCGCGACCAATTCACCGCCTGCTTCGTCACCGCCGGCTCCCCCGGCGGCCGCCGCCCCGGCGCAACCGTCCTCGCAGGTTGCCTCGCGACCGATGCCCGCACCCCCGCCGGATGCCGAGGACGATCAGGCCCTTTCCGAGCTGAACGACGCGATCGGGAGAAACCCGCGGGATCCGGACCTCTACTACCGGCGCGGTCAGGTCTTCGCCGAGAAGCAGAAATTCGCGCTGGCCACGGAGGACTTCGGCCGCGCGATCGAGCTCAACCCGAACGATACGGAAGCGCTGAACAATCGCTGTTTCACTCGCGCGGTGCTTGGTGAACTCGATGCGGCGCTGACCGACTGCACCGCGGCGCTAAAGCTGCGTCCGAAATACACCGATGCGCTCGACAGCCGCGGGCTGACGCATCTGAAGCTCAATCAGTTCGACCGTGCGATCGCCGACTTCGACGCCGCGCTCCGGCTAAGCCCCAGATTGGCGTCCGCCCTTTACGGGCGCGGAAAGGCGAAACTCAAGAAAGGCGACAGGGCCGGCGGCAACGCGGATATCCGAGCGGCAAAAGCGATCAACTCGGGCATTGACCGCGAGTTCGAAAGCTACGGCGTTGAATGATTTGCGTCGGGCAACGTCGCCCGAACCGGTTCACGCCGGGGCCCGATCGTTCACCAACCTCGATCCCCAATTGATAGAGGCGGCGCACGCCCCTTCGGATGTTGCATCGGCGCCACATGCGATCGGCAACTCGCATTGAACGGCAGCAATGTTATTTCCGCCGCCGCGCTTTCCTGATTTAGTTGAGCTGGTGAGTTTCTTGTATTGAGTGGGGCGGCGGAGGGCTGGAGAGGCCTGTCGCGCGAGACCTATGAGTCAGCGCGGCGAACGGGTTTTGCTCTTTGCCGGTCCGGATCATCGCAAAGTACCGAAGTGCGTGCACGTTTCGGTAAGAAAAGCCCGGTCTCTCGGAGGCCGGGCTTTTCTTTTCTTCGTCCTTGAGTGGCTCGCTGTGCAGCGTCGGCGGATCGCCGTCGGCGGCGCGGCGCTGCGATCGGCATAAGCGTCAGGCCGCTCGCCTCTTCGCCTGGATCAACTTGCGGTTGATCAGGCATTCTGCGATTTGCACGGCGTTGAGGGCCGCGCCCTTGCGCAGATTATCGGACACGCACCAGAGAACGAGCCCGTTCTCGACGGTCGCATCTTCGCGGATGCGGCTGATATAGGTCGCATCCTCGCCCGCGCATTCGTAGGGCGTGACATAACCGCCCGGCTCGCGCTTGTCGATCACAAGGCAGCCCGGCGCATTGCGCAGGATTTCGCGCGCCTCCTCGGCCGAGAGCGGCTCCTCAAATTCGATATTGATCGCCTCGGAATGGCCGATGAAGACCGGCACCCGCACGCAGGTCGCGGTGAGCTTGATCTTCGGGTCGAGGATCTTCTTGGTCTCGACCATCATCTTCCATTCTTCCTTGGTGTAGCCGTCCTCCATGAACACGTCGATATGCGGGATCAGGTTGAAGGCGATGCGCTTCGGGAATTTCTTCGTCTCGATGTCGCTCGCGGTGTAGATCGCCTTGGTCTGGGCGAACAGCTCGTCCATCGCCTCCTTGCCTGCGCCGGAGACCGACTGGTAGGTCGAGACGACGACCCGCTTGATCGTCGCGCGGTCATGCAGCGGCTTCAGCGCCACGACAAGCTGCGCGGTCGAGCAGTTCGGATTCGCGATGATGCCCTTCTTGCGGAAATCGACGATGGCGTCTGCGTTGACCTCGGGCACGATCAGCGGCACGTCCGGGTCGTAGCGCCAACTGGACGAATTATCGATCACGACCGCGCCCGCGGCGGCGATCTTCGGCGACCACTCCTTCGACACGGCGCCGCCCGCCGACATCAGGCAGATGTCGACGTCGGAGAAATCGTAATGGTCGAGCGCTCGCGCTTTAAGGATCGCATCGCCATAGGAAACCTCGACGCCGATGCTCCGCCGCGAGGCGAGCGCGGCCACATCGTCGGCCGGGAACTGCCGCTCGGCGAGGATTTCGAGCATAGCGCGGCCCACATTGCCGGTGGCGCCGACGACCGCGACCTTGTAGCCCATGGTTAATATCCTCCGCGAAAGCGATGGCCCGTTCGAGCCAAACCCGTGCTCTTAGGCGAGACGATATGGCCTTTCAACGGCCGTTCTCAGCGGGGTTCATGCAAAATTCGCACGACGACGCCTCTCGTACCGATAAAGGGCACAACGTGTTGACTACGCGCAACACTCAGCGACCAAACGCTTCAGCGATCGCTTTCCTTGTGGCGTAGGGCCTAGGGACGTAAGATAAGTGTTGAGCCCCCGATCTGTGAGGACTCGGATGCGTTCGATCACGTCTGCCTTACTGCTCGCCGCCGCTGCTCTCGCGTTCGCCGCTCTCCAGACGCCGGCCGACGCCGCGCCGAGGAGGTATTCGGCCTCCAACCCGCCTGCGCGGTACATCTATTACGGGAGAGAGGACCGGGCTGCCACGCGAATTACCGTGCGCCGGCGCTCGTTCCTCGATCCGGGGTCCGAGTCAAAGCCGTTCGCGCAGCATTATTCCGACTACGCGATGTCGCCATCCTACACGATTTTCCCGAACTTCTTCGATTACAGCGTCGCGCCGGGCTCTTGGTCGCGCATGCCGCTGCCGGGCCTGTACGACATCCCTGGCTGGAACTCACGCTGAAACGACCCTTGGGACGCATCGCCGGAGGCGGCCGAACGGCCATCTCAACCGGCTAGGCGCGCGAATTCGGTAAGCACCGCTTCCCCCATCGCGAAGGTGCCGACCGACTTGTCACCCGGCCCGGCGATGTCGGCGGTGCGCAACCCTTTGTCAAGCGCCGCCGCGATCGCCTGATCGAGCAGGTCTGCTTCCCGCCCCATGCCGAAGGAATAGCGCAGCGCCATGCCGAACGACGCAAGCATGGCGATCGGATTGGCTATCGCCTTGCCGGCGATGTCGGGCGCGGAGCCGTGCACCGGCTCGTACAGCGCCTTGCGCTTGCCGGTCTTGGCGTCGACCTCGCCGAGCGAGGCGGAAGGAAGCATGCCGAGCGAGCCGGTGAGAATCGCGGCCACGTCGGAGAGCATATCGCCGAACAGGTTGTCGGTGACGATCACGTCGAACTGCTTGGGCCGCCGCACGAGCTGCATCGCGCCGGCGTCGGCGAGCTGGTGCTCGAGCGTCACATCGGTGAACTCGCGCGCATGCACGGCGGTGACGACCTCGTGCCACAAGACGCCGGTGCGCATCACGTTGCGCTTTTCCATCGAGGTGACCTTGTTGCGCCGCTTGCGCGCGAGCTCGAAGGCGACGCGGGCGATGCGCTCGATCTCGTAGGTGTCGTAGACCTGGGTGTCGATCGCGCGCTTCTGCCCGTCGCCGAGGTCGACAATGGTTTTCGGCTCGCCAAAATAAACCCCGCCGGTCAGCTCGCGCACGATCATGATGTCGAGCCCGTCGACCAGCTCGCGCTTGAGGCTGGAGGCGTCGGCGAGCGCCGGATAGCAGATCGCTGGCCGAAGATTGGCGAACAGGCCCAAATCCTTGCGCAGCCGCAGGAGCGCCGCCTCGGGGCGCACTTCGTAGGGCACGCCGTCCCATTTCGGCCCGCCCACCGCGCCGAACAGCACGGCGTCGGCGGCGTGCGCCTTCGCCATGGTCTCCTCGGTGACGGCAACGCCATGAGCGTCGAAGCAGGAGCCGCCGACCAGCCCATCCTCGGTCTCGAAGGCGCCGAGCTTGTGGGCATTCATCCACGCGATCAGGCGCTTCACCTCGGCCATCACTTCGGGACCGATGCCGTCACCGGGAAGAAGCAGGAGTTTTTGCGGGGAC
>CAVRVX010000040.1:0-148133 GCA_963724735.1 uncultured Alphaproteobacteria bacterium
CATGCCGATCGTAGCGACACGGTCATCATACGTAGCGATGTCAGTCATTGCGCGCTCTGCTCTCGCAAATCAGCTGCGTCCTGTAGCATTGCCATTCACTCGTCGGAGCGCGGCCGGTCCATACCATTATGTGGCGGGACGGGTTCAAGTCCCGATTTCAAGGCCGACGAAGCGACCAAGAAGCATCATCGCCGCAAGGCGCAGATGCTCGCGGCGGCGGTCACCTGAAAGGGGAAACGACGGCCGGCGTTCACGATCAACGCTGCGCGAGACTGAGGAATCCGCGCGAGCGGAGACGGTTCTGATGCAGACCAAGGCCGGCGGGAAGCACGATATCTTGCCTGCGGCGGACGGTTGTTCGACCGCGCTTGAGTGCCTGTGAATGATGCCCCGCGAACCCGATGCGGTCATGTGCCTCGCTCGTCTCAACGAGGCGAAGAGCACGGAAGAGTGCATGGCGCATCAGAGCCAAGTTCCGCAAGCGTCAATCCCTCGGATCGCGTATGATCAAATTTGAACAAGCAAACCCGATGGAGAAAATCCCATGAGAAAGCAGATAAAAAGCCGCCCAATTAAGAGGGCAAGATAAAGCGAACTGCGTTCGCTGGCGCCATGCGGCGCGAAGTGGTTGTCTGCACGTCGGTTTTAGGTATGGCAATGGCACTATAGCTTTTCTCGGCAGGCTGCCGATTTCCGTAAACCTACGATTTTGCACGATATTATTAGGGGTGCGCGAGAAGTTCTTGCTCGTGCCTTGATGGCCTCGAATAGTCGGCGCATGTCGCGCGATGATGAGACCTCCTTCCGCGTGCGCCCCGGCCGGCCGCGGGCGCGCGACGGGCGGACCGCGCGCCGACCGCTGTCATTCATGCCAGCAGGTCATGCGCGCGGTCGCCAAGCAAGGTGGCGATCCGCGCCGGCTGCTCCGGCAAGGACGGCGGGGCTGGTCTGGCTCCGGCGGTGAAGGCCGGGAAGGGGGCGGGAGGACTCGCCGGAGCGGCCGGTTCAACGCCCGCGGCCGAGGCGCGAAGGTCGCGGCTGCGCTCCCGCGCGAGAACCAGTGGACCGCCGAGCGGGGCGTCCGCTTCCGCAGCCGCCGTGTGGTGGTCAAGGCGCGGGTGGTGAAGCTCCGGGGAGGAGCAAGCCGGGCCGCCGATGCTCACCTCCGCTATCTGCAGCGCGACGGGGTCACCCGGGACGGGGAGCCCGGCCGGGTCTATTCGGCGATCCAGGACCGCGCCGACGGCGAGGCATTCGTTAAGCGCGGCCGGGAGGACCGCCATCAGTTCCGCTTTATCGTGGCGCCCGAGGACGGGGCGGAGCTGGGTAGTCTGCGCACCCTCACCCGCTCCCTCATGGATCAGATGGAGCAGGACCTCGGGACCCGGCTGGATTGGGTCGCGGTCGATCACCACAACACGGGCCATCCCCATTCCCATGTCGTAGTCCGTGGCATGACCGAGGACGGGAAGATTCTCAACATCGCCGGCGACTACATCGCCCATGGCATCAGAGCGCGGGCCTCCGAGATCGTCACCCTGGAACTCGGTCCCCAGACCGAACGGGAGGTGCAGCAGAAGCTCGGCCATGAGGTGGAGCAGGACCGCTTCACCCGGCTCGACCGGACCCTGCTGAAGGAGGTCAACGACGAAGGCTTGATCGACCTCCGGCCAGGGGCGGAGCAGAGCTATCTCGGCCGCACCAATCGTTATCTCCTCATCGATCGATTGAAGAAGCTGGAACGCATGGACCTCGCCCATGAGGTCGAACCCGGCCGATGGTCGCTGTCATCCGGCCTGGAAAAGACGCTGCGGGACCTCGGCGAGCGCCGGGAGATCGTCGCCACGATGCACCGGGCGTTCGAACGGCAGGGCGTCGCGCGCAGCATGGAGCTGTACGTCCTTCACAAAGACAAGGTGACCACTCCCATCATTGGCCGCGTGGTCGGCAAGGGACTGGCGGGCGACGAACTGACCGAACGTCAGTATTTGGTCATCGACGGCATCGATGGCCGCGCGCATTATGTCGAGTTCGCCGAGCCCGACCAGCTCGATGATGTCCGACGCGGCGGCATCGTCGAGGTCGGGCCGACCCCGACCGGCCCCCGGACGGTGGACCGGACCATCGCTGCTGTGGCCCGCGACAGTCTCGGCCTCTATCACCCGAGCGAGCATCTCGCACAAGCGCGACAGACGATCCGCGTGCCGAATGACGACTATGGCGGCTATGTCGAGGCGCATGTGCGCCGGCTGGAAGCCTTGCGGCGCGCCGGCATCGTCGAGCGCATTGATGCCGACAATTGGATCATCCCCGAGGATTTCGAGCAGCGCGCTGCCGGCTATGACGCCAAGCGACGGCGCACGATTTCGGTCCGGGTTCTCTCAGCCTTCGATCTGGAAGCGCAGATCGCGTCGGACGGCGCGACCTGGCTTGACCGGCAGCTCGTCGGACGCGATCGGGCTCAGCCCGTTGAAGGCGGCTTCGGCCAGGACGTGATCGACGCCAAGCGCCGGCGGGTGCAGGTCCTCATCGAGCAGGGTTTTGCCGAACGGCAAGGTGAGAACCGAATCCTTGTTCGCCGCGACCTACTCGCCACGCTGGAGCAACGCGAGGTGACGCGTGTCGGTCAAGAGCTTGCCGAGAAACGCAACACCCCATTCCGACCAGTGAGCGATGGCGAGCGCATCTACGGCACATTCAAGGAAACGGTGCAGCTTGCCTCCGGTAAATACGCGCTGATCGAAAACTCGCGCGAATTTACCCTCGTCCCTTGGCGCCCGGTGATCGAGCGCCAGCTTGGCAAAGAGGTGGCCGGCCTCGCCCGTGGCAATGACATCTCATGGGAGTTCGGCCGCAAGCGCAGCCTCGGCATCAGCATGTGAGAAACAAGCGCCACTGCTCAAAGGCGGCGTTCTACGACACCCTCGCTCGGGTGGTGTTGCAAGGCCGTCTGACGGCAATGTCGGACAATGTTGCGGGATTGTATTGAGCCTCAGGCCGAGGCGGCGCCTTCGGTGCCGACCTCGGTGTTGTCGTCGGTGCTGTCTCGCTGATGCCAGCCAGGCATGCCGAACGGCATCACGCCTCGGCGGCACGGTCGGTGCTCACTCGGCCTTCGCTGCTTGCCTACAAGCGTGCCGGGCGGCGGCTTGTTCAAGCCCGCGCGCTTGCACGCGCCCTTCAGGCCTGGCGGCCCGCCTCTTGTGGCCCGGCTGAGGCTTGGCAAGCGCCTATGGTGGAGTGCGGCACAGAGCTGTCACTCTCCGATCCAAGAGTAGGGGGTCGCGTCGGGCCCGCAGAAAAAAATCTGCGACTGCTTCATCTTTCCGGATGCCCGAAGAGATTGTCAGGAGCCACCTCTCATTCGCCACAGCTTCCTGTAATGCTATGATTTGCTTGACCTAATTGCATTGACGGCGGGCCGCGCCGATCCCATTCTTGGTCACGACGACTTTAGTCTTGATCGGGAGCGGCAATGCAGGAGCATAGGAGCGATTGGGCTGACAACCTAACGAAGACGACGGCTGCGAACGACAATGTCGCCAATGCGAGCGGCAGCCGCTGCATCCTCGCGATTGCCCGCCTGATCGGACGGCGGATTGCGCGGGAGGAATTTGAGAAGCGCGTCAGAGCGGCGAATGACAACGCGCCAGTGGAAAAGCGAGAGAACGATTGATCGAGAACCGGCCGTGCAACATGATTCCATCGCCGCTTGCGGCCCTGACGCCAGGCTGGAATTAATCCGGATAGCCGCAACCACGGCGGGTCCGATGAATATCGATCGAGGGGAGACTCGCACCTATGGCCCGCGTTGCGCTCTACGCCCGTTATTCCTCCGACAATCAGCGTGACGCGTCGATCGAAGATCAGCTACGGCTGTGCCGTGACTATGCCGCGCGGCAGAATTGGACGATTGTCGAAACCTATGCCGACCGCGCGGTGTCGGGTGCCTCGCTCCTCCGCGCCGGCATTCAGGCGCTGGTCGCGGACGCTCAGCACGGCCAGTTCGACGTCGTGCTGGCGGAAGCCCTCGATCGCATCTCGCGTGATCAGGAAGACGTAGCCGCGGTGTTCAAGCGCCTGCGGTTTGCGAGCGTCACGATCGTGACGTTGGCCGAAGGTGACATCTGCGAACTTCATGTCGGGCTTAAGGGAACGATGAACGCACTGTTCCTGAAAGACCTCGCCGCTAAGACCCATCGCGGCATCCGCGGACGGGTGGCGAAGGGCAAATACAGTGGCGGGAATTGCTACGGCTATCGCGTCGCCAAACGGCTCGACGCTGGCGGCGAGGCGATCCGCGGCGAACGGGAGATCATCGCCGAAGAGGCCGACATCATCCGCCGCATCTTCCGCGACTATGCCGCCGGGTTAAGCCCGCCCCGCATCGTCAGCGCACTGAACAAGAGCGGCATCCCAGGCCCGGACGGCGGGCTGTGGGTCGAAGTCTTCCTTGCGGGGGAATCGGCGGCTCGGAACCGGCATCCTCAACAACGAGCTTTACGTCGGCCGGATGGTCTGGAACCGCCAGCGGCGGATGAAGAATCCGCACACCGGCGGCCGGGTGCTGCGCCTCAATCCCCAGTCCGAATGGGTCAAGGTCGATGTACCAGAACTCCGCATCATCGATGACGACCTCTGGCAAGCCGTGAAGGAGCGACAGGCCGCCCTCGCGAAAGCCTATGCCAAGCAGATCACGGCGAGCCGCAACGCGATAGCGAAGGCGCTGAACGCCACCCACCGCCCGCGCACCCTTCTATCGGGCCTGCTCGTTTGCGGCTGTTGCGGCGGCTCGTATGCCCGCCGCGGCCAGGACCGCTACGCCTGTATGACCCATGTTCGGTCCGGCGGCTGCACTAACCGCCGCACCATCGCCCGCGAGAGGCTGGAGGCCCGTGTGCTCGACGGCCTCAAGCATAAACTGATGGCGCCCGACGTCGCGGCCGAAGCGATGCGCGCCTATGCAGACGAGACGAACCGGCTCAACCGCGAGCGGCGCACCAACGGCGAGGTCTATCGAAGAACGCTCGCCGACATCGAACGCAAGCTCAGGGACATCGTTGCCGCCATCGAGGATGGCGGCTATACGCGCATTTTGTCCGACCGACTGCGCGAGCTTGAGACGCAGCAGGACGAGATCACCGAGCGCCTAGCCCGCGCGCCGGTAGACATTCCCGATATCCATCCCAATGTCGCGGACATCTGCCGCCGGAAAGTCGCGCGGCTTGCCGACGCGCTCAACCACCCTGAAGACAGCCACGAAGCGACGGCCGCGCTGCGCGGCCTCATCGAGCGCATCGTGCTCACCCCTGGCGCCAAGCGCGGTGAGCTTCACGCCACGCTGCATGGCGAACTCGGAACTATAATCGAATGGGTTGCGCGCACCAAACCGATGCGCAAAGAGACCAAAGCTTGCGCCACCACCGTGTTTCCCGGATTGTCAGTCTCGGTGCATGCGCGGGCTTGACCCGCGCATCCATCTTAAAAAACCGAGTTATCTCAGAAAGATGGATTGCCGGGTCAAGCCCGGCAATGACGACGCGGAGAGTTCGGAGGCGTGATCCTCAGTATAAGTGGCGAGTTCGTCGTTGCTTGGTAGCAAAATTCATGGCACTCGGTCGGCCAATCGGACAGGTTGGCGATCGTGCGCTTCGCGTTGCCCCATGGGCATGTCGCGGCCGTGCTCGGCACCCTGCGTGACATCGGTCTCGATCGTCTGCTCGGGCCCGTTGGCAACCGCTGTCGTGACCTCGTCATCGCGATGATTGTGGCACGGCTGATTGCACCGGCCTCCAAGCTCGCCACCGCCCGTATGCTCGACCCGCTCACCGCGGCTTCCAGCCTCGGCGAGGTGCTCGGTCTTGGGCCGGTCGACGAGGACGAGCTTTATGTCGCGCTCGACTGGCTCGGGGAGCGCCAGCCGCCGGTCGAGACGGCGCTCGCCCGCAAGCATCTGCGGGACGGCACGCTGGTGCTCTACGACGTGTCGGATGCGCTCGAAGTCGTAACGGAGGAGCGCCGCGGCGAACAGGTCGCCTCCGGTCGCTTCGATATCGCTATGATCGAGCTCCCGTCAAAGGAACGGACGGCTCTGGTCGATGTGGTTTTTCCCGAGCTCGGCTGTAGGGTCTCGCTGCCTACGTCGGCTCGGTTCAGCGCCCGACGACAGACAAAACCGGGACGCCAGGAGTTCGACATCTCTCGTCTCCGGGACGCTGCGTGCAAAGGATCACGCCAGTCAGCAATGTGAGCAGCAAGTGTATCGGCGACTTTCCGGCGCATCCGAGGTGATCGCGCCGGCATCGAACGCCGCCACCACCGCGCGGCCTTCAACAGGTTCAAATCCAAACAAATCGACACTCTGTCAGCATCGGGGCGCTCCGCGCGTCGACGAAAATGGTTGCAGCACAACGGTTTTCGTTGATTCGCAGCGCCGATGCACTCAGCAGTGTGAGAAATGCGCGTTACATCTTTCCTTTTTCGTCGGTTTCTTTGTTCGAATGCTTCGGTCTTTCCATTCTGCATAGCCGGGCGTCGCCTATCCCGAAGCTTTGCTGCACCGCGCCGGGGAACTTTCGTTCCTTGTTCGCGTTCGATGACCGACAAGAAGGGACTGAGGGGCTTTCTATGATGGAAGTGAGACTCGTTCCGCCGGACGCGGCGAACGCAGAAACCCGGAGCCGCGACGCAACAAAGCCACGGCTGCGGGAGGGATCTCCCTATCCTTTAGGAGCGACCTGGACCGGCCTCGGGGTGAACTTCGCTCTTTTCTCCGCCACCGCGACCAAGGTCGAGCTGTGCCTGTTCGACGATAGCGGCGAGAAGGAAATCGAGCGGATCGAATTGCCCGAGTACACCGACGAGGTCTGGCACGGCTTCGTCCCGGATGCCCGACCCGGCACCATCTATGGCTATCGCGTGCACGGCCCTTACGAACCTGAAAACGGCCACCGCTACAATCCGCATAAGCTGGTGCTCGATCCCTACGCCAAGGCCGTCGTCGGCCAGCTCCGCTTCGGGCCCGAACTGTTCGGCTATAAGCTCGAAAGCGGCGACGATCGCACCTTCGACGAGCGGAACTCGGCGCCGTTGATGCTCAAATGCCGCGTGGTCGATCAGGCCTTTACCTGGGGAGAGGTTCGCCCGCCAAACGTGTCGTGGGACCGCACGATCGTTTACGAGCTGCATGTGCGCGGGTTCACCAAGCTGCATCCGGACGTGCCGGAGCCGCTGCGCGGCACATTTCGCGGGCTCGGCCACCCCAGCGTCGTCGACTATCTGCGCCGGCTTGGCGTCACTGCGGTCGAGCTTCTGCCAATTCACAATTTCGTCGACGACTCCTATTTGCTCGACAAGGGCCTCGTCAACTACTGGGGCTACAACACGATCGGCTTTTTCGCGCCGGAGCGCCGCTATGCGAGCGTGCCGGATTTCGCCTTCTCCGAGTTCAAGGAGATGGTCGCGCGCCTGCACGACGCCGGCATCGAGATCATTCTCGACGTCGTCTACAACCACACCGCGGAGGGCAATGAGCGCGGGCCGACGCTCTCCTTCAAAGGCATCGACAACGCCTCCTATTACCGGCTGCAGCCCGACCAGCGGCGCTACTACATCAACGATACCGGCACCGGCAACACCTTCAATCTGTCGCATCAGCGCGTCCTGCAGATGGTCACCGACAGCCTGCGTTACTGGGTGGAGGATATGCGTGTCGACGGATTCCGCTTCGATCTCGGCACCATTCTCGGGCGAGAGCCTTGTGGTTTTGATGAAAACGGCGGCTTCCTCAATTCCTGCCGTCAGGACCCGGTGCTATCCTCCGTTAAGCTCATCGCCGAGCCGTGGGATTGCGGACCGGGCGGCTATCAGGTCGGCGGCTTCCCGCCCGGCTGGGCGGAATGGAACGACCAGTATCGCGACGTAATGCGTCGCTTTTGGAAAGGCGACGACGGGATGCTTGCCCCTTTCGGCGCTCGTCTCACCGCCTCGGGCGACATATTCAACCGACGCGGACGCAAGCCGTGGGCGAGCGTGAACTTCGTCACCGCCCATGACGGCCTCACGCTGAACGACGTGGTGAGCTACAGCGACAAGCACAACGAGGCGAACGGCGAGGACAATCGCGACGGTCACAACGCTAATTACAGCTGGAATCACGGGGCCGAAGGACCGACTGACGACCCTGAGGTTTGCGCGCTGCGCCAGCGGCAGAAGAAAAACATGCTGGCGACGCTGCTGTTGTCGCAGGGCACGCCGATGATCACCGCCGGCGATGAGTTCGGGCGGACGCAGCGCGGCAACAACAACGCCTACTGCCAGGACAACGAGATCAGCTGGGTCAACTGGGATTGGAACGAAGATGACGCCGAACTGTGCCGGTTCGTGCAGCGCTTGATCGAGTTGCAACTCAACTACGCTGTGCTTCGACGCTCTCGCTTCTTCACCGGGGAGTGGAACGACGCCATCGGCGTATGTGACGCAACGTGGCTCGATCCGCAAGGTCTCGTGATGGGGCCGGAGCAATGGAGCGACACGCGGGCAAGGTGCTTGGGCGTGGTGTTCGACGGCCGCGCGCAGGCGACCGGCATTCTCAAGCGCGGGAGCGACGCGACGATGCTGCTGATCGTCAATGCGCACCACGACGTCGTGCTGTTCAAGCTGCCGCGCGTGGCGGCGGGACGAGCTTGGCTCAAACTCATCGACACCAATCTGGACCATGTCGAGGATGAAATCGGAGCGGTCCGTCTGAAGTTCGGGCACGTCTATAATGTGACTGGGCGCTCGCTGCTGCTATTCAGATTGTTGCATTCGCGGCGGCAGAACCCAACTCCACCGTCGAGAACCGCACCGAAGCTGACTTATACACCGCCCTCGTTCCAGCCTTCCAAGCAACCCCAAGTTGCGTAGCACTTGTTGTGAGTGACGTTTCTGTGCATGAGGCCCCATAACCGTTCGATCGGGTTCAAGTGCGGGCAATACGTTGGGATGAAGTGCAGCTTGATGCGTCGTCCCGGCAGGGCCAACCATTCCTGCACGAGCTTGGCATGATGATAACGCGCGTTGTCCAAGAAAACATGGATGAGCGCCAGCATCGGATAGAGCGCCTCGATCGATTGCAGCAGCCTGATCGTCGAGGCGGCGTCGATGGTCAGGGCCTCGATCATCCGGGTTTGTCCGGTCTCCAGGTCGATCGCGCCGTGAATGTTGATGCGTTGACGCCCGCTCGTCTGCTCGATCGCGAGCTTCTCTTGGCTCGGCGCCCAGCAGCCGACAGGCCGCGCCGCATGGGTCGGATGCACGGCGTCCGCAAACAGCACGGCCTCGTCGTCGCCCAAGGAATTCAGCAGCTTTTCGTAGCCCTCAATGAAAGCCTTCTGCTTTTCTTCGTCGAGCTTGCGCGGGATGACATTGGGTTTGTGATATTCGAGCCCCAGGCGATGCAACAACGCGATCAGTCCTGACCGGCCTTCGTAAACGACGCCGAATTCATTCTCGATCCAGGCGCCGACCTGGCGCGTTGTGCGCGGTAAGGCCGTGGCGACCCAGGCTTTCAGCTTTTCCTGTTGCTCGCCGCTCAACTGGCAAGCGCTGCCCTCGTAGCTGAAGTTCGTCAACCCCTCGATCCCATCCTCTTCATACAGGCGATACCAAGTGCGGATGGTGTCGTCGTCCAGCAACAGGACCTTCGCAATCGCCTCGCAGCTCATCCCATCGTCTAGCAACACCAGCGCGTTCGCACGTCGGGCCAGACGATGAGCGGCCGACCCGTCCCGAGCCAACTCGATCAGGTTTTGCCGCTCATTGGGTGGCATCGTGCCGGGTTCACAGCGTATTGGCGCTGGCGATCGAGGCCTCGCCGGGGAAGACCAACGGTGCCGGTTGCGTTTCGCCAATTGATCCGCGACGTGAGCCTTGCCAATGCGCCCCACGGATCCATGGCGAGCTGCTCAAACTGGGCATCGCCATCGGGCAGACGAGTGTGGCCAATGGGATGGACCGGCCGTGCTCCCGCCCCTAACGGCTATCAGAGCCGGCGGGGGGCTTTAAGAGCACGAGGAGCACACGCCATGCCCAGCAAAGCAGACACCGCATCACCGCGCGAATCCGGCCGGATGGAATTTGCGGGAACCACAGTGGCGTCCCGGTCACATGATGGCCTTCGTTATATCTGCAAGCAATCGGCGCTTCGCCGTGACTGCCGGGCTTTCCGCGACGGCAGGAGCGATCGCCTTGGCGGACGTCTTCGCCCAACCCTTGGCGACGGCTAGCGGCTTGTGTGCGGTCTTCTTCGGCTGCTCCGCTGCTGGCTGCCGCGCAGTTTCCGTCGCTTGCAGGACGGCCGTCGGCTTCGCCGTTTCCACCGACTGGGTGGTTTCCGCGAGCTGGGAGGCTGCCGCAGATTCCATCGCGACTTCCGCCAGCACCTCGCGCTCGGCGATAAGCCAAAAATTGACCCCGTCGCCCGCTCCGCCGCCCGCGAGCGACAGAAAGTAGGCGCGCTCGCGAATGCGGTGTTCCAAAGTCAGTTCCATGTTTGGGCCTCCTGTTGCTCAGATAAATCTGAGGCCTCATCCATGTATTAATTCATGATTAACGAGCGGTAAATATGCGCTCCCTTGTTGCCTCTCAGAGCCGGTCACTAACGGATGCTCTGAGATTCAGGTACGGCCTGTAGGCGGGCGTTAAATCCTCGCCATTTATGGGCCTTGAATTTTCCCCAGTTCTGTCGCCGGCCCTGCCGGGGCGCAACAGCAGACTTCTGCAGGCTGCACCCGCGCGCCTCGCCAACGCATCCGCACTCGCGCGAAAGCCCATTATCTCGTTCGGGCTGTGCAACCGTCCATCCGCCTTGCCGCCTTCATATTCGCTTAGGCCGAGCGACAGCATAATCTGTTCCTGTACCCACCGTTGGATGCTCTCGCGGTTCCACGAACGCCCCCACACGGATTAAAAAATACGCGAAGCTGTAACCGCGAGAGATCGTTTTTAATCGTTCATTAACCATCCGACGCGCTAATCAGATTCACGCCCTGTTAAGAATCGAAGTTGTCGTGACAAGCGCTCCTCCGCCCCAACAGTCGTTTCGTTTTCGGTATTCATTTCCGTTCGTGCTCGCACCACAGCCGCCGGTCGCCGCTGGCGTGCAGGATCGGGTGATTGGCTCCGGAGTGGTAGACGGGCTGTCCTCGATATCGGGGGAGCGGAACTGGCCGCCCGGCGGGTCGATCCGTGTCTTATGGCGCGCTCCGGGGTCGCGGCATGGCCGGTTCGACGTGCCATCCGCGTGCCCGCATCTTTTGCGTCCGAAACAAAGCTGAGTTGCTGGCAATCAGCGGCCTGTCTCGAAGATGGTGACTTGTTGATCGCAGCCCTGGAATGACTCAACGCAGGAGGGTGGCAAGATGGCCAACGTCGTAGTCGTCACATCTGGCAAGGGTGGCGTCGGGAAAACGACCTCCACCGCCGCCCTCGGCGCCGCGCTGGCGCAGGCGGGACAAACCGCCGTGGTGGTGGATTTTGACGTCGGCCTGCGCAATCTCGACCTGGTGATGGGAGCGGAGCGCCGCGTGGTATTCGACTTGATCAATGTGATGCAAGGCGGGGCGAAACTCTCACAGGCCCTCATTCGCGACAAGCGCATCGAGAAACTATGGTTGCTCCCGGCTTCGCAGACCCGAGACAAGGACGCTCTCACAGAAGAGGGTGTGGCGAAGCTGATTAACGAACTGCGCACCCAGTTTGATTGGATTCTTTGCGACAGCCCGGCGGGCATCGAGCGTGGCGCGACGCTCGCGATGCGATACGCCGATATCGCTGTTATCGTCACCAATCCGGAGGTCTCTTCGGTGCGAGATTCCGACCGCATTATCGGTCTGCTCGACGCTAAGACCGAGAAAGCGGAAAAGGGTGAACGCATCGCCAAGCACCTCCTGGTCACGCGCTTCGATTTAGGTCGCGCGGCGCGCGGGGAGATGCTGAGTATTGCCGACGTCATGGAGATTCTCTCGCTGCCGCTGCTGGGCATCATTCCGGAGAACGAGGAGGTGCTCCGCGCCTCGAACCTCGGTACACCGGTCGTGCTCCACAATCCCGCGAGCGCGCCTGCCCGCGCCTACATGGACGCTGCCCGCCGTCTCACTGGCAAACAGACGGACGTGGCCATCCCCAGCCAAAAGCGCGGACTGCTCAACAAGTTGTTCGGACGGAGAGCGGCATGAACTGGTCGCTGCTTTTCAAACGAGACAACTCCGCGCTGGTCGCGTGCGAGCGGCTGCAGATCCTGCTCGCGCACGAACGCTCGGCGCTCGGCCGCTCCAACCTGATCTCCGACCTGAAAGAGGAGATTCTGGCCGCCGTCTCGCTGTGGTTCCCGCAAATTCCATCCGGCAGTCCGCCATGCCTCATCGGCATCGAAGCCGGCATGGCTTCTCATCACGTAGCGCGTGAGCTCGTTGACTCGGTCATGAGGTCAAGCAGGTGCCGCCAGCCTATTCCAAACCGTTCCGGCAAGGTAAGTCCTGGGCGCAAAACCGGCCAGCGTCATGTCTTCGATCATCCTTGCGCGTAACGGTGTCATCGATGTCATCCTTTGTTCGAGCCATCAAGCCAGGACCTCTTCCCGGCCTTCGAACAAATACCCTCGATCATTCCGCACGGCGATGGTCACTTCTCTACGGCGAAGCCGTTCAGTCCAACCGCTGCAGAAGTGTCGAAAGCGGATTAGGCGATGTCAAAACCGGGGGGTGACCCGTCCTCCGGGATAAGCTTGGGGGATGTCCTGAGACTGCCCAAGCGGCATCCGGCATGTAGGCGGCGCGAAGCTCAACCTGGCTCTTGTACGGAACGTGAGAACCTACACGGCGATGCTAAGGGAAAAGGCACAAGCGGCGCCAACCGCGAGGCCAAAAGTACCGATGCGCCGGTTAGGGGCGGACTGCTCCGTATTAGCGGAGAAGCGGGGTAACGCCCGTGGAGCGAAGGGAGCAGGCCATCGCCGTCGAGCTTGGGTCAACCGGGTCAACCGGGAGGAACCCAAATCTTCGGCGGAAGGCGGCAGCCTTCGTGCGATGGCACGAGCCGGATGACGCGAGAGTGTCAAGTCCGGATCTGTGAGCGGCTCGGGGTGCAATTCCCCGGGCCGACTCGGCAGTCCCCGTTCCCGACTGAAGCTGCCGCTTTGATTGGGCGCGCCCGTCAATCCGCTGTAGCGCGCCACCGCCCGCCGGTCGCGCAGGTTTCGCGTCAGGGTGCTCCGCTCGGTCGATCAATCCAGCGACGGGGAGCGATCGTTGCTGTGCCGGTTCTCTCAGGACTGCATCATTGCTATTCGCGGACATAATTTTCAAGAGGGACAGGCTGTCGCCGCGCCACACAAGGCGGGTCTTCGGCCAATGGCGGCGCAGGCGCTTGGTCACATGCTTGATCACGGTGCGCACCTCGCTGCCCTTGGGGGTGCGCGCCGGGCGCAGGATCGCCGCCACCGGCCTGCCGCTCGCCACGTGATAGATGTGCATCGACGCAAAACCACGCTCGTCGTGATGCGCGTTCCACAACGCAAGCTGCTGGCCGCCATGCGCCGTGCAGAACGTGTCGTCGATGTCGAGCACCTCCAGCTTGCCCGGCTTCACGGTCGTGCCGAATTGATCAAGCAGAGCTGCAGACAGCCGCCCCGCCTCGGTCTTGCTCGGCGCATTCTCCAGACGAGAGATGGTCGATTGCGACGCCAGCGGCGCCCCGGTTTCCGGACAGCGGCCAACCGCGACCTTCATCAAAGGATCATGCCGCAGCCGGTCGAGCTCGATGGCGTCCGCGTAGCCGCACGCAATCGCCGATGCTCGCGCCATCACCATCTCGAACATCGCGTGCCGCACCCGGTCCGGATCGCGCCGATCCGGCATCGCCTCCGCAAGCCGCCGGCACACCCCGAGCTTGCGCTCCGCCTCTCGCAACAGCAAAAGACCGCCAGCCGAGGACTGATTGCCGCCGGCAAAATCAACTGTGAGTTTCTTGCGCCGGACAGATGAAAGGTCGAAGGGAAGCAGCGTATCGTCGCTCATGGCGGCTGGGGCGGTAGGCGCATCGTTTATTTCCGGGCGATCGTAAGATAGATGTTTTCGCGGTAAGTCCGGCCGTCTGCGGTGACCACCTCATTATTGATGACGTAGGTTTTCGATAGTTCCCCGCCGGACAGCCAGATCGTAGTGGTAGTCTCAGTGTTGAATGATCCGTTTTCAGTGAGGCCGAGAGGAACTGTCCAAGTTGATGCCGCGATGGTGTCGTCGCCAAGGTCCCTGGCCCAATTGACCGTGTAGTCCAGTTCCTCGTTTGGTTCTTTTGAGTGCCAGCTCAGCGGCATGATCGGTCCTCGCGAGCTCAATTCCGTGAGAGATTCACGCGGGGCTGCCACCGCTGGTCATTGACCCCCCCCAACGGCTGCTTACTGCAATGCCCACACAATGGCTGCCGGTTGCTCGGGTTCCAGAAAACGACTGATCCCTCGATGCGGGAGTAACGATTGCGCTGGATACTACACTAAGCAGCTGGTTTTTTTGGCATCTATCATTAGAGCTGCTTAATACATTGGCATATCGTTTATAAATTGTATACCTGTCTCTTTGGTTTAATGATTAGGTAACCTTGTGTAAATAAAAGCCGCGGTTTGCGACTGCTCGCCTAAGAATAACGCGAGTGCTGCGCTATTAGCGAATGGCAAGTGTCGGCTGCAAGGCCGGTTAAACATTCTGTCGAGAGATTGGAAAACAAGCCATGATTTTGAACAATAAGCACGAGCCGCTAAGACTTACGTCAAAAGCCAGCAGCGCCTGGGATGAGAATACTATTAATTACTTCGCTACGAGCAAGCAGTTCGATGTACGAATAACAAGTCTGAGTCAGCGGCGCGGCTTCGGGAGTACAAACAGCAGCGAACCCATGCGTGAGCCAAATGGCTTTCAAATAAGCGGACTCATTCTTTATCCAAGATTGGTGTTAGTGGCTATAACGCTTGAAAGAGATTTAGACGAATTTGGCGTGTGGTCTTATAATCTGCACGATGCGCCATATGGTTCGACCAATATCGAGGTCCCACTCTTAGAATTCGCTGTGGCGGATCCACTTGGCAACATCGCGGAAGCATTATACCAGGCACAAAAAGCTGCTCTCACTGCGGGACGAAGCTATTCCCTGGCGCGATTGTGGAAGCGTGAAGGCGACGGAGCGATGACCGCAGACGCTCGGGAGCGCGGCTGTTGGTACGAGACTCGGTACCCGCTTCTCGGAATGTATTCGTGGGCCGAGCTGCAGGCCGCCGACCTACCGAATTGGGCCCTGCCTATCTGGGACAACCAGTTCTCACTATCAGCGTTGCCAGACTCCGACCGTCTGACAACTTGTCTTCAAGGTAGATCGACGCCCAGGTTGCCCCTGCGCGGTTGGGCCGGCGCGATCGCTTCGCTAACGCAAGTGCTTCAGTTCAAATTTGCCCGATAAACGCCACTCATTGGACAAGCCTTTCAGTGCGTGCGTTCCCGGCTCTTCGAAAGCCAAGTCCGAGCCGGCCACTAGATCGCGGACGGTCTGCGAGACCAGCGCCTCATCCAATAGACCACGCAATGATGACGAGAACGGCTCTCGAGTAGCACTCGTTTCTTTGGTCATAGTGGCAGGCGGCCTCGCAGGATGCGCTTACAAGCTGAGCGACATCACGACAGGGCAGGTTGCGCCGGAATCGCCGGAGGAGGAGACAAGCGAGTCCTCTGCTAAGGACGGGCAATCGGAGATAAAGACGGCGGACACGCCGCCTGAGAATAAGGATAAACCGGCGCGCAAGCCACGGCCGCAGACAGCCAAGGCTCCGAAGAGGACGGCGGCACCCGCGCATGCCGCTGCGGCAGTGCCGCCGCAAGCGTCCGAGCCGAAATCGGCGCCTGCTCAGGCGGAGCCGTAGCAACTTCAGGTTCGCCTGCTAGGCCTCGTTCTCATCTCGCCGGAAGTAGGTGTAGGCCTCGGCGCAAAGTACGGTCCTTCGAGACATCGAGAAGCGGAACTTAAGTTCCGATCTGGCGGAGCTTTAGTTCATCAGGCCCCCAAACGCCAAAAAAAAAACTCCCGCATCTCTCTTGATGATTGCTAACAGAGTTGCGGAGACAACACCGAGGCGCCAAGCGGAGCGCGAACGGTTCAGAAGCGGGGGCTTACGTGTGCTTCGCGATTTACCTGACACGTCGCACCCTGGCGAGCCATCTGCTCAAGCCAATTCGCCGATCAACTCCAGCACGGCCTCAAATGATGGCCTTATATGCGCGTGAGAACGCCAAGGCGGGTCGCCGCAGCGGCGCCGATCATTTTCTCCACCATTCCGGATCAGAAACGGCGTCGACGCATATCGTGACAAGGGATGCGATCAATATGGACGTGGCGACGGCGCAGCCCCACCACCATGCGGCCGACATCCCAATCGAGCTATGCATCCAGTCAAAATCCTATGAATTTTCCTTGCGCAAGGAAAATCTTGTCATGGCGCCATGACAAGAAGTGAGTTGACCAGCATCTGCCTGAATGAGCAAAGCGTCACCGCTCCACTCGTATCGTCGAGGCTTCGGTAAAGTCATTCATTTGGACTTCAACTCCACGGCAATTTGGGGGCAGATCCGGGCGGCGGCGCTGCTGCCTCATCGTTGTGCATGGCGCGATAAGCGAAACATGACGCTGGCGGTATTGTTTTCCTCCGACAAGCTCGGATGCGTGCAGTCTTAAGATCGGCCCTGCGATTTCAAAAACTTGTCATTTCGGCGCCGTGATCCTCCGGCCCCCTGGCCGGCAAAATATCTTTCCCCCTAGGAAATTATCGTGCTGTCGCTCTTGGCTTGGAGGGGGCGTGACCTCGCCTTGGAGGTTTTGGCGCAGCCGTATGGCTGGTTGCGGCCGATCAGCTAAGCCGACGACGCCGGCGGCTCTGTGTGGATGAGTGCAACTTAGACAGGAGGGCTGATGCCGCAAAAATATGCTACCAACCAAACGATCGCCTCGACTGGACCGACCGTCCTTCCCAGGGAGGAGGGCAGATGAAAGTGATTGCAGCCGCAACCATGTTCGCAGTGCTTATTGCTGCCCCCGCAAATGGGAAATCAGTCAAGAAGGTCGCTTGCTCCAAAGAGGATATAACCAAAGCCGTGCAAAAAGACTTTTCCGCAAAGGATCCAATCAATATCGATTTCGATCATAATGAAGTTCGATTTGAGGCATCGGATTATCCTAACAAAGCTAATTTCCGTTCCATACGCTGTAAGTTTCGATGCGAGTCCGATTCAGAATTTCCAGTCACGCTCCATAAATGCAACATCTAGAACGGCTGCCCGCTTACCAACCCCGCCCGCTCTGAGACGTTGCGGCGAGCCCATACTCCTCGGCGCAACGGGCGTAATATGGGGACGCTCAATCGTGGGTGAAGCAACGCCGGCGCAAGAGCGTGCGCGTATATCGATCAGCGGTTTGGCCTATTGAACGCCGACGAGATCGGAAGGTGTGCTACGCGGTAGCCCGTGACGATCGTTGCGGACGCCAGCAACGGGACGCATCGATCTGCGCGAAGAACGTCGAAACGGATTAATCGAGCGATGGCTGCCACTGGAATTCGGATTCCCCTCGTCGAGCCCGGCGCTGTTCCCGAACTTGCCGCGATCGAAAGCCGGATCGTTGCTGAACGCGGAAGCGTATCGCTTCTCTATCGCGCCTTGCTGAACAGCGGCCCGGTCGCCTCGGGTTGGGAACGAATGCTGACCGCGATCCGAAACCAGACCGCGATTCCTGCCGATCTGCGCGAGCTCATCATTCTGCGGATCGCGGTCCTGAACAAGGCCGCATTCGAATTCGAGACGCATGCGCCGATCGCGGTGAAGGCAGGCGTCGCCGCGAACAAGATCGCCGCGATCCGCGACGTTGAACTGGGCGCTGACTTTACTCCGCTCGAACGCGCCGTGCTTGCCGCGACCGATGCGCTCACCCGCGACGTCAATCTGCCCGATCGTTTATTCGCGCCGCTGGAGGCGCACTTCGACGCCAAGCGGTTGGTCGAGCTTATTGCCACGATCGCGGCCTACAACATGGTCTCGCGCTTTCTCGTCGCATTCCGGCTCGAGCCCTGACATCGCCGCCCGGACCGATCTGGCTCGCGCAGGCGCCAGGGGTCACGACTTGGTCAATTCGCGGAGAATGACCAAGTGCTGGATGTCGTTCGTTCCTTCGTAAATCCGCGTAACGCGGGCGTCGCGATAAAGCTGCTCGACGGGAAAATCGCGCAGATATCCATAGCCGCCGAGCGTCTGGACGGCTTCCGAGCACACCCATTCGGCCGCCTCGGAGGCGACCAGCTTGGCCATGCAGGCCTCCTTGAGGCATGGCCGCCGGAGGTCGCGCAGGGCGGCGGCGTGCAGCACCAGCTGGCGCGCGGCCTCGATGCGGGTCGCCATGGCGGCGAGCCGGAATCCGACTGCTTGGTGCTGAATGATCGGCTTGCCAAAGGTGATGCGCTCCCGCGCATAGGCGAACGCCGCTTCGAAGGCCGCTTGCGCGATTCCCACCGCCTGCGCAGCAATTCCGATGCGGCCGCCCTCGAGGTTGGATAGCGCGATGCGGTAGCCTTGTCCCTCCTCGCCGAGGCGCAGCGAGGCGGGCGCGCGCAGGTTCTCCAAAATGATCTCGCAGGTGTCGGAGGCATGCTGACCCATCTTGGATTCGATTCGACCGATCACGTAGCCCTCGGTGTCGGTGGGAACGATGAAGGCGGTGATGCCGCTGACACTGCCGCTTTCCGGCGCGACTTTGGCGAATACGAGCGCCACCTGCGCATGCTTGCCCGTCGTGATGAACTGTTTCGTGCCCGACAGGACGTAGTGGTCGCCGTCGCGCCGCGCCCGGGCCTTCATCGCCGCAACGTCGGACCCGCCTTGCGGTTCGGTCAGGCAGAACGCGGACAACATGGTCCCCTGCGCCATCGGCCGCAGGAAGCGTTCTTTCTGCTCGTGCGTGCCGAAGGTCGCGATCGGCATGCAGCCGACCGAGTTGTGCCCGCTCATGATCGTGGCGCAGGAGGCATCGCCCGCCGCGATCTCCTCGATGGCGACGGCGAGCGATACCGCGTCGGCGCCGAGTCCGCCCCATTCCTCCGGCACCGTCATTCCGAAAAAACCGAGCCGACCCATCTCCATGAGCTCGTCGCGCGGAAAGACATTGTCCCGGTCCCAGCGGGCCGAGTTCGGCTTGAGCCGCTCGCGTGCGAACCGTCGGGCGGTGTCGCGGATCATTGCTTGTTGTTCATTGAGGATCATTCGGCAAATCCCGCGTGCGATGGATATGCAGAGCAATTAAGCAGGCCGTTCAACGGACTTGAAAGACGAGCTTGCCCCTGACATGGCGCGACTCGCTGAGTTGATGAGCCTTGACCGCGTCGGACAAGCGCAGGAGCTTGATCTCAGGCGCGCGGACAGCGCCTTGCAGATATAATTGAGCGATGCGATCGAGATGCCGACGGGTTCGTCCGACCACCGGCCTCAAAGACGTGACATCGGCTCGATTCGGCTTCGGCGCCTGCGCGCCGGACCCGATAAAGGCGGCCCGGCCGCCCGGTTTGAGCACCGCAAAGGATCTCTGCGCCACATCGCCGCCGACTGTATCGAAGACGGCGTCGCAATTGCTTACGACTTTGGCAAAATCTTCGGCGTTGTAGTCGATGATTTCATCCGCTCCGAGGCTCCACACATAATTATGGTTCCTCGCGCTCGCGGTGGTGATCACATGAGCGCCGATATGCTTGGCAAGCTGAATGGCAAAGCTTGCGACGCCGCCCGCGCCGCCATGGATCAGGATCGTTTCGCCGGGCTGCAGTTTCAAGGTGTCCTCGATCGCATTCAGCGCCGTCAGGCCGGTGAGCGCCATGGCGGCGGCGTTTACATGCGACAGCCCGTCCGGTTTCCTCGCCACGATACCGGCGTTGATCGCGACCTTCTCGGCATACGCACCCTCCTGGCCGCGATCGCAAACCCCGAAGACGGGGTCGCCAGGTTTGAATTCAGTGACACCTTCGCCAAGCGCGTCGACGACGCCGGAAAAATCCCGACCCAGGACGAATGGAAACGTCGATTGTTCGTAATGGCCCGCGCGCACTTTCCAATCCGCGGCGTTGACGCTGGCGGCGACGACATCGACGACCACCTCGCCGCGACCCGCGACGGGATCAGGAAAATCGCCATATTGCAAGACGTCCGGTCCGCCGAAGCGTTCAATGAAAACAGCCTTCATCGTGTTTCTGCCTCGCTAATGGCGGCTGCGATCTTGCCCAGAGCTCATTCGTGAATATGGCTATAGACCAGCAGGATGGTGTAATTCGGCTCAACCCGGCGCAAGAATCGGAAGCGTGATCGCATCGGCGATCGAGCCGCCGAACCGGACTTCAAAATCGGTCTCGGCGAGCCGCGCCGTTTCCGCCCGCTCCGCTTCGCCGTACCCGGTGAGCACGTGCATCGCGCCAGCAAGTCCTGCGCGCTTAGCCGCCTCGATGTCGCTGCGCTTGTCGCCGACCAGCCAGGATTGTCTCAGATTCAGATCGAGGTCGGCGGCGGCGCGCAGCAGCATGCCAGGAGCGGGCTTGCGCGCCGGATGGTGCGCGATTGCGTATTCGCCGACGCCGGCTGCATGGTGCGGGCAGGCATAGACCGCATCAATGCGGGCTCCTTGCGAACTCCAGGCGGGATGACATCGCACGCTGGACGGCCGCAAACTCGGCCCATCCGAAATAGCCGCGTCCAATCCCGGACTGATTGGTCACCAACACGACGGGGACGCCGCGGCGGTTGGCGGTCGCGATCACTGCCGCGGCGCCCGGGACAATGGCAAGGTCTTCGATCCGGCTGAGGTAGTCGGTTTCCTGCACCACCACGCCGTCGCGGTCGAGAAACAACGCAGCGCCGCCGCGCGCAGCGCTCGCATGCACCTCGCGCCAAATGCCCTCCGCATCGATCGGACCGCTCTGCGAACGCATGCGCGAAGTTCCTAACCCGACCGGCCCGCGTGATCAGCCCGCTTCGGCCGGCGGGAAGAGCTTATACCGCTACCGACGGATCGGGGAGGGCGCGAACCGACGGTCAGGAAACTCGCATCGTATCACTTCCGAGTCAGCAGAGGGCTTCGGGACGCGATGGGGAAAGCTCACAGCTAGCTCGCCTTTGCGGGGCAAGTCGATCGGCCAATCAGCCGATAGGCGGGGCACATGCCGACGATCCCGGTAATCAACGGAACGACGCCGATCCAGCCCACCCAATTCCATCCAGTGTGCGAAAATCCGAGGGGGATCGCATAGGCGATCAGCACTAGCCCAATTACGATCCTGATGATGCGATCCACCGTCCCAACATTCTTGCCCATAATTCACCTGTCATTTGCTCTACATATCCAATACGCCCGGCCGGTCTCGGGGCGCGTGCGCTCCGAGGCTCGCCTCGCTATACATATATGAAAATTGAGATGTAATCTACTGCCGGCGGAGATCGTGCTCACGCGCTGCCTCGCGACAGCGGAGCATGCCGCGCGAAGCTGCGCGGCGATATCGGCTCACCGGCCGGCCGCTCGATCGCGCCGTTGACGCGCCGTTCGGGGCGAGGCCGTGCCGCGCCCCCTGACCCGCAGGCGATTGCCGGCCGGCGACCGCGGCTGCATGTCGCCGCAGAATGCGGCATGCAGCACAAGAATGATGTCCCGCACCTCGTCGCGTGCGAGGGAATAGTAGATGTGTTTGCCGTTGCGGCGCGCCTGCACCAGATCCTCGCTCTTCAGCCGCGCGAGCTGCTGCGAGACCGAGGGTTGACGCTGGCCGAGCAATTCGGTCAGCTCCATCACCGATTTTTCGCCTTCCGCCAACAGGCACAGGATGACCAGGCGCGACTCGTGGGCGAGCGCCTTGAGAAAATTGCTCGCGTCGCGGGCGCGCGAGAGCAGGTCGGCGATGTCGATCCGCGGCTGGTCGATCAGCACCGACTTTTCGGTCCGCAGGGCGTCCCGCTGCAAGGTCATGGCGTGCTCCATAGCGGCGTGGGAAGCGTCGCCGGCTCCGCGCGCTTTGCCGTTTCGGATTCACCGAGCGGGCTCTTTAACCGCGCGAAAGGAGAGTCCACGCCCCGACAGCGTTTGATCCGGCCGCGCTCAATATCGTCCTTCACCAGCCTGAAAGCGGGCAAGGCAAAGCTCCCTACGAATGCACAATTTGTTATATGTGCAAGCACGCGCAATAGGTATACGCGAACTGCGTGCGATCTTCCACTCGGGCGAGGGCGCTGGTTGAACAAGGGCGCTGGTTGAATATATGCGCCCCACTGCCGAAGGCTATTCGGCGGGGCAGGTCGCACCCAGGCGGGACAGCGCCGGTTCGACCGGTCGCCTTGTCATCCCCTGTCCCGCGTGGCATGGGGGAGGGGGGCTATTCAAGGACGCGCAATGCGATCGATCCTGAACGCGCTCTGCCTCATCTCGGCGTTGCTCGTGAATGGCGCCTGGGCATCCTCGCCTGATCCCGCCGGGCTGGTCCGCGTCGATCTGTTGTCGGAAGACTCCGCAATTGCGCCCGCCCGATCCTTCTGGGTCGGCGTCCGCCTCGCGATGCGCGAGCATTGGCACACCTATTGGCGCAACCCGGGCGACGCCGGGCTTGCGACGGATATCGCCTGGCGTCTTCCCGAAGGCTTTACCGCTGGCCCGATCGTGTGGCCGACGCCGAGCCAGATCAATGTCGGCCCGGTTGCGACCTACGGCTACGAGGGCGACGCGGTCCTGCTGGTGAGGATCACGCCGCCTGCGACCCTCGATGCGGCCGGGCCGGTGCGGCTGGGCGCCGATGTTTCCTATCTGGTGTGCGAACGCGAATGCATCCCCGGCGAATTGCATGTGACGCTCGATATTGCTGTTGCGCCCGGCGACGCGGGCGCGCGGCCCGACCCGGCGACAGCCGGCTTGTTCACCGCCGCGCGCGCGCGGTTGCCGCAACCCGCGCCATGGCGGGTGACGCATCGCCTGGGGCTGGACAGCGTCACGCTCGATTTGACCGGCGCGCCGCTTTCTGCGGATGAGGCCTATCGCGCGCGATTCCTGCCTTACTCGGATGCGCTCATCGTCCACGCCGCAGAGCAGAAGCTGGAGAGGCGGGTCGACGGCGCTTCGATCGTCATGCGCCGCAGCGCGCTCGCCGCAACGCCGCCGGAGAATGTCGCCGGCGTGTTGCTCATTGAGGAGAACGTCGACGGCGCGCAGGCGCAGCGGGCGTTCGAAATCGTGAGCAAGGCCCCACAAGCCGGAGCGGGAGATGCGGGCAGCGCGCGCAAATCCCCGATCACGGCCGGCACGGGCCTTCTCGCCGCGCTCGGGTTGGCCGTGCTCGGCGGGCTCATACTCAATCTGATGCCGTGCGTGTTTCCGGTGCTGTCCATCAAGGTGCTTCATCTTGCCAATCACGCGGGCCAGTCGCCGGCGCGGATGCGCCTGCACGGACTCGCTTATTGCGCCGGCGTGCTGGCGAGCTTCGCCGTGCTCGGCGGCGCGCTGTACCTCGCGCGTGCGGGCGGTGAGGAGATCGGATGGGGATTCCAGCTCCAGTCGCCTGTCGTCGTCGTCCTTCTTGCCTATGGCCTGTTCACAATGGCGCTGAGCCTGTCAGGGGTCGTCAATTTCGGCGGATCGTTCGCGCGGCTCGGGACCTGGGTTCCGCAGGACGGTTTGTTCGGCTCTTTTACCGGCGGCCTGGTTGCCGCCGTGGTTGCGACGCCGTGCACCGCGCCGTTCATGGGAAGCGCGCTTGGCTTTGCCATGACCCAGCCGGCGCAGATCGGGCTTCTCGTGTTCCTCGCGCTTGGGCTGGGTCTTGCGCTCCCGTTCCTGGCGATCACGTTCGCGCCTGGACTGCGCGGGTGGCTGCCGCGGCCGGGTGCCTGGATGGAGACATTGCGGCAGGTTCTCGCATTCCCGCTGTACGGCACGGTCGCATGGCTTGTGTGGGTGTTGAGCCGGCAGGTCGGAGCGACCGGAATGTTTGCTGCGCTCGCGGGTCTCGTCGTGATCGGCTTCGCCGCCTGGGCGTTCGAACTTTCCCAGCGAGCGGAAGGCCGGTCGCGGCTCGTTGTCCGCGCGGCGTTCGTGGTTGCGCTCGTCGCGCTCCTGCCTCTCGTGCGGGCGGTTGCGGGCGATCCCGTGCGCACCACGGCGGCGGCGCAGGTTGCCGGTGCCGAAGCGGGCGCGGCGGAGCCGTTCAGTGAGGCGCGACTCGACACATTGCTCGGCGAAAATCGTGTGGTGTTCGTCAATATGACCGCCGCGTGGTGCATCACCTGTCTCGTCAATGAACGCACGGCGCTTTCGAGCGACACCGTGAAGGCGCTGTTCCGTGACCGCGGCATTGCCTATCTCAAGGGCGACTGGACGAACTGGGACCCGGAGATCGCCCGCGTGATCGAGCGGCACGGCCGGAACGGAGTGCCCTTGTATCTCGTTTATATCCGTGGGCAGGAGCCGGTGATACTGCCGCAGATTCTGACGGAATCCATCGTCGTGGAAACCATCGCGCGGCTCCGGCCCGAGCGCACGCAATCGAATGGAGCATGAGATGACCGTCATTTCGCGGCGAACGGCCGTTCTCGGCGGCGCGAGTTTGCTTATTGTTCCGCTGGCGGCTCGGCCGGTCTTTGCCGAACCGCGCATCGGCGCGCCGGCGCCCGCCTTTACGGGCCTCGACAGCAATGGGAAGCCGCTGACGCTCGACGACTTGAAGGGGAAAACGGTCGTCCTCGAATGGACCAATCACGAATGCCCCTTCGTGCGGCGTCACTACACCAGCGACAACATGCAGTCGCTGCAGCGCCGCTGGACCGAACGAGGTGTGATCTGGCTCTCGATCGTGTCATCGGCGCCCGGCGAGGAGGGCAATGTGACCCCCGAGGAGGCGAACAAGCTCACTGTGAGCCGCAATGCGAAGCCGACCGCCGTCCTGCTCGATCCGCAGCAGGCGATCGCGCACGCCTACGGTGCGAAAACCACGCCTCACATGTTCATCATCGATCCCACCGGCCGTCTCGTCTACATGGGCGGTATCGACGACAAGCCGTCGACGCGCATCGCGGACAATGCGGAGGCACGCAATTTCGTCGATGCCGCGCTCACCGAACTTGCTGGCGGCCGGCCGGTTTCGATGCCGGTGACGCGCTCCTATGGCTGTTCCGTCAAATATACGTCCTGACGCGCGCGACCCCGCGCGGGCGTGGGGCTCGAACTCGACGTAAGGATACATTCCGCGTGCGTCGAGTTTTTGCGTTGCGATCGCGACCGGCGAAGCCGGCTGGTACGACACCATGCCGGGCATGCGGGCCAGACGGTTCGACGGCCGATATTGCGCCGGGCGGTCGCATCGCGCGCTCAGGCACCGACCGAGGAGGTCATACGTGAGATACGTTCTGGCGATCATTCCTGTGCTGGCGATCTGGCCGTCCGGCCCGGCGATGGCGGGCAATGTGCGTCTTGCGCAGAGCCAAGTGTCGGCCACTTGCATGGACGAGGTCCGATCCTGCCGATACCAAATCGGCGGGGGTGTTGCAACTCGAGTCAGAATACCAGACCTGTGCGAACCAATGCCCGGTTTCAGGCACGGTTTCGCAAATCCAGCCGGACATCAACGCCGGTCAGGTGATCCAACAGAACCGGATCGACATCCTCCAGAACACTCAGCCGATTCAGTGCCGCCTGAACTGCACGTCGCAACAACAATCCTGCTGGGCGACATGCCGCTAGGAGCGAGCTGCGGAGACCGCGGTTCGGTTGTTTCATCCCCTGATGCGGCAACGCGCCCGCCGGCGCCACCTAGGCCGCGTCCGTCTTGCGTCGTCCGACCGCGGCGAGCGCCGCGCGGAGGTGGCCGCCGGCGCGGTCGATCAGGCGTGCGCCTTCCTCCGGCTCGCAGCCGCGCAACAGCATGACGGCGAGTTTGACGCTGCCATGCGCCCGTTTCAACGCATCGCGCGCCGCGTCACGGCTGCAGCCGGTGAGCCGCACCAGCATGTCCTCGCTGCGACGGACCAGTTTTTCGTTGACGGCTTGCACATCGACCATGAGCCCCTGGTAGACGCGGCCGAGCAGAATCATCACCAGAGTAGAGATCAGGTTCAACGCGATCTTTTGCGCGGTTCCCGCTTTCAGTCGGGTCGAGCCCGCGATCGGTTCGGCGCCGGTATCGAGCCAGATGGAATGATCGGCCTCATCCAGAATCGGCGTGCTGCGATTGTTGGCGATGCCGATCGTCAATGCTCCCCGACGCTTCGCCTCGCGCAAGCATGCGAGCGTAAACGGGGTCGTGCCGCTGGCCGCCACGGCGATGAGCGCATCCTTGCTGTCGATCACGTGCTGGCGGACGAGCCGTTCGGCTCGGCTGACCTCGTCTTCGGCGCCTTCGACCGACCTGAGCAGGGCTTCCTTGCCGCCGGCCATCAACAGCACGAGACGCTCCTCGGGCCAGCTGAAGGTCGGCATCAGTTCGGCGCCGTCTTGAACCGCAAGACGTCCCGACGTCCCCGCGCCCGCATAAACCAGCCGGCCGCGAAAGCGAACCCGCCCCTCGATGGCGCGGGCTGCCCGTTCGATGGCTGGTCGGGCCGCACGCGTGGCGGCGACGGCCGCGAACTGGGCCTCGACCATGGCGTCGAGGATTTCGCTCGGATCCCATTGGTCGATGCCGGAATAGCGGGGGCTGGCGCGTTCGGTTTCCATAAGCCTGCGATCCGAGTGCACATCTACGTATCCGAGTACACATCTACGATAACATGTTCAAACGAGAATCGTTGTTGCGCGTTTAGCACTGAAACCCAGCGTGAATGAACAGGCTGTGAAGACAGATACGCTCCTCCTCGGCGTCGATGGCGGCGGAACAAAGTGCCGCGCCCGCCTCTGCGCCTCGTCGGGGGCCAGGCTCGGAGAGGGCTTGGCGGGGCCCGCCAATATCCGCCTCGGACTGGAAAACAGCCTGGCCTCGATTCTCCAGGCCGCGCGGGAATGCCTTCGCCAGGCCGGTCTCTCAATGGAGGATCTGCCGCGGGTCACAGCGTGCCTAGCGCTCGCGGGGGCGACCGAGCCCGACGATCTCGCCTTGGCGCAATCGCAGGTTTTCCCCTTTGGTCGAACAATCGTGACGGCGGATGCGCATGCCGCCTGCGTCGGAGCGCATGGCGGTCGCGATGGCGGGGTTATTGTCATCGGGACGGGTACGATCGGCTGGGCCGAGCTCGGCGACAGCCGGATCCGAATTGGCGGCTGGGGTTTGCCGGCCTCGGATGAGGGGAGCGGCGCCTGGCTCGGCTGCGAGGCCGTGCGCCGCGTCTTGTGGGCTTGCGATGGCCGCATTGCCTGGACCGATCTGCTGAGCGCGTTATTTGAACGATTTGAAACGAATCCGCACGCGATCGCCCGTTGGACCTTCCAGGCCATGCCGCGCGATTTCGGCGCACTGGCTCCGCTCGTGGTCGAGTATGCGCGACATGCCGACCCCGCCGGCGTCGAGCTCATGCGACTTGGCGCAATCCACATAGACGCTCTGGCGGCGCGGCTGGTCGCGTTGGGGGCGCGCCGGCTGGCGCTGGTTGGCGGCGTTGCTCGTTACATGGAAGAATGGGTGTCCGCCGTCACCCGGGCATCGCTGGTGCCGCCCGAGGGCGATGAGCTCGACGGAGCGTTGCGCCTGGCGCGGACGGCGGCCCAGCAGGTCGCGGCCTAGTGCGACAAGCGGCCGGGCAGGGACTTCAGGGATGACCGACGGCGAGATCGGGATGGCTGCGGAGCTGCGCGAGTTGCCGGCGGCGGTGCGGCGGCAGGAGGCCCTGTTGCAGCCGGTGGCCGAGCTTGCCGCCTGGTGTCGCCGCAAAGAACCTCGGGTCATCGTCAGTTGCGCCCGGGGCAGCTCCGCCCACGCGGCGACGTTCGGGAAACATCTGGTCGAACGGTATCTCGGCGTCCCGGTCGCGGCCGCCGCCCCGAATATCGCGACGGTCTATGCCCGGCGCATGCGACTCGAAGGCCAGCTTTTTCTGAGCATCTCGCAGTCCGGGCGGAGCGACGACCTCGCCGAATTCGCCTTGATGGCGAAAGCGGCCGGCGCCCTGACCGCAGCCATCGTCAACGAAACGGAGAGTCCGCTCGCCGCCGCATGCGAGATCGTCATCCCGATGGCGGCAGGCCCCGAGCAGAGCGTCGCCGCGACCAAATCCTTCGTCGCCGCGCTCGCCGTCCTGCTGCGCTGGATCGCCGCCTGGACCGGCGACGACCGGTTGCGGACGGCGATCGACCGTCTGCCTGATCGCCTCGCCGCTGCGACCGAGCTCGATTGGGGTCCGGCGCTCGGCATATTGGCGGGGGCCAGCAGCCTCATCACCATCGGCCGCGGGCCGACGCTTGCGATCGCGCGCGAGGCCGCGTTGAAGCTCAAGGAGACCAGCAATCTTCACGCGGAAGCGTTCAGCGGGGCGGAATTCCAGCATGGGCCGGTGGCGCTGGTATCGCCGCTCTATCCCATCTTGATGTTCATGCCGACCGACGCGGCCGCCGCCGGAATGCCGGAACTGGCCGCCGATCTGCGTCGCAAGGGCGCAGCGCTGCTGTCCGCCGAGCCGGGCGAGACGGCTCCGGGCCGGCTGCCGGTCCTCGCCCCCGATCACGCGGATGCGGATGCCGTGTGCCTGATCCAGAGCTTCTATGCGCTCGCCATTCGCATCGCCGAGCGGCGCGGCGTCGACGTCAATCGGCCGCGCCACTTGCAGAAGGTCACGCGCACGCGATGAACCAGACGATGCGCCACGCCGTTGCGGCGGATTTCATATACGACGGCGCGACCGTCCGCCGCGATGGCGCGGTCATCATGGAAGGCGCCAACATCCTCGCCGTGGCTTCGCGCGCCGAAATGCCGACGACGATTCCGACGCGTGTCATGCCGGAGGGGGTGTGGCTGGCTCCTGGCTTCATCGACATCCAGGTCAATGGCGGCGGCGACGTACTGTTCAACGATGCGCCGACCCCCGACGGAATTCGCGCGATCGCCGCCGCGCATCGCAAGTTTGGCACGACGGCGCTGTTGCCCACGCTGATCACTGACGCGCCGGAGAAGATGACGGCGGCGCTCGCGGCCGTGCAGGAACTCGTCGGGCAAGAGCCTGCGGTCATTGGCATTCATCTCGAAGGCCCCTTCATCTCGCCGGAACGCGCGGGCGTGCACGACCGGCGCTACATTCGCACTCCGTCGCCGGAGGACACGGCAGCGCTTGTCGCGCCACGCAAAGGCGCGACAGTCGTCACGCTGGCGCCGGAGCGGGCGCCGGAGGGTTTCGTTCGCCGGCTCGCCAGCACCGGGGTGCGCGCATGTCTCGGCCATTCGATGGCGACCTATGCCGAAACGCGCGCCGCCATGGCCCAGGGCCTGACCGGATTTACCCATCTCTTCAACGCGATGCGGCCCCTCGCCAGCCGCGAGCCCGGTCCGATCGCCGCCGCGCTGGAGTTGCCCGCCGCTTGGTTCGGCATGATTGTGGACGGCATGCATGTCGACCCCGCGATGCTTCGGCTTGCCTTGCGCGGGCTCGCCCGGCCCATGCTGGTGACGGATGCGATGCCGCCGGTGGGCGGCGACCGCGCAACGTTCACGCTCTACGGCGAAGCCATGATAGTTGGCGACGGGCGTTGCACCCGTCGCGACGGTACGCTGGCGGGGGCCTTCCTCAACATGGCTGCGGCGGTCCGCAATTGCGTCCGCCTGCTTGACGTGCCGCTGGAGGTTGCGCTGCGATTTGCGACGGCGCATCCGGCGGGCTTCCTCGGGCTCGATCAGCGGCTCGGGCGCCTCGCCCCCGGGTGCCGCGCCGATCTCGTGGCGTTCGAGCCCGTGGACGTGACGGTTCTGGACACCTGGATCGCCGGACGCGATACCGCCGGCCGATAAGGCCGGCCATCAAGCGTCCGGTCACCAATGGCGCTTGGCGCGGCGGATCAATCAAGGCCCGTTCGCGCCTGCGACGGAAATTGCGTCCTGATGGGTCACGTCAGCGCGGCCGCTTCACCTCGGTACAGCTGACGACGCTGGATCCCGTCTTGCCACCCGCCTGCAGGTAGCAGAATGAGAGCGTGTCATTGTCGTCGTTGAGCCGTCCAAGGACGTAGCCATCGGTGTCGGCGGAGAAAAAGTCCCCGTCTCCGGTCAGGGCCCCGATGAACGGTTCCTCCGTCTTTTCGCCGCCGCCGGACAGCGTGGTGACGCCCCAGAACCGGCGGTCTTGCTGCCCGGTGACCTCGATCACGACGTCTTTTTCATAGAGGCCAGGCTTGTCGAACGTTCCTTTGCTGGTCGGCCAATGGCCGCCGGCGCCAGCCACGATCGAGACGCTCTTGCCGACCCACTTCCCCTTCACGTCCGGAAGCTTGTCGTCGCCGAACGCGACGAGCGGCCAGACGACAAGCAGTGCAATCGTCAAACCAAGACCATGCGAGCGAATCATAAAGGTTCTCCTCTTCGCGCTGCTCCTTCTCGGGCTGCGAAACCCGGCTCCGGCACAATACCCGGATCGGCGACAGAGTCCGAATGAACAAAATTGACGCCGAAGAAGGCACCTCAATCCAGATCGCCGAACGCTTCCTCTTGCTTTGTGAGCAAAGCGAAATGGTCGCTGCGCTGCAGCCACACAAGCAGAACAAGGCTTGGCAGTGCGACCACGGCGCTCAGCATGAAGAACGTTCCCCAGCCCACCGTTTCCGCAAGAAAGCCCGCGCTCGAGGATAGGTAGGTGCGCCCGATCGCGGCGAGCGCCGTGAGCAGCGCATATTGCGTGGCCGTATGCAGCGGGCTTTTGCACAGCGCCGAGAGATAGGCGACGAACACCACCGTGCCGATGGCGCCAGTGAAGTTTTCAACGATGATCGTGACGGTGAGGGCCCAGAGCTTGACGCCGACATAGGCCTGCCAAGTGAATACGAAATTCGAAACCATCTGGAGCATGGCGCCGATCCATAGGCTGGTCGCGATCGGAAACGCGCGGAACAGCGCGCCCCCGGCGAATCCGCCGATAAGGGTGGCGGCGAGACCCACACCCTTGACGATGGCGGCATAGTCGTTGCGGGAAAAGCCGAGATCGATCACGAAGGGCGCGGTCATCGTGCCCGCGAAAGCATCGCAGAGCTTGTAGAGAATCACGAATGCGAGCACGACGAATGCGTTTTCGCGGGAGAGAAACTCGGAAAACGCTCCGACCGCGGAGGTCACCACCCGCTGCACCGGGTTGCCGACCTTGTGCTCGGCCGCCGCGGCGGGGTTCTTGGGCTCCCGAGCGAGCAACGTCGTGCCGATGCCGATCACCACCAGGATGCCCATGGTGAAATAGCCCCACATCCAGGCGGCGGTCTTGTCGAAGCCGAGGCCCTCGAACCCGCTCACCAGGAACAGCGCGCCGGCCGTCGAGGCGAGCGTTCCGATGCGATAGGCGGCGACATAGGAGGCCATGCCAGCCGCCTGCTCGCTGTCGGGCAGGCTCTCAACGCGAAACGCATCGATGACGATGTCCTGGGTGGCGGACGCCGCGGCGACCAGCAGCGCGCCGAACGCCACGAGGCCCGGCGTGCTCGCGGGGTCGCAGGCGCCCAGAAAGATGATTGCCGCGATCAGGAGAAACTGGGTCAGCAATAACCAGCCCCGCCGCCGGCCGAGCCAGCGGGACAAGAACGGAACGTCGAGGGCATCGACCACCGGCGCCCAGGCGAATTTCAGGGTGTAGGGCGTCCCCACCAGCGCGAACAGGCCGATGGTCCCGAGATCGACCCCGGTCTCGCGCATCCACACGAGCAGGGTCGAGCCGGATAGCGCGAGCGGCAACCCGGCCGAGAAGCCCAGAAACATCACGATCAGCACCCGCGGCCGCAGATAGACCGCCAGGGTATCGCCGAACGTGAGCCGCGCGGGTGCTGCTTCGGGAGTCGATGTCATGCCAACCCTCTGGGATTGTTTGGCCTTGCCCAAATTCGCAGCCGATTGGGTTCGTTTTGCGTCCGCGGGACGGATCGCGCGCGAACCATTTGACGGTTTCGGCCTCTCTGCTTACATCGAATGGCATGGCCCTGCGCGACATTATCAAGCTTCCCGACAAGCGGCTAAGGCTCGTCTCCGATCCGGTGGAAAAGGTCGATGCCGAGCTCAAGCGCTTGGTCGAAGACATGTTCGAGACGATGTACCATGCCCCCGGGATCGGGCTTGCGGCCATCCAGGTGGGTGTGCCCAAACGCGTGGTCACGATGGATGTCTCCAAGAAAGAGGATGCCAAGACCCCGCGCGTCTTGATCAATCCGGAGATCCTCTGGTCGTCCGACGAGAAATCAGTCTACGAGGAAGGCTGCCTGTCGATCCCGGACATCCATGAGGACGTGGAGCGGCCGGCGCGGGTGACCATCCGGTATACCAACCTCGCCGGCAAACCGCAGGAAGAGGAGGCCGACGGGTTGTTCGCCACCTGCATCCAGCACGAGATCGACCACCTGAACGGCGTCCTGTTCATCGACCATATTTCCAAGCTCAAGCGCGACCGAATCATCAAGAAATTCGCCAAGGCGGCAAAGCGGGCCTCGGAGCCGGCCTGAGTCGGTCGCGGCCGAGCGGCGCCAGACTTGGCGTTGAGGGACCCTCGGACCTAAGATGCCGCTGCGCCTCGTTTTCATGGGCACGCCGGACTTTGCCGTTCCGACGCTGGTCGAAATCGTCGGCCGCGGACACGAGGTCCTTGCCGTCTATACGCGCGCGCCACAGCCGGCCGGGCGGGGGATGGCGCTCCAGCCGAGCCCAGTGGAGGTCAAGGCGCGCCAGTTTGGGCTGCCCGTGTACACGCCGAAGAGCCTGAAAAGCGAGGATGTGCAGTCGGAGTTCCGCGCCCATGAGGCCGCCGCCGCCGTAGTCGTCGCCTATGGCTTGATTTTGCCCAAGCCGATCCTCGATGCGCCGCCGCTCGGCTGTTTCAACCTGCACGCCTCGGCGCTGCCGCGCTGGCGGGGGGCTGCCCCGATCAACCGCGCGATCATGGCGGGCGACGGCGAGACCGCGGCGATGGTCATGCGCATGGAGGAGGGGCTCGACACCGGCCCGGTCGCGATGGCCGAACGCGTTGCGATCGGTCCTGACATGACGGCGGGCGAACTGCATGATCTGCTCGCGCGGCTCGGGGCCGATCTCATGGTTCGCGCGCTCGCGGCGCTGGAGCGCGGCTCGCTCACGTTCACGCCACAACCCGAGACGGGAGTCACCTACGCCACCAAGATCAGCAAGACCGAGACGCGCATCGACTGGCGTCTTCCATGGAAGCGGGTCCATGACCATTGCCGCGGGCTTTCGCCATTTCCCGGCGCTTGGTTCGAGTTCGGCGGAAGCGAAGGCAAGCCGCCGGTGCGCGTGAAAGTCTTGCGCACGGCAAGAGGGGAGGGAGCAGGGGCTCCGGGAACGGCGCTCGACGACAAGCTCACCATCGCCTGTGGCGAGGGCGCAATCCGCATTCTCCAACTGCAACGCGCGGGCCGTGCGCCAATGGCCGTGGAGGAGTTTCTACGGGGGGCGACCGTCGCGCCGGGGACCGTTCTGACCTGACCGCCATGCCCCGCTACAAGCTCGTGATCGAATATGACGGCGCACCCTTCGTCGGCTGGCAGGTGCAGGAAAACGGCCCATCTGTGCAGGGCGCGCTGGAAGCCGCCGTTGCAGCCTTCTGCGGCGAGGCCGCGTCGGTGCGCGGCGCAGGGCGCACCGATGCGGGCGTGCACGCGCTCGGACAGGTCGCCCATCTCGATCTCGCGCGGGAGTGGGACGCCGATGCGGTGCGCGACGCGATCAATGCGCATCTGCGACCGCATCCGATCGCTGTGCTGTCCGCCGAGCCGGTAGCCGCTGCGTTCGACGCCCGCTTTTCCGCGCGCCAGCGTCACTATCTTTATCGCATCATTGACCGACGGGCGCCGCTCGCACTGGAGCGATCGCGGGCCTGGCGCATCCCGCGCCCGCTCGACGCGCAGGCAATGCACGCCGCCGCGCAGCGGCTGGTCGGACGGCATGACTTTACGACATTCCGTGCGGCCGAGTGTCAGGCAAAGTCGCCGATCAAGACGCTCGACCGGCTCGACGTGGAGCGGCTCGGCGATGAGGTGCGAATCCATGCATCGGCGCGCTCGTTCCTGCATCATCAGGTGCGTTCGATGGTGGGCTCGCTCGCCTGGGTCGGCGAAGGCAAGTGGAGCGCCGCCGATCTCGCTCATGCGCTCGAAGCGCGCGATCGCGCAGCCTGCGGCCCAGTCGCCCCGCCTGACGGGCTTTATCTCGTGCGCGTGGAATACTGATTTCATCGCCTCGATCTGTGCGGACCGGGCCGACGCGCGACTTCATCGGAATTGAGGCTGCGTACAAGCACGTGCGGGTCACGCGTTCGGCTCGTCGGCGACAACTCTGCCGGGCATGCGGCATGAACAGGATAGCCGCTTCACCGCTCCGACTGGCCGCTCTGTGATCAGAGTCACGGCAACTCCTGCCCGTCACATCGTATCGGAGCACTGGTGGGATTGCTGGGCGCTAGGAGACTGAACATGCCCGTGAGTTTGGAGGACCGCATTCGTGATCGCGCACACTTTCTGTCGCAGGGTGGCGGCGGCGTGTTCCAAGGCGGCCATTTCTGGCTCATCGCTGAGCGCGAGGTGCTGATAGAAGTCGCCATGAAATCTGCAGCAGCCATCCAGCTTTGGGAACCGAGGGTGGCACGGGCAGACCGCTCACATTTGTGATAGCTTCGCGTCCGGTCCGAGTTCGGTTGCGTCCTGCAGCGTCCATTGGCCGAAGCTGGCGGAGGCGGCGATGGAAGCGCGTGACGCGCCGCTCCTTCCACCGCCCTACCGGCGGTCCTCATCCCCGCCGTGGGGCAGATAGTCGGCTACGACCCTAAGCAACGCTCCAGAATGCGCCGATAGATCGCGGTGAGCATGAGGAGGTCGGCTGTGGGCACGCATTCGTCGATCCGATGCATGGTCGCGTTGACGAGTCCGAACTCCACGACGGGGCAGTAATCCTTGATGAAGCGCGCATCCGAGGTGCCGCCGGAGGTGGAGAGCGCGGGCGTTCGCCCGGTCACGTCGGCGATTGCGTCGCTGACCAGCGCGACGAACGGCCCCGGCGAGGTTAGAAAAGCCTCGGCGTTGGACGGCTCCCATTCGACGCGCCAGCGCGCGTCGCCGGCCGCTTCCGCGGCCCGCCTTTCGATCAGCGCCTTGAGCGAGCTTTGGGTGTGGCGATCGTTGAAGCGGATGTTGAACCGCGCGCGCGCTTCGCCCGGAATGACGTTCGCGGTCGGATTGCCGACGTCAACGGAGGTGAAATCGAGGTTCGAGGGGTCGAAATGCGCGCTGCCTTCGTCGAGCGGCTGGGAAAGCAGCGCGTCGACGATCTTGATCAGGCGCGGAATGGGATTGTCGGCGAGATCCGGATAGGCGACGTGCCCCTGCGTCCCGCTGACGATCAGCGCGCCATTGAGCGAGCCGCGCCGGCCGATCTTGATCATGTCGCCGAGCGCTGCGGGATTGGTCGGTTCGCCGAGAACGCAACAGTCGAATGTATCCCCACGCTCGGCCGCCCATTGCAGCAGCTTGATCGTGCCATTGACCGCCACACCCTCTTCGTCCCCGGTGATCAGGAACGAGATCGAACCGCGCGGCGCGCCGCCGCGATCGGCCAGGTAGTCGAGCGTGGCCGCGATCGAACACGCGACCGCCCCCTTCATGTCGACCGCGCCACGGCCGTACAGAATACCGTCCGCTGTCTCGGCCGCAAACGGCGGATGCGTCCATTTCGACTCGTTGCCGGGCGGGACGACATCGGTATGCCCGGCAAACACGAAGTGAGGCGGCGACGAACCGATGCGCGCGTAGAGGTTCTGCACTTCGGCAAAACCAGACTCGGAGAATGTGAGGCGCTCGACGGTAAAGCCCGCACGCGCCAGCACGTCCGCAAGAAGCGCGAGCGCGCCGCCCTCCGCCGGCGTTACCGAGGGGCAGCGGAGGAGGTCGCGCGCAAGGGCTATCGGATCGGCGGACATGTCAAACGGCTTCAGTCCTTTGTCGACCCGTTGCGGTGGGTGATCGCCGGCGGCGCGAGCGGATCGGGGCCGAAGCGGTTCGGCCCCGGGGTTCCCTTGCGCAGGCCGAATTCAATCAACAGCGCGAGCGCGAAGACAATCCACGGAACGGTCAACAGAATGACAAGCGAGCTCGGCTCGTCCGGCGTCCCCGCGGCGCCGATCACGTACATGAAGTCGATCAACGCGCTATAGGCGTAGAACGCGGCCGGCACCCACGTCGTGATGTTGCGATCGTGTCCGCGCTTGGCGAGGATCGCGAACTCCGGATAACCGAAGGCAAGGCTGATGATCGAGCTGAGCCGGTCCTGATCCAGCGACTGCGCGGCAAGGTGGCAGACAAGCTCGGTCAGACCGATCGCCAGGAAGGCGATCCAGAAGGTGCGGCGGCCGATGCGGCCGTCGAAGCGCCAGAGGAGATAATTCCAGTCCACGGTTCCTCCTTGCCCGCACAGGGACGCTTACCGCGCTGCGGGGGCGCCGACGGGCCGCTCGCCGAGCGGATCGTCGCCGAAACGGTTGGGCCCGAGCGTGCCGCGTCGGATGCCGAGCTCGATCAGCGCCCAGACGGAGATCGCAAGATTGGCGAGGCGAAGGAGTGCGACCGGCCAGCCCTCGATCCACTCGGCAATGCCGTCGAGGAGGAGCGGCGTCACATAGAAAAGGAGAATCCACCAGCCGCTCTTGTCCCGGTCATGCAGGCGCTTGACGCCGACCGCAAGGCCCGCCGCCAAGACGACGATGATGACGACGCCCAGCGCGGCCCATGCCGGCGTCATATCCAGCGCTTCGGCAGCAACCATGCCCGCAACGAGAATGGCCGCGAGCAGGAGGGAAAGGCCCCAATATCTCGCTCGGCTGAGTCGCCCGGAAAAGCTGAACAGAAGTGTCGCCCAACTCATGTGAGGTTTCGCGCCGGCCGCGGCGTCCGCTTTCTTTCGCTTGAAGCAGGCCTAAGCAGTGCGTCAGTCCCGCAGGAGTTCATTGATGCTGGTCTTGGCGCGGGTCTTGGCGTCGACGCGCTTGACGATCACCGCGCAGTAGAGGCCGGGGCCGGGCGAGCCGTCCGGAAGCGGCTTGCCGGGCATCGTCCCCGAAACGACGACCGAATAGGGTGGCACCTCGCCCATGAAGCTTGCACCGGTTTCGCGATCGATGATCCGCGTCGACGCGCCGATGAAGACCCCCATCGAAAGCACCGCGCCCTCGCGCACGATCACGCCCTCGGCGACCTCCGCGCGCGCCCCGATGAAGCAATTGTCTTCGATCACCACCGGGCCCGCCTGCAGCGGCTCGAGCACGCCGCCGATCCCGGTCCCGCCGGAAATATGGCAGTTCTTGCCGATCTGCGCGCAGGAGCCGACGGTCGACCAGGTGTCGATCATGGTGCCGGAATCGACATAGGCGCCGAGATTGACGAAGGAGGGCATCAGCACGACGCCCGGCGCGATATAGGCCGAGCGGCGCACGATCGCCCCCGGCACCGCGCGAAAGCCGGCCTCGCGGAACCGGTTCTCGCTCCAGCCGTCGAATTTCGAGCGCACCTTGTCCCACCAGGCGGCCTTGCCCGGAGCGCCGGGAATGACGCTCATATCGTTAAGCCGAAACGAGAGGAGCACCGCCTTTTTGAGCCACTGATTGACCCGCCAGGATCCGTCCGCCGCTTTCTCGGCGACCCGCGCCTTGCCCTGATCGAGAAGATCGAGCGCCGCCTCCACGGCATCGCGCACCGCTCCCTTCGTGTTCAATCCGATTGCGTCGCGCTGCTCGAAGGCATCGTCGATGGTCTTCGCAAGGTCGGAGTGCGTCATGCAGGGGTCCCCAGGCTCGATTGCGCCCGCCTTGTCGGGGCAGGCGCAAGGGGAGTCAAGAGGAGGGAGCGGCGCCGTCGGCGATCGAGACGAGGAATCCGACCAGGTCGTCGGTCACGTAGTCCACGTGCGGCGCGTCATGGCCTTCGAGCTCCCAGTCCTCGCGGAAAACCTCGCGCGTGCGTTCGGGGACGACCAGAACCGTCGTCATGCCGAGCGCGTGGGGCACTTCGAGGTTGCGGGCGAGATCCTCGAAAATGGCGGCCTTGTGCGGGTCGACGGCGTGGCGCGCGAGGAAGCGGTCGTAGGTCTGCGGCAGGGGCTTTGGATCGAGCTCGCCGGCCACGATATCGAAGACGTCCTCGAAATGCTTGTGCACTTTCAGTCGGTGCATCACCGCCTCGGCGTGGCTGCGCGTGCCGTTGGTGAGGATCAGTTTGCGGCCAGGCAGCTTTTCGAGGGCTTCGCCAAGCGCGGGGTTCGGCTCGATCGGCGTGTGATCGATCTGGTGGACAAAATCGAGGAAATCATCCGGCTTCATGCCGTGCTCGGTCATCAGGCCGCGGAGCGTGGTGCCGTAGCGGCGATAGTAGTCCTTTTGCATGCGAAAGGCCTCGTCGTGCGTCACGTCGAAGAACCTGACGATGTAGTCGCGAATGCGCACGTCGACCTGCTGCCACAGATTGAGGTGATGCGGATAGAGCGTGTTGTCGAGGTCGAACACCCAGGTCTCGACCTCGGCAAAGAGGCGTCGCCGATCGGCCGGCGGGATGGACTCGGACAGGGCCATGAGCCTTTCCTTGCGCAAAATGCAATCCTGATATGGCCGCTCCGAGGTCCATGCGGCAGGGGGCCAGCGTCGCTAGCGCCAGGTTTGGCGATATTTGACGGACCTCCGGTTCGTTCTATGCTCTGCTCGGTCGGTCGGCGGCCAAACGGGCGTTCGGCCGGCGTCCGCAGCGTTCCGGGCGAGGTATGATGAATAAACCGCTCGATTTCGCGACCATTCTTGGAATGAACCCGCTGTTCTCCGGGCTCGGCGCGGAGGCGATCGGGTCGATGGCCCGTTTGTGCCAGACGCGCCGCCTCCCCGCCGGCCAGACCTTGTTCGTCAAAGGCGACCCGGGCGATGCGCTCTACGGCGTCCGCCGCGGACAGATCCGCATCGAGATGGGGACGCCCAGCGGCGAGCGCCTGACCATCGAGGTATTCGGTGCGGGCGACCTGTTCGGCGAAATCGCCGTGCTCGATGGGCGTCCGCGCACCGCCGATGCGATCGCGCAGGAAGACGCGGAGCTGTTCGTGCTCCCGCGCGCCGAATTCCTCAAGACGATCGAGCGCGATGGGCGGCTCGCTATCCGGATCATCGAACTCTTGTGCGCGCGATTGCGGTCCACCAATGAGCGCACGGAGGAAATGATGTTCCTGCCGCTGTCGGTCCGATTGGCGCGCCGCCTCGACGCGCTCGTCCAGGACTTCGGCGCGGACGTGCAGATCACCCAGGACGAGCTTGCGGGGCTCGTCGGGGTTGCGCGCGAAAGCGTCAACCGTCAGCTTCAGGAGTGGCGCGCGAGCGGCATCGTGACGCTCGGCCGGGGCCGCATATCCGTCGATCGCGGCCGCCTCGCCGTCGAGGCGAGGAAGGGCTAAGCAGTGCTTTTTCGCAACCCGCGCCGCCTGAGTTGGCAGTTGTAAACCCGGGGATGCCGTGCATAGGTCGCGCGGCAGGAGCTGTTCGATCAAACGGGCCACCCATTCGCATGGCTTTTCCGAACGCGAGCGCGGTCTTCGGTGAATTTGGAACTGATCTGCCGGGAAGAATGCGACCCCGCCACAACCAACGGAGCGCGTTCGCATCCCGATTGAAGGGAGCCAGCTCCGGGATGCGTCCTGCCGTCGGTATGCTCGCAGCCGCCCTGGTCGTAATAGCGGGCGCGAGCGCTTCCCTCTCCGCCGAGCCGCCGAGGGCTCAAGACAAGCCGGGCGTCATGGCGATCGTCACGAAAGCACGTCACGCCTGCTTTTCCCGCCAGGTCCGCGTCAATGGCATTCTGTTGCCGCGGACGGAGGCGATGGTGATGCCAGAGGTCGAAGGATTTCGCGTGACCAAGATCATGGCGGGCGAGGGCGACAACGTCTCCTCCGGGCAGGAGCTCGCGCGTCTGTCGCGCCCGGACGGAGCAAGCGTCGCCGTCTCGTCGCCGGTGAACGGCACCGTGATCAAGAGCGGGGCCGCGCTCGGGGCGCTCGCCTCCCCGCGCTCGCCCGATCCGCTCTTTCGAATCGCCGTTGACGGTCAGATCGAGCTGATGGCGCAGGTGCCAAGCCTCTATGTTCCCAAGCTCAAGGCCGGGATGCCGGCGCGCGTAGAGCTCGAGGACGGGCGCGATCTACCGGGTCGCGTGCGGCAGCCGCCCTCCGAAATCAACCCAGTCAGTCAGCTTGGCAACGTCCGCATCGAGATCGAAAGCGATCCGTCGCTGCGCGTCGGCACGTTCGCGCGCGCGACCGTCGATGCCGAGCGCAGCTGCGATGGCGTCTCGGTTCCGCGCGCGGCGGTGTATTTCCGCACCGAGGGCGCAACCGTGCAGGTCGTGCGGGACGGTGTGGTGGAGACCCGGAAAATCCGCGTCGGCCTGATGTCGGGCGACGCGGTGCAAGTGCTTGAGGGCGTCAACGACGGGGACATCGTGATTGCGAACGCCGGCGGGTCGCTGCGCGATGGGGAGAAGGTGAAGCCCGTGCGCGATGAAAACGCGGTTCAGTCGGGAGAGTAGCGCCGTGAATATCTCCGCCTATTCCATCCGGCGGCCGCTGCCGGCCATCCTTTTCTCGATCATCACGCTGGCGCTCGGCTGGGCGAGCTTCAACAAGCTGCCGATCACGCGCTATCCAAGCGTGGACGTGCCGATCGTCTCGGTCGTGGTCACCCAGTTCGGGGCGTCCCCGGCGGAGCTGGAAGTGCAGGTTGCGAAGACGATCGAGGACGCAGTCGCGGCGATCGTCGGGGTTCAGCATATCGATTCCAACGTCACTGACGGCGTGTCGGTGACGACGATCATCTTCAATCTCGACGCCAACCCCGACCGCGCGCTCAACGACGTGAAGGACGCGATCACGCGCGTGCGCGCCGCGCTGCCGAGCGGAATCACCGAACCCCTGGTGCAGCGCCAGGAAGTGATCCCGCTCCCGATCCTGACCTATGCCGCGATCGCGCCGGGCAAGACGCCCGAGCAGTTGTCCTGGTTCGTCGACGACGTGGTCAAGCGGGCCCTGCAGGGGCTCAAGGGCGTCGCTCAGGTGGAGCGCGTCGGCGGCGTCGATCGCGAAATCCTTGTCTCGCTCGATCCCGACCGGCTGCAGGCGGTAGGCCTGACGGCCGCAGACATCAGCGAACGGCTCCTCAAGAGCAATGTCGATCTCGCCGGCGGGCGCGCCGAAATCGGCGGGCGCGATCAATCGATCCGCACGATCGCCGGGGCCACGACGCTCGATGCGCTCGCGGGAACGACCTTCAGCCTGCTCGCCGGAGGCGAGGTTCGGCTCGACGATTTGGGCGTGGTGACCGACACCGTGGCCGAGCCGCGCTACTTCGCCCGGCTCGACGGCGATCCGATCGTCGCCTTCGCCGTGTATCGCGCCAAGGGCGCGAGCGACGTGACCGTCGCCAAGGCGGTCGCCGATCGGATCGACGAAATCAAGAAGAACCACCCGGACGTCGAGCTCAAGCTGATCAACTCCTCGGTCACGCACACGCTCGGCAATTACGAGAACGCGATCTCAACGATGCTCGAAGGCGCGGCGCTCACCATCATCGTGGTGTTTCTGTTCCTGCGCGATATCAGGGCGACGATCATTGCCGCGGTGGCGCTTCCGCTTTCCGTGTTCCCCGCCTTCTGGGCGATGGACGTGCTCGGATTTTCGCTCAATCTCGTCACTCTGCTCGCGATCACGCTCTCCACCGGCATCCTGGTCGACGATGCGATCGTCGAGATCGAGAACATCGAGCGCCATATCCAGATGGGCAAGTCGCCCTACGACGCGGCGATGGAGGCGGCCGATGAAATCGGGCTTGCGGTCGTCGCGATCAGCTTGACCATCGTCGCCATGTTTATGCCGGCGAGCTTCATGCCCGGCATCGCCGGCCAGTTCTTCAAGCAATTCGGCATCACGGTGTCGGTGCAGGTGTTGTTCTCCCTGCTGGTCGCGCGGCTGATCACGCCCATGCTCGCGGCCTATTTCCTGCGGCCCAAGCCGCACCGGGAAAAGCCTCCGGGGCCGGTGATGCGCCTCTATATGCGCATTCTCGATACCTCGGTGCACCGGCGCTACATCACCGTCCTCGTCGGCGTCGTGTTCTTCATTCTCTCGGTGCTGGGGCTCGAGCTGCTGCCGCAAGGGTTCTTGCCCCAACAGGATACAGCACGCTCGGTGCTCGCGATTGAACTGCCGCCTGGCACGCAGCTTGCCACCACGCAGACCGTGACGGAGAAGATCGTCGGCCTGTTGAAGCGACGGCCGGAAGTCCGCAGCGTCTTCGTCGACGGCGGACGCATTCCGCCGAAGGTGTCCGAGGTCCACACCGCCTCGCTGATCATCAACTATGTGCCGAAGAAGGAGCGCTCGGTTACCCAGGCGCAGCTGGAACAGGAGATCGGCCGCGACCTCGCGGATATTCCCGACATCCGCTACTGGTTCCTCGACGAGAACGGTCAGCGCACGATTTCCCGCATCGTCACCGGGCAGGACGGCAGGACGGTGGCGAATGTCGCCGCTGAACTCGCCAACCAGATGCGGCGGCTGTCGTCGGTCGGCAATGTCGTCTCCACCGCGGCGCTCGACCGGCCCGAGCTGCGCATCATTCCGCGCAAGGGGCTCGCGACGCGGCTGAACGTCACCACCGAGATGCTCGCCGCGACGGTTCGCGTGGCGACCGTCGGCGATGTCGGTCCGCGTCTCGCCAAGTTCGATGTCGGCGACCGGTTGGTTCCCATACGGGTGATGATCGGGGAATCCGGCCGCACCGATCAGCAGGTTCTGGAGCAATTGCGCGTGCCGACTCTGCGCGGCACCACGGTGCCGCTCTTGGCGATCGCCGACATTCAGCTGGGGCAGGGCCCGGCGATGATCTCGCGGCACGATCGCGACCGCCAGGTGCGGATCGAAGCGGATCTGGTCGGCGACACGCCGCAAAGCAAAGCGGACGAGGAGATCGAGGCGCTGCCGGTCATGCAACATCTACCCAAAGGCGTGCAGGTGCTGCAGTCGGGCAATTCGGAGGCGAAGAAGGAACTGATGGACGGGTTCGCCCCCGTCATGTCGAAGGGGCTGATGATGGTCTATGCGGTGCTGGTGCTGTTGTTCCACAGCTTCCTGCAGCCGGTCACGATCCTGTTCTCGTTGCCGCTCTCGATCGGCGGCGCGGTGGTCGCCCTGCTGATCACCGGCAATTCGCTCAATCTGCCGGTGGCGATCGGGTTGCTGATGCTGATGGGCATCGTCACCAAGAACGCGATCATGCTCGTCGATTTTGCGATCGAGGCGATGGCGAAGGGCGTCGACCGTACGACCGCCATCATCGACGCGGGTGTCAAGCGCTCGCGCCCGATCGTCATGACGACGCTGGCGATGGCCGCCGGCATGACGCCCGCCGCGTTCGCGGTCGGCGCGGGGGGCGAATTCCGCTCGCCGATGGCCATCGCCGTGATCGGCGGCCTCATCGTCTCGACGCTGCTCACGCTGATTTTCGTGCCTGCCTTTTTTATCGTGATGGACGATTTCGGCGGGCTTTTGAGTTGGACGTTCGGCCGTTTCGTCACCGGGCGAAAGGAGCCCGACAAATCACACGGGCCGCCGCCGGAAGGCCCCGCTCCGCCGGGCGCCAGCGGAGCGGCCATTCCCACTGGATAAGCACCAACATGCAAGGAAAGCTCACCGCGCGGCCATTGTGGCCGCGCTCTCGACGATCGTTTGGCCTGGTTGGATCGCGCGGCCGCTTCTCCGGAGGTCTCCGACAGGGACAGTGCGGATGTTGGCAATCCTCGCGTGCACCGTGATTCCGGTTTGAGTGTTGCGCTGACAGCACAATCGTCACGGAGCTGTCTGCTACAATTCGTCGATTCAAATCCAAGGTATTTCCGACGGTCGGCGCGGCCCGGTCGAGGAATTGCCGGGCTCAACGAAGCGGCGCCGATCCCGATGACGCTGCACGGAATGTGGAACATGACGATGCTTGGTTCGGTCCGCGGAGGAGCGCTTGGCGCCTTGGCCGTCGCCGCCTTTCTCTGTGCGACGCCGGCCAATGCTCAAATGATCGTCGATGGCTCTGGCGGCGACATCCCGGATTTTGTTCGCCAGGAAATATTCGAGCTCGTCACCGACGGCTTTCGCGACCCTTTGTCGTCTCAATTCAGGCGCCTGCACCTCGCCAACAAGCCGAACAGGTATTGCGGCGAGGTGAACACCAGAAACATGTACGGCGCGTATATCGGCTTCAAGCCCTTCGTCGTCGTTCTGGAGCCGAACTCCAAGAGCGTCGATATTCTGCCGGGCGATGATGGCCGTCCGAAACTGTCCGACGCGGAAACGCGGGCGAGACTGACGGCCATGAAGAACGCCGGCTGTCAGGTCAGCGTGCGGTAGGCAAGCCTCAGCCCGGCCAACTCATTTGCTTGCTTCGTCACGGCGCCCACTTTGGGCCCGCCGAACGAGGCTGCCCCCGGCAAGGCGCGAAGACGCTTGGCTTGGTTTGATGCTACAACTCTGTGCATTGCGTTGGACAAGGAGACGTCATCATGCGTTTGGCGGAAGTCTTTCGGTTCGTCCGGATTCTTGGCGCCGTGCTGTCGCTTGGCCTGTTGGTCGCGGGTTGCGGGATCAACAATATCCCGACGATGGAGGAGCAGGCGAAGGCGAAATGGTCCGACGTGCAGAACCAGTACCAGCGCCGCGCCGACCTGATCCCCAACCTCGTCGAAACGGTTAAGGGCTATGCGACCCAGGAGCGCGAGGTCCTGACGCAAGTGATCGAAGCGCGCGCGAAGGCGAGTCAGGTGAAGGTGGATGCCTCGACCATCACCGACCCGGCCAAGTTCAAGGAATATCAGGACGCACAAAATGCGCTGACCGGAGCGCTCGGGCGCTTGCTGGTGACCGTCGAACGTTATCCCGATCTGAAATCGAACCAGAATTTCCTCGCGCTGCAGTCGCAGCTTGAAGGCACCGAAAACCGCATCACGGTTGCGCGGCGTGACTACATTGAGAGCGTGCGCGAGTACAACACCGAACTCAAGACGTTTCCCGGCATCCTGTGGGCCTCGACGCTCTATCGCAGTTACAAGCCCGTGGAGACATTCACAACGACGGCGGAGAACCAGCGCGCCCCGACCGTGAAGTTCTGACATATTGCCGATGTACGCGATGGCGGCGAGAGTTGGCGGGACGGCATACGCGGCTGTTGCGCGCATAAAGGCGGCCGCTGCGCGCGCCGAGGCGGCTGCTGTCGCGCTCGTCGTCGCCATCTGCGTGATCGCGCCGGCGCTGGTCGCCTATGCGCTGACGTTTCCAGCGCTGACCGGCCGCGTCGTTGACGATGCGGGAATACTCGATACTGCGACCAAAGAGGCGCTGGAGCGCAAGCTTGCCGATTTCGAGGAAAGCACCACCGGTCAGTTCGTCGTTGTCACGCTGAAATCGCTGCAGGGCACGACGATCGAGGACTACGGTTACCAGCTCGGACGCCACTGGGGCATCGGCCAGAGGGACAAGAACAGCGGGGTCTTGCTGATCGTCGCGCCGAACGAGCGCAAGGTGCGGATCGAGGTCGGATACGGGCTCGAGGGCAACCTCACCGACGCGGTGTCGAAGCTCATCATCGAGAATGCGATTCTGCCGCGTTTCAAGGCCAATGATTACGCGGGCGGCATAACGCGCGGGGTCGACGACATCATCCAGGCGCTCACGGTCGATCCGGAAGAATGGAAGCAACGCGCCAAACAGCGTCCCGGCGAACAGTTCGGAGCCGACGACGCAATCGTCCTCATCTTGCTGTTGCTCATCTTCATCTTTGTGTGGCGCAGCGTGTCGCGCCAGAGCCGGGCGTATCCGAGTGGATCGAGAAACCGCGGGGGAGGATGGGGCGGGCCGATCGTTCTTCCCGGCTCGTGGGACTCGGGCAGCTCGGATTCGTCATGGTCGGGCTCCGGCGGCGGCTTCTCCGGCGGCGGCGGTTCGTTCGGCGGCGGCGGTGCGTCCGGGAGCTGGTGACCATGATTTCGGAGGCCGAGAAGGCGCGCATCGCGCAGGCGATCGCGGCATCGGAGGAAAAGAGCGCCGGGGAAATCTTCTGTGTCATCGCGCACGCGTCGAGCGGCTATCGCCTCGTGCCGGTCGCCTGGTCCGCGCTGATCGCGCTCGTCGTGCCCTTGCCGCTGATCTATTTCACGAGCCTGCCCGCCGGCCTGATCTATCTCGCCCAGCTTCTCGCGTTCATCGTCGCCGGGGTGATCCTGTCGCTGCCGCCGATCCGATTCCGCATCGTGCCGAGACGGGCCATGCGCGAGCGCGCGCATGTGGAGGCGATGCGCCAGTTCCTTGCACAAGGGCTTCATCTTACCGAGCGACGCACTGGCGTCCTGATCTTCCTGTCGGTCGCCGAGCGCTATGCCGAGATCGTCGCCGACGCAGGCATCAACGCGAAGGTCGCCCCGGCGGTCTGGCAGGATGCGGTCGCCATCGCCGTCGAAGCAATCAAAGACGGGCGTATTGGCGATGGGCTTGTCGCCGCGGTCGAGCGATGCGGAGCTGTTTTGGCCGAGCATTTTCCTCCCGGCGCGATCAACCGCGACGAGGTGCCGAACAAGGTGGTCGAGATGTGATGGAACGAGGCTCTGCTTCGTTCGTCGCGGCCAATTCGAGGCGCCGCCGGGCTTGATCCCGCGCGGTTATCCTTACGCCCCGCTGTTGTTCGTCGCGGCGCCCTTGTTCAGAAATCCCCGTTCTCCGGGACGATCAGCGGCACGAAGCCGAACACCCCGGGCATGTCGGGGTCGACGATGACGCGCACCGCATGCACCTGCGTCTCGCCCATCACTTGCAGGCGGAGAATGTTCGGCACGAGGCGCATCTGCGTATTGCGGAAACCGGCGACCTCGAAATTGTGATAGTCGCCCTGAATCACGAGCACCGGCCGTGCGTAGGCGCGCGCCTCTCGCTCGATCGCATTGATGGTGTCGTAAAAACCCGAGGCCGGCGGAATCGTATTCGCCGTGTCGCGAATGTCCCACAGATAGGCCTGGAACACGAGAACCACCGCCTTGGCGTCCGTCTCTTTCGCCTTGCGGAAACTGTCGGCAAGCCAGGCAAGATTGGCGCGGTTGCGCTCGAAATACTCGGCCGCCGCTTGCGGATCGGTGGTCTCGAAGCCGTTATTCGACCCTGGAATGTTGAGCGTGACGAACAGGACCTCGTTTTTGGTAAACCGTGCATTTTCCACATAGGCGGCAAAGGACGGCAGCGCCCGCGCCTCGCTTTCGACCGGCATCGGCGTGCGCCCGAGGCTCTGCCCGGGATTGGCGAAAAACATGTGGCGCAGCTTGGCCAGCCGCTCGCGCGGGTCAAACGGGCGCTCGCGGTTACGCTGGCAGTCCGTCCATTCATTGTCGCCGATCGCATAGACGAGCGGCTGGTCGAAAGTCTGGAACTGGCCGTAGACTTTCTGAAAGGCCTCGTCGGTGCATGCGCTCGAACTATTCTTGATGTCGCCGACATGGACCGAGAATGCAGGCTTCAGCCGGTTGATGACGGCGATCAGCCGCTCGAAACGCACATAGTCGTTTGGGACATTGTACGGCACATCGCCAAGCGCAACGAAGGAGAAGGCGCGCTCGCCGCCGACCGATTCGGCCGCCCTGCTCGGCAACAAGGCAAGCGCGAACGCGGCGGCGAGGCACAACGCTGCGCCGATCCAGCGCATTCGCAATCGCAGAGGCGTGTGATTCATCGCTCCTCCTGGTGCCGCTCACAACTCCGCAATCACGCGCAGCATTCGTTCGATATCTTCCGGTCGCGACAGGCGGTGGTCGCCATCCTTCACCAGCGTCAACACCACATCGTCCTGGGCGAGCCGCGACACCACGTCGACGGCGTGCTGCCAGGGCACATCCGGGTCCTTCACGCCTTGCAGGATGCGCACCGGACAGCCGGCCTCGATCAGTCCGCCGAACAACAGGTGGTGGCGGCCTTCCTCGATCAGCGTTTTCCGGATCATCAGCGGCTCCTCGCCATATTGCGAGGGCTTGCGCCATAAGCCCTTGGTCTCCAGGTCGTGGCGGACGGACGGCGGACAGCGCTTCCAGATCAGTTCCTCGGTGAAGTCGACGGCAGGCGCGATGAGCACCAGTCCGGCGATGGGCGCCGTCCGGCCCAGAGCATTGCAACGCACCAGCTCGCGGATCAGCAGCAGCGCAAGCCAGCCGCCCATGGAAGAGCCGACGACGATCTGCGGCCCATGGCAATAGGTCGTGAAGACGGCGACCGTTTCTTCGAGCCAGCGGCCGATGGTTCCGTCGGAGAAATTCCCGCTCGATTCGCCATGGCCCGAATAGTCGAAGCGCACGAGGGTGCGTCCGTGCTCGGCCGCCCAATCGTCGAGCGCCTGCGCCTTGGTGCCCTTCATGTCGGACGAGAAACCGCCAAGCCAGATCAGTCCAGGCGCGGCGCCCTCACGGCGGCGCACGGCGATCTTGCGCTGATTGTCGCCGGCGCCGACCGTCATGAACGACACATCGTTTGTCATACGCTCTGATCCTCGGAGCAGGCCTGCCGCACGGAAGAGGCGGAAAAGTGCATTTTTGACTCCGGTTACCGCAGCCCGCGCGGCGCCGCGGGCGTGTCGATTCGCACCCTGTCGTAGCCAAAAGCCGAACGGCGCGCCATGGGCGATCGGCGCTTTACGCGATGAATGCGCACCGTTTGTTCGTTGCCTGGGCGCGATCGAAAATGCGGCGGCTCGGATCACAGGGCTGACGCGAGCGCCGTTGACTTGCAGGCGATTTATCCCAATTCTAGGGTTTCCCGGAGCGCAGCCGCCTCGGCTTGTCGCGAGGACCCCAGGTCCGCGGCGCCGACCTGTTGCCGACGGGCCGTGCAACGACAGAGGAGAGCAAAGCCATTCGTCGCCCGATGAAAGCCGCGACACCTGTCCAGAAGGACGGGCCGCGCATAAACGAGGAGATCAGAGTTCGCGAAGTTCATTTGATCGACAAGGACGGCGCCAATCGCGGCACCGTCGCGACCGCGGAGGCCGTAAGGCTCGCCCAGGAGGCGGGTCTTGACTTGGTCGAGATCGCGCCCAACGCGGATCCGCCGGTCTGCAAGCTGATGGACTACGGCAAATACAAGTACCAGGAGCAGAAGAAGGCTGCGGAGGCGCGCAAGAAGCAAAAGGTGGTCGAGGTCAAGGAGATCAAGTTCCGGCCGATGATTGATGATCACGACTACGACGTCAAAATGCGCTCAATGGTGCGCTTCTTCGAGGACGGCGACAAGGTCAAGGTGACGCTGCGGTTCCGCGGGCGCGAAATGGCGCATCAGGAACTCGGCATGCAGTTGCTCAGTCGGGTCAAGGAAGACACCGGCAAGCTCGCCAAGGTCGAGCAGGAACCGAGGATGGAAGGTCGGCAAATGGTCATGGTGCTCGCCCCGCGCTGACGGCCCTTGCTAAAAAACGCTGGTTTCGATGCGAAGTGAGCTAAAAACCCTCGCTTGCAGAGAGACCTTGCGGGGTTGAGGGCCGGTTGCCATTTTTTCCTGGCTCTGCGATAAACCCGGCCTTCCGCCGCCCGGCTGAAATAGGGCTGCCGTGGCGGCGGCGCTGCTCGCCAGCAGGACGCTCATTTGTGAGCATGGGACCCGCAACCCTGGGCCACGTGGTCCAGGCGGCTTGGTGGTCCGAAGGAGAAGAGCAAAATGCCCAAGATCAAGACCAAGTCCGGCGCCAAGAAGCGCTTCAAGATCACCGGGACAGGCAAGGTGCTGTATGCCCAGTCGGGCAAGCGCCACGGTATGATCAAGCGGTCGACCAAGCAGATTCGAGAGCATCGCGGCACCACGGTCCTGTTCAAGACCGACGGCGACAGAATCAAGAAATACTGGCTGCCGAACAGCTGACCGTGCTTTGCCGGCGCCGCCCGCGACCGCACAGTCAATTCGTACGCTTTGTTAGGAGATCGGCCATGGCCCGCGTCAAACGGGGCGTTACCGCCCATGCCAAGCACAAGAAGGTCCTGAAAGCCGCCAAGGGCTATTACGGCCGGCGCAAGAATACGATCCGTGTCGCCAAGCAGGCGGTGGAGAAGGCAAACCAGTATGCCTTCCGCGACCGCAAGAACAAGAAACGCACCTTCCGGGCGCTGTGGATTCAACGGCTCAACGCGGCCGTTCGTCCGTTCGGACTGCCCTACAGCCGATTTATCGACGGGCTCGCCAAAGCTGGCATTACGATCGACCGCAAGGTCCTGTCCGACCTCGCCATCCGCGAGCCGGCGGCGTTTCAGGCAATCGTCGAAAAGGCCAAGGCGGCGCTGCCCGCCTAGCGGCATTTGGGGGAGTGCCTCGGGCCGTTCACGGCCATCCGCGCACCCCCTCCCCAACCCTCCCCCGCAAGCGGGGGAGGGAGCGGATCGTAGCGACGCGGGAGGGGGCCATGAATGCGCAGATGAAGCTTGGCATGGCGCTGAAGCAGCTCTTTCGGGTAATGACTCATGTCCGACCTCAAGCAACTCGAACAGACGATCCTCGCCGAAATTGCGGCCGTTCCCGATGAGGCAGCGATCGAGACCGTGCGCATCTCCGCGCTCGGCAAGAAGGGCTCCGTTTCCGCGCTGCTTGCAACGCTCGGCAAGATGAGCCCGGAGGAGCGCAAGCAGCAAGGCCCGCTCATCAACGGACTGAAGGACCGCGTCACCGCGGCGCTCGCGGCGCGCCGGCAGGCTCTCAAGGATATGGCGCTCGATCAGCGGCTCAACACCGAGACGGTCGACGTGACCTTGCCGTTGCCGGAAGTCGCCGGCCGAGCAGGGCCGCATTCACCCGATCAGCCAGGTGATCGATGAGCTCACCGCGATCTTCGCCGATATGGGCTTTGCGATCGCCGAGGGGCCGGACATCGAGACCGACGATTACAATTTCACGCGGCTGAATTTTCCGGAAGGGCATGCCGCGCGCGACATGCACGACACGTTCTTCTTCCCCGAAAAGCCGGACGGCTCGCGCATGCTGTTGCGCACGCACACCTCGCCGGTGCAGGTGCGCACCATGCTGAGCCAGAAGCCGCCCATTCGCGTGATCTGCCCTGGCCGCACCTATCGCTGCGATTCGGACCAGACCCACACGCCGATGTTCCACCAGGTCGAGGGGCTCGTCATCGACAAGGGCTCGCATCTCGGCCACCTGAAATGGATTCTCGCCGAGTTCTGCAAGGCCTTCTTCGAGGTCGATCACGTAAAGATGCGGTTCCGGCCGTCGTTCTTCCCGTTCACCGAGCCCTCGCTCGAGGTCGACATTCAGTGCCGGCGCGACAAGGGCGAGATCAGGTTCGGAGAAGGCGAGGACTGGCTGGAAATCCTCGGCTGCGGGATGGTGCATCCGAACGTGCTGAAGAATTGCGGACTCGATCCCGAGGAATACCAGGGCTTCGCCTGGGGCCTCGGCATCGATCGCATCGCCATGCTCAAATACGGCATGCCGGACCTGCGCGCCTTCTTCGAGGCGGACGTGCGCTGGCTCTCCTATTACGGCTTCCGCCCGCTCGACTTCCCCACGCTCGCGGGGGGATTGAGCGGCGATATATATTCAGCTGCTAGGGCGCAGACTGGGTCTAAGATGACACAGACGGGGTCGGTCATGGCCAGAGACAAGCTGACAGAGATCGTCGAGCACGCGCTGCGAGATGCGCTGGGGGCTAAGGTGCTGGACCGTGTCGAAGTCACCGAAGGCATCGATCACGACGGCGAAGCGGCGCTGTTCGTGACGGTGCACTACCGGTCAGGTACCGACACGGTCGACCAGACAGCGGCCCTTAGTAGCGTTCGGGATCGTCTGCGAACGGCAGGTGAGAACAAATTCCCTTATATGAACCACGTTTACCCAGATGACCCACTTACCGACGACGAAGCAGACGACGTCCGGTCCGCATCGTGATTGATGATCTGCTTGAGATCGCCGACAAGCTGGCCAGCCAGGGCGGACCCGGTCGCCCGCGCCAAGCGTATCTTCGTCGGTCACTGAGTACGACGTATTACGCGTTGTTTCACGCTCTGGCCAAGCTATGCGCCGACGAACTTATCGGCGTTACAAAGGCTAACTCCGAGCCATGGGTGCGGGTCTATCGTGCGCTCGAGCATGGGCCGGCGAAGAACGCTTTAAATCAGAACATCGTCCAGGCGCTCGATCTAGCGGCAAAGGTTTTCGCCGATACTTTTATCGACTTAAAGGAGAAGCGGGAAGCGGCTGATTACGACCCGAAGCCATTCCCGTACCGACGGAAAGCCATGGTCGGCTATGTTCAGCAAGCAAGAACGGCGATTAAGGGCTTGGCGCAGCTCAAGTCAGAGCAAAGGCGCATTCTGGCGACTGCAGTACTCCTAAAGAGTCGTCCGTAGACGGTAACGTCATGAAATTCACCCTCGCCTGGCTAAAGGAGCATCTCGACACCGACGCGCCGCTCAAGCCCTCGGTCGCGATAGCGCTGATCATCATTTCGCCTTCCCCCTTGAGGGGGAGGCCGGTTCGCCGCAGGCGGACCGGGAGGGCATGATCAAAGCGTAAGGGTCGCCACCTGCTCCCTCCCCCGCTTGCGGGGGAGGGTTGGGGAGGGGGTAGTTGTTGAGTTTGAGGAGTGCTCAACGATGATCGATCAACCGAAAAGGCCTGTCTGGCGCGTTACGCCCAAAATGCGCGCGCGGTCCCGGGCATTGCGCCGAGGCATGACAGAAGCGGAGACGAAGATTTGGCACACGATCAGAGCGCATAGATTGTTGCGCGCAAGCTTTCGCCGTCAAGCGCCGATCGGGCCTTATATTGTGGACTTTGTCTGTCATCAAAGCCGGTTGATCGTCGAGGTTGACGGAGGCCAGCACTTCGAGCGCGAGCGACTTGCGTCCGATGTGCGGCGCGACGCTTATCTGGAGAGCAGAGGCTTCCGCGTGCTTCGTTTCAGCAATCTCGATGTTCTGAAGAACCGGAATGGCGTGCTGGAAACGATTGCTGCTGCAATTGAAGAAAACCCCCTCCCCAACCCTCCCCCGCAAGCGGGGGAGGGAGCAGCCAAACGCGCAATTCCGGCCGCTGTCGAACATGCCCCCTCCCCAACCCTCCCCCTCAGGGGGGAGGGGAGACGTCCTTACATGCTAGCACGCCTGCGTTTTCGGCCTGCGCCCCCCTCCCCAACCCTCCCCCGCAAGCGGGGGAGGGAGCGAGTAGGTGCGAGGCGCAAGGGTACAAGAACGTACAGCCAGGAGGTGGCGCAGAATGAAATTCACCCTCGCCTGGCTGAAGGAGCATCTCGACACCGACGCGCCGCTGGACAAGCTCGTCGACAAGCTCACCATGATCGGGCTTGAGGTCGAGGCCGTGGAGGACAAGGCGAAGGCGCTCGCGCCCTTCACCATCGCCTATGTGGTCTCGGCCGCGCAGCACCCGAACGCCGACCGGCTGCGCGTGTGCATGGTCGACACCGGCAGCGGCGCGCCGGTGCAGGTCGTGTGCGGGGCGCCCAACGCGCGCACCGGCATGAAGGGCGTGTTCTCGCCGCCCGGCACGTTCATTCCGGGCAAAGCCATGACGCTGAGCGTCGGCGCCATTCGCGGCGTCGAGAGCCGCGGCATGCTGTGTTCGGGAGCGGAACTGCAAATCTCTGAGGATCATGCCGGCATCATCGAATTGCCCGACGATGCGCCGGTCGGCGTGCCTTACGCCGAATGGGCGAAGCTCGACGACCCGGTGATTGAAATCGGGTTGACGCCAAATCGGCCCGACTGCGCCGGCGTCAATGGCATCGCGCGTGATCTTGCCGCCGCCGGCATGGGCACGTTCAAGGATGCGCCTATCGAGCCGGTGAAAGGCAAGTTTCCTTGCCCGGTGTCAGTAAACATCGAAGCGCCCGACCTGTGCCCGGCCTTCGCGTTGCGTCTCGTGCGCGGGGTCAAAAACGGGCCGTCGCCAGACTGGCTGCAGCGCCGCCTCACGGCGATCGGCCTGCGGCCGATCAACCGGCTCGTCGACATCACCAACTTCATTACCTATGACCGCGCCCGCCCCCTGCACGTTTTCGATGCCGCCAAAGTGCGCGGAAATCTCACCGTGCGCCGCGCCCGCGCGGGCGAAACGCTGCTCGCGCTAGACGGCAAAACCTATGCGCTCGACGACACGATGTGCGTGATTGCCGACGAGCAAGGCGTCGAGTCGCTTGCCGGCATCATGGGAGGCGAAGTAACCGGCTGCTCGGATGCGACCAGCGATGTGCTGATCGAGTCGGCGCTGTGGGACGACATCAATATCGCGCTCACCGGCCGCAAGCTCGCAATCAGCTCGGACGCGCGCTATCGCTTCGAGCGGGGAGTCGATCCCGCCTTCATGTTGCCGGGCCTCGAACTCGCGACGCGCATGGTGCTCGAACTGTGCGGCGGCACGGCGTCCGAGATCGTTGTCGCGGGGCACGTGCCGGCAGCGGACCGCGTCATCGAATTTCCCCTCGATGCGCTGAAGCGGCTCGCCGGCCTCGATGCGAGCCTGGGCGAGATCAAGCAGGTGCTCGGCAAGCTCGGCTTCGCGGTTTCGGGCGAGGGCAGGAGCCTGACGATCACGGCGCCGTCGTGGCGGCCGGACGTGCACGGCAAGGCCGATATCGTCGAGGAACTGGTGCGCATCCTCGGCGTCGACCGCGTGCCGCTCACGCCGTTCGAGCGCGGCGAGAGCGGGCGCAGCGCGGTGCTCACGCCGATTCAGGTGCGCACGCGCAAGGCCAAGCGGGCGCTCGCCGCGCGCGGGCTCGTTGAGGCGGTGACTTGGTCGTTCGTCGCAAAATCGCAAGCCGAGCTGTTCGGCGGCGGCGCGCCGGCGCTGGCGCTCGCCAACCCGATCGCGAACGAACTCTCGGACATGCGGCCGAGCCTGGTTCCGGGGCTCGTCGGCGCGGCGCAGCGCAATGCCGACCGCGGCTTCGGCGACGTCGCGCTGTTCGAGGTCGGCCAGATTTTCCGCGGCGACCGACCGGAGGACCAATACACCGCCGCGAGCGGCGTGCGGCGCGCGCTCGCGCGCCCGTTCGGCTCGGGGCGACATTGGCTGACCGGCGCAACGAGCGTGGACGCCTTCGATGTCAAAGCCGACGCGCTCGCCGTGCTTGCGGCGGCCGGCGCACCGGTCCAGGCGCTGCAGGTCGTGCCCGGCGGGCCCGCTTGGCTGCACCCCGGCCGCTCCGGCGCGATCCAGATCGGGCCACAGAACGTGCTCGGCCATTTCGGCGAACTGCATCCGCGCGCGCTCGATGCGCTCGATGCGGAGGGACCGCTGGTCGCCTTCGAGGTGATCCTCGATCGCATCCCCGAGCCGAAGGCCAAGGCGACCCGGGCGAAGCCGCCGTTGGAGCTTTCGCCGTTCCAGCCGGTCGTACGCGATTTCGCTTTTGTCGTCGATCGCGCGGTGAAGGCGGCCAATCTCGTGCGCGCCGCGCAGGGGGCCGACCGCAAGCTGATCGCCGACGTCAACGTGTTCGATGTCTACGAGGGGACCGGCATCGATCCGGGCAAGAAGTCCCTCGCCATCACCGTGACCCTGCAGCCGCGCGAAAGAACGCTGACCGACGAGGAAATCGAAACGGTCGCGGGCAAGATCGTCGCCGAGGTTGGCAAGCGGACCGGCGGCGTGCTGCGGGCGTAATTGGAACTTTTCCAATACCGAGATGGGAAGCAAGGCGCTCGGATCGGCGCGCTCGCCGTCCTTTGCCGACGCTGTTTGATCTTTCTGAGCCCCGAGGTCCAGAACGGCGCGAAGGAACCAACCGGCGAACGGCGGGCCGGTGTGCCCGCGCCATCCCCCGAAATCGTCCAAGAATTTGATCGGCGTCAATGCGGTCCTGAGACTATCGACTCGGAATTTGCAGGCTGCGCGAGGAGGGAGACATGCGGTATCCACTCGCCGCTCTGCGCTTCCATTTCGTGTTGACGATCGATGGCGCTCCCGTTGTGGCGCGAGGCAGGCGATGACCAGTACTCGCTCCTGCTGCCGCAATGGCATATTTTGCACGCTTTGCTGCTTTACGCACGGCGTGCCGGAAATCGACAAGCTCCCGTTCGCACAGTGTCGACACTGCATGGAAGGAATGGGATGCGCGGCGCATATTCTCCCGCCCAATTCCTGCTCCGCATTCCGGTGCGCGTACCTAAGCGGCATGAGTGAGGATGACACATGGCCCCACCTATGCAGATTCGTGCAGGAGTATAGATGGACGCGCTACGGCCACACGTGGATCATGTCGGCGACCGAGGCTGCTAACCTCGATACGTCGCTCGCGCGTCGGGAAATTATACGGGCGCTCGAGCGCGGCTTGGTCGTTGTGCTTGAGAAACCAGGCCGAACCGTCATCACGTTCGCGGACGATCGCCCTACGCTCGCTATCGTTCCGCGCGGCAAACCGCAGCGCACAAACGTGACGCGTGCATCGGAGTATTTAGGATTTTCGGTATCGGCAAAGCCATATGTCCATGCCGATCTTGGTGCGCGTGCATGGCACCAAATGTGACCCATGAAGGAAGAGCGGGCCTTCGGGCCCGCCGCTCACCTTACCTCCGGCGCACGATCAGGTGTCGGACCACGTCGCCCGTGAACGCCGCAAAGGCGAGCGCGCCGATCAAGCCGATCGCCGCCGCGCCGCGCAACAGCATGCCGCTGTCCAGGATAATCGCCGCCGCGAGTCCCAGCACCGCGACGCCGTGGCAGACCGCATGCACGGTGAGCGGACCCTCGGCCGCCAGTTCCGAGAGGAGGGGAGGGGCGCCCTTCGGCTGCGTCACATGCATCGAGGCGAGGAACGGCATGATCCGCTGCAGAATGCCGAATAGGAAGGTCATCAGCCAGCCGCCGAGCAGTGCGAGGCCGAACAGCGTCGCGCCGTTCGGCCCTGCCCAGTCGTAGAGGGCGGCAAGTCCGATGAGCGGCGTCAGCAGCAGGCATGCCCAGCTCGCGCGCACCAAAATGAACGAGAGGCCGAGCCGCTTGCGCATGCCGGTCGCGAGCGCGACATGCATCAGCCGCACATGTGCGGTCGTGGCGGCGATCCCGATCACGCCCGCTGCGCTCATGAGAATCCGGCTGCCGAGCAGCGCGGCGGCCGTCGCGAGCGCGATCGCGGCGACGGCGGCAGCGAAGGCCACGTAAGCGGGCCGCTTCGCCGGCGCGCTCGACAGCGCGAACATCGGCACCAGGACGTGGCTGAATCCGAGCGCCAGCATGCCCATGAAGCCGAAGCCGCCGAGAAGCATATGCGCGAGCGCCGTCGCCGCGTGATCGCCGAGGAAGCCGGTGTCGAAATCGATCGATAGCGCGAGCCCGAGCGAAACGAGCCCGATCAGCGCGGCGAAGGCCGCCCAGCCATAGGCCGCAACCACCTGGAGACTTCCGGCGCGGCGCAGATTGTCGGCGAGCAGCCCGGCGAACAGCAGCAGCCCTGCGCTTGTCGCAACCGCGCCCACGATCATGACAAGCGGCTGGTACGCATACATGCCGGCGATCAGCACGATCAGCCCCGGCACGGTCAGCCAGAACACCAGCTTGATCGGCCACACGGCGGCGAGCGCCCGCCGCGTCGCGACCGGCAGGAGCTGCGCCGCCGCCCCGATCGCCGTCGTCGTCAGCACGCCCAGCGTGAGCAGGTGCACCGCCGCGAGCGGCGGCCCCAAGCCGCCGCGGAAGCTCGCGGCGTCTGCGCCGGCGAGCAGCAGCACGACCCATAATGCAATATGTAGAGCCGCCGCGGTGGCGAAAAACCGAAACGGCAGCGAAGGCGGCAGCAACCGGCTCTTGGCGCCGCCGAGAAACGTCGCCGCGAGCGTCACGCGCGCATGCGCACGAGGCGCAACCGCACTTCGTCCTCGCAACTCGGATCGCCGCAGGACGAGGCGATCACTTCGTGGCTCCAGCCGCGGTCGTCCAGCTCCGGGTAGAGGAACAGCGGCTCCTGATCGAGATGCACGATGATCACATTGCCCACGTCGCCGCGCTCGATCAGTCCCAGCGTCTGCACCATCGGCGCGGGGCACTCGAGGCCGCGGACGTCGAGATGCACGCCGTCCGGCGTGGTCCAGAGACGGGAGCCGTCGGGGGATTCGCACTCGCAGCTCATCAAGTCTTTCCCTTTAGGCCGGCGAGGCGCGCGGCGAGCCTTCGCGCAAGCGCGGCGGCGGCCAGCCGGCGGTAGTTGGCGGAAGCCAGCGTCGTGCGCATCGGCTGCACCTGTTTTTGCACGAGCTTGTCAAGCTGCGCCAGCGCCTCGTCGTCCAGCGGGCGTCCCACGAAATTTTCAGTTCCTTGCAGGAGGAAGGGCCGCGAGTTGGTTCCGGTCAGGCCGACATGGAGCTTCGTCACGGCGCCGTCGGCCATCGCCAGGCTGACGGCGACTCCGGCAAGGGGGAAATCGATCGAGCCGCGCAGCCGTACCTTGGCATAGGTCGACGGCGGCGGCGCCGCGGGAAGCTGCACGCACAGAATCAACTCGCCCGGCGCGAGTTTGAGATGGGCGCGGCCATCCTCGGCGTAGAGATCGGCGAGGGGAATGCGGCGGCGGACGGCGGGGCCGGCGATTTCGATCTCGGCGCCGAGCACCATCAAAGCGGGGGCGAGGTCGCCGCTGAAGGCGGCGTGGCAGCGATGGCCCTGCGGTGCGACGTGGCAGGTGTCGCCGCGATGCTTGAGACAATAGTGGTTGGCGTGCCGCCACCATTCGCTCTGATTGTAATAGATGCAGCGGGTGTCGAGGCAGAGATTGCCACCGACCGTCGCGACGCTGCGATGCCCGGGCCCGGCGATCGCCTCCGCGGCCTCGGCGGCGGCGCGATAGCGTTCGCGGATGCCGGGGTCGGCGGCGAGGCGCGCAAGCGTCACGCCCGCGCCGATGCGGGCGCCCTCGCTCGTGATCTCGAACTCGTGGAGCGCATCGACTCCGGTGAGATCGATCAGGAGTTCGGGCTGGCGAATGCCGCGCCGCATATTGACGATGAGGTCGGTGCCGCCGGCGACGTAGCGGCTTTGCGAATTTCCGCTCGACAGTGCGACAGCTGCTTCGACGTCGCGGGGAAAGGCGATTTGGAATGCGGCAAGCTCGCTCATGACGCCGCCTTCCGCAAGGCGTCGCGGCGCGCCTTGCGGCGCTTCTCGGTCAGCGCCTCGACCACGCGGTCCGGCGTCACCGGCAGTTCGTCGAGGTCGATGCCTACCGCATTGGCGATGGCGTTGACGAGCGCCGGCGGGGCGCTCGCAAGCGCGCCCTCGCTCGCCTCCTTGGCGCCGAACGGCCCGTTCGGGTCGACGCTTTCGACGATGTGCACCTCGATCGGCGGCAACTCTACGCTGGTCGGCACGCGATACTCCAGCATGCTCGCATGCGCGGGCAGCCCTTCGAGATAGCGGGTCTCCTCGCTCATGGCCTGCCCGAGGCCCATCCACACCGAGCCTTCGATCTGGCCCTCGACGGCGAGCGGATTGATGGCGCGCCCGCAGTCGAGCGCGACCCAGATCTTGTCGACCGTGACCTCGCCGGTGTCCTCGTCGACGCTGACCTCGATGACCTGCGCCCCGTAGCTGAAGCCCATGGTCGAGCCGACTGCTCCGCCCCTGTGCTTGCCGCCCTGCGCTTCCGGCGGGCAGGTGAACGTGCCCTTGGCCGTGATCGTGCCTTCGTCGACCAGAGCCTCGCGGACCACTTCGTCGAAGCGAAAGCTCGGCCTGCCCGCCATAGCCCACGCGGAAGGTGCCGCCCTCGCAGATCACGTCGTCCGGGCGGGCTTCCAGCTTGCGTGCGGCGGCGTCAACCAGCAGAGTCTTGAGGTTCTTGGCGGCGTCGATCGCGGCGTTGCCGACCATGAAGGTGATGCGCGAAGAGTAGGCCCCGTTGTCCTTGGGCGTGATCGCGCTGTCGCCGGCGATGACGCGCACGCGCTCGATCGGAACCCCGAGCGTGTCGGCCACGGCGATGGCGACCATGGTCGAGGAGCCCTGGCCGATGTCCGCCGCCCCGGTCAGCGCGGTGATCCCGCCGTCAAAGTCGAGCTTGACGTTGACCGTGGCGTGCGGTTCGCCCGTCCAGTGAATCGGCTTTGCCGCGCCGCTGACGTAATGCGAGCAGGCCATGCCGAGCCCCTTGCCAGGCGGCAGCTTGCCGATCCGCTCGCGCCAGCCGCTCGCCTTCTCGACGGCGTCGAGGCATTCGGCGAGCCCGTAGCTGTTCACCATCAGATCGTTGGCGGTGCGGGTCGGCGCATGCAGCAGGTTCTTCCGCCGCACCTCGAACGGATCGAGCCCGAGCTCGCGCGCCATGCGATCGACCAGCACCTCGAAAGCGTGGCGCACGGTGACCGCGCCATGCCCGCGCATCGCTCCGCAAGGCGGCAGGTTCGCGTAGACGCGGTAGCCGTCAAACTTGATTGCGGGGATGTCATAGATGCCGTGCAGGAGCGCGCCGGCATACAGGATGGTGATGATGCCGTAACCGGCATAGGCGCCGCCGCGCTGGGTTACCTCCGCCTCGCAGGCGGTCATGCGGCCGTCCTTGGTCATGCCGAGCTTGATGCGCATCAGGGTCTGCGGGCGAGCGCGGTGGGTGATGAAATTCTCCTCGCGCGTCAGCTCCATCATCACCTTGCCCCGCGCGGCGCGGGCGAGCAGCGCGGTGACGAGCTCGAAATTGAGCGGCTGGACGCGCGCGCCGAAGCCGCCGCCGACAAACGGCTTGATCACCCGGATCTGCGATTGATCCATGGCGAGGCAGCGCGACAGCATCAGATGCAGGTAGTAGGTGACCTGGGAGACGCTCTGCATGGTGAGGCGGTCGGTGAACGGATCGTATTCCGCGAGCGCCGCATGCAGTTCGATCTGCGCGTGGTTCACCTCCGCGCAATCGATCGTGACCTCGCGCACCAAGTCGGCCGCGGCAAAACCTTGCGCCATGTCGCCGAACCTATGATGCACCTGCCGCTCGAGATTGCCCGGCTGGGTATCGTGGATCAGAGTCGCGCCCGGCGCACGCGCGACCTCGGCCGTGTAATAGGCCGGCAGTTCGCGCACCTCGAATTCGATCAGGTCGAGCGCCCGCTGGGCGGTGTCCGCGTCGACCGCTGCCACCGCTGCGACCGGCTCGCCGCGATAGCGCACCTTGTCGCGCGCAAGCGGATACTCGTTCATGGCGATGGGCAGCACGCCGTAAGTATGCGGACAGTCCTCGCCGGTGACGACCGCGACGACCCCGTCCAGCGCGCGCGCCTTCGATACGTCAAGGCGCAGAATCTCGCCATGGCTGACCGGGCTGCGGAAAATCTTGCCGACCAGCGCGTCGGCATGGTCAAGATCGGCGGTGTAGCGGGCCTTGCCGGTGACCTTCTCGATTCCGTCGATGAGCGGAACGCGCCGCCGCTCGGCTTTGAATTGCGCCGTGACCTCGTTCATCGGGTGGCCTCCGCGGCGGTCCGCACGGATTCAATGATCTTCACATAGCCGGTGCATCGGCACAGGTTGCCGGCCAAAGCCTCGCGGATCTCGGTGTCATTGGGGTGCGGATTCCGTCGCAGCAACGCTTCCGCCGCCATGATCATCCCCGGCGTGCAATAGCCGCATTGGGTTCCGAGTTTCTCGTGGAACGCGCGCTGCAAGGCGCCGGGACGGCCGTGCGAGGACAAGGCTTCGATGGTCTCGACCGCGCGACCGGCGCAGCGGACCGCGAGCGTCAGGCACGACAGGACCGGCCGGTCGTCGATAAGAACGGTGCAGGCGCCGCACTCCCCGCCGTCGCACCCCGTTTTCGTCCCGGTGAGCCGCGCAACGTCGCGAAGATAATCGATCAAGAGCTGGTTTGGGGCGACTGCGTCCTCGCGCCAGCGTCCGTTCAACTTCAGACGAACGAGTTGCTTGCTCGGCAATACTGGATTTACGCCCATCGAAACGCTCCCTCTCCCATTCGGCCGGTCTTGATCGTCGGCCTTACCCGTCCCGGCATCTCACCGACGGGCCCGGTTGAAATCAAGCCCGTCCCGCCAAATGCCGCCGGCATCATAAAGTAGCATTTCAGCACGAAAATACCTAATTAAAATACGCATCCGAATGCGGGTTTTTTGCTCCCTTCGGTTTAGAAGTCGGCCGAAGTCTCTATACGGGGAGGACCAAGCGGCTGGTCGCGCCCCTCATTCGGCCGCGGCGCTGTGGCTGTGCGAGAGATTGTCGAGAGAGGGAGATGACGTGGCCCGCGAGCGCCTCGACGAGCGGGGAACGCTCATGCGGATCGCGCAGCAGCCCGATGCGGCGCGGCGGCAGCTCGTAGTTGCACACGCCGCGGCCGCAATCGGGTCTAGTCCGAACAACTCGCGGCGGCGGCAGCAATTCTATCGCGACAGCCATTCGGGAACGCGCTTGAGCGCTTCGGCCCGCGCCGCCGGATCCGTGCCCTGATGCACCTGTCCCGATCCGTCTGCGGAGGAAGCCATCCCGGTGAGAATCCTGATCGGCAGGTTGGGCTCATCGAAGCCGTGATAGGCGCCGGGATAGACGGTGATGGAGACCTGCGCGCTGCGGCCGCGCGCGCCGGCCACCATCTGCTCGCACGCCTTGGCGGGCGTCCAGTCATCGGCGCCGCCGATCAGGATCAAGGTCGGCAGACGCGCGCTCCAGGCGGTCGCCTGCAATCGCCGACAACCGGGATACAGCGCGACGGCGGAGCGAAAATCCTGTCCCGTGCGCGCCACAGGCTGTTCCGGGCGAACGACGTAGAGAACGGTCGTCGCCCCATTCGACCAACCGAGCAGGGAGATGCGGTCCCCTTTTACGAAAGGCTGCTCCTGCAACCACCGCCGCGCGGCGACGGCATCCTCGACCCGCTCGCGACTGGCGCGCACCGAGCGATTGCTGACGCGGCATTGTGGTCCGAGGCCGCGGGAGCCGAAGCTATCAGGGAACAGGACGACGAATCCCATGCCCGTCAGCCGCTCGGCCCAGTCCCGGTAGCGTTCGGCGATGTCGTGCTTGCCAAGCCCGGCACAGCCGTGCAGCGCGACGACCGCGGGGAAGGGGCCTTGCCCGTCCGGCCGGTACAGGACGGCGTCGAGCGAGAAGCCCGGCCGCGCGATGCGGACAGGCTCGGGAGCGGCCGCGGCGCTGGTTGGGAGCGCGCTGGCGGCGCCAGCGAGAAGAGTCATCAGCAAGAGTCCGTTTACGGCCCGCATCAGTTCGGTCTGCCCTGGTCCGTTTCCCTGCACGCTGCGCTCGGTCTTCCGAAGCAACGCCGCCAAGATACACGGCGGGGTTTCGCTTCGTGGGCCGGCATACTATCTTGTCTTGGGAGCCACGACTCGTGATTCTCCGGCCGTTTATGCCAGTCGCGCGGCGCGATCGCGCTGTGGAGGTCATGCGTGCTGAACCGCTTCGATCCTCGTTCGCCTCAGACGGGCGAAGCCGAGGTCAGATATCTTGATTCGGACTTCCGCGTCATTCGTGCCGGCGCTTTCGTGCGTTGCGCCGTCACCGGCGTCCCGATCCCGCTCGAGGAGCTGAAATATTGGAGCGTCGACCGGCAGGAGGCCTATGCGACGCCCGAAGCGGTGATGCGGCGCTGGCATCCCGATCGCGTGAAGTAGTCAAATCGGCAGGCTGGTCCGCTCGCGCAGGAAAGCGCGCAGGCGTTGCTGCTGCGCCACGACCAAGGCGACCGGGAACGGCTTGCTGCGGGCGGCGAGCTCCGAAAGCGCAGGATTGCCTTGCAGGCGCGCTGCGTCCTTTTCCGTCGTCACGAGCTGCAAGTCCTCGCGCTTGGCGCGTGCAATCAGGCGCGCAGCGTCGGCGGACGAATAGGGGTGGTGGTCGGGGAAATCGATGGCCGCCGCCACCGCAAGGCCCGCCTGCGCGAGCGTCGCGAAAAACTTGCCGGGGTCGGCTATGCCGGCAAAGGCGAGGAGACGGCGGTTCTTCAGGTCGGCCGCGACCGTTGCGTCCGGTTCAAGGCGTCCGGCAAAGACTTGGAGTCCACGCCGCCGTGCTTCGTCAATGACCGCACTCGCGCTCGCGGCGGCGTCGCCCACGACGAGCAGCGCATGCACGCGGCCGAGTTGAATGTCGAGCGGCGCACGCAACGGGCCTGCCGGGATTCCACGCGCGTTGCCGACGCCGCGGCGTCCATCCAGCGCGACGATTGCCGCATCCTTGACCAGCGACGGATTTTGCAGACCGTCATCCATCACGATGACGTCCGCATTTTCCTGCACGGCGGCGGCGGCGCCGGCAACCCGGTTGCGGGCAACGATGGTCGGAGCGACGCGGGCGAGCAACAGCGGTTCGTCGCCGACCTCGGCCGCACGCGCATTCGCGCCCACCCGCACCGGGCCAGCCAGCGCGCCGCCATAGCCGCGCGTCACAAACACGGGCCTGAGGCCTGCGCGCAGGAAGAGGCGCGCCACCGCGATCGCCGTCGGGGTCTTGCCGCCGCCGCCGACCGTCAGGTTGCCGACGCAGACGACGGGGACGGCGGCCCGCTGGCCGGCGCGGCGCAGCCGGGCCGCAGCAATCAGGCCGTAACCTGCCGCTATGGGCGCAAGCAGCTGCGCCGCTGCGCCCGGTTTGCGCCACCAGAACGGCGGCTCACGCATGTTGCGTCCAGCTCGCGAGGCGAATCTGCATGAGATAAGGCTCGATCGCCGCCATGGATCGGTCAACCGCGCCCGCCAGCGCCTCGATTGTCCGCCGTCCCGCCGCCGCGAGCCTTGAACGGGCCGGCGCGTTGCTGAGGAGGCCGGCAAGGCGCTCGGCAAGCGAGTCGGGATCGGCGACCGGGCCGCTTCCCGCCGCTTCGTCCAGCGCCTCATAGAGATCGGCGAAATTAGCGACATGCGGACCGTGCAGGACGGCTGCGCCGAGCTTGATCGGCTCGATGGGGTTCTGCCCGCCGTGCGGGACGAGCGAACCGCCCATGAACACCACCGAAGCCAAGCGGTAGATCAGCCCGAGCTCGCCGAGCGTGTCGCAAACATAGATTTCGGTCGCCGCGTTCGGCAGCGCTCCTTGCGAGCGCTGCACCGCGGCGAGGCCCTGAGCCGTCGCAATGCCGGCCACCTCGGCGCCGCGGTTAGGATGGCGCGGTACGATGATCGTTAGCAAACGGGGAAAATCGACGCGCAACCGGCGATGCGCCGCGACGATCGCGCCCTCCTCGTCGGGATGGGTCGAAGCGGCAGCGACGATCGGACGGCCGGCGGCCGCCGTTTTCAGCGACGCAAGCATCGCCGGGTCGGCCGACAAAGGAGGCACGTCGAGCTTCAAGTTCCCGGTCGTTCTGATGCGCGGCGCGCCGAGCGCTCCGAAGCGCGCAGCATCTTCCGGCGAGCGCACGAGACAAAGATCGAAGCGCGCAAGCAGCGCTTCGATCGTGACCGGCACCCGCCGCCAGCGTTCGAACGAACGCTGCGACAGGCGTCCATTGAGGAGAATCAGCGGAATGCGGCGTTCCGCCGCGCCAAGAATGAGGTTCGGCCAGAGATCCGATTCAATGAAGAGCGCAAGGTCGGGACGCCAATGATCAAGAAAGCGCGCGACGAAGAACGGCGAGTCAAGCGGCACGAACTGGTGGAATGCGCCCTCCGGCAATCGCTTCTGCGCAAGCTCGGCCGAGGTCACCGTGCCCGAGGTGACGAGCACGGCAAACTCGCGCGCCCGCAGGCGCTCGATGATCGGCAGCGCCGCGACGAGCTCGCCCACGCTCGCCCCATGCACCCAGACCAGCGGCTCCGCCGGACGCGGCAGGCTTGCCACGCCGCGCCGCTCCGCCAGCCGGTCCGGATGCTCCTTGCCGCGCTTGAGACGGCGCGCGAGGACAAGACCGCTGAGCGGCGTCAAGCCTGCGGCCAGACCTCGGTAGGCGAGAAAGGTAAACGGCAACCGGTCAGCCAAGTCCGCTGGCTCCAACTTGTGCGCCGATCCTGTCCGGTAATATTGCCGGAACGCCTATTCATCGTGGGGCGATCAATCGCCCGCCGATGATCTCGCTCACAAGCCGATGACGCGAGCGATCTGCTGCGACCGACGCCTCGTGGCGCGGTTGCGGCTGATTATAGGTGATCGTTTCGCCCGCCATGGTTGTGAGCACCCCGCCCGCTTCGTGCACCAAAAGATCGGCGCCCGCAAGGTCCCAGTCATAGCTGTTCCTGCCGCCCAAGGCGACGTCGATGCGGCCTTCGGCCACGCGCGCGAAACGCAATGCGAGCGAGTGGACTTTCGGCGCGAAGACGATCCCGGCCTGCTGCGCGAAGAGCTGTTCCAGCATGCGCTGAGGTCCGGCGACACGCGCGCCCGCGAGCGCTGCGCCGCTGCCGACCGTGATGCGCACGCCGTTGAGCATTGCGCCCTGTCCGCGCACCGCCGAGAACATTTCGTTGGTGACCGGTGCGTACAGCGCGGCGACGGTCGGCCGTCCGCGTTCGACCAAGGCGGCGGAGATCGTCCAATCGGGACGTCCGGCGAGGAATGACCGCGTGCCGTCGATCGGGTCGACGACCCACACGCGCTCGCTCGCGAGTTCGAGCCGGGTCGTCCTCGGTCTCCTCCGAAAGCCAGCCACAACCGCTGGCGGCGGTGGAGAGACGCTCCTGCATGAGCAGGTTGACGGCGATGTCGGCTTCCGACACGGGCGATCCCTCGCCGGCGCCCTTGAGCCACGTCTTGACCGGGCCCTTGAAGAACTGCAGGGCGAGGCGGCCGGCGTCGTCGAGGATCTCGGTCAGCCGAGCGGCAATCGCGGCGCGATCGATCCCGTCAGAGGCCGGCAATGGTCAAGCCCTCCACGCGCACGGTCGGCGCGTTGACGCCGTAGCGGAAGTGCAGATCATCGGCCGGCTGCAAGGTGCGGAATATGTCCAGCAGGTCGCCTGCGATGGTGACCTCGCTGACCGGGAATGCGAGTTCGCCGCGCTCAATCCAGAATCCGGCGGCGCCGCGGCTGTAGTCGCCGGTCACGAGATTGACTCCCATGCCGATCAGATCAGTGACGTAAAGACCTTCGTCGATATCCTGGATGAGCTCGTCCGGGGTGGCAGCGCCCGGCTCGAGATGCACGTTCGAAGCGCTGGGAGATGGCGTCGACGACACGCCGCGCTGCGCATGTCCCGTCGTCCTTGCGCCGAGTTCGCGCGCCGTGGCGCAATCCAGCAGAAATGTCGTCAATACGCCGTCGTCGATCAAGGCGCGCCGCTTTCCGCCGACGCCCTCCGCATCGAAGGGATGCGAGCGCAGTCCGCGCCGCCGATGGGGGTCGTCGATGATGCGGATGCCGGCGGAAAACAGCATCTCGTTCAGCTTGTTTTGCAGGAAGCTCGTCTTGCGCGCGATCGCGCTGCCGTTGATCGCGGCGGTCAGATGCGTGACGAGCGAGCTTGCGGCGCGCGAATGATAGACGACGGGCGCACGCTGGGTCGGCACCTTGCGCGGATTGAGCCGCTTGACTGCGCGCTCGCCCGCGGTGCGCCCGATCAGCTCGGCGGAATCGAGATCGGCGGCGTAGACGGCGGACGAATAGTCGTAATCTCGCTCCATCGCCGTGCCGTCGCCGGCGATCGCCTGCATCGACACGCTGTGGCGCGAGCCGAGATAATGCCCGGCAAATCCAGTGCTCGTCACCAGCACCATGCCGCCGATCCCGGCCGAGGCTGACGCGCCGCCCGATTTGGTCACGCCCGGCACGGCGAGCGCGGCGGCCTCCGCCGCCTGCGCCCGTTCTTCCAGCGCGCGCACGCTCGGCATGTCCGGATCGAGCAGATCGAGATCGGGGCGCTCGCGCGTCAGCAGGGCTGGGTCGGCAAGTCCCGCGAACGGGTCCTCCGGCGCGACGCGCGCCATCGCAACGGCGCGCTCGGCGAGGGCGTCCGCCCCATCATGCGCGAGATCGTTGCTCGAAACGACCGCCTGACGCTTGCCGACCAGCACACGCAGGCCGACATCGTCATCTTCCGAGCGTGCGGATTCTTCCACGCTTCCCTGGCGCACTTCGACCGACTGCGAGACGCCGCGCAAGGCGATCGCATCGGCCGCATCGGCGCCGGCGCGGCGCGCGGCGGCGACGAGTTGCTCGGCGATGGCGACCAGGGCGGATTGATCAAACAACGAGGGCATCGCAGGGGAGATACATGCTCTGTCGGGAAAAGGAAGTGGTGGACGTATGCCTCACATGGGGGAAAACATGCGTTCATTCAAGCGCAACGCCGCAAGCCGCGGCGCGCGTGGCGGCGGCGCGCACCCAAGCAGAATGACGGGGCCGTCCTCGTTGGCATTCCTTCAATTCGCACGAGATTTGGCAAGACCTCGTCAATCATGCGCGCAGATGGATCGCGCACACGTCTGATTAACCAGGCATTTTAAGGGGATTCGAAGCGGTCGCGCGCTAAGCTCCGCGACACGATCGGGCCGCAGAGTCCGACCAGGGAAGCTGAAAGGCGAGGCGTCATATGAGTGCCGGCGGGGTCATGCCCTGCGGGTCGAGCCGGTTGCTCCGGCTCGACCCGTTCGCACTGCCCATCCAATTCCGCGCGAGCGACGCGGCGGCGGACGAGCGGGTGCGGTTCATCGAACTTCATCGCGAGCGCGTGGTGATGCGCCGGTCACTGGCCGGCATGCGCATGGCCATCTCGCTGCCTGTGTCGTGCTTTCTCGGCGTCGCGCTGAGGATCGTCCCGCCGGAGCCGGCGGGCGAGGGCGCGGTCGCGATCGTGCTCGAGCACCGCGATGCGGCGCTCGCGATTCCGCTCTTCGCCGCGCCTGACGGTAAAGACGCCGTCGCCGAATGGCGCGCGTGGGGTCGCGTGCTCGGCCTGCCGTTGCTTGTCGCCGATGCCGACGGCGCGCTACGCGAACCTTTCCGGCGCATGGGCGCCCTCGGCGTCGCGCGGCGGCAAGGCCGTCGCCGTCGCGGCAGCCCGCTCAAGCGGCGCAGGCCGCGCATCCTCGGGTGCCGCCGGTCGACGCGTCTGGCGTCGAAGCCGCGCGTTCATCGCGACGAGCGAGAAATCATCGCGCGCAGTTAGTTCCTTCTTGTCGCCAGGGTTCTTGAGCCGTTTACGCCAGCGCGCGCGCTGCGGCGTCGGCGACAATCCCGGCGAACAGGATCAGGCCGGCGTCGCGGTTCGAGCGGAACACCGACAGGCAGATGTCGGGATTGGCGATATCGACTCGATGAATCTGCCACGCAAGGTGAGCGGCGAAGGCCGCAAGCCCGAGCGCGAAGACGAAGCCGCCGCCCGCGGCGAAGCCGGCGGCGCCGATCAACGCGACCGCCAGGCCGTAGAAAAGGGCGAGCATCGGCTTGGTGCGTTCGAGGAACAGCAGCGCCGTCGATTTCACGCCGACCAGCGCATCATCCTCACGATCCTGGTGGGCATAGATCGTATCGTAGCCGATCACCCAAGCGATCGAGCCCGCATAAAGGAGGAAGGCCGGCGGATCGAGACGGCCGAACGCGCCCGCCCAACCCATCAACGCGCCCCAGGAAAAGGCCAGGCCCAAGAAAATCTGCGGCCAATAGGTGATCCGTTTCATGAACGGGTAGAGCGCGACGATCGCGAGCGAAGCGATGCCGACCCAGACCGCAAATGCGTTGAACTGGATGAGCACGAGAAATCCAACGAGCGACTGCGCGACTACGTAGGCGAGCGCCTGCTTCAGGCTGACCTGACCGGAGGCGAGCGGCCGCGAGCGCGTGCGTTCGACCAGCGGGTCGATGTCGCGGTCGACGATATCGTTCCAGGTGCAGCCAGCTCCGCGCATCACGAAGGCGCCGACATAAAACAGCGCGAGGTGCCAGATATTGGGCAGGGCCGCACCCGCATGCACGGCGGCGAGCGCCGCCGACCACCAGCAGGGCATCAGCAGCAGCCAAGCGCCGATCGGGCGATCGAACCGTGACAGCCGCAAATAAGGGCGGAGCGCACTGGGAGCTCGACGGTCGACGAAATTCCCAGTCGAATCGGCGACGCGGCCAGGCGCCTCGCTCATCGTCCGAGCGGCGTGCCTGACAATGTGTTGAGCGTGCCCGTCACCGATTTCGGGCGGTTCGTCTCAGGCGTGGGCATATAGGTCGTCCCCAGGGCATCGCTCAGGGTCGGCGGCTTCGGTGCGCCGCCAACGGCGCCTCCCTCGCACACCTGTTTCGCATTGTTCGCGATGTTGGTGTGGCCGGTCTTGAGCTGGTCAACGACATTGGAAGGGATGCCGCAGGACGACGCATTGTCCTTGACGTATTTCGCCCACTTCCCGATTGCGCTTTCGAAGGCCTGCAGAATCTTGCACATTTCCTCGCGCGGCGCCTTGCGTTGACTGGCGGCCTTGGTGGCCTTCGCGCGCTTGCCGGTCTCGGCCTGAAGCTTGGTGAACTCCTCCATGCAAGGCGGCGCGCCGCCGCCCGCTCCGCCAGCTTGAGGCGGGACAGGCGTCATGGGGCCGGATGCGGTTGGTGCGGGAGCCATCGACGGCGCCCCGCTCGGCGGGCTCGAAGGCCACGCCGCCGTCGCACCCGTTTGCGGCTGCTCGGTCGGCCATGGCAACGTCTGCGCCTCGCAGCGCCATGCGACGAGCACGGCCGCGGAACAGATGACCGCCGCAAGCGATCTTGACTTGTTTTTCCGCATCCCCCGATTCCCTTTTTGCCCACCTGGAAGAAAGACTGCGATTTCGGCGACAAGGGGGCGAATTTCAATATTTCGCCGGCTGTCGAGCCTTGGCCGGCCGATTTGCGGGTTCACCACCGCGGCCATCCGGGAGAAGCCGTATGACACGTTACGCCTTCCGCACTCCCCGGCTCTACGTCGCGGACAGGCTTGCAGAAGACGCGCGAGTTGATCTGGCGGCCGCGCAGACGCATTATCTGAAGGATGTGCTGCGACTCAAGCCAGGCGAGAAAGTGTTAATATTCAACGGGATGGACGGAGAATGGGGGGCAAGCATCGCGCCCGGCCCGGCGCGATCGATGCAGCTCGTGCTCGACGGGCAGACGCGGCCACAGACCGCGGCCGGCGATCTGCACTACCTGTTCGCCCCGCTCAAGCGGGGGCGCCTCGATTACATGGTGCAAAAAGCGGTCGAGCTGGGGGTGTCGCGGCTGCAGCCGGTCATCACGCGCCACACGCAGGCCGAACGGGTCAACACCGCCCGGATGCGCGCCAATGTCGTCGAAGCGGCCGAGCAATGCGGCATTCTGAGCGTCCCCGCCGTGGCTGAACCGCTCCCCTTGCCGCAGGCGATTGCGGGGCTCGCCGAGGGTCGGCTGCTCGTCTTTTGCGACGAAGACGCACCGGTCACCGACCCTCTCGCCGCGCTTTCCGCTGTGCGGTCCGCGGAGGGCGTTCCGCCGCTGGCGCTCCTCGTCGGCCCCGAGGGGGGCTTCCACCCCGAAGAGCGCGCGCTTGCGCTCGCGCGGGAGGGGGTGATTCGGCTCGCCCTCGGGCCCCGCATCCTCCGCGCCGACACCGCCGCGGTGGCGGCGCTGGCGCTCGTCCAAGCCGTCTTGGGAGATTGGCGGTAAAAGCATTGCATTCGAGCCACACTCGGCTGGTTTCGTGTGGCAAAGGCGGCCCAGGGGTGGCTCGGTCCTTGACCGTGCCACATGCGAGCGTCACGTTCCGCACAAGTGGGACAGGGGGGTTACCATGCGGTACCTGCGCGCGCCCGTTCGCGGGCTGGTCAGTGATCGGGTGGCCAAGGCGCTCGTCTCAGCCGCCCTCGCGGCCGCCATCCTGCTCGGCTTTCTCGCCGAGAGCTGGGCCGCGAGCCTGTTGGACCTCAATTTCTGGCTCTCTGGCCCGCGCTATGACGCGGTCGTGCCGTTGTGCGACGAGCCTGCCCCGCTGGCAAAAATCCAACAGCGCTTCGCCGTCAAGGAGCATCGCTTCTGGAACTCGGAGCTGAAGATCGTCGGCTTCCAAGACTTGCGCGAAGTTTCGTTCATGCCGTGGGCCTCCGGCACCATTCCCCGCCGCTTCTGCACCGGGAATGCGTTGGTGTCGGACGGCACGTTCCACCGCATCGATTACGTGATCGCGGAGGATACCGGCATTATCGGCGCGACATGGGGCGTCGAATGGTGCGTGGTGGGGCTCGACCGCAATTGGGCCTACAACCCCGCCTGCAAGATGGCCCGGCCCTGATCATCCGATCGGACGGGTTTCGTCCCGGTTACACGGGTTCCTTCGCCGCTGATTTGGCCCCAAGCGCCGCCCGGATGGCGAGAAAATCCCGCCAGGCGAGCCGCTTGGCGAGCGGCTGGCGCAGCAGATATGCCGGGTGCAGGGTCGCGATCGCGCGGATGTCGCGCGTGCCGGTGGCATAGGTGAACCACCGTCCGCGCGTCCGCATGATCCCCTCTTTGACGCCGAGCAGAGCCTGCGTCGCCGGGGCGCCAAGGCAGACCAGGATTTCGGGGTTCGCGAGTTCGATCTGGCGCAGGATGAACGGCAGGCAGATCTGGCTCTCGAGCGGCGTGGGCGTACGGTTGCCGGGCGGCCGCCAGGGAATGATGTTGGCCACATAGGCGCTCTGCCGAGAAAGCCCGATCGCGGCCATCATCCGATCGAGCAGCCGGCCGGAACGGCCGACAAAGGGCAGACCTTCGCGGTCCTCCTCGGCGCCGGGCGCTTCGCCGACGAACATGACGGGAGCGGCCGGGTTGCCGTCGGCGAAGACGAGTTGGCTCGCCGTCGCCTTCAGCGCGCAACCCTCGAAGCGGGCGAGAATTTCGGCAAGTTCTTCCAGACTGGCGGCGCGGCGGGCCGCTTCGCGCGCCGCCATCACTGCCGCATCCGGCGCGGCCGGTTCCGGCGCTACGCGCGCCGGCGCAAGCGCTTCGCCGCGATCGTCGCGAAGCGACAGGCTCGCTTGTCGCGACGCGGGCTCGCTCGCCCGTGCGGCGATCGCTGCGTCCGGCGGCCGCGCGGCAGGCGCTGCGTCGCTCCTCGCATGCGACAGGCTGGCGGATGGAATTGGCGCGACGGCCTGCTCGCCAGCCGCGCCGGCGGCGAGCCGATCAACCGGTATTTCCCCCACCAGCGCATCCACTCCGGCCTCGATGTAGAAGGCGAGGATGTCGTTTACGGTCTTTGCGCGCGCGGAGTTCATTGCCGGTGTCATGGAGCGCTTCAGGTTTGTTTTCGCATGGTATCCGACCGCATCGCCCGTGTCCTGCCTTCACCCGTGAATCCGACGCGCTCGTAGTTTCGAGAGCTTCCAATTGTCACAGCGTCCGCCAAGCAAAAACCTGCATGTTTGGCCGCCGTCGCGCTGAGCGTAACGAACGCCTGATCCAACCGGGGTGTCATAATGAACGCACAAGAATTGCCCGCCCGTGAAGCCATGGAGTTCGATGTCGTCATTGTCGGCGCGGGACCTGCCGGACTGAGCGCGGCGATTCGCCTCAAGCAGCTTTCGCCTGATCTCTCGGTGGTCGTGGTGGAGAAAGGGTCCGAGGTCGGCGCGCACATTTTGTCCGGCGCGGTGGTCGACGTGTCGGCGCTCGACAAGCTGCTGCCCGGCTGGCGGGAGGAGGACAGCCCGGTCAAGACGGAGGTGAAAGAAGACCGATTCTACATGTTGTTCCGCAACCGCGCGGTGCCGTTGCCGAAGGCGTTCCTGCCGCCGCTGATGAGCAACCACGGCGCCTATATCGTCTCGCTCGGCGAAGTGTGCCGATGGCTCGCGACCAAGGCGGAGGCGCTCGGCGTCGAAATCTATCCCGGATTCGCCGCGGCTGAAGTTCTGTTCGGCTCCAGCAATGAGGTGGTCGGAATCGCCACCGGCGACATGGGGATCGGCAAGAACGGCAAGCCCAAGGACACTTTCACTCGCGGCATGGAGCTGCGCGGCAAGTACACGCTGTTCGCGGAAGGCGCCCGCGGGCACCTGACCAAGCGGGTGATCGCCCATTACCAGCTCGACCGCGATCGCCAGCCGCCGAAATTCGGCATCGGCCTCAAGGAGCTGTGGGAGGTGGCGCCGGAGAAGCACAAGCCCGGCCTGGTCCAGCACACCTTCGGCTGGCCGCTCGACAACCGCACCGGCGGCGGCTCGTTCCTCTATCACTACGGCGACAATCTCGTCGCGGTCGGGTTCGTCCTGCACCTCAATTACGAGAACCCATACCTGTCGCCATTCGAGGAACTCCAGCGGTTCAAGACCCACCCGCTCGTGCGCGACACCTTCGCCGGCGGCGAGCGGATCGGCTACGGCGCGCGCGCCATCTCCGAGGGCGGCTGGCAATCGGTGCCCAAGGTGGTTTTTCCCGGTGGCGCGCTGATCGGCTGCGCAGCCGGCTTCCTCAATGTGCCGCGCATCAAGGGCACTCACAATGCGATGTTCTCGGGCATGTTTGCGGCGGAGCATGTCGCGCAGGCGCTCGCCGCCGGCCGCGAGCATGACACGTTGGAGAGCTACGAAACCGGCTGGCGCAGCGCAGAAGTCGGACGCGATCTGTGGAAGGTGCGCAACGCGAAGCCGTTGTGGTCGCGTTTCGGCACCGCTATCGGGATCGGGCTCGGCGGAATTGATATGTGGACGAACACGCTCGGCTTCTCGGTGCTCGGCACGCTTGGTCACGGCAAGCCCGACAGCAAATGCCTGAAGCCGGCGGCTGCTTGCCAACCGATTGCCTATCCCAAGCCGGACGGCAAGCTGACCTTCGACCGGCTGTCTTCCGTCTATCTCTCCAACACCAATCACGAGGAGGACCAGCCGGTCCACCTTATCGTCGGCGACTCCGGGCTTCAGAAGGCGTCCGAGCACGACCTGTTCGACGGGCCGTCGAGCCGCTATTGCCCGGCCGGCGTTTACGAATGGGTGAGGGAGGGCGAGGGGCCGCAGTCACGGCTGCGCTTCGTGATCAATGCGTCGAACTGCGTGCACTGCAAGACCTGTGACATCAAGGACCCGAACGGTAATATCACCTGGGTCGCCCCCGAAGGAGGCGGCGGTCCGAACTATCCGAGCATGTGAGCGGGCTCCTTTCTAGGATTAGCCAAACGGCCGCCATGGCGAGGTCGCCAAAGCGCCGCGATCGGCCTGCGAAGCGCGGCTTTTCCGAGGTGATGAGCTTCCGCGCTTGCGGCGCGCGGGCAAAACGGTCATTGTCGGACTACTCCCGCGGCTCTGAAAATGCGCGTCCGGCCGCCGGAGCATCCCATAGGGGAGAGACCGCCGGTGAGACGTTTGTTGCTCGTTCGCGCCATGGCCGTATCGGTCGTGGCCGCAGTCTTTGCGAGTTTACCTGGGGTTCTCGCGGCGCAAGCCACCACGCAGTCGGTGCCCGTGGCGGCACGCGACGCGCAAGCCGGCGGAATCGCGGGCGATTATCTTGCGGCGCGACATGCGAGCGTGGGCCGCGACGCCGCCTCCGCCGCCGCCTATTACCGCTCGGCGCTGAAAGCCGATCCGCGCAACAACGAGCTTCTCGAGCTCGCCTTCTATGCCGTGCTCGCCGATGGCGATATCGACGAGGCGGTCAAGCTCGGCGAGCGCCTGGTGCAGATCGACCGCAGCTCGCGCAACGCCAATGCGCGCCTCGTGCTCGGCGTGCGCGCGCTCAAGCAGAAACAGCATCAGCAGGCGCGCACCCAGTTGACGCAGGCGGTTCGCCCGCCGGTGAGCGACCTGATCGCGACATTGCTTGCCGGCTGGGCGTACCAGGGCGCAAACGATTCCAAGTCTGCGGTTGAACTGATCGATCGCCTGTCTGGGCCGGAATGGTATGCGATCTTCAAGGATCTCCATACCGGCCTCATTCTCGACCTTGCCGGAAACAAGAAGGAAGCGGGCAAGCGGTTCGAACGCGCCTACAAGCTCGATTTGTCGGCGCTGCGCGTCGTGCAGGCTTATGCGTCCTGGCTGTCGCGCAACGGCCAGCGCGACGAGGCCCTCAAAGTGCTGCAAGCATTCGATGCCTCGCTTCCCCGTCATCCTTTGGTGCTCGAAGCGATGCAGACGCTGCGCAAGGGCGAGCCGTTGCCGCGGCTCGTCGACGGTGCGAACGCCGGCGCGGCGGAGGCGCTTTATGGTCTTGGCGCGGCGCTGGCGCGACGCGAAGAGGAGCTGAGCCTCGCCAATCGTGGTCTCGCCTATTTGCAGCTCGCATTGTACCTCGAACCGACTCATCCGCTGGCGCTTCTATCGCTCGCCGATCTGTACGAGGCGATGAAGAAGCCCGAGCTTGCGATCGCCGCCTACTCGCGCGTGCCGGCGGAATTGGTGCTGCGGCGAAACGCCGACATCCAGATGGCGCTCAACCTCGATTCGCTCGATCGCACCGACGAAGCGCGCCAGCAGCTCGGGAAACTGATTGCCAGCCACCCGGATGATCTCGAAGGCATCCTTGCGCTCGGCAATATCTTGCGCGACCGCAAGCACTACCCGGATTGCGCCGAGGCCTACGGCAAAGCGATCGATCTCATTCCGCAGCCGACCAAGCCGACCTGGACGGTGTTCTACTTCCGTGGCATTTGTTTCGAGCGCGCGAAGCAATGGAAGCAGGCCGAGGCGGACCTCAAAAAGGCGCTCGAGCTGTACCCCGAGCAGCCGCACGTGCTCAATTATCTCGGCTATTCATGGATCGATCAGGGCGTGAACCTCGACGAGGGCATGCGCCTGATCAAGCGCGCGGTCGACCAGCGACCCGACGACGGCTACATCGTCGATTCGCTCGGTTGGGCCTATTACCGCATCGGCAATTACGACGAGGCGATCAAGCACCTCGAGCGCGCGGTCGAGCTGAAGCCGATGGATCCCACCATCAACGATCACCTCGGCGACGCCTATTGGCGGGTCGGGCGGCAGCTCGAGGCGACGTTTCAATGGACGCATGCGCGTGATCTGAAGCCCGATCCGGACGACATTGCGAAAATCGAGGCGAAGCTCAAGCACGGTCTGTCGGACGACGATGCGGGCGCATCGGCCGCGAATACGGAGAAGCAGAAGGCCGCTGGCGACGGCGGCTGAGCTTCGACGAGACGGACATCCTACGACCAGGTTGAACGGGCGCCGGCGCGACATGACGACGATGGCTGCGCCGGACGTGGTCGAGACGCTGAGCGAGACCGCCCCCGCCAAGGTGAACCTTACGCTGCGGGTGCTCGGCAAGCGCGCAGACGGCTACCACGATCTCGAAAGCCTGGTCGCTTTTACCGCCTTGGCGGACCGGTTAACGCTGCGCTTGGGCGTCCCGCTTGCGCTGTCCGTGAGCGGGCCGACCGCAGGGCAGGCGGGTCCCGTCGCCGATAACCTGGTGCTCAAGTCATCGCGTGCGCTCGCCGAGCGCGTCAGCGGTCTGCGGCTTGGAGCATTCGAACTAACCAAGCTCCTGCCCGCGGGCGCGGGCCTCGGCGGCGGCTCGTCCGACGCGGCGGCGGCGCTGCGTCTGCTCGCACGGGCAAACGATATTCCGCTCGGCGATGCACGGCTTGCTGCCGCCGCGCTCGCAACCGGCGCCGACGTGCCGGTGTGCCTCGATCTCAAGCCGCGAGTCATGCGCGGCGTCGGTGAAATCCTGTCCGCGCCGGTCGCGCTGTCGACCCTTGCAGTCGTGCTGGTGGGACCGGGCTTTCCGCTTGCGACCAGGGATGTCTTCGCCGCGCTCGGCCTCGCGCCCTGCGAACGACGGTGCGAGCCTTGCGCGGACGCGGCGATCCCATCCGACGAAAAAGCGCTCCTTGCCTTTCTCGCTGAACACGGCAACGACCTTGAAGCTCCGGCAAGGACGCTTGCGCCGGCCATCGCGGGCCTTCTTGCCGCGTTGCGCGAGCAACCCGGATGCCGGCTCGCTCGCATGTCGGGCTCGGGGACGGCTTGCTTCGGCCTGTTCGCTTCGCCCGCCGAGGCGGCGGCCGCAGCGCAAAGGCTCAAGGCTGCGGACCCAAACTGGTGGGTGCAGGCGACCGAGCTTCGCTAGCGCGTTTCCGTTCAAACTGATCCGCAACCCGCTCATTCCCGCGCAAGCGGGAAACCAGGACTTCTCAAATTCAAATATCCTGGTTCCCCGCTTGCGGACGAACTCGGTAAGCGACGCGCTTCGGAGCGCGCGCAAACCTTGCCCACCGCAGACGCAGGCTGACAACCGCGGCGCTAAGCGCTTCGCCGCGCGAAGCGCCCCAGATCACGAGCACGATGATCGCCCCGACGGTCGCGCCGATGAACCCGGCGCTCTGCCCCTCGTGGTACCATCCGATCGCTTGGCCGAGAAAGGTCGCGACGAACGCGCCCGCAATCCCGAGCAGGGTGGTCAGGATGAAGCCCGACGGCTCGTTGGGGCCAGGATGGAGCAGTTTTGCAACCACGCCGGCGACGAAGCCGATAATGATCGTCCAGATGATGCTCATGCGGTTGTTACCCTCGGTGTTTTGTTCACTCAACAAGCGCCACACCGCGCGGCTGTGGCCCATTTCTGTTGCGTCAGAACGGGGCCGGCGATGCCCATCCGGCAGATCAAGCCGAACCGTCCGCGCCGCACCGTCGCCTTGCCTCGGTCGACCGGCGAGGAGACGGCAGGCGGCATGCAAGGTCGTGCAGGGCCGCAGCAAGCCGGACCGACCAGACTTTTTCGCTCGATTGTAAGCGAGGAAGGGTCCGCGCAACCCGTTCCGCTGAAATCGAACCGTCTAGCATCCGATAGGAGACCCCCCGGCTCTGCCGGGGTGGCAGTAGCAGTTTGACGTTTAAAGGGGTCCATCGACGAAGCTTCCGAATCGTGAGCCGCCAAGCACACGAAAGGGAAGTTCATCGATGGACGAGGTTGAGAGCCTAAGTCACACGAAATGGGACTGCAAATATCACGTGGTCTTCATTCCCAAGTGCCGCAGGAAGACGCTGTACACCGAGCTGCGCAGGCATCTTGGGGAGGTGTTCCGGAAGTTGGCGATGCAGAAGGAATGCCGGATCGAAGAAGGGCACCTGATGCCGGATCACGTGCACATGATGATCTCGATCCCACCGAAATATGCGGTGTCGCAGGTCGTGGGCTTCATCAAGGGCAAGAGCGCCAATCCACCTGGCCCGCGTCTACGGCGAACGTAGGCGCAATCTCGTGGGCCAGCATTTCTGGGCCAGTGGGGCGGGACGAGCAAGCAATCCGTGAGTACATCAAGAACCAGGAAGAGGAGGATAAGCGCCTGGAGCAACTCAATCTGTGGCGCTGACGTGCCGCCATAGGCGGCACCCGAACCCGGGATCGCGTTAGCGACCCCAACCAGCCGCTTCGAGCGGCTCACATCCTAAAGCCCCCGGCTCTGCCGGGGGATATTTACTTCATCACCTGGTCGGCGGCGGTGACAAGGCCGTGGGTCGGATTGGTGGCGCAATAGGCGCCGAGCTTTTCCGCCTTCTGTTTAAGCTTGCTGAAGTCGAGCACCGGCGGATCGTCCTCGCCGGTGTAATAGCCCAGAAGCCAGGCGACAACGAAATCGATGCGATCCTTGTTGCCCTCGAAGAAATCCTTGCAGGTGATGGTCGACAGGTCGATGACCTGGGCAGAGGCCGGCGGCGCGCTCGCGAGCGCGGCGGCGAGCATAACGGCGCCAAGTAGCGTCTTCATCGGCAAGGCCCTCCGATTTCGTTGGGCGGTCATCGGTCGTTGACCGCTGGCACGCTCTCTTCCGGCGGCATCGACCCGCCCCCGGGTCTTCTGATCGTCCGCCGCGTCTTGAAACCGTCATGCCCGGCGCAAGGCCGGGCATGAAAGGTTCGAGGCGCGGTTGGTATGCCATTTCCACAAGAAATCGGCAACGCGCGGTTTGCCAAAAAGTCAGGCAGGCTCCCACTCCGGCCGGATCGGGCCGGAGACGCCCTCAAACGCGCTGTCCTGTAGTTCGGCCACGAGAAGACGCGCGGGATCAACCGGGCCCGGCATGGTCGCCCGGCCCTTTGGAATGCGTTTAAATCCTGCTTTGCCGTAATAGGACTCGTCGCCGACCAGCACGACCAGCCGTTGGTCCTTGGTCTTCGCCTGCGCAAGCGCTCGCTCGATCAAGGCAAAGCCGATGCCGCGCTCGCGGAACGGCGGTTCGACCGTGAGCGGCCCGAGCAGCAGCGCCGGGGTGTCCCCGATGCGGATCGGCGTGAGCCGCACCGAGCCGACGAGCAGCGTCCCGATCCGCGCGGTGAAAGAGAGATCGAGCCGATGCGGCCCGCCCTCGCGAATGCGATAGGCGGTGCGCGCAAACCGCCCGGGCCCAAAGGTGCGCTCATGCAGCCGCTCGATGGCGAGCGCGTCGCCGGCGGTCTCAGGCAGGATGGAAAGGGAGAGGTCGCTCATGGCCGTACACGTGCGATTAGCATTGCGCTTGCCGCGGGTCCACACACTCGTCCGGCGCACGGCCCGTTCAACCTCGCGCCCTTCGTTCCTACATCTCCGGGCAAAGGAGAGCGCACATGGGCCTTTTGGTCGACGGCGTCTGGAAGAATGAGTGGTACGACACAAAGGCGAGCGGCGGCCGGTTCGTGCGCGCCGAATCATCGTTCCGGCGTTGGGTCACATCCGACGGCCGCGCGGGTCCGACCGGCGAAGGCGGATTTGCCGCCGAACCCGGTCGCTATCACCTCTATGTTTCGCTCGCCTGTCCGTGGGCGCATCGCACGCTGATCCTGCGCAAGCTGAAAAAGCTGGAGGATGCGATTTCGGTCGCCGTGGTGTCTCCGCTCATGGGCGACGCGGGCTGGACGTTCGACGAGAGCGAGAGCTCGACCGGCGATGCGCTCAACGGCGCGCGCACCCTCGCGGACATCTATCGGCTCGCCGATCCGCGGTTCACCGGGCGGGTGACGGTGCCTGTGCTGTGGGACAAGGCGCGACGGACGATCGTCAACAACGAATCGTCCGAGATCATCCGCATGTTCAATTCGGCTTTCGACGCCTTCACCGATGTACAGGACGATTTTTATCCGGCGGCGCTGCGCGCCGAGATCGACGCAGTGAATGCCTTCGTCTACCCGAGCATCAATAACGGCGTGTATCGCGCGGGCTTCGCCACCACGCAAGCCGCCTATGAGGAGGCGTTCCTTGCGCTGTTCGGAGCGCTCGATGAAATCGACCTCCGGCTCGCCTCGCAGCGCTATCTGGTGGGCGGGAAAATCACTGAAGCGGACATCCGGCTCTTCACGACGCTCGTGCGTTTCGATGCCGTGTATGTCGGCCATTTCAAGTGCAATCTGCGTCGCATCGCCGATTACCCGAACCTCGCGAATTATCTGCGCGATCTTTATCAGACACCGGGATTCGGCGAGACGGTCAATCTCGATCACATCAAGCGGCACTATTACGGCAGCCACCGCCAGATCAATCCGACCGGCATCGTCCCGCTCGGCCCCGCGCTCGACTTTTGCGCGCCGCACGATCGCGGGCGGTTTGCGCCGTAGCGCGCATCGTTTTCGGCGAGCAAGGGATGGCGCACCCATGCTCGTCGCGCCGCAAAAAAGATCATGCCCGGCGCGAGGGGCATGATCACCGCAAAGGGCTTCGCAAGCTGTGCTGTGAAGTTATAGCTGCGACGGCAGCACCCGGTCGGGCGGACGATGTCCGTCCATGAAGGTCTGGATGTTGATGATGACCTTGGTGCCCATGTCGACCCGGCCTTCGATGGTGGCCGATCCGAGATGCGGCAGCAGCACGACCTTGCCGGCGCGCGCGAGCCGCAGCAGCTTCGGATTGATCTCCGGCTCGTGCTCGAACACGTCGAGCCCGGCGCCCGCAAGCTCGCCTGCCTCGATCATCCGCGTCAGCGCGTTTTCGTCGATGATCTCGCCGCGTGCGGTGTTGACGATATAGGCCTCCGGCTGCAGCAGCTTCAGCCGGCGCGCCGAGAGCAGGTGGTAGGTGGCCGGCGTGTGCGGGCAATTGACCGAAATGATGTCCATGCGGACGAGCATCTGGTCGAGGCTCTCCCAATAGGTCGCCTCCAGCGCCTCCTCGATCTTGGGAGGCGCCCGGCGGCGATTATGGTAGTGGATCTGCAGCCCGAACGCGCGGGCGCGCCGCGCGACGGCCTGCCCGATCCGCCCCATGCCGATGATTCCGAGGCGCTTGCCGGAGATTCGATGCCCGAGCATCCAGGTCGGCGTCCAGCCGCCCCAGGGCTTTTCTCCCGTCATGACCGCGGCCCCTTCGGCGAGCCGGCGCGGCACCGCGAGAATGAGCGCCATGGTCATATCGGCGGTGTCCTCGGTGAGAACGCCCGGCGTATTGGTGACCGTGATGCCGCGCTGAAGCGCGGCCGCGACGTCGATATTGTCGACGCCGTTGCCGAAATTGGCGATCAGCTTCATCTGCTCGCCGGCATGGCCCAGCGCGTGCGCGTCGATGCGGTCGGTGACCGTTGGCACAACCACGTCGGCAGTGGCTAAGGCTTCGGAAAGTTCATTTTGGCTGAACGGCTTGTCTTCGAGATTGAGGCGCGTATCGAACAGCTCCCGCATTCGGGTTTCGACGATGTCCGGGAGCTTGCGAGTGACAACTACAACGGGTTTTTTTCTGTTCGGCATGTTTTTATAGGTCCTTGCCCCAGCGTCGCGGCGTCCCAAAACAGGCGGGCGCATGGCCCTTTCAGCCCTCATTAACCGACATCGCGGACACTGAAAACCCGCGCACTAAGCGTTCAAGGAGGGGCCGCAACGGTCCTTCTGTACCAGATGGCCGGGATAACACAATGCGCCAGGTCAGGGTGTCATCGTCTTATCTTTGGCCGTTTCGAACGCCGCCGGCGGCGCGCTTTGGCGACAGTTCCCGACCGCTTGTGACTGCTCCGACAGCGTTGGTCCGGCTGCTGCTCGCGGCAATGCTGATGCTGGTTCTCGAGGGAGGTGCAGCGTTTGCTGCGGCCGGCGATCTTCCCACGGGATCGCAAAGCGGGCTGCCGGTTCCGCGATTCGTCAGCCTAAAGTCTGACCGGGTCAATGTGCGCGGCGGCCCCACAAAGGACCATGAGGTCGTCTGGGTCTTCACCCGCTCCGGACTTCCGGTCGAGATCACTGCAGAATACGAAAACTGGCGCCGCATCCGCGACTGGGAAGGCGCGGAGGGCTGGGTTTACCACTCGCTCCTGTCGGGACGGCGCGCGGCGTTCGTGACCAAGCGCAAGGCGAGCCAAGCCCTGGTTCCGCTGTATGAGTCGGCCGATCCCGGCAGTGCAGTCAAAGCGAAGCTCGAGCCTGGCGTGGTTGGCCAAGTCAAGCGGTGCAACGGCACAATGTGCCGGTTCATGGGCGAGCAGTTCGACGGATATATCGCGCAGGACCGCCTGTGGGGCGTCTATCCGGACGAAAAAGTCGACTGAGCGCGGGCCTGATATCTTTGGTCCGGTCTATCGAGGCGCCCCCTCGGCGGCGCGCTCAGGTGCCCTTCGGCTTCAGTCTCACCACCACGTCGATCCGGGAAATCTCGTACCCCTCCGGAATGGGGGGCAGCGAACCGTCGCCGGTCTCGACCTTGGGAATATCGACCAGCTCGTTCCGATCCTCGACAAAGAAGTGATGATGCTCGGACACGTTGGTGTCGAAGTAGGTCTTCGCGCCGTCGACCGCGATCTGGCGCAGCAGACCGACCTCGGTGAATTGGTGCAAGGTGTTGTAGACGGTCGCCAGCGACACGGGAACCCGGGCCCGGCTCGCCTCTTCGTAGAGCATCTCAGCGGTCAGGTGGCGGTTGCCTTTGCCAAACAGGATCCAACCCAGCGCCATGCGTTGCAGGGTCGGCCGCAGGCCGACGCCGCGAAGCATCGCTTTAACATCGTGCCACGGGCAGCCATTGAGATCGGACCGTGCAGAAGCGCCGGTTTGATCTTGCGGACCGGCGGTCGGAGGGAGAACTGTTCGCATCTCGGAAGGAAAACTGAACCCTGTTAGTGAAACCGGCAAGGCGTTAGTTTATCCCGATTAGTCCGTTGTTGCAACCGCTTCGCAATCGTCGTTTTGCGCGGGCGGTTGGGAATCCGCTGCGGACTCCGTGCGATGGACGTGTTTTCAGCAGCCCATTGCCTGTGTTAGGGAAGCGCCCTAGAGGGTTACGCCAAACGAGAGACAGGCTTCCAGAGTAGCGCGCTGGCGCGAGCCAATCCCGCCGCCAAGGGTTTCACCTGTGGCTGGCCTGACGGGAGGGTGAGAGGGAATGCAGAATCGTCGGTCGAGCTTCGAGTATGAGGACCTGCTCGCTTGCGGCCGAGGCGAGCTCTTTTCGGAGGGGCCGCAGCTTCCGCTGCCCCCGATGCTGATGTTCGATCGGATCGCCGAGATCAACGATAAGGGCGGAGAGCACGGGAAAGGGCTCGCCCGCGCCGAGCTTGAGGTCAAGCCCGACCTCTGGTTCTTTCCTTGTCACTTCAAGGGCGACCCGGTCATGCCGGGATGTCTCGGCATCGATGCGCTGTGGCAATTGCTGGGGTTCTTCCTCGGCTGGCTCGGTGCGGAAGGAAAGGGCAGGGCGCTGGGGCTCGGCGAGCTCAAGTTCTCGGGGCAGGTTCTTCCGACGGTCAAGAAGGTCGTATACGGCATCGACATCAAGCGCGTGGTGCGCTCGAAGCTTGTGCTGGGGATCGCCGACGGCTGGCTTTCGGCCGACGGGTCGATCATCTACCGCGCATTCGACCTTAAGGTCGGCCTGTTTCGGGATGCTGCGATGCAGCCGGGCGCGGTATAATTCGGTAGCGTCCACGCCGTCAGACCGGGCAGATACGGGAAAGCAACGAAATGAGACGGGTCGTCGTCACCGGAATGGGCATTGTCTCCCCGATCGGCAACAACACCCAGGAGGTGCTGGCGAGCCTGCGCGAGGCGAAGTCCGGCATTTCGCACGCCAAAGCTTATGCCGAGCACGGATTTCGCAGCCAGGTCCATGGCGCGCCTTCTCTGAACGCGGAGGAGGCGATCGACCGCCGTGCGTTGCGGTTTCTCGGCGGCGGCGCGGCCTGGAACCATGTCGCCATGGAGCAGGCGATTCGCGATGCGGGGCTCGAAGCAAACGAGGTTTCGCACGAGCGGGCCGGCATTGTCATGGGTTCCGGCGGCCCCTCCACTCGCACCATTGTCGAGGCCGCCGACGTCGCCCGCGCCAAAGGACCGAAGCGCGTCGGCCCCTTCGCCGTGCCGAAGGCGATGTCCTCGACGGCCTCGGCGACGCTCGCCACCTGGTTCAAGATCAAGGGCGTGAACTACTCGATCTCCTCGGCTTGCGCGACCTCCAGCCATTGCATCGGCAACGCCGCCGAGATCATCCAGGCGGGCAAGCAGGACCTCATCTTCGCCGGGGGCTGCGAGGAGCTCGATTGGACCTTGTCGGTCCTATTCGACGCCATGGGCGCGCTCTCCACCAAATACAACGCGACGCCGGAGAAGGCCTCGCGCGCCTACGACGTGGACCGCGACGGGTTCGTGATCGCGGGCGGCGCCGGCGTCGTCGTGCTGGAGGAGCTCGAACACGCCAAGGCGCGCGGCGCCAAAATCTACGCCGAGATCGCCGGCTACGGCGCAACCTCGGACGGCGTCGACATGGTCGCGCCCTCCGGCGAGGGCGCGGCCCGATGCATGCGGCTCGCCTTGCAAGGGGTCGGCCCGAAGATCGACTACATCAATCCGCACGCGACCTCGACCCCGATCGGCGACGTGAAGGAGATCGAAGCGATCCGCGAAGTCTTTGGCGTCGGCGACAAATGCCCGCCGATCTCGGCGACGAAATCGCTCACTGGGCATTCGCAGGGCGCGACCGGCGTTCACGAGGCGATCTACTCGCTCCTGATGATGGGCAACGGCTTCATCTGCGAGAGCGCCAATATCGAAAATCTCGACCCCGTCTTCGCCGACGTGCCGATCGTCCGCGAACGGCGGGACCATGTGGCCCTTGGCTGCGTGTTGTCCAACTCCTTCGGCTTCGGCGGAACCAACGCTTCGCTCGTGTTCAAGCACGTCGACGCCTAGACGGGGTCCGCGCCGTCGGTCGAAAGGGTTTGCATCTTGCCGTCAACGAGTTCTCCACCGGATCGGGATCGCGCCGCCGCCATGTCATGCCGATGTTGTACGGACGACATAAAAAGCGGCGTTGACTGCGCCGAATCGGCGCGGTGGGCAAGCGGAGCGCCGGCGCGAGGGCCGGCGCCGCGAGGGAGGGCTCGACCTGATGAAGACCGAAGATTACGCGCCGCCGCCCGCCGTCGTTCCGTTTCCCCCACGCAGGCCGCACGTCATGCCGTCTGAGCCGCCGGTCGCGAAAAGCGGATTGATGGCGGGCAAGCGCGGCCTCGTGATGGGGGTCGCCAACGATCACTCGATCGCCTGGGGAATCGCGAAGACCCTCGCCGCGCAGGGCGCGACGCTCGCCCTCACCTACCAGGGGGAGGCGCTCGGCAAACGGGTCAAGCCGCTCGCCCAATCGATCGGATCGGATCTCGTCGTGGCGTGCGACGTCGAAGATCTCGCCTCGGTCGACAAAGTGTTCCAGACGCTCGGCAGCGAATGGGGTGGACTCGACTTCCTCGTCCACGCCATCGCGTTCTCCGACAAATCCGAGCTGAGGGGGCGTTACGCCGACACCAGGCGCGAGAACTTCGTCCGCACCATGGTGATCTCCTGCTTCTCCTTCACCGAGATCGCCCGGCGCGCGGCGACCCTGATGCCGCATGGCGGGGCCATGGTGACGTTGACCTTTGGCGGCTCGACGCGCGTGATGCCCAACTACAATGTGATGGGCGTGGCGAAGGCGGCGCTGGAAGCCTCGGTGCGCTACCTGGCCGCCGATTTCGGTCCGCAGGCGATTCGCGTCAACGCCATCTCGGCGGGGCCGGTGCGCACGCTCGCCGGCGCCGGCATCACGGACGCCCGGCTAATGTTCAACTATCAGCAACGCCACGCGCCCCTGCGCCGCACGGTGCGGATCGAGGAGATCGGCGGGGCCGCGCTCTATTTGGTGTCCGACCTCTCGACTGGCGTGACCGGCGACATCCATTTCGTCGATTCCGGCTACAACATCATCTCGATGCCGCATCCGGCCGCGCTCAAGACGGTGGACGAGGCCGAGACCGCCGCCGAGCAGCAGGCCGCCGCCAAGGACGCCGCGCAGTAGAGGCTAAGTCGGATCGCGGAAGCCCGCGCCCTCAGGATCGATTTCGTTAAGCAGCGCACTGACTGCGGCGGCGAGGTCTTCGAGTGGCTGGTTTCGGAGCTTGACGATGATTTGCAGATTCACCTCCTCGTAATTGTGCCGCAGCACGTTACCAATTCCAGCAATGTCCGACCATGGGATTGCCGGATGCCTCGATTTCCATTCATCTGGAATACGCCGGCTTGCCTCGGAAATGATCTCGATACATCGTTCAGCTGCATAGCGACGCGTTAAGTCGACCGCGAGTTCTGCTACGTCAGCCGAGCCAAGGACGATTCGGAAATGTTTAATCGCGTCGAGTATCTGATAAAGGGCAAGTGGGGCGCGCTGATCCATCGTCACATGACGCGCACCGCTTGCTGCAGGACGCGCTCGCGAATTCGTCGATGGACGCCGTCGCGGGTCACGACATCGACATTTACACCGAGTCGCGCAGCAAGTCGCCGTTGCACGCCGGCGAGGTCAAACAAATTGAAATCGGATGTTGGATCGTAGTCGACCAGAATATCGACATCACTGACTGCCGTGGCTTGATCCCGTGCGACCGACCCGAATACGTAAAGCGCAGTCACGCCGCGGGCACGCAACGTATCCCATTCAGGCTCGATGAGGTGACGAAGTTCGTTGAGGGTCATGCTTCATGATAGGACGGTTGGTCAGAAATGACGAGCCTTGCGGTCGTCGGGTAGTGAGCTCTTTTGATTAAGTCACAGCGCCGCGCCCTCTCCGGCGGGAAATGATATGGCAGCGTAAGTTGGGCACAAAAGCCAAGCCATTAGACCCTATGCCACAATCAAAGTAGCCCACTACCGGTTGTCGAGGTTTCGACCTCCTTCAGTGGGGGTCACGACATCATCTCGATGCCGCATCCGGCTGCGCTCAAGACGGTGGACGAGGCCGAGACCGCCGCCGAGCAGCAGGCCGCCGCCAAGGACGCCGCGCAGTAGCCAAAGAGCGCGGTACGGCGCCGCTCGCGGAATCGGACAGATCGCGCAGATGAATTGGTAATTCTCGCCTGACAAAAAAACCTCCCCCGCGAACGGGGGAGGTCCGTTGAGGCTGCGCTCTGCAAGCCCGCGAGAAAGACCTTTCCGCAGCGATCAGGCGATGTCGAAGCGATCGGCGTTCATCACCTTGGTCCAGGCCGCCACGAAGTCTTTCACGAACTTCTCCTTCGAGTCCGCGCACGCATAGACTTCCGCGAGGGCGCGCAGCTGCGAGTGCCAACCGAAGATCAGGTCGACGCGGGCGCCGGTCCACTTCAGTTCGCCGCTCTTGCGATCGCGTCCCTCGAACACATCCTCGGACCCGGCAGGCTGCCATTGCGTGCTCATGTCGAGCAGATTGACGAAGAAGTCGTTCGTCAGCGTCTCAGGCCGCTTGGTGAAGACGCCGTGGGGGGATTGCCCGGCATTGGCGCCAAGCACGCGCAAGCCGCCGACGAGAACGGTCATCTCCGGCGCCGTCAGCGTCAGCAGTTGCGCCCGATCCACCAACCGCTCCTCAGCGGACAAGCGCTGCTTGCCGCGGAAATAGTTGCGGAAGCCGTCAGCGGTCGGTTCGAGCGGAGCAAAGGACTCGGCGTCGGTTTGCTCCTGCGACGCGTCCGTGCGCCCCGGCGTGAAGGGAACCTTCACATCGTGCCCGGCGTCCTTAGCCGCTTTCTCGATCGCCGCGCCGCCGCCGAGAACGATCAGGTCGGCAAGCGAAACCTTCTTGCCGCCGGACTGCGACGCGTTGAACTCCTTTTGGATCGTTTCGAGCTTCTGAAGGACCGTCGCCAGTTGAGCCGGCTGGTTGACGTCCCAATCCTTCTGCGGCGCGAGGCGAATGCGCGCCCCGTTCGCGCCGCCGCGCTTGTCAGAGCCACGGAACGTCGAGGCAGAAGCCCACGCCGTCGAGACCAATTGGGACACGGACAGACCGGACGCGAGGATTTTCGCCTTCAGCGCAGCAACGTCCTGCTCGTCGATCAGCGGATGATCCACAGCGGGGATCGGGTCTTGCCACAGAAGCGCCTCGGCCGGGACCTCCGGACCGAGATAGCGCGGGCGCGGACCCATGTCGCGGTGCGTGAGCTTGTACCACGCGCGCGCAAACGCGTCGGCGAATTGATCCGGATTTTCGTAGAAGCGCCTTGAGATCTTTTCGTAAGCAGGGTCTAACCGCAGCGAGAGATCCGTGGTCAGCATGGTCGGCACGCGCCGCTTCGACGGGTCGTGGGCGTCCGGAATCGTGGCAGCGCCGCCTTTCGCCTTCCACTGATAGGCGCCGGCCGGACTCTTCGTCAGCTCCCATTCGTTGTTGAACAGGCTCTCGAAGAAGTGGTTGCTCCACGTCGTCGGCGTCTGCGACCAGGTGACTTCCGGGCCGCCGGTAATCGTGTCGTCGCCTTTGCCCGTGCCAAATCTGCTCTTCCAGCCGAGGCCCTGTTCCTCGATGGGGGCGGCCTCGGGTTCCGGACCGACAAGCGTCGCGTCGCCGGCGCCGTGGGTCTTGCCGAATGTGTGACCGCCGGCAATCAGCGCGACCGTTTCTTCGTCGTTCATCGCCATGCGCCTGAACGTTTCGCGGATGTCGCGTGCCGCAGCGATCGGGTCCGGCGTGCCGTTGGGCCCTTCCGGATTGACGTAGATGAGCCCCATCTGCACGGCGGCGAGAGGATTCTGGAGATCGCGGTCGCCGGAATAGCGCTCGTCCGCCAACCACTTGCCTTCGGGGCCCCAATAGATGTCCTGTTCGGGCTCCCAGGTGTCCTTGCGCCCGCCGCCGAAACCGAACGTCTTGAAGCCCATCGACTCGAGGGCGACGTTGCCCGTAAGAACGAAGAGGTCGGCCCAGGAAATTTGCCGGCCGTATTTCTGCTTGATCGGCCACAGCAGCCGGCGCGCCTTGTCGAGGTTCGCGTTGTCCGGCCAGCTGTTGAGGGGCGCGAAGCGCTGCTGGCCGCCTCCGGCGCCGCCGCGGCCGTCGCCAATGCGGTACGTGCCTGCGGCATGCCATGCCATGCGAATGAACAAGGGTCCGTAGTGGCCGAAGTCCGCCGGCCACCACTCCTGCGAGTCGGTCATCAGCGCGTGGAGGTCCTTCTTTACGGCTTGGTAGTCGAGCTTCTTGAACTCTTCCGCGTAGTCGAACGCCTCGCCCATGGGATCGGACAAGGAGGAATTCTGGTGAAGGACACTCAGGTCTAACTGGTTCGGCCACCAGTCACGGTTCGTGGGCACGAACGGGCATTTCTTGTCAGTCATTGCGTCCATGTTTCTCTCCGATCGTATCGTCTAATTGTCTTCGGGTTGTTCCGTATCGAACGAATATGACGTCCGGGCATTCCTGCCGACGAGATTCCAGTTGTCTTGCGAGCAAAGCCGCGCATGCCGCGCTCCACGTCGGCCGCGCCAAGTCCGCCGGGCCCCTGTCGAGAAGCGGTCGATCCGCGATGTGAAAAAACTCCTCCATCTGTTTTGGTGATTGCCGCCCAAACCCGGTCCGGGCGTTGGTGGGAGCATCCTACGTTCCTTTGATCAGGTCTAATCGAATTGTTTCCGCCTCGCGATCAGATTATCTTATATGCGTGATCACGCTGAGACAGCTTCGATATTTTACGGCATTGGCGCGCCACGGCCATTTCGGACGGGCGGCGAGCGAATGCGCCGTGAGCCAGCCGGCGCTCTCCATGCAAATTCGCGATCTGGAGAAGACCCTTGGCGTCGACCTCGTCGAGCGCCGCCCGGGCGAAGCGGCGCTGACCCCGGTTGGGCGCGAGTTCGCGCTGCGGAGCGAGCAGGTTCTCGCGGGGGCGCGCGACCTCGTCGACTTTGCCCGTCATCAAGCGCAGCCGCTATCCGGACGGGTGCGCTTCGGGTTGATCCCGACGCTCGCGCCTTATGTGCTGCCGAAAATCTTGCCGGCGCTGCAGGCCCGCTATCCCGGACTGCGCATCGAGCTGCGCGAGACGCAGACCCGGCTGCTGATCGAGGAATTGATGCGCGGCGTGCTCGACGTGCTGATGCTGGCGCTGCCGTTGGACGAGCCGGAGGTCGAGACCACCCGCCTGTTCGACGATCCCTTCGTTCTCGCGGTCGCCGCAAGCGATCCGCGCACCACGGCGGTTCGTGTTGATCCGCGCGCGATCGAGCGTGAGCCGCTCATCCTCCTGGAGGAGGGGCACTGCCTGCGCGACCAGGCGCTCGCTTATTGCGCCGGCGCCCGCGGCGAACGGGCGATGAGCCTCGGCGCGACCAGCCTGACGACCGTCATGCAGATGGTCGCCAACGGCTACGGCGTCACGCTGCTGCCGCAGGTCGCGGCCGAGGTCGAGGCGCGCGATCCGCGCATCAAGTTGTTGCGCTTCGCACGGCCCGGGCCTGGCCGCACGATCGGACTTGCTTACCGACGCACGTCTCCGCGTAAGGCCGACTTCTCCGCGCTGGGCGCGCTGATCACCGAGGCGCTCGGCATCGACGCCGAGCCGGGGCCACGGCTCGCGCGCAGTTCGGCGCCCAAGGCGCGCGGGCGCGGTCATTGAACAAAGAGCCGCTCGCCGAACTCTCCGCGTGGTCATTGCCGGGCTGATGGATCCAGGTCAAACCGGTACCCGCGCATGACGAGTCAATGATTACGAGGACGAGTATTAGAACTGCACCCGCGCTTCGATCGAGCCGAACAGGTCGCCGTGGCCGGGCTGGTTGGGAAATTCCTGGGTGCGCTTGGTGAGGGTGAAGGCGAGGCGGCTGCCATATTGGGTGAAAATCTCCGCGCCGGCCACGAGGTCGGCCACGAACACCTGATGCTTTACCGAGGGACTGGAGACGAAAGTGTTGCCGTCGAGGAAGACATTGTAGGCGACCGCGCGCCCTTCCACGCCGGCGAAGAAGTCAAATCCCCACGCCGGACCCTGTGGGTCAGGTGAGAAAAAGGAGGAGCCGGACGGGGCCGGCCGCACGCGGGTCGGCCCCCAGGTGGACGAGAGCGAGCGGCCGAACCGGAACAGCGCGCCCGCCGAGCCATAGGTGTAGACATTGCCCGCGGTCACGCCGAGGGCGGGGATGACGTCGACGCCGAACCCGTCGCCGAAGCCGACCCCGAATTTCCACTTGCGCTCCCACGAAGCGAGGAAGGCCGGCTCGTCCTTGAGCTGATAGCTCCAGCCGAGCGGGCAGGACTGTCCCAGCGCCGAGTGAAACCCGCACTGCACGGCCTTTCCTCCGCTGCTCGGTCCGACCACGCCGCCCAGAAATTCAAACGTGTCGAGCTGCACGCCGGCGGTCTCTTGCGCGAGCGAGCCGCCGGTGTACAGCCAGCCCGCATAAGGGCGGTCGAGCGGGTTCGGCGGGATAAGCTTCAGTTTCTGTGGCGTGAAGATGCTTTGGCCGACGATCCACTCGAACTGACGGCGGACCGGGCCGGGAGGCGCCCCGAGGGTGACCACCAGTCCGCCGACCAGATCGAACGGCGCATCCACGAAGGATTTGTTGAAAAAGTCGTTGAATACCAACGAGGCGCGGAAGCCCTGCGTATAGCCATAGTCGCGCTGCGAGACGAGCGCGTCATTCTCCTCGACGAGGACGACGGCGGGTTGCGCGCGCGCCTCCGCCACGACGCCCGCAAGCGCCAGCGCCGCAAGAACGATGATCCGCACCAGTCGCGACAACGACGCCCCCATGCCGGTCCCACCCAGCATTACCCACCACACCTTCGGGGATTCCGCGTGGCCATGGAAGAATAAGCAGCGCCTTCGACTCGGAAACCGGCGATGTGTTGCGCGAGGGCAACGGCTCGGGTGCGTCACCGATCGAGGAGGGCCATCGTTCCAAGGGCCGACCGGGTCAGGGGCGCGACGGGACGGTGCCCGCACGACCCGGATGCGCCGACAAGTCGCGAATGCGCGGCTGCTCGCCGGAGAGGGGGTTCTTCGGGTCCCAGGCATAGGCGAGCGTCTCGAAGCGCAGCGCCCGCGCATCGACCATCAGGAGCCGGCCAACCAAGCCTTCGCCGAAACCGACGATCTCCCGGATCACTTCAAGCGCCACGAGCGAACCGATCACGCCGGTAAATGCGCCGAGAATGCCCGCCTCCGCGCAAGCCGGGATCGCACCTTCGGGGGGAGGGTCGGGGAACAGGCAGCGATAGGTCGGATTGGGCCGGCCATCGGCGTTCGTCTCATGCGCGCGGATCGTCGTCAGCGTGCCGTCGAACACGCCGACCGCGGCGGTGACCAGCGGCTTCTTGGCGAAGAAACAGGCGTCCGAGACGAGATAGCGCGTGGCGAAATTGTCCGACCCGTCGGCGACGAGGTCGTATTGCGAGATCACCGCCAACGCGTTTTCCGCCGCAAGCCGCGCGGCATGCGGCTCGACTGTCACATGCGGATTGAGCCGCGCGATGGCTGCGGCGGCGCTGTCGACCTTGGGCCGTCCGAGATCGGGGGTCGCGTGAATCACCTGCCGCTGCAGGTTCGACAACGCCACGACATCGTCATCGATGACGCCTAGCGTCCCGACGCCGGCAGCCGCGAGATAAAGCATGGCAGGCGCGCCAAGGCCGCCTGCCCCCACCACCAGGACGCGGGCGCGCTTGAGCGCGGCCTGCCCCGGTCCGCCCACTTCGTGCAGCACGATGTGGCGGGCATAGCGTTCGAGCTCGTCGGCGCTCAGCATGGTCGGTCTGGGTGGTGGAGGAGCCGCTGCGCGTCAGTTCATGTCTTGGTTGGGCCTTCGATGGACTGCGTTCGCGTCGCCCGGTCCAAACGAGCGCGACGGCGTCGGCCGCATGATGAAGCCCAATTTGCGGCCATGATATAGAAATCGATCCACAGCCAAGGGAGCCGCGATGTCGCGCCCGAAAACAGCCGTCTTCTCCATCGGAGGCGTTCTCGCCTATCTCGGTCTAGCTGTTCTCGGTTGGGGCGGCTTCGCCGGCTTCTTCTCTCACCCGGCCTTGATCGTTCTTGTCATAGCGACGCTCGTGATGGCGGTCGCGGCCGTCTTCAGCGGCGGCAATCTGAGCGCCGGCGAGCGCGAAGACCGGTCCAACCGCTGGGTTATCTATGCGTTGGGAATCATTGGACTTTTGTCCGCGTTCCTGCCGGCTTACACGGACCGGAAGGACTTCCTCGTCATCGATGGAGACGCCGTTCGCTGGCTCGGCGTCGCGCTTTATGTCGTTGGCGGCGCGGTGAGAATTTGGCCCGTTTTCGTCCTCGGCCATCGGTTCAGCGGATTGGTCGCCATCCAGCCGGGGCATACGCTGGTGACGGACGGAATCTACAGCGTCATCCGGCACCCGAGCTATCTCGGTCTGTTGGTCGTCTCGCTCGGCTGGGCGCTCGCGTTCCGCTCCATCGTCGGTCTCGTCTTCGTCGTGCTGACCATTCCGCCGGTCCTCGCCCGGATCAAATCGGAAGAACACCTCCTCCACGAGCAGTTCGGCGCCGAATATGATGCCTATCGCAGCCGCACCTCGCGGCTGATCCCCGGGCTCTATTGAGGCGGATGGCAGTCGAAGTTTCGGCGCACCGCCGGCAACAAGGACGATCGGCATGAGAAATCGCGGCGCTGCGTTGGTCCTTTTCCTCGGTTGCGCGGTGCTCACTGCCGACGCTTACGCCCAGCTCTTCGCGCCTGCGCCGACACGGCCGCAGGCTCAGCGCCGAACCGCCCGCCCGCCCGGAAAGCCTTCGCCCGGCGCGCCTCCCGCCGTCTATGCCGCGATGCCGGAAGCCGAGCGCATTGCGATCCAGCTCGATCTCATCTGGGCCGGCGAATACAACGGAATGGCGAACGGCGATTTCGGCGAGGCGTCGGTCGCCGCGGTCAAGTCATTCCAGAGGAACAACGCCGGCAAGGAAACGGGCATCCTCAATCCCGACGAACGCCTGCGCCTCGCGGAAGCGGCGAGGATAAGCCAAAGGCGTGTCGGTTGGCAGATCGTGGACGACCGCGCCACCGGCGCGCAGATCGGCCTGCCGACAAAGCTCGTGTCGCAACAGCGCCCGACCGGCGCCGGCACGCATTGGCAGTCCGGCCACGGCGAGGTGCAGATCGATACGTTCCGCCTGCCGTCCGTCACGCTGGCGCAGGCGTTCGAGCAGCAGAAAAAGCAGCCGCCGCAGCGCAAGGTCGAGTACAGCGTCATGAAGGGCGACTTCTTCGTCCTGTCCGGGATGCAGGGGCTGAAGAAATTCTACGTGCGCGCGCACGCCAGGGACCACGAGGTACGTGGCGTGACCGTGCTCTACGACCAGGCCATGGAAGGAATCATGGACCCCGTGGCGATCGCGGCCTCGAACGCGTTCGACCCGTTCCCGACGAGCCTCGTCGGCGGCGGCGCGCTGCGGCGTAAGGTCGAATATGCGAGCGGGGCGGTCGTCAGCGCGGCGGGCGATATCGCGACCGACGCCCGCGCCGTTTCGGAATGCGAGTTCATCCTCGTCCCCGGGCGCGGGCGCGCCGACAAGCTCGCCGAGGAGGATGGTCTTGCCCTGCTGCGCCTTTATGGCGCGCGCGATCTTGCGCCGCTTTCGCTCGCAAGCGAAGCCGCGCCGCGCGGCGCAGTCACGCTCGCGGGCGTCGCCGATCCGCAGGCGCAGGGCGGGCAGGGCGCGGTGTCGACGGTGCGGGCCGACCTGATGCCGGGCGCGGACGGGGTCGCTATCGCGCCTGCGCCGGCGCAAGGCTTTGCGGGCGCCGCCGCGCTCGACGCAGACGGACGCCTGGTCGGACTGGTCGCGCCGCGGCCGCAAGTGGTCGCCGGCCCAAGCGCGGCGGGGGCCGGAACGGCCGCCCTGATCCCAGCCACGGCGATCAAGGCGCTGCTGGCCAAGCAAGGGATCGCCCCGGCATCCGGACGCGCGGACCTCGAGGCGGCAAAGGCCGCCATCGTCCGCGTGATCTGCGTGCGGGAGTAAGGCGTGCGCCTGTGAAAGTCCTCCGGAGTCGTGCTACAGGCTGGCGCGACACGGCGTTTCTCCGGCGCAGGCATGACCCAGGCGACGAACACGGCAGAGGACGGCTGCGCAGGCGCGCTCATCGCCGCCTATGAGCGCGCGGGCTATGCGCGCATCTGCCCGAAAATCCTGCAGCCCGCCGAGCCTTTCCTCGCGCTCTCGGGCGAGGATATCCGCCGCCGCATGTATCTGCTCAACGATGCCGCGGGCCGCGAGTTCTGCCTGCGGCCCGACCTTACGATCCCGGTTGCGCTCGATTACCTCGCCTCGCAGGACGCAGGCCGGCCGGCGAATTTCTGTTATCTCGGCCCCGTCTTCCGCCAACGCGGGCAGGCGGCCGGCGAATTCCTGCAGGCGGGCGTCGAATCGTTCGGGCGCGACGACAAGGCCGCCGCCGACGCCGAAGCGCTGGCGCTCGGCCTCGAAGCGACCGCCCATTTCGGACTTGCCGAACCCGAAATCCGGATGGGCGACGTGGCGCTGTTTGCCGCGCTGATCAGGGCGCTTGAGCTTCCGCCGGCGTGGAGGCGGCGGCTCGTCAAGGATTTCAACCGGAAGGCCCTGCTTGCCAACGATCTCGACCGTCTCACGCTAGCCGGCGCCCACGAGCGGTCGGAGTATCAGGGCGTGCTCGCCGCGCTTGCCAACTCCGATCCCAAGGGGGCGCGGGCGCTGGTCGCCGATCTGTTGTCGATCGCCGGAATCAGCACCGTCGGCGGCCGATCCGTCGGCGAGATCGCCGACCGCTTCCTCGAACAGGCGGAACTCGGCGCGAGCGCCACCCTGCCGCGCGAGACGCGAACGCTGATCGAGACGTTCTTTGCAATCGAGGGCGAGCCGGATATGGCGGCGGCCGAGCTGTGGAAGCTCGCCGATGCGGCCGAAATCGATCTTGCCCCGGCGCTCGAGATATTCGAGACGCGCACCGGCCTGATGGCGGCGCGCGGCATCGACGCGCGACGCGTCAGGTTTGCGACCGCCTTCGGCCGCGGGCTCGACTACTACACCGGCTTCGTCTTCGAGCTGTACGATCCGCAGGGCCGTGCCGATGGACAGCTTGTCGCCGGGGGACGCTATGACGGGCTGTTCGCGCGGCTCGGCTGCGCCGAGCCGATCCCCGCGGTCGGTTTCGCCGCGTGGATCGAGCGCCTGGCGGGCATCGGAGGCGGACGATGAGCGCATTCGTCATCGCCGTCCCGGCCAAGGGCCGGCTGATGGAAAATGCCGAGAACTTCTTCGCCCGCGCCGGCCTTGCGCTCGCCAAGCCGCGCGGCGCCCGCGACTATCGCGGCGCGATCGCGGGACTGCCCGGCATTGAAGTCGCGTTTCTCTCCGCTCAGGAGATCGCCCAGCAGCTCGCCGCGGGCGCGGTGCATTTCGGCGTCACCGGCGAGGACCTCGTGCGCGAAACGATCGCGCAGGCGGACGAGCGCGTCGTGCTGGTCGAGGCGCTCGGCTTCGGCTTCGCCAACGTCGTGGTCGCCGTCCCGCAGGCCTGGATCGACGTGCGCAGCATGGCCGACCTCGACGATGTCGCGACCGCGTTCCGCCTCAAGCACGACCGCCGGATGCGCGTCGCCACGAAATACGTGAATCTCACGCGCGGCTTTTTCGCCGAGCATGGGATCGTCGACTACCGCATCGCCGAAAGCGCCGGAGCGACCGAGGGCGCGCCCGCCGCCGGCTCCGCCGAGCTGATCGTCGACATCACCACGACCGGCGCGACGCTCGCCGCCAACGGCCTCAAGATCATCGAGGACGGCGTGATCCTGCGCTCGCAGGCGAACCTGGTCGCAGCGCGCAGGGCGAACTGGGGCGCGACCGAGCGCGAGACGGCGCGCGTCGTTCTCGACCGTGTCGCCGCCTATCGGCGCGCCGCCGCCTTCCGTGAGCTGCGCACCCGCTTCCCCGGCTGCAACGATGCGCTGCTAGTCGCGGCGAAGGAAAAATTCGGCGTCGAGACCCCGTTCGGCGGCCCGACCTCGTCGGGCATGCTGACGCTGCATTGTCCGCCGGCCGAGGTGCATGCGCTCGCGACTTTCCTGCGCGAGCATGGCGCGTCGAGCGTCGTGGTCGGCGAGCTCGACTACGTGTTCGCGCGCGACAACCCACTTTACGCGAAGCTGGAGGCGGCGCTGTAGTCTGTCTCCGCTTTCGCCGGGGGGCGGAAGAGCAGGGCGCGGTTTACTTGCGCGCGCGAAACACCACGAAGTGCGACATCGAGAAGTTCACGACGAAACTGACCAGAATGGCGCAGACCTTGGCCGTCCAGACCGGCAGGAACTGCGCGACAAGGACGAGCATCGCCGTATTGGCGATCACGCCGAGCATGCCGGACGCGGCGAAGGCCAGATAGGAGGAAAATTGCAGCTTCCGACCCGATTCGGCGGCGAAGGTGATGGTCGAATTCATCACATAGGAAAAGGTCACCGCGACGAGCCAAGCGGTCACATTGGCGATGATCAGAATGAGGTTCTCCGCCGTGCCGCACCGGCACAGGCCGGCGACCGTCGCGAACCATTCGGACGTCGATTCGGAACGCGTGAGCAACGCATAGACGAGGAAGAACACGCTCGCGTCGACGAACGTATTGAAAATGCCGATCACCGCAAAGCTCATGGCTTTGCGCAGGACGCTCATCCGGTTGCGGAGGGGAGCGCGCGCCTGAGCGCCCGCGGGATCGGATCGTTCGGTCATGGCGCTCCGCTTAATCGGATTGACTCGGGTTGCGCGCCCCCTCCCCAACCCTCCCCCGCTTGCGGGGGAGGGACTCGCGCGTGAGCGCGACGGGTGGGGGCAGTCTGTGTCTGAATGAATTCAAGGGCCACAGTACTTACCACGTCCGGCCGGCGTGACCGAGACCAAAGGCGTCGCCCCGCTCCAGCGCGGCGCCGGGGCTCGGCCCGAGGGGTTGCGTTCGCAGGCGCTGGGCTGCAAGACTCGCGCAATGACCGCCAATGAGCCATCGTCCGGACGCTTGTCCGGCTCGCTTCCGCCGACGCCGCGGGCCGTCGGCCTGTCGATCGTCGTGCCGGTGTTCAACGAGGCGGCGGGTCTGCCGCAGCTTCATCGCACGCTCGTGGACGTGTCCCGGACGCTTCGACGCCGCTTCGACATCGCTTGCGAAGTCGTCTATGTCGACGACGGCAGCCGCGACCAGTCGCTCGCGATCGCCAATACTCTTCCTGCCGACGGACTCGACGTGCAGGTGGTCGCGCTGTCGCGCAATTTCGGCAAGGAGGCGGCGCTGCTCGCCGGTCTCGACCATGCGCGGCGCGGCGCCGTGCTGTTCATGGACGCCGACGGCCAGCATCCGCCGGCGCTGATCGAGACTCTGGTCGGCCATTGGCTCGACGACGGCTACGACGTTGTTTTCACCGCGAAGGCGCATCGCGAGAATGAGCCCGCTGTTCGCCGGCTCGGCGTGAAAGCGTTCTATGCGCTGATCAATTGGGGTGCGCGGCAGAAGATTCCGGAGGATGCCGGCGACTTCCGGCTGCTCTCCCCGCGCGCCGCCGCAGCGCTGCGGCAGCTTCCCGAACGCAACCGCTTCTTCAAGGGGCTGGCGAGCTGGATCGGCTTCCGCCAATTGCGCGTCGACTACGAGCCGGCCGAGCGTGCGCACGGGCGCACGAGCTGGAACGCAGCGTCGCTGATCGGACTCTCGATCGAGGGGCTGACCTCGTTTTCGATCGCGCCGTTGCGGATCGCCAGCCTGCTCGGCCTTGCGCTCGCGGCGAGCGCGCTCTTTTTCGGCGCGCAGATGCTGTTCGAGGTCCTGTTCTATGGCGTATCGGTGCCGGGCTATCCGTCGGTCGTGGTCGGCTTGATGGTTCTCGGCGGCGTACAACTGGTCATGATCGGCGTCATGGGCGAGTACATCGCCAAGATTTTGTCCGAGGCCAAGGCGCGGCCCGTCTACTTGGTCGCCGAGCACACGATCAAGCAAGCTAGTCCTGCTGCCGCGGTTGAGCCGGAGACCGCGCCGACGGTCGCGGAGTGAGTCGGTGGTCGAGGCCGCGCCAGAGTTGTCTCCAGCCGGGCGCGCCGGCGATCCGAAGCCCGCACCCGCGCGGGGCGCGCCGCCCCGCCGCATCTGGCTCGTCGCTGACGATTACGGCCTCGCGCCCGGCGTGAGCAAAGGCATCCGCGACCTGATCGCGCGGGGAAGACTCAGCGGGACGAGCGCGATGGTCGTCGCGCCGAGCTTCGGACGTCCCGAGGCGTTGCAGCTCGCCAAGCTGGCGGCGCGCGGCCAACGTGTCGCGATCGGGCTGCACCTGACCATGACGGCGCCGTTCCGTCCGCTCACGGCGTTTGCGCCGGTGAGCCAAGACGGATGCTTTCTTCCGATCGCCGAGATGCTCAGGCGTTCGTTCTGGCCGGGGTTCGATCGCGCCGCCGTCGCGCGGGAGATCGAGGCGCAGATCGCCGCCTTCACGGCGGCGTTCGGGCGCCCGCCCGACTTCGTCGACGGTCATCACCACGTGCACCTGTTGCCGCGCATCGATGACGCGCTCCTCGCTGCGATCAAGGCTGCGAACCCCGCCGCCTGGGCGCGCCAGTGCGGCCAGGTCGCCCCGCTGATGCGGCGATTGCACGATCGGAAGGGAATCCTCATCGACCTCTTGAGTCGCCGCTTTCGCGCTCGTGCAAAGGCGATCGGCGTACCGACCAATCCCGCCTTCGTTGGCACCTATCGTTTCAGTCCTGACGCCACCTTCGCCGCGTATTTTCCGCGTTTCCTCGACGACCTGCCCGACGGGAGCGTGGTGATGTGCCATCCCGGCTTTGTCGATACGGAGCTCGAGCAACTCAACTCCCTGACAACGTTGCGGGAGAAGGAATTCGCCTTCCTGGCCGGCGACGAATTTCCCGCGCTGCTTGCCGCCAAAGGCGTTGCCTTGGCCTGACGCGCGCGACGGGTGCGGCAGGGTGCCTCAGCCTATCCTCCTCCCCGTCATTCTACCGCCTGATCGCGACCCCCATATAGGGCGTGCGGACGCCGGCCAGTTGGGCGTTCGGCGCGCATGATGCCGGGCCCGGCCGCCCCTTGCACGCCTTGCCGGAAGGTGCCGACAGGAGAGCTTCCATGACCCCGCAGGAACGTCAGCTCATCGAGCAGTTGTTCGATCGTCTTGCCACGCTGGAAAACGAGCCGCGCGACGCGGACGCCGAGCGGGCGATCAGAGAGGGCCTCGCGCGCGCGCCCAATGCGGTCTACGCGCTGGTGCAAACCGCCCTCGTCCAGGACGAGGCGCTCCGGCGCGCCAATGGGCGCATCGAACAACTCGAAGCCGCCCTCGGCAGCGAACCGCCCCAGCAGCAGGGCTCTTTCCTCGACAGTCTCCGCAACGCGATGTTCGGCACGGAGCAAAGGCGCGGCTCAGGCTCGGTTCCGACGGTTCGCCCCGGCGAAATGGCGCGGCCCGACGACCGATGGAATCAGGGACAGGCGATGGGCGTTCCGCCCGGCTATGGACGCGGGCCGGATCCGGGCTGGCAGGGCGGACCGGGAATGGGACCGTATGGCGGCGGACCGGCGCCCGGCGGAGGGTACGGCGGCGGCGGAGGCTCGTTTCTCGGAACCGCCGCGGCGGCCGCGGCCGGCGTGATCGGCGGATCGCTATTGCTCAACAGCATTCGCGGCATGATGGGCCCGGCGCATGCGGGACAAAGCGCGTTCGATCCCGGTTCGGGGAGCGGCGACCGCTCGCCCTGGGGCGGCGGCGCGGCCGACAGCGATCTCTCCGGCCAGGCGGGCTTGAAGGATATCGGCGGCCGGCGCGCGGGCGCTTACGACGACGCCCAGCGCGACACAGACGACCGCAGAGATGATTCGGACAGAGCGGCCGATGATTCCGACGACGCCGATTACGACGATTCGGACGCGGACTACGGCGACGACACCGAGTCCGTCTGACCCGGCCCGCATTGATCGTCTCTCCCTCTGCTTGCGGCTGGGGGAGACGAACGCCTTGAATCAGACTAGTTGCGGCGAACCCGCGCGAGCTCCTGCTCGGCGGCGGGAAGCCAGCGCGCCTGTTCGACGCTGAGCTGCCGTTTCGCGGCGAGATCGCGCATTGTCGATACAATCAATCCGAAACGGGTGGCCGGATCGTCTCCGCTGCTCGCAAGCCGCCATTGCAGGACGAGCAGGTCCCACTGCAATTGCGGATTGGCCGGTTCGAGCGCGACCAATCGCTCACGAATGGCGAGCCCCGCCCGGTAGCTCTTCAGCGCCTCTTCGGTCTTGCCCTGCGCGGCGAGCGCGTCGCCGATCTTGTTGTAGGAGATCGCGATGTCGCGTTGCAGGGCGTGATTGTCGCGGTCTTTCTCCGCCAATTTCTCGCGCAAGGCGAGACTGGTGCGGTAGGCGGCGAGCGCATCGGCGTTTGCCGCGCGCCCCATCACGTCGCCGATGCGCTCGTGCGAAACCGCCAGGTCCCGTCCCCATCGCGCATTGTCAGGGTCGGAGGCGGCGAGACGTTCGCGGATCTCGAGACTCGTGCGATAGGCGGCGAGCGCGTCATCCCACGCACGCTGCGTCCTGAGCACGTCGCCGATGCGCTCATAGGACACCGCGAGATCGCGGCGCGCCGCATCGTCCCGATTGGGGGCGGCAAGTTGAAGGGCCAGTCCCGCGCGGTAGCTGTTCAACGCCTCGTCGAGCGCCCCGCGCGCGACCAGCACATCCCCGATCTTGTTGTGGGCGACGGCGAGCTGGCGTTGCCAGCCCCCCGACGCTTCGGGATCGACGGCGGTAAGCCGGAGCGCGAGACTCGTGCGATAGGCCTTCAGGGCGTCGTTCAGCTCGGCTTTCGCCATGAGCACATCGCCGACGCGCTCATGCGAGACCGAGAGATCGCGCCGCCAGACCTCGTTCTTCGGATCGAGGACGACCAGGCGTTCGCGGATCGCCAGGGCATCCCGGAAGCGCTGCAAAGCCTCGTCGAGCAAACCCTTGGCAAGGAACGCGTCACCGACGGCGTTCTCCGCGAGGGACAGATCGCGTTGGTTCTCCGTTGCGTCGGGCTTCGCCGCCACGCGCCGCTGCAGCGTCGGGAGAGTCGGACGCAGGATCTTGAGCGCCTCGTCGGCTGCGCCCTGCGCCAGAAGGTCGGCGCCTGCGGCAACCCGCGCCAGCGCGACCTCGCGCTCGCGGTTGGCGTTGCGGCTGTCGGGCGTGACGCCGGCGAGCAGCGCCGTCGCCCGTGTGATGCGCTCGCGGCCGGCGCCGCTGCGGCCGAGGACCTCGTCCTGGCGGGCGAAGGCGAGCAGCATCATCGCCTTGCGATAGCGGAGCGCCGGTATGTCGGGTCCCCAATCGGCTATGTTGCGCAGCGCCGATTCGTTTGCTCGAACGAATCCGAGCGTCACGGAGCGCGGCAGGCCCAATCGCTCGGCGAACTCGGCCACGCGCACCGTTCCGGTCGTCCCCGCCTCGAGCACGCCATCGAGCAGGGTGGGATTGCGCGGCAGCTCGTAACGGAGCCATGCAAGCGCCCCGCCAATGGCCGCGATCAGCACAAGCGCCGCCACCAGCCGCGCGGCGCGGCGCGACCGCGGCTTGCGCATGCGTCTTTGGCCGCGAGCGGGCTCTTGCGCGGAAGCCGGCTTTGGCGTCGGCGCCTGCTCCCCCACGAAAGCGGGTTTAACGGCGGGAACCGGTTCCTCCACGGCAGCTTGTTTGGCGGCAGGAGCAAGCTCCGCCACGGGAGGCGGTTTGGCGGGAGACGGAGGCTCCTCCACGGGGGCCGACTTCGCCGTGGGAGCCGGCTCCTCCACCGAAGGCGGTCGCGGCTCCGGAACCGACTCCATCGCAGGGGTAGCGGCAGCAAGCGCTTCAGGTTTGAGCGGGGGCGCGCCCGTGACGGCCGATTCCACGGGGGGAACAGGCGGCGGCGCATCAGCAGACTGAAGGCCGGAGAGGGGGAGCGCCGGGGAGGGCTGTACCGGGGCGGCTTCCGACTGCAGGTAAGTGTTGAGATCGAGTCCCGCCAAGGCCGCGCTTAATTTGAGGACGGCGAGGTATCTGCCGTCGCCTTCCACGCGCGCGTCGATGACGAGCGGAGCGACCGGCTCCTGTGATTCGAACGACAGCGCGCCGTCATCCGCGAGTTTGAAACGCAAGGCGGGTGGATAAGCCGCGTCCTTGGACTCGCCTCCGATGATCACCGGGATGATCCGCTCGCGCTTGCCCGCGAGTTTGAACCGGCGCACCGCGTCGTTCACATGCTCGCTCTTGGCGGCGTCGGGGGAACACAGGACGACAAGAAAGAGCGATTCGGCGAGGGCGGCGGCCGCCTCTTCCGTCAGACCCTGTCCGTCGGGCGCACCGTCGCCACAATGATACATCGGCTTGAGATCCGTCGGCGCCGGGCCACAGGGCGTATCGCGGCCGACGAGTTCGGGCGCGACGCGCACGATATCGAGGCTGCGCTGCAACTCGTCAGCCCATTGCATGTCGGCCTTGCTGAAGGCGATGAACGCCCGGTAGTTCGATTGGGTCGCCTCTGCCGCCACGTTCGCCGCCTCCCGACTCGCGCCTGTGCCCCAGCTCCAACTTGGCTGTGTGCATGCTTGGAGCGCAAGATTTTGGCCCTGGCATGTCCGTCCACAAAATGTGGCCAGGGGGCGAAAAAAGCCGGAATGCTCAGGACTTACGCGGGAGGGCGGCGGCCGGCTGGGCGGCGTCGTACCAGCCCTTGGTCCGATTGACGAGGCGGACCACGGACAACATCACCGGGACCTCGATCAGGACGCCGACGACGGTCGCCAGCGCCGCGCCCGAGTCGAAGCCGAACAAACTGATCGCGGCGGCGACGGCGAGCTCGAAAAAATTGCTCGCCCCGATCAGGGCGGACGGTCCGGCGACGCAATGGGCCTCGCCAACCACGCGGTTGAGGCCGTAGGCGATGGCGGCGTTGAGATAGACCTGGATCAGGATCGGGACGGCGAGCATCGCGATCACCAGGGGCTGGCGAAGGATTTGCTCGCCTTGAAATCCGAACAGCAGAACGAGGGTTGCGAGCAGAGCGGCAAGCGAGATCGGCTGCAAGGCGGCGAGCAGCCGCGCGAGCGCCGCCTCGCCGCCCATAGCCAAGACGCGGCGACGCAGAACTTGCGCCGCGACCACCGGGAGCAGGATGTAGAGCGCGACCGAGAGGACGAGCGTCTCCCACGGCACGGCGATCGCCGAGAGGCCGAGCAGGAGTCCCACGATCGGCGCGAAGGCGAACACCATGATCGTGTCGTTGAGCGCGACCTGCGAGAGCGTGAAATGCGGCTCGCCCTTGGTCAGGTTGCTCCAAACGAACACCATGGCGGTGCACGGCGCGGCGGCGAGCAAGATCAGGCCGGCGATGTAGGAGTTGATCTGATCGGCGGGCAGCCAATTCCTGAACAGATGGCCGATGAAGAGCCAGCCGAGCGCGGCCATGGAGAACGGTTTCACCGCCCAGTTCACAAATAGCGTCACGCCGATGCCGCGCCAGTGCCGTCGCACCTCGCCCAGCGCCGTGAAGTCGATCTTCACCAGCATCGGAATGATCATCAGCCAGATCAGCACGGCCACGGGAATGTTGACCTTGGCCAGTTCCGCCGCGCCGATCGCCTGAAAGGCGCTCGGCATTGCATGTCCAAGCGCAATCCCCGCAACGATGCAAAGGGCGACCCACAGCGTCAGATAGCGCTCAACCGCCGACACGCGTGGCTCCCTCTTTCACGTCGGACTGCGCCACCCCTGATGTCGCGCCCTCCATGCGGCCGATAGCTGCGACTCGCGTCTGCAAAGTCAGTTGGTCGAGCGCTGCAATCGGCAGCGCAGTGAAAACGCCGATCCGCTGCGACAGCATGCGGTGCGTTTCATTGAAGGCATGGGCGATCTCGCTGTCGCTGCCGGTCGCGACGGCAGGATCGGGAATGCCCCAGTGCGCGGTCATCGGCTGGCCCGGCCAGAGCGGGCAGGTTTCGCCGGCGGCGTTGTCGCAGACCGTAAAAACGAAATCGAGCAAGGGCGCAGTCGGCCGCGTGAACTCGTTCCATGACTTGGACCGAAAGCCGCTGACGTCGTAGCTGAGATTGGAGAGCAGCCGCAGCGCATACGGGTTGACCGCCCCCTTCGGCTGGCTGCCGGCGCTGAAGGCGCGAAACCGGCCTTTGCCGACCTTGTTGAGAATGGCTTCGGCGATGATCGACCGCGCCGAGTTGCCGGTGCAGAGAAACAGCACGTTATAGAGGTGGTTCATCGCTCCTCCTTCCAGGAGTCGCGCACAGCGGCTCCGACCGAATGCGGGTTTTCGCCGGCTCGTCATTGCCGTTCTGCGTCCCGCCAAACGGGCCGCAGCTTTCCTTTCCGCCGCAGCAGTTCTCAGTGAGGAAGCCGACGAGCGCGGTCATGGCGGAAAAATTCGCCGAGTAGATCATCGAGCGGCCATTGCGGCGCACGCTCACGAGACCGGCGAACCGCAGCCGATCGAAATGGAAGGACAGCGTGTTCGGGGGAACGCCGAGCGCGGCGGCAATCTCGCCAGCCGGCAGCCCTTGCGGGCTCGCCTGCACCAGCAGCCGGAATGCGTCAAGCCGGCTGTCTTGAGCGAGCGCCGCCAGCGCTGTCACCGCATCTGATGTTTCCATATTTCAATGAATATAGAAATAACGCGAGACGTCAAGTCAGCGAGCCCTCAGGAGCGACGCCGCCCAAGCATGCTTGCATGGTAGCCCAAAACAGCCGCGCTGATAAGATTCGAAGAGCCGACCGAGTGGCGCTCGTAGCGACCTGATAGGCCGCTCCCGTAACGTCGGTCTTTATCACGAGGCGACCGCATGACGCCGAGACGAGAGTTTCTGCATCGCGGCTCGTTACCGCAACCGAACGGTTGGCTTGCTTCGGTGGCCGACCGTTTCCTCTTTGCCGGCATCACGTCGACCGACCGGCTCGTTCGCAGGCGACAGGTGTTCACCAATATCGCCGCCTACGCGCTCGCCCTCACGGCCGCGGTGCATTTCGTTTCCGTCGCCGTCCACGACTTCTGGGGTCTGCTCGTCGTCAACGTCTATAATGTCCTGATCGTCGTGTTCTGTGCGCTGAACCATCGGCTGCATGTCTTCGGGGACTTGGTCGCGGCGACGACGCTCATCCTCGGCGCGGCCATCGGCCATCTGTTCGTCGTGTTCGCTTTCGGAACGGCGAGCGACCTGCACTTCTATTTCACCCTGGCGGGCTTCGTTCTGTTTCTCGTTGGCGTCGAGAACTTCAGGCTATTCCTCGCGCTCTACGCGCTTGCGCTCGGCGCGCTTCTCATCACGTTTGTTTTCGTACCCGCGAACGGCTACTTGCTGCCGGGCGACAGCGAGCTGCGTCGCAGCCTTGCCATCGAGGCGGCGATGAACGCTTATTTGATCAACGGGCTGTTGTTCTCCTTCGCATTGACGGCCCAGTATCGGGCCGAGGAGCGTTCCGAAGCGCTTCTCACGGCGATCCTGCCGAAGCGGATCGCGGAACGGCTCAAGGTTTCGCCTGACGGGCGCATCGCTGACCAAGCCGAGGGCTGTTCCGTCCTTTTTCTTGATCTGGTCGGCTTTACCGAGGCGTCTCGCGACCTCGAGCCGGGCCAGGTGGTCGCCTATCTCGACACGATCTTCAGCCAGTTGGATGCCGCGTGCCAGCGGCTTTGCGTGGACAAGATCAAGACGATCGGCGACTGCTACATGGCGGTGGGCGGTCTCTCCGGAGACCCGCTGCAAGGTTCGCGCGCCATCGGCCTTCTCGCCCTCGAGTTTTTGGAGATCATCGCAAGCGCCCCGAAGCTCGGAGGCGCCAAGCTGCAAATGCGCGCCGGCGTCCATGCGGGCCCGGTCACCGCCGGCGTCATCGGCGACGCGCGGATGACCTACGACATCTGGGGCGACACCGTGAACGTCGCGGCGCGGATGGAGTCGCATGGTTTGCCCGGCCGCATCCACGCATCCGCCGCCTTCAAGGAGCTTGCCGGCTCGCACTTCGCCTTCGAGCCGCGCGGGGAGATCGAGATGAAAAGTCTCGGCGTTCACGCCACGTATTTCCTCACCGCGGCGCTTTCGTCCGACCCGCCCCGCTCCGCGTGACGGGCGGAGCAAAATGCGCTTTGCGGGCGGCTTGGTCCATCCGCATTGTCGTGGTCGCGTCACGGCCGCTGGGCGCCGCGCTGGTTCGTGTAGATGGCGTAGAGCGTCTGCGAGGCGCAGATGAACAGGCGGCAGCGGTCGCGCCCGCCGAAGGCGATGTTCGCGACCGTGTGAGGCACCTTGATCTTGCCGAGCAGCGCGCCCGACGGATCGATGCAATGCACGCCGTCGCCGGCGCTGCTCCACACATTTCCGTCCTCGTCGCAGCGAATGCCGTCGGCGTTGCCCGGACTGACCGTATGGAACACGCGGCCGTTGCGCAGTTTGCCGGCCTCGTCGACATCGAGCGCCCGGATGTGCTGGACCGGGTTCTCCGCGAACAAAATTCCGGTGTTGACGATGTAGAGACGCCGCTCGTCAGGCGAGAAGCACAGTCCATTCGGTCCGTCGAACTCGTCAGCCATAACGCTCAGCGCGCCGGTGCGTGGGTCCAGCCGGTAGACACGCGCCGGCAGCTCCTGCTCCCGCTTGCCTCCCTCGTAGTCCGTCTCGATGCCGTAGGGGGGATCGGAGAACCAGATCGTCCCGTCCGATTTCACCACGACGTCGTTGGGCGAGTTCAGTCGCTTGCCCTCGAAGCGGTCGGCGAGCACCGTCACTTTGCCGTCGAGCTCGGTGCGCAGAAGGCAGCGCTCGCCATGCGAGCAGGTGATCAGACGCCCCTCGCGGTCGCGCGTCTGACCGTTGGGAAAGCCGGCCGGTTGCCGGAACACCTCGACGCCGCCGCGCTCCGTCCAACGCATGATGCGGTCATTCGGAACGTCGCTCACCAGGAGACATTGCATGTCGCCGAACCACACCGGCCCCTCGCTCCAGCGAAATCCGTCGGCGAGCTTTTCCAGCGGCGCATTCGGCAGCACGAAGCGAGCAAAGCGCTTTTCGATGATCTCGAACCCGTCCATCACGAGCGCTCCGGCTTGATGGGCTGAATCAAATCGTCGTGGCCTGTCGGGTTCACGTGAACGCTCCCGGCCGCGCGGCGATCCAATGCGCGATCGACGGTTTGGCAGTTTTCTCTTGCCGCGGTTTCGCCCCGCGCCAGACCGCTGCCGAGGATGAGCAGCAGCAAGCCGCCGACGAGCCCGAAATTCTTGAGAAAATCCCAGACGTGCGGATATCCCGCGCTGTCCGGCGACCAGAAGCGCGGATAGGTCCAGAAGTTGTGATAGAGGATCGCCGTGATCGCGCAATATCCGGCGAGCACGACAGCGGCCAGTCCGTCGTGCCAGCCGGAGACGATGCAGATCGGGGTCCCGAACTCGACCATCATCGCGAGCACCAACAGAACCGGCGCGCCGGGAAGGAAGCTCGAGGCGGCTTGCTTGAGCGCATTGTCCCAGTTCGCGATCTTGTCGAGGCCGCTGAACGGAAAAACCGCAACAAGGCAAATCTTCGCGACGAGCGGTAGTGCGCCGTTGGTCAACCAGTCCCTCATCTCAGTCTCCCCGACCGCGCCGCACCGCGGCTGCATTGGCCCACCGTCGCTCGCCGGCGCTAAGGATCACTCCGGTACGCTCCCCTCAGGGTGGCTGTTGTTGGGGCATACTCCGAGAGCCGCGGCCGTCGGGTGGTTCGCCCCGTGCTGAATTGCCTCAGGTGTGAATTCGCTCACATGACCGCCGTTGGCAAGTGATGACAATCGGATGACAACCGGTTGCAAGCGATGAAGGCTGCTGAAAATTCAGCGCTCAGCTCGCCCGTCCGATTAGGAGAATTAGCACCTTAAGCATCGCTGCCCGAGGGAGTGGAGGATCCAGGAGGCCAGTATGACCGCTCAGACGCTGTTAGATCGAAAGGGCGCCGCCATCCACGCCGTTGAGCCCACGGCGTCCATCGCCGACGCGGCGCGAATCCTGTCTGACCATGACATCGGAGCGCTGGTCGTAACCAACGCGGACGGCGAGACGGTCGGCATCATCTCGGAGCGCGACATCGTGCGCGTGTTGAGCGCGCGCGGTCGCGCCGCTCTCGAGACGCCCGTCGCCGAGGCCATGACCCGCAAGGTCTTGACGTGCAGTCGACAGGACAAAGTCGTCGACCTCATGCGGCGCATGACCGAAGGCAGGCTCCGCCATCTGCCGGTGGTCGAGAAGGGCAAGATCGTCGGCGTCGTGTCGATTCGCGACGTGGTCGAGCTGCGCCTTGCGGAGATGGAGCGGGATGCGGATGCCTTGCGCGAATACATCCACTCGACGTCTCGTTCGCGCAGCCACGATACGGTGCAGGATCGGGCTCATTTGGAGCAGGCGCGCTTTCCTCGGGTGTTTTAGCGGAACTGCGTTCTGTGACAGGGCTGGGCAATGGAGAGTTTCGTGAAAGGAACGGCCGTTATGCCGCCTTGTGTTAAACGGAACAGCCTTGCAACCGCGGTAAAGATTCTCTGTTCGGCGCTCCGTGTTGCGGTCGCTGTCGGATTCCTTTTTGCCGCCAACTCAGCCCTTGCGGCGAGCAAGGCTAAGGATCGTCCGAGCGCCCCGTTGCGCTCGCCGTCGGGTGTGTCGACCTCCGCACGCGGCAACGCGGCCGAGGATCGGCTCCGCAATATCATGAAGATCTGCCGGTGCGACGAGTATGATCGCGCCAAGGGTGCGTATTGACGGTTCGGGCCGGGGATTCTGGACGCGGCCGAATTTTTTTGCAGTGAAGCCGAGAACAGAAAGCCGCGGGTCGCCAGAGCAGCGTCTGTGTGGGGGAGGTCGCAGCGTGACGCGCGGCGCGACCACGAACAAGGCTCTCGCCACCGAACTTCCCGCGACCTCAGCGCTTTTTGTTTGGAGCTTGCGTCTCCCTGCACAAGCGCGCCACGATAAGACGAATACGAAGCTCAACAGGTTCGGGCGCATGCGCTTGGCCCGCTCGGGGGTAACCGATGAAAAAGCTTCTTGTCGCCACCTGCCTGTTCCTGGCGCCGGGCCTGGCCGCAGCGGAGTGGAAGGTCGAACACGGCGCCAAGGTGAGCGATAAGCGCAAGGCCGGGGGTGGGATGGTCGCGATCCTTCCGGCCAAGGCTGCATTCGATGGTGTATCCGCCTATTTGCAGGTCGAGTGCTTTGAGCATCCGAAGCTGAACATGCGGACCGTGAATATCGTGACGTCAAAAGAGACGGCGCCCGGACTCATGATGTGGCGCTACCAGTTCGACGCTCGTCCACCGAAGCAACGCGGCCCTTACAGTCGCCTGAGCCTGACCGTTACGGGCCTTGGAGACTCCTCGAGCGACGAGTTTAAGAGTTTGTTAACCGCAAAGCGGTTGCGAGTGACCCTGATGCCAACGAATGGCCCGCAGTGGTCGTTCGAGTTCGATCTCGCCGGAGCCTCCGAAGCGGTCAATGCGGTGCCGTGTAAGTAGTAATACGATACCCTCAATCGGCGGCCGGGCGAGGATTCAGACGGACGATCACGCAAAGCGCCGATTGTCCCGACAGACGCGCGTCGCGCCGCCTATTTCAGCGACAGACCGCAGCTTCGTCGCCATTGCAGTCCGTTCGAAACGAGATCGAGCCGAAATCATCCGGACGGATGATCTGAGAAATAACGTCGCCCATCTCAGTAGTTTGGCGGATCAGCCGGAACGATTATTGCCGCAATCACATGCTTCCTGGGGACCGCGTCGGGGGACGCGCGTCGCCGGCGGAACTTCACCCAGGCGACGCGGAGTTTAGTGGGGGAAGTGTTGGTTCCAGTGGGGGTCCGCGCCATCCCGTTCGGGATCGCCGCGGTGGTTTTGGGGTTCATCCTCAAGTCGGCAGGAACTCAGGCCGGTCCGGCGGACATCGGATCGCGCGGTCCAGGCATTTCCGTTTTCGGGACGATCCACCCGGACATTTTCCGCCTTCGCACCCCGGTCGGATCGCAGCTTCCCGTCGATCGCATTTACCTGGCGGGTCTCGATATGCAGACCGGATTCGATGATCCACCCGCCTCCTTCGACGAACGGTTCGGCTCAATCGAGGATCGTCTCGTAACTTTCGACAAGCGCGTCGCCTCGATTGACGATCGCCTGACATCCTTCGATAAACGGTTTGAAAGTCGTCCGACCTCCTTCAAGCGGGTCGCTTCCCTTGGGGATCCTTCGGCCTTTGCCTTGCTTGATGAGAGCGAAGCGTCGTTTGACGAGCGGTTTGGCTCGGCTCTCGGAAATCGTACCGCCAGCGTGCAGCTGCCGCCGGATCGGGAGATCCAGAAAGCCGCTCGTTCGATGAATCGACCAGGCGATTCATCACCGGCGGCTGGCGAGTCCAAGACCCATGTTCGCCCCGGGCAAGCGCGCAAGGACCCTGCTCCTTCGGCGGACGACGGTCGCACCGCGATCTACGACATCACGGCGCGGGTGGTGTACCTGCCCAACGGGCGCAGGCTGGAGGCTCATTCCGGCCTTGGCCCGCTCATGGACAACCCCCGTCATGCGCATGTGAGGATGCGAGGGTCGACACCGCCGAATGTCTACAGGCTCTCTTTGCGCGAGCGGCTGTTCCACGGCGTTCGCGCGATCCGCCTCACTCCGATGGACGAGGGCAAGATGCACGGCCGCGCCGGCATTCTCGCCCATTCCTATATGCTCGGCCCCAACGGCCAGTCGAATGGGTGCGTGTCGTTCGGTAACTATCCCGAGTTTCTGAACGCGTATCTCAGGGGTGAGATCACTCGCCTCGTCGTGGTCGAGCGCCTTGACAATGCGCCTGCCCCCAAGGTCGCCTCGGGATGGCTGTCGAATGCTGTCCGGAATCTTTTCGGCGGTTCCGATAGCAACGGGCAATACGCGGCCGCCTCGAGTTACTGACGTTTCCATCGGAACTCGGGGAGTGGCGCGAAGGCGCCGCGTCTCTGCCTCCCAAGTAACGCCGTATTTCGCGTTTAACCACATCGCGTGGGATGGGGGAGTCGCTCATGAAGAGAATTCTTGCCGCTGCAGCCGTCGCGCTTTGTTTCGCATCGTCCGGGGCCATGGCTCAGGAGCGCGTGGGGAGCGCCGCATTGGGCGCCCTGTCCGGGGCGGTCGTGCTCGGACCCATCGGGGCGGTGGCCGGCGCGGCGATCGGCTACACGGCGGGGCCTGCGATCGCCAGGTCCTGGGGAGTCGGACGATCCAGTTCAAACCGGCCGGCTCATGTCTCGAGGCAGTCTGCAGATGCTCCACCCGGCACGCCGAATGGCAGGTCGCCTAGCCTGGCGTCCAGCGCTCCACAGCAGGGCGCCGCTCAAAAGGGCGTTGCGGCCAAGGTTGCGGATGGCGGGTCGGCGGACAGCACGCCGCGACGGGAGGCGAGCGCTTTGCCGTCGGCTGACGCGCAGGGATTCGAGTAACGCGCAGGGCGCGGAGCAGTCCGGAACAATCGCATCGCATGCGTTGAACGCGGCGACAAGGAAGGCGCCGCGCGCGTTCAGTCGCGCCGCGGCAGCCGGTAAAGCTCGCCATATTTCGTGCGTAGATAGGCGAGGTAGGGCGCCATCGTCATTGGGCTTCCGGTCGCCTTGAGGACGATCTGGTCCGGCATAAGCGCGCGGCCATGGCGATAGATGTTGTCGGTCAGCCAGCCGCGTAGCGTGTCGAATCGTCCGCACGCGATTTCGCTCAAAATATCCGGGTGCGCCCCGGTCGCTGCGGCAAAGAACTGCGCGCTTAGGATATTGCCGATGGCGTAACCCTGGAATTCACCGCCGATGCGCTCGAAAAACCAGTGGACGTCCTGCAGGCAGCCATCGCGATCGTCCGGCGGCGCGACGCCAATATCGGCCTGCATGCCCGCGCGCCAAGCCTCCGGCAGATCTCGGACCCGCAGCGTGCCTTCGAGGAGGTTCTGCTCCAGGTCGAAGCGCAGCATGATGTGGAGGTTGTAAGTTATTTCGTCCGCGTCGGTGCGGATGAGCGATGGCTCCACCTTGTTGATGGCGCGATAGAAGGTTTCAAGCGTCGCCGACCCGAGCTGATCGGGGAATGTTGCCTGAAGCTTGGGATAATAATGCTCCCAGAACGGCCGGCTGCGTGCGACCACGTTCTCCCACAGCCGCGACTGGCTTTCGTGCATGCCGGATAGGATTCCCCGGCCGAGCGGCGTCCCTTCATAGATTGGATTGACGCCCTGCTCGTACATCGCGTGTCCCGCCTCGTGTAGGGTCGAGAACAATGCGTCGCCGATATGGTTGGCGCTCACGCGCGTGGTGATTCGCACGTCTCCGGTGGCAAACCGGGTGCAGAATGGATGCCGGGTCAGGTCGAGCCGGCCACGTTCGAGGTCGTAGCCCATCTGTGCGGCGACCGACAGGCCGAAGCCGATTTGCTCCGCCTCGCCAAACGAGCGGCGCAGACAGGCGTCATCGATCGGCGGTTCTTCGCTGATCGCACGCACCAGGGGGACGAGTTCGCGGCGCAACTCGGCGAAAAGGCCTTGGATGGTCGCCGTGGTCATGCGCTCGTCGGCCGCGTCGATCATCGGATCCGCGATGCGGTCGTAAGGCGCGAAAAACGAGGCGTATTCCCGGCTCAACTCGAGCGTCTTTTCGAGGAAAGGAATCATCGCGGCGAAATCATTCGCGGGCCGCGCAGAGATCCAGGCATTGTAGGCGGCGGAATTATGCGCATTCAGGCGTGCGACATATTCGGCCGGGACCTTGATCGCGCGTTCGAAATCACGCCGCGCTATCCACGCGAGGTTCGCATCGTCGTTTGAGAGCCGGTCGGCCTGTGGCTCGAGGCGATCGATCAGTCGTCCAAGCGCCGGATCGACGGAACGCTCATGCGCGAGGCGCTCCAGCAGCGCCGCCTGCCGTCCGCGCGCGGCGGCGCCGCCCTTCGGCATATAGGTCGCCTCGTCCCAGGTAAGCACCGACTTCGCCGCGTTGAGATCGTAGATTTCGGACAGCCGGCGCTTCAGCTCGGCAAGAATAGCGTCCAAGGACGGACGATTGCTTTTGCGATCGATGGCGCGCTGCTTGACGCTTTGTGCGCCGGTCTTTTGCGGCTGAACAATGGTCGGTTTGGATTTGGTCACGTGAGGCTCGCGGAAACTGTCGTTTTTTTGGATGCCTGGCGAGGCTGAACAGGAGCATGGTTCGCCTTGCGAAACTGCAACGCCGCGGCGACGCAGCGTCGCAATCCACCCGCGCTTCTCCTGTGATGCAGCAATCTCCGCTGCGGGTCCAGGCGAATCATCATATTGAAGTAGGTCACCTATAGAAGTTGACCCGACCAACTTGGCGCATTCAATATAGGGCAAGCCTCGTGCATGAAACATATGCATACGACTAAGCGCGCGCAGCCCGCTGCATTGCATTGCAAGGGGCGAACCGGTTGGCCGAAGGCTGCGTCTAAGCAATGCTTGAAGCCGCAGAGCGCAGCAATGCTTGTAAGCCGCAGAGCGCAGAACGAGCCCGATGGCTCGAGAGCGCAACGACCTTGAACATTCGCGAGACCGTGAGGAGACGCTTCATGGCGACCTGGAAGCCCGATCCGAGCTTTTATCCCTCGCCCCGCATGGCGATGAAAGCGACGCCCGAAACGCTCGCTTACGTGGCGACCTTTGATCCCGACCGGAAAACGCCGGATGCCTTGGCCGTGGTCGATGTCGACCCAAACTCTGCAACCTACTCGACGATCGTCGGCACGACGCCGATGCGCAAACTCGGCGACGAGCTGCATCACTTCGGCTGGAACGCCTGCTCTTCGAGCCTGTGTCCCAACGCGCCGCATCCCCATGTGGAGCGGCGCTATCTGGTGGTGCCGGGCCTCCGCTCGTCGCGCATCCATATCTTGGACACCAAGCCCGACCCCAAGAACCCGAAGATCGTACGGGTGATCGAGCCGGAGGAGGTGGCCGAGCGCGCCGGCTATACGCGCCCGCACACCGTGCATTGCGGCCCGGAAGGCATTTATGTCGCGGCCCTCGGCAACCGGGAAGGCAAGGGGCCGGGCGGCATTTTCCTGATGGACCACGAGACGTTCGACGTGCGCGGTCAATGGGAGATGGACCGGGGTCCGCAGCAACTCGCCTACGACGCCTGGTGGCATCTCGGTCACGACACGCTCGTCACCAGCGAGTGGGGCACACCTGACACCTTCGAGGACGGACTCATCCCCGAAGTCCTGCTCGGTGCAAAATACGGACGTCGCCTGCATTTCTGGGACCTGCACAAGCGCAAGCATGTGCAGACGATCGACTTCGGCGACACGTACCAGCTCGTTTTCGAGCTCCGGCCCGCGCACGATCCGACCAAGGCGTACGGCTTTGTCAATTGCGTGGTGAGCCTGGAGAACCTCTCCTCCTCGATCTGGACCTGGCACCGCGACGGCGACAACTGGGCGGTGAAAAAAGTGATCGAGATTCCGGCCGAGCCGGCAAACGAAGACGATCTGCCGCCCCTGCTCAAAGGCTTCAAGGCGGTGCCGCCGCTCGTCACCGACATCGACTTGTCGATGGACGACAAGTTTCTCTACGTCGCCTGCTGGGGCACCGGCGACCTGCAGCAATATGACGTTTCCGATCCCTTCAATCCAAAGCTCACGGGCAAGGTGCGCATCGGCGGCATTGTCTCGCGGGCCGCCCATCCGGCCGCCAGGAACGGCGCGCTCAATGGCGGGCCGCAAATGGTGGAGATAAGTCGCGACGGCCGGCGCATCTATTTCACCAACTCGCTCTACGGCGCGATCGATCCGCAGTTCTACCCCGAGGGCATCAAGGGCTGGATGGTGAAGCTTGCCGCGAGCCCGACGGGCGGCATCGCCTTCGACAAGACGTTTTTCGTCGATTGGCCCGCGCCGCACCGCCCGCACCAGGTGCGCCTGGAAGGCGGCGACTGCTCGTCGGATTCCTACTGCTATCCGTGATGCGTGATGCATGGCCCTGGCTTGCGGTGGCGGGAACTCGGGGCCTACCACGGCCTCAACCCGGCTATGGGCTGGCTGTTCGCGGTGGCGCTCGGCATGCATCGGCGCAGCCGCGCGGTCGTTTACGCCTCGCTGCTACCAATCGCGGCCGGCCACGCGGCATCGATCGCGGCCGCCGCGGTTCTGCTCGTTGCGGCGGGCATGGTCGTGCCGCCGGGCGCGGTGCGCATAGGCTGCGGCCTGTTCCTGCTTGGATGGGCGGCCTATCTCTGGCGCTTCGGCCGCCGTCATCGCGTCCGCTTCGGCATGCAGACCGGATTGTTGGGTCTCATGATCTGGTCCTTCCTGATGGCCACGGCCCACGGGGCCGGTCTTATGCTCTGGCCGGCTCTTATGCCGCTGTGCTTTCCGGAAACGTCGTCCGCACCATCAAGCGGGCCGGCCGCCGCCGCCCTCATGAGCGTCGGTCTTCACACCGCGGCCATGCTTGCGGTTACGGCCGCAATTGCCGGTCTCGTCTACGAGTGGGTCGGCTTGGAGAAGCTGCGCGGTTCGTGGTTCAACGTCGATCAGGTCTGGCTGATCGCGCTGATCGCCACGGGAGCCTTGCTGTTGCTCACATGATCGCGTGCATCGGGCGCGGATATCTCCTCGGCATGCAAATCATGCCGCTTCAATAATGACCGATGCAACGGGACCAGCAGGTTTGGAAATCCGAAACCCAGCGATTATCTTGAGCGGGTTCAAAGCTTGTTCGGCCGGACGTCGGGAATGGTTACGAACTCGAGATTATACAGTTCTCCGTCGACCCGCCCGATTTTCCGGATGTAGATGTTCTGGATCATCTCGCGCGTTGCGGGATCGACGGCGACGGGCCCGCGCGGGCTGACCCAGCTCATCCCCTTCATCGCGGCAATGAGCGCATCGCCATTGGACGAGCCGTTCGTCGTTTTCAGCGCGGCATAGATCAAGTGCATGCCGTCATAGGCCTGGACCGCCATCAGGTTGGGACGCATGCCGCCATTGGCATTCTTGAAGTCGGCGACGAAGGCCTTGTTTTCCGGACTGTCATGCGCGGCCGAGTAGTGGTGCGACGTGATGATGCCGAGCGCGGCGTCGCCGATCTGGTTGACGATGTCGTCCTCGGTCAGGCTGCCCTCGGCGATGAACTTGATCCCGGATTTGTCCAGCCCGCGTTCGACGAATTGCCGCATGAAGATGGGACCGACCCCGGCGGGAACGAATCCGAGGACCGCATCCGGCTTCGCTTCCGACACCCGTTGAAGGAAGGGCGCGAAGTCCGGATTGGCGAGCGGCACGCGAATGGATTCGACGACCTTGCCGCCGGCGGCCTCGAAGGGCCGCTTGAACGCTGTCTCGACATCAATCCCCGGCGCATAGTCCGAGACGATCGTCACGACGTTCTTGATCCCGTTCTCCGCGGCCCAGGTCGCGAGCGGAATGGTGGTCTGAGGAACGGAAAAACTCGTCCGCACGATGTAGGGCGAGCGCTCGGTAATGATCGAAGTCGCCGCCATCATGACGATTTGCGGCACCTTGGCTTCGGTCGCGATCGGCGCGGTGGCGAGCGCGCCGGGCGTCAGTCCAAACCCCGCCAGGATCGCCACTTTGTCGTTGACCACGAGTTCCTGCGCGAGACGCTTGGTCAGATCCGGACTACCGGCGTCATCCTTGATGACGAGTTCGATCTTCTTGCCGGCCGCGACATCGCCGTGAAGTTGCATATAAAGCCGCGCGCCCGCGACCAACTGCTTGCCGGTCGAGGCGAACGGTCCTGTCAGCGGCACGATCAGACCGATCTTGACGACGTCCTGCGCCCGGCTTGGCGGCGCTCCCGCGAACGCCATGGCAAACAGGACCGCCACGATGGCGCTGATCAATCGCATCGACCCCTCCCTCAGTATTCTGTGATTTCCGGATCCCTTCAGAATTTGGCGCGGATACTCATGCTTTTCCGGCCTTCCTGCAACACGGATGCGGGGGATCGAGGAGCGATCGCACGGTCCGAATGGCGGCGCGCGTCACGGGTGTCCAAGGCGGGACGCGCGTCCTCTTGGCCGCGGGCCTTGCTGGTCCGGGTTTGCCGTACTCGCCCGGCGAAATTAGAGTCGCCCTCCAATGTTGTTGTAAACGTGCTACGCGTCGGAAGATTCTCGATCAGATTAGACAGTTTTACCGCACATAGCGGCGCTTAATTCTTGCTTAAGAGAAGCCCGTTTTGAATAATTCGCTTTATGAGAAGCGTACCTATTTTGAGCCCGGCTCGTGTCCTGTGTCTCTTGGCGCTGCTCGCGTGCGGGAATGTTCCCGTGGCGACGGCGCAGGAAACGATCGGCGTCGCCGCTACGATCCGCAACGAGGTCAATGGGAAGGTCGCTTCACGGACTTTTCAAATCAATGCTGGCGAGAACGTGTTCCGACAGGAGGTGGTGGCCACCGGTCGCGACAGTTCCGCGAAGCTTGTCTTCAAGGACAGTACAAATCTCGCGGTCGGTCCCGAAACGTCGGTGACGCTTGACAGGTTCGTGTACGCCGGCACGTCGGACTACAAGAAGGTCACTTTGCAGCTGCTCAAGGGCGCCTTCCGCTTCATAACAGGAAGCTCGGACAAGCGCGCCTACGAAATCAGAACGGATGTGGCAAGGATCGGTGTCCGCGGCACGATCGGCGACCTGCTCGTCGAGGCGGGACGGACGATTGCGGTCGTGCAGCAAGGCGTCTTGATCGCATGTTCGATCAATAATCAGTGCACTGAATTGTCGCGGCCCGGAGAGGCAGCGGTCGTCACGGCGACGTCGGTGACGAATGAGGGCGTCGGCGGGGCTGGCGGGTGGAGTTTTGCCAGCCTTTGTGCGGGCGATTTGTGCGAGGCGACGCGCTTCGCCTCGCTCCAACCGCCGCCGGGCGGCACGAGAGTCACCTCCTTCGAGGTGGGCGCGGCGCCGCGCTCAACTCCGAGCGGCCGGACCGCCGTTTCGACGCCGAGCGAGCAGCCGGTGATTGCGAGCAACGAAGGGGCGGGAAGCGAGGCGGGCTTCGCCGCCACCGCGGTTCTTGCGTCTGGCGCCCTGGCGGCCACGATTGCACAGGCCGCCGGTGAAAAGACGACGCTCCCGAATCCAGTAGCCGAGAATGTCCGTCAGCCATATCCGCCGCCAAACGTCGTGGGCGATGGGAACTTCACCCTTGCGTCGCCAGCCGCCGCCGCCGCGTCGCCAGCCTCCATCGCCGCCGCGCTGTCACCCTCCATCGCCAGCCAGACCGGCATCGCCGCGGCGCAAAGCGCGTTCGTCAGCACGAACAGCTTCCTCCGGCTCATCTTCGATTTCACCGGAGCGGGGGGCGGCCAGCGGACTGCGACGGCGATCGGCTATGCCTCGGAGCGACAACTTCCGCCCGAGGTCGCACGCGCCTACGCGGCGGTGACGCCGAAGGATCGGGTGTACGCCAAGGCGCCTGCGGCGCTGGGCTGGACGGAGCCCAGCTGGGCGTTTTGGGGCGCGGCCTTTGGAGCGAACGCGCGGCTCGAGGGCGATGTACTGGTCGGCAGTCATGACGTGACCTCGCGGATTTTCGGCGGCGCGGCCGGCGCCGAATATCTGATGTCACCCAATTCCAAGATCGGATTGGCCTTCGCCGGCGGGACGACCGATTACTCGCTCGCGAACAATTTCGGCTCGGGGCGGTCCGACTTCGTCCAGGGCAGTCTGTACAGCAAGACATACTTCGGCCCGGCCTACCTGACCGCTGCATTGGCGGCCGGCGCGCAATGGGTGAAGAGCAATCGGACGGTCGTCGCGGGTCCGGCATTGGACGCCCTGGTCGCAAGCTTCACGATGCCGACCTTGGCGAGCAGGCTGGAGGCCGGCTACCGCTTTGGCGCCCCCTATGCCGGCTTTACGCCCTACGGAGCGGTGCAGACGCAAACCGCCTATCTCCCGGCGTATGTCGAGACGGCCACGTTCGGCGCCGGCGCGACCGCGAATGCCGTCGCCCCGCATGATGCGACGTCGATAAGAAGCGAGCTCGGCGCCTGGGCTGATACTTGGATCGGGACAAGCATCCTCCTGCGCGCCCGCGCCGCCTGGATCCACGAATTCACCCGCGACACCATCGTGTCTGCGCAGTTCGCGGTGCTTCCCGGCACAACCTTTGCGGTGAGTGGCGCACAACGGCCTGTGGACGCCGCTCTGGTCTCGGGCGTGATCGAAGTCCCGCTCACGTCGTACCTGACCCTGTCCGGCAAGTTCGACGGGGAGTTCGGTCGCGGCGCGACCGCTCTGGCGGGCGCGGGCCAGCTGCGCTGGAGCTGGTAATCCCGTCCGTTCTGGCCGGGATCGCCGACTCGGCGCGCTGCGCCGTTCCAAGCCTTCGCATTTCGATTACGGTGGATGCGCACGCGCACGGTCCGACTCGACGTGGCTTTCCCGCTCGAAATGTCAGGAGGAACGACGTTTGCGCGAGGCCGAGAAAGTTTCGTTAGATCCCGATCGCAGTTGGTATCCTCGACCACGTCGCGCGGCTCGGATCTGAGCAGCCGCGACGGAGAAGGCCGGCGGCTGCTGACAAACGAAGGTTGCAACCGGGGGGGGATAACTCGGCTCGGTGGTCGTCTTTTCCGGTCTGAGGTCGAGCGCCGCGCGTTGCGGTTCCTGATGGCGGAGTGCTGAATTGAGGCCCGTGATCTTTCGGCGACGCCGATTTTATCTGGTCTCGTTGGCGTTGTCGGCGGTCATCGTCTTTTCCGCCGGTCTGGCGCAGACCCGCCTGCTCGAAGATTTGCGAAATTTCGTCTTCGACTCATTCCAGCGCATTGCGCCGCGCCAATACGATCCCGAAACGCCGGTGCGAGTCGTCAGCGTCGATGAGGACAGTCTTGCCGCCTACGGCCAGTGGCCTTGGCCCAGAACGCGTCTTGCCGAGCTCACCGCGAAATTGACGGAGCTGGGCGCGGCCGCCATCGTCTTCGATTTCGTGTTCGCCGAGCCCGACCGGATGAGTCTCGAAAACATCCTCCCGTCGATCCCCGATGAATCCATCCGCCGCGAATTGGCTCGCAAGACCGAGGATGCCGCCACCAACGATCAGGTCTTCGCCCAATCGATCGCCGCGGCGCCGACCGTTCTGGGGACGACGCTTGCGGCGTCGGGCGGATCGAAGGGCTTGCCGCGCAAGGCCGGGTATGTGACGGCCGGGGACGATCCCATGCCTTTTCTCAGCGCCTTTCCGGCGATCGTCGCGCCAATCGACGCTTTGGCCGACGCTGCGAAGGGCCTCGGCGCGACGAACTGGCTGCCCGACCACGATCAGGTCGTCAGACGGATTCTCCTGTTCGGGGTTGGACCGTCCGGGCTGACGCCGTCGCTTGCGCTCGAAGCTTTGCGCGTGGCGCAGGGCGAAACGACCTATGTTCTCCGATCGTCGAATGCGAGCGGCGAAACGGCGTTCGGGCAGCACACCGGGGTCAATGCCGTCAAGGTCGGCGCGATCGAAATCGACACCGGCGCCCAGGGCGACATCCGGCCGCGCTATGCCTATTCAACCGCCGACCGTGCCATTTCCGCGCGGGCCGTGCTGGAGAATCGCCTCGAACCCGGCGAGTTGAAAGGCAAGATCGTATTTGTCGGAGCCTACGCGGTCGGCCTTGGCGATATTTTGGCCACTCCGCTCAATGCCTCGGTTCCGGGCGTGGAAGTCCACGCGCAGATTCTCGAATCGCTGCTGTCGAACAAGCTGTTGTCGAGGCCCGATTGGGCGACCGGCTTCGAGCTTGTCCTGGCTGTCGCGACATTCGCGGCGGTCTCGGTCCTGTTGCTGTTCGTGCCGCCCTATCTCGCGGCGGTCGCGGCCGGGTTTATCGTCGCCTCGCTTTTCCTCGTTTCGTTTCTTTTGTTCGATCGGAAAAGCATCCTCATCGACCCCGCCTTTCCCAGCCTGACGGCGGTCATCGCGTTCGGCGTCGGAACGCTGACGCTGTGGAGCTTCGATCGAATCGCGAAACGGAACATTCAACAGGCGTTCGGAAAATTCGTCGTCCCGGCGGTGGTGGACCAGCTGGTCGAGCACCCGGAACGTCTCGTCCTCGGCGGAGAGACGCGAGAACTCACCGTGCTTTTTTCCGATCTGCGCGATTTTGCCGGGCTCTCGGAAGGGATGACCGCGCGCGAGCTTACGAATTTCATGAATGAGTATCTCACGCCGATGACGGATGCGATTCTCGAACACGAAGGCACGCTCGACAAATATATCGGCGACGCCATTGTCGCCTTCTGGAACGCGCCGCTCGACGTTCTCTCGCATCCCAGCAAGGCGGTTTCCGCGGCGCTGCAGATGCGAGCCGCGCTTGCCGATTTCAACAATATGCGCGCAGCGAGAGCGCGCGAAGCGGGCGTCGCGTTTCAGACGACGGAAATGGGCATCGGACTGAATCTCGGACCCTGCAATGTGGGCAATATGGGCTCCATTCGGAGGTTTGATTACTCGATCCTCGGCGACACGGTGAACGTCGCTTCGCGTTTGGAAGGCGTTTGCAAGACCTTCGGCGTCGACGTCATCGCGTCGGCGGCGGTACAGGAGGCGGCCCCCGAATTCGCCTGGCTCAGCCTTGGTACGGTGATCGTGAAAGGTCGCAAGACGCCGACGGCCATCTACACGGTCGCAGGCGATGCGGCTTTCGCCGCCGATCCAAGATTCCTCGAATGGAAAAAGATGCATGACGCCACTGCTTCGGATACGAGGCGCGGGATTTGGTAGAAGCGCTCGCGCTGGCGGAGAATGCCGGCAAGGTTGAGCCGGTGGTGCGGGCTCTGGAGCAAGTTCGGGGGCAGGTCAGCCGAGGCGCTTGGTGACGATGAGCCGGGCGTGACGGAACGCGTCCACGGCCGCCGCACGCGGTAGGACTGCCGAGGCAGCGCAGCCGCGAGCGGGCTTTGCCGCTGAAACAGGCCGATGCGGCCGGCGACGCGGCGTAGCGCTCGTCAGCGCCGGGCGGGAAGGGGAGAACCAGCGATGCGGCCGAGGCGCGGCGCAGATGACGGGATAGTCCTTGCTGGTAGAAGACATGCGATAGTCTGGCGGCAATGATACGGTCGCCGATCTGTCGGCGCGAGTAGACGCGGTGCGCCCAGGCGACGGCACGGGTGACGAAGAAGGCGCCAGCCTGATGCAGACGTAAAGGCGCGCGAAGTCGATGTAGCCGCGATCCGACGTAGATGGCGCCTGCTTCGGGGATCAGCAGAGCGAGAGCATGAACGTCGTGCAGCTGCCGTCGAGATGTGAACGAAGCTCGGGATGTGCCGCGCAGATCGAGCAACGTGTGCATCTTCACCGCCGCTAGGTGGAGCGAAAGTGCGCCCATGGAATAGCGACAGGCACAGATCGATGGTCGTGGATCCAGAGCATATACCGTGTTGGCAGCCCATGCCCAGGCTTACGCTGGCATAGAGCACACGCATGGGCAATCAGACGGTGAGCGAACCCGCGTAAATGCGCCAGACGCGCGTCTCGTTGGCGTCGGCCAGAGTGATCGACGGAGCGGCCGCGAAAACCTATGTGATAGAGTTTCGACGCGCGCGCCGATAGGAGACCTCGATATCGCGCAGGCTCTCTCGATAGGTCAGATGCGCGAACGCCATCGCGCGGTATTGCTCGGCACAACACAGCGCGGACCCGGGCGTCGCCACCGTAGCGGGCAACAATCCGCGCAAATGTGCTCCAAGGCAGAAAATCCATCAGCTGGGCGAAAAGCGTCTTGCCGATGTTCACGGGCGACTCCTCGGAAAAACTCCGAATAGCGCCCGACCAAGTGCAAATCGACACCACCCATTCGGTGGCAAGCTCTGCCAGATCAGCTGTTCCAGAACGCTCTCACCGTGAACCGGACACGGCATGACGCCATGCTTCGCACCTACGAGGCGCGGGATTTTGCGAACGCGCTCCGCTGCGCGGAGCAACTTGCCGCCAAGGTTGAGCCGCCGTGGCGCGGGCTCTATGCGAGTTTCGGGGGCAGGTTCACCACGTTGGCGAAGATGAGTCCGGGCGTGCGGCGGTCCACGGCCGCCGACCGCGAGTAGGACTGCCGACGGCAGCGCAGCCGCGACCGCGGGCTTTCGCCGCTACAGGCCGATGCGGCCGGCGGCGCGGCGCAGCGCTTTCGTCAGCGCCTCCTCGAAGCGGAAGGCGGCGAAGAGCTGATCGACGCCGTACTCGGGATGACCTTGGCGCAGCGCTGCGACCGCCGTGCGCGCCTCCTCGGTTCGCCCGGCAAGCGCAATACAGAGCGCCGCGATCGCGGCAATATGCGCATGCGCGTTGGGACGGGCGACCGCCTTGCGTCCCCATTCCGCCGCCTCCTCGTACTCCCCGAGCCGCACATGGGCGATCGCGCGGGTGCAAAGCATGGCAAAGAGCAGCGGGTCATAGGGGCTGAGCGCGCGCGACTGGTCGGCATACGCAATCGCCGTCTGCGGCTCGCCCGACTGCGCGTGCACGAAGGCGAGCGTGTAATGACCGAGCGCGTAGTTCGGGCTCAGCTCGACGGCGGCGGAGAGTTCGCCGAGGCTGCCCGCCACCTCGCCGCGCAGCCATAGCGCCCGGCCCATCGCCCAGTGGGCGGCCGGATCGCGATCGTCGGCGGCCAGCCCGTCGCCAGCCGCCTTGAAGGCGAGATCGCTTTCGCGCTGGCGGTCCTGCGGGCGAAGCAGGAACGCGTTCTGGAAATGGGTGAAGGAGAGGCCGGCATAGCCCCGCGAAAAGGTCGGGTCGAGGCCGATCGACTGGCGGAAGAACTCCTGCGCGCGATCATTGTCCGGGCCGTTGAACCGGTACATGTGCCAGAGCCCGCGGTGATAGGCTTCCCAGGCGTCGAGCGTGTTCGGCGCTTTCAGCACCGCGCGATTGCGCTCTGCGAGCTCGACCTCACTCGCGAGCGCAGCGACGATCCGATCGCCGACGTCATCGATGAGCTTAAGGTCGTCGCCTGACCGGCGCGCGAATTGATCGGACCAGAGCAGGCGCCCGGTCGCGGTCTCGATCAGGTCAACGCCGACGAGCCGTTCTCCGCCCGCGGTCTGAATCGAGCCGCAGGCGATGTAATCCACGCCCAGCTTGCGCGCGATCTCATCCGGCGAAAGCCCCTGTTCGGCGAGCGCGAACGCCGAGCCGCGCGCGATGACGCGGGCAGATCGCCTGGTCCTCGGGGGACTACGCGTGATCGGCACGACGCTGCTCATCCGGATCCTGTGCGAGGCGCTCGACATCGGTCCGGCCAGCGCCTCGACGTCGCGGCCGGCAAGGGAATGTCTCGCTTGCCGCCGCGCGCCGCTTTGCCGAAGTCACCTCGACCGATTACGTCCCGGCCTTGCTCGATCGCGCCAAGGAACGCGCCTGGGCCGACCGGCTGCCGATCACGTTCCAGGTGGCGGATGTCGAAAACCTGCCTTTCCCGAATGGCGCATTCGACGTCGTCACCTCGTCGCTCGGGGCGATGTTCACGCCGGACCACGCGCGTACGGCAAGCGAAATGCTGCGCGTCTGCCGTTCTGGCGGCAAGATCGGGCTTGCGAGCTGGACGCCGGACGGGTTCATTGGCGAGCTGTTCAAGACGATCGGCCGTCACGTGCCGCCGGCGCCTGGCTTGAAGTCGCCGTCTTTATGGGGAACGCGGGCCTATCTCACGGAGCTGTTCGGCCCGGCGAGCTCCGACATTTCGGCGCAGACGCGCGAATTCGCGTTCCGCTATCGGTCGCCCGAGCACTGGATCGAGGTTTTCCGCACGAAGTACGGGCCCGTGCTCAAGGCGTTCGAGGCGCTCGACGCTACGGGAAAGGCGTCGCTCGCGGGCGACCTTGTCGCGCTCGTCGCCCGCTTCAATCGAGCGACCGATGGTACGATGGTCGCGCCGGCGACCTATCTCGAAGTCGTCATCACCAAGGGATGATGCGGCCTGGCCTGCGCCGAGGGGTCGAGGAAATTCCGGAAAGTCACGAAGCAATGCGGCGCGAAAAAGCCGACCACAGGAGAAAAAGACAATGACGGTTTACCTGATCGCAGACATCAAGGTGACTGACGACGGATGGGTGCCTGCATACGCCGCTTCGGTGCACGAACTTGTGCACAAGCACGGCGGCAGATACCTGTCACGCAGCGGGAACGTGAAGACGCTGGAGGGCAAGCCTCTGGAAACTACCTTTATCGCTCTTCTGCAGTTTCCATCGGCGGACGCGGTCGAGGCCTTTGCCACTGATCCGAAATACGCTCCTTACGCTGTGAGCCGTCAGCGGGGCAGCGAAAGCCGCTTCCAGCTGATCGACGACACTGATCTAGCCGGAACAATTCCTTATCTGCCGAAGGATGAAGAACAGGCGTAAGAGGCGCGGGCGCATTCAGCGGCCGCTCGGCTGAATGCGCTCAATGCGGCCCCGTGTCATGGAGCGGGCCGTAAGTTCTTCCAAATCAGATCACCACGACTTTGGCGCCCACTTTCACCCGGTCATAGAGATCGATCACGTCCTCGTTGCGCATGCGGATGCAGCCCGAGGACACGCGGGCGCCGATGGTCCAAGGCTCGTTGGAGCCGTGGATGCGGAAGATCGTCGAGCCGAGATAGAGCGCCCGCGCCCCCAGCGGGTTGTGCGGGCCGCCCGCAACGAAGCGGGGCAAGGTCGGATCGCGCCGCACCATCGGCTCGGGCGGGGTCCAGTCCGGCCATTCGCGCTTGGCCGACACCGCATGTACGCCCGACCAGGAAAATCCGGGGCGGCCCACGCCGACCCCGTAGCGGATCGCTTTGCCGCCTTCCTCGACCAGGTAGAGCTGGAATTTTCGCGTATCGATCACCACGGTCCCAGGCCGCTCCCGTCCGGGATAATCGACGACCTGACGATCAAAGCGCGGGTCGATCGGGTGGCAGCTTTGCGGTCCTGAGTCGAAGGCTACGTCTTCTTCCGCAGACCCATAGGCGACGGCGGGAAAGGACGGCCCGCCCGCCGTGGCATAACGAGGCTGCGGCTGCTCCGATGCGCCCTGCACGACACCGGGATGGGACTGCGACTGCGGGCCGGGCACGGTCGCGCACGCCGCGAGCACGCTCGCCAACAGCGCACAGCAAATGACGCGAACCATGGAGTTTGACTCTGCACCGGCCGATGAAAAAGAAGGATTAACCTTTCCGTTTGGTTGACGCCGAGTAAAGCCCCGAAATGGAAACCAAGCGGTAAACAGCCGAGCCCCCGCCGTTTGCTCAGGCGCGGATCCGATTTGTTCACCGTGTTATGGTTATCAAAGAATGAACGCGCGGGTCGCTTACGGCCGGCGAATCGCGAGGAAGCACCCGAGCGCCACCACCGCGCACATGGCCGCCAGCGTCAGCGCGGCGGCATCGGAGAGCCGCTCCGCGACGATCGCGAGAACGAGAGGCGCCGCCGCCTGCATCACCAGCCACGGCGCGGCGAGGCGTCCGACCACGGCGCCGAAGCCTGCTGCTCCGAACAGCGCGAGCGGGACGGTGCCGCGCGCGATCGTGATCAGGCCGTTGCTCGCGCCGAACAGCACGTAGAACAGCGCGGCGCTCGGCGTGAAGATGCCGGCGATCGCGAGCATCACGAAGTCGCTCGCCATCAGGGCAAGAGCGAAGCGGGCAAGGTTGAGCGGGTGGGCTCTCGCGCCGAAGCTGAACTCGGCGAGCCGCGCCAGCACCTGGCACGGTCCGAACAGCATGCCGACGATCACGGCGGTGACCGGATCAATGCCGGCGCGTTGGAAGATCGCCAGCAGATGGGCGGCAAGGCCGGACGGGATGAACGCGTAGGCGGCGAAGCCCGCCATCACGAGCAGGAATGTCCGTCCGTGCGGCGGCAGCGTCGGTCCAGAAAAATGCGAGCCCTTGCCCGCCGGCGGGGGCGCGCCCGGCTCGGCCCGCTTGCGCGGCAGGGCGAAGCCGTGCAGCGGGGCGGCCACACAGGCGAGCAGCGCGGCGTAGACGAGATAGCAGCCCCGCCAGCCATGCGCGTCAAGCAGGAACTGGGTGACCGGCCAGCTCACCGTCGACGCCAGTCCGCCGACGAAGGTGAGCAGCGTGATCGGCCGGCGGGCCGCGGCGCCGAAGATGCGGCCGAGCGTGGCGAAGGCCGGCTCGTACAGCGTAGCCGCCATCGCTGCGCCGAGAAGCATCCAGGCGGCGATATAGGCGATTGGCTCCGCTGCGAGCGTCAGCGCGACGAGCCCTGCCGCGCCCGCGAGCGAGCCGATCGTCATCACCACATGCCCGCCGCGCCGGTCGATCGCCCGGCCGACGGTTGGGGCGACCGCGCTGCCGGTGAGCAGCGCGGCGGAGAAGCCGCTCATTGCGAACGAGCCCGACCAGCCGCGCTCGGCGGCGATCATCGGAATGGTCAGCACCGGCGGGTAATAGAGCGCGCCCCAGGCCAGCACTTCGGTTACCCCGAGCACCGGCAGCGCCCGCCACGGACCGGACCAGGACGGGCGCAGTTTGGTCATCGGTGCGGCGTGGCGCAGGCGCAAAGCGTCGGAGTGCCGATCAGCTTGCGGGTCATCGGTGACCGACGCCAGCTCGGCTTTTCGGCCGCCGCCTCACCGGCGGTCGTTGGCGACGGGGGGCGCCATCATTGCGACGCGCGCTTTGCTTTTGCGGTTCCTTCCGCTCCGCAGCGCACGAGCACCATGGTGCCGTAGCGGCCCGCCACTTCCGGGTCCACCCATTTGAGGACGAGGACGCGGCCATCGAAGGAGACCACCTCGCGATCACCCGGGCCGCCCGGCTGCGGGCCGGGGCCGATATAGGTTTTGCCCTCGTAGCTTCCCTTGACCGCCATGTCCTGAACCTGCGGGTTGTCGTAGCCGAGCATCGACACACCGAAGGAGCTGCGGTTGATGACATAGGGCTGCTTGCACTGGCCGCGCGCTGCGGCTTCCGTGCGAGCGCGATCTTCGGGACGATGGTAAGCGCCGAGGCCCCAGCGGCCGACGATGTCCTCCGGAGCGAAACTCGGCGGCGGCAGCGGGCCAGTCGGTGCGGGGGCGCCGCCGCCCGATAGCGACGGCAAGGAGCCGGCGCAGCCGCCCAGCAGAAGCGCCAGCGCAAGCGCCGGGGCGGCGGCGACGAGCGCCGGCAGAGAACTCCGAAACGAACCAGTCATGACATCTCCAAACATACGCGCCGCACTGTGCCGCCCCCGCCGCCGCGGTGCAAGCGGCCCTTCGCCCGCTCGTCAAGGCGGCGCGTCCGACCGGTCCGCGCCGATCCCGCCGGTGTGAGCCTTCTTCGCCTTCTTGATTTGGCAATTCGATGGCGCGCCTCGCCAGCACACGCGCTCCGGCGTCCGGGCAGCGCCTGTTCGGCCGCAATCGGGACGTGGCAGGCCAACGCCGCGTGCCGACGCTGCGCAAGCAGATCGAAATCGTCCGTCTTTGGCGGTTGACCAAGGCTCGGCTGCGCTTCTTGACACCCCCGGCGTCAGCACCTATGTCCGCCCGGGATTGGCACTCCTAAGCCGTGAGTGCTAAGCACCGACCTGAGCGCCCCACCAGCGTTCGATCCCAAGATTTCAAGGCCGCCCCGCGGCGGCGAAGAGGACAACATGGCGAAAACCAAGTTCCGCCCGTTGCATGACCGCGTGGTCGTGCGTCGCATCGAAGCCGAGGAGAAGACCACCGGCGGCATCATCATTCCCGACACCGCCAAGGAAAAGCCTCAGCAGGGCGAGGTCATCGCGGTCGGACCCGGCGGCCGGGACGAGGCCGGCAAGCTCATACCGATCGATGTGAAGGCCGGCGACCGCGTGTTGTTCGGCAAGTGGTCGGGGACCGAGGTCAAACTCGATGGCGAGGAACTCCTGATCATGAAGGAGTCCGACATCATGGGCGTGATCGGCTGAGATCATCCACAACCGACTGAAATCATGAGCCGAATCGCACCCTTTGGGCATGCCGCGGTTGACCTAATAGTCGTTTCCGGCACGCGAGCGATCGCCCCGGCGGGCATGCGAAGCGGTTGGCTTGAACCAAGCAGGAGTTATTCGAAATGGCCGCCAAGGACGTACGCTTTTCCAATGATGCCCGCGACAGGATGCTGCGCGGGGTCGATATTCTCGCCAATGCCGTGAAGGTCACGCTCGGTCCCAAGGGCCGGAACGTGGTGCTCGACAAGAGCTTCGGCGCCCCCCGCATCACCAAGGACGGCGTCACCGTCGCCAAGGAAATCGAACTCGAGGACAAGTTCGAGAACATGGGCGCGCAGATGGTGCGCGAGGTCGCCCAGAAGACCAATGACATCGCGGGCGACGGCACCACGACCGCGACCGTGCTCGCACAGGCGATCGTGAAGGAAGGGACCAAGTCGGTCGCCGCCGGGATGAACCCGATGGATTTGAAGCGCGGCATCGACCTCGCGGTCGCCGCCGTCGTCAAGGACATCGAGAAGCGGGCAAAGAAGGTCGGCTCCTCCTCCGAGGTGGCCCAGGTCGGCACCATTTCCGCCAATGGCGACCAGACCATCGGCAAGATGATCGCCAACGCGATGCAGAAGGTCGGCAACGAAGGCGTGATCACCGTCGAGGAGGCGAAGGCGCTCGAGACCGATGTCGAGATCGTCGAGGGCATGCAGTTCGATCGCGGCTATCTCTCCCCGTATTTCATCACCAATGCCGAGAAGATGGTGGCCGAGCTCGAGGACGTCTTCGTTCTCCTGCACGAGAAGAAGCTCTCCGGCCTGCAGGCGATGTTGCCGGTGCTTGAGGCGGTGGTGCAGTCGGGCAAGCCGCTCCTGATCATCGCCGAGGACGTGGAAGGCGAGGCGCTCGCCACCCTCGTCGTCAACAAGCTGCGCGGCGGGCTCAAGGTTGCGGCGGTAAAGGCGCCCGGTTTCGGCGATCGCCGCAAGGCCATGCTGGAGGACATCGCCATCCTGACCGGCGGCCAGCTCATCTCCGAGGACCTCGGCATCAAGCTCGAGAACGTCACGGTCAAGATGCTGGGCCGGGCGAAGAAGGTCATCATCGAGAAGGAAAAGACGACGATCGTCGACGGCGCCGGCGACAAGAAGGACATCGAAGCCCGCGTCGGCCAGATCAAGGCGCAGATCGAGGAGACCACCTCCGACTACGACAAGGAGAAGCTGCAGGAGCGGCTCGCCAAGCTCGCCGGCGGCGTCGCCGTGATCCGCGTCGGCGGCGCGACCGAGGTCGAGGTCAAGGAGAAGAAGGACCGGGTCGAGGACGCGCTCAACGCCACCCGCGCGGCGGTCGAGGAGGGAATCGTCGCCGGCGGCGGGGTCGCGCTGCTGCGCGCCAAGAAGGCGGTCGGCAAGCTCTCCAACGAAAATCCCGACGTCCAGGCCGGCATCAATATCGTGCTAAAGGCGATCGAGTCGCCGCTGCGGCAGATCGTGGAGAATTCTGGCTTCGAAGGCTCCGTCGTCGCGGGCAAGATCCTGGAGAACAAGTCGGAGACGTTCGGCTTCGACGCCCAGACCGAGGACTATGTCGACATGTTCGACGCCGGCATCGTCGACCCCGCCAAGGTGGTGCGCGTGGCGCTGCAGGACGCAGCCTCGGTCGCCGGCCTCCTCATCACCACCGAGGCGATGGTCGCCGAGCTGCCGAAGGAGAAGGCCGCGCCCGCGATGCCGGGCGGCGGCATGGGCGGCATGGATTTCTGAAGAAAGCCGCCCGCCTGAATGGCTTGGGAAGGGCCGCCTTGAGCGGCCCTTTTCTGTTGACGATGCCGCGTCCGATGCGGTCAATGCGCGCTCTCGCGCTGCCGTCTCTTGCCGGGAGCAATCATGTCCTCGCCTTACGACGTTGTGGTGATCGGCGCCGGGCTCGGCGGGCTGACGGCCGCCGCGCTGCTCGCGCGTGCGGGCCGCAAGACGCTGGTCGTGGAGCGCAACACTTCGGTCGGGGGCGCGGCTTCCACCTACAAAGTCGGCGACCTCGTGATCGAAGCAGCGCTGCACGAAACGTCCGATCCGCGCAATCCGCTCGATCCCAAGCATCACGTCCTCAAGCGCATCGGCGTGCTGGATGCGGTCGAATGGATTGTGACCGGGCCCTTGTACGAGGCGCGCGGCGGTCCGCTGGGCGAGCCAGTTGTGCTGCCGGAAGGCTTTGCCGCGGCGCGCGCGGCGCTCACCGACCGGTTTCCTCGTTCGCGCGCCGGCATTCACTCGGTTCTCGGCGACATGGAACGGATCGCATGCGGGCTCGGGACACTGAGCCGCGGCCGGGATGCGTTCCGTCGCCCGGCCGAGGGCGTGGGCGCGCTCATCAAGCTCGTGCCGGCGATCCGCGACTGGCGGCGCTCGGTCGCGGATGTGTTCGCGCGCGCCTTCGGCGCCGACGAAGCGGCGAAGTGCGCGCTCGGCGCCAATCTCGCCTACTATCACGACGATCCGGCGACGCTGTGGTGGGTGTTCTTTGCCGTCGCGCAGGGCGGATTTCTCGGCTCGGGCGGCTGTTTCATCAAGGGCGGATCACAACGCCTTAGCAATGCGCTCGCGCGGGCAATCCGTGCGGCGGGGGGCGATGTGGCTCTGCGTCGGACGGCGACCGAGATCAAGCTCGACCGGGACGGTCGGCCGATAGGGATCGTGCTGGCCTGTCGCGACGGCTCGCGGCAAGAGATTCCGGCTCGCGTGGCCGTCGCCAATGCGGCGCCTCAGGCGATCGCCGGCATGCTGCCGCAATCCGCACGCGAGCAATTCGTGGCGTCCTATGCCAGACGACCGCTCTCGATCTCCGTCTTCTCGATCACGCTCGGCTTGGCGCGCCCCGCCAAAGAGTTCGGCATGCGCGCCTACTCGACCTTCCTGCTGCCGCCATGGATGACTGAGTTCGCCCACTACCGCGACAATGCTACGATCCTCAGCTCCGCGCCGGCCGAACGAATCCCGCTGATGACGGTGGTCGACTATGCGGCGATCAACTCCGGCTTCGACGGGCCGCCCTATCCCATTTCCGTGGTGGGGGTCGATCGGCTGGACAACTGGTCCGGGCTTGACGCCGCGGGCTATGACCTGAAGCGCAAAGCTTGGCTCGAAGCGCTCGTCGCGGCGCTCGACCGGCAATTTCCGGGACTCGCCTCGCATGTCATAGCGACCGTCTTCAACACGGCAAGCTCCATGAATGCCTATCTTGCCGCGCCTCAGGGCGCGGTCTATGGCTTTGCGCCGACGCCGCCGACAACTCCGGTGTGGAAAGGCCCCGTCAATTCACCGCGAACGCCGCTTCCGGGACTTTATCTCGCCTCCGCCTATGCGGGATCGGGTGGATTTACCGGAGCGATTTTGGCCGGCAACGCCGCTGCTGAATGCATCCTCGCTGAGACGTGACTCGTCGGTCGATCGTCCCGATTGTCGGGCGGTGGCATGGGCGCGGCATGGATTTCTGATCCGCGTCGCCCGAACCGACTGCGAACAAAGGGGTCGCCGCGTGGCGGCCCCTTTTTATCTGCTCAATTCTTCGGCCGCAGCTCCACCCCCACGCCCTTGTTGACGAAACGCAGCGTGTAGGCGCGGCGGAAATCGAGGGAAGGCTCGACCACGCCCGCGCGGGCCATCTTGTCGAAGAAGCTCGCCATCCGCGCGTCCGTCATCGCGCCGATGCCAAGCGTGGCCGCGTCGCCGGAATCGACGATGCCGCGCTCTTTCATCGCAGCGACCGAATAAGCGATCAGCCCGTCGCTCATCTCGGGATTATCCCGCTTGATGAGCGCATTGGCGCGGGCATTGTCGCCGTAGAGATAGTTGTACCAGCCAATGATCGAGGCATCGACGAAGCGCTGGACCAAGTCGGGCTTCTTCTCGACGAGATCGCGGCGCGTCTCGATGAGGGTCGAATAGGCGTCGAAGCCGTAGTCGGCGAGCAGGAAAATGAGCGGCTTGAAGCTCGCCCGCTTCGCGATCGAATAGGGCTCGGAGGTGACGTAGCCCTGCATCGCGCTGCGGTTGCCGGCGAGGAAGGGCTGGGGATTGAAGGTGTAGGGCTTCACCCGCGCCTCGCTGAACCCGTACTCGGTCTTCAGCCACTGGAAGTAGGTCGCCATCCCCTCCTTGGAGACGAACAGGGTGAGGGCCTTGAGATCCTCGAAGCGGGCGACGCCCGCGTCGGGATGGGCCATCAGGACCTGCGGGTCCTTCTGAAACATGGCGGCGACGACCAGGGTCGGCACGTCCTGCGCGACTGCGTGGAACGCCTGCAGCGTGTTTGCGCTCATGAAGAAGTCGAGCCTGCCCACGGGCAGAAGAATGCGGTTGTTCGCATGCGGGCCGCCCGGCACGATGGTCACGTCGAGGCCGTATTTCCGGTAGGTGCCGTCGGCGAGCGCCTGGTAGAAGCCGCCGTGCTCGGGCTGGGCGACCCAGTTGGTGCCGAAGCGCACCTCGTCGAGCGCAAGGGCGGCTCGCGGCCCGGCGGCGAGCCAGACGGTAGCGGCGACCAAGCCAAGCCGGATCAGGCTTGCGAACGGCATGCACGTCTCCGCCCGCGCGGGCTGCGCGTCCGATCAGCCGAGGGAGGGCAAACCGGCCCGCCTCAGTGCGACATCAGGATTGGCACGGTCATGGAGGCGAGAATGTCCCGCGTCGCGCCGCCAAGCACGAATTCGCGCAGGCGCGAATGGCCGTAGCCGCCCATGACGATCAGCTCGGCCGAGACGTCGGCGGCATAGGACAGGATCGTGTTGGGGACATCGACGTCCTCGGCGACGATGCGCTTGACATCGACATTGATGCCGTGCCGCGCGAGATGATGGCCAATGTCGGCGCCGGGGATTTCGTCGCTCTTGGCGCGGCCGGTGGCGATCATGACGATATCGACCGCCTTGGAGCGGGCCAGCAAGGGTATGGCGTCGCCTATCGCCCGCGCTGCGGCGCGGCCGCCGTCCCAGCAGACAAGGACGCGTTCGAGCTTCAGCCCCTCCTTCTGGATATAGGGCACGATGATCACCGGCCGTCCCGACTCGAACAACCCGGCTTCGACGAACATGTCCGACGGCTGCAGATGATCGGGTTCGCGTTGGCCGACCACCACCAGGTCGAACCGCCGTCCGATCCGGCCGAACAGGTCGGTGGCCCCGCCGAGGGTCGCCTCGATCACGCGGTGTCGGAACGACAGGCCGTCCCGCGCCGCCGCCTGCTCGAACCGGTCGATCGCGGCCTGAGCGATAGCCCTGCTTTCGGTCCGTTGGGCGTCGATCCACTCCGCGGAGACGCCGTCCATAATGGTCGGCGAGATGACCGGATCGTAGATGAACACGACGCCGGTGATGTGGGCGTTAAACGTGCGGGCGACGGAAAGGGCATATTCGGTGGCCGGATCGTGCGCGCGGGCGAGCGCGAGATTCACGACGATATCCTTGATCATTATTGAACTCCGCAAAGCGGCGAGGCGTGTCCCCCGCCCGTGTCTGGTCGGTGCGATGAGCCGGACGGGCCGCGAAGCCTAAGGCGAGCCGCCCGCCACCACAAGCGCCCTGTGCGCCTGCCGGCTCGGGACAGAGTCGGCGCCCGCGGCTTGCGGCGACGCGACGCTTATCGCGCCGACAATCCTGCGGTAGAACAGCTCAAAACAAGCAAGCGCGGCAATCAGGGAGGCGTGCCAATGAGCGTGGCGATGCCGGCGCCGGACGGCGAAGTGCTTGCGCGGCGTGAGGAGATTGTGCGCGCGCTGCGCCGCATCGTGCCGGGCGAGGGCGTGATCGCCCACGAGCGGGAGATCCGGCCCTACGAGACGGACGGGCTCACCGCCTACCGCCAGCTTCCGCTGGTCGTCGTGCTGCCCGACACGACGGCGCAGGTGGCCGAGGTCTTGCGCTATTGCCGGGAGCAGAACGTCAAAGTGGTGCCGCGCGGCGCCGGCACCTCGCTCTCGGGCGGCGCGCTGCCGCTCGGCGACGGCGTGCTCCTCGGCATGGCGAAGTTCAACCGCATCCGGGCCATCGATTTTGCCAACCGCGTGGCGGTGGTCGAGCCCGGCGTCACCAATCTCGCGGTGACCCGCGCGGTCGAACATGCCGGCTTCTACTATGCGCCGGATCCGTCCTCGCAGATCGCCTGCACCATCGGCGGCAATGTGGCGGAAAACGCCGGCGGCGTGCACTGCCTCAAATACGGTCTCACCAGCAACAATGTGCTCGGCTGCGAGATGGTGCTGATGACCGGCGAGATCGTCCGGCTGGGCGGCGCGCATCTCGATCCGGGCGGCTATGACCTGCTCGGGGTGATGACCGGCTCGGAAGGCCTGCTCGGGGTCATTACCGAGGTCACGGTGCGCCTGCTGCAAAAACCGGAAACCGCGCGCGCCGTGCTGATCGGCTTCGCTTTGGCGGAGGACGCGGGGGAGTGCGTCGCCCGCATCATCGGGGCGGGGATCATCCCGGGCGGCATGGAGATGATGGACAAGCCGGCGATTCACGCCGTCGAGGAGTACGTTCATGCCGGCTACCCGCTCGACGTCGAGGCCATCCTCATCGTCGAGCTGGACGGGCCGCAGGCCGAATGCGACCACCTGATCGAGCGTGTCTCCGAGATCGCCGCCGCCTGCCGCTCGCGCACCCTGCGGGTGTCGAGGTCGGAGGAGGAGCGTTTGCTGTTTTGGGCCGGGCGCAAGGCCGCGTTTCCGGCAGTCGGCCGCATCTCGCCCGACTATTATTGCATGGACGGCACCATTCCGCGCGCCAAGCTGTCGCTCGTGCTGCATCGGACGCGCGAGCTGTCGGAGAAATACGGGCTGCGCTGCGCCAATGTCTTCCATGCCGGCGACGGCAATCTGCATCCGCTCATCCTTTACGATGCGAACAAGCCGGGCGAGCTCGACCGCGCGGAGCAGTTCGGGGCCGATATTCTGCGCCTGTGCGTCGAGGTGGGCGGCGTGCTCACCGGCGAACACGGGGTCGGCGTGGAGAAACGCGACCTGATGCCGACCATGTTCTCCGATGTCGACCTCGCCCATCAGGAGCGGCTGAAATGCGCGTTCGACGACAAGGGCCTGCTCAACCCCGGCAAGGTCTTCCCGACCTTGCATCGCTGCGCCGAACTGGGCCGCATGCATGTCAGCGGGGGCAAGATGCCGTTTCCGGACATTCCGAGGTTCTGAAAGACCCTCTCCCCTTGCGGGAGAGGGTGGGCGAGCGAAGCGAGCCAGGGTGAGGGTTCGCCAGTCGCCGCGGTCAGACCCTTCACCCGGCTTCGCGCTTTGCGCTCAGCCAGCCTCTCTCACAGGGAGAGAGGGAACGAAAGAACCGAACGCCGATGACTGACACCATAAAGCCGCGCGACGCCAAGGAGGTCGAGGCCGCGATTGCGTGGGCGGCAGGCGACGGCAAGTCGCTGGAAATCGTTGGGCGTGGCAGCAAGCGCACGCTCGGCCGCCCGGCGCAGACGGACGCGACCCTCGACCTGTCCGCGCTATCCGGCGTCACCCTTTACGAGCCCGAGGAACTGGTGCTCTCGGCGAAGGCCGGCACGCCGATCGCCGAGGTCGAGGCGCTCGCCGCCTCGCGCGGGCAGGCGCTCGCCTTCGAGCCGATGGACCTTGCGCCCCTCCTCGGCGGCGCGCCGGGCGCCGGCACGATCGGGGGCGTGCTCGCGGCCAATCTGTGCGGCCCGCGGCGGATCAAGGCGGGCGCTGCGCGCGATCACTTCCTCGGCTTTTCCGCCGTCTCCGGGCGCGGGGAGACCTTCAAATCGGGCGGGCGGGTGGTCAAGAACGTCACTGGCTACGACCTTTCCAAGCTGATGGCAGGCTCGTTCGGCACGCTGGCGGCGATGACGGAGGTCACGGTGAAGATGCTGCCGCGGGCGGAGACCGAGGCGACCGTGCTGGTGCTCGGGCTCGACAACGCGCGCGCGGTTGACGCGATGGCGGCGGCGATGGGCTCGTCCTGCGAGGTGTCCGGCGCGGCGCATCTGCCGGAAAAGATCGCGCTGCGCGTCTCCGACGATGTGCCGGTCGGCCATTCCGTGACTGCGCTGCGGCTGGAAGGCGTTGCCCCTTCGGTCGAGCACCGACGGGCTGCGCTCGCCGAACTGATGAAGCCGTTCGGCCCGCTCTCCGGGCTCCACGAGGCGCAATCGCGCGTATTCTGGCACGCTATCCGTGACGTGATCCCGTTCGCGGCTTCGGCCTCGTCCGGCGGCGACGGCGCTGCGACGGAGCGCCCGGTCTGGCGGATTTCGACCGCACCTTCGAAGGGAGCGGAGCTTACGGCCCAGATCGCTGCGCGTGCGGATGCTGAGTTTTTCTACGACTGGGCGGGCGGGCTCGTGTGGGCGGCGCTCGCGCCGGCCGACGACGCCGGCGCCGCGCTCGTGCGGCCGGCGATCGCCCAATGCGGGGGCCACGCCACGCTGATCCGTGCGCCGGCGGCCGCGCGCGCCGCGGTCGCGGTGTTCGAGCCGCAGCCGGGCCCCCTTGCCGCGCTGACCAAGCGGGTAAAGGTGAGCTTCGATCCGAACCGCGTGCTCAATCCGGGCCGCATGTGGGCGGGAGTGTGAGAGCCGATTCATGCAAACCAGCTTCACTCTTGCCCAGCTTGCCGACCCGGAGATTTCCGAGGCGAACAAGATTCTTCGCACCTGCGTGCATTGCGGCTTCTGCACGGCGACCTGCCCGACCTATGTGCTGCTCGGCAATGAGCTCAATTCCCCGCGCGGGCGCATCTACCTCATCAAGGACATGCTGGAGCACGACCGCCCGGCCGCGGCCGAGGAGGTCAAGCACATCGACCGCTGCCTGTCCTGCCTGTCCTGCATGACCACGTGTCCGTCGGGCGTGCATTACATGCACCTCGTCGATCATGCCCGGGTCCATATCGAGAAGACCTACCGGCGGCCCTGGCTCGACCGCCTGCTGCGCGCCATGCTCGCGCGCATCATCCCTGATCCGCGCCTGTTTTACCTGGCGATCATCGGCGGGTGGTTCGGGAAACCTTTCGCGCCGCTGCTCGATCGCCTCGGCCTGCCGCAGCTTGCGGCGATGGCGCAACTCGCGCCCGCCAAGCTGGTCGGCCCGCCGCGCGGTTCAGGCCGGGTTTTCCGCGCCAAGGGACCCCAGCGGGGACGGGTCGCGCTGCTCGCCGGCTGCGTTCAGCGGGTGCTTGCGCCGCATATCAACGAGGCCGCCATCCGCCTGCTCACGCGCCATGGCTATGAGGTGGTCCTCGCCGAAGGCGAGGGGTGCTGCAGCTCCGCGCCGCATCACATGGGCCATGAGAAGGAGGCGCTCGCCTGCGCGCGCGCCAATATCGACGCCTACATGGCCGAAATCGACGGCGAGGGGCTCGATGCGATCATCTCGACCGCCTCCGGCTGCGGGACCACCATGAAGGATTACGGCTACATGCTGCGGACCGACAAAGCCTATGCCGAGAAGGCCGCCCTGGTCGCCGCCAAGGTGCGCGACATCAGCGAATTCGTGCACGGGATCACGAAGCTGCAGGCCGTGCCGCGGCCGGCGTTGCGGGTCGCCTATCACGCCGCCTGCTCGCTGCAGCACGGACAGAAAATCACGCGCGAGCCTAAAGAGATGCTTTCCAAGCTCGGCTTTGTGGTGAAAGATGTGCCGGAGGCGCATCTGTGCTGCGGCTCGGCCGGCGTCTACAACTTATTGCAGCCGGAGTTGGCGAATCGGTTGCGCGAGCGCAAGATCGCAAATATCGAGAAGACCATGCCCGACGTGATCGCGGCCGGCAATCTTGGCTGCATCCTGCAAATCGCGGCGGGCATCGCAATCCCCGTCGTGCATCCAATCGAACTGGCCGATTGGGCGACCGGAGGATCGCCCCCGGCGGCAATGGAGCGGACGGGGAGTGGTTGAACTCGGCGGAGGCGGAAATTGCCGCCCACGCGCCAGAGCTTTGACCCGCAATCCGCCGATAGGCCGAGGGTCAATCACATGAAGATCGGAGGAGAGAATGGCTAGCAAAGCCAAGTCGACTAGGAAGGCGACATCGAGGACGAGCAAGACACGCAAGACCGCGAGCGCGCGGGCGAAAGCCTCCGCGAAGTCGGCCGCAAAGAAGCGCACCATGGCGCGCGCTTCGGCGAAAACGGCGAAGACTAAGGGCAGGGCGGGCAAGACCACGCGCACCGCCGCCAAGACAGCAAAAGCCCCGGCCCGCAAAGGCGCTGTGAAAACCGCCGCCAAGAAGCCGGCGAGGAAAGCAAAAGTTGCGGCCCGCAAGCCCGTAGCTGCTCCCGTTGAGGCCATCAAGAAAGCGCCCGTTACGCCGGCCCCTGCGCCTGCAAAGCCGGCTCCCGCTCCGTCGGCTGCCAAGCCGATGAGCGCCCCGATGGCGGGCCCCGCGACCGCGCCCAAGCCTGCGCCCGCTCCGATGGCGGGCCCCGCACCGAAGCCTGCGCCCGCTCCAATGGCAGGCCCCGCACCGAAGCCTGCGCCCGCGCCCAAGCAAGCGCCCGCGGCGGTCCGGCCGGCGCCCGGCCCATCTACCGCCGGACTACGGCCAAGCGCGCCGGCGCCCGCCAGCCCGCCGCCTTCGGCCCCACCGGCCAGCGTCCCGTCGTCGGGAGGCGGCACCATCCGCGTGGCGGGGCCGGGCGACAAGGCCGTTTAGCGTCGAGGCGAGTGAAAGAGAACACATGGTCGGCAGGTCGAAACGCGGCGCGAGCAAGAAGACAGGGTCCCATCGCGGCAAGGGCAAAACGGCTCGCGGGCGTCCAGGGAGTGGGGCTGCGTCCAAGGCAAGCCGTTCCATCACGCGCGCGACGAAAAGACCGGGCGGCGGAAGCAAGGCGGTCGCCAAGAAGGCGGCCGCGCGGAAGCCGGCGCGACCTTCGTCGAGAGCGGCGGCAAAGGGCTCGGGCGGGCAAAAACAGGCCGCGGAAAAAAGCGCCGACCGCGCGCGATCGACCGCGAAACGTAAAGTCCCCGCCGGCGTGAAGACGATCGGCGCCGGATCGAAAGGCGCGCGCGCCAACCCCGTGACGGGGCGCGCACCCGCCAAGACTGCGAAAACGGACGCCGCGAAAGCGCCGGTGGCGCTCTCGAGCCGCAAGCTTGCCCGCAAGCCCGTCGGCGAACCGGCAAAGCGAACGATTCGGCGAGGGTTGGGCGCGGCTGCCGGCGCGCCGGCTCGCCCAGCAAAGTCGGAGTCTTCGGCGTCGGGCGCGCGGCCGGCGCGCGGCCGCGTCCGCCCACAACGCGCCGGCGCAGTCGCCGGCGTTGTGGTCAAGGGCAGGACCGGCCCACGCTATCCGGAGATTCTATCCCCCGGAGCGCTCGCCTTTGTCGCCGAATTGCACCGCCGCTTCGATGCGCGCCGGCGCGAATTGCTGGCGGCGCGCACCGAACAGCAACGCCGTTTCGACGCCGGCGAGCTGCCCGACTTTCTTCCGGAGACGCGGAACATTCGCGAGGGAAACTGGAAGGTCGGGCCGATCCCGCAGGATCTTCGCGACCGGCGGGTGGAGATCACCGGCCCGGTCGACCGCAAGATGATCGTCAACGCCCTGAATTCCGGCGCGACGCACTACATGGCGGACTTCGAGGATGCGAACTCGCCCACCTGGGCGAACAATATCGAAGGCCAGCTCAACCTGAAGGACCGGTGGTCCGGCAAGATCGCCTTCACCGACGACGCCACCGGCAAGCGCTACGATCTCGGGGCCAAGCCGGCCGTGCTCATTGTGCGCCCGCGCGGCTGGCACCTCGTCGAGGAGCATATCACCGTCGACGGCGAGCCGGTCTCGGGCAGCCTGTTCGACTTCGGCCTCTACTTTTTCCACAACGCCAAGAGCCTGCTCGCTCAGGGCACGGGCCCATATTTCTATTTGCCGAAGCTTGAATCGCATCTCGAGGCGCGGCTGTGGAACGATGTCTTCGTCTATGCGCAGCAAAAGCTCGGCGTTCCCCGCGGCACGATCAAGGCGACGGTGCTGATCGAGACGCTGCCGGCCGCCTTCGAGATGGACGAAATCCTCTACGAACTGCGCGAGCACGCAGCCGGACTCAATGCTGGCCGCTGGGATTACATCTTTTCGTTCATCAAGAAGTTCGCCAAGCGCGCCGACTACGTGCTGCCCGACCGCGGCCAGGTGGTCATGGGCAAGGCGTTTCTCGGCGCCTACTCGCTCTTGCTGATCAAGACCTGCCACCGCCGCGCCGCCTTCGCCATGGGCGGAATGGCGGCGCAAATCCCCATCAAGGGCGATCCGGCCGCCAATGAAGTCGCGTTCGCCAAGGTGCGCGCGGACAAGGAGCGCGAGGTGCGCGACGGTCATGACGGCACCTGGGTCGCGCACCCCGATCTCGTTCCCGTCGCCAAGGAGGTGTTCGATCGGATGATGCCGCAGGCAAACCAGCTCAACCGTTTGCGCGAGGACGTGCGCGTGGCGCGCGACGACCTGCTAAAGATCCATGAGGGAACCAAGACCGAGGACGGCTTCCGCCTGAACATCCGCGTCGGCGTGCAATATATCGAGGCATGGCTGTGCGGCCGCGGCGCGGTGCCGATCTACAATCTGATGGAAGATGCGGCGACCGCGGAAATATCGCGCGCGCAGATCTGGCAATGGCTCCGCTACGGCGCCGTGCTCGACAATGGCGTGAAGGTCACGCCGGAGTTCTTCGCGCGCGCGCTCAACGAAGAGATGGAGCGGGTCAAGGGCGAGGTCGGCGCTGCAGCCTTTGCGGAAGGCCGTTTCCCCGAAGCGATCGCGCTGTTCCGCAAGCTCTCGCTTGCGCCGGCGTTCGAGGACTTTCTGACGATCCCGGCCTACAAGCTCATCGTCTGACCAGGTCGCGCCGCCTCCGCCCCAGATGGTCGGAGGCCAAACCGTATTGATCAAGGCTTGCTTGGGCTCATCTGGCTTGATTGGTCTTTATCAAGGAAAATGAAGCGCCCGCGGCGGCGCCACGCGCATGGCGTTGGCGCTTGCGCGAGGCAGGGAGTCCCACAATCTGAACAATCGACCGGCGCAGTCGCCGCTCTTCTGAGCGGAGAACGCTGGGTCGCGGAATGTCGCCATGCTGAGAACGCGGGAAATGGCAGGAGGACGACATGTATGCGGTCGTGAGGACGTACACAGGCCCGGGGGCCAAAGAGCTTTTCCACCTGTTGGAAGAACGCAGAGCCGAAGTCGAAGCCGCCATTCGTTCCGTGCCCGGACTGATAAGCTATACGCTGGTCCGGACCGAACTGGGCGGCACCTCGGTGACGGTCTGCCAGGACAAGGCAGGGGCCGACGAGAGCGTGCGGATTGCGAGAGAATGGATACGGCAACATGCGTCTGCGCTTGGCTCAAATTCGCCCGAAGTGGAGGAAGGTTCCGTTGTCGTCCAGATAACGTGACCCACGCTTGCACGCGCGTCAGACGTCGCATTCTTGCGCGGCTGTATCGGCGGGATTGGCGGGCGCGTCGGAAACGACGGGGATTTCTGCGCTCGATTCTGCGGGGCGGTCGGGGAGCGTCGGGAACGAGGGGCGGCGAGGATGCTTCGGCGGCGACCGCGCTGATGGCTTGGCCGAGCCGGCCGATTGGCCGCCGAAACGATCCAGGCTTGCCAGAGGAGGATAAGCAGCGCAGATTTCCATCGAAACCAGAGATCATCTGGCTCATCTGGGGATTTGGGGAAATGTCGGCGTGAGTTTGTTCGGAGCGAATGGATAAGGAGCTGAAATCAAAAATCCTTGAAGTCTTGCGGAGCCATCACACCATGGCGCTCGCGACCATTCGTCCTGACGGGTATCCGCAGGCGACGACGGTCTACTACATCCACGATGAGTTTACCTTCTATTTCGCCATCGACGCGGCATCGCAAAAGGCCGGCAACATCAAACTTAACAACAAAGTCTCTGTGGCGATCGCGAGTGAAGATCAGGATTTCTATAAGCTCCGCGGCTTCTCCATGTCAGGCATAGCGACAAGGATCGTTGACGAACGGAGGGCTGAGGAGTTGTCGTTGCGCTTGTTTCGGGCGTTCCCGCAGTCGAAGCGGTTTGTTCCAGAGGATCCGAAGCAACTCGCAGTCTTCGAGATTGCGCCCGTGGCTATCTCACTGGTCGACTACGCTTCAGGCTTCGGCAAAACCTATTTGATCGAGCTGCCAAGTCCAATAGTATATAATATTTAATTTTGCGAGCCGGGGAACACGCCACCGACGCCGTTCGCACACACCAGAGTATTGCTTGATTCGGGCCTTCTGGAACGGACGCATCATCGAACATCCACTTGCCGTCCGCGTCATTGATGCCTACCGGCGCGTTTGCTCCGACGTTCTTATATTCATTACTCGGACTTGTTATCATTAACATATTCGCCGTTTCAAGTCCGAAGTGCAACAGGGCAGCATAGACGGCATGGCGGAGTGAGTGGCGGGGGAAAGGGTCGGGGTCAAGGGCTTTAGTCGCCGGAGACGATGCGAGCGCAGCGAGCACCCTTGAGGCCGACGTTTTCTCCCGCCAGACTTTGCCATGTTGTGTATGCCGGTTTTTCTGGCGGTCAGATGGAGACTATCCTTGCGTGGGACAGCACATCTCACGGAGGAAAAATGCCCGAAGGCTATCTCCATCTGACCTGCGAACAACGCTGCCAGATTTACGCGCTCTTGCAAAGCGGCCACTCGCAAGCCCACATCGCGCGGCAAATTGGCGTCGATCCGTCGACGATCAGCCGCGAGCTTGTTCGCAACACCGGCGCGCGCGGCTATCGCTTCAAGCAAGCGCACGAGAAGGCCTCGCAGAGACGCGAAGAGGCCTCGGACAAGCCGCGCAAAATGACGCCAGATTTGGTGGAGCTGATCGAAGAAAAACTGACGCAAGAGCAGTGGAGTCCCGATCAGATCAGCGGGCGTCTGGCGAAGGATGGCGTCGCCTTTATCAGTCACGAGCGCATCTATCAGCATGTCCGGAAAGACAAGAAAGACGGGGGCACGCTGTATCTTCACTTGCGTCACAGCGGCAAAAAATACAACAGGCGCAAGGGCAAGAATTCGGGGCGCGGGCTGATTCTGAACCGCGTCGATATCGATCAGCGGCCTCCTATTGTCGCCGCAAAAAGCCGCATCGGAGACTGGGAGGCCGACACGATTATCGGCGCCAATCACAAAGGCGTTGTCATGTCGCACGTCGAGCGAACCTCCAAATACACCAAGCTCGCCAAACTGCCGGACAAGAACGCGGACTCTGTCGTGCAGGCCTGCGCACGCGTGCTTTTGCCGCTCGCTGACCGCATCGAAACAATCACTTACGACAATGGAAAAGAGTTCGCCTCTCACGCCCAAATCGCAACCTCGCTGGGGGCACTATCCTATTTTGCCAGGCCCTATCACTCGTGGGAACGCGGCCTCAACGAACACACTAACGGCCTCTTCAGGCAGTACTTCCCAAAAGGTTCCGACCTCTCTATTTTGTCCGATGCCGATGTCCAAAGGGTCGAGGACAAACTCAACTCTCGCCCCAGAAAGATACTCGGCTACCAAACCCCTCGCGAGATTTTCTTCAGCGCCAGAAATCGGCCCGTTGCACTTCACTGTTGAATGGGCGTTTGAATCACCACGCCTTGTACCTATCCTCCAGCGCGCATGCGGTCCTTCGAAGGAGCAAGGCAATGACCGATAAAAATCCCATGCTCGATGTTTTTTTGCGCGAGTACGACAAGGTCAAAGGCGAGCAGAAAGCACGAATTGCATTCCGGGACAATCTTGTTTACGTGACACTCGTATCGTACGGCGCTTTTGCGCGCGACGGATCGGGCGATCGGACTGATGGATCGGTTTGCGGCGTGCTTTCACGACGAGCGGCGACGGGAACTGATTGAGCACGAGGTCGTGACGTTGGTCGGCCAGCGGGTGTTCGCCATCGCACTTGGCTATGAGGATCTCAACGACCACGATCAGTTGCGCCACGACCCAATGATGGCCGCGTTAGCGGGCAAGCTGGAAGCACGCCGCGCGGACTGCGCGCCGGGCCGGCAGGTCGACCTTCATTCGGCTGGAGCTGAGCGAGCCTTACGCCGACGCGCTACCACAAGATCAGCCACAATCCTGTGCAGCGAAAGCCCGGAAACTCGCTCGCGGGTCGCCTAGGCGCTCCCGCAGCAGCGAAGGCATCGCGTATAAGCCGCCGTGCGGTGAAATCGCGATGTGCCCGCGAGTGGGACGGATGGGGCCGATTAAGTGATGACGGACCGGGACAGAATAACCCGGACCCGAGCGAGGGCCCCTGGGGTGGTGGAGACCCCACCTAATGGCGGTGCGCAATCGAGCCCACAGGCCCGACCCAGAGCGGTGCCATCACTGAGGCCACGAGAGGCGCACGAAGGGCGGATGCAAACCGAACGTCGATCAGCGAACGCCGGGAGCAGGCTTAAGCTGCTCGGGGCTCGGGAAGGCGCCGTCTGACAAGCCAGCCTTCCAGCCGTACTCGGGAAAACCCGCCGTACGGAATGATAAGGGGGGATCGAGGAGACGTCGGCATCAGTCGAAGCCCGGTCCGCGCCTCGATCCTACCCGACCATCTCACCGCGGGCGCAGTAGAGCTTCTCATAGAGATACTTGGCCTTGCACTCGTCGCGCCGGAGCGAGGTGACGACAAAGCGCGGATGCGTCGTCCACATGAAGCTCTTGAAGCGGCGCTCCGACCGGCCGGTGCGACGGCTCTTGGCGGCACGAGATCAAGTCGGTGGCAATCTCGCAGACGAGCCGCTCGTTGCGCGCCAGTCCGAACAGGAAGTCGACGCCATTGGCCTCGCACCAAGCCATCAGGTCATCCCGTGCAAAGCCGCTGTCGGCGCGCAACAGGATGCGTACCC
>CAVRVX010000041.1:0-76876 GCA_963724735.1 uncultured Alphaproteobacteria bacterium
CTCGCATCAGACCGGCTGGACCGGCCTCGTCGCCAATCTGATCGACGAACTGTATCCGCCGAAGTCGTAGCGCGTGCAGGCGAGCAACCACGGAACCGCGCTATTGCGCGCGACTTGCCGAAACGAAGGATGGGAGCCATGGCTGCACCGACTGCCGCAACGCCGTTCAATACCGATCTGCCGAACTACAAGAATTTGCCGAAGCTGTTGGTCGGGCAGAAAGCGCTGGTGACCGGCGCCAATTCCGGCATCGGCCAAGCCTGCGCGGTCGCCCTGGCGCGCGCCGGCGCGGACGTTGTGGTCAATTATGTGGTCGGCGAAACCGACACGGTGATCAAGGCGATCGAGGCGGAAGGCCGCAAGGGAATCGCCATCAAGGCGGACGTTTCCAACGAGGCCGAAGTCGACGCCATGTTCAAGCAGGCGGTCGAGCAATTCGGCACGCTCGACATCCTGGTCGCGAACGCCGGCCTGCAGCGCGACTCCACGCTCGTCAACATGACCATGGCTCAGTGGAACACGGTGATCGGCGTTAATCTGACCGGGCAATGGCTGTGCGCCCGTGCGGCGGTCAAGGAGTTCCTGCGCCGCGGCGTGCGCAAGGAGGTGTCGGTCGCCGCCGGCAAGATCATCTGCATGAGCTCGGTGCACGAGGTGATCCCGTGGGCCGGACACGTCAACTACGCCACCTCCAAGGGCGGCATCCACATGATGATGAAGACGCTGGCGCAGGAGCTCGCCCCCGCCCGCATCCGCGTCAACGCGATCGGCCCGGGCGCGATCCGCACGCCGATCAATACCAATGCATGGGATACGCCGGAAGCCTACGCCGCGTTGATGACGCTCGTTCCCTACAAGCGGATCGGCGAGCCCGAGGACATCGCCAATGTGGCGGTCTTCCTCGCCTCCGACCTCGCCGACTACGTCACCGGCATCACCGTTTTCGTCGATGGCGGCATGACCTGCTATCCGGGCTTCGCCACCGGAGGCTGACCTCTCATGCTCGTTCCCGCTCTCGGCCCGCTCGCAGCGCTCCGCCGGCACTGGCCGGAATACGCGATCGAGGGCTGGGCGCTCGGCATGTTCATGGTCTCGGCGAGCGTGGCGACCGTTCTCCTATACGACCCGCGCTCGCCTGCCTTCCACCTGATCGAGAACGAGTTCTGGAAGCGCGCGCTGATGGCGCTAGCGATGGCCGGCACCGCGGTGGCCATCATCTATTCGCGCTGGGGCAAGCGGTCGGGCGCGCACATAAACCCGGGCATTCTGCTCGATTGGAAGGATCACGGCTGCTTTAACATCAGAGGTGACGCGATGTCGTCCTACGATAGACATATCGGAGCCCAACCATCGTTGCGAGTACGTCCGAGCCGATGCTCGGGGAAACCATTAATCCGTAGAACGCGATTATCGCCTGCAACGAGATTTTGCCAGACACGGTATTCCGAGCGCATTGCCCACACTGCAAACAAATGCATCCGTGGCGAAGTAGACAGGCCAAATGGGTCGAAACCATTCCGCCAAGCATGTGGCTTGACGCACTCAGAAGAGCGTCGCCGCCGCGGCCCTAGGTTCGGAGGCTATTGAGGCTGTTGCGAAATTGCGATCTGACATTGCGGGTGGCGCTTTGTGCGCCTGTTGCTTTCGCGGTTGGCGCGCTTGCGGCGGTGTGATTCCGTCTTGCCTCACGACGGCGTGATTCGGCTTTGGTCTGCCGCCGAGGAAAGCAGGCCTTGCACCCCTGCTCGTCGGGTCAGCTACGGCGACAGCCGGTCCAGTAATCATGCACATCTTGGCATAACCGAATTGGTGATGAACTAGGCGGGGCGAGCGTTCTCGGCTCGCGAGTCCGTGCAGTATCTCGCGCAGCCAGTTCTCCCGGCTCATTCGTCGGATGATATCCCGCAGGCCGCGATCGATCCGCAGCCGTCCTGCCGCTTTCGCGATTTCCAGCGCCAGTTGCTCCGGAGCTTTGCTCGATGCTACCCCAAGAATCGTCGCCGGTTCAACGACCCGGGCCATACAGAGCAGACTCGGCCACAGCCTGGTCATCCACACCAGCAGCGCACGATCGCTGCCCCGCAGCGGCAGACGCGCCGGTCGTCGCCTCAAGGCGATATTGAGTTGATGACGGAGAAAAAGGATTTCGGCTTCAAGCCGCCGTCGCGACTTGAACAGATTGGCGATAAACATTGCAAGCAGGCGGAGGATCGCGACCGTCAAACGCGATGATGCGCGAATTCTGTCTCAACGGGCGAATACATCCGGATCGGATTTTTCGGGAGCCACGGGGTGGATTGCATCATCAGTACGTGCGGATCTAATTTACGACAGGCACAGGGGGCTATAATGCGCAGTCCGGGAGACCCAAAACGGAAATCTCGGTTTAAAAAGGAGTGGGCAATGTCAAACCATTTCACTGGACTCAGTCTCGGCCCGCCGCTGGGCGATCAACGACTCGACCTCTGCGACCTGTACGCATTCCAGTCGCCCGCTGACAAGAACAGAACCGTGATCATCCTCAATGCAAATCCCAATGCGGACGCACTTCATCCCGACGCAATCTATCGCCTCAACATCGATAACGACGGCGATTACCTGACGGACATCGCGTTCAGCTATGTGTTCTCGAAGCCGCAGAACGGCAGGCAGACCGTTAACGTATTCGTGGCGAAGGGCTCGGAGTCGCGCTCGGACGAAGCGGTAGGGACGAAGATAATCGCGGACGCCGAGGTCTCCTTCGGCGCCAAGCCGAATATCATCAAGTCGGGCCCCTACACTTTTTTCGCCGGCAGCCGCAGCGACGCGTTCTTTTTCGACTTCGACGGAATCAAGAACCTGTTCGATACCAGCGGCAAACGGAACTTCACCGAGCCTCATCTCGGCGGCAAGTCTCCATGGACCGGCGTGGATTCGAATACGGAAGCGAACGTGTTTTCGACTGTGATCGAGCTGCCAACAAGCGAACTCAATCCCAAGCCCGAGATCCACATCTGGGGGCGATGCAGCGTAAGACGAGACGGCAAGTTGCTTCACGTCGATCGCGCGGGCCATCCGAGCGTTAGCAGCTTTTTCAACACCGATGACACCAAGGAGGAATACAACGCGAGCGAGCCCGTCAACGACCGCAAGCGATGGCTCGACCAGTTCGTGCATCTGATGGGGCATACCGGCAATTACACGCGCGAGGAAGCGATTGCCGCGATCGACAAGGAGCGCACACTTCCCGACGTGCTAAGTTTCGACCCGTCGAAGCCCGCAAAGTATCCCAACGGCCGGGTCTTCACTGACGACGTGATCAATTACCGCATCGCTTTCCTGACGAAAAATCAGTGTCCGCCCACCGGCCTCAAGCCCCACACCGACATCCTGACGGAGTTCCCGTACATGGGCACGCCGCATTCGAAAAGTAGCGGAGCATGAAACCGATAGAGGTGCGGTCACACCGCACGCGGTGAGCGATGTCACCTGTTCCCGACGACAGCCGCTGGCCCGAGTTGCCTTACGCTGCCTGGCACGACACGTGCGCCACGCTCCATCTGTGGACACAAATCGTCGGCAAGATACGTCTGGCGCAGACGGTGGCTAATCATCTGGCACGGCCGCTCTACGTGAATGCGCGCGGCCTGACGACTTCGCCCATTCCTTATGAGGGACACGCATTCCAGATTGATTTCGACTTCATCGACCACGTGCTCTGGGTGCGAACGAGTGACGGACACGTCCGCCAACTGATGCTCGCACCGAAATCAGTTGCGGAATTCTATGCTGACCTGTTTGTCGTCCTGGGCGAGCTTGGTCTAAAGCTGCACATCAATACGATGCCCTGCGAGATCGCCGATGGCGTCCCCTTCGATCAGGACCTCACGCATGCTTCCTATGACCGTGACTACGCCAATCGTTTCTGGAGGATCCTGCTCTCAAGCTACGGCGTCCTCAGCCTTTTCCGTACGGCCTTTCTCGGCAAGGTGAGCCCGGTGCATTTCTTTTGGGGCAGCTTCGATCTCGCCGTGACGCGCTTTTCCGGACGACGAGCGTCGCCTCACCCAGGCGGCATCCCGCATCTGCCGGATGCGGTCGCCCGCGAGGCCTACTCACACGAGGTGTCGAGCGCCGGATTCTGGCCGGGCAGCGGCAAGCCCGCGCTGGATGCGGCATTCTACTCATACGCCTATCCCGCCCCGACGGGCTTTGGCTCGGCGGCGGTGCGTCCAACGCAGGCGTACTTTTCCCAACAGCTCGGCGAATTCATTCTGCCCTACGACGCGGTGCGAACCGCCTCGCAGCCCGAGAGCACACTGATGGAATTTCTGCAAAGCACCTACGTGGCAGCGGCCGATCTGGCGCGCTGGGATCGTACCGAGCTGGAATGTCCGTTGGGCGTTGCCGGGCGTCCGCGGCCAGCCTGATTTGCCTGTGGTTCCCGAAAATACCATTCGGCCGGATTCGCACGCTCAGAATCCGCGCATCATCGCATTTGATGCTCGCGACCCTCCGCTTGCTTGCAGTGTTTATCGCTAATCTATTCAAGTCCCGGCGGCGGCTTGAAGCCGAAATCCTTTTTCTCCGTCATCAACTCAATATCGCCTTGAGGCGACGACCGGCGCGTCTGCCGCTTGCGGAGTAGCGACCGCGCGCTACTGGTGTGGATGACCCGGCTGTGGCCGAGCCTGCTCGGTATTATCGAGGTGGTTGAGCCGGCGGCAATCCTGCGGGGCCGGATTCAGGGCCTGCTGGCGCTGGAAATCCCGAAGGCGGGCGGGACGACTGCGGATTGATAGCGAACTGCGTGATCTGATCCGGAGGATGAGCGAGGAGAACCCGTTGTGGGGCGCCCCGCGTATCCATGGTGAATTGCTCAAGCTGGGCTTCGAGCTCGCCGAGTCGACGGTGTCCAAGTACATCATCACGGGACCCCACCACCTCGAACGATCATCGCGCCTCGATCACGCGCGAGAGATTGGACGAGGTCGGCGTTTCAGGCGACCGCGGTTATCCGGTCTGAGGTGGCGAGCCAGAGGATCGACGCAGCGAAATAGAGCGCGAGCGGGATAAGGGCGAGCGCCGTCAGGCGCTGCAGCCACCATTCCCACAGCCCACTGCGTGCACTGCCGAAATGCCGGACGCGCCGGAGCACAGTCTCGTCGCGCAACGCGGTCGAGTTCGATAAAGAGCGAGAATTTACCATCGGGAGCTCCTAGTTCTTTTCCTCGAATTCTCAGGCTAGAAACACGTAGAGCCAGGCGAGTACGGTCAGCACCGCCGTCGCGGCGAGGACCGCGTACCCGCTGCGATACGCGTCGCGAATCTCGAAGCCGTAGCCGGCATCCCAGGCGAGATGCCGGATTCCGTTGCACAGGTGATAAAAGAAGGCGACCGACCAGAGAAACAACAGCAGCATCCCGATCGGCGAAGCAATGAAGGCGTGCGTCGCTGCATACAATTGGCCGCCCGACCAACGGCGACGAGCCACCAAGCCAGGAGGATGGAGCCCAGTGCCAGACCGATGCCGGTGAGCCGGTGAAGGATCGACAGGGCCGACGTGATCTGAAACCGGTACCACGTCGGAAACATGAAAGGTGAGATCGGGCGTTCCATGATGGCTACTACTCCTGATTTGTCCCGGCGGTTCGCGGGAGTTGTCCGTTGGCCGGCTTGTCACGCCGGGCGCAGAAGGCTCGTAACAAGCACATCACATCGTGATCGTATTCTTTCGGTGGCGTGCTGCCGCCGACAATCCAGTCGAACAGATCCGGATCGGCGCAATCGAGCAAAGCCTCGAAACGCTCCAGCTGCGCGCTGTCCAAGTCAGCGACATGGGCCTCGGCAAATCTGCCGAGTATGAGGTCGCTCTCCTGCGTTCCGCGATGCCAGCAGCGGAACAGGAGCCTGCTGCGGCGGATCTGGGCATGTTGGTTCGACAACCGGTCCGCAGCGCTGCCCAAATCGCTCATGATGGCTTTCCCCGCTTACTGCACGGACATCGGCATCATGTTGCTGTTGAGATTGGCGATGATCCAGATAGAGCCGGTGATGACGAGAAAGACGATCAGCACGCCGAAGGCGAGGGCCAGAATATTGTTCGTGTGATCGGGGCCGGTGCCCAGATGCAGAAAGAAGACGAGATGGACGCCGATCTGCGCGAAGGCGAGCACGACCAACCCGACCGGGATGCCCGGGGCCCAGAGCAAATTGGTCTGCGACACAACAAAAGAGGCGATCGTCGCCAGGATCGCAAGACCCAGCCCCGCCGTGTAGGACAGGTAGCTGGCCGTGGGCTCAGACTCTTCGACACCCGGCGTCCGGTCGTCGAACAAACGATCGCTACCGTCCGTCAATGCTAGTCTCCCATCAGATAGATTAAGCGCCGTCGCGCTGAGCGGGCCGATCCCTGGGACCGTCATTAGGCGGCGGGCTTTCTCATCCTGTGCCGCCAAGTTCTCAATTTCGCGTGTGAAATGCGGCTCTCCAACATCTTGAGATCATCGAAGAGCTCTTGCAGCAGGCGGCGCATTGTCGGCGTGAGGTCGTTTAAATCTTCGGCAATGATTCGAGGCAGCTCCAGTTTGAAGAGACCGGCGCCCTGTCGGATCGCGACCCCGTATTCGAGGCAAAAGGCCCGCATCTGGCAAATCAGGCGGGTGCGGTTGCCGACCATCTGGTCGCGGATGCGATGAAGCGCCTGAAGGTCAACCTGGTCCGGGCGCTTCAGTTCGACAAACCGCATCGTCGGACGGGTCACTGCCTCAGCAATCGCAGCTGCATCGATCGTGTCATTCTTGTTGGATTTAACATACGGCTTGACGAACTGTGCAGGAATGATGCGAACCGTGTGACCCATCGCCTGCAGCTTCCTGGCTAACCATTGTGAGCCGGGGCAGGCTTCCATGCCCACGATCGCTTTCTCGGCGCGTTCAAAGAATGCCAGAAGGGTGTCAACGGCGGAATCTGACTCGCTGAACGATGTTGCCCGCATCATCGGTTCCGACGACGTGGAAGATGTTCTTACCCAGGTCAATCCCATAGACGGCTGCGCCGCAAGGTTTGGTCCGAATCATCTCAGTTCCTCCTGTTGACAGCGCCCCAGAGTGGGGCGGGAGGACGGGGCGGACCATCCCATTAAGCGTGACGGCGGATGGGGAGGACGCCGCATGAAATACCCCGCCGCCGAAAAGCTTGAGATCATCCGGCTCGTCGAGCAGTCTGCCTTGCCGGTGCGGCGTACGCTGGAAAAGATCGGCATTCCGCGCGCCACCTTTTACCTCTATGGACGGCTCTCCCGTTGCAAGCCGATTTTGAACTGGGCTGCTTGGCCAGTTGCAAACATCTATCCGGCGTCACCCGATTGGGTCGGGGCGCCCAAATGGGGAATCCGCTCGCGCACGCCTCTATAGCTGGTAGGCCTCGGGGGCCGCGGTAAAAGTCAGGCTCTTTGCGCGCCGGTCCGACCTGTGCAGCTCATTTCTCCGTCGTCTCGCAAGCTTGTGGGCGGGCCTTCAACAGGCGGCGCGGTAGGGTTCGCCGGTTCGCAGCACGGCCCAGATGATCCGTGCATTCTTATTGGCGACCGCCACCGTCGCGCGGTTGAAGCCGCGCCGCTGTCGAAGCTGGTTGACCCATTGATTGGCGGGATCGGTCTTGTTCGGCGCGGTCCGCACAACCGATCGTGCGCCATGGACGAGCAGGCTACGGAGATGTGGCTCCCACGCTTCGAGATGCCCATCAACACCTTGCGGTCGCCGCTTGAGAACTGCCGCGGGACGAGGCCGACCCAGGCGGCGAGATGGCGGCCGTTCTTGAACTCCGAGCCATCGCCGATGGCGGCGATGATTGCCGTGGCGGTCTTGGGGCCGACGCCCTTGATCTTCGCGATCCGTTGGCAGGCTTCGTTCTTGCGGAACACCTCGTCGATCTTCTTGTCGAAGGAAGCGATCCGCCGATCGAGATCGCGAAAGAGGTCGTAAAGTTCGGCGATCGCCTCCCGCGCCATGGCGGTCAACTCATTGTCCTGATCCGCCAAGATGTCGGGGATCACCCGCCGCGCTCGGGTAATGCTCTTGGCGAAGGCGAAGCCGCGATCCAGCAGCAGGCCGCGAATCTGGCTGACGACGGCGGTGCGGTGGTTGACCATCCTCTGTCGGGCGCGATGCAGAGCTTGGATATCCTGCTGCTCGACGTTTTTCTTGGGAACAAAGGGAATATGCGGCTGGCGTGCGGCCGTGCAGATCGCTTCCGCGTCGTTGCCGTCGTTCTTCTGCCGCCGCACAAAGGGCTTCACATATTGCGGGCTGATCAGCTTGACCTGATGCCCAAGCGCCTCGAACTTCCGCGCCCAGAAAAACGCCCCCGTGCAGGCTTCCAGAACGATCGTGCACCGATTGATCTGAGCTATCGCCAAAAGAAGTCCATCACGCATCACCCTGCGCCTCAGAACGACGCGACCGTTGCAATTAACGCCATGGAGTTGGAACACGTTCTTGGCGATATCCACGCCGAGAGTTTCGATCGTCATCGCAGTTCTCCTTCCTGGTTCAGGCCCTCAGCCTGAGGGCGGAAGGGAGAGCCGTCCATCCCATTAGCTGGTACGTGCTGTACCAGACCGGTGGGCCGGAAGCTCTGGACGACCGAACATCCCAAGCCGGATCGCGTCTGGAACCGCATTCGGATGATGTCCGCGAGCGCATCGTCAATCTGGCGCTGGACGAGCCGGATTGTCGCCCCGGGAATTGGCGGTGCGTTTAACCGACACGAAGGCTATTTTGTCTCGGAGGCATCGGTCTATCGGCTGCTCAAGGCCCATGATCTGATCGCCAGCCCGGCCTTCATCGTGATGAAGGCCGCGGACGAGTTCAAGGACAAGACGACGGCGCCCAACCAGCTCTGGCAGACCGACTTCACCTATCTCAAGGTCATCGGCTGGGGCTGGTTCTACCTGTCGATCGTCCTCGACGACTTCTCCCGCTACATCATCGCCTGGAAGCTGTGCACCACCATGAATGCCGAGGACGTCACCGCCACGCTCGAATTGGCGCTCGACGCTTCAGGGCTCGACAAAGCCAGCGTGCTCCATCGGCCGAGGCTCCTGTCAGACAACGGCTCCTCCTACATCTCGGACGACCTGGCGAAATGGCTGAAGCGCCACGCAATGGCCCACGTCCGCGGGGCTCCATACCACCCGATGACCCAGGGCAAAATCGAGCGTTGGCACCAGACACTGAAGAACCGCATCCTGCTGGAGAACTACTACCTGCCGGGCGATCTGGAAGAGCAGATCGAAGCCTTCGTTGCCGACTACAACCATCACCGCTATCACGAGAGCATCGATAATCTAACCCCGGCCGACGTCTACTTCGGACGCGGCCAGACAATCCTGCTGCAAAGAGAAAGGATCAAACGCCAGACCATCGCACAACGCCGCTTGCAGCACCGACGGCAAGCCGCGTAACATCATCAACCAGACGAGCCAGAGCCTCCCTTAATTTGCGCCGCTCAATGTCTCAAAATCTCTGACGACGGACAGCACCGGTGTCGCCCCGGACTTGTTCAGGGGCGGGACACTGGTTTTGAGAAGGGACCATGCTCCCATCAAGCTAGAGTGGCATGGCAATCAGAGAAAAACCCATCCGGCTCCGTCGATCAAAAGTAGGGCACTCGGGATGCCAAGGTCTCTTGCCCGATCGTGCCTAAACCTTGGCTTAGCGCAGCAAGCCAAGAACGTATCCCACACTACCCGCGTGCAATAGATCGCGCATCCCAAATCATTAAGTTGCGTCTCACCGGATTTCGGCGGCGTACGCGGCAAGGTCTTCTTGGCGTATCTCGGCAGCGCACCGTCGAGCCATTCTTCAGTCTGGTGTACGGCGGCAACATGGTGTCGTAGCGGATGATCGGTTTCCAGGCGCTTCTGCGCCTCATCACAATGCTGTCGATCTTCACTGACCAAAGAGATGCCCAACGGATTTTTGGAGAACTGACATGACCGACATAAGAAAGGAAACGGACAGCCTCGGCGTTGTCGAGGTAGCGGCAGACAAGCTGTGGGGCGCTCAAACGCAGCGCTCGCTCGAACACTTCAGCATCGGAACGGATTTGATTCCCCGCGAAATGATCACCGCCTATGCGATTCTGAAGAAGGCAGCTGCCATAGCCAACCACGACAGCAAACGGCTCGACGATCAGCGCTACGAATTAATCGTGCAGACCTGCGACGAAATCCTGGACGGTACGCATCATGACATGTTTCCCCTGCACGTCTGGATGACGGGTAGTGGCACCCAGTTCAACATGAACGTCAACGAGGTGATCTCCAACCGATGTTGCCAGATCGCCGGTACCCCGCTCGGGAGCCACAGGCCTGTTCATCCCAACGATCACGTCAACATGGCGCAGTCTTCGAACAACACATTTCCGTCGGCGATGTACATCGCGGCGGCCGTCAATGTGAAGGCGCGCCTCATTCCCGCCGTCGCGGCGCTGCGCGATGCGATCGCTGCGAAGGCGCAGGAATGGAAGGACATCGTCAAGATCGGACGCACCCACATGCAGGACGCCACCCCGCTGACCTTGGGCCAGGAATGGTCCGGCTACGCGGGAATGTTATCGGACGATCTCGACCGTCTCGAAGCAGCCCTAAAGGGCGTGTACCGCTTGGCACTCGGCGGCACGGCCGTTGGAACCGGCATCAACTCGGCGCCGGGCTTTGCCGAAGCGGCAGCCGCCGAAATTGCAAAGCTCACCGCGCTGCCCTTCATTACCGCCCCCAACAAGTTCACGGTGCAGGGCGCCCACGATGCGCTGGTGCAGCTCTCTGGAACGCTGCGCACGCTGGCCGTGTCGCTTTACAAGATCGCCAATGATATCCGCCTGATGTCGTGCGGCCCGCGCGCCGGATTTGCGGAGCTGGAAATTCCGGAGAATGAGCCGGGCTCCTCCATCATGCCGGGCAAGGTCAATCCCACGCAGTGCGAAGCGCTGGCGATGATCGCCGTACAGGTCATGGCCAACGACGTGGCGGTGGGATTCGGCGGCGCCGGCGGCTATCTGGAAATGAACGTCTACAAGCCGCTGATGATCTTCAACATCACCCACTCGATCACGATCATGTCCGACGGCTGCGAGAATTTCCGGAAGTTCCTGATCGAGGGAACCAAACCGAATCTGAGGAAGATCAAGGAATACGTGGAGCGCTCGCTCATGCTCGTGACCGCGCTGTCGCCCGTCATCGGTTACGACAAGGCGTCCAAGATCGCTCACTACGCGATGGACAACGATCTCACGTTGAAGGCCGCCGCGTTGAAATTGGGGTTTGTCACCGAGGCCGAATTCGATCGCGTTGTCGATCCAAAGAAAATGATGAAGCCCTGCGTGACAGCTGCACCGGCGAATGCAGATGCAAAGTGAGCACTAAGACCAACTTAAATCAACAGGGGTGCTGGCTCGGCCGGCATTGGCCTTGCCGACCTGCTGTGCTCTGCGCTCGTCGCGCAAGGCATATCGCGTACGGCTTCTGAAAGTCGACAAGGTCCGTGCGGGACGACTCTCAGCAGTCCGTTGACGTCGAACATGTAGACCCGAGACTGCGCGTCTTTCAGCGGCTGCCATCGAAAGCATCAAGCCGACGACCATAATCGGCGTCAGCACCATTGGTGGCGCATTCACCCAGAAGGTGGTCGAGAGCATGTCTCGCATCAACGACCGACCTGTAATCCTGGCATTGTCGAACCCGACGGAGCACGCGGAATGCACGGCCGAGCAGGCCTATAGCTGGTCGAAGGGCAAGGCGATCTATGCCGCCGGTGTGCAGTTCGCACCCGTCCACTACAAAGGCCAGACATTCCTGCCGGGCCAAGCTCACAATCCTACAAATTCTCAGCCTCGCGCTTTTCGAGAAAACACCGTTGGATCAACTGCTTAACGATGCCGCTCCACAAAATCTAGATCCAGTCGATTCCAATCAGTTGGCGCACAGGCATGCACCGACCAAGGACTTCCTCGAATTTCTTCAGTTAATTGCCGGACAGCAGTGATTAGATATGGCAATAGCGTGCGCGCTTTCCTACGCAATCATCACCCAGCTTCTTGTCCGGTTTGTCGACCAGCCCACCAACCTATTGGGCGGGATGTGGGCGGTGGTGGCAACGGTGTTCGTCTTCAGGAAAAGCCGTGCGAGCGCCCTATCCGCAGGCGTAGCGCACCTCATCGCAACGTGCGTCAGCTTCGCTCTATGCCTCGTTTATCTTTTGATCTTTCCCGTGACAGGGCCAGGCATAGCGGTCGTTATCGGTCTAGGCACGACGGCGATGCTGCTTCTGGGCCGCGAGGATGACATCGTTACGACCGGGATTACCACGACCGTTGTTTTGGTAGTGGCGGTCATGAGTCCCGAACAAGCGTGGCAACAACCCATCCTGCGCCTTTTCGATACCGTAGTGGGCATCGCGGTCGGTGTTGCTTGCAAATGGTGTGCTTCGTGCGCCTTCTATCGGACCGTCGGGGAACCGGTTCGATGATGCGCTCTGCTATATTCTCCATCAGTTCGCCACCAGCAAGAAGACAGCTCACTAGAGCGCGGCCATGAGCGTCGCGGCCGCTGCCAATTTGGTCACCGGTAGAAAACCAAGACCCGCGCACGAGCAGCGTTGGGGCATGCCCATCCCATCGGTCGATCAATCCTTAGCGATGATGCTCCTGCCCACCGTGCTCAGCCTCATCGCGGGAAGTTGCGACATCATCACCTTCATCGGACTTGGTGGGCTCTTCACCGCCCACATCACGGGCAACCTGGTAGTTCTCATTGCGCGAGTAGTTGCCGGCGATCATGCTCCCATATCCTATATTCTTTCAGTTCCGGTGTTCGTTGCCGCGCTCGCTCTGACAACCCTGTTTGCTGCGCTCCTCGGACGTGCCGGCATGGCCTCGCTGCGACCTTTGCTAATTCTACAGTTTTTGCTGCTTTCCGGATGTTTCCTTCTCTGCGTCGCCAGCGGCGCGCCGATTGATCCAACCGACGGAAAAGCCTTGACCGCCGGAATGCTGGCCGTGTCCGGAATGGCTGTACAGAATGCCATCGTGCAGGTTTCGATAAAGGGTATGCCTTCGACTGCCGTGATGACCACGAACGTCAGCCGCTTCGTTGCGGACTTCATTGCGGTCCTCACCGAGCGCAATCGGGATTTGGCTGCAAAGGCTGCTGCGCGCGCAAAGCACACCGCGCCGGCGATTGTTGGCTTTGCGGTCGGCTGCGGTCTTGGGGCAGGCTGCGAAATTATCATAGGGCTGTGGGCTTTGGCGCTACCGACCGGTTTGGCGTTCCTTGCGCTCGTGATCGGGTTGGCGACCAAGTTGGAGGAACGACCTTGAAAACAGCCGTATTCAGCACAAGAGAATACGACCGTCAGTTCCTGGATGAGGCGAACAGGAAATTCAAGCATGAGCTGATTTATCACGCAGAGAGTCTGCACCGTGCGACCGCGACGGTGGCAGCAGGGTCCTGCAGTTTCGTGGACGATCAGCTCGATGGCCCCACGCTCGCCGTGCTTGCCGCGGGCGGCACCCGATTGATTGCGCTAAGGTCTGCCGGATTCAACAATGTCGATCTGGCGAGTGCCGAAAAGCTCAAGATGACGGTTATGCGGTGCCGGCCTACTCCCCCGAGGCCGTTGCCTGCGGTTGCCTGGTGGGCTGGTTGGCTTCAACTTTAGCCGGCAAGACCGTTGAAATCGTAGGTACGGGCAAAATCGGAACGGCGTTGGCACATATCATGAAGGGCTTCGGTTGCAGACTGGTCGGATACGACATGCGAAACTCGGCGTCGCTGTTGAGGAACGCGTTCAGCATGTAAGGCACAAGTTCGGCCGGCTCCTCGCGCACCCCATAGGTCTCGGCATAGAGATCGGCGTAATCGCGCAAACGCGCCGCGAGGTCGGGCGGCAGCGTGACCTGCATCTTGACCGGAACGCGGTGGGGTAGTCTCGCGAGCTTCACCTTCTTCATTTTCGCCTCCCGGCGTGCGTCTCGCGATAGGGCTTGAGAAGCAGGTCTTTCGCGACGATGACCCGGACCGGCCAGCCGAAGACCCAGCCGATTGCTACCGCCGCTGCGCGATCAACCGCTGGCGTATAACCCACATGCAGTCTGAGGAACGACAGAGCTGGCACCGACCGTGGTGGGCAGGAAGAGCAAGCCGCCGCACAACCCGCAGAGATATGACTGCGGGTTCGTCAAGACCGTCTTGTACGGCGCAAACGTGGTCCAGATACTCGCGTTTGAGGCTTGGGATAGATCTTCACGCGGCGTAGCGACGAACATCGCGACCGCGATAAACAACGTGACGACGCCCGCATAAACCCAGAATTGCTGCCACGCGAGTGGTCCATGAATCAGGGGAGCGACGACGAATTGGCCGGCGGCGCCGCCGAGCATGCCGAGGCATTGGGTAATTCCGACAGCGGTGGCGAGATAACGCGCCGGAAGACCACGGGACGCAAGATAAACCGCTGCGACGAACGCGAAGGCGGCACCGGCGCCCTGCAGAAACCGCCCCACGCCTGCGATCCAGCCCACGTTCACGGCGAACATCGCGGTGCCTATGGCAAGGATCACCACGCCGGCCGGTATCGTGTATTTCGCACCCCAGCGGTCGACCGATGCGCCCGCGACAATCGCGAACCCCGCGTAGGAATAATAATAAAGCCCGATCAACGAACTCAGGCCCACCGTGTTCAGGCCGAACGCAGTCGTGAGCTCGGGCAGCATGACACTCGGTGCCGAGCGCACCGCGTACTCCATGAAGTAGAATAGCAGGCAGAAAAGCCAGGCGATGATGAAAGCCGTATTGAAGGTACTCGCTGCTGCCCGCTTGGCTCCGCTGCTAGGCATCGCTTGTGTAGACATGGGAAGCATCTCAATTTCTATAAGGAGTGATCATCCTAGGCACTGAACACGGCGAGCTTTTCGCAATGCAGAGCCGTCCCTTATCAGCGCCAGAGGTTCGTCTTCGCGAGATCGATGATCTCGTCGCCGCGACCGCTCATGATCGCCTTCACCATGAAGAGCGTAAAGCCTTTCGCCATTTCGAACGTGATGGACGGCGGCATGGCAAGCTCTGACCGGTTCACGACAGCATCAATCAGGACCGGGCCGTCGTGCGTGAGCGCTGCGGCAATACCAGGCTCGACATCGGCGGGGTCCTCCAGGCGCACGCCGTAGATGCCCACGGCTTTCGCCATGGCCGCGAAATTCGGGTTCTGGAAGTCCACTCCGAAATCGATGAAGCCGGTGGACTTTTGCTCCAGCTCGACGAAGCCGAGCGTGCCGTTGTTGAACACCACCACTTTCACCGGAAGCTTGTATTGGGTGAGCGTGAGAAAATCGCCCATGAGCATCGAGAAGCCGCCGTCGCCCGACAGCGAGATTACCTGGCGGCCGGGAAAGGCGGCCTGGACGCCAATTCCCTGAGCCATCGCGTTGGCCATCGAGCCGTGCCAGAATGAGCCCAAGAGCCGCCGTTTGCCGTTCATCGCGAGATAGCGTGCCGCCCATACCGTCGGCAGGCCCACGTCGCAGGTGAAGACGGCATCCGCTGCCGCCAGATCGCTGATCGCCTTGGCGATCTGCTGCGGATGTATGAGCCGCTTGCCGGGCGTGCCCTTGGCGAGATCGTCGAGCTCCTTGCGCGCCTTGGCATAATGCTGCTGCGCCTGGGCGAGATGCGCGTCGTCGCGCTTCTGCTTGAGCAACGGCAGCAGCGCCGCCAGCGTCGCGCGCACGTCACCGACGACGCCGAAATCGACGGGAACGCGGCGGCCTATGTTCTCCGCCCGCAGATCGACCTGGGCGATGCGGACATCGTTTCCCTCTGGATAGAATTGGCGATAGGGGAAGTCGGTCCCGAGCATCAGCAGCACGTCGCAGGCTCGCATCGCGTAGTAGCCGGACGAGAAGCCGATGAGCCCAGTCATGCCGACGTCATAGGGATTGTCCCACTCGACATGCTCCTTGCCGCGGAGCGCGTGCACCATCGGTGCCTTGAGGCGCTCGCCCAGCGCGATGAGCTCATCGTGCGCGCCCTGGCACCCCGAGCCGCAGAGGATGGTGATGCGGTCATCGCCGTTGAGCAGCGCGGCAAGGCGATCGAGTTCCTGCCGGGAGGGCGTAACGACGGGCGGGTGGGGCAGCAGCCCGTCTGCCTTGACAGGCGGTGCGTCCAATGCCGGCTGCAACGCCACGTCGCCCGGGATCACTATGACTGACACGCCGCGTTTGCCGACCGCTTCGCGGATGGCGACCTCGAGCATTCGAGGCATTTGCTTAGCCGCCGACACGAACTCGCAGTAATGGCTGCACTCCTGAAAAAGCGCCTGGGGGTGCGTCTCCTGAAAATAGCCGCTTCCGATCTCCGGCGACGGAATGTGCGCGGCAATCGCGAGCACCGGGACACGCGAACGGTGGCAATCAAATAAACCGTTGATGAGGTGCAGATTGCCCGGCCCGCAGCTCCCCGCACAAACGGCGAGTTCTCCCGTCAGATGCGCCTCGGCGCCGGCCGCGAACGCGGCGACTTCCTCGTGTCTGACGTGGATCCACTCGATCTTTCCCTGGCGCCGTATGGCGTCAGTCAGCCCATTGAGGCTATCACCGACGATGCCGTAGATGCGCTTGACCCCTGCCGCGGCTAGGATCTCAACGAACTGCTCAGCAACTGTCTTCGTCATTGTGTTCTCTATCTAGTCTTGCCAGATGTGTGCCGCAGCCGGCGTGTGTCCAATGCCCCCGGGGTGGAGACGAGAGTCGGCCGCTCTCCCGCCCCTACTTGGTGTCGGAAGTAACGCCTCTCTTCACCGCGCGGGGGGCGAGATGAACGGCGGGATCTCCACTTCCTTTTGTTCCGGAAATGACGCGAAGCCGTCGTCGATTTGAGTTTGCACCTTCATGCCGCGTCCTGCGTCAACCACCAACGCCGGGACCTCGCGCTCCCAGCGCTGGGGAGTTCTGCTCTCGTGTCCGCGGAGGGGCCGTTGGCGGCCCATGGCGACGTCGAAATACGATACGTCAAGCATGGTCATCGTTGGCTCTCCACGTTAGCGGTTCATTTGCGCAATCGGTCTCTAGCTCCTGCCAATCGCGCTCAGGATGCGCTTGCAAGCTTCCTGGCCACGATCCCACGCCCGCGCTTCCGCCCTCATCGAGCGTACAGTATCGTATGGGTTGTGGTGGAGCCCATGACGGCAGTCGATGAAACCTTCCCAAAAGGCCTCATACTCTTGCCCGAGTGTCGAAAGCATAGGAGCCGTTTTTCGCATCCAAGTTCCTCGTTTAGATAAAGATTGTTGGATCGCATCTCGTAATCTCGGTTCGTAGCAATCCGCCGCTGTTTCAGTCCGCGTTTCGTTTTACTTGCCCCCATCAGCGATTATTGAGCGCCTCCGCCTCTTGCTCGGCCTCCTGCGTCACCGCCAGGCAGACGAGGAGATCAACATAGCTTGGGGTGCCGATCTTGATTCACCGACGCAGCGGCCGCGCTCGGCAGCAGGATATGAGTTCCATTTTTGTTGGAGCCTGTCGTGAGCCTCCTTTTCGTCTGCGATGCAGGTTTCGCGCTTGTGCGGGAGCGTGAGCCCGAACCCGAACGACATCAATAGAGTTGGATGTATCATCACTCGTCTTCGCTGTTGTCTTGCCAGCCGCCGCCGCTATTCCATCTGCCCCTTATCGGCCATGCAGGCCCGGTAAATATCGATCTCAAGATTTCCGTAAGTAGTCTGGATGTATGGTCTGGCACGGGCGTTACAGGCCTGGATAGCGGCCGCACGCGCCGCATCCATGGGGTCGGCTCGGTGATTCGGACGCGCGACTACGGGCGAGGCTATCGAAAGCGCCGCCAACCCCAGGAAGAGCATTAGCATATGTTTTATCACGACTTTCATGACCAGCATCCCTTGTTTCAGGCCAAAGTTAATCCCTAGTCGGACCGGCGCAGCGAGCTACTGATCCGCGTGACAATCGCATCCCATTGCCGCTCTTCCTCCCTCGGATAAGCGAGATAGATGCAATAGGCGGGGCCTTTCATCCCAGACGGGAAATTGCAGCGGCTGTAATAGGTCAGATCGTCGTTCACGCCTGAGATGGCGAAAAAGCGGTTTGTCACGCGATTGTAGTCGAGCTGACCGCGCGGCGCGGTCAGATAGGCGCGCAGGAAGCTCGCCGGCGAGTGCCGCGCCTCGTTGTCTTCGACATAAACCATCAACAAGGCGCGGTCGTCGGCAGATCGCAGGACGCGGCCGTTTCCCCGTGGCGGCACGCCCGCATCGATCGAGAATACATTTTCGGGATAGTCCACCGTCATGCCCGACACATCGGAGAACACGGTCCAATGCGGAGCGTCGATGCCCGCAGTTACAGTGCTCTCCTGCGCGCGGCCGGCGCCGGACCAGGCCAGAATCGCGAGGGCGACCATGGCCGTAATAAATCCATTCCGTCTTGTCGGTTCGGCTTGCATCCCACCAATTCCGGCCATGCCATGCCAATGCGAGCATTGTTTTGTGTGAACATCCATCATGATGTGGGTACACAACTTCATGAGGCTCTCGGCTCCTTTCGCGTGCAGCGGATCGTGAGCGACCGGCGTCGTAGGTGGCAAGTTTCAAAGCGGGCGTCACTGAACTGCTCCTCTCCGTGAAGCGCGGATCGCAATCGTGGTGAGCCGCAATTTGATGATTTGGAATGCCGCGATCTATTGCACGCTGGTCGTGCGAGATAGCCTTATTGTTTCGCTGCCCTGAACGTTGGTTTACAAACCGTGCGGGATGGAAAGGGTGGAGAGCATGACGACACCCTCCTGTGATTTGAAGTGCCTGGGGGCGATAAGCTTGCGGTGACCGAGGTAGCACCTGTGGTCACACTGCGCTGAACGTTGGTTTACAAGCCGCAGCGAAAACGCTGGCCTCAAGGACGGAGGGGCGGATCGAGAGGATGAAGGACGTTATAACCGAGCCGCCGGACCATCAGCACAGCACAGCGGGCAGTTTCGTCGTGTGAGACGTAAGGAAGACTGATACGTCGGTTCAGGAGTGCTGCGGCTCCACGGGTACCAGTTTGAGCTTATCCGCCATTCGGCTTAGCTCGGGAAGCGAACGGGCCTTCATCTTGTGCATCAGACGGCTGCGATGCACCTTCACGGTGGCTTCGGCAATGCCGATATCGCCCGCAATTTGTTTGCTAAGGCGGCCGTGCGCGACCTAAATAATGATCTCGCGCTCCCTGGGGCTCAGCAGCTCGGAAGCGAACGGGCCTTCATCTTGTGCATCAGACGGCTGCGATGCACCTTCACGGTGGCTTCGGCAATGCCGATATCGCCGGCAATTTGTTTGCTAAGGCGGCCGTGCGCGACCTGAATCATGATCTCGCGCTCCCTGGGGCTCAGCGACTCGAAGCGTTCCCTGAGGGCGGCCAAAGCTTTTTCATTCTCCCGCCGAGCGCGATCGCGAGAGAGGCCGAGCTGAATGGCGTCGAGGAGCTCCTGATCACGGAACGGCTTCGTAAGGAACTCAATGGCACCACCCTTCATTGCTTGCACCGACATCGGGATATCGCCGTGCCCTGTGATGAAGATGATTGGGAGTTCCCTGTTCGCCGCGGCGAGCTCGCGCTGAAGATCAAGACCGCTCTGCCCCGGCAGCCTGACGTCGAGGACCAGGCAGGTGGGGCCATCCGGCGGATCGGACTTGAGAAAGTCGGAAATGGACGCAAATAGCTGAGCATCCAGGCCGAGCGATCGCAACAGACGCCCAACCGATGCGCGAAGGTCCGGATCGTCATCGATGACCAAGACGGTGGAGTTTGCGTCGGGCATCGCTCTACACGATTAAAGGACCAAGGAAATGAGCCTTTGTCTCGGTTCGAAAGTTCTAGCGTGGCCGTGCGGTTCGTAGGCTAGTCCCAATCTGGGGACATGAACAGTCCCATCCTGCGCCATAGGACACGTGCATCATAGACCAAGGTTTACGCACGGTGACATTGCTCGGCGGGACTCTTGTCGCGCAGCTTACTTAATTCGGCTCCGGGCATAAGCCAAAGTTTACGGGCCACTGGCATTGCACCGGCGGCATTGTTTGCGCAGATTATGGAATTCGCATGCGGACGCGACCATATTGTTTGGTGCCGCCCGCACGGCCGGTTCGAGCGAACTGTCGGAAGCTATGTCGAAAGCATCGTTGGTTTCGGTCGTTGAGGATGATCGGTACTTTCGCAAGTCCATGAGAAGGCTCATGAGGTCGCTGGGCTACAACGTCGAGGCTTTCTCATCGGCAGCCGATTTCCTCGCTTCCCCTCGTCTCATCGAAACGACCTGCTTGATCGCTGACGTCCATATGCCTGCGATGACCGGCGTCGAGCTGTACAGACACCTCATCGAGGCAGGGTACACGATTCCGACAATTCTCGTTACTGCCTACCCCGACGACGTTGACCGCGCCCGCGCCCTGAACGATGGGGTCGTTTGTTACCTTCGTAAGCCGGTTGATGAGCAGCATCTGATACGGTGTCTTCATGCGGCTCTCTCGGACCGAAGAGAATTCGTGAGCTCCTTGTCCGCGCCGGGCAAGGTGAACCGAAATACGGCCCCGTGTGATGCATTCATGTCTGCCCACAGCCGGCCCCCGTGGGCATCGATGATCGACCGGCAGATCGACAGTCCCATCCCTACTCCGCTCGACTTCGTGGTGTAGAAAGCCTCGAAAACGCGATCGACATGGTCCGGATCAATGCCCGGCCCGGAATCGCGCACGGACACGAGAACGCCACCGGTCTGGGTTTGCTCGGTGCTGATCGACAACTCTCGTGGCCCCGCCTCGACCGTGCTCATGGCTTCGACCGCGTTTAGGATCAAGTTCAGCACGACTTGTTGCAGTTGAACACGATCGCCTTGGACGGGAAGTAGCGCCTCCGCAAGGCGAGTTCGGACCGAGACTCCATTCGTGGTGATTGCCCTTCCCGCCAATGCGATCACCTCGTTGATCGCCTTGTTCAGATCAAAACGACCCTTTCGCGGAGGCGCTTTCTTGATATGATCACGGATCCGGTCGATGATATCTCCGGCTCGATCGGCATCGGCCACAATACACTCGAGCGCTTCCCGGACTTCGTCCAGATCCGGAGGGTTTCTGTCCAAAAAGCGTATAGCCGCGCGGGCGTTGTTGCGCGCGGTGGCGATCGGTTGGGTGATCTCGTGAGCCAGGGAGGCGGCCAGTTCCCATCATGGTCAGACGGTTCATGTGCGCCAGATCCGACTCCAGTCGGCGCAGCCTCTCATGCTCCTCCTGCGCGCGCACGGTGCCGTCACATCGGTGCCGGTGCCGCGATAGCCACGGAATTCTCCATTGGCGTCAAACACTGGCTTGCCGCTGGCCTTCACATACATTGGAGAGCCGTTACGGCCCGCGGAGCAATATATGAAGTCACGGAACGGCTTACGTGAATCGAGAGTTGCCCGAACAAGCCGCCACTTCTCCGGTTCGGTTTCAAGATCGAGGGCATGATCCCAGCACGCCGTGATTCGATCCGCCGGAACTAAACGCATTCTCGGTCAGCAGCGTGAATTTGTAGTCCGGACCGATTTCCCAAAACCAATCGGAGGCGGTCTCGGCGTAGTCGCGGAACTTCCCTTCGCTCTCCCGCAATGCTTCCTCGGCGCGCTTGCGCTCCGTCAAGTCGAGCACGAAAGCGACACCTTGATTCCCGCCTTCCTCGAAGGTGCCGATCAGCAGGAACACGGCTGCCGTCTCTGGAAGTACTCCTTCTCGAACGGCTGCAAGCTCCCGGTCACTCCTCGGCATCGTTCATCGCATCAGCCATTCCGGCGGCGTCAGCATGCGACCGGAGAGATCTCGGTCATAGCCGATGCGGAGAAATGCGTCATTGGCCTCGATGATCCTGCCTTCGAAATCCCAGATGAAGATGCCGATGATGTTGGCGTCGACCAGGCGCCGAATTTCGCTTCGCGTTCCCGCAATGCTTCCGCAGCTTGCGCTCGGTGACATCGACGTTTGTGCCGACTACCCGGACAAGCTCTCCATGCTCGGAAAACAGATGATGGCCAATTGCTTCGAGATATTTGACTGTTCCATCGGGGAGCACGATTCTGAAATCGACCTTGTAATCTCTTTTCTGCCGCAATGCTTCTTGGGTCTCTTTGTACATCCTGTCTCGGTCGCCTGGATGGATCCGTCGCCACACCGTTTCGCGGTTCGGGAGACCCTGCACCGGATCAAACCCCCAGATTCGGTAACACTCCTCCGACCAATAGAGAATTTTCGTCGTGGCCGGACTTGACGCCCACGAACCCGTGTGGCTCAGCCTCTGTGCTTCGGCCAGATTGGCTTCGCTTTGACGTAGCCTTCTCTCGGTTCGCTTCAGATTCTCAATATCGATGTTTGTTCCATACCACTTGACGATCTTTCCCGTCTTGTCACGCAGCGGGTTCGCACGGTTCAGGAACCATCGAAATTCACCATCGGGACGTCGAAATCGCGCTTCCGTCTCGAACGGGATACCCGTCGCTACAGACTTTTGCCAACTTTCCAGATGGTGCGCAGCATCGTCGGGGTGGAGCAGCGTCGCCCAGCCAGCGCCTTGCGCGTCTTGCAAGGAAAGATTGAAATAGGTCAACCAACGCTGATTGAGGAAATCGCAATATCCGTCGGGCAAGTCGGACCAGAGGAATACCGGTGCGTTGTCGATAATGGCACGCAGCTCATCTTCCGCCTGCGGGGTTTGTGCTTCGACCAGGCGCCGAATCTTCGCTTCGCGTTCTGCGAGATCGCGGTACAAACGGGCATTCTCCAGCGAGATCGCGGCTTGCGAGGCGAGCAGCTTGAGCACCGCGATCCGAGCCGGCGCGAAAACCCCCGGGGTCAGGTTGTTCTCGAGGTAGAGCACCCCTATCAGTTGGCCCTGGTTGAGGAACGGCAGGCAAAGAATGGAACGAGCATGCTGTTGCCGGATGTATGGATCGGCGGAAAATGGATTCTGAGCCGCGGCATCGTCGAGAATCACACCCTCGTTTGTACGCACGACATATTGGATGACCGATTCCGGCACCACCGCCGGGGTCATGGCCTCGTCGTGCAGCTTAACGACGATCCCGCCGTCGCCCGTCGTGGCCTGCGCGGCGATTCGCGGTTCGGTCCATCGCGACAGAACTAGCACGCCGCGCTCAGCGCCTGCTTGCTCGATCGCGATGCGCATGAGGATTTCGAGCTGCTTTTCCTGGACAATCTCGCCCGATACCGCTTGCGACACTTTGATCACGGTGGCGAGATCCAGATGTTCGACCGGCGTTTCGATCGTGCCCGTCGGACCCGGTGCGCGCAACGTCTCGACCTCGCGCTCTCGCCCGTATGCCTCCTGAGCTCCGTCACTCTCCTTTGACATAAATCGCTCCATGGCCGACCCACAGATTCAGACCTGCATTTGTCGGAGACGCCATGTCGCAGAGGATCGCTGACGCCTCGGCAAAGGTGGCGCGATCATCTTACCCCTGCCCGGGAGACGGACCACGTCCTTTCGGCCTCGTTGGGACAATTGGCCGAGCTTTCTGAAAAGGTTGTTCCGCACCCAAACGTTGTTAAATCGTTTCAGTTCTACTAAACGCTGCGTTGCCATGGGGCCAGGATGACGTCAGGGCTACGCCGCGCCAACCCGACACTCTTCGCTCATTGGCCGCTATGTCATGGCAACGGCCGAACATCGGAAGCCGTGTGACTCGAGTGGGTCATGCAAGGCAGTGCTAAACCTAGGCATAGGTCTCTCAAACCAACACGGTACTGGACTCAACCTCAGTAGAATGGAGCTGTTCGTCTTCATATTGGAAACTAGGACTACCCATCCGGTGCTCGCAAGATACGCTTGAACAGGGAAGCGGCGAGCTGGAAAGGTGCGTCATGGCCTCGACGATCAACACGGTTCTGCCGCGACGGACGACGCAGCTCGCTGACCTGGTCCGAGCCCTAACGCCCTTCGGCGATTTCTACCGGCCCGTACTGCACTATATGCGTGGCCCAGGTCCCAAATGGCACGCTAAGATAGGCGCGCTTCACCAGTTCCGGGCCAGCCCAGAGTCGCGCCGCCAAGGAACACTTTCCGATGAGTCGTGTCACGCGACCGCGCACAGCCATCGCAAAATCCAGCTTCTCATGCGAGGTGGGGCAATGGCCGAGGTTTCACGCATCAATCACTCAAAAATCGTCGTGCTCACGCTGTTGGCGGCCCTCGTTATCATGTTAATCGGGATTACTGCCAGTGTGACCGACGACGACCGCCATCTACGACGGCGCCGACGCGGTGATGCTGTCGGCAGAATCGGCGACGGGCCGGTTCCCGCGCGAGTCGGTGGCGATGATGAACCGGATCATTTGCAGCACTGAGAACCACAAGCTCTATCGCTTGATCATTGCCGCCTCGGCGCTCAAGGAGGAGCAGTCGCCGCCACACGCCGTTGCGGCCGCGGCTGCCGGGCTTGCCGGGAACATCGGCGCGGCGGCCATCGTGGCGTTCACCTCGAGCGGAACGACCGCGGGCCGGATCGCGCGCAAGCGGCCGAACCTGCCGATCCTGGCTATCACACCCAATCTGCGGGTGGCGCGGCAGATGGCCCTCCTGTGGGGTGCGCACAGCGTGCATGGGGAAAACTCCCGCTCGTTTGAGCAGATGCTCGCAGTCGCCGAGGCAACCGTGCGTCGAGAGGCGTTCGCTCGCGCCGGCGACACCGTGGTGGTGGTCGCCGGCATACCCTTCGGGCACGCCGGCAGCACCAACAATATTCATGTCGCCCGCGTGTGAGATTAGACGGAGCGCCACGATCGCCCCAACGCTTTCGCCTCGGCCTTGTCGGGGTCCTTCATCTCGATGTCGAGGTCGCCGGGCCTGGCTTGTCTTGCGCCAGGACCGACCAACGGCCACGAGGCAACACGGATGCAGCCGGATGTCGGGCCTGACTTGGCCTCGCGCCAACCGTAGCATCGACGCCTGCAGGGTGCGGTGCGGTCGCGGCGTCGCCGGTTCGTCCTCGTCAACGTTCTTGGAGTTGACGCGAATGAAATCGAGGCCTTGCTCGAGCGTGGGCAAAGGACGCGAAACTGCGCCGGGCGTCCTGCTGGCGGCTACCCAAAGACCTCCGCTCGTCCGGGAGTTCCGACGTCCTCAACGCGGCAGCGTCGGGTCGCGTTCACGCGTTGCGAGTTCCTGCGCTCTCACAATTTGATCAGGCGACATTCTTCTCGCAACGATATCGCGATTGCTGGCGGCACGATTCCGGGGCACGGACGCCTCGAAGAGCGCAGCGGCCCAATTGAACCACATGTGCGCCGCAGGCGGTCGCATAGTCGCCCTTCTGGTAGGCGACATAGGCGCGTCGACACTTCGGGTTGACGCTCCCGCGCGAAGCGCTGGAATCAATTCAACTATCGTCGGCTCGAGCGTCTGACGGCTGACGAAGATCAGGAGTAGGAATCGAATATCCCTTGTCTCAGTCTGAGCCAAATATCCAAACCGGCTGCTGATAGGGCAACGCGGAGGTTCGAGGCCGATCTTGTGATGCGGCTCACGTCTGTATCCTCCAATAGGGGTATCGTTCGATTGACGGATCAGCGGAGCGGGGATCCGGTGCCGGCTGTGCCATAACGCATTGCAAAGCCTCCGCGGGTATCGCGCTCGATCCTCGCTCGCGCATCTCGAACGCAACGAGCTGGACCACCAGGTCTTCAAGCTCCCTTGGCAGCGGCCAGCGGACGGTCGGCAAGTAAGCGACCGATAGCTGACGACCGATAGCGGCGAGTGCGTCGTCCATCGGCGTGGTCATAGCGCATCCGATCTCAGGCTTTCGATAGCCAACCATTGGCTTCTCGTTTCGATCGCCAGCATACGCCTTGAGATGAAAGGGTCTATTCTACCGACGTTGAGCGGTACGCTATCTTTTTTTGAAAGGCGCATACCTAAGTTTACGCATGACGTAGTTAGGGAATATTCTCCACGATCATTTCCCAGACGTCGTGGCCTTTGCCGTGCAGCATTGCCCTGGCGCTGTAGACCGCCATCCCGACCACGGCCTCCGGCGCAACGAGCGGCGAGGGTGGCATCACCAACTGCATCGGTTCCACCTTCACATGCAGCAGCGCTGGACCGGGCTGCGCTAGCCAAGTCTTGACAGATTCCTCGAGCTCGCCTGCCTTCGCGACGCTGTGTCCCCACAGGCCCATCGCCTTGGCAACCTCTCCGAAGTCGGGGTTCTTCAAGTCCGTGTACACCGGCACCAAGCCGGCTGCCTTCTGCTCGATATCGACAAACCCGAGCTTGCCGTTGTCATAGACGACGATCTTGATCGGCAAGTCTTCCTGGACCGTCGTCAGCAGATCGCCGAGCAGCATGGCGAACCCGCCATCACCCGCCAGACAAATCACTTGCCGGCCAGGCTGGCACTTTTGCAGCCCAAGCGCCGATGCCATCCCACCCGCCATCGTGCCATGCAGCAAGCTGGCAAAGGTTCGGCGTTTGCCGCTGGTGTCGATGTGGCGAAGCATCCAGACCGTCGGCGTTCCGTCGTCCGCCGCGAACAACGCATCTTCGGCCGCGTGCCTGTTGATGATCTTGGTCAAGTAAGTACCGGAAATGGCGGCGTCGGGACCCGACACGGTTTCAGCCTTCGCCGATGTGAGGTCCCGCTGGTGGCGCTCCACATGGATTGTCAGAAAGCTGCCATCCTCGTGCTGCTCAAGGCGGGGTAGCAGGGCCGCCAATGTCGTCTTGATATCGCCGACCGCCCCGATTGCGACGGGATGTCGTCGGCCTATATGGGTTGGATCGACATCGATCTGAATGATCGTTGCCTTATTGGGATAAAACTGGCTCCAGGCGAAATCCGCTCCAAGTAGGAGCAGCACATCACAGTCGAGCACGGCGTGATAGCCGGCGGGCCCACCGATGATGCCGGTCATGCCAACATTGTAGGGATTATCGTATTCGAGGAAGTCTTTGCCACGAGACGTGTGAGCCAATGGCGCCTTCAAACGCGCCGCGGTGGCAACCACCTCGTCATGTGCACCTGCACACCCGGCGCCTCCGTAGATCGTGATCGCGTCACTCTTGTTGAGAATGGCTGCGATTTCATCGAGGTCCGCGTCGCTCGGGCGAATGAGCGGACGGCGCGCATGGACCGCATACGGGGGTTCCTCGTGCGAGGCGGCGTTGGCGACATCCGCCGGAACGACGAGCACGGCGACACCGCGTTTCGTCAGGGCTGCCTGGCAGGCTGCGACTGTCTTGCGACGGGCCTGCTCCGGCGTCACGATCATCTCGCAATAGACGCTGCAGCCCTTGAACACGTCCTCGTAGTCGATCTCTTGGATCGACTCGAACCCCATGTCATGGCGCACGATCTGCGTCGCAATCAGGATGACCGGGGCGCGGTTGCGATTGGCTTCATAGAGGCCATTGATGAAGTGGAGACTGCCGGGACCGCAGGTTCCGGCGCAGGCCGTGAGACGCCCAGTGAATAGCGCTTCGGCGGCTGCCGCAAAGGCGCCGGCCTCTTCGTGGCGCATGTGCACCCAATCGATTTCGCTGCGATCGATGGCGTGGGCGATCCGGTTCAACGTGTCGCCGACGATCCCGTAGCATGTCTTCACGCCGGCTGCTTGCAGCGTTTCGACGAGTAGATCAGCCACTCGCTTACCCATAGCGGAACCTCACCTGTTGCTGGCCTCTTCCGCCCGGCCTTCGAATTGATACCGCGAACGATGCCAATCGAGCGGCTGGCGCAACGGATTGCGCGGCTGCGGGCGATGCGATCAAAAGTGCCGCTCACGCCAAGAAGAGCATTACGTACGATTTATCGAGGCGTTCATGGAGTAGTCTCCTTTGATGCGGGCCGAAGTGGGCTCTGCTTGAACCGAGTGCGGTTGGATGTGTGAATATGCTGCCGTTTGACGCGTCCAAACCGTGAGCCGAGCGCGAGCGCGAGCGCTACCACGGGAATGATATCGCGCCAGACGCACGGAGCGTTCCAATTATTCCCGAAACATGGAAAACGCCAATCATGGTCGCAACGACTGGATCTTGGCGTTGCTCCGTCGCGTAGCTATTCACACGTATTGGTGAGGGCAATATGAACGGCGTGATGCTCCACTTGCTTTTGTTCCAGAAATGACGCGAAGGCGTCGTGCGATTTGAGTTAGAACGTTCATGCCGCCTCCTGCGCAACCAGCAATGCCGGGACCTCGCGCTCCCAGCGCTGGGAATTCCTGCTCTCGTGTGGTCTGTCGCCTTCCAGCAGAAGAAACTGTGCTGGAAGTAAGCGGAACGGTCCGAATGAAACCTCGCTCGTCGTCGCGCTGGCAGGTTTGCTTGGTTTCAGTGGGTCGGTATCCGGACTTTGAACGCGGCGTCTGACACCAAAGCCTGAGTCAGAATTAAATCGATCCAGCACTGGCGCGTCTGCCAACTGCAGGCGTTCGGAAGGCGTCCTCGATCCCACAAAAGGTAGAACCTTACGATCCTTTGAGCCGGGCGCCTCTGTTCCTGGAATCAAGGTGGCAAGTTTCAAAGCGGGCGTCACCGAACTGCTCCTCTCCGTAATGCGCGGATCGCAATCGTGGTGAGCCGCAATTTGATGATTTGGAATGCCAATATCTATTGCACGTTGGTCGTGCGAGATAGCCTTATTGTTTCGCTCCGCTGAACGTTGGTTTACAGACCGTGCGGGATGGAAATGGTGGAGAGCATGACGACACCCTCCTGTGATTTGAAGTGCCTGGGGGCGATAAGCTTGCGGTGACCGAGGTTGCACCTGTGGTCACAGTAAGCGAGCTGGTTGCGATTTATCGCAGCCAAATCTTCCCGATGGGCTCACAACATAGCGCACAGACGGATTGTGGGCGCGGTGTCCTGCCGTTGACCAAAAGGAACTTCATGCCGCGACCATCAACGTACGAAAGCTAGCCATTGCGATGCCAGTTGATCGACCAACCTACCGGTAACGCGAGACCGACAAGACCGAAACAGCGTGGGCGTGCTTCTCACGCCATTTCGGGCCAGGGCCGCGCATGTAGTGCAACTCGGGGTGATAGCGACATTTCCGACAAGCGGTCACTTAAAGCCTCCGCGCGAGATGGATTGCTGCGACGCTGGAAAGAAAACTGCAGTGGTGCTAGGGCCTGTTTACATTCATTTGGGCCAAAGGACGACAGCGACGAGATTGATCATCGCGGCGAAGCATGTATCGGTCTTTTCATAGCGTGTGGCGATGCGTCGGAACGCCTTGATGGCGCAGAAGAAGTTTTCGATGAGGTGGCGCCATTTGTACTTTTCCGTGTCATGTGTGGGGTGTCCAGAGGTCCCTTCGCGCAGCGGAATGACGGCCTCGATGTCGCTGCCAGCCAAACGTTCGCGCAACCAGTGCGCATCGAACGCCTTATCGCCGATCAAGGCCAAGAAGGAGACGCCGGCCATGAGAACGTCAAAACTTGTGATGTCGTGACGCTGGCCCGGCAGGAGCACGAAGCGGAGCAAATTGCCGAGCGCATCGACGAGCGCCGCAATTTTGGTTGTCAGACCGCCGCGCGATTTGCCGATGGCCTGATTGCGAGTCCCCCTTTTGCGCCGGTTCCATGCTGATGGACCCGGATGTGCGTCGCGTCGAGGAGGACGTATTCGAAATCGGGATCATCCGACAAGGCCTTGAAAATCCGTCCCAGACGCCCTTCTGCGCCCAACGCCAAAAGCGGGTATAGACGGTGAACCATTTGCCGAATTCCCCCGGCAGATCACGCCAGGGAGCGCCGGTCCGCGCGATCCACAATACCGCCTCGACGAACAGGCGATTGTCACGCGCGGTCGCGCCGGGATCACCAACCTTGCCCGGCAGCTCTGGCGCAATCCGTTTCCATTGCTGCTCGCTCAGGATCGTGCGAATCAAGGCTGACCTCCATTTTTCAGCCTTGAATTAGAACTTTGCGGGGTTGGGAATCGGGCTCGCGGCTATGATTGTAAACAGGCCCTAGTGTTGCGTCCCACAAATAAGTTGCCATAGTTGGCGGATGGATTCATGATTTGCTCCTGGGCTTTAGGGGCGGATGATGGCGTGCATTGGGCGACCTCAGGAACGAGCAATCTTGCTCAGGGATGGGGAGCGTGAAGAACTGTAGCGGATCGCGCGGTCGCGTTCTGCGTCGCATGGTTTGGTTCGCAGAGCAAAGATCATTCTTTCCTCCGCTGACGGGGAAGCGAACACGTCGATCGCGCGGCGGCTCGGGATCGCCAATCCCACCGTCTGCCATTGGCGCAACAAGTGGTTCGATCAGGGGATCGCCGGAAGCGATCCTTGAAAAGGTCGGCAAATTGTGGGACGCGAGACTATTTTAGTGCCGGAAAAAAGGACGCCGAATGTTACGTTCGCTGCTCCATTGCGGATAAAAGCGATTCCTCCTCAGGATCGCATTGGTTCATCGATTCTGCGATCCATTCTGAAACTTTGTCGGCGGCTGATACCAATGCGGTGTCGAGGTGGTGGATATATCGGCTGGTCGTACTATTGCTCGAATGGCCGATCATGGCCGCGATGGTCGGCTCAGTATATCCGAGATCTGAGGCCACTGACGCATATGCGTGACGAAGCCCGTGAGGCGTCAGAGATAAATCGGAGGATTTCACAATCCGGAGCCAAGCCTTCGGGAGGCCTTTGAAGTGTTCATCCGCTGATCGGCCTGGCAAGACATACTTACCGACTGCGAATGCAAGAGCTTGACCCAGGAGTTCCCGAGCAGCCTTGCCGATAGGACGGACGCTTTTTCCCTCCTTGGTGTCCGATAGGCGGAGGCAACAGGCTTCTAAATCGATTTCTGCCCACTGGAGACGCTCGATTTCACCTCGCCGACATCCAGTCAGCGCAAGCAGTCGGATCGCTAGAATCGCCATTCGATTCTCGCCGCTATCCTCCGCCTCTCGTAAAGCGTTTCCAAGCACCTGATATTGCGAACGCGAGAGACGGACGACACGGCGGCCGTCGGCCGAGCGCTTGACGCCTCGCGAAGGACTGAAAGGAATGATGCCTTCCGAAACAGCGAACGATAGAATTCCGCCTAATAGGCCAAGCGTGCGCCTAGCAGTTCCATGGCCGCCTTTGACGATCGCGCGTCCCCGACGGCCGGTGTTTATGTCGGCAGTAGTCTTTCCGACCGCCACATCACGCATGAAGCGAACAATATCCGGTGTCTCAAGCTTTTTTACGCTTTTCGTCCCAAGCAGAGGGAGGATGTGTCGTTCGATCCGACCTCGATCGACATAAAGAGTTGACGGCTTCTTCGGTTTACCGCCTTTGCCCAAGATCAGTCCTTTCTCTGCTGCCGCGAGGTAGGCGCTGCATAACTGGCTGACCGTCATCGCGTTCCGTTCTTGCGAGCGCTCTTCAGCGGGATCGCCACCCTTCGCCACTTCCGCAAGCTTCGCCTTCGCCGTCTTTCGCGCTTCATCAGCGGTCAAGACTCCGAACCTTCCCAGCGTCAGACGACGGCTTGCGCCTCGGCTGTTGCGGTATTGAAGGATGAACGAGCGGACCCCACTCGGCTTTATCCGTAGTCCGAAGCCGCCCAGCTCATCGTCCCATACATAAAGGTCACGCGCGGGATCGGTTACGATCTCGTCGATTGTGCGCTTTGTGAGTTTCAACGTAGATTGGGCCCTTCGGGTAAGCATGGGGTAAGCACGGGTAAGCAAAAGAGCGCCAACTTCGGCCAAGACCATTGCCTATTTTATAGCTGCGAAAGGGGAGCAAAATAGGGCGCTTCTTCAATATAGGTAAATTTAGGTAAGCATCAGGAAGGTGCCGACTTTACCCTCCGAAGGCAAAGGTCAGAGGTTCGAATCCCCTCGGGCGCGCCAAGTCTCACAAGGTCCATTCCGAAGACATAGGTGACGGTTTATTCCGGAGACATGGGTAACACTTTCGGGTCCGAAGGGATTGTTGGTGGGTTCGAGCCTGCATGTCTCGTCGTCGAAGAAGCCGAGATCGTGGTGGCTGAAGGTTGCGAGCCAGATGCCGTCGTCGACTTCCTTGATGCCGAGCCGTTGGCCGGCGAAGACGGTGGAGATGTTGATCTTCTCGCGATGCAGGCAGACGCGTCCGCAGGCGGTGACGGGGATGTCGCGGTCGTGGAACGGGTAGGTCAGCTCGGGCAGCCACATAGCGGCGCGGTGAGGCATAGACCTTCGGCGGGACACTTTATGGCGAGCGCTTCGTGCGGCGTTCGGTGTTGAACTCGTGCACGGAGGCGTCAAAGCGGCCCTTGCCGCCGAACCGGCCATAACCGCTCGCCTTCACACCGCCGAACGGCATCTGCGCCTCGTCTGTTGGGCGGTCAGGACTGTTGCCGCTCCCCGGCCGGCGCCTCCGCCTTTGCGTCGCCGCCAGTGAAATATAGCTCGTGCAGCCGAGCTAGATCGACCCGTGCCGCCGCTTCGGACAGGGTCACTCGCCCAGCCTGCATAAGATAGACGTGATCAGCGACTTTCAAGGTCCGCACGGTATTCTGCTCCACCAGCACGATGGTGCGCCGCTCGCTGCGCAGGCGGGCGATGATACGGAATATCTCGTCGACGATGACGGGGGCAAGGCCGAGCGACGGCTCGTCGATGAGAAAGATCTTGGGTTTCTCCATCAGGCCGCGACCCATGGCCAGCATCTGCGCCTCGCCGCCGGAAAGCGACCCGGCCACTTGCTGGCGCCGTTCCTTCAGCCGCGGAAAGAGCTCATAGACGCGTTCCAAATTTGTTGCATAGGCCGCCCGGCACGCTTTCGGATAAGCCCCCATCAGGAGGTTTTCCTCGACCGTCATGTCGCGGAAGATGAGCCGGCCTTCCGGGATCATCACCAGCCCCGCCTGCACGAGGTCCCAGGTGGCGCGCCCGGTGATCGACCTGCCGTCGAGGCGGATTTCGCCTGCCGTTGCCGGAACGAGCCCCATGATCGCCCGCAACAGCGTCGTCTTGCCGGCGCCATTGGGGCCAACGATGGCGGTGGTCTGGCCGCTTGCAACCGTGAGCGACACGTCCCAGAGAACGTTGATTGCACCATAGCCGGCTCTGAGATTGGTCACCTCAAGCATCGCCCGCTCCCGTGTAGCTGCGGCGGACCTCGGGATCGTCGAACACCTGTTCCGGCGTGCCGTCGGCGATCACCTCACCGAAATTGAGAACGACGCAACGCCGGCACAGCCGCAAGATCGTTTCGATATCGTGCTCGATCACGATCATGGCGAGATGCCATTCCTGGTGCAGCCGCGCGATCATCTGCGTGAATGCCCGCTTTCCATGGACCTCGAGCCCAGCCAACACTTCGTCGAGCATCAGAAGCTTGGGACGGGTGGCGAGCGCCTTGCCGACTTCGAGCCGTTTCTGCTCGCTGAGCGTGAGCCCGGTCGTGGCGTCGGCATCGACCTTTTCCTCGAGGTCGAGAAAACGCAGAATCGCATCGATCTGCCCGTCATCGACCGCGCCGGCGCCGAATCGCTGGGCCACAATGAGGTTTTCCCGCACGGTCAGGCCGTGCAGCGGCTGTGGGTTCTGGAACGTGCGGCCGACGCCGACACGCGCCCGCTGGTGCATGCGGCGCTTGAGCAGGTCGAGGCCGTCGAAGCTGGCGCGCCCAGCGACCGGGCGAACCAGACCAGAGATGACGTTGAAGACGGTTGTCTTGCCGGCGCCGTTCGGCCCGACGAGCCCGACGACGCTGTTCTCGGCAATATCGAGAGTGAGGGCGCTCAGCGCAGTCAGGCCGCCGAACCTGACGGTGATGTCCTCAAGCCGAAGCAACATTGCTTTTTCTCTGTCGCGGGTGGCCGCCGATACCAGGGAGGTCGCGGAATGGTCGAGCGAGCAACGGCAACAATCCGGTCGGAACGAACAGGATCATCGCGCCGAGCATGATGCCGAACATGATCTGGTGGCCTTGCGGCAGGATGTTCTTGAACACGAGCTGGTCGAGCAGATAGATCAGCGCCGCGCCCACGATCGGTCCTGCGAGCGTTCGATAGCCACCGACCATCGCGGCGACGATCGGAAGCACAGTCCACAAGCCAGAAAATGCGTAGTTCGGCTCGAGGAAGCCGATGACATGGGCATTGTAGGCGCCGACCACGCCGGTAATGAAAGCCGAGACCGCGAGCATCGCCGCTTTCAGCAAGGTGCTCGGCACGCCGATGACACGGGTCGCATCCTCGGTATCGTGCATCGCTTTGAGCGCGAGACCCCAATAGCTGTCGCGGATCAGCTTGTAGGCCAGCACGGCGAGCATCAAAATCGTCATGATGGTGAAATAGGCGCCGGTCTTGCCGGTCAAGCCGAAGAAGGACGGCAGCGCCGGAATGCTCAAGATCCCCGCGGCCCCGCCCGTTACCGAAGTCATTTCGTTGGCGAGAATCCGGAAAATATGGGCATAGGCGAGAATGGCGAGTGCGAAATAGGGGCCGCGCAGGCGCAGCGCCGGCATGGTGACGAGCGATGCAAACGTTGCGCCCACTCCGCCCGCGATGAGCCCGAGGAACGGATTGACGCCCCAATCCTTCGCAAGCAAGGCGGAGACATAGGCGCCGACGCCGAAAAACGCGGCATGACCGAAACTGACCATGCCGCCGAGATTGCCGAGCAGCGCCCAGGGCAAGGCGACGCCTGCGATGGTGAGCGAGGCGATCACCTGAACTCATGACGAAATCGCTTCCCGCAAGCAGCGGTGGAACGGCCAGATAGCAGAGCACAATGACGACAAAGGGGAACCAGCGCCTCATGCCACCCTCCCGCGCCTGCCGAACAGGCCGGTCGGACGCACCAGGAGCACGATCAGGAACAGCAGCATGCCTGCAAGCTCCTGCAGCGCCGAGCTGAAAAGAGTGACCGTGAGGGATTCGGTTATGCCGATCAGAACTGCGCCGAGCACCACGCCGGGAATCGAGCCCATTCCCGCCAGCACCGCTATGACGAAAGCCTTGATCGTAAGATTATGGCCGAGTTCCGGCTGGATCACCGCGACGACATAGATCGCCGTGCCGGCGACTGCGGCCATCAAGCCGGCAACGACAAAAGCGAGGATTTCGGTGGTGCGCGGATCGACGCCCATCAATACCGCGGCGTCGCGATCGGAGGCGATCGCACGTAGCGAACGGCCATGCCAGGTGTTGGTGAGCCACCACCACAGAGCGGCCGCGAGGAAGAGTCCGACGACAAAGAACAGCAGCTGACTGTTGGTCGTGAACAGCGTGTCGCCGATCAGAATCGGTCCATTGAACCAGGCAATCGATGTGGAGCGGATATTCGGCGACCACACCATTAGCACGAAATTGGTCAGCACGATGCCGATCCCGAAAGTGAGGATCAGCGAGTTCAGCTCCCGATCCCAGCGGATTCGACTGACTAAGGCGTAGACCGCGGCCGAGGTCGCGCACACGATGGCGATCGTCAACGGAATGGCGAAAAGCGGGTTGACCCCGAACTGGCTCTCGGCGGTGTAGGCGATGTACGCGGCGAGCAAAACCAGCTCGCCATGCGCAAGGTTGATCACGCGCATGGTGCCGAAGACCAACGCCAGGCCGAGCGCGATCAAGGCGTAATAGCCGCTCGCGAGCAGCCCGGAAAATAGCGATTGCAGAACGAGTTCGAACATGGGCCCAGCGGTGCGGCGATAAGTAAGAGCGAGATGTCGGAGAGCCAAGGCGCCTGCCTGCGAGGGTAGCCGACGCCGCGGCATTTCGGCTTGCGCCTGCCTGCGGAGGCAGGCGCGCGGGATCACCAGGGCTTGGCTGGATAGATCATCGCCCCCGTCGCTTCGTCCGCTGGCCATACGAGCACGACTTCATCCTTCTGATGCTGACCCATACGATGGGTGAAGGCCGGGTTGTCCCCGCTCTCGTCGAACTTCACGCGTCCGATGAGCGACTTCGCATCTGTCTTGCGGAGCTCGTCGGCAAGCCCACCGGGCTTATCGAACGTGCCCGCCTCCTCCGCCCGCACCATGGAGTCGAGAAGCAGTTTCGTTTGCACATAGCCGAAGACGCCGAGATAGTCCGACGACTTGCCGTACAGCTCCTTGTAGACAGCAGCGAATTTCTGGGCCTCGGGAGCATCGAATTTCGGCGGATACGGCAGCGTGGAGGTTCCGAACACATACTCGGTCAACTCGGGAAATTCTTTGGCCATCTGCTCGGTCGCGAGCGACCAGACGCCGACCACCGCCTTGACGTCGGGCTTGAGCACCTGGCCGGCGCGCAGGATGCCGATATAGTCGTTCTCGTAACCGATCATTGCGAGCACGTCGGGCCGGTCCTGCAGCCTGATCTTGTGCAGGATCGGCTTGAAGTCGGTGATCGCCGGATCGAAGGGGTGAAGGGTGACCTTGACCTCCTTCGCCTTCAGACCCTCGGCAACTTGGTTGGCGACGTCGTTGGTTGCCTCTTTCGTAGAATGCACCATCGAGACTGATTTGACGTTCCAGTCGCCAATCAGTCCAACCATGGCCTTGGCATAGCCCTCGCCATTGTTGATCCGGAAGAAGGTCTTGAGGTTGCGCTCGACCAGCGCGCGGGCGACGCCACCTGATGTGATGTAGACCTTTCCCAGCCGCCCAGCCGCCTCCGACGCAGGGCCGATGATGTTCGAACCGTAACCGCCGGAAAAGGCGTCGACTTCGCCCGCCATCTGCTCGATTGCCGCCACTGCTTTGGCCGGGCTCGAACTCATCGTCGATGATGGTCCGTTTAACCGAGTGCTTGCCTTTATGTTCGCGATTGAAGATCTCGACAGCGATCGCAATGCCCTCGTTGGTCGCGGAGCCGACGCGGGCGAGACTGCCGGTGATCGGTACCTGCGAGCCAAGCCGAAACTCCCTTGCCTCGGCAGAAGCGAAGGCGAGCGCCAGAGCAAGCGCGACGGCAGTGGTGGCGAGCCTTTGCTGTTTCATCAGACGTTCCTTCCTTTGGTTTCTTTGCAATCGCTCAGTTTTGCATTGCGACTGCCGACGCTAGCTGTCGGCGATCGCGGAATGCTCGCGGACAAGGTCGCTCAGAACCCCTTTCATGATCTTCCCGGTCGAACTCACCGGCATGGCCTCGACAATCCGGATCTCGCCCGGCCGCTTGTAGGGGCCAAGGCGCTCTGCGGCGAAGGCGGCAAGCTCTGCGGCGCAAATCCGCACACCGGGACGAAGCTGGACGAACGCCACGACCTCCTCGTTGCCGGCGACGCTGCGTCCCACCACCGCGGATTGGGTTACATCCGGATGAGCGTTGAGGACGGCTTCGACCTCGGTCGGATAGACGTTGAAGCCGGAACGAATGATCAGCTCCTTCGTGCGGCCGACGATGAACAAGTTTCCGTCCGCATCGAAACGGGCAAGGTCCCTGGTGTTCAGCCATCCAGCAGGGTCGATCACCTTCGCGGTCTCTTCCGGAGCGCGGTAATAGCCCTTCATCACATTCGGTCCCCGCACCCAGAGTTCGCCGACGTCTCCGCAGGCCGCGAGCTGCCCTTTCGGGTCGAGCAGGCGCGCCTCCACTCCCGGGAGCAACTGCCCAACCGAGCAGTCGTCGCGCGGCGCCTCGAGCAGCGTCTGGGCGATGGTCGGCGCGCTCTCCGTGAGGCCGTAGCCATTGTGAAGAGGAAGGCCGAGAAGTCGCTCCGTCGCCGCCTTCAACGCCGGGTCAAGCGGTGAGCCGCCGGCCGTTATCAAGCGTAAGGCCGGGTGTGCAATGTCAGAGCGCTCGTTGGTCTTGAGATATTCGAGGAGGCGGGCAAGCATCGCCGGCACGCCCTGGACCACAGTCAATTTATCCCGCTCCAAAGAATGAATTAGAGCCGCGGGATCGTAGCGCGTCACAAGGTACAGCGTGCTTCCGTGGAACAAAGCGCCAAGGAACACTGAGGCGAAGCCGAACACATGGCTCATCGGCAATACGCCGTAGACGCGGTCACGTGAATTGAGACGACGCCGGCCGGCCGACATCGCCGCGACGAACAGCAGGTTCCGGTGTGTCAGCATCACCCCTTTCGGCTGACCCGTCGTCCCGCTGGTGTAGATGACGACCGCGACCTGCCGCGCTCCATCCGCGTTGACCGGTTCCGGCGTCGTGGTTTCGTTGAGCGGTCCCATCGCTACGTCGCAGCCTGCAACTTTCACGAGGCCCGCTCCGTGGCGCTCGGCATGCATGGCCGCCTGCGGCGAAGCCGATACCGTGTAGAACACGCGCCGGGGTTCCGCATGGTCTCTGATCTGATCGACCTCGCGCGCGGAAAGGCGGGCGTTGACGATCACTGGCCACGCATCCATGTCGGCCGCCGCAAACAGCAGTACCGCCAAAGCCAGACTGTTTTCGTTGACGATCATCACCCGGTCGCCGGGACGGACTCCCCAGTCGATCAAGCACGCGCGAGCAGCGGCGACGGCGTCGGCGAGCTGATTGTAAGTCAGCGTCGCCCCGCTCTCGACCAGAGCCGGACGGTCCGGCGCCTGCGCCGCCCATGGGCGGATGATATGGCCGATGCGCTGCGGCAGCGCGGCCATGACCCGCTCGGTGTCGTCGGCCGTCCACGCCATCGTCACTTCGCCTCGCGGATCATATTGCGGGCAATGACGAGTTGCTGGATTTGGGTCGTCCCCTCGTAAAGCCGGAACAGGCGGACATCGCGATAGAAGCGCTCGACCCCGTAATCGGCGATATACCCGGCGCCGCCGTGGATCTGGACGGCGCGGTCGGCGACGCGGCCGACCATTTCGGTCGCGAACATCTTGCAGCAGGCCGCCTCGGTGTTCACGTTTTCGCCTGCGTCCTTGCGACGGGCGGCATCGATCACCATGCACCGCGTCGCGTAGGCTTCCGCCTTGCTGTCGGCGAGCATGGCCTGAATCAGCTGAAACTCAGCGATCGGTTTGTGAAACTGCACGCGCTCCATCGCGTAGCGCAAGCTGTCGCGGATCAGTCGCTCGGCGACACCGACGCAGACCGACGCAATGTGCAACCGGCCGCGATCGAGCACCTTCATCGCGGTTTTGAATCCCTGGCCCTCGCGTCCGCCGAGGAGCTGGGAGGCCGGCACGCGGCAATCCTCCAGGATCAGGTCGGCGGTATGCGCGCCTTTCTGCCCCATCTTCTTGTCGATCGGCCCGATCTTCAGGCCGGGGGTGCCGGCCTGGATCAGGAAGGCCGAAATGCCGGAGGCGCCCCTTTTCTCGGTGTCGGTGCGGGCCATTACGGTGAACAGTCCCGCTTCAGGCGCGTTGGTGATGAATCGTTTCGTTCCGTTCAGGACATACGCGTCGTCTGAGCGGCGCGCCGTGGTTCGCAACGACGCCGCGTCGGAACCGGCGTCCGGTTCGGTTAGGGCGAAACTTCCGATGATCTCCCCGGTCGCAAGCTTCGGCAGATATTTCTGCTTCTGCTCCTCGGTGCCGTCCATCACGATGCCCTGCGAGCCGATGCCGTTATTGGTGCCGATCATCGAACGGAAGGCCGGCGACGTCTGCCCGAGCTCGAAGGCGACCTGAACCTCTTCACTCATGGTCAGGCCGAGGCCGCCATACGCCTCTGGAATCGAGAGGCCAAACAGCCCGAGCGCGCGCATTTCAGCGATGATTTTTGCTGGGATCGCGTCTTCCTCGGCGATCCGCGCTTCATTGGGAACAAGGCGCTCGCGCACGAAGCGACGAACGGTATCGAGGAGCTGGCTTAGCGTCTCCGGGTCCAAAGCCACGATCGTTGCCTAGCTTCGGGGGGTCTTGGTGCTCCGTAGGTCCGGCCGCTGCTCAACATTCATCAGTGCGGCTTCTATGTTTTGGACGAGTTTTACGAGGCGAGGACCGAGATCGGTCGTGAGCCGGTCGCGGTCGAACAAGAAAGAAGGTCCGCCGCAATTGATGGCGAGGATGCGGGAACCGTCCGGCGGGACGAGCGGCACCGCCACCGCGTGCACGTCCTGCTTCCAGTCGCCGATCGACAAGGTGTAGCCTCGCGTGCGGTAATCCTCGATCGCTTGCGCGATGCCGGCCGCCACTCTCGGCCAATCATCGGCGTGGGCCGCGCGTAAGCGCACCATCAAAGCTTCACGTTCGTGTTTCGGCAAAGCGACTAGAAATGCGCGCCCCATCGCCGTTGCGCCGAGCGGAATGCGTGAGCCGGTTTCGAGCCTTAACGAAACCGTCGCATTGCTGCGACAATGCTCGACATAGACCATTTCGAGTCGGTCGCGGCTGCCAAGCGAGACAGATGCGCCGGAATAGTCGGCAAGCGCTTGCATGAATGGTCGTGCGACGCGACCAACCCCGATGTTCCGTAACGCCGCATAGCCAAGCGCGAGCACGCCAGTCCCGAGTTCATACTTCCCGAGCCGCTCGGAGTAAGTAAGGTAGCCGAGCTTTGTCAGCGTATGCGTGAGGCGAGAAACAGTGGGCTTTGGCAGCCGGGTCCGCGCCGCGATCTCTCGGTTGCCAAGAAGCCCGTCGCCCAGAGAAAACGCACGCAGAACCTCCAAACCACGCGCGAGCGCGACAACGAATTGCCGGTCCTTCATATCGTCATTCGCGGACCGGTCGGCAGCGATTCCCCGGGTCACAGGGTCACCAGGACTTTCGCCGTCTAGCTCCATTTGCGGCGCCTTCGTTCGCATAGCGAAAACACATTTCAAATTTTATCCATCACCTCGGTATATGTCAAATTCTCTGAAATCGCTTTTCGCATAGCGAAATGTACATGCGATGAAACATCCAATGCTCGTTGTGCCCACGACCAGGCCCGGGAGTTCGACGTTAAGGACGAAGTCACCGAGCCAGACCCGGAGTCAAATCCCTCCGACGATCGGGACGCGGCGATCCTGGAAGACCACGAAGACGATCCCGTGCTCGAAGAACTGACTTCGCTGATCGATTCCCTTTCCGAAGATGAGCAGATCGATCTCGTCGCCTTGGCTTGGCTTGGACGCGACGACTATGGGGCGAGCGACTGGCCGTCCGTTCGAGCGGAAGCCGCCGATGCGCACAATAACCGCACGGCCAATTACCTGATCGGTATGCCGCTCCTGGGTGACTATCTCGATGAGGGGCTGTCGATGCTCGGCTATTCCTGCGAGGAGTTTGAAATCGAGCGATTCTGATCGCCGCTCGACCGACAGACTCGCTGCTTGTCGTCGCGCGAATTTAACGGACGCCCGCGCTCCGGAGAGGCTTGCTCGGCTTGCCAAATTTGCCCGGCGTCCACAGGTCGATTTGTCTCTTGGGCGAGCCCGGGGGCGCGCGTTTTGCTTCGCAAATTGCGATTCCATATTTGCAAATTGCAAAGCCCCGCGGTCACTCTCGGCTAGCCTGGGCTACCCAACGAAGAAGTGTGTTTCCCTAGCCAAGGAAGTGTATTTCCTAAGAGATAATGAAAATACCGGACTTGGCATGGGGATTGGACGCTGCTCGACAGGCGCATGCCGCGTGGGCGCCGTCGCTCGTTCCGAGGCGATTCCGTGTGGCGCGCAGCGACCTCTGGGGAATGCCCGGTTGGCTTCTCGTTGCATAGAGTGGGCATTCATTTGAGGAGGCCGTCGATGAAGGCCATGCTTTCCTTGGGATTGCTCGCAGTGCTCGTTGCCGCTTGCAGCGATGGTCAACTCGCGAAGGGGGACAAGGGTGAGCAAGGTCCGCCTGGACCACCGGGACCTGGCGGGACCGCCATTGAGATGGCCGAGCTGGAGTGCAAAGGCGAATGCTTGCTCACATGCGGTCCGACCGGCAAAATCCTGAATGCTTACGTGCTCGGGACTGCTCCCGGCAGATTGATTTTTGAGGATGCCAATCGGGCCACGTTTCGCCGCACCACCAACAATCCGGTGAAGCTCGTGTTGGCCTGCATACCAAAATAGTTTCGGCCGACCGGCCTCATGATCCTGCAAGCTCCGCGCCCGCCGACGATGTCCGAAAAAACCCGCCCGGCGCGCCCCGTTGGTCTGGTCGGCCCGACAAGTATTTCAGGCCGATCACTTGATTGGATAAACCTCCGTCGGGGACGTCACCGGAAGGCTCGCCGTCTTCCAACTCAACAGCCCGCCCCGATACCAGAGCACGTTCTCAAACCCCATCTTCATCGCCCGCAAAGCGGCGTTGTAGGACTCCCAGCACTGCGAACTCGCGCAGAAGAAGACGATTGGCTTGCCGGGATTTCGACTGACCAGGCGCGACAGCACGGTCTGGAACTTGTCCTGCAGGCGATCATCGAAATGTCCGTTGCCGTAGTTGCCGGCGCCCGGCAGATGGATCGCGCCGGGGATGGTGTAATGGCCCGACTGTTCATCCAGCACATCGAGGACGAGGGCCCGTTGACTCAAGTCCTTGAGGTCCTGCGTGGTGATGCGTCGAGCGCCCGGGATCGACATCGGCGTCTTGCTGCCGACCTCGTATTTGAGGGTCGGTTGCGGGCGGATGCCCCAGTCGGTCAACTCGTCGGCGTAGTTGCTCGCCGAGGGGGAAACCGCCGGAGCCGCCGACGCCGCGAATGCCGATGTCTCCTGGATTTCGATGTCGCTCGGAACCGGCTTCAAGTCGCGGATGATCGCTTGCGAAAGATCCCGCGCGCTGTTGAGCTCGTTCGTCGTCATCGCTTTTTCCAGTTTTTCGAGACGGGCGACGGCGTCCGTGCTTCCCAGTTCACGCGCGACGTTGTAGTGCGCCCAGGATTTCACGCGATCGGCGGCTATGCCGCCTGCTCCCGCCAGATAGGCGCCGGCGGCGAAATGGCAGGCCGCGTACGAATAGGGGGTGCACACGCGCGTATATTCGAGGCCCTTCGATCGGTCTCGCCAAGGCGGCTCCCGACCGACGTCGCCATAAAGCAAGGCAAGCTGACGCGCCGACCAGATCGATCGTCCGTTCGTCAGCGCTTTTTCAAGGAGACGCGCGCCTTCCGCGGGGCTTGCGATCTGTTTGTTCTTATAGCGATCGATGATCCAATTGCCGAGCACACGTTGCGCGTCGGTGTAGCCGAGGTCGGCGGCGCGCCGGAGATATTTTTCCGCTTTCTCCGCGTCCTGGGGCACTCCGGTGCCGTTCTGGAAGAAGGCCGCCATCATGACGTTGGCCGCGGGGTCGCCGAGTTCGGCGGCCGTCCACATGAGATCGGCGGCGCGCGTCGGGTTTGCCGAGCCGAAAGCGCCGGTAAGCACGCTGACAGCGAGCTGGCGCACGGCGAATGCATCATTCGATTGCGCCGCGCGTTCGGCCAATTGGCTCGCCTCTTGAAGATTCTGCGGTATGCCGCGCAGCGTCATCGTCAGCAGGCTGCCGAGAATGGCCGATGCTTTGACATCGCCCGCATTTGCCGCCGCCCGCAGGTAGCGCGCCGCTTCCGCCTCAAGCTGGGCGCGGACCTGCGTATCGGACGGATCGTCGGAGAGCCGCAGGGTCGCGATGCCCTTGAGCAGGTTGACGGCGGGGTCGTTGGGATCCGCGTTCTTGAGGGCCTCGTTTATGCCGGCGGGCTGCTTGTTTCGATAGGCCGCGAGCGCGGCGCGCAAGGCGGCCCTGAGCTGCGGCGGCCGATCATTGAACGCGGCCGGGTCGAAGGCGATGCGCCAATAGTAAAACCCCGTCGGCTTGGACATGTATTCGTCGAAGTTGATCGACGCCGCGGCGGGCTCGCCCGCGTTCTGGGCGGGCTGCGACTGTTGCGCGGGCGCGGTCTTCTCGATGTCCCCGATCGAGATCCAAGGTGAGGGACGTGTCGCATCGGGATACTGGAACACGACCAAGCCAGGCACGGGCCCAAGCTTCTGGCGCAGCAGCCGCGCCCTTTCCGCCGCATCGGCGCGTTCCTTCGCCGTCAGCGAATTCCCGAGAGCGTCGATGGTTTCGGCTTTGACATTGGGATGCCCGAGGTCGCGCGCAATGAGCGCATGGACATAAGCGCCAGTCGCGTCTTTTGCGGCGCCCCAGCCGTTTTGGAAGGCAATCGAGTTGCTGTATTGGCAGTACATCTCCGCCAAGCCCGAACACTGCTTGGCCAGTTCGAAATAGCGCGACTTGTCGTTCCACGGCGCATCGCGGCCGACCCAGCCATACAGCCTCTGCAACTTGTTCAGCGCGAGCCACGAAAACCCCTTCTGCATCGCGCGCTCGAACCAGGCCACCGCGTCGCTCGGATCGTTCAGCGCCTTGGCCTCGTATTGATCCAGCAGGATTTCGCCGATCGTGAGCTGTGCGGTCGTGAGCCCGGCCGCGGCGGCGCGGCCGAGGAAATCCATCGCAGCGGCTCGGTCGGCGGGAACGCCGATCCCTTCCGAAAGAACGTGCGCGTAATGGAACATGGCCTGCGGGTCGCCCGCCTCCGCCGCCTTCTTGAACAAGGAAGCGGCGCGGTCGGGTTGGAAGCTCCCAAATTCCGCGCTGATGAGGGCGATGGCGGCGACGCGCTGTCCCTGCGGATCGCCGCTTGCGGCCGCCGCTTCGATCAGACGTCGACCCTCTTCGACGTTCTTCGTGATCCCCTTCGGGGCGGTGATCAATATACGCCCAAGCAGCGTTTCAGCGAGCGTATGTTGGGCCGCGACGGCGGTCCGCAGCGATTCTTCGGCGGCCTTGGCGCTCGCCTCGTCGCCGCGAATCAGGAGGCCCAACCCGCGCATGAAGGCGACGTTCGGATCGCGCCCGTCGGCGTCCTTGAGAATATCGACAATCTCGCCGCCGCGGCCATTGCGATAGGCCGCGCGCGCCGCCAGCAGACGCTGCTGGTCGGCCGCGTGCGAGTTGCGGAAAGCGGTCTCCCCGATCTCCACCAGCATCACATTGGCGAGCGAGGGTCGAGCAATCTCCGTCGGGAATATGATCGGGTTGGACGGAGGCGCGACTGGCGGCTGCTGGCCCTGCGCCGTTTGCGCGCCGGGCGACGGCTGCTTGGCCGCCGGCGCCGAGCCTTGCCCTTGCTTCGTCGACTGAGGGGCTCCCGATTGTGCGCCCGTTTGCACGGGAGCCGTCGATACGGCCTTCGGCTGCGTCTCGCCCGAGCCAATGCCGATGCGGCTCAACCATGAGCGCACTTGGTCTGCAGAGGGCGGATGCAGGAACAGCAGCACCACCAAGCCGATCGCGGCGAAATCGACCATCCCCTGGAAGGCGAATTCGCCGCGATACAGGCTGACGAAGGTCCGCAGCGGCGGCTTACGCCGGTTGGTCGGCAGCATGCCGCCGCCGTGTGCCGCGCCCATTGACATGGCGTCGCCTCCGAGGCGTGTAGGGGCGTTGTGCTAATGCGCGGCGGCCGGCGGCGCCGCCGCCTGCGCCGCGCCGGTTTCCGCCGGCGGCTCATCGAACACCGGAATCACATTCACGCGGTCGCCCTCTGCCTCCAGGCGCACCTTTTTCGCGCCGTCGGCCTTTGCATCGATCAGTCCGTCGGTGATCTGCTTTTCGATCTGGCGGCGGATCACGCGCACGCCGCCTTCCATGCCGACCTTGGTGATCTTCTCGATGGCGTCGAGCAGGATCGCGGGATCGATGCCTTGGCCGGCGATCTCAAGCCCGAGCTGCCGGGTCTCGTCGACGATAAGGAGTGCGACGACGCGGGCGATGTCGAGCCCCTGCATCTCGCGGAAGGCGAACACCTCGTCGATGCGCGAGAGCACCTCTGGCACGAAATGGACGTCGGCGAGTGTCGTCTTCACGACGCGGTCGAGTTCTTCGGCCGTGCCCTTGTGGTCACGCGCGAGCTCGCCGATGCGCCTGCAGGCGGCGTTGGTGGTGAGGATGAAGATTGCCTGGTTGGTTGCGACCTTCTCGCCCGTTCGCAGGTCGGTCATGAAGCCATCGTTCCACGCGCTCAGGAACCGCTTGTGGACGTCGGAATGCGCCTTCTCGAATTCGTCGAGGAGAACGACGGAATTAGGCACGTCGCGCAGCCCCGAGGTGAGCGTGCCCGGCCCGCCGACATAGCCCTGCGGCGAGCCGAACAGCGACCAGCTCGCTTCGCTGCGGTCGCAGGTCGCCATCTCGACGAAAAGCAGATGCGTCTTGTCGCCGTAAAGCGCTTCGGCAAGCACCTTGGCGAGGTGGCTTTTGCCGACCCCGGGCGCGCCGGCAAAGCAGAACACCGCAAGCGGCTTGTCCTTGCGTTTTGCCGCGACGCGTCGGCGCAATTGCGCGGCGATCTGATCGATGACCGCGTCCTGGCCGATGACCTTGGCCTTGAGCTTTGCCGCGAGCTCCGCGGCATTGATCATTGTTAGCTTATCGCCCTCCTTTTCAACCGCTTTCACCAAGGCGGCCTTATTGGTGTATTGTTCGAGAATGTCCATGATGAACCTCGGCAGGTAGGAGCCCTTGTACACGAAGTAACCGGCCGCACCGACGAAGGCGATGCCGACCAAGACATAAGCGAGTGTCGCCGACGCCTGTGCGACGATGATGATCGCGATCACGATCCCCAGCCGGCCGGCCCACATTCCGCCGGTCATGGGGTCGGCACCTGGATGGTTTCGCCTCGGACCAGGTGCTTCAGCTTGAACGTGCTGGCGCCAGAATGCACGGCGACGGTAATGCCGTTGCCGTCCCCGTCGATCAGCCCGGTGACGGCGACGGGCACGCCCGGGACGTAGGGAACGGCGACGCGGAGCGGATCCTTGAACAGCCTCACGCTCTGATTATAGCCGCCGGAGCTGACCGACACCCAGTCCCCGTCCTCCGCCTCGGAGTCCGACAGGTTAACCCAGGCGATCTTGAGCGCGTGCTTATTGAGCGCTTGACGCACTTGCGCCTTTTGCTGCTCGGGCAGGATCAAGGCGGCGACGGCCTGATCGATTTCGTTCGCGGCCACGGGTTGGAACATGCGCGCCGCATCCGTCGTGGAGGACGCCGCGGCGAATGTGGGATTGCTGGCGGGGGACGGCGCGTCGGATTTCGTCAGGGAGATCACGCCCGCTGCGATCGCGCCGATCAGCAACAGGCCGCCCACGCCAAGCCCGATCTTCGCCCCTTGCGACAAGCCGCTTTCGCCCGCACCGCGCCGGCGGTCGGGTTGTACTTCCGGCATCGTCTGGGGCTGTAGTTGTGGCTGGAACGCCGCAGCCGCACCGCGTTGCTGATCCATTTCCGCAGGAGCCATTCGAACTGACCGGCCGGTTGCTGTCGAGGGCAAAGCTTAGTTTCAAGTCTACGTCCGGGGGTTCATTATGAGAAGCAAGTCTCCTTTTTCGACACAAGGAATTGACCGCCCGACGCTCGCGTCCGGACCGCGTGAACACGGCCGACGCCGGCAGCGCGACGCCCAGCCTGGTTGCATGCGAGACCTGTGGCGAAGGGGCTCAACTGGATAAGCCGGCGTTTTGCGGCTATCGTTTTTGCGACCAAAGCATCCGTTGTCAGGGAGCGCCGATGTCGCGGAATTGGGTCGTAGGCCTGGTTGTTCTCTCATGCGCCGGAACAATCGCAATGGCTCGCGAAGCCGATCGTCGCTTGGATATCGGCGAGAGAGCTTCGGCGCGGCCCCGGCCCTTGATCCTCGCACAGGCCGCGCCAAATCCAGCCGCGGCGCGCCAAGAACTGGAATCGTGGAGCAAGGTGCGCGACTCGAATAATCCGGCGGAGATCGAGTCCTTCCTTGCCGCGTATCCGAACGGACGTCTCGCTCCAATCGCGCGCGAACGGCTGAGAGCGTTGCAAGAGAAGCCGCAGGAAGCGCCGCGAGCGGGGCCGCCCGGCGGCAGCGTCCCGCGCGTCGATTTTAACCCGAGCGCAGTTTCTCCCCAGCCCAACAGCCCTGGGACCGGCTCGCTCATCGGAGGCAGTCCAGGGTCGCTCGCGCCGGAATTCCGCAATGCGCCGAGTTCGGTCACGCCGGTTGCGCACACCACCAGCGTGGTCGCCGAGGTGCAGGAGCGGCTGTTCAACCTCAACTACAATCCGGGACCGATCAACGGGCGAATGGACCAGGCCACGATCGGCGCGATCACGCGGTTTCAGCAAAACTTCTCTTTGCCCCAGACGGGTCAGATCGACGAGGGCTTCTTGAACACCCTGCGCGACGTCAAGATCCCATCCGAATGGGCGACGCTCGCCTTCCATGCCCGCGGGGCCTACTCGGCAGTCTGGCTGCGGCCATCGCGGCGGCTGGCCGAACAGGAGGCATTGAGCGAATGCCAGCGGCGCGCGCGGGGGGACTGCAAGGTTTCGACGGCGTCCGGCTCGCAGTGCATCGGACTGGCAAGTGCGGGCGGCCGGTCGCGGCGCCAACGGAATTTCGGCGCGTTTGCCTATATCGCCGCCAATCTCAATGATGCGCGCGGCCAGGTGATCGAATTTTGCCAGCGCGAATCGCCTTATCCGGACTCCTGCGAGTTTCGCACGGCGATCTGCGCCGACGGCTCGCATAATCGCTGAGGGCGCGAAGGCTGGCCTTCGCTATTTTCGCTCACTTGAATTTTATGTTCGTGGTGGTGGTGCCTGAGCTGAAGCGATACGTGATCACCACCGGCTTCGCCTGTTGCTGCGGCGACAGCTCCGTTTGGCTGAACATCACGGGCTTCGCATTGCGCTCTTTGCGATTGGCTTCGTTGGTTTTGAAGTCCTTGCTCGGGATGAACAGCTCTTTCTTATTTCCCCAGTGGTCACGGAAGGTCTTGCTCCCGTCCTTATAAGGCTCGGAGTCGGCGGTGTAATAGAGGGTCGCGCCGGCGAAGGCGAAATCGATGTCTCGACACGCGTTCGGTTCGACGCGCCACCATCCCGCCGACGCGATGCCGCCCTCGCGTTCATAGGCGAGCGCTACGCGGATGGGAGCGCGAAAGTCGTTGCATGCCACAATGTCAGCATGAGCCGCCGCACAGAGGCCAAATGAAAAGATCGTAGCCGTCGTCAACCTTGCGAAGCGCCTCATGTCTGCCTCCGTCTGGAGCCCGCGTGTTCGGGCAGGCAGGCTCGATTGCGAGCAGCCCGCGCTATCCTGATCCGGCCCGAATTGCCGGACAACCCCGAAGCATGCGGGTCCGCCGATGGATGGATGTGCCCTGAATCGCCGCCCAACGCCCTGCCGGAAGGCGCGCCATCGTCTCTAGCCGGTTGATATTTGGATCGCGAGCTATAAGTTGCGGGACCGCGGCGTATGAACGCCGCACGCTCCCCTTGTCGCGCCGCGCGCGCACCTCACGGAATTGCATGTCTTGATGTCGAATGCCGTCAATCGACGTTGGCTGCTCGCCAAACATCCTGAAGGCCTGCCGGATTCCTCCTGCTGGACGCTCGACGCCGCCCCGTTGCCAGAGCCGGGTCCGGGCCAGATTCTGGTCAAAGCGCGCTACTTGTCCGTCGATCCCTATATGCGCGGCCGGATGAGCCGCCGGGGGAACTACGCCAAGGGAGTCGCGATCGGCGAGGTGATGCGGGGTGGCGGCGTGGGCGAGGTGGTCGCCTCCCGTCATCCCAGCTGGAAGATCGGCGACATTGCCGAAACTATGGGGTTCGGTTGGCAGGAATGGTCGGTTATGACGCCGGGGCAGCCCGGGCCCGACGGCGTGAACCGGATTGATCCGTCCCTTGCGCCGATCGAGAGCGCGCTGTCCTGGCTCGGCATGCCAGGGATCACCGCCTATGTCGGCCTGATCGAGGTCGGGCGGCCGAAGCCAGGCGATACGGTCGTCGTGTCGGCCGCCTCAGGCGCGGTCGGACAACTGGTTGGGCAGATTGCCAAGCTTGCCGGCTGCCGGATCGTTGCGATCGCCGGGAGCGACGAAAAGCTCGCATGGTGCCGCAGCCTCGGTTTCGACGAAGGGATCAACCATCGCACCGCGGGCAGCCTCCCGGCTGCGCTGAAGGCGGCCTGCCCGGGCGGCGTGAACGTCTTCTTCGACAACACCGGTGGACCCATTCACGACGCCGTCATGAGGACCTTGGCGGTCGGAGCGCGCGTGGTGATCTGCGGCCGCATTGCGCTCGCCAGCCGCTATGAGGCGCCCGACGTCGGCGAGCGCTTTCTCGGGCATCTGATCGTCAGCCGGGCGACTATTGCAGGCTTCCTGGTGTTCGACTGGTGGCATCGCCGCGAGGAAGCGCTCGCGCGCCTCGCCGCATGGCAGCGGGCCGGGCGTTTGCGCTACCGCGAAGATGTGCTCGACGGCATCGAACGCATGCCGGAAGCCTTCCTGCGGCTCTTCTCAGGAGAAAACTTCGGCAAGCAGCTCGTGCGGATGGTGGGATAAGCCGGCCGCGGCGGAGCGGGCGAGCGCGGGCGCGCCCATCGGCCGACCAACTCGCTCGGAGAGCGAGCCGCCAAGGGACGCGCGCGTGACGAACGTTACGGATTCAGCGCTGCAATCCGCAATCGAGACGCTCGCCTTGCCGGGCATTCAAATCAGCCATCGCTTGATCTCAGCGGGCGATGAAGATGCGCTCAGGCCGGACGAAGCGCGCGCAATTGCTGACTATGTCGTCGAGAGAAGGCGCGCCAGCGCGGCCGCCCGCATTGTGGCGCGCGAACTGCTCGGACGGCTTGGCTATCCTGACTGCTCAGTTCCACGAGCCCCATCCGGCGCGCCAGTCTGGCCGGCCGGCGTCGTCGGTTCGCTCGCGCATGATGGCCGGGTCGCGGTCGCCGCCGTGGCGACGCGCCTTTGTGTCGAAGCCTTGGGAATCGACGTTGAACCGGCCGAGCCTTTGCCAAATGGATTACTCGATATCGTGGCGACGCCCGAGGAACGGTTGAGGATCGGCAACGACCCTTTCGCCGGACGCCTGTTATTCGCAGCGAAGGAGGCCGTCTACAAAGCGGTCTATCCGCTCGACGGAACGTTTCTCGAACATCACGACGTTCAAATCCATTTGGCGCAGAGGAAGGCTATCGTCTGCAACGGCCGCAGCGTCGAGCTTCGTTACTGCATCGCGAACCACCTGATCGCGGTGGCGTATCTGCCGACTAATCCTGGCCCGCCGCGATAACGCAGGTCCCTCAATCGATAAAGAAGCAAGCAGAGCGCGGCGTTTTCTTTGAACCTGATGAGGCTATCTCAAGTCAAAGTGAGACACGCGTCTGCGCAGGGATCAGGCGATTTATGATAACGTGTCCGTCCGGGTTCTCTGGATGCAGGCCCGTGGATCTGGAGGAGATTGTGATGCACAAGGTGATCATGGCGGTTGTTCTCTCGCTCGCGTTTATGGTCAGCGCCCATGCGGAGGAGCAGACCGGGACCATCATCTCGATCGATGATGCGGCCAAGACCTTTGTTTGCGAGTGGAAAGACAAGAGCTGGACCTATCGGACCACCGACAAGACGAGCTACCGCGTGGCTGGGAAAAACGGCGCCTTCTCTGACGTGAAGGCCGGCGTCAGGGTCAATGTCGGCTATCACACCGACGACAAGGGCCGGATCGCCGATTGGATCAACATCGAACAACGGTGACGTAACAACGTCACGGGCAAAGCGAATTACCCGCAAAGCCGCGAACGCCTCCGTGCGCGGCTAATGCGCCTGTCCCGTCGTCGTCGATGCAGAGGGTTTTGCCTCTTCCGATCCGGATTCCGAGGAGCGCAGCAGCCCAAAATAATAGGAGGCAAGATCCAAGACGGTCAAAGGCAGAATGGAGCGAATGGACAGCGCTCCCCCAACAGGACTCGGCTTCTGCGCAGCCGCCGGGGCGGCGCCCGTTGACTGATCCGGATTTGGTTTTTCAGCCGGGGTCGACAGATTGCTGGGCCGCAAGGTCTCCAGCGGCGTCGCCGAACCGGAGGCTGGCGTTTCCTGTCCTGTTGCGCCCTCGGCGGTGCGTGCGGCCGCTGGCGCTGCCTCCGGATTGAGGATGATCGGCAGGCCGTCCTTGCTGTTGCCGATGATGACGATCTTCGCATTGTTCGATTGCGCGAGCTGGAGAGTCGCTTCGATCCCGCGCCATCGCAGATACGAGTCGGAAATCCCTTTGCTTACGATCTGCTGAAAATCACGGATGCCTTCAGCCTCGATCCGCTTGCGTTCCGACTCCTTTTTCTCGCGCTCGATGCGGAACTTGTATTCCTCAGACACGTAGTACTGTTCGGCCTTGCGATTGATGGCGCTGACCACGGTCGCGGGAAGCTCAATGCCGTACAACAGCGTGTCATAGAGCACGATGGTGTCGCGCATCGCAACATTATATGATCTTTCGTCGCCTTCCCGCTCGATCATCTTGTGACTGAGCTTGTCGAGCGCAGCCTGGCGGATCTTATCCTGAATGTCTTGACGCGCGCTCGAGTAGACCTGCTCCGCGGTGAAGTGCGAAATCACCTCGCGCATCTCGCTGGCGATCTGCGGTCCCAGCACCTTCGTATAATCGGGGCCGACCACCTGATGCAGGGCTGGAACGGAGTCGCGTTGCAACCTGTAGCGGGTGTTGATCGTCACCGTCATGTTCACGCCGTCGCTTGAGATCGCGCCGTAGGTCTCGGAGAGCGACTGAACGCGCAAGTCATAGATGAACAATTTGTCCCACGGCAAAATGAGGTGCAGCCCCTCGTCTTTGATGTCCCGCGGGTCCAGAACCGTCCCGCCCTCGAAGCGCTTCCACAAAACTCCGATTTGTCCGCTCGGAACCGTCACCACCACGCGCGGCAGGATCACGATGATCACCAGCGCTGCGACCATCAGAAAGATGACGATGGTAGGCAGCCAGTTTTCGACAAAGCGCCGCCATCTCTCTCGGACGGTCTTAGGGGGCGGTCTTTCGTCGAGTGACAAAACGTACGCTTTCATACCCCGCTCTCCACCTCTTGCGGCCCAACAAAACGACCTTCGTCCATGCGAAGTCGGCGGGCGGGCACGTCTATTTCGTTAATATAGCGCTCGTCATGGGTTATCGCCACCACCGTCGCGCCGGCACTGGTCAGGGCAGGCAAGAGCTCGAAGTAGAACTTACGGCGGAATTCAGGGTCCTGGTCCGCCGCCCATTCGTCCAGCAACAAGATGGGGCGCTTTTCGAGAAGGCTCACGATCAGCGCAAGCCGCTTACGCTGGCCGCTCGAAAGGTCAACCGTGCGAAACTGCCGGTCGACCACTCCGGTCTTGTCGAGAAGGCGGAATTCGGCAAGCAGCCGATCGATCTCGTCGGGATCGGGGTCGGTTATGCCATACAGTTTCTGAAAAATATGGTAGTCGGGAAAAACCGCGGAAATCAACTCGCGGTAGGTTTGGCGCGTTCTCTCCGTGACATGCACGCCATCGAAGAGAATCTCGCCCGATTCGGGCTTGTAAAGCCCCGCCAGCAACTTCATGAAAGTCGATTTGCCTGATCCGTTGCCCCCCGTGAGGAGAACGAGGTCGCCCGATCGCAAGGTGAAGTGGATCGGTCCGACCTTAAAATACGTATCCGACCATTTGTCGACATAGCTGAACTCGACGTCGCGCATTTCGATCTTTTCGAACCGCTTGCGCGGTTCGGGAACGGTGATCTCGGATGTCGCAGCGGTCGCCCGCAGCTTTGCTTCGAGCGCTTCGATGTTCTTGGCGGCTTCGTTTGCGGCCGTGACGATCGGGATCGACTGGATCAGTCCGGATGTTGCCCCGACAATAAATACGAGAGCCGTTACTGTTTTCGTCGTGGAGCCCGGTTCGATCGCGCTGCTCAGAACGGGGACAGCGAACGCGGCAGCGCCCAACAAGGTGTACAGAGAACCCTGCAACAGCACCAGCCTCTTGAAGGTCTCGCTCTGCGCCCGAATTTTGATGTTCGCGGCGGTTCGCGACACATCAATGATGTCGCCGAACAGCTCGTCGCTGCGGGCGGTGTTGAGTTTGACCTCTTTGAACCCATCCAGCAGGTCGGACAATCGATCGAAAAGTCGGTTCTCCCAGGTGGACGCCTCTTTCAATTCGATAGAGAGCTGACGGTTCTTCGCATGAAACAGGAAGGCGCCCACCCCAACGATCACGAAGGCTAATAAAAAGGCGACAAGCGACTGATATGCGACGTAGGCCGCGACCAGGAGTATGAGAAGCCCGGCTTGCACCGCGAACGGGAGGGCGTTGCTCGCCTGGGTAAGCGTCGCCGTTTCCCGCGTGATGGCGGCCACGATCTCGGCGCGCCCCATCAACTCCATCGGCAGAAGTTCGGATCGCCGGACATAATCCATCAGCCGCACCCGCAGCTTGTGGATGATGGCTTGGATTTCGGCCGTCGTCGTGATCAGGATGTAAAACTGGGTTCGCACGAAGAGAAGCAATGCGATCAGAAAGAGAGCCGCGGACCACAGGCTGGGGCTTCCCTTGTCGGCGGCCTGTCCGCCCGCGTTGATCGCTGCGAGAATCGCGTACCCGCTCAGGCCTCCGATGAGCGCAACGAGGACAAGTCGCTTGAGCGAACCTTGCATTTCGCGGCGAACAAGCTGGAGAAAAGGCATGAGGTGTGGTCCGCTTAACCCGCGTTCGCAACGCCAACGCTCGTCGTCTGTTCAGCTGGTTTCTGCGCCGGCCACAGCTGAGATCATTCGCCTTGAGACTGCCGCTGACTTTCGACGCGCTGGGATGGCCCTGTCAAAAGCAAAACGACAAGAACCACCAGCGGAGTGAAAAAAAAGGAAAGAAGGAATGTGCCGGTGAAGCCCATGCGCCGCTGGCTGCCACAGACTCCGACGAGAATGCAGAACAAAATATACGCGACTAACGCGAGCACTGCCACCATTGCATTATATATCCCCTGTGCGCGGCATGGGACCGCCCACGATCGGAAATGCTTCGCCAACGGCTGAGGCGCAACCCGCCGCCGACGAGCCGTCTCCTACTTGTTGGGCGGGTTTCGCTGTCCGGCCGATTGCACGCCGAACCGCTCCTTGTGAGCCTTGATGAATTCACGATAATCGGGAGGATTGAAGTCGAGGAGCGTGCCGCCGGAAGCGAAATGCTGAATGAAGAGCTTGCCGATCGCATAGGTGGCGCCCGCGGAGAAAGCCGGCATCGTGACGGCTCCGATCATCGTCCCAATTCCAGGCAATCCCTTCAACATGCTTCCAACGCCGACTGCGGTGCCCGTCGCCGTTCCCGCCGGGATCAGTGCGCCGGCCAAGCTTGCGATGATCGACTTGCCGCGGTTATCCGAGAAGGGGACGTCGTAGATTTCTGAAAGCCGCCGCAGCATTTGCAGCTGCACGCCGCCGACTGCCGCTACGTCGACGACCGGCACCGGTATGAGGCCGGCCGCCCCCGAATACAGCGCAAACCGATCGACGACTTGCGCCGCAAGCTCGTCGCGCTGCTCGTCGGTCATCTCGGTGGGTTGAGTGTCGGGACCTTGCGCCTGAGCCGACCCAGCTGCGTCTTGGGACATGTCACGAGCTTCCTTTTTTAACCATCCGCCAATTATCAACGATCGGAGCCGCGCCGCAATCGATCACGTGTCAACAATGCATGATTTCGGATAATGCGGCGCACACATCTATGTAAACCCTATCATGCGCCTCAAGACGGCGCCAGAGCGGTCAAAATGGAGGCGCGAAGGATGCGAAAGCTTCAAAGACGGGACCTCGGGGGTAAACTGCTTGCGTCACAAACGGCTCTCTAGCTGGGCTGCCTTTTGAGCGTCCCACCACCAGATGGTCGGGAATAACGTGATGCCATATTCGGGCATGTTCTCCGGCCTGCCGAAACGGTCCCACCGCGCGGTGCGCAGCTTCCCGTAGCCCCATTGCGGCACGACATAGTTGTGATGCAGCAGGACGCGGTCAAGCGCATGCGTCGCCGCCACCAGCTCGGCCCGGCTCTTGGCGAAGATCACCCGGTCGATCAGCTTGTCGATCGCCGCGTTCTTGATGCCGATCAGGTTGCGCGAGCCCGGCTGGTCCGCAGCCTGCGATCCCCAATAGCCGCGCTGATTGTTGCCGGGCGAGAGCGACTGCGGCCACATAGCGGTGATGATGTCGAAATCCCACTGGCGCAGCCGGTTCTCGAACTGCGCATCGTCGACGGTGCGAACGGTGACCTCGATGCCCAGCCGTTCGAGCGAGGGCTTGTAGAACAAGACGAAGCGTTCGGTGTTCGGATCGGCGGCGAGGAATTCGACTGCATAGGGCTCGCCCGTCTTCGCCTCGACCAGCCTCTGATCGCGCACCTCGTAGCCCGCCTCGCGCAGGAGGCGCACCGCCTCGCGCAGATTGGCGCGCACCGCCTCCGGATTGCCGCCGACCGGATTGGTGTACGGCGTGGTGAACACCTCGGGCGGCACCTCGCCGCGCAGCGGCTCCAGAATCTCCAGCTCCAGCCCGGTCGGGAGACCCGAGGAGGCGAGCTCGGTGCCCTCGAAATAGCTCGCGATCCGCTTGTACTGGCCGAAGAAGATCTGCTTGTTCATCTCCTCGAAGTCGAAGGCGAAATTGAAGGCGCGCCGCACCCGCGCGTCCTTGAGCTTGTCGCGCCGCGTGTTGAACGCGAAGGCTTGCATGATCCCCATGTTGCGGACCGGGAATTCCTCGAGCACGACGCGGTTCTCGCGCACCGCCGGGAAGTCGTAGGCGGTCGCCCAGTTTTTCGCGCCTGGTTCGATGCGCCAGTCCATGTGGTCGGCCTTGAAGGCCTCGAGCGAACCCGTCGGATCGCGAAAGAACTCGTAGCGGATCTCGTCGAAATTATTCCGGCCGACATTCACCGGCAGGTCCTTGCCCCAGTAATCCGCCGCCCGCTCGAGCGCGATCGACCGGCCGGGCACGAAGTCCTTGATGCGGTAGGCGCCGCAGCCGAGCAGCGGTTCGAGCGTGGTGGCGGCGACGTCGCGTTTGTTGCCGGCCTTGTCGACGCCCTCCCACCAATGCTGCGGCAGGACATTGAGCTGGCCGACGATCTGCGGCAGTTCGCGATTGCCGGGCTGATCGAACCAGAACGTCACGTCGCGCTCGCCGCTCTGAACCGCCTTCACGACATGCCGGTAATAGGCCGCGAGCTGGGGATGGTGCTTGCGAAACGCCTCGAAGGAGAAAATCACGTCGCGCGGCGTCACCGGTTGCCCGTCGTGCCAGCGCGCCTGCGGGCGCAGCCTGTAGGTGACGAAACTGTGATCCTCGGGATAGCTCGCCCCCTCGGCGAGCAGGCCATATTCCGCCGACACTTCGTCGAACGCGCGCGCCATCAGGGAGTCGTAGACAAGCTCGACGCCAGCGGCGAGCGAACCCTTCACGCCGGCGACCACGATGTTGAAATTGTCGAATGTCCCGAGCGCGCTCAGGCGCGCCAAGCCGCCCTTCGGCGCAGTCGGATTGACATAGTCGAAATACTTGAAGCCGGCCGGATATTTGAGGTCGCCGAAGAGCGATAGGCCGTGCCGGAAGACCGGCTCTCCGCCACCTTCTTCATGGGCTACCGCACTCGTCGGCCAGGACCCAGTCACGGCCGCAAGCGCCGGAGTCGTGACGGTCAAAACCGTGCTACGGAGGAGATCGCGTCGGGTGAAGAGCAAATGAGCCTCCATAGAGTTGACGGTGCGCCTCAGCCCAGCCGTGAACCACGTGCCGTGCACCGCACACGGAAGTGAAGATTTCACTGTGGACAGGCCTTACGTCGAATGTTTGAAATGGCTGTGAAAGTAACATCGTACAGTTAGATCCCGAATGACACGAATGATGATTCGTCGGCCGCATTGACACGCCGTCACGCCGGCCTGGTCTCTTTGCCGCTTTGGTTGCGCCATCCGATCGCGCGCGAAGCCGGAACAGGAATTCTCTCGGAATTATGGCTGCGCTTGATAGATATCCAGGTGGCGCTCGCATTCGCGGTGTTACGAACAAAAATCCTAACAACTCTCCGTCCGAAATGAACCCCGACCGCATGTCGCAACCCGGCGTCGCGTTCCCGCTGTCATCCGCTCAGCTGGGGATTTGGTTCGCTCAACAGCTCGACCCGTGGTTAAACCCTCACATCGCCGTGTATCTCGACATAGCGGGATGCATCGACCCCGCGTTGTTCGAACAAGCGCTTCGACGCGTCGTCGACGAGACGGACTCGCTTCGTGTGCGGATAACCGCTGACGACGACGGGCCGCGGCAGACCATCGTCGCGACGCCGGCATGGCCGATGCCGATCATCGATGTCAGCGCCGAATTGGACCCGCGCGCCTCGGCCGAAGCGTGGATGAGAGCGGATCTTTCGAAGCGAACCGAAGCGACCGACTTTCCGCTGTTCGGGTTTGCCTTGTTCAAGGCGGCGACTGACCGGTACTTCTGGTACGCGCGCTATCACCATATCGTTGTGGACGGTTTCGGGATGCGGTTGATCGCCAACCGTCTGGCCGAAATCTACACCCAACTCCACACCGGCAAAGCGCTGCACGACGATCCCTTCAAGCCCCTCGCTGTTCTGGTGGAAGAGGACGCCGCCTATCGGGCTTCCGAGCAGTTCACGAAAGATCGGGATTTTTGGCTCGGCTCGCTGGCCGATCGGCCCGGCCCGGTCGGTTTCGCCGGTCATTCCTCAGTTCGTTCCGATGGGGTGATTCGGGTTACGGGCCATTTGGACGCGGCAAGCACCGCACAACTTCGCGCGATGTCGCGCCGGACGATGGCGCAGATGGTAACGGCGTCGGTGGCGATCTTGTTGCACCGCCTGACCGGCGCGCCGGATCTGGTGATCGGCCTCGTGGCCGCGCCGCGCACGGAAGTCACGCGACACATTCCGGGCATGGCGACCAACATATTGCCACTGCGCTTGGGGGTTCATGGGCGCGCGTCGATCGCGGAAGTGCTCGAACAGACCGCGTTGCAAATGCGCCGCGCGCTCGGTCACCAGCGCTATCACATTTCCGATTTGCGACGTGATCTGGGAGCGGCCGACGACGGCCGATCTCTGTTTAGCGTCGGCGTGAATGTCATGCGGTTCGATTACGGTTTTGATTTCGCCGGATGCAAAGCGGTTGCCAGCAACCTCGCGATCGGGCCCGTCGAAGACCTCCTCATCTCCATTTACGATCGTTCCGACGGTGAACCGATCCGGGTCGACTTCGACGCCAATCCGGCGCGTTACGACACCGCGGAAATCGCCGACTGCCAGAAGAGATTTCTGAAGCTTTTGGGAGTGGCGACGTGCTCGCCTCCGGACCGGACGATTGGGGCGCTTGACATCCTGGGGGCGGAGGAGCGGCGGAAGCTTCTCATTGAATTCAACGACACCGCGCGCGCTGTGCGGTCGGCGAGCCTGCCGGAGCTGGTGGGGGAGCAGGCTGGTCGGCGTCCTGGGGCGGTTGCGGTGGTGGGGGCGGCGGAGACGCTGAGCTACGCGGAGCTGGAGGATCGGGCGAACCGGCTGGCGCATCATCTGCGCGGGCTCGGGGTTGGGCCGGAGGCGGTGGTTGGGCTGTGCGTGGAGCGCTCGCCTTCGCTGGTGGTGGGGGCGCTGGGGATCCTGAAGGCGGGCGGGGCGTATCTTCCGCTGGATCCGAGCCATCCGGCGGAGCGTCTGGGGTACATGCTGGCGGATGCGCGGGCCGCGGCGGTGGTGACGGAGGCGGGGCTGGAGGGGCGGCTGGGCGCGGCCGGCGGCGTGGTCCGGGTGCGGCTCGACGCGGATGCGGCGGCGCTTGCGGGGCATCCCGCCACCGCCCCGCCGCTTTCCCTCGACCCGGCCAACCCCGCCTATGTCATCTACACCTCCGGCTCCACCGGCGCCCCCAAAGGCGTCGTCGTCAGCCATGCCGGAATACCCAGTCTGGTGGCGGCGCAAGTCGATCGCTTTGCCATTACGGCGGAGGCGCGCGTCCTCCAGTTTGCTTCGCCGGGCTTTGATGCGGCCGTTTCGGAGATTGCGACGACCTTGGCGTCTGGCGCCGCCTTGGTGCTGGCGTCGGGGGACCGCAGCATCGCGGAACTGGAACGGCTGATCAGCGAGCGGCGGGTGACGCATGCGACGTTGCCGCCGGCGCTGGTGGCGGAGCTGTCGGAGGCTGTTCCGCTGCAGACCGTGATCGTCGCGGGCGAAGCCTGTCCGGGGGAGGTGGTTGGCCGCTGGTCGCAGGGCCGGCGAATGATCAACGCTTACGGACCGACCGAGACGACGGTGTGCGCGACGATGAGCGAGCCGTTGAGCGAGGCGTCGGCGCCGCCGATAGGTCGTCCGATTGCGAACACGCGGGCGTATGTGTTGGACGGGAGCTTGGGTCCTGTACCGGCTGGGGTTGTGGGGGAGCTTTACCTGGCGGGGGCGGGATTGGCGCGGGGGTATGTTGGGCGTGCGGATTGGACGGGGGAGCGGTTTGTTGCGGACCCGTTTGGCGTGGCGGGGAGCCGGATGTACCGGACGGGGGATTTGGCGCGGTGGCGCGGGGACGGGGTGTTGGAGTTTGCGGGTCGGGCGGATGGGCAGGTGAAGCTGCGCGGGCATCGGATTGAGCCTGGGGAGATTGAGGCGGCGCTGGTTGGGCATGCGGGGGTTCGGCAGGCGGCGGTTGTTGCGGTTGGGGCGGGCTCGCGGGCGCGGCTGGTCGGGTATGTGGCGGCGGCGGCTGGGGCGTGTGTGGATGCGGGGGGGTTGCGGGCGCATTTGGCGGGGCGGCTTCCGGACTACATGGTTCCGTCGGCGTTTGTGTTTTTGGACCGTCTTCCGCTGACGGGGAACGGGAAGCTGGACCGTCGGGCGCTTCCTGCGCCGGAGCCTGTTGAGGGGGCGTCTGGGCGGGGCGCGCGGACGCCGGTGGAGGAGGCGCTGTGCGGGCTGTATGCCGAGGTGTTGGGGCTTCCGCGGGTCGGGATCGACGACAACTTTTTTGCGCTGGGGGGCGACAGCATCCTGTCGATCCAGCTGGTGAGCCGGGCGCGCAAGGCGGGGCTTTTGCTGACGCCGCGGGCGGTGTTTGAGCATCAGACGGTAGCGGGGCTTGCGCCGGTTGTGCGGCCGGTCGGGGAGCGGGCGGCGTCTGTTTCGGATGCGGCTTCGGATGAGGCGACGGGGGTGGTTGCGCCGACGCCGGTGATGCGGTGGCTTGCGGAGCTTGGGGGGGCGATTGCGGGCTTTCACCAGGCGGTGGTTCTGCGGGTTCCAGCGGGCCTGCGCGAGGATGATGTGGCGGGGGCGTTGCAGAGCCTTGTCGATCATCATGACGCATTGCGGCTGCGGCTGTTGGTTGGGGGAGACGGGGCGTGGCGTGTGGAGGGGCTTGCGCGCGGGTCGGTGTTGGCGCGGGGCTGCTTGCGGCGGGTTGAGGCAGGCGGGCTGGCTGCGGGGGAGCTTGGCGAACGGATCGCCGTGGAGGGTCGGGCGGCGGCGGGCCGGCTATCACCGGAGTCGGGGGGGCTGGTTCAGGCGGTGTGGTTTGACGCCGGCGGGACGGCGGCGGGCCGGCTGCTGCTGAGCATTCATCATCTGGCGGTTGACGGGGTGTCGTGGCGCCTTCTGGTTGCGGATTTGCGGGCGGCGTGGGAGGCGGTTGTTCGGGGGGAGGTTCCGTCGCTGTCGCCGGTGGGGACGTCGTTTCGCGGGTGGGCGCGGCGGCTTGCGGAGCGGGCGCGGGCGGCGGAGGTTGTGGGCGAGCTTTCGCTGTGGCGTGGGATGCTGAGCCGTCCGTCGCTGCGGCTGGTGGAGGGGGCGCTTGATCCTGAGCGGGACCTTGCCGGGGGTGCTGGGCATGTGCGGGTGGTTTTGCCGTCGCGAGTGACGGAGGGGTTGCTGACGCGGGTTGCGTCGGCGTTTCATTGCGGGGTGCAAGAGGTCCTTTTGACCGGTTTGGCGGTGGCGCTTGCGGAGTGGTGCGGGCGGCGGGGCGTGGGGTCGAGCGAGGAAGCGGGCCGTGCGGTGTTGCTTGATGTGGAGGGTCACGGCCGCGAGGAGGTTTTTGCCGATGTGGACGTGTCGCGGACGGTGGGCTGGTTCACCAGCGTTTATCCGGTGCGGCTTGATGCCGGGGCGGTTGACGCTGGGTCGGGGCTGGCCGGGGGCGGGGGTCTTGGCGGTGCGCTCAAGCGGATCAAGGAGCAGCTTCGGGCGCTGCCGGATCACGGGCTTGGCTATGGGCTTCTGCGCTATTTGAACGAGGAGACGGCGGGGGAGCTGGCGGGCTATGGGACGCCGCAGCTTGGGTTCAACTATCTGGGACGGCTGGGCGGTTCTGGGGGGACGGCGTGGTCGGCGGCGGCGGAGACGGGTGTTCTGGGGTCTGGGTATGATCCTGGGATGCCGCTTGCTCATTGCCTCGAGGTGAATGCGGTCACGCGGGAGGGGGTTGGCGGATTGGAGCTTGAGGCGCACTGGACGTGGGCGCCGCGGCTTGTGACGGAGGAGGCGGTCAGGGCGCTGGCGGGGAGCTGGTTCCGCTGGCTGGAGGGGCTGGTTTTATGTGCGGGGGCGCCTGGGGCGGGGGGCCGGAGCCCGAGCGATTGTCCTCTGGCGGGTCTGACGCAGGAGGAGATTGAGGGACTGGAACGGCGCTATCCGCAGCTTGAGGACATTCTGCCGCTGTCGCCGTTGCAGGAAGGGCTGCTGTTTCATGCGCTGTATGATGCGGCGGCGCCGGACGTCTACACGGTTCAGCTGGAGCTTGGGCTGGAGGGGGCGCTGGATGTCGGGCGACTGCGGGGCGCGGGTGCGGCGCTGTTGGCCCGGCATGCGAGCTTGCGCGCTGGGTTTGTGCAGGGGGATCTGAGCCGGCCGGTTCAGGTGATTGTGGCGCCGCTGGCGCCGCCGTGGCGGGTCGTCGACCTGTCGCGTCTGGGGGCGGGGGAGCAGGCGGGGCGGCTGGCGGAGATCTTGGCGGAGGATCGCGGGGCGCGGTTTGATCTTGGTGCGCCGCCGCTGCTGCGTTTCAGCCTGGTGCGGCTTTCGCCCGAGCGCCACCGGCTTGTGCTGACCAACCATCATCTCCTGCTGGACGGATGGTCGACGCCGGTTCTGGTGGAGGAACTGTTTGGCCTGTATGGGCGGGACGGGGAGGCGGGGGCGCTGCCGCGGGTGACGCCGTACCGGGATTATCTGGCGTTTGTTGCGAGGCAGGATCGGGCGGCGGCGCTGGCGGCGTGGCGTGCGGCGTTGAGCGGGCTTGCGGAGGGGACGCGGGTGGCGCCGCCGGAAGCGGCGGGGGGTTGGGCGGCTTCGCCGGCGCAGATCAAGCTTGCGCTGAGCGCGGCGCTGACCGGGGCGTTGACGGGGTTTGCGCGCGGGCAGGGTTTGACGCTGAACACGCTGATCCAGGGGGCGTGGGCGATCCTTCTGGGTCGTCTGACCGGGCGGGACGATGTGGTGTTTGGGGTCACGGTTGCGGGGCGGCCGCCGGAGCTTGGCGGGATTGAGCGGATGGTGGGTCTGTTCATCAACACGCTGCCGCTGCGTGTTGGGCTCAAGCCGTGGCGGTCGGTGCGGGACCTGTTGCGGGAGGTTCAGGAGCGCCAGTCGCGCCTGATGGCGCACGCCTATGTGGGGCTTGCGGAGGTGCAGCAGCTGGCCGGGGTGGGAGAGCTGTTCGACACGCTGACGGTGTTTGAGAACTACCCGGTTGATCGGGGGGATGTGTCGGCGGGCGGCCTGCGGGTCGTTCCGGTGAGCGGGCACGATGCGACGCACTACCCGTTGAGCCTGGCGGCGATGCCGGGGGAGCGTCTGGGGCTGCGGCTGTGCTATCGGCCGGACCTGTTTGACCGTGCGAGCGTTGCGGCGCTAGCGGGGCGGCTGGTTCGGCTTTTGGAGGGGGCGGTCGCCGATCCTGGGCGTGCGATTGGGGCGCTTGACATCCTGGGGGCGGAGGAGCGGCGGAAGCTTCTCATTGAATTCAACGACACCGCGCGCGCTGTGCGGTCGGCGAGCCTGCCGGAGCTGGTGGGGGAGCAGGCTGGTCGGCGTCCTGGGGCGGTTGCGGTGGTGGGGGCGGCGGAGACGCTGAGCTACGCGGAGCTGGAGGATCGGGCGAACCGGCTGGCGCATCATCTGCGCGGGCTCGGGGTTGGGCCGGAGGCGGTGGTTGGGCTGTGCGTGGAGCGCTCGCCTTCGCTGGTGGTGGGGGCGCTGGGGATCCTGAAGGCGGGCGGGGCGTATCTTCCGCTGGATCCGAGCCATCCGGCGGAGCGTCTGGGGTACATGCTGGCGGATGCGCGGGCCGCGGCGGTGGTGACGGAGGCGGGGCTGGAGGGGCGGCTGGGCGCGGCCGGCGGCGTGGTCCGGGTGCGGCTCGACGCGGATGCGGCGGCGCTTGCGGGGCATCCCGCCACCGCCCCGCCGCTGTCCCTCGACCCGGCCAACCCCGCCTATGTCATCTACACCTCCGGCTCCACCGGCGCCCCCAAAGGCGTCGTCGTCAGCCATGCCAGCCTCGCCAACCACATGGCTTGGATGTCGACCGAGCACCCCTTGGTCGAAAGTGACGTCGTGCTGGCCCGAACTTCGCTCAGTTTTGATGCGGCGGTTTGGGAGATCTGGTTGCCGCTCCTCATGGGCGCAGCTCTATGCATCGCTCCTTCCGATGCAACGCGCGATCTCGGCGAATTGAGCAGATTCATTAATAAACACGAAGTCACGATTGCGCAGTTTGTGCCGACGCTGCTTGCAGAGTTCTCGAAATCTATCGCGGAAAGTCGGGACGCGTGCGGCACGTTGAAACGTATTTATTGCGGTGGTGAAGCGCTTTCTTCGGCCGTCGCGCGCGATGTCGTCGAGGCGCTGAACGTTCCGCTTATCAATCTGTATGGGCCGACCGAATCCACGATTCAAACGGTCGTGTGGGAGGCGCAGCGCGCCGACCTCGCGGATAGCTTCATCCCGATAGGTCGTCCGATTGCGAACACGCGGGCGTATGTGTTGGACGGGAGCCTGGGTCCTGTACCGGCTGGGGTTGTGGGGGAGCTTTACCTGGCGGGGGCGGGATTGGCGCGGGGGTATGTTGGGCGTGCGGATTGGACGGGGGAGCGGTTTGTTGCGGACCCGTTTGGCGTGGCGGGGAGCCGGATGTACCGGACGGGGGATTTGGCGCGGTGGCGCGGGGACGGGGTGTTGGAGTTTGCGGGTCGGGCGGATGGGCAGGTGAAGCTGCGCGGGCATCGGATTGAGCCTGGGGAGATTGAGGCGGCGCTGGTTGGGCATGCGGGGGTTCGGCAGGCGGCGGTTGTTGCGGTTGGGGCGGGCTCGCGGGCGCGGCTGGTCGGGTATGTGGCGGCGGCGGCTGGGGCGTGTGTGGATGCGGGGGGGTTGCGGGCGCATTTGGCGGGGCGGCTTCCGGACTACATGGTTCCGTCGGCGTTTGTGTTTTTGGACCGTCTTCCGCTGACGGGGAACGGGAAGCTGGACCGTCGGGCGCTTCCTGCGCCGGAGCCTGTTGAGGGGGCGTCTGGGCGGGGCGCGCGGACGCCGGTGGAGGAGGCGCTGTGCGGGCTGTATGCCGAGGTGTTGGGGCTTCCGCGGGTCGGGATCGACGACAACTTCTTTGCGCTGGGGGGCCATTCGCTTTTGGCGATCCGGCTGATCAGCCGCATCCGGTCGCGGCTGGATGTGGAGGTTGGGATCCGGGTTTTGTTTGAGGCGCCGACGGTGGAGAGCCTGGCGCGGCGGCTGTCGGAGGCGGGTCGGGGGCGCGCTGCCTTGCGACCGATGGAGCGGCCTTCGGAGATCCCGCTGTCGTTTGCGCAGCGTCGGCTGTGGTTTTTGGATCGGTTGGAGGGGTCGGGCGCGACCTATGTGATCCCGCTGGCGGTGCGTTTGCAGGGCGGGCTCGACCTTGCGGCGCTGGCGGCGGCGCTGGGGGATGTGGTTGAGCGGCATGAGAGCCTGCGGACGGTGTTTCCGGACCGGCTGGGGGTTCCGCGGCAGGAGATTCTTTCGGCGTCGGCGGCGCGTCCGCGGCTTGCGCGACGGGAGGTGACGGAGGCGGAGCTTTCAGCGGCGCTGGCGTTGGCGGCGGGGGAGGGGTTTGACCTGTCGTGCGAGCCGCCGTTGCGGGCGCATGTGTTTGCGGTGGGCGAGCGGGAGCATGTTCTGCTTTTGCTGCTGCATCACATTGCCGGGGACGGGTGGTCGATGACGCCGCTGCTGCGCGATCTTTCGCGCGCCTATGCGGCGCGGTGCGCGGGGCGAGCGCCGTTTTGGCCGGAACTGCCGGTTCAGTATGCGGACTACACGCTGTGGCAGCGTGAGGTGCTGGGGGAGGAGGGGGAGGCGGGCAGCGCGCTGGCCGGCCAGCTTGCGTACTGGAGGTCGGCGCTGGCTGGCCTTCCCGAGCAGATCGAGTTGCCGTTTGACCGCGCGCGTCCTGCGGTGGCGAGCTATCGCGGGGCGAGCGTAGGGCTGGAGCTTTCGGCGGGGCTGCATGGACGGCTTGTTTCGTTGGCGCGGGAGGGTCGGGCGAGCCTGTTCATGGTGTTGCAGGCTGGACTTGCGGCGCTTTTGACGCGGCTTGGGGCGGGGAGCGACATTGCGATTGGCAGCCCGATTGCGGGGCGGACGGACAGCGCGCTGGACGATCTGATCGGCTTTTTTGTCAACACGCTGGTTCTGCGCACGGACACGTCCGGGGACCCGAGCTTCCGCGCGCTGCTTGGGCGGGTTCGGTCTGCCACGCTTGGGGCCTATGCGCATCAGGAGCTTCCGTTTGAGCGGCTGGTGGAGGCGCTCAATCCGGCGCGGTCGCTGGGCCGGCATCCGCTGTTTCAGGTGATGCTGGCGTTTCAGCACCATGCGGAGGGGAGCCTTGAACTGCCCGGCCTTTCGGTCGGGGCGGAGCCTGTTGCGGGGACGAGCGCGAAGTTCGACCTGTCGGTGAGCCTGGTCGAGCGGCATGGGGCGGACGGTTCGCCGGCGGGGTTGGGCGGGGTGATCGAGTATGCGACCGACCTGTTTGACCGTGCGAGCGTTGCGGCGCTAGCGGGGCGGCTGGTTCGGCTTTTGGAGGGGGCGGTCGCCGATCCTGGGCGTGCGATTGGGGCGCTTGACATCCTGGGGGCGGAGGAGCGGCGGAAGCTTCTCATTGAATTCAACGACACCGCGCGCGCTGTGCGGTCGGCGAGCCTGCCGGAGCTGGTGGGGGAGCAGGCTGGTCGGCGTCCTGGGGCGGTTGCGGTGGTGGGGGCGGCGGAGACGCTGAGCTACGCGGAGCTGGAGGATCGGGCGAACCGGCTGGCGCATCATCTGCGCGGGCTCGGGGTTGGGCCGGAGGCGGTGGTTGGGCTGTGCGTGGAGCGCTCGCCTTCGCTGGTGGTGGGGGCGCTGGGGATCCTGAAGGCGGGCGGGGCGTATCTTCCGCTGGATCCGAGCCATCCGGCGGAGCGTCTGGGGTACATGCTGGCGGATGCGCGGGCCGCGGCGGTGGTGACGGAGGCGGGGCTGGAGGGGCGGCTGGGCGCGGCCGGCGGCGTGGTCCGGGTGCGGCTCGACGCGGATGCGGCGGCGCTTGCGGGGCATCCCGCCACCGCCCCGCCGCTTTCCCTCGACCCGGCCAACCCCGCCTATGTCATCTACACCTCCGGCTCCACCGGCGCCCCCAAAGGCGTCGTCGTCAGCCATGCCAGCCTCGCCAACAAGGTTGTGACCTTGGGCGAGGAGTTTGGGGCCGGGCCTGGGCTGCGGGTGGCGCTTCTGGGTTCAGTGGCGTTTGACCCCTCGATCGAGCAGATGGCGCTGGCCCTGGCGCATGGCGGCAGCCTGGTCGTCATGACCGACGCGGTGCGCGAATCCCCGCCGGCCTTCTGGGACACGCTCGCGCAGAACGAGGTCACGCATCTGGACTGTACTCCATCCTTTCTAGCGGGAGTTTGCTGGAGCGATTCGTCCGGGGGCGCGTCTTGGCCATTTGGTGCTGGGCGGGGAGAGCCTCCCGACGGAATTGCAGCAAGCGATAGCGCGGCGTCTCGCAGTGAAGCGGCTGACCAATCTGTATGGGCCGACGGAAGGGACGATTGATGCGGTTGGGTGGGACGTAGGGGAGGCGGAGGCTGGGGCGTTTGTGCCGATAGGGCGTCCGCTGCCGAACTACCGGGCGTATGTGTTGGACGGGAGCCTGGGTCCTGTACCGGCTGGGGTTGTGGGGGAGCTTTACCTGGCGGGGGCGGGATTGGCGCGGGGGTATGTTGGGCGTGCGGATTGGACGGGGGAGCGGTTTGTTGCGGACCCGTTTGGCGTGGCGGGGAGCCGGATGTACCGGACGGGGGATTTGGCGCGGTGGCGCGGGGACGGGGTGTTGGAGTTTGCGGGTCGGGCGGATGGGCAGGTGAAGCTGCGCGGGCATCGGATTGAGCCTGGGGAGATTGAGGCGGCGCTGGTTGGGCATGCGGGGGTTCGGCAGGCGGCGGTTGTTGCGGTTGGGGCGGGCTCGCGGGCGCGGCTGGTCGGGTATGTGGCGGCGGCGGCTGGGGCGTGTGTGGATGCGGGGGGGTTGCGGGCGCATTTGGCGGGGCGGCTTCCGGACTACATGGTTCCGTCGGCGTTTGTGTTTTTGGACCGTCTTCCGCTGACGGGGAACGGGAAGCTGGACCGTCGGGCGCTTCCTGCGCCGGAGCCTGTTGAGGGGGCGTCTGGGCGGGGCGCGCGGACGCCGGTGGAGGAGGCGCTGTGCGGGCTGTATGCCGAGGTGTTGGGGCTTCCGCGGGTCGGGATCGACGACAACTTTTTTGCGCTGGGGGGCGACAGCATCCTGTCGATCCAGCTGGTGAGCCGGGCGCGCAAGGCGGGGCTTTTGCTGACGCCGCGGGCGGTGTTTGAGCATCAGACGGTAGCGGGGCTTGCGCCGGTTGTGCGGCCGGTCGGGGAGCGGGCGGCGTCTGTTTCGGATGCGGCTTCGGATGAGGCGACGGGGGTGGTTGCGCCGACGCCGGTGATGCGGTGGCTTGCGGAGCTTGGGGGGGCGATTGCGGGCTTTCACCAGGCGGTGGTTCTGCGGGTTCCAGCGGGCCTGCGCGAGGATGATGTGGCGGGGGCGTTGCAGAGCCTTGTCGATCATCATGACGCATTGCGGCTGCGGCTGTTGGTTGGGGGAGACGGGGCGTGGCGTGTGGAGGGGCTTGCGCGCGGGTCGGTGTTGGCGCGGGGCTGCTTGCGGCGGGTTGAGGCAGGCGGGCTGGCTGCGGGGGAGCTTGGCGAACGGATCGCCGTGGAGGGTCGGGCGGCGGCGGGCCGGCTATCACCGGAGTCGGGGGGGCTGGTTCAGGCGGTGTGGTTTGACGCCGGCGGGACGGCGGCGGGCCGGCTGCTGCTGAGCATTCATCATCTGGCGGTTGACGGGGTGTCGTGGCGCCTTCTGGTTGCGGATTTGCGGGCGGCGTGGGAGGCGGTTGTTCGGGGGGAGGTTCCGTCGCTGTCGCCGGTGGGGACGTCGTTTCGCGGGTGGGCGCGGCGGCTTGCGGAGCGGGCGCGGGCGGCGGAGGTTGTGGGCGAGCTTTCGCTGTGGCGTGGGATGCTGAGCCGTCCGTCGCTGCGGCTGGTGGAGGGGGCGCTTGATCCTGAGCGGGACCTTGCCGGGGGTGCTGGGCATGTGCGGGTGGTTTTGCCGTCGCGAGTGACGGAGGGGTTGCTGACGCGGGTTGCGTCGGCGTTTCATTGCGGGGTGCAAGAGGTCCTTTTGACCGGTTTGGCGGTGGCGCTTGCGGAGTGGTGCGGGCGGCGGGGCGTGGGGTCGAGCGAGGAAGCGGGCCGTGCGGTGTTGCTTGATGTGGAGGGTCACGGCCGCGAGGAGGTTTTTGCCGATGTGGACGTGTCGCGGACGGTGGGCTGGTTCACCAGCGTTTATCCGGTGCGGCTTGATGCCGGGGCGGTTGACGCTGGGTCGGGGCTGGCCGGGGGCGGGGGTCTTGGCGGTGCGCTCAAGCGGATCAAGGAGCAGCTTCGGGCGCTGCCGGATCACGGGCTTGGCTATGGGCTTCTGCGCTATTTGAACGAGGAGACGGCGGGGGAGCTGGCGGGCTATGGGACGCCGCAGCTTGGGTTCAACTATCTGGGACGGCTGGGCGGTTCTGGGGGGACGGCGTGGTCGGCGGCGGCGGAGACGGGTGTTCTGGGGTCTGGGTATGATCCTGGGATGCCGCTTGCTCATTGCCTCGAGGTGAATGCGGTCACGCGGGAGGGGGTTGGCGGATTGGAGCTTGAGGCGCACTGGACGTGGGCGCCGCGGCTTGTGACGGAGGAGGCGGTCAGGGCGCTGGCGGGGAGCTGGTTCCGCTGGCTGGAGGGGCTGGTTTTATGTGCGGGGGCGCCTGGGGCGGGGGGCCGGAGCCCGAGCGATTGTCCTCTGGCGGGTCTGACGCAGGAGGAGATTGAGGGACTGGAACGGCGCTATCCGCAGCTTGAGGACATTCTGCCGCTGTCGCCGTTGCAGGAAGGGCTGCTGTTTCATGCGCTGTATGATGCGGCGGCGCCGGACGTCTACACGGTTCAGCTGGAGCTTGGGCTGGAGGGGGCGCTGGATGTCGGGCGACTGCGGGGCGCGGGTGCGGCGCTGTTGGCCCGGCATGCGAGCTTGCGCGCTGGGTTTGTGCAGGGGGATCTGAGCCGGCCGGTTCAGGTGATTGTGGCGCCGCTGGCGCCGCCGTGGCGGGTCGTCGACCTGTCGCGTCTGGGGGCGGGGGAGCAGGCGGGGCGGCTGGCGGAGATCTTGGCGGAGGATCGCGGGGCGCGGTTTGATCTTGGTGCGCCGCCGCTGCTGCGTTTCAGCCTGGTGCGGCTTTCGCCCGAGCGCCACCGGCTTGTGCTGACCAACCATCATCTCCTGCTGGACGGATGGTCGACGCCGGTTCTGGTGGAGGAACTGTTTGGCCTGTATGGGCGGGACGGGGAGGCGGGGGCGCTGCCGCGGGTGACGCCGTACCGGGATTATCTGGCGTTTGTTGCGAGGCAGGATCGGGCGGCGGCGCTGGCGGCGTGGCGTGCGGCGTTGAGCGGGCTTGCGGAGGGGACGCGGGTGGCGCCGCCGGAAGCGGCGGGGGGTTGGGCGGCTTCGCCGGCGCAGATCAAGCTTGCGCTGAGCGCGGCGCTGACCGGGGCGTTGACGGGGTTTGCGCGCGGGCAGGGTTTGACGCTGAACACGCTGATCCAGGGGGCGTGGGCGATCCTTCTGGGTCGTCTGACCGGGCGGGACGATGTGGTGTTTGGGGTCACGGTTGCGGGGCGGCCGCCGGAGCTTGGCGGGATTGAGCGGATGGTGGGTCTGTTCATCAACACGCTGCCGCTGCGTGTTGGGCTCAAGCCGTGGCGGTCGGTGCGGGACCTGTTGCGGGAGGTTCAGGAGCGCCAGTCGCGCCTGATGGCGCACGCCTATGTGGGGCTTGCGGAGGTGCAGCAGCTGGCCGGGGTGGGAGAGCTGTTCGACACGCTGACGGTGTTTGAGAACTACCCGGTTGATCGGGGGGATGTGTCGGCGGGCGGCCTGCGGGTCGTTCCGGTGAGCGGGCACGATGCGACGCACTACCCGTTGAGCCTGGCGGCGATGCCGGGGGAGCGTCTGGGGCTGCGGCTGTGCTATCGGCCGGACCTGTTTGACCGTGCGAGCGTTGCGGCGCTAGCGGGGCGGCTGGTTCGGCTTTTGGAGGGGGCGGTCGCCGATCCTGGGCGTGCGATTGGGGCGCTTGACATCCTGGGGGCGGAGGAGCGGCGGAAGCTTCTCATTGAATTCAACGACACCGCGCGCGCTGTGCGGTCGGCGAGCCTGCCGGAGCTGGTGGGGGAGCAGGCTGGTCGGCGTCCTGGGGCGGTTGCGGTGGTGGGGGCGGCGGAGACGCTGAGCTACGCGGAGCTGGAGGATCGGGCGAACCGGCTGGCGCATCATCTGCGCGGGCTCGGGGTTGGGCCGGAGGCGGTGGTTGGGCTGTGCGTGGAGCGCTCGCCTTCGCTGGTGGTGGGGGCGCTGGGGATCCTGAAGGCGGGCGGGGCGTATCTTCCGCTGGATCCGAGCCATCCGGCGGAGCGTCTGGGGTACATGCTGGCGGATGCGCGGGCCGCGGCGGTGGTGACGGAGGCGGGGCTGGAGGGGCGGCTGGGCGCGGCCGGCGGCGTGGTCCGGGTGCGGCTCGACGCGGATGCGGCGGCGCTTGCGGGGCATCCCGCCACCGCCCCGCCGCTTTCCCTCGACCCGGCCAACCCCGCCTATGTCATCTACACCTCCGGCTCCACCGGCGCCCCCAAAGGCGTCGTCGTCAGCCATGCGACCTGTTGGCAAGGCTCGTGACAAAAGCGAGGATTATGCCGAGATGACTGACGGTGGCGTTTTCCTCCATATGGCTCCGTTGGCATTTGATGCTTCGACTTGAGATATGGGGGGCATTGGCGCATGGGGCTAGGTTAGTCATCATCCCGATCGTCATTGCGATCTGTTTTTATTAAAACAGATAATTAAACAAAACGGTATTTCCGTCCTGTGGCTTACTGCTGCGCTTTTCCATCAAATAGTTGATGAAGACCTTTCCGCGATTGCTTGCGTACCGAAACTTTTGGCGGGCGGCGACGTCCTCTCCCTTCCGCATGTGCAGCGGATCTATAAAATCGCGCGTTAGCGGTGAAGGCTGATAAATCGGTTACGGACCGACGGAAGGGACGACATTGATGCGGATGTTTTCGAGCAAGTAAGCAAGGCCGAGTTTAATGCGTCCATCCCGATAGGGCGTCCGATTGCCGAACACGCGGGCGTATGTGTTGGACGGGAGCCTGGGTCCTGTACCGGCTGGGGTTGTGGGGGAGCTTTACCTGGCGGGGGCGGGATTGGCGCGGGGGTATGTTGGGCGTGCGGATTGGACGGGGGAGCGGTTTGTTGCGGACCCGTTTGGCGTGGCGGGGAGCCGGATGTACCGGACGGGGGATTTGGCGCGGTGGCGCGGGGACGGGGTGTTGGAGTTTGCGGGTCGGGCGGATGGGCAGGTGAAGCTGCGCGGGCATCGGATTGAGCCTGGGGAGATTGAGGCGGCGCTGGTTGGGCATGCGGGGGTTCGGCAGGCGGCGGTTGTTGCGGTTGGGGCGGGCTCGCGGGCGCGGCTGGTCGGGTATGTGGCGGCGGCGGCTGGGGCGTGTGTGGATGCGGGGGGGTTGCGGGCGCATTTGGCGGGGCGGCTTCCGGACTACATGGTTCCGTCGGCGTTTGTGTTTTTGGACCGTCTTCCGCTGACGGGGAACGGGAAGCTGGACCGTCGGGCGCTTCCTGCGCCGGAGCCTGTTGAGGGGGCGTCTGGGCGGGGCGCGCGGACGCCGGTGGAGGAGGCGCTGTGCGGGCTGTATGCCGAGGTGTTGGGGCTTCCGCGGGTCGGGATCGACGACAACTTCTTTGCGCTGGGGGGCCATTCGCTTTTGGCGATCCGGCTGATCAGCCGCATCCGGTCGCGGCTGGATGTGGAGGTTGGGATCCGGGTTTTGTTTGAGGCGCCGACGGTGGAGAGCCTGGCGCGGCGGCTGTCGGAGGCGGGTCGGGGGCGCGCTGCCTTGCGACCGATGGAGCGGCCTTCGGAGATCCCGCTGTCGTTTGCGCAGCGTCGGCTGTGGTTTTTGGATCGGTTGGAGGGGTCGGGCGCGACCTATGTGATCCCGCTGGCGGTGCGTTTGCAGGGCGGGCTCGACCTTGCGGCGCTGGCGGCGGCGCTGGGGGATGTGGTTGAGCGGCATGAGAGCCTGCGGACGGTGTTTCCGGACCGGCTGGGGGTTCCGCGGCAGGAGATTCTTTCGGCGTCGGCGGCGCGTCCGCGGCTTGCGCGACGGGAGGTGACGGAGGCGGAGCTTTCAGCGGCGCTGGCGTTGGCGGCGGGGGAGGGGTTTGACCTGTCGTGCGAGCCGCCGTTGCGGGCGCATGTGTTTGCGGTGGGCGAGCGGGAGCATGTTCTGCTTTTGCTGCTGCATCACATTGCCGGGGACGGGTGGTCGATGACGCCGCTGCTGCGCGATCTTTCGCGCGCCTATGCGGCGCGGTGCGCGGGGCGAGCGCCGTTTTGGCCGGAACTGCCGGTTCAGTATGCGGACTACACGCTGTGGCAGCGTGAGGTGCTGGGGGAGGAGGGGGAGGCGGGCAGCGCGCTGGCCGGCCAGCTTGCGTACTGGAGGTCGGCGCTGGCTGGCCTTCCCGAGCAGATCGAGTTGCCGTTTGACCGCGCGCGTCCTGCGGTGGCGAGCTATCGCGGGGCGAGCGTAGGGCTGGAGCTTTCGGCGGGGCTGCATGGACGGCTTGTTTCGTTGGCGCGGGAGGGTCGGGCGAGCCTGTTCATGGTGTTGCAGGCTGGACTTGCGGCGCTTTTGACGCGGCTTGGGGCGGGGAGCGACATTGCGATTGGCAGCCCGATTGCGGGGCGGACGGACAGCGCGCTGGACGATCTGATCGGCTTTTTTGTCAACACGCTGGTTCTGCGCACGGACACGTCCGGGGACCCGAGCTTCCGCGCGCTGCTTGGGCGGGTTCGGTCTGCCACGCTTGGGGCCTATGCGCATCAGGAGCTTCCGTTTGAGCGGCTGGTGGAGGCGCTCAATCCGGCGCGGTCGCTGGGCCGGCATCCGCTGTTTCAGGTGATGCTGGCGTTTCAGCACCATGCGGAGGGGAGCCTTGAACTGCCCGGCCTTTCGGTCGGGGCGGAGCCTGTTGCGGGGACGAGCGCGAAGTTCGACCTGTCGGTGAGCCTGGTCGAGCGGCATGGGGCGGACGGTTCGCCGGCGGGGTTGGGCGGGGTGATCGAGTATGCGACCGACCTGTTTGACCGTGCGAGCGTTGCGGCGCTAGCGGGGCGGCTGGTTCGGCTTTTGGAGGGGGCGGTCGCCGATCCTGGGCGTGCGATTGGGGCGCTTGACATCCTGGGGGCGGAGGAGCGGCGGAAGCTTCTCATTGAATTCAACGACACCGCGCGCGCTGTGCGGTCGGCGAGCCTGCCGGAGCTGGTGGGGGAGCAGGCTGGTCGGCGTCCTGGGGCGGTTGCGGTGGTGGGGGCGGCGGAGACGCTGAGCTACGCGGAGCTGGAGGATCGGGCGAACCGGCTGGCGCATCATCTGCGCGGGCTCGGGGTTGGGCCGGAGGCGGTGGTTGGGCTGTGCGTGGAGCGCTCGCCTTCGCTGGTGGTGGGGGCGCTGGGGATCCTGAAGGCGGGCGGGGCGTATCTTCCGCTGGATCCGAGCCATCCGGCGGAGCGTCTGGGGTACATGCTGGCGGATGCGCGGGCCGCGGCGGTGGTGACGGAGGCGGGGCTGGAGGGGCGGCTGGGCGCGGCCGGCGGCGTGGTCCGGGTGCGGCTCGACGCGGATGCGGCGGCGCTTGCGGGGCATCCCGCCACCGCCCCGCCGCTTTCCCTCGACCCGGCCAACCCCGCCTATGTCATCTACACCTCCGGCTCCACCGGCGCCCCCAAAGGCGTCGTCGTCAGCCATGCCGGAATAGCCAACGTCTGGTGGCGGCGCAAGGAGTTGGTCGCTTTGCCATTGCGGCGCGAGGCGCGCGTCCTCCAGTTTGCTTCGCCGGGCTTTGATGCGGCCGTTTCGAGAGATGGCGACGGCCTTGGCGTCTGGCGCCGCCTTGGTGCTGAGCGACGGGGGACCGCAGCATCGCGGAACTGGAACGGCTGATCAGCGGGCGAAGCGGGTGACGCATGCGACGTTGCCGCCGGCGCTGGTGGCGGAGCTGTCGGAGGCTGTTCCGCTGCAGACCGTGATCGTCGCGGGCGAAGCCTGACGCGGAGGGGGCGGTGATTGGCCGCTGGTCGCAGGGCCGGCGGATGATCAACGCTTACGGACCGACGGAAGGCGACGGTGTGCGCGACGATGGGCGAGCCGTTGAGCGAGGCGGCGGCGCCGCCGATAGGGCGTCCGATTGCGAACTACGCGGGCGTATGTGTTGGACGGGAGCCTGGGTCCTGTACCGGCTGGGGTTGTGGGGGAGCTTTACCTGGCGGGGGCGGGATTGGCGCGGGGGTATGTTGGGCGTGCGGATTGGACGGGGGAGCGGTTTGTTGCGGACCCGTTTGGCGTGGCGGGGAGCCGGATGTACCGGACGGGGGATTTGGCGCGGTGGCGCGGGGACGGGGTGTTGGAGTTTGCGGGTCGGGCGGATGGGCAGGTGAAGCTGCGCGGGCATCGGATTGAGCCTGGGGAGATTGAGGCGGCGCTGGTTGGGCATGCGGGGGTTCGGCAGGCGGCGGTTGTTGCGGTTGGGGCGGGCTCGCGGGCGCGGCTGGTCGGGTATGTGGCGGCGGCGGCTGGGGCGTGTGTGGATGCGGGGGGGTTGCGGGCGCATTTGGCGGGGCGGCTTCCGGACTACATGGTTCCGTCGGCGTTTGTGTTTTTGGACCGTCTTCCGCTGACGGGGAACGGGAAGCTGGACCGTCGGGCGCTTCCTGCGCCGGAGCCTGTTGAGGGGGCGTCTGGGCGGGGCGCGCGGACGCCGGTGGAGGAGGCGCTGTGCGGGCTGTATGCCGAGGTGTTGGGGCTTCCGCGGGTCGGGATCGACGACAACTTCTTTGCGCTGGGGGGCGACAGCATCCTGTCGATCCAGCTGGTGAGCCGGGCGCGCAAGGCGGGGCTTTTGCTGACGCCGCGGGCGGTGTTTGAGCATCAGACGGTAGCGGGGCTTGCGCCGGTTGTGCGGCCGGTCGGGGAGCGGGCGGCGTCTGTTTCGGATGCGGCTTCGGATGAGGCGACGGGGGTGGTTGCGCCGACGCCGGTGATGCGGTGGCTTGCGGAGCTTGGGGGGGCGATTGCGGGCTTTCACCAGGCGGTGGTTCTGCGGGTTCCAGCGGGCCTGCGCGAGGATGATGTGGCGGGGGCGTTGCAGAGCCTTGTCGATCATCATGACGCATTGCGGCTGCGGCTGTTGGTTGGGGGAGACGGGGCGTGGCGTGTGGAGGGGCTTGCGCGCGGGTCGGTGTTGGCGCGGGGCTGCTTGCGGCGGGTTGAGGCAGGCGGGCTGGCTGCGGGGAGCTTGGCGAACGGATCGCCGTGGAGGGTCGGGCGGCGGCGGGCCGGCTATCACCGGAGTCGGGGGGGCTGGTTCAGGCGGTGTGGT
>CAVRVX010000042.1:0-27450 GCA_963724735.1 uncultured Alphaproteobacteria bacterium
CCTGCAGCCCCCCGCCTTGTCGAGGACCTTGCCCCGGCGCATGGCCGGCCCGCGCCGCGGGGGGCGACATGACGAGCCTTGCCGCTAGCCCCTCGGCCGATCCTTCGACCGCGGAAGTCGACGTCTTCGAAGAGAAGGCGCTCGGCTTCTGGCTCTACCTGATGAGCGATGCGATCATCTTCGCTCTGCTGTTCGCGACCTACGCGGTCATGGCGCCGAACCACGCCGGCGGGCCGACCGGCAAGACCCTGTTCAGCCTCGACCGCGCCTTCGCCGAGACGATGCTGCTCTTATGCAGCAGCCTCACCTTCGGCTTCGCCAGCCTTTCGGTAAGGTCCGGCAGGCGTTATCTCGCGCTGGCCTGGCTCGCCGTCACCTTCCTGCTCGGCGCCGGCTTCCTCGCCCTGGAAATCGGCGAATTCGCGGGGATGTACATGCAGGGCGCGGGACCTCAACGCAGCGGCTTCCTGTCCGCGTTCTTCACTTTGGTCGGCACCCACGGCCTGCATGTCACCATGGGTCTAATCTGGATCCCGATCCTCTCGCTCCAGGCGCTCGTCAAGGGATTGACCGCGCCGGTGACGTCGCGCCTATTCCGGCTCGGCCTGTTCTGGCATTTCCTCGACATCGTCTGGATCGGCATTTTCTCGATCGTCTATCTGCCGGGGATTCTCTGATGCAGACGCCCGAGCGCTCCGCGGGTTTGTGGTCTTACCTCACCGGTTTCGTGCTGGCTCTGGCGCTGACCGCGGCGCCGTTCTGGCTGGTCGCGACGCACCGTCTGCCGCCGTTCACGACCCTGGTGGTCATCGCCGTTCTCGCCGTCGTCCAGGTCGTCGTGCATCTGCGCTTCTTCCTGCATATCGACCTGAAATCGACGCCGCGCGCAAACCTCGCGGCCCTCGTCTTCGCCGCTTTCCTGATCCTGATCATGGTCGGCGGCAGCCTGTGGATCATGCTCGACCTCAACGCCCGCATGATGAGCTGAGCCGCGCAGGCGCTTGGCTGCGGAGAGGCGGGGAGTAGGCCGGCGCGCGAGGGGCGGTGGGGCAGCGTGAGCGTGCGCTCCGTGTTCGCGCCAAACGCCCCCGTTCAAAACAGCCTCAATTGCCGGTCGTCGCCCTCGCCGTCCGCGTCTTCTCCCTCTGCAAGGAGTTTTCGGACCACCGCCGGACTCTCGCCGAAGGTCACGATCGAGGCCGGCAATCCGATCAGCACAAGCGGGCACGGATTGCCGACCCCGCGGCGAACGCGATCCTCGAGCTTGCTCCAATGCGTGGTGGCCGCGCCGAACTTGTCGCCGACGAAGTGGTCGACCCAGGCCTCCCGGAAGGGAACGGGATTTTTCGCGCGCTCGACCCGCTTGCGCACTTCCTCGATCTGCCGCCGCGTCGGGCTCACCCCGATGCGCTCCATGTCGGCGTGGGAGTCGATCTTCTGGTCGTTGGCAAAGCGCCGCACCAGGTTCCGCATTTCCGCTTGCAGGCCCGCGCCGCGCGTGACGATCACCCCCAGCGAGATCGCGCCGTCGGCATGCAGCCGCTTGAAGTTCTCCAGGTCGCGGTCGAAGAACGGGTCCTTGTTATTCCACTCGATCTCCAGCGCGACCGTGCCGCCCGCGAAGGCGCGCACGTGATCGACCTCGTGCGACTGCGCTTCGCGCTCGATCTCGTCGATGACCTTTTGCACGACAAACTTGTGCTTGCGCCAGCCGCGCTGCTTGAGCGCGTTGCGCAGCCGTTGCGTGCCCTTGGTCTCGCCGCCGCCCGAGCCGATGATTTCCTCTATCGGGATGGTCGAGGCGAGCAGCACCTCCTCCAGTTGATCCGCCACCTCGGGGAAATCGCCGGCCAGGATCGCCTTCGCATGCGAGCGGAAATCGACCTCGAAGGTTTGAGCGATCAGGCCATCGAACATGCAGGCGCCACCGGCGAACGGTTTGCGGGAGACGATTGCCGGCGATCGTTCGGCGAAACTCTCGTTGTCGGGCCGGGGCTTGACCCGGCAATGCCCCCTCGAATGGCGATGCTTCGTAAGATGGAAGCGCGGGTCAAGCCTGCGCCTGCCGTTGGCCTCGACGAGGCCGGGGATAAGTCACAACATATCTTGAGAACATAACAGGAACGATGTAGAGTGCGGGCAGCACTTACCGCATCTTCCGTGAATGGTCGCAAGAGCGAAAGCCCGCGTTTCCGAGGGATCCGTCATGCATGCCTCCGGCATCGATCTGTTGGGCTTCGCCGGCAGCCGGCGGTTTGCGACGGTGCTTGCCGACCCGCCCTGGCAGTTCACCAACAAGACGGGCAAGGTCGCCCCGGAGCACAAGCGGCTGTCGCGCTACGCGACGCTCGGCCTTCCCGAAATCCTCGCCCTGCCGGTCGAGCAGGTGACGCGGGAGAAGGCGCACCTCTATCTGTGGTGCCCGAACGCGCTCTTGCCGGAAGGCCTCGCCGTGATGAAGGCGTGGGGCTTCACCTACAAGTCCAACATCGTCTGGCACAAGGTGCGCAAGGACGGCGGGCCGGACGGCCGCGGCGTCGGCTTCTATTTCCGCAACGTCACCGAGCTGATCCTGTTCGGGATCAAGGGCAAGAACGCGCGCACGCTGGCGCCCGGCCGCCGTCAGGTGAACTACCTCGCCACCCGCAAGCGCGAGCATTCGCGCAAGCCGGACGAGCAGTACGAGATCATCGAGGCGTGCTCGTCGGGACCGCTTCTGGAGCTGTTCGCGCGCGGCACGCGAAAAGGCTGGGCCATGTGGGGCAACCAGGCTTGCGACGACTACCGGCCGACCTGGAAAACCTACGCGCATCATTCGCGCGTCGGGCTGGTGGCGGCGGAGTGAATTAAGTCCCGCGCTGGAGCGCGGGACCTCTGATATGAAACGCAAAAACGCTATCGCTCAGCGGCTATATCGCGAAGAACTTCGACAAGCGTCTGAGGATATATGCGGAGCGCATCGTAGGCGGCCTCACTCCGTCCCATCAAGATGGGATCACTGTTGTGCGCTCGAAACTGATTGACAGCCCGCCGTACCATTTCGTCCTCCTTAAAACGGTTTGGCTTTTGAATGCGCCACCGACCCTTTCTGTCCTTCGTACAAAACTCGCTGATCGCGCCCATCAATGGGAAAAGGATAGCCGGTGATACCCATACGATCTTTTTCGTTTTTTTATCACGTCGAACTGCGCGTCCACCCTTTTTAGTCTCCGCCCAGATCTTGTGCCCATTCCAATCTGGATGGCCTTCCCATTTTTGATATTCGAGAAGTGCATATGGCGCTATTTGCACAGTGAATTCGTATTTTTGCTTGTCGTTCGCATTTCTGTCCTTATTTAGGAACGATGCGCAAAAGTCTGTTAGGCATTGTTCAGGATTTTTATAGGCACGAAGCTTTTCAGCCGCCGTCGGGTTTCCGGAAACTGACGTCGGCATGAGCAACCGACAAAGCTGAAGGACTCTTCGCGTATCAATGACATCAACATCCGATCTTTTTTTCGGATTCTTCCGTCAGGGATTATACTAATAATGCTTTGTTCTAGTTCTTCTAATTGACCGGCTTCTGTAATGCTTTTGACTGGCGTAGCTATGTTGCGAGCGATTGCCGTCTCGACCACCTCTGATGGATCAGGATCCGCAATAATAAAAGCGCGAACGTAAAATGGCACTTCTTCCAGATCTTCCGGGCTATCCGAGTCTTTAATCTGTTCGTAAAATCTTCGGATCTCGCCTTGCGACTGCGCGCCATTGATTAGGCTGGAGTCAATTAAGGTGACGACCTTGGCGTTGTCGTCTACTCGCACGTCAGCAGCGGCGATAACAAAGCCGCTATTCCTGACGATAAATCGCTCTGGTTCGGATTCGATTGTTTCGTTAATCGCGTCGTGAACGCGATTCCGTTTCCGCGGATCGTATTCTGCGAGATAGCTCCGCAAGTTGCCTTTCGTATCGAGTTTATTAATCAGTCCATAAGTAGTTGCACATTTTATTGACAGGGCATTTATGCGCCAACTGCAAAACGACCCAGAAACAATCAGGTTTTTCTACCAAAAACCATCGCTCAAATATGCCGCCTGAAGGTGCATTTACTTATGGACTGATTAATAAGAATCTCGAACGCGGGCAGATTGGCGACGAACGACTGTACGCCAATCAACTTTTCATCGGGCGAAGTTGTATTGCGGAGAAGTTGATAGGAAAGCTGCACGCGATCAGGGGCGTGCTTCCCCTTCGTGGGAGAAGTCATAATGTATCCTCATCGTTGCCGCTGCCTCGTGTCGAGCGACCGCGTCCGCGATCCCCAACAGCAGTCGGTACAACTTTACATGGACGACTCTCCGCGGAACGTCAATACCTTCATAAGCCGGTGCAGCGGCAAGGTTGAGGGTCATTCCGCCGCCAGCACGCGGACGCGTTTTTCGATCTTTGGCCATTCGTGCAGGCGCGCTTTGCGGAGTTCGTAGCCCGCCTGCAGGTTCATCCAGAGTTCGGGCGTCGTGTTGAAGTATTTGGCGAGCCGCAGCGCCACCGGCGCGGTGATGGCCGAACGGCCATGCACGATGTCGTTGACGCGCGCCGGGTTGATGTCGATGTCGCGCGCGAGCCGGTTCTGGCTGATCCGGTGCGGCTTCATGAATTCCTCCAGCAAGATTTCGCCGGGCGGAATGGGAGCAAGCATCTTCTTCGCCATGGCATTTTGCCTTCAGTGATAATCGACGATCTCGACATCGTCGGCGCTGTTATCGCGCCAGGTGAAACAAATCCGCCATTGATCATTGATGCGGATAGAGTGCTGCCCTCGCCGGTCGCCCTTGAGCGCTTCGAGTTCGGTTGCCTGGCGGCGAGCGCAAGTCATCAAGTATAGCGGCGCCATCCAGCAGAAGAAGTTTGCGTCGCGCTTGGCGCTCGATGGCGCGATAGCGCGGGACGTCCTCATCAGCGAAAAGGCGCGCGGTTGCCGCGTCCTTGAACGAGCGGATCATACCAGCGCAGGCTATTCTACTTCGCGGAATAGCACAAGTAGAATGGCCTGACGGAAGGCTCGCCAGAACGCTGCCCCTCACCCCGCGCCTCTCCTTGCGCGCGGGGAGAGGGAGGCGAGTCACGCAACGCGACGCGCAAGAACGAATCCCGTTCCAATGAAATCGGAATTCGCGCTCGCATTTTCTGCGGCGGACCGGGTCCCATTTCGCCGGACAATGCTCTAACCTGACCGAATCGCGCCAGCATAGAGGCCGTCGTGGACGACGCTCCCAAGACCCCGCCATCGTTCGACGTTCTGAGTTGCTCGTTTGCCGCGACGGTGCTCCGGCCACAGCCGCCGGTCATCGAGTGGCTGGCGCGGCTGGATGATTGGACCCGGAATTCGCCAGGTTTCTTTGCTCGCAAGCCCGTCGTCGTCGATCTTGCCGCGCTCAAGCTCAGCGAGCACGCGATTGCGTATCTCATGTCGCAACTCGCCGATCGCGATATCCGGGTCATCGGCCTGACGGGGATCGATGCCGCGAAAATCGGCGCGCATCTCCCCCTGGTCCTGACGGCGAGTGCCGACGGATCGGCGGCCGCCCCGGCTCAACCCGACCCCGGCCGATCGGCGCCGGAGCGGGGGAAGGCGACCTCGCTGGTGATCGAACATCCGGTCCGCTCGGGGCAGACGGTGGTTTTCCCCGACGGCGATGTGACCGTGCTCGGCCCGGTCGCCTCGGGCGCGGAGCTGGTCGCCGGCGGGTCGATCCATGTGTACGGCACGCTGCGGGGCCGCGCCGTGGCGGGTTCGGGCGGCAATCCGCGCGCGCGGATCTTTTGCACCCGCAACGAAGCCGAGCTGCTGGCGATCGATGAGCAGTATCGCACGACCGAGGACACCGACGCCAAGCTGCGCGGCCGGCCCGTCCAGGCCTGGTTGGAAGACGGCGACTTGAAGATTGCCGCGCTGGACTAGAGCCTGTTGGGATTCAGGATTCTCACGGTAGCTAGCTGTGGAGCCTCAACAGGTTGTTTCCGGTCAGGCCGAGTTGGCTGATTGGCGGCTTGGATCCTATACTGCCATGAGGTCTGTGCCAGTTGTAGCGGTGGAGCCATCTCGGGAGCTCGGCGGTGCGTTCGTCTGAAGTGTTGTAGGCGCGGGCATAAGCCCATTCGCGCAAGCTTGTCTGGATGAAACGTTCAGCTTTGCCATTCGTCTTTGGCGTGTAGGGCTTGGTGAAGATGTGCTTGAGGCCGAGCCGTTTGCAAGCTTTGCCGAAGGCTTTAGAGCGATAGCACGAGCCGTTGTCGGTCATGACGCGTTCGACCTTCACGCCCAGGCTCTCATAGTAAGCGACGGCGGCTTTGAGGAAGACAATGGCGCTTTCCTTCCTCTCGTCCTTCATCACACGACTGAAGGCGATGCGCGAAGCATCGTCGATGCAGACATGGACGAACTCCCATCCGATGCCGAGATGACGATTGACCACGCCGGTTTGTCGTCCGGTGATGCGATGTCCGATGGAGCCGATTTTGCCGAGCTTTTTGATATCGAGATGGATGAGTTCGCCCGGCCGCTCGCGTTCATAGCGGCGAACTGGTTCCGGCTCCAAGGCGCTCAATTTGTGCAGGCCCAGCCGGCGGAGAACACGACTGACGGTAGCGGACGAGACGCCAGTTTCGGCGGCAATCTGCTTGCCCGTCCAGCGCTGCCGACGCAGCCGCTCAATCTTCTCGATAACAGGCTGAGGTGTCGGTCGGCGCAGCCGATGTGGCCGGGAGGAGCGATCCTGCAACCCTGCCAAGCCTTCTCGGCGATGGCGATCGACCCATTTGCGAACCGTGCGCGGGCAGACGCCTACGGCTTCGCTAACGGCCTTCGGCGTCTGCCCGCTTGCAACCAATTCCACGATCCGCTCTCGACCGCGCGGCGTCAGCCGGGCATTCTTATGCACGTTCATCCGGTCCTCCGGGATTGCTGAGGCTTCGACACCTTCAGCTTCTCCCGGCCAGGGCCGGATGGACAACCTATGGAAAGCTCACAGCTAGCTAGCGCGACTGGACCTGCCTTCGATCGCTATTCCGCCGTCGATCGCGCATGATCAAGCGAACGCGGGAGCGCTTCCTCATGCACCGCCGACTACGGATATACCAGTGGATAGGCCGAGGGCGGGGATAGGCGAACAATTTGCGGTTTGCAGCGTTACCGACCTGAAAGAGACCCTCTTGGACGGAATAAAGATGTCAGACGTCAACGAGTATGAAGGGCACAAGACATGGGCGTCTGAAACGCACCTCCGCTGGTCGCTTCAACGGTGCGAGAGCTTTGCTCGACGGTCTTGTGATAGGTCTTATAATGCGCGTTACGTCCCGGCCATAGTCTTGGACGAAGTGAAGGCCCGGGCGAGGCAAGGCGAAGAAACGGGAGCCGGATCGCTCCCCTTCGTTTGTCCATCACCGGCGTTGTCACCGTAATCGCAGGACGATCTTGCCTGGCATGGGTCGTCCCCCCTCAGTGGTCATGCGCCGCGGAAGCGGGGCATCCAGTGATTACGGAGGAGTGCTCGTGTTTACTGGATCGCCCGCTTTCGCGGGCGACGACGAAGAGATTGGCGATCCCACATCAATTCATCCAGCGCTAGTGGTCACGGCGCGCTCGTGGTCACGGCGCTATGCCCCCTCGCAAGCCCCACCCGCATTGTGTTCGCCGGCCCCGGCACGGTTGCTCGCTGGGGCCCTTTAGTGTTCGTACAGAGGCCGAAAGCCATATGCGCACTGTGCAAGTATGCCGGGAGAACGGCGCCACCGGCAGTACCGTCATTGAAGCGGAGCGTGAAACGGTTCGCCCACGCTAAGCAGGCGGCAATGCCGTCAAAAGCACGGCAGCCGGGAGCGGCCGAGTTGTTGCCCCAAGCCAGTAGACACACTATATCGCATGGCAAATTGCTCGGACGGAGTCTTTGTTGCGACGCTTAGCAGTCAAGATCGGCCTGGAAACGCTTTATTTCAGCGGCGCGCACAAGCTTATGCGCCGGTTTACCGGCGGGGTCGGCGCAATTCTGATGTTGCACCATGTACGACCGGCGCGACGGGACGAGTTCCAGCCAAATCGCGTGCTTGAGATCACGCCCGAGTTTCTTACAACGATGGTGCGGCGCCTGCAGCGATCGGGCGTCGATTTTGTCTCGCTCGACGAGGTGCATCGTCGGCTGACCGAGCAGGGTTTCGGTCGGCGCTTCGTGGCGATGACTCTCGACGACGGATATCGCGACAACAAGGAATGGGCGTATCCGATATTTAAGCAATACGCCATACCGTTCACGATCTATGTTCCGAGCAGCTTTCCCGATCGACTTGGCCACCTGTGGTGGGTGGCGTTGGAACAGATCATCGCGCGCAACGATGCGCTCATGCTCAAGATGGACGGCCAGTATTGCCGCGTGAGCTGCCGGTCTGTGCACGAAAAATATCAAGCGTATGAACACCTTTATTGGTGGCTGCGGTCGCAACCGAGCGACGAGGCGATGTTTGTCATCGTCCGGGAGCTGTCGGCTCGCTATAGCGTCGATCTCGCGGAACTCTGCGAAACGCTGTGCATGAGCTGGGAGGACCTCGCCTCCCTGAGCGCCGACCCGCTGGTCACGATCGGCGCTCACACGGTCAATCACGCGCTGCTCGCGAAAGCGCCGTCTGACATCGTCCGGTCCGAGCTAAGAATGGGACGCGCCGTTATCGAGGCGGCGCTCGGCCGTCCCCCGCGACATCTCGCCTACCCTTATGGCGACGCGACCGCTGTCGGTCCGCGTGAGCACGCGATCGCCGCCGAGCTCGGCTTTCTGACCGCGGTCACCATCGGGCCCGGCGTGCTCTTTCCCGAGCATGCCAAGCATTTGACCGCGCTCCCGCGCATTCCCATCAACGGCAACTTGCAAAGCGGGCGATATGTGGACGTGCTGGTCTCGGGAGCGAGCAGCACGCTGTCAAACGCGATTCGACGCTTCGTGCCGGATCGAGCGCGCTCGCCCAATTGGACGCAGCAAAGCCGCCAGCCCGACAAGGACGTGGCCAGACGAAACTGACCGCGGCGAGGAGCCAGGACAGCGGGAGATTTTTCAAGCTGCCGCATCAAAGCGCGCTTGTTGGCCTCGCGAAATCGTAACAAGCGTTCGCCGAGAATGCGAAACGCAGACGACGTCCTTCAGCGCGGGGTGGAGCGCAGACGAACGCCGAAGTCGGAATGGGCCGGTTCAAATGGGTCACGCGTGATTGGCGTGCCTTTACCATGACAACCTTGACGAAAGAGCAGCTCGAACGTCACGGCCCGCCCACGCTGACGAACCCGCCGTGCCGATAATGCGGCTTTGCGGCTTCATCGTCCGCTTTCTGCGGGCGACGTCGTGAACCACGCGCTTTCTCGATTGCCGGAAACCGGCATCCCGCGCGGGGCATGATAACGGCCGCGGGACGCTCCAAACGGAAATTCATCAGGCGCTAGTTCGACGGCTTTTTCCAGATGCTGCGTTCCTGCATCAGCGCGACCTGCCGATCGATTACCTCGCGCTTGTAATCCGCATGGCGGCCCGGAACCTTGTCCATATAGAGATTTTTCGGATAGATCGGCTTCTCGTAGATGATCTGCGCAAGCTCGGCGCGGATATCCTTCATCCAATTGGTGACCTGCGCCGACTGGCGGTGATGGCGCAGCGCCTCGATATTGATCACCCCGGAGACAAAGGTCGAGCCGTTGGTGTCGCGCTGCTTGCCGACGAGCTGGCCGCGATAGTCGACGATCATCGACTGTCCGCCGCCGGCGTCGATTCCCGTGTGGCCATCGGGATAAAGGTGATAGCTGCCGATATTCGGCGCGACAATGTATATGTTGTTTTCGAGCGCGCGTGCGCGATTCGATATTTCGAAGAAGTCGTTCTCGGTGAACGGGGCAGGCAGCGAGGCGCGATACACGACCTCGGCGCCGTTCATCGCGAGGCCGCGCCCGTTCTCGGGATAGTTGCCTTCCATCGCCATCATGATGCCGAGCCGGCCGATCGCGGTGTCGGCGACCGGCCAGAAGGCGTCGAGCGTGCGTCCGTGCTTCTCGATCCACCAATCGTAGATGTCGTGCGGCGACACCGAGCGCTCGACCGGCAGGAGCGCGCCGAGCTTGTAGTGCTGGAGAATCACATTGCCGTCCGGATCGACGATAAATCCGATATTGAAGAAACGATCGGGCCAATCCTTATGGCGCGCCTTTGCCTGCGCCATGATGAACACCTTCCATTCGCGCGCGAGCGCGCCGATCTCATCGGTCTCCGGTCCCGGAATGTCGATGCAGCAGGTGCGCGCATATTCGGCGTGGTCGACATCGAGCACTTCGTCGTTAAAGCCCATCAGCGCGCCTTCCGGGATCGCCAGCAGCCGCACCGGAATGTCGAGATTGGAGAGCCAGAAGGCCGCCTTGGTCAGGCTCTTCAGATGCTCGATATTGTGCTTGATGTCCTCGCGCCGGCGAATGCCCCAGAATGTTGGAATGAGCCCGACGGCGTTATATGGCTCGATCATTCGCTCCTCCCCTGCCGATGCTTGGGCCGGTTGTGCTGCCGCCGGAAACTGCGCCATTCGTCGCAGTCGTGCAAGGACGGGAGCCGTGATCCGGTCCTGCATTTTTTGCTTGAAAGCGTGGGCCTCGGACGGCTTATCTCGCGAGCTGACCGGGCGACGCCGAGCGGGCGCTTTGCGCCCTGCAATGGGAGGTTGGAATGAAGCGTAGGTTGTCGATGATCGCCGCCATTGCCGCATCCGTCGCCTTTGCATCGGGCGCGGTTGCGGACGACAAGCTGAAGATCGGCATGATCACCACATTGTCGGGACCGCCCGCCGTGCTCGGCCAGCAAATCCGAAACGGATTCCAGCTCGCCGTCAAACAGCTCCGCGGCAAGCTGGGCGGTCGCGAGGTGGAACTGCTGGTGCAGGATGACGAGCTCAAGCCCGACATAGCCGTGAGCAAGGTCAAGGCGTTTGTCGATCGCGAAAAAGTCGATTTCGTTGTCGGGCCGGTCTTCTCCAACATCCTGCAGGCCATCGTGAAGCCCGCGACTGACGGCGGCGCCATATTGATCAGCCCGAACGCAGGGACATCGAATTTCGCCGGCAAGGATTGCAACCCGAACTTCTTCGTCACGTCCTATCAGAACGATCAGGTGCACCAGGTCCTCGGCAAGTATGCTCAGGATTCCGGCATTATTAATCGGTCCATAAGTAAATGCACTCTCAGGCGGCATATTTGAGCGATGGTTTTTGGTAGAATGACCGGATTTTTTCTGGGTCGTTTTGCAGTTGGCGCATAGATGCGCGGACCTTGACTTTGAAATCGGCCTTGTCGGTAATTGTCATGCGGCCAACAGTGTCGGCCTTGAGGTGTTTCCAGACCAGTTCGTCTGGATTGCGGTCGGGCGAATAGGGCGGCAGAAAAAACAGCCGCAGTCTGCCGTGTTGGCTGTCGACAAAAGCTCTGGTCTTCTTGGCAATGTGGGCGGGGCCGCGATCGACGATCAAGAAAATCGCGCGCTTGGCGCCGGCCATCAGGCGCTTGAGAAACTCGATGAAGACCGCTGCATTCACCCCACCCTTTTCTTTGATCATGAACCGCATATGGCCGCGCGCGGTAATCGCCGAGATCAGGCTCATGCGATGGCGCGCACCCGTGGTTTCGACGATGGGGGTTGCGCCCCTCTTACCCCACGTGCGCCCGGCATGATGATCGGAGCGCATGTGGGCGGCGTCGCCAAAGAAGATCTCGGCCTTTTCTCGCTGCGCCAGGGCTTTGATCTTCGGGTAGTCCTTCCTGAGCCATTGCTCGACCACAGCCTCGTCGCGCTCCTGCGCACGGTGCAAGGGCTTCTGGCAAGTGATGCCAAGTTGCGCCAGCAGTCGACCAACCGAATTGGCGCTCACCACGACCCCAAACTTATCCTTGATCAGCTTTGCCACCATGGCACGCGTCCACAGCGCGAAGGCGAACTTCAGTTGCAACGGGTTCTTCTGCGTGATGGTGTTGTAAATCCATTGCAAGGCGCGCGCATCCAGTTTGGGCGGCCTGCCCAAAAGCGGCTTGGCTTTCAGCGCTCCCCAGCCACCTCGCCGATACTGCGCCAGCCAGCCATAGATCGTACGGCGGTTGATCCGCATGGATCGTGCGACAACCTCGGGACTTTCGCCAGCCTGTACGCTGCGCACGGCGCGCATGCGCATCTCTTCCAGCGTCGTGTGATCCAGCTTGCGAGCATCGTCTGGTTTCATCTCCCTTCAGAATCAGACGAAATTCGCCCTGTCAACAAAAATGTGCAACTACTTATGGACTGATTAATAAGCGCGCCTTCATCATGGCGCCGAATTATCAGGCGGGCAAAGATTCGCTTGCGGGCTTCAAGCGCGACTTCAAGGGCGAGATCGTCGACGAGGTCTATGTCCCGCTCAATCAGCTCGATTACTCGGCCGAGCTGTCGAAGATCGCCGCCGCCAAGCCGGATGCGATCTTCGTGTTTCTGCCTGGCGGCATGGGCGTGAACTTCGTCAAGCAGTTCCGGCAGGCGGGTCTTGCCGACAAGGTCATCTTCCTGTCCGCCTTTACGGTGGACGAGTCGACCCTGCCGGCGCAGCAGGACGCCGCGCTCGGCTTCTTTGGCGGCGCGAACTGGGCGCCCAATCTCGACACCCCGCAGAACAAGGCGTTCGTCGATGCCTACGAGAAGGAGTTCGGCGCCGTGCCCGGCAGCTACGCCTTCCAGGCCTATGACGCGGCTTTGTTGATCGATAGCGCCCTGAAAGCGACAAAGGGCGACACGTCAAACAAGGACGCCCTGCGCGCCGCGCTCCAGAAAGCGGATTTCAAATCGCTGCGCGGCGATTTCAAGTTCAATGCCAACCATTATCCCATCCAGGACTTCTATCTGGTCAAGGTAGCAAAGCGCCCGGACGGGAAATTCCAGACGGAAATCGTGCAGAAGATCTTCGACGATTATCCCGACCAGCACGTCAAGGATTGCCCGATGAAATGACCGGGCCGCGAATTGTGCCGGGCGCATCGGAGCGCTTGTCACTCGTTCCTAGCACATCTCCGGACGTAGCCTTCCCCCGGACCTGTCTCCCTGGGGGGAAGCCGTCGAAAGGTGGAGCCTCACCCCGATCGAAATGCGCAATGCTCGATCTACGTTGCTTTCTCCCTAACGGATAGGAACTTTCCGGCCGCGCGGGCGGCAAGACTAGGGTCTGCGGCCGTATCCTCATGTCCACGTCCCTTCTCGTCGTCCAGATCCTGAACGGGCTTCAGCTCGGCGTGATCCTGTTTCTGATCTCGGCCGGGCTCACGCTCGTGTTCGGGGTGATGGATTTCATCAACCTCGCGCATGGCGTCCAATACATGCTGGGCGCCTATTTCGCGGTGGCTTTCTACGCCGTGACGGGAAACTTCCTTGTCGCGCTCGCGCTCGCGCTCGCGGCCGCGCTGCTTTTCGGCCTTGGGCTCGAATTCCTCGTGTTTCGTCGTCTCTATGGACGCGATCACCTCGACCATGTGATCGCGACATTCGGCATCATCCTTTTCCTCAACAGCGCCGTGAAGATCGTCTGGGGCGCAGCCCCATTGACCCTGCCGATACCGGAGGCGCTGTCCGGCTCGGTCCGCCTGATGGATGGGTTGCTCTACCCGGTATGGCGGATCGTCGTCATCATGTCCGGCCTGGGGCTCGCCGGCCTCCTCTACGTGCTGGTGACCCACACGCGGATCGGCATGCTCGTGCGCGCGGGCTCGACCAACGCGCCGATGGTGGCCGCGCTCGGCGTCAATATCCGACGCCTGTTCATGGTGGTGTTCGGCTTCGGCGCGATGCTTGCAGGCTTTGCCGGCGTCATGATCGCGCCGATCCTGTCGGTCGAACCCGGCATGGGGGACACGATCCTCATCCTCGCCTTTGTGGTCATCGTGATCGGCGGCATCGGATCGATCCGCGGTGCGTTTATCGCGGCGCTGCTGATCGGCCTCGTCGATACGCTCGGCCGCTCGTTTGCCGTCGATATTCTGCGGCTGTTCATGGCCCCCTCGCCCGCGCGCACCGTCGGGCCCGCCATCGCCTCGATGCTGATCTATCTGCTGATGGCGGTTGTGCTGTATCTGCGGCCGACAGGGCTCTTTCCTGCCAAGGGACGTTGAAATGACGAGCGCTGCCGCCCCGCTTCCGGGAACAAGCGGCCGCCCGCGCCGCCTTCCCGCAAGCGTGACGTTGCCGATCGCGATCTTCAGCCTGCTCGCATTGACGCCTGTCTACGCCTTGATCGCGGAGAGCGGCTACATTCTGGAGCTGTTCACCAGGGTGATGATCTTCGCGATCGCCGCCTGCGCCGTCGACCTTTTGCTCGGCTACGCTGCGCTCGTGACGTTTGGTCAGGCGGCGTTCATCGGGCTCGGCGCCTACGCGGTCGGAATTCTCGCCAAGCACGGGATTGACGAAGCCGCCGTCTCCCTCCCCGCAGCGCTCGCGGTCTCCGCCCTGTTTGCGTTCGCAACCGGGATCGTGAGCCTGCGCACCAAAGGCGTCTATTTCATCATGATCACGCTCGCGTTCGGGCAGATGGCTTTCTTTACCGCTAGCTCGCTTGCGCCCTATGGCGGCGACGACGGCCTCACCATTGCGTCGCGTAACGTCATCGCGGGCATGCGCCTGTTCGATCGTCCGCTCGTCTTCTACTATCTCGCGCTCGCCTGCCTGCTCGGGACGTTTCTCCTGTGCCGCTCGCTGGTCGCGTCACGCTTCGGCCGCGTGCTGCGCGGCGCGAAGGAAAACCCGACCCGCATGACGACGCTCGGCTTCGATGTCTATCGCTTCCAGCTGGTCGTCTACGTGATCGCGGGCGTGCTCAGCGGCCTTTCCGGCTTTCTTCTCGCCAACGCGACCGAGTTCGTGAGTCCGGCCTACATGTCCTGGCAACGGTCGGGCGAACTCATCATCATGGTATTGTTGGGCGGCATGGGCTCGCTCTACGGAGCGATCATCGGCGCGGCCGCTTATCTCCTCGCGGAGGAATGGCTGTCCGGGCTGACCGAGCATTGGAAAGTGATTTTCGGCCCGCTCCTGGTGGTCATCGTTATCTTCACGCGCGGCGGCCTGCTCGGCGTCGGCGCCGCGCTTACGCGGAGATGGCGTCGTGGTTGAGCCGACGCTCGCTCTGACCGACCTGCGCAAGAGCTTTGGCGGGCTTGTCGTAACGGACGACCTCACCATGTCGGTCCTGCCGGGCGAGTTGCACGCGGTCATCGGACCGAACGGAGCGGGCAAGACGACCCTGATCAATGAAGTGTCAGGCCTGGTCAAACCGGACGCCGGCAGCGTGGTTTTCGCAGGCCGGGACGTCACCGATCTGCCGGCGCACGCGCGCGCCAGGCTCGGGCTTGCCCGGTCGTTTCAGATCACTTCGGTCCTGACCGGCTTCAGCGCGCTGGAGAACGTTGCGCTCGCGGTGCAGGCGCGGTCCGGATCGAGTTTCCAGTTCTTTGGCGTCGCTGCCGCGGAGGCCGCGCTCAACGCCCCGGCGATGGCGGCCCTCGAAGCGGTCGGACTTGCCGACCGCGCGCACGTTCCGGCCGGGCATCTCGCGCATGGCGAGAAGCGCGCGCTCGAACTCGCCATCGCGCTCGCGACCGACCCCAAACTACTCCTGCTCGACGAGCCCATGGCGGGCGCCGGCCGCGAGGAAACCGAGCGCCTGATCGGCGTGCTGCAAAAGCTCAAAGGGCGGTTTGCAATCCTGCTGGTCGAGCACGACATGACCGCGGTCTTTGCCCTCGCCGACCGTATCTCGGTGATGATCTACGGCCACATCATCGCCAGCGGAACGCCGGACGCCGTGCGCGCCGATCCGCGGGTGGTCGCCGCCTATCTCGGCGACGAGATGGAGTGAGCCGATGCTGGTGGTCGAGCAATTGCAGGCGGGCTATGGACCGACGCCCGTTCTGTTCGACATCGGATTCACCGTCCAGGCCGGCGAAGTCGTGGCGTTGCTCGGCCGCAATGGCATGGGCAAGACCACGACGATCGGCGCCATCATGGGCCTCGTCCAGATCTCGGGCGGCGACGTGCGCTTCGAGGACCGCTCCCTCGTCGCGCTGCCGTCCTATCGGATCGCGCAGCGCGGTCTCGGCCTCGTGCCGGAAGGCCGGCAAGTTTTTCCCACATTGACCGTCCGCGAGAACCTCGTCGCCACGGCATCGAACCGTTTCGGCGGGCGATGGACATTGGAGCGGGTCTACACGCTGCTGCCGCGCCTTGCGGAGCGCCGCAGCCATCTCGGCACCGAGCTGTCGGGCGGCGAGCAACAAATGCTGGCGATCGGTCGCGCCCTCATGACGAATCCCAAGCTCCTCATCCTCGATGAGGCGACCGAGGGGCTGGCGCCGCTGATCCGCGCCGAGATCTGGCAGTGCATCCGCCTGCTCCGCAACGAAGGCCAGGCCATACTTCTGGTCGACAAGCACCTCGACGCACTGACGAAGCTCGCCGATCGTCACGTCATCATTGAAAAGGGACATGTCGTCTGGACCGGCGCCTCCGCCACCCTCGCCGCCGACTCGACAATCCGGCGACGCTGGCTGCAAGTTTGAAAGGCGGCCATGGCCGCAGCCGATCGTTCATGATGATCTTTGAACGCGTGTGGGCGGGAAACCTCCGCCAATCTTTCTATCGACCGATCTGGATACCATTTCGAGCGGTCAAGATCGCAGGCGATTGACGATGGGCGCCCCAACAAGCGCCTGGCGCCGCCTCTTGGTATTTGTCGCCGGTCGGATAGATTAGACAAGCGCGGCAAAATCGGCGGGAACTGACGAACGCAATCGTTGGCGATGCAATCATTCTGAGCCTTTGCGAGACGCTATTTGATTCAGCCCACCGCACACACGACCGCGCGCATTCAAGGTTGGGCCATCAGGTTCAAACGGGCCGCCGATCTCCTGCGGACCTATGGCTTCCGCTTTGTCGTCAGACGGGCAAGACCGCTTCTGCACAAAGCAATATTTCCCCACGCCCACACCTATCGACAGTGGATTGCACGCTTTGACACGGTCGATGCGGATAAGCGCCGCCAGATCGCGACGGCCGCGGCCGAGCTTCCATCCAAGCCGACGATCTCCCTCATCGTGCCTGCCTGCAGCGATTGGTCGAGCCTGTCCGGTACGCTCTCGTCCGTGCAGGCGCAGCCCTATCGACAATGGCAGCTTCTAATCGGCGCCAGCAAGTCCCCTTCGACCGTGCCGTTGTCCGCGCCGCGGGCGGCGCAGGAGGACAGGCGCATTCGTTTCGTGACGTTCGACGAGGCGGCGAGTTGGGCCTTACGGGCCAATCGCATGGTTGACCTCGCCGGCGGCGAATTCATCGCGTTCCTCGATCCCGGCGATTCGCTTCACGAGCACACGCTCTATTGGCTCGGTCGCGAGATTGCGGCGCATCCCGACGCCGACCTGTTGTTTTCTGATGAAGACACGCTTTCGGATCGCATGATCCGCACCAATCCATGGTTCAAGCCGGATTGGAATCCAGCGCTCATGTTGTCGTGCAATGCTTTCGGGCGGCTCGGCGCCTTCCGCCGAAGCCTGGTGCAGCAGCTGGGCGGTTTGCGGCCGGAGCTTGCAGGAGCCGAGGAGTACGATCTGGTTCTGCGCTGCGCTCGCGCGAGCGCACCCGACCGCATTCGCCACATTCGGCGTGTGTTGTATCACCGGCGCTCCCCGAGCCCCTTGAAGAAGGAGCCCGGCGCTCCGAATGCAGCCGGCGCGGCGGAGCGCGCCGCTGCGGAGTATCTCGCGGCTCAGGGAGTGGCAGCCACTGTGCGCGCAACCAGGACCGGAAACCAAGTGGCGTATGCGCTCCCCCCTCACCACCCGCATGTCACCGTGATCGTTCCGACCACGGCACGACCGGAAATCGCCGAGCCATGTTTTGCTTCCTTGCTTGAGCGGACAAGCTATGACCGGTTCGACGTTTTGGCGGTAGCGAGCCAATCGACCCTGCTGCGCGCCGATCGCGCCGCCCTGCTGAACCGCCTCGCCAAAGATGCGCGCTTCACGATCGTCGCCTATCCGGACCGCCCCTTTAACTTCTCCTGGGTGAATAACTATGCCGCGGCAAAGGCTCGCGGAACTGTCCTCTGTCTTCTCAATGACGACACGGAAGTCATAACGCCGGATTGGCTCACTCAACTTGTCGCAAGACTGTGCGTACCGGGGATCGGCGCGGCGAGCCCCACCTTGTATTATCCCGACGGCGCCATTCAGCACGCGGGCGTGATCCTCGGCCTCCGCGGAATCGCGGGTCACGCGTGCCATCGTATCCCGCGCGGCCATCCCGGCTATTTCGGACGAGCGGTTCTTGAGCAAGATGTGTCGTGCGTGACGGCGGCCTGCATGGCCATTCGCGCGGATCTATTCCGAGAGATCGGCGGTTTTGACGAAACGATGCCGCTCGCCTACAACGACGTCGATCTTTGCCTTCGGCTCCGGCGCGCGGGCTGGCGAATCATCTGGACGCCCTCCGCCGAGCTGCTCCATCGCGAGTCGGCATCGTTCGGCTGGCATGATGTGGGGGCGCGCGCCGCGCAATTTGTCCAGGACGTAGAGCGCATGCGTGAGCGATGGGGAGCGGCGCTGGAGAACGATCCTTTCTATAATCCGAATCTGTCGCTCGACCGAGGACACGAGCTCGGATTCCCACCGCGGCCCGGTTTGGACTAATCGTTTGCAGGCGCGACTGCGCCGCGAATTGCAAAGGCGTCTCTGCCGGCCGGTTTTTGTGCGGGCGCATTTTCATCGTTGCAGTGCGGACTTTCCCAGGTGGACCGGCGGATGGGCTCTAAAGGAACAGACGTGACGCGCGACCGCCCAGTCGATGCGGTGGCGGTTCTCTATCACCCTGACGCGGCGATGCTGTCTGCGGTGCTGGAAGCCGTCGCCCCGCAGGTTGATCGCCTTTTGCTCGTGGCCAATGACGGCGCTTCGCCACCCGTCCCCTTGCCGCAGAAGGCGACGGTCATAAGGTCAGACAAGAACCTCGGCCTCGGCGCGGCTTATAATCTCGCGGCGGAATGGGCTCAAGCGGGCGGTGCGACGCATCTCTTGCTGCTTGATCAGGACAGCGTGCCCGCACCGGGAATGGTCGAAGCGCTTATGGACGCCTTCGGCTCGCACGGCCCGCTAGCCGCCGCAGGTCCGCTTTGGCGCGACGCGCGCACGGGGCGGGATGGTTTCTTTGTCCGCTTCTCGCCGTGGGGCGTGCATAGCTTTTGTCCGCCAGACGGCGGCATCGCGCCGGTGGATTTCCTCATCTCGTCCGGATCGCTGATTTCTCTGAGTGCGCTCGACAAAATCGGCAAGTTCGACGAGGGCCTGTTCATTGACCATGTCGATACGGACTGGTGCTTGCGCGCGCGCGCACACGGCTTCCGGCTATGCGGCGTGGGCCGTGCTCGTTTGAATCACACCTTCGGTGAAGCAACCTTGTCCATGGGTCCGGGCGCTTCTTACCGATTTGTCCTGTACTCCCCGGAGAGAAATCACACCTTGGTGCGAAACAGCATCGTTCTTTGGCGGCGACCTTACGCGCCGTGGCGATGGATCCTGTATGATGTCCGCCGCACGCTCCTGATCGTTTTGTTCAACATCCTGTTCGCGCCGCCGCGGAAAGACCGGATAAGGCAGATCGCGTGGGCGGTGAGAGACGCGCTGACATCCGGCGAGGCGACTCGCACAGGTAAGATGGAGAATTAGACCTCTGCCTAGCTGTCCGCTCGTCTCCCCATCACGCGTCACACTCATCCCGCGCAAGCAAGGCTAACGCCGCATGCAGACCGTGTCGGTTGGTGTCCTGGGTTCGACCAGCTTCGTGGGCGACAGCCTGTTGCCGCAGTTGAAGCAATCCTACGCCGTAGTTCCGTTAACGCGGACATTCGCGACGGCTTCGGAATCCGAAGACGGAAAGACGCCTTCGCAGATTCCCTACTGGATCAGTCTCATGCCGATTTGGGCTCTGCCCGATTATTTCTCGATGCTCGAGGCGTTCGGCGCACGACGGATTGTCGCGCTTTCATCCACGAGCGTATTCGCGAAAGCGGCCTCCTCGGACGTGGCCGAACGAATGCTTGCGGCGCGCATCCTCGATGGTGAACAGCGCTTGGCTGCCTGGGCCAGCGATCATGACGTCGAGTGGCTGGTCCTGCGTCCGACCTTGATCTACGGAGCGGGACGCGACCGCAATGTGAGCGAAATCGCCCGGTTCATTCGCCGCTTTGGGTTCTTTCCCGTTCTCGGATCGGCGCAGGGGCTCCGGCAGCCGGTTCGTTCCAGCGACGTCGCTGCGGCTTGCGTTTGCGCCCTCGCGGCAAAGAGCCTGAAAAACTGCAGTTACAATATTGCAGGCGAAGAAGTTCTGACCTACCGCAACATGATCGTACGCATATTTCAGGCGCTGGCAAAACGGCCGCGATTGGTGCCGGTGCCTCTCGGGCTGTTCCGCGTCGCTGTTGCAGGACTTCGAATGCTGCCGCGTTATCGCGACTGGTCGGTCGCGATGGCGGAAAGGATGAGCCGGGACTTGGTATTCGACAACGCGGCGGCCAAACGCGACTTCGGCTTTTCGCCGAGCCCCTTCCAACTCACGTCGGCGGACCTGCCGCGGTGAATGTTTTCAGCGTCGCCAGAAAAGGCCTCGACGGGATCCGGCTGATCTCGCTCGCGACCAAGGCAGAGCACGCGAAGCGCCGGTCGCCCGGCGCGTCGGCTCAATAACGATAGTGGTCGCTCTTGAACGGGCCGTCGGCCGGCACGCCGATATAGGTCGCCTGTTTCTCGGACAGCCGCGTGAGCTTGGCGCCGATCTTGGCGAGGTGCAGCCGCGCGACCTTCTCGTCGAGATGCTTGGGCAGCGTGTAGACCTTCTTCTGATATTTGGTCGGGTTGGTGAACAGCTCGATCTGCGCCAGCGTCTGGTTGGTGAAGGAGGACGACATCACGAAACTCGGATGCCCCATGGCGTTGCCGAGATTCACGAGCCGTCCCTCCGAGAGCAGGATGATGCGCTTGCCGTCGGGAAACTCGATCTCGTCAACCTGCGGCTTGACATTGTGCCATTTGAAATTGCGCAGCGCCTGCACCTGAATTTCGGAATCAAAGTGCCCGATATTGCAGACGATGGCGCGATCCTTCATCCGCCGCATGTGATCGACAGTAATGACGTCGACATTGCCAGTGGCAGTGACGAAAATATCGGCGCGCGGCGAGGCGTCGTCCATGGTGACGACCTCGTAGCCCTCCATCGCCGCCTGCAGCGCGCAGATCGGATCGACCTCGGCGACTAGCACGCGGCAGCCCGCCTGCCGCAGCGAGGCGGCCGAACCTTTGCCGACATCGCCGAAGCCGCACACCATCGCGACCTTTCCCGCCATCATCACGTCGGTGCCGCGGCGGATGCCGTCGACCAGGCTTTCGCGGCAGCCGTAGAGATTGTCGAACTTCGACTTGGTGACGCTGTCATTGACGTTGATGGCCGGGAAAAGGAGGCGGCCCTCCTTCTCCATCTGATAAAGCCGATGCACGCCCGTGGTCGTCTCCTCGGTGACGCCGTGGATGCTTTTCGCCATCGCCGCATACCAGCCGGGCCGCTCGGCAATGCGATGCTTGATCGCCGCAAACAGCACCTCTTCTTCTTCGTTGGACGGATGGTGCAGCACTTGCGGGTTCTGTTCCGCCTGCAGGCCGAGATGGACCAGCAGCGTGGCGTCTCCTCCGTCATCGAGGATCATGTTGGGGGCGCCGCCGTCGGCCCACTCGAAGATGCGATGGGTGTAATCCCAGTAATCCTTCAGCAACTCGCCCTTCACGGCGAAAACCGGCGTGCCGCCCGCGGCGATCGCGGCGGCGGCGTGGTCCTGCGTCGAATAGATGTTGCAAGAGGCCCAGCGGACATCGGCGCCCAACGCTTTCAGCGTCTCGATCAGCACGGCGGTCTGGATCGTCATATGCAGGGAGCCGGCGATGCGCGCACCGCGCAACGGCTGCAACGGCCCATACTCGTCACGCGTCGCCATCAGGCCGGGCATCTCCGTCTCGGCGATCGCGATCTCCTTGCGTCCCCACTCGGCAAGCCCGATGTCCTTCACGACGTAATCGGTGGCCGCGCCGTGCCTGCTCGCGGGCGTGGAATGCTTGGCGGCTTTCAGCGAAGCGGTCATTGCAGGCTCCATGGTCTCGTGAAGGGGTGCGCGCGGCGGTCGCCGTGGATGCAGGTGCGCCTATAGCAGGCCGGTCGCCCGCCTGCAATGACATATAAAGATGTCTTTATGTCGCCGACGGAAGCGCTTCCGCCCTCAATCGTCCTCGCCGAAGCGATTGCCGACCAACTCCTCGAGCGCAGTGATCACCCCGGCGGCGTCGGCGCCCACGGCCTCGACCCTGATCGACGTGCCGGGAGAGGCGGCGAGCATCATCAGCCCCATGATCGACGTTCCGCCGACCGTTTCGCCGCAGCGAGATACGCGCACGTCGGCATTGAAACGCTCGACCGTCTGCACGAATTTCGCGGAAGCGCGAGCGTGCAGTCCTTTCTGATTGACGATTTGTAGGTCGCGCACGATTGCACCCGGCCTGACCTCCGGGGCTTCCGGTGGGAAATCGGGTTCGGGGTTGCCTTGCTCGCTCATTTACCCGCCAGAACCCTACTTGCGATCGTGATGTATTTTCGCCCCGATTCCTGAGCCGCCGCAACAGATTCAGCAAGCGGACATTCCGCACGGATTTTCGCAAGCTTCACCAGCATAGGCAAATTGATGCCGGCCAGCACCTCGACATTGGGCCGACTCATCACCGAAATCGCGAGATTGGATGGCGTCCCGCCAAACATGTCGGTGAGGATCGCCACCCCATCGCCGGTATCGACGCGCTGCACCGCTTCGATGATATCCTTGCGGCTTTGTTCGACATTATCGGCCGGCTCGATCGTAACGGTTTCGATCTGGTTCTGCGGACCGACCACATGTTCCAGCGCGGCGCGGAACTCAACGGCAAGTCGCCCGTGAGTGACGAGAACAAGGCCGATCATGGAAATTCCCCGCGGCGCATCTGCTGCACCGCACCAAAGCCATCATGACAGCCTGCAAGCCAGGCGCAAGGGGCTCTTTTCGCCAATCCGCGGCATGCTGCGCCGCCGAAAAACTCTACAGGCGGGTCGGACTCCATACGGGCTCGACCCACGACCTCCGATTCCATGCGCGATGTCATCGGAATGAACCGGGTTGCCGCGCGCGTCGATACCAATGTCGCGTCTTTCACTGGAGCGAGTTCAATTCTTATCTCAATGCGGCTGCTTGCCCCCAAGCGCGCCGGTTCGGGCGTGGCGAAACACGCCCGGGAAAGACAACGGATTCATTTGGCTAGACAGCCAGATGTTTGAGCGCCGCCGCGACAATCGGTAGCGGGTCAATGCCCGTCGGCAGGGAGAGCCGGGGCAGCGTTACGCCCTCAATCATCGTGGTGTTGTCAGGCGCGTCCGGCATCCGCTGAGCATGCGGATCGGCGAGATCGCAAACACATCCCACGGTCGCCATCGGCTCGTAGGCGAGCCGTTGGATGCCAAGCCCGCGAACCTCGAGAAGGCCGGCGAGCTCCGCGACAGGGCGAGCGACGAGGCGGCCGTGGACGGCTGCCAGCTCGACGCGGTCATCGGCGACGAGACGCGCAAACCCGAACAGCCCGGATTGTGCGGCGGCGATCGCCTGCAAGACCAGATGCGACTTGCCCGAACCGGCCGGACCGCGGATCAGGATCGCGCGCGGCCCTATGAGGACGGCGGAGGCGTGAATGGTGGGCGCCATCCGGATTACATAGCCGGCAGGCGGACGACAAAACGCGCGCCGAGCACCGTCGGCTCTTCGCCGTCGAACTGAGGCTCGCTCCGGTTTTCCGCCCAGATGCGGCCGCCATGCGCCTCGACAATCTGCTTGGAAATCGACAGGCCAAGCCCGGAGTTCTGGCCGAACCCCTGATGGGGACGGTCGGTGTAAAACCGATCGAAGACCTTTTCGATCGCATCGGGTCTGATTCCGGGACCGTCGTCGTCGACCACGATCTCGATTTCGTCCTTGAGCCGCCGGCAGGTCACGCGCACGCCGCCGCCCGGCGGGGAAAAAGAACGGGCATTGTCGATGAGATTGTGGACCACCTGCCCGAGCCGCGAATCGTGGCCGTAAACGACAAACTGGCGCGGGCCACCGCCTTCGAAACCGAGCGTCACGCCCACATCTCCTTCCTTGACCTCGTTGGCGATGGCGACGACCGTCGTGAGCAGACGGCGCAGATCGACCGCCGCCAACTCCTGCCGCTGCAATTCTGCATCCAACCGGCTCGCGTCAGAAATGTCGGAGATCAACCGGTCGAGCCGTTTGACGTCGTGCTCGATGACGGCGAGCAGCCGCGCCTGGCTGTCGCCCGTCTTGGCGCGCGGCAGCGTCTCGACCGCCGAGCGTAACGATGTGAGCGGGTTTTTCAGTTCGTGCGCGACGTCGGCGGCGAAGCTCTCGATCGCTTCGAGACGGCGGTAGAGCGCCGCGGTCATGTTGCGCAGCGCGCCGGAAAGGTGGCCGATCTCGTCGCGCCGCGCGGTGAAGTCGGGGATCTCGACGCGCGCCTTGATGCGACGCTGCACCCGCTCGGCGCCGTCGGCGAGCCGGCGCACCGGGCCTGCGATCGTGCCGGCGAGGAGCAAGGATAACACGGTCATGATGCCGGCAGCGACCAGGAACACCTTGACGATGACAAGCCGCTCGGCCTCGACGATCTGGTCGATGTCGCCGCCGCGGGTCGACAGGAGAAGCGCGCCCCGCACCACCCGCGAGCGTTGGATCGGAACCGCGACCGAAACGATGGCATTGCCACGATCGTCGATTCGCACCACGCTCGCTTTGTGGCCGTCGAGCGCCTGGGCGATTTCCGGATAGTTCTTGCCGTTTTCCTCCGGTCCGATCTCGCGATAACGCGGCAGGTCGCCGCGACTGAGCCAACGGCGCATCGTGATGAATGCGCGCTCGATCAACCCGGGCTTCTCGACCGTCGGCGGCGGCAGATCGAAACGCAGCACGTCGCCCCGCCCGATGAAGTTGCGGCTGTCCATGAACAGCACGCCTTCGCGATCGTAGATGCGTGCGCGCGTGTTGGTGGGCGTCACCAGCCGGCGCAGCAGCGGGGCGACCTGCTCGGGGTTCAACGGAAATTCGTTGCCGAACAGCACGTCGTCGGAAGGATCGTAGCTGTCGCCCGCGTGCAAATCCAAAAGGCGCTGCGGATCAATGGCGATGGCGTCGATGTCGACGGTGGCGGAAGAGGCGATAGCGCCGGAAATGATTTCGCCCTGAACCATCAGGCTGTGCACGCGTGCGTCGATCAGTCCGGCGCGGAACTGCGTGAGATAGAGAATGCCGAGCACCAGAGCGAGAAGGCCGGCGACATTGAGAAACACAATGCGACGGGTCAGGCTCGAGGACGTCGCCGTGCTGAAGACCTGCCACGCCGGCGCTAGAAGGCCGACCAGCTTGTCGAGCTGCAGCGTCTTTGCGACCGGCGCGGCGACGCGTGCAGCGCGCTGCGCCGCCTGACGACCCGCCTGCGCGGCGCGTTGCGACCGGGCGGCGACGTCCGAAAGAATTGGTTGAGCGACCTGCCAACCTTTCCTTGCCGCCCGAATGAAATCACGACGCGCCCGCAGCAGGCGGAGCCACGCCGCCGACCGGACCGGGCTGAAGCGACGCGATCCCGCCTTCGCGGTCGTGGTCGACGCGGGCCGTAACTGGCCCCATGCTGCTTGCAGCATTCCGCGGGACGCGAGCCAGCTCCGCCTCGGGCTGCGGCGCTCGTTGCGCACGGAATCCTCTGGCGGAGTGAACTCGGCCTTCTGCGTGTCGGCGGTTCGATCGAGCACGGATACTGCGTCTCGCCGGTTGATGCATCTCGGTTAGGCTGCCGGAATCACCGCGATCAGCTCTCGGTGGACGCACGCCGTGCGGGCAGACGTCCTCACTCCTTGAAGCGGTATCCGACGCCGTACAGGGTTTCGATCATGTCGAAATCGTCGTCGGTCTGCTTGAACTTCTTACGCAGGCGCTTGATGTGACTGTCGATGGTGCGGTCGTCGACATAGACTTGGTCGTCATAGGCCGCGTCCATGAGGGCGTTCCGGCTCTTCACCACGCCCGGGCGTTGCGCCAAGGCTTGCAGGATCAGGAACTCGGTTACCGTCAGCGTGACGGCTTCTCCCTTCCAGGTGCAGGTATGCCGCTCCGGGTCCATGCGTAACAGCCCGCGCTCGAGGACCTTGGCTGAATTGGTTTCTTTGGGCGGCGTACCGTCCTTGGGGGTGACGCGGCGCAGGACCGCCTTGACCCGTTCGACCAGGAGCCGCTGCGAGAATGGTTTGCGAATGAAGTCGTCCGCGCCCATTTTCAGCCCGAACAACTCGTCGATCTCCTCGTCCTTGGAGGTGAGAAAGATCACCGGGACGTCCGATTTCTGCCGCAGCCGTCGCAGGGTTTCCATTCCGTCCATCCGGGGCATCTTGATGTCGAGAATGGCCAAATCCGGCATACTCGTCTTGAACCCGTCGAGCGCCGACGCGCCGTCGGTATAGGTCTGGATGCGATAGCCTTCGGCTTCGAGGGCTATCGAAATCGACGTGAGAATGTTCCGGTCGTCGTCGACGAGCGCGATCGTGGGCATCAGGGTTTTTTCCCGTAACGGTCAAATTCCTGCAGCCTTGAAAGGGCCTGCAAAGCTGGGCCGAAATGTGACCTTGGGTCGCGCCAAGAATTGGCTTGGCGACTGCAAATCATGAGTAAGTCTAATGATTCCGGACCGATTTGGCCACCCTCTTGATGAGGTGATCCGGATTGCAAGGAGAGCGCCGATGCCCGGAGTGCAACGTCCCTTTCCCGGCGCCATGCCGGGCCGTATACCCGAAACCGCCCAGCCGCCTGAGGATTTCGACCCGGTCCGCGTCGCCAAGGAGCTTCTGCGCGCGACCCGGGCCGGTACGCTCGCGACGCTCGACCGCCATACCGGCCATCCTTTTGCTTCCTTGGTGAACGTGGCGACCGACCTGGACGGGTCCCCCATCATCCTCGTCTCGCGTCTTTCCACCCATACCGCCAATCTCGAGCGCGACGGGCGCGCTTCGATTCTGCTCGCCGCCGCCGGCAAGGGCGATCCGCTCGCCCATCCGCGGCTTACCGTGCTCGGGGAATTCGTGCGGCGTGACGATGACTTGCGTTTGCCGCGGCGATTTCTCGCCCGGCACCCGAAGTCCGCGCTCTATGCCGGATTCGCGGATTTCTCGTTCTGGCGCATGAACGTCGTTTCAGCGCATCTCAATGGCGGCTTTGCGCGCGCCGCCGATCTCACGGCTCAGG
>CAVRVX010000043.1:0-48824 GCA_963724735.1 uncultured Alphaproteobacteria bacterium
GGGCGTGTCCATGGGCAAAGGTCTCCGTTGCAGTCGGGCCCATGCTTTGCCACAGTGCCGCGTCCTGCAAGCTCGCAAATCACCTGAATCAACAGCGCCTTGAGATGATGACCAGCCCACCTTTCGATTACGACTTGAAGCGCGCCATTCGCTGCATCCCGGACTATCCCAAGCCGGGCGTCATGTTTCGCGACATCACCACGCTGCTTGGCGATGCGCGCGCGTTTCGCCGCGCGGTCGACGAGCTCGTCCAGCCCTGGGCCGGCATGAAGATCGACAAGGTCGCCGGGATCGAGGCGCGCGGTTTCATTCTCGGGGGCGCGGTGGCGCACCAGGTGTCGGCCGGCTTTGTGCCGATCCGCAAGAAAGGCAAGCTGCCGCACAAGCGGGTGAGCATCGCCTATTCGCTCGAATACGGCCTCGACGAAATGGAGGTGCATGAAGACGCGGTGAGCGCGCATGAGCGCGTCATCCTGGTCGATGACCTGATCGCCACCGGCGGCACCGCCGAGGGCGCGGTCAAGCTGTTGCGTCAACTCGGGGCCGAGGTGCTCGCCGCGTGCTTCATCGTCGATCTGCCGGAGCTTGGCGGCGCCGACAGGCTGCGCAAGCTCGATGTGCCGGTGCGCACCTTGATTTCATTCGAGGGGCACTGAGCGGGCGGTCGTCACGGCTCGGTCGCGAAGCGCAATCGGCCGGCGGGCCGCAAGGTCTGCGCGTCGAAGCTGCGGATTTCGACGCCGCCGCCGGGTATTTCGATCGTGACGACGACGTGGCCATTACCCACGAGGGTCTGCGCGATGCGGCTGCCGGCGGGCAGGCGGACGATGGTTTCGGTCGGCGCGGCGCTTCCCCCGCTGCGAAAAACGCGATAGCCGACGACCCCGAGCACGACGGCGATGCCGAGCATCGTGGCGACGCCGGACAGCGCCATCATCCGCCGGACGCGCGCCATGAACCGCGCCTGTTCGGGATCGAGCGGCTTCTCGTCAACGGTTTGCGGATGGGTCATGAGCGAAGGAGGTCGCCGAATTGAGACGGTCGTCGTAGCCGATTCCGAGACCGGCGCGCGCCTCGATCGCATGCTCGCCGTCCACCTGACCGAGCTGTCGCGTTCGCGGCTGAAATCATTGATTCTCGCAGGCAATGTTGCGATCGGGGGACGCACGATCTGCGATCCGAGCCATCGCGTCAATGCGAGGGACACGATCGCCGTCGCGGTGCCGCCGCCCGAGCCGGCTGCGCCCCACGCGGAAGATTTTCCGCTAGCCATCGTTTACGAGGATTCCGACATCATCGTTATCGACAAGCCCAAAGGGCTGGTCGTTCATCCGGCGGCGGGGCACGCGGCGGGGACGCTTGTCAACGCGCTCATCGCCCATTGTGGTGAGAGCCTGTCTGGCATCGGCGGGGTCAAGCGCCCCGGGATCGTGCATCGCCTGGACAAGGACACGACCCGGACTTATGGTTGTGGCGAAGAAACGACTTCGCACACCGGGCGCTCGCCGCCCAATTCGCCGATCACGGCCGGAGCGGACCACTCGAACGCGGCTATCTCGCATTCGTCTGGGGCGTGCCCGACCGGCCGCGCGGAACCATCGATAAGCCGATCGGACGCCACCCGCATGCCCGCGACAAGATGTCCGTGAGGCCGGACGGACGCGAGGCCGTGACGCACTGGGAGCGGATTCGAGCATTACTCCAGCGTGTCTAGCCAGCAGGTTGCAAGCATGCTAGCGTGCACGCTGGAGACGGGGCGAACCCACCAGATCAGAGTTCATCTTGCCGCGATCGGACATCCGATCATCGGCAATTCCGTATATGGGCCAGGGTTCAAGACGAAGGCCGCCCTGCTTCCCCCCGAGGCGCAAATTTCCCTGGCGGCCCTTGGCAGGCAGGCTCTGCATGCCTACCTGCTTGGGTTAGATCACCCGAGGACCGGAGCGCATCTCGTCTTTCGGTCAGCCTTGCCTACCGACCTTGCGTCCCTACATAAGGCGCTGGGTGGGGGAACAATCGATTTTGGCCGACGTTAGAGGGTGCCGGTTTGGCCGGACGATCGTCGTTTGCGTCTCTACGGGGGCGCAGATGGGTCACTCGGCTGTTACGATGAAGTGACGGCCGGAGTGTTTTTTGCTAGCGAACCGTGTATGCTGCAGTGCGCGACAGGTCGTGGTCGCGTAACGGGTGGCGTCGTCAGGCTCATCGAGCTGACATGCGCCATCGCCCGCCGCATATCGGGGGCTTGAACAGGAGGCCGCAATGGCCCACACCGCCAGTTTGCCGCTCATCACCGCCGAGTCGGGGTTGACCCGCTATCTCGAAGAGATTCGGCGTTTTCCGATGCTGCAGCCGCAAGAGGAATATATGCTTGCGAAGTGCTGGCGGGAGCATGGCGACCGCGACGCGGCCCATAAGCTCGTCACAAGCCATCTGCGCCTCGTCGCCAAGATCGCGATGGGCTATCGCGGCTATGGTCTGCCGATTTCGGAAGTCATTTCCGAGGGTAATGTCGGCCTGATGCAGGCGGTGAAGCGCTTCGAGCCGGAGAAGGGATTCCGCCTCGCCACCTACGCGATGTGGTGGATCAAGGCCGCGATTCAGGAATATATTCTGCGATCCTGGTCACTGGTGAAGATGGGCACCACGGCCAACCAGAAGAAGCTCTTCTTCAATCTTCGCAAGGCGAAGAGCCGAATCTCCGCACTGGAGGAGGGCGACATGCGCCCCGACCAGGTCAAGATCATTGCCAAGCGTCTCGGCGTCACCGAGCAGGACGTGATCGACATGAACCGCCGTCTCGGCGGCGACGCCTCTCTGAATGCGCCGATCCGCGAGGAAGGCGATTCCGGCGAGTGGCAGGACTGGCTCGTCGACGACCATGAGAGCCAGGAAAAGGTGCTGGCCGAGAGCGAGGAGTTCGACACGCGGCGCAAGGCGCTGTCCGAAGCCTTGTCGGTGCTCAACGATCGCGAGCGGCGCATCTTCGAGGCGCGACAACTCGCCGACGAACCGGTCACGCTCGAAGAGCTGGCGGAAGAGTTCGGCGTCTCGCGCGAGCGCGTCCGCCAGATCGAGGTGCGCGCCTTCGAGAAAGTGCAGAAGGCGGTGCGCAATCGCGTGGCCGATCTGGAGACGCCGCCCGCCCGCGCGCAAGCGCCGGCGATGTCCATGCCGTAGGGCGATGGCGCCATGAAAGTTCGAACGGGGGCCGCGGAAACGTTGGCTCCCGTTTTCGTTTGCCCGTGCGGGCGATGGCGCGCGGGTGATGCCGTCCAACCGTGATTGCCCGGTGCCGCGATCGGCCAGAACAGCACACTTCAATGTCGTCCGGGTGACCGCCCACGGCGTGTGCAGTCACGCCGTTCTGGCGTAGCGGGCTCGTCCTTGACGCACGCTGAGGAACCCACTAGACCGCCCTCGCACACCAAAAGCGCGGAAAACTTAGGCAGAAAGCAGGGGCGTCGCATGGCCAAATTGACGGGAAAAGTCCTGATTGCACAAGGAGGCGGCCCCACCGCCGTGATCAACCAGTCGCTCGCCGGCGCCGTCCTCGAGGCGCGCAAATACGCCGAGGTGACGAAGGTCTACGGCGCCCTCAATGGCGTGCGCGGCATCATCAATGAGGAGCTCGTCGACCTCACCCAGGAGACGACATACAATCTCAAGCAGGTCGCCGACACGCCTTCGAGCGCGCTGTTCTCGACCCGCGACAAGCCCGACGCCGCCTATTGCAAGGAGATCTTCAAGGTCTGCCAGGCGCATGACGTGCGTTATTTCTTCTATATCGGCGGCAACAATTCGTCCGACACGGTGCATATCGTCAACGAGTCCTCGAAGGCCGCGGGCTACGAGATGCACTGCATCCACATTCCGAAGACGGTCGACAACGACCTCGTCATCAACGATCACACCCCGGGCTGGCCGTCGGCGGCGAAATACGTCGCGCAGGCTTTCGCCGGCTACAATCTCGACAATCGCGCGCTCCCCGGCGTCTTTATCGGCGTGGTGATGGGCCGCCATGCCGGCTTCCTCACCGCGGCGGCGGCGCTCGGCCGTCAATTCGCGGACGACGGGCCGCACTATGTCTACATGCCCGAGACCACGTTTACCGAGGAGCAGTTCCTGAACGACGTGAAGTCGGCGATGGACAAGTATGGCCGCTGCATCGTCGCGGTCAGCGAGGGCATTCACGACCAGGATGGCAATCCCATCATGGTGAAGCTTTCCGGCCGCGCCGAAAAGGACGCGCATGGCAATGTGCAGCTCTCGGGCTCCGGTGCGCTCGGCGACATGCTCGCCGATCTCGTCACCACGAAGCTCCAGCTCAAGCGCGTGCGCGCCGACACCCTCGGCTACGCCCAGCGCTCCTTCCTCGGCGTCGTCTCCGACGTCGATGCGACCGAGGCGTGGGAGGTGGGCGAGAAGGCGGCGCAATTCGCGATCGGCCACGAGCAGACCGGATCGATCACCATCAACCGCGTCGGCAATTATGCGGTCGATTACCGGCTGGTCGCCCTCAAGGAGATCGCCGCCAAGACCAAGCACATGCCGAAGGAGTTCATCGCTCCCGAGGGCAATAACGTCACGCCGGAATTCCGCCACTATGCGACGCCGCTGCTCGGGTCCGACTTCCCCGGCATGCACCGGCTGCGCGCGCCCAAGGTGGATAAGATCCTCAAGAAGTAAGCGCTGAGGCCCGTTCCCGCGGGCCTCGAATTCGCGCGACGCGTCAACAACGATTGCATGGTCTCCGGCGGGCGGATCATCCGCTTCGCCGGAGACCGTGCTTTGGGCGGGAGAGGCTTCGGCGCCTCCAGAACCAAGTGCCCGACCCTTCGTGGCTGTGGGCCATTTTCACGATTATCGCGGCCGCGGCGCAGACCGTGCGGAACGCAACGCAGCGGCGTCTCACCTCTGCGCTCGGCACCGCCGGGGCCACGCACGTCCGCTTCCTTTTCGGGCTGCCCTTCGCTCTCGTCTTCCTTGCAGCGATTATCGCCGCGACAGGCGGAGTTCCGCCGCGCCCGCAGACGGCGTTTTTCGGGTGGGTCTTCGTCGGTGCGGTCACCCAGATCGTCGCGACGGCCATGATGCTCGCCGCGATGAGCGAGCGTTCCTTCGCGGTGACAATCGCCTACACCAAGACCGAGCCGGTGCAGGTCGCCCTGTTCGGGCTGGTCTTCCTCGGCGACCGGCTGACCGTTCCGATGGCGGTCGCAATTCTGATCGCGACCGCCGGCGTGATGGCGATGTCGGTGCAGCCGCGCGGGATGGGAAGCCTTCGGCCAGTGCTGCTCGGGCTGACGGCAGGCGCCTTCTTCGCGCTCGCCGCGGTTGGTTTTCGCGGCGCGATCGCCACGCTCGCCGATGCGGATTTCCTGATGGCGGCCACGTTCACTCTGTGCGTCGGGCTGACGCTGCAGGCGGCGCTGCTCTCGCTTTATCTTTTCATCCGCGAGCGCGCGGTGCTGGTCGCAATTCTGCGCGCCTGGCGGCCGTCGCTGCTCGCCGGGTTCATGGGCGCGCTCGCCTCGCAGTTCTGGTTCCTCGGTTTTGCCCTCACGAGCGCGGCGAATGTGCGCACGCTGGCGCTCATCGAGGTGCTGTTCGCCCAGGCCGTTGCCCGCTTCGCCTTCCGGCAGAAGGCGACGCCGCGCGAGGCGATCGGCATGGTCCTGATCGTCGGCGGCGTAGCGCTGCTGCTGGCCGCGCAATGACGGCGCCGCCCTCGCGACAGGAGTCTATCGGGCTGGTGTTCTACTCACGCTCTTCGACGCCGAAACCGGCGGCGGCCCAAGCTCTCGACAAACAAAGCGGGGAGGCCGGTTGACTCTCCTATGATCGAGAGATAACCGGATCGCCATGGATTTGATGGAACCCTCGCTCGCAACCAGCTGGAAGCGGTTCAGGCGCCGCTATCTGCGCCCGTGGCGGACGGTCCGCTATGGCGACATTCGCGTGCACTACAAGAAGCACCTGGACGGCGGCGGCTCGTGGTTCGGCCAGAACTATATCCCGATCCTCAAAACCCTCGGGATGCCCAAGCAACAGCGTATCTATGAATGGTGCTCCGGGCCCGCCTTCATCGGATTCTCTTTGCTCGCGCACGGAATGTGCGAGTCGCTGTGCCTCGCCGATATCAATGATCAGGCCGTCGAGGCTTGCCGCAGAACGATCCGCGCGAATGGGCTTTCCGACCGGGTATCGGTGTACGAATCCGATAACCTCAAAAGCATCCCTGCTTCAGAGCAATGGGACCTCGTCGTCGGCAATCCGCCGTTCTATCCAAGCTCGCACCAGTGGGAGATTCGCTCCTACGATAAGGATTGGCACATTCATCGCGGCTTTTTCGCCAACGTCGGACGCTTCCTGAAACCGGGCGGAGTGATCTTCCTCCAGGAGGCAAATGATGCGTCAACGCCTGAGATCTTCCGCGGCATGATCGAGGATAGCGGGCTGACCATCGTTCGGCACCACAACGGCAGGCCGGGCGAATTCAGCCACTTCTATCTCGGCGTGATGCGCCGGGGCGAGACGCCGCCTGCCTGGCTGACCAATCCCTTGTGAGACGAACACCGCAAGAGCCTCCGCTCGCGCTTTCCGCGGACGGAGCGGAATGCGGGCTGGCTTTGATCAACGACGCGGTTGAAACTCAGTTCTGCTCGTCGGGCAGCACGGGGAGGGGATGGAACTCGATGCCCTCCTCGATCAGTGAACGCGCTTCTTCGGCAGAGGCTTCGCCGTAAATCGAGCGGTGCTCGGTTTCGCCATAATGCATCTTGCGCGCTTCCTCGGGAAAGCGCGGCCCGACATGCTCGGCGCTCTTCGTGAGCTGGTCGCGCAGTTCCTTGAGCTTGGTCCGCAGCTCGCGCTCCTGCGGCGACATGATCGCGACCGGCGCTTTGGAGCCGGGCGCAGCCGCCGGATCAGGTGCGGGATCGGCCGCCGATTGCTGCTTCGATGTGGTCGCCGATCGCGACAGGCTCGGCGTCATCAAGGCTTTTTCCACCTCGGACGATCCGCAGGCGGGACATACGATCAGTCCGCGCGCCACTTGCGCGTCGTAAGCGCTCGAGTTCTGGAACCAGCTTTCGAACTCGTGTCCACTCCGACACGCGAGCGTATAGCGGATCATGTCACGCTTTCGACGACGTGGAGGTGCGCTGGCGTTGTTTTCGGTTCGACGACTTCAAAGCGGCGGCCGTGCTGGAGCGACGGAATGCGGCTCCGCACAGCCGCGACCGCGGCGGGATCGACTTCCGCCATGACCAGCCCTGGCTCGGTGCCGTCTTCGGCCAGTACCGCCCCCCATGGGTCGACGATGAGCGAATGCCCGAACGTCTCCCGCCCGTTTTCGTGCATGCCCCCCTGGGCGGCCGCAAACACGAAGCAGCCGTTCTCGATCGCGCGGGTACGCGCCAGCACGTGCCAGTGCGCCTCGCCGGTCTGACGCGTGAACGCGGAAGGCGCCGCGAGGAACGAGCTGCCTGCTTCCGCGAGCGCCCGGTAAAGTGCGGGGAAGCGCAGATCGTAGCAGATCGACAGGCCCAGCCGGCCCCACGGCAGGTCGGCGACGATCGCGAGGTCGCCCGGATGGAAGTTGCGCGACTCGCGATAGCTCTCGCCGTCCGGCAGATCGACGTCGAACATGTGGATCTTGTCGTAGCGCGCGACGATTTCGCCGGCCGGATCGATCAGGAACGACCGGTTGGCCGCGCGCTCGGGCGACACTTTGATCGCGAGCGAGCCGATATGGAGCCAAAGATTATGGGTGCGGGCGAGCTCACGGAATTCCGCTAGCGCGGGGTCCGACTCCTCCGGCGAGATTGCGGCAAACAGCACGTCGCGGTCCGTCTCCATGATGTTGGTCATCTCGGGAGTCAGGATATAGTGAGCGCCGCGATCCTTGGCCTCGCGGATCAGCTTCGCTGCCGAAGCGATATTGACGGCGGGCTGGCGTCCAGACTGCATCTGGATCAGCGCAACACAAAATCGTAGAGGGTCTCTCGTGTGCATGGTCATGGGAGCTCCTCGTTAGGTGTTCAGTAGCCGGTCGAGCTCGCCCTTTTCTTCAAGGGCGTAGAGGTCGTCGCAACCGCCGACATGCGTGTCGCCGACGAAGACTTGCGGCACTGTCGTCCGCCCGTTTGCGCGCGCAATCATCTCGGCGCGGCGTTGAGGCTCGTCGTCGACATTGATCTCATGAAATTCGACGCCCTTGCGGCGAAGCAGTTCCTTCGCCGACCGGCAATACGGGCATACGGGCGTCGTGTAGACCTCAATTTCCGGCATCCAACCAACCTAGGTTTAATTTTTGCTGGGGCTGAATATAAGGACAGTGCGTTGCAGCAACAACAGGACTGAGACGTAATTACATCACGTCGTTGCATCAACGACACAGGCGAATACGACGACATCGACATTGAGCGCCCCTCCGCGCAGCAGTGCGCGGGCGCACGCATCGACGGTCGCTCCGGAAGTCAACACGTCGTCAACCAGCACGATACGCTTGCCGCGGATTATCGCCTTGCTTTCTTCCGGGACGCGGAATGCGGCCTGCACATTTCCCGCGCGCTCGGTCTTGGAAAGTCCGACTTGTTGCGACGTCGCGCGGACGCGCCGCAGTGCAGCATGCCAGACGGGCCGTCCGCACGACCGGGAGATCGCCTCGGCGAGTAGCGCCGCCTGATTGAATCGCCTGGTCCAAAGGCGACGCCAATGCAGCGGCACCGGAACGATTGCATCGGCGTCGGCTAGCAGTTCGTTGCCCGCTTGCGCCATCCACCGACCCATCGTCGGCGCCAGCTCAAGCCGGTCGCCGTATTTGAGCGCATGCACGAGCGCGCGGGCGATCTCGTCGTAGCGGACCGCGGCGCGGGCGCGGCCGTAGGCCGGCGGGTCGGCGATTGCCCGAACCGACAAGACGCCCGCGCCCATGTCGTGAGTGAACGGAGTGCCGAGACGTTCGCAATAGGGCCGTGCAATGAACGACAATTTCGCCCAGCAATGCGCACACAATCCACCCGCGCCGGCGACCGGCTCGCGGCAGACCGGGCAGACTGGCGGCAGCAAGAGATCGCGGGCAACCACCAATGCATAGCGGAGTCCGTCCTTGAAACGCGCTTTGGTAACCGGGGCAGGCTGAACAACGTCTGTCATTGCGTTGAGCGCGCGCGGCCTCCACAACTTTTCCATCAAATTCATATCGTGCAAACTCCGGGCCAAATCTGTGCGCCGTGGATTTGAACATCAAGGCGGACCGCCTTGGACTTTAGCCCTAACCTGAATGTCTTAGGGCCGCACATCCAGGCCGGCTCTCCACGACCAGCCAGGTGCAGCCGCTCGGCTGGTCCACTATCTTCCTTTCGGAAATCCACATGGGCCGGGCAAAATGCCAGCTCCCCGCGTATTCGACCGCCTGCTCGTGCGACAGCGTCAACAACGCGCTCGCGCGCTCGGCCCGTCGACCTTTCTGCTCGATCGGGTCGCCGAGGAGGCTGCCGACCGGCTCGCCGCCATTCTGCGCCGCTTCGATCTTGCCATTGATCTCGGATCGCCAGGCGACGCGTTGCGCCGCGCTCTGGCGGGCAACGCGCAGGTGGGAACGCTTGTTGCGATCGGCCATGCCGCACTCGCATCGGCGCGCGGGCTTGCCGTGGTCGCCGACGAGGAGATGCCGCCGCTGCGGGAGGCCTCCGTCGATCTCGTGGTGTCCGCGCTGAGTCTCCAGACGGTGAACGACCTCCCCGGCGCATTCGTGCAGATCAGGCGGGCGCTCAAGCCGGACGGCCTGTTCCTTGCGGCGCTGCTGGGCGGCGAGACGCTCACCGAATTGCGCCAGAGCTTTGCGGCAGCCGAGGTTGAGCTGGAAGGCGGGCTGTCGCCGCGCGTTGCGCCCTTCGCCGATATCCGCGAGCTCGGCGCCTTGCTCCAACGCGCAGGCTTCGCTCTTCCGGTAACGGATATCGACCGGCTGACGGTGCGCTATGCGTCGGCTTTCGCGCTCATGCACGATCTACGGCGCATGGGCGGCGGCAATCCGCTGTTCGAACGGCGGCGCTCGCCGCTGCGGCGCGCGACGCTGATGCGGATGGCGCAGATCTATGGCGAGCGCTTCGCCGATGCGGACGGGCGCATCCGTGCGACGTTCGAGATCGTCTGGTTGTCGGGCTGGGCCCCGCATGAAAGCCAGCAGCAGCCCCTGCGGCCGGGAAGCGCCACAGCGCGCCTTGCCGACGCACTTGGCGCCGTCGAAATCCCTGCCGGCGAAAAGGCGCGGCCGAAATAGCCGCGGCTCCTCTCACGCCAGTAGTAGTCCCGTCAGGTGCGGAATGAGCGGCAGGTCGGCGGGCGGCATGGGATAGTCCTTGAGCCTGTTCGGCCGCACCCACGCGAGTTGCTGCCCCTCTCGCGCAACGGCGGTTCCTTCCCAACGGCGGCAGACATAGAGCGGCATCAACAGGTGAAAGTCGGCATAGGCGTGGCTCGCGAACGTGAGCGGCGCGAGACAGGCTTCGCGGACGACGATGCCGAGCTCCTCATGCAGCTCGCGGATAAGCGTCTGTTCGGGCGCTTCGCCTGCTTCGACCTTGCCGCCAGGAAATTCCCACAAGCCTTCCATCGGCCGGCCAAGCGGCCGCTGCGCGATCAGCACGCGTCCATCTGCGTCGATCAGCGCACAGGCGGCGACGAGAACGAGCCGCATTCGTTACGACCGGTAGTCGCCGTTGATCGCGACATAGTCCTTGGTGAGGTCGCAGGTGAGCACGCGGTCGCGGCCCTTGCCGAGTCCGAGATTGACCCGGATTTCGATCTCCGGCCGCTTCATCACCTGCGAGGTTGCGGCCTCGTCATAGGTCGGATCGCGCTCGCCCTTGTGGGCGACGCGGATGCCGCCGAACCAGATCGACAGCTTGTCGCGGTCGGCGCGCTCGCCCGCCTTGCCGACCGCCATCACGACGCGGCCCCAGTTGGCGTCCTCGCCGGCGATCGCGGTCTTGACCAGCGGGGAATTGGCGATCGATAGCGCGACGCGGCGCGCGCTCCGCTTGGACGTCGCCCCTTCGACGATGACTTCGACGAGCTTGCGGGCGCCCTCGCCATCGCGCGCGACCTGCTCGGCAAGGTTCGCGAGCACCGCCTCGAATGATTTCCGGAACGCAGCCGCCTTCGGGTCGCCGGCGCGCGTGATCGTCGGCGCGCCGCGCGCCGCCGCCGCTCCCGTCGCGAAGGCGAGCAGCGTGTCGGAGGTCGAGGTGTCGCCGTCGATGGTGACCGCGTTGAACGTGTCCTCGACCCCGCGCGCGATCATGGCCTGCAGCGCCGGTTGGGCGATCGGCGCGTCGGTGAACACAAAGGCGAGCATCGTTCCCATGTCCGGCGCGATCATGCCCGCGCCTTTGGCGATGCCGCAGATCGTGACCGGCACGTTGCCGAGCCGCACCAGCGCAGCGGCGCCCTTCGGAAACGTGTCCGTCGTCATGATCGCTTTCGCCGCCACCTGCCATTGGCCGGGCGCCGCCGACTGGACGAGGTGATGCATCACCTGGCCGAACTTGCGGGCCTCGAGCGGCTCGCCGATGACGCCGGTGGAGGCGAGAAAGATCTCGCTCGGCCGGCACTCGGCGGCCGCGGCAGTGATCTCCGCCGTCAGCTTTGTCGCTTCGCGCCCCGCCTTGCCGGTGAACGCGTTGGCGTTGCCGGAATTGACCACGAGCGCCCGCGCGCCTTTCGATTTGAGCCGGGCGCGACACCAATCGACCGGCGCGGACGGACATTTGGAGCGGGTGAAAACGCCGGCCACGGTCGTGCCTTGGTCGAACAGGGCAAGCAGCACGTCGGTGCGCCCAGGGTAGCGGATGCCGGCTGCCGCGGTCGCAAGGCGCACGCCTGAAACCTCCGGCATGTCGGGGAAATGCGATGGGGCAAGGGGGGAAACTGCGGCCGCCATGGTGAAAGTCTATTGAATTTCACCTCTCCTTGTGGGGGAGAGGTCGGCGAGCATCGAGGCACGAGATGCGAGCCGGGTGAGGGGGAGGTTGACTTATAAGTCTTATCCCCCTCACCCGGATTCCTCGCTGCGTTCGTAATCCGACCTCTCCCCGCCGGGGAGGTGCATATGCAGAGCGCTTAAATTGGGGAAAGCATACCGCGCCGGCGCTGCGGCGATCAATTCTTCTTCGGCTCCGCGGCTGGTTTATCCGAAGGCGCAGGAGACGCCGGCTCAGGCTTGTCGAGGCGTTCGATCTTCGCCTCCGCGCGCAGCTTGTTCAACAGGTCGATCTGCGCCTTTCGCGTGACGAAGGTCTCGATCTGGTCCTTCACCTGGTCGAACTCGGGCGGCTGACGCTTGCGCTTGTCCTCGATCTTGATGAGGTGCCAGCCGAACGCCGTCTTCACCGGGTCGGAAATCTGGCCTTTGTCCAGCTTGAACGCGACCTCGGAGAATTCCGGCACCATCTGGTCCTTGGTGAAGTAGCCGAGGTCGCCGCCATCCTGCTTGCCCGGCGGATCGTCGGTCAGTTCCTTGGCGAGCGCCGCGAAGTCCTCTCCCTTCTTGACCCGCGCGAGCGTCGCCTTGGCCTTGGCCTCCGCCTCTTTGCTGGCGTTTTGATCGTTCGCGTCCGCCACGCGGAATAGGATATGGCGCGCATGCACCTCGGATTCGTCGGCCATCTGCTTGACCGCTTCGTCATAAACGGCGCGCATGGCCTGCGGCGTGAGCGCGTTCTTGCCGGCGTCGCGCAGGACCGCTTCCATCAAGGTCTTGTCGCGGGCGAAGGCGAGGCGCCGCTTGAAGTCCGGGCTGTCGGCGAGCTTGTTCGCCTCCGCGTATTTGGCCAGCAAGAGCATGTCGGCCACATAATTGATCAGCCACTCCCGCTTGGTCTCCGGCGTCCCGGCCGGAATGTTCTGCCCGACATCCTCCTCGGCGAGCGCGAGGTCGCTTTGCCGAATGTCGGCGCCATTGATCTTTGCAACCACCGGATCGCTGGCGGAGGCGGGGGCCGGCGCTTGCGCCGGCGCGCCCGGGGCCGGCGCTTGCGCCAGCATGGTCCCGCCTGCGGCAAGGGACACTGCGAGCGCGACGGCCGCGCCGAGGCCGACGCATCGACGCATCGAACTGGTGAATTGCGGGAGCAGGGGAAGGGGCGGCGGGGTCATCGCGGGTCCTTGGAACGAGGTTTGGCCAGATAGGGAGAAATGCCACTTTGCGCAAAGGCTGCGATTTGGCAACAGCCCTGGTGCGTAGGCGCGAAGCACGGCATGATTGCGGCAAGCGCCGATTGACAAGCCCTGGACCCCCCCCTATCTCTCGGCGGCTCGCCGGTGCCCCGTCGGACGTCGATATTTCGCCTCCGTGACCGAAAAAAGCCTGTCTTGACCGGGATGTATTGGACAAAATGCCGGCCGCGTGCGCCCCTCGAGGCGGCGCGCGATGCATTGAGCCGGACAAGGAAAGGATCCCGGGATGCTTGGCGCTGTCGCCCGCAAGTTATTCGGCTCTGCGAATGATCGGCGCATCCGCACCTACCGCCCGCGGGTGGCCACGATCAATGCGCTCGAGCCGGAACTGGAGAAGCTCTCCGACGCGGAGCTGCGCGCCAGGACCGAGGAGTTCAAAAAGAGGGTCGCCGAGGGCGAAAGCCTTGACAACATTCTGGTTCCCGCCTTCGCAACGGTGCGGGAAGCGGCCAAGCGCACGCTCGGCCAGCGCCATTTCGACGTCCAGCTCATCGGCGGAATGGTTCTGCATGAGGGTCGAATCTCGGAAATGAAGACCGGCGAAGGCAAGACGCTGGTCGCCACCCTTCCCGTCTATCTCAACGCGCTTTCCGGGCGCGGCGTCCATGTGGTGACGGTCAACGACTATCTCGCCAAGCGTGACGCCGAATGGATGGGCGAAATCTACAAGTTTCTCGGTCTCACCGTCGGCGTCATCGTGCACGGGCTCGACGACGCGCAGCGCAAGGAGGCCTATGACTGCGACGTCACCTACGGCACCAACAACGAGCTCGGCTTCGACTATCTCCGCGACAACATGAAATACAGTCTGGAGGAGATGGTCCAGCGCGGGCATGTCTACGCGATTGTCGACGAGGTCGACTCCATCCTCGTCGACGAGGCGCGCACGCCGCTGATCATTTCCGGGCCGCTCGACGACCGCTCCGAGTTCTACAACACGATCGACGCGTTCATCCCGAAGCTCGACAAGTCGGACTACGAGGTCGACGAGAAGCAGCGCACCGTGACCATGACCGAGGCCGGCATGGAAAAGATGGAGCAGATACTCCGCAGCGCCGGCCAGCTCAAGGCGGACTCGCTCTATGACATCGAGAATGTCTCGGTCGTCCACCACGTCAACCAGGCGCTGCGCGCGCACAAGCTGTTCCAGCGCGACAAGGATTACATCGTGCGCAACGGCGAGGTGATGCTGATCGACGAGTTCACCGGGCGCATGATGCCGGGCCGGCGCTATTCCGATGGCTTGCATCAGGCCCTGGAGGCGAAGGAGCGCCAGCCGATTCAGCCGGAGAACCAGACGCTCGCCTCGATCACCTTCCAGAACTACTTCCGCATGTACGAGAAGCTCGCGGGCATGACCGGCACGGCGCTCACGGAGGCCGACGAATTCCTCGATATCTACAATCTCGAAGTCCTCGACATTCCCACCAACCTGCCGATGATCCGGCTCGACGAGGACGACGAGGTCTATCGCACGGCGGCGGAGAAATACCGAGCGATCCTGACCCTGATCGAGGACTGCAAGACGCGCGGCCAGCCGGTGCTGGTCGGCACCACCTCGATCGAGAAATCCGAACAGCTCGCCGACATGCTGCGCAAGCGCGGCTGGGAAGCGCACGACTTCTCCGACCCGAATGCGTTCGCCGCGCTTTATTCCGGCGACGAGGGCGCCACAAGGGCGAAGGTGTTCGCGATCCTGAATGCGCGCTACCATGAGCAGGAAGCCTATATCGTCTCCCAGGCGGGCGTGCCCGGCGCAATCACCATCGCGACCAACATGGCCGGCCGCGGCACCGACATTCAGCTCGGCGGCAACGCGGACATGCGCATCCGCCAGGAACTCGCCGACATCCAGGACCCGCACGAGCGGGTGCGCGATCCGCGCGCCGACGTCATCCGTCAGCAGGTCGCGCGTCTCAAGGAAAAGGCGCTCGGGGCGGGCGGGCTGTACGTGCTCGGCACCGAGCGGCACGAGTCGCGGCGCATCGACAATCAGCTCCGCGGCCGCTCAGGACGGCAGGGCGATCCCGGCACCTCCAAGTTCTTTTTGTCGCTCGAAGACGACCTGATGCGCATCTTCGGCTCCGACAAGCTGGACGGGATGCTGCAGAAGCTCGGTCTTAAAGAGGACGAGGCGATCGTCCACCCCTGGATCAACAAGGCGTTGGAAAAGGCGCAGCAGAAGGTCGAGGCGCGCAACTTCGACATCCGCAAGAACCTGCTGAAGTTCGACAACGTGATGAACGATCAGCGCAAGGTAATCTTCGACCAGCGGATCGAGTGGATGAGCGACGCGGCGGTGCCGGAGATCATCGCCGACATGCGTCGTTCCGTGATCGACGAACTGGTCGGCAAGCATGTGCCGGAGAACGCCTATCCGGAGCAGTGGGATGTCACCGGATTGAAGGAGGACATCAAGCGCGCGCTCAGCCTCGATCTTCCGGTCGACGCATGGGCGAAGGAAGAAGGGATCGCCGACGAGGAGCTGATTGCGCGCATCGAGCGCAAGGCCGACGAGCATATGGCCGGGAAGGTCGCGCAATGGGGCGCCGACATCATCCGCTATGTCGAGAAATCGATCCTGTTGCAGACGCTCGATCATCTGTGGCGCGAGCATCTCGTGATGCTCGATCACCTGCGCAATGTGATCGGCCTGCGCGGCTACGGCCAGCGCGATCCCTTGAACGAGTACAAGGCGGAGGCTTTCAACCTGTTCGAGGCGATGAGCCAGAATTTGCGCGAGGCTGTGACGGCCCAGCTGATGCGGGTCGAGATCATGCAACAGCCGTCGCCCGAGGAGCAGAACCTCCCCTTTATGGAGGCGCACCACCTCGATCCTGCGACCGGAGAGGACGAATTCGCCACCATCGACGTGAATCTCGGCGGCGGAACCACCGGGAGCGGGACGGCAGTCGCGCGTGCGGCGACACGCGATCCGGCGAACCCGGCTTCATGGGGCAAGGTCGGCCGCAACGAGCCCTGCCCGTGCGGCTCGGGCAGGAAATACAAGCACTGCCACGGACGCTATACGTGAAGAACGCCGCCGAGAGCGGCAAGCGCCGAGCCTGGTTTTGCAGGAAAGGCTGGTTTTATCTGCCGAAGGCGGCGCCGGGCTGGATTATCACGGGCGTGGCGTTCGCGTTCTGCGTTCAGACCTTCATCGCGGTCGATGCGCGCAGCCACTCGGTCAGCGATGCGCTCTATGGCGTGTTCCCCTCCTGGGCGCCGCCATTTTTGCTGCTGCAATGGAGCGGGCGTCGCAGCGCGGGCGATTGACGGATCGTCAACGCCATCCGCCAAAGCGGGAATCGAAGCTCGAACCGGGAACGACCGGCTGAGCGCCCGACATGGGCTGCGAGCCGCCGGCCGCGGCGCCGCCGGCGAAAGCGGACGCGCTGCTCGGCGTGTCCCGGTTCTCCGATTTGGCGGATGTGCCCGCCGAAGCAACCTTGCGCTTCGACTCGTCCTTCGCCGTCGACGTCTTGGCCTCCGACGAGGATCGCGAGGACGTGGAACGGTCGGTTGCGGCTGCCGTTATGGAGGCCGCGGACTTCGCCTGCGCGGAGGCGGTCGCCTTCTTTGCAGCGTCTTTTTTCGCTGGGTCTTTCTTCGGCGAGTCCTTTTTCGCCGCGTCCTTGTTGCCGGTATCGCTCGTCTGCGAGCCGGAGGAGAACAGCCGCGTGAAGAAATTCCCGGACGATTGTTCCGAACTTTGAACGGCAACGATGGACTGGGTGGAATCGGCGGAGGCGACCTGGGTCAGGACCGGGCGGCCGCCCTCCATGTCGATCGCGCGCGGCAGACGCACGAGCGTCGGCAATCCGGAGCCGGGCTGAGTATAGGCAGCCGGGCGGCCGGTCGTGTCGATGAGCGCATGCGGCTGCAGCTTGGCGACGAATGCGGGATGCATGCCGCCATCGCTTCCGCTGTTTACGGCCACGGTCTGAATTCCACGGCTGACCAGGTCTGCAAACTGCTGCTCGTCCTGCTCGCGTTTCTCCTTGACCGCCGCCGCGATCTGTTCGGGAACGCGATAGCTCGGACAACTCCCGCGCGGATTGAACGCGCCCGACGCCGCCGTCGCGTTGAACACATAGCGCTTGTCGCAGACGTCGACCCTGGGCTCCTGCCGCGTGACCTCGAAGTGATCGTTGCCTTCCTTGATCATGCGCCAGAAGGCGAGATGCGGATTGGTGCGGTGCTTGGCGAGGTTGACCGCCGTCATCCGGAACGGGAAGGCCTGCACCTGGAAGGATTTCTGGCCGCCCAGGAACGCCTCGCGTCCGAGCGCGTAGATTTCCGCCATCTGCTCGTCGCTCATCGAATAGCAACCCGCCGACGAGCAATCCCCATGCACCATAAGGAAGGCGCCGCTGCGGTCATACGCGCGGTCGAAGGCGTTGGGGAAGCCAAGGTTGAAGGCGAGATAATACTGCGAGTTGGGATTCATCTGACCGGGGGTGATCGTGTAGAAACCCTCCGGCGCCTGGCGGTCGCCCTGCTTGACCTTGGGACCGAGATCGCCCGACCAGCGGCAGATCGGATAGGTCTTGAGCAGTGCTAACTGGCCGTAAGCGTCCTTCTTCCAGACCTCGAGCTCCGATTCTTCCTTGAAGATACGGACCAGGATCGGCGACTCGACCGACATGTTCTTCTTTTCGAGCAGAGCCTGCATGTCGCGCGACAGCGGCTGCATGGCGCGACCCGTCTTGGCGAATTCGTCGGTCTGACAGCCGGCGAGCGCCATTACGACGGCGACCGCCGCCGACGCCGCCAGCGCGCGGACAAAACCAGTATGCCGGTTCAACGAAAGCCCCCCGTGCAGAGTCCCCACTCTGGTTCTTAGACCGGTATACCCAAGATGTGGTGTAAGCAAGGCAAACAATTGATGAACGTTAAGCATTCGTAAAAGCAGAATTCACGCGCGGAACCGAAAATCCGCGGCCGCAACGGGTTCGTCATTCGTAGTTCTGCTTAGGGAATACGTAGTATCACTTGCGCAAGACCAAAACGAACCTGCCGCGCCTCGAGTCGCTGCTGCGCCATCGCTTCCTTTGGGAATGCCGGTCGCTTCCGTGCCGGCGTCAGGCAATCGCCCGGCCGATCGCGAGGAACTTTTCGCGTCGCTGCTCCTGCACCATTTCCCGATCGAGGCTGCGCAACTCCTCGATTGCCGCCGCAATGGCCTCGCCGGTCGTCTGGATGGTTGCGAGGGGGTCGCGATGCGCGCCGCCCACCGGCTCCCGAATGATCACGTCAATGACGCCGAAGCGCTGCAGATCTTCCGCGGTGATCTTCATGTTCTGGGCCGCTTCCTGCGCCTTGCCGGTGTCGCGCCACAGGATCGATGCGGCGCCCTCGGGCGAAATGACGCTGTAAACTGAATGCTCCAGCATGAGCACGCGGTTCGCCGTGGCGAGCGCGATCGCCCCGCCCGAGCCGCCTTCGCCGACGATCACCGCGATATTGGGAACGCCCAGCCGCAGGCAGGTCTCGGTCGAGCGCGCGATCGCTTCCGCCTGGCCGCGCTCCTCCGCGCCGATGCCAGGGTAGGCCCCTGCGGTGTCGACAAAGGCGATGACCGGCAAGTCGAAGCGGTCGGCGAGTTCCATCAGCCGCACCGCCTTGCGGTAGCCCTCGGGGCGGGCCATGCCGAAATTGTGCTTGAGCCGACCGTCGGTATTGGCGCCCTTCTCCTGGCCGATGACGCAAACGCTTTCGCCGCGGAAGCGGCCGAGCCCGCCGATGATCGCCTCGTCCTCGCCGAATTTTCGGTCGCCGGCGAGCGGCGTGAAATCGCTGATGAGCTTGGCGAAGTAGTCCACGCAATGCGGCCGCTGCGGGTGGCGCGCGACCTGCGCTTTCTGCCAAGGCGTGAGATGGGCGTAGAGTTCCCGCAGCGCGTCCGCGGCCTTCGCTTCGATGCGCGTCACCTCTTCGCCGATTTCCACGCTGCCCGCTGACTGATCGAGCGCGCGCAGCCCTTCGACTTTCGCTTCTAGTTCGGCGACCGGCTTTTCAAAATCGAGATAGGTGCGCATCCAGTCTTGCAAACGTCCGAGTGGTCAATGACGGCGCGCGACAAACACGCAAAGCCCCAGCCAGTCAAGCGGGAGATTGTCGGTTCGAGCGCGCTCTTGCTATCCCACAAGATGGCGACTATGTCACGGCCGCGCGGAAGGGTGATGCAATTTCAACACTGAATTCGGTGGAAAGGGCGGCTTGCCGCGTGATTGCGCATTTGACCGGCCAATGAGTCACACTTTGGCGGCAAATGCTTTTAACATTGCCATCGGCGTCGTCGCGCGCCGCTCCTGCCGTTGAGTGCTTCTCGCGTGGGGTGCCATGGACATCGAAAAGAGTCCGCTGCTGACCGATCTCTATCAATTGAACATGATGCAGGCCTATCTCACCAATGGCCTGGCCGCGACGGCGGTTTTCGAATTCTTCGTGCGGCGGCTGCCGAAGCGGCGTGCGTTCCTGATGGCGGCCGGTCTCGAGCAGGCACTCGATTACCTCGAGGCGCTGCATTTCAGCGAGGAGGACGTGGCCTATCTCGCGGGCGCCGGCCGTTTCGACCAGGCCATGCTCGATTATCTGAAATCGTTGCGCTTCACCGGCGACGTCGACGCCATGCCGGAGGGCACCGTCTTCTTCGCCGACGAACCGATCCTGCGGGTTACCGCGCCGCTGCCGGAAGCGCAGCTCCTCGAGTCGCGGCTCATCAACATCCTGCATTTCCAGTCGCTGATTGCGAGCAAGGCCGCGCGCGTCGTCCTGGCCGCGCCCGGCAAGCTCCTTGTCGATTTCGGCCTGCGCCGCGCCCACGGCGCCGAGGCTGGATTGATGGCGGCGCGCGCAAGCTATATCGCCGGCTTCGCCGGGACGGCCACGGTGCTTGCGGAAAAGCGGTATGGCATTCCCGCCTATGGCACGATGGCGCATTCCTACATCCAGGCGCATGACGACGAGATCGCCGCCTTCGAAAGCTTTGCCCGCGCGCGCCCCAAGAATCTCACCGTGCTGATCGACACCTACGACACCGAAAAGGCGGCGAAGAAGGTGGTCGAACTGGCGCCGCGCCTGAAGGCGGACGGCATTCTCGTCCAGGCGGTTCGCATCGATAGCGGCGACCTCGCCGCGCTCTCTCGCAAGGTTCGGCAGATTCTCGACGAGGGCGGCTGTCGCGACATTCGGATTTTCGTGAGCGGCGGGCTCGACGAGGAGTCGATTGCCGCGCTCACGCGCGCCGGCGCTCCGATCGATGGCTTCGGCGTCGGCACCAGCCTCACCACGTCTTCTGACGCGCCCACATTCGATTGCGTCTACAAGCTGCAGGAATATGCCGGCACGCCGCGGCGCAAGCGCTCGGCCGAAAAGCAGACCTGGCCCGGCCGCAAGCAGGTGTGGCGGCGCTATGCGCCAAGCGGGGCGATGATCGCCGACATTCTCTCCCTCGAATCGGACAAGCAGGACGGCGATCCGCTCCTGGAGCCGGTCATGCGGCAAGGTCGCCGCCTGGGCCTGAAGCCTACGCTCGCCGATATTCGCGCGCATGCGGCGGCACAGCTTCTGAGCCTCCCTGAGGCGCTGAAACAGCTCGAGACGGAGCGCGTTTATCCTGTGCGGATCGGAGACGCCCTGGTCGCACTCACTGCCGAGGTCGACCAAAGGATCGCGGCGCATCGCTGAAGCTGCGCGATCCTCACGCGAAAGGAGTCGGGCCGTGCTTGACCGAACGATGCTTTACATCTACGGCGAATGGGTTGCTCCCGCGGGCACCGGCACGATTGCGGTACGCAGCGCCTCGACCGAGGAGGTGATCGGGCGGGTGCCGGAGGGCACGGCGCGCGACCTCGACGCCGCCGTGCGGACGGCGCGCGCCGCTTTTCCTGGCTGGATGACGACGCAGCCGGCCGAGCGCGGCGCATTCCTGAAGAAGATTCACGACGGGCTGAAGGCGCGCGCCGACGAGATCGGCAAGATCATCGCTGGCGAAGTCGGCATGCCGCTGAAGCTTGCGACGCGCATCCAGGTCGGCTCTCCCATCCACATTTTCGCGATCTATGCGAAGATGGCGGCGGAGTTCGAATTCGAAAGCCGGATCGACGGCTCGCTCATCCTGCGCGAGCCCGTCGGGGTCGTCGCGGCGATCACCCCATGGAATTATCCGCTCCACCAGATCGCGGCGAAGGTCGCTCCCGCACTTGCCGCCGGCTGCACCGTCGTGCTCAAGCCGTCCGAGGTCGCGCCCCTCAATGCGTTCGCGCTGGCCGATGCGGTTCACGCCGCCGGCCTGCCGCCCGGGGTATTCAATCTGGTGAGCGGCTATGGGCCGGTGGTCGGCGAAGCGATGGCGACCCATCCCGAGGTCGACATGATCTCGTTCACCGGCTCGACGCGGGCCGGCAAGCGCGTGGCCGAGCTCGCTGCGGCGAGCGTCAAGCGCGTGGCGCTCGAACTCGGCGGCAAATCGGCCTCGATCGTGCTGGATGACGCCGACCTTGCCGACGCGGTGCGCGGCACGGTGAATGCCTGCTTCCTCAATTCCGGCCAGACCTGCAGCGCGCATACCCGGCTCCTCGTTCCCGAAAGCCGTTACGCGGACGCGGCGAAGCTCGCGGTCGAGGCGGCGGCGAGCTTCACGGTCGGCGACCCGTTCGGCGGCAGCGCCAAGCTCGGGCCGCTCACCTCGGCGGTTCAGCGCGAGCGCGTGCGCGACTACATCCGCAAGGGGATCGACGAGGGCGCCGACCTGCTAATCGGGGGCGCGGACGCGCCGGACGGGCTCGACAAGGGCTATTACGTCAAGCCGACGGTCTTCGGGCGAGTCGATCCGCATGCGACCATCGCGCAGGAGGAGATTTTCGGACCGGTGCTCGCGATCATCGCCTACAAGGACGAGGATGACGCCGTGCGCATCGCCAACGACACCCTGTATGGGCTTGCCGGCGGCGTGTGGTCGAAGGATCCGGAACACGCGTTGCGCGTCGCGCGGCGGCTGCGCACCGGCCAGGTCGACATCAACGGCGCGCCGTTCAACTTCCTCGCGCCGTTCGGCGGCTTCAAGCAGTCCGGCCGCGGGCGCGAGCTCGGCCGCGAGGGCCTCGAAGAATATCTCGAATACAAGGCGATCCAGATCAAGCCGTGACGCGGCGGCCCCGTGCCTGAAGCGTGAGTCATCCCACTCCCGTGGTCATGCCCCGCGCAAAGCGGGTCATCCAGTCATCACGAAATGCGTGTTGTGTACTGGATCGCTCGAATTCCACGGGCGATGACACTGAGGGTTAGTCGATTCCGAGCCGATTCATCATGTTCATAATTCTAATTCGCACGCCCGCGGCGGGCGGCGGCGATCTGGGTCAATTGCTGCAGGAAGGCGATCTTGTCGTCGACCGTGCGCTGGATATGCGCGATCTGCTCGTCGTCGAGATGGCGGTATTTGCCGATCAGCTTGAGATAGTCGCCGATCGGCTCGCGGTTCTCCACCGGATGCGTGAAGCGCAGCCCGTTCTCCGGATCGTATTCCCACAGCGCGATGAAATTGGTGCGCACCTGCATGCGGCTGACTTCCGTCGTCATGCTGGACGGGAAACGCCAGCCGGTGGGGCAGGGGGCATAGACATGCAGATAGGCCATGCCGGTCTGCGCGATTTCGATCGCCTTGGCGAGCTTCTTGTAATAATCCTCCAGGAACGCGGTCGAGGCGGTCGCCACATAGGAGCAGTTATGCATGGTCATGATCACCGGCAGGTTCTTGGCCTCGGTGCGCTTGCCGTGCATCTTACCGCCGACCGGCGTCGTCGTCGTCCATGAGCCGTAAGGCGTCACGCCCGAAGACTGCATGCCGGTGTTCATATAGCCTTCGTTGTCGACGCAGATGAACAGGATCGGGTCGTTGCGTTCGGCCGCGCCCGAGACCGACTGGAAGCCGGCGTCCGACGTGCCGCCGTCGCCCGCGAGCGCGATCGCGGTCACCTTTCTGCCGACCCGGTCGTATTGCTTCTTCACGCCGGCCAGCATGGTCGCGGTGTTGGTGAGCAGCGAGTGGAAGATCGGCACTTTCGCGCCGGTCTGGCCGTTGTAGCCAACCGTTCCCATGCCCGGAATGCAGCCGGGCGGCGCCGCGACCACCGCCTCCGGTCCGACCATGCGCATCGTATGGCGGATCAGGAGCTCGGAATTGCAGCCGTGGCAGGCGGCGAGCCCGCGGCAGAACAGGTCCTCCTTGTCGGCGAAGGCGTTGAAGATGCGCGCCTCGGTGCGGTATTCGAGCGCGCCGCTCGGACATGCCGCGACGCAGGCCGGCTCGCCGTCGCACAGGTCGCACTTGGTGACATGGCCGACCTCGGCCTCGTACACGATCCCGGCATAGGCGCAGCCGGCGGTGCAGAGCAGGCAATTGACGCACTTCTCCTCCGCCCAGTCGATCACGCCGCTCTCGCCGTTCTTGCCGAGCGCGCCGGACGGGCAGTTCATCACGCAGATCGGATCGGCGCATTGGCGGCACAGCGCGAGCTCGAAGCCATCGCCCGCGGCGGCGGGCATGATGCGGATGCGCGCATGCGCGGGGTCGGCGGTCGGCGATTTCGCCTGCGCGCAGGCGATCACGCAATCGCCGCAGCCATCGCAGCGGCTGGCGCGAAACTGCAAGGTGGAAAAGCAGGTCCCCATTGCGCTCTCCCGAGCAATTTCCGGCGAAGTGGTCCCGGTTCCCCGCAGAAAATGCGATTATGCTCCTAACGCCAGTCGCGCGACATCAGCTGCCGTCCGGTCGTCTTGGGGTCGGCGAGGAAGGCGGCTTTCACCGCCGACAAATCGGTGCGCCGGCGGATAAGCTGCCACATGACGCCGGCGTCGACGAAGTCGTTGATGGTGGCGATGCCGACGAGTCGGCCGTCCTTGAGGACGATGCGGCGATAGACGCCCTTCTCGTCGTCGCCGCTTTCCTCGATCTCGCACTCCTCGCCGGCCTGTCCGAGGCCGACCGAGATCGCCTGCTGGCCGAAGAAGCTGTAGGTGTTGAGCGGCACCGCGCCGGGGAACGGGGCCAGGCCGGAATCGTCGGCCATGTCCTGCCCGGCGATGCGGCCTTGTTCGACTGCATTCGGCAGGATGCCGTTGACGACGCTCTTGCCCCAGAAGCCGCGCGCCTGCGCGACGTCGCCGGCCGCCCAGATATTCGGCAGGTTGGTGCGCATGCGATCGTCGACCAGGATGCCGACATCCACCTCGATCCCCGATCCGTCGAGCCAGGCGACGTTCGGCTTCGCGCCAGTGCAAACCAGAAGAAGATCGGCGACGATCGCGCGGCCGTCATCGAGCGTGGCGACGCAGCGGTCGGCTGATTGATCGACGCTCACGAGCGTGCGGCCCATCAGCATGCGCACGCCATTGCGCGCGAATGTCTCCTCGATGATGGTGGATGCGCGCGGCTCGAAATAGCCGGAGAGCGCATGGCGCTGCAACTCGATCACGCTCACCGTCAGGCCGGCCTTCGCCATGTTCTCCGCCGCATGCATGCCGATCAGGCCGGCGCCGAGCACGATCGCCGATTTCGCCTGCCCGATCGCGTTGCGCAGATCGACCGCGTCTTCCATCGAGCGCAGCACGTGATAGGTCGCCTCGGCGAGCCCGCGCACCGGCGGCATCGCCGGCGCCGCGCCGGTGGCGATCAGCAGGCGCTCATAGGTCCAGGTCTCGCCCGACTGAAGCCGCACCCGCGACTGCGCCGGTTCGACCGCGACGACCGTCGCGCCGGGCACGAAGGCCACCGCATGGTCGCGCAGCCAGGACTCATCGCGCAGCACGACCTTTTCCGGCTGCGAGCGGCCGGACACGACATAGGGCAGGATGGTCGGCGAATAAGGCAGGCGCGCATCGCGCGTCAGCAACGTGATTGCGCCGTCGCCATCATGTAAACGGATTGCGCTCGCCGCTTCGAGCGCGGCGTGGCTGCTGCCGACGATGAAGTGCTTGCTGTGCATGCGCTCCTCAATCGTTTTCGTTCAGCCAGATCGGGTCGCGCGGCCCGCCCTCCCACGCAAGCTCGCGGGTGATCGCGATGGCGCGGGCGAAGTGCTCAGCGGTGATGTCGGCTCCGGCGAGCCCGCCGATGAAGCTGATCGCCGGGATCGGTCGACCGGTGTGGTAAAGCGCGCCCAGCGTCTCCTGATAGACCGGGCCCGCGTTCCAACCGAAGCTGACCGAACGGTCCACCACGCCAATGCGCTGCACCTTGGCGAGCGCCGCCGCCATCGCTTCGAGCGGGAACGGGCGGAACGTCTTGATCTTGATGAGACCGACCGCTTCTCCCGCCGCGCGCGCGGCGTCCACCGCGTCCTTCGCCGCGCCTGTCATGCTGCCGATGGTGACGAGCGCATAGTCCGCGTCGTCGAGCCGATACTCCTCGGTCAGCGGTGCATGGTAGCGGCCGAACTGCTCGCCCCACGCGGCATGCGTTTCGCGGATCACCCGCAGCGCATTCTGCATGCCGCGGCACTGTCCTTTGCGATAGCGCACGAAACTGCGCGGACCCACGCCGCCCGCGCCGCCGGTCAGCGGATCGACCCCCATCGGCCGCGATGGATCGAGCGCGACATGCCAATTGATCGACGGCGGCCCGAGGAAGTCATCCACGTCGCTCTGCTCGGGAATCTCGACGCGGGTGACGCCGAAGGACAGATAGTTGCCGTCGTGACAGACATTCACCGGCAGCATGACGTCGCGGTGCTCGGCGATCTTGTAGGCCATCACCGTGGTGTCGAGAATCTCCTGCACCGTTTCGCAGTACATCTGGATCCAGCCGGCCTCGCGCACGACCATCGCGTCCTGCTGACCGCCCCAGACGCATTGCGGGCTCAGCAGATCGCGCGTGACGAGCGAGGCGACCATCGGCAGGCGCAGTCCGGGCGTGCGGACATACGGCTCGAACATGAAGGCGATGCCCGGCCCGCAGGTGGCGGTGAAGGTGCGGCCGCCGGCGAGCGCCACGCCCTGCAGTCCGCACATCACGGCATGCTCGCCTTCCACATTGAGCAGATCGGCGTTGAGCCGTCCGTCGGCGATCATCTGCGACAGATGCTCGACCAGGGAGGACTGCGGCGTGATCGGATAGACTGCGACCACATCGGGGCGCGCGAGCGCGACGCCGATCGCCGCCGCCTCGTTGCCTTCGCAGACGGCGGCGCGCTGCGCCGAGTTGGCGGCCGACATGTCGGCGGCGACGCTCATCGGCCGACCTCCTCGATCATGCGGATGGCGCGATGGGGGCACTCCTGCGCACAGATTCCGCATCCCTTGCAGACGGCGAGATCGAACTCGAACCAGCGCGGTTTCTCCACCACGCACTGCACTGGGCAGTAGAGCCAGCACAGGCCGCACTTGACGCATTTCAGCCGGTCGATCACCGGCCGCATGCTGCGCCAGTCGCCCGGCAGCATGGTGCTCAGCGAGGTCGCGATCGGCGCGAGATCGTCAGGGATGGTGGTAGCGTCGAAATGGTCACGCGACTGCCGTTGCATGAGCCACCTTCTTCGGTTCGTGCACGCGTGTCTCGGCATAGCCGCGCTCGACCGCCAAAAGATTCTCGGTGAGCCCGGCGTCACGGAACTCCATCTGTTGCAGCGCCTCCTTGAGGGACGCGAGCGTCAGCAGGCCGGTCGTCTTCGCGAAAGCGCCGAGCATGATCGCATTGGTGACCGGGCGCCGGTAGATCGAAAGCGCAATGCCCACCGCATCGCAAAGACCGACGCGCGCGAGATGGTCGGGCAGCGCGAGTGCGTCGAGCGTCGCCTTGGTGGTGAGCACCGCCGTGCCGCCCGGCTTCATGCCGGCGAAAATGTCGACGGCGCGCGCGACCGTGGGATCGATGCAGACGACGCAATCGGGATGATAGACATTGGTCATCGCCCGGATCGGCGCATTCGAGAATCGCAGGAACGCCGCCACCGGCGCGCCGCGGCGCTCGAATCCGAACGAAGGAATGGCGACGGCGTGCTTGCCGTCATCGATCAGCGCCTGGGCGAGAATCGAACAGGCGAGCACGGCGCCTTGGCCGCCCCGCCCGTGAATGCGCACCTCGTGCATTTCGTGCATGGCTTGCTCCGAAATTCACAGGAGGCTTTGTACGGATTGTTCTTGACGCTCCTCCGCGCGTGCGTGTCATCAAGACATGACTCGGCGACAGATACTTTGATATCCATCAATTCGCTGCAGTGCGAAGATGAGCGCATTCATCATCACGCTGTGGAGCAGCGAGAGCCCCTTCGCCGCTGCTGCTGCGCCGACCGCGAGCCCGAACGTGGTTACGGCAGGCAGGATCGGCAGCGAGAGCCGCGCTCCGATTTGCATGTCGGCAAACGACCGCAGCGTTCGGGAGCGTTCGGATACATGGGAATTGCTTCTGCCGGCAAGGGGCGGCGGTGAGCCGAGATTTATATCCACCTTTCCGCGGTGGGGAAAAGGTCGGCGCCTATCCGGCGTAACAGAACACGGCGGTCGTCCTTCACAAAACAAAAAGGCCCGCCTCGCGGCGAGCCTTTGTTTGCAACCGAACCTTCTCAACCCGCGGGCTGCGGTTCGATGCCGCCGGCCCCCGGGGTGTCCGGACGCGGACGCGGCTTGCCGGCGGTCGGCACCGCGGAGCCGCGCGGCGTCGTCGGCTCGATGACCAATTCGCGCATCGGCCGCTTGCCCGCGAGCAGCTCCTTGATCTCGTCGCCGGTCAGCGTTTCGAATTCGAGCAGGCCCTTGGCCAGCGTCTCGAGATCGTCGCGGTTCTCGGTGAGAATGAGGTTCGCCTCGTTATAGCCGTCCTCGACCAGCCGCCGGATCTCGACGTCGATCTTCTGTGCGGTCGCCTCCGAAATGTTCTGCTGGCGCGCGACCGAATAGCCGAGAAACACCTCTTCCTGGTTCTCGCCATAGGCGACGGCGCCGAGCTCGTCGGAAAGGCCCCAGCGCGTGACCATCATGCGCGCAAGCTTGGTGGCCTGCTCGATGTCGGAGGCCGCGCCCGACGTGACCTTCTCGCGTCCGAACACGAGTTCCTCGGCGACGCGCCCGCCCATCATGATGGCGAGGCGTGACGTCATCTGCTCGCGGCTCATCGACAGCTTGTCGCGCTCGGGAAGCTGCATCACCATGCCGAGGGCGCGGCCGCGCGGAATGATGGTCGCCTTGTGCACCGGGTCGGTCGCCTTCACGTTGAGCGCGACGATGGCGTGGCCGCCCTCGTGATAAGCGGTGAGAAGCTTCTCCTCCTCGGTCATGACGAGCGACTTGCGCTCGGCGCCCATCATCACCTTGTCCTTGGCGTCTTCGAACTCGATCTGCGTGACCATGCGCTTGTTGCGCCGCGCCGCCATCAGCGCCGCTTCGTTCACGAGGTTCATCAGGTCGGCGCCCGAGAAGCCAGGCGTGCCGCGCGCGACGACTTTCAGATTGACGTCGGGGGCAAGCGGAACCTTGCGCACATGCACCTTCAGAATCTGCTCGCGGCCGACCACGTCCGGGTTGGGGACGACGACCTGGCGGTCGAAGCGGCCGGGGCGCAGGAGCGCGGGGTCGAGCACGTCGGGCCGGTTGGTCGCGGCGATCAGGATGATGCCCTCATTCGATTCGAAGCCGTCCATCTCTACGAGCAGCTGGTTGAGCGTCTGCTCGCGCTCGTCATTGCCGCCGCCGAGGCCGGCGCCGCGATGGCGGCCGACTGCGTCGATTTCGTCGATGAAGATGATGCACGGCGCGTTCTTCTTCGCCTGCTCGAACATGTCGCGCACGCGGCTCGCGCCGACGCCGACGAACATCTCGACGAAGTCGGAGCCCGAGATGGTGAAGAACGGCACATTCGCTTCGCCCGCGATCGCGCGCGCGAGCAGCGTCTTGCCGGTGCCGGGCGGGCCGACCAGCAGCACGCCGCGCGGGATGCGTCCGCCGAGGCGCTGGAATTTTCCCGGATCGCGCAGGAATTCGACGATCTCCTGCAGGTCCTGCTTGGCCTCGTCGACGCCGGCGACGTCTTCGAAGGTGACGCGGCCATGCGCCTCGGTCAGAAGCTTCGCCCGCGACTTGCCGAAGCCGAGCGCCTTGCCGCCCGCCCCCTGCATCTGCCGGGAGAGAAAGATCCACACGCCGATCAAAGCAATGAAGGGGAGCCAGGAGACGAGCAGCGACACGAACCACGGCACGTTGTCCTGCTGCGGCCGCGCGGTGATCGAGACGCCCTTGCTGTAGAGCTTCTGCACGAGGCCGGGATCGTTCGGCGCATAGGTGTTGAAGTTCCGGCCGTCAGTGAAGGCGCCGTGGATTTCCGGTCCTTGGATCACGACGTCGCGCACGCGGCCCTGGTCAACCTCGTTGAGCAGTTGCGAGAACGAAATATCCTGCGATACCGTCCGCTGGCCGGGGTTCTGGAACAGCGTGAACAGCGCAAGCAGCAACAGGACGATGATCACCCAGAGGGCGAAGTTGCGCAGATTGGCGTTCATCTCGCGTTCCCTTTGGCCCCCGGGTCAGCCTTGGTTAGGGAGTTCAATCTTCCCCCTCCTTGGTGATCCTTAATCCACAATGTAGGACGTAGCTGCCCGCCTGCCAAGGATAACAGGCGAAATGAGGCTATTTTGCCGGCGTTTGGCTGACGCGACCTGGCGTTGGTTTCGACCTTGCTGCATCGCCCCCATCACTCTTTGTTCGCGTTTTTCGCCGCGGTGGCGCGCGTGCGACGATCAAACGCCCTGCGGCGAGCGTGACCGCGGCGCCCGCGAGCGTGCGGCGAAAGCGCTCAGATGAGCCGCTATATAGATGCGCCGCCAATGATTGCTCGCACAACTCCAGTTTTCCGAGTTCGACGTCGCCCTCATCGCCGACCATTGCGATCACCCGCCCGAGCAGCCGCAAGCGGATTTCCGCCGGGGCGTTCGCCCATTCCGCCGCCGGCAGCGCAATTGTGAGGCAGGGGCCTTCGCGTGGTGCAGATGACGGCACAGCCAGGGCCGCCGCCAACCGATCGACCGCCCTCTCGATTGCGTCATCGGCCCGCTCCATGCGTTTCGCAAGTTGCGCGAGGCGTGGCGCCGTCAACCCTTCTGCCGCAAGCGCGGGCAGCAGTGCGCGCAGACGCACGCGCGCAAAGCGAGGGTCGCGGTTCGTCGGATCCTCGACAAAAGGAATGTGGGCCGCTTCCAACGTCGCGACCAGGCGCGCCTTCGGGATGTCAAGGAAGGGACGAACGAGAACCAATCCTTCATCCCCACGCGCGGAAGGATGCAACGAGTCAAACACCGGCAGCGACGACATCCGCGCCATGGCGGCCAGTCCAGTCAGCCCGCTTCCGCGCGCGAGGCGAAACAGCACGGTTTCGGCCTGGTCGTCGAGCGTATGGGCGGTGAGGATGTGGCGCGCTCTTGCGCGCGCCGCGGCGGATGCAAGCAGACGGTAGCGCGCCATTCGCGCGGCTTCCTGCAAGCCTGTGTTCGGCTTCGGCCCGGTCCATCGCAGCGTGCGGTGAGTCACGCCGAGAGAGGCGGCAAACCGATGGACGGCAGCCGCCTCGCGGCGCGACTCCGGCCGGAGGCGATGATCGACCGTGACCGCGATCAGGGAGGGGCCCGCGCGAAGCGTGCGGCGCCAACGGGCTGCGAGCAGGAGAAGGGCGGTGGAGTCGGGGCCGCCGGAAACCGCAAGCACCAGGGACGTGCAGTCGATCAGGTCGGCGAACAGGGAGGCCGCTTCGGTATCGCTGACCGGCTTGCGCTCGTCAGCAGCCGGCACGTTTCTGTTCCCGCTCGACCGTCTGCTTCACGGTGGGGGAGACGCGTGGATATTTGCGGCTGATCTCGGCGAAGGCGCCGCAGGCGGCATCCTTTTCCTTGAGCGCGACGAGCGATTGGCCAAGCCGCATCAGCGCCTCGGGCGCGCGCGGGCTCTTGTCATAATTTCTTGTCACAGTGAGAAAGGAATCCGCCGCGTCGCGATAATTCTGCCGCAGGAACAGGCTCTCCCCGATCCCATATTGCGCATCGGGGGCGAGGCGGTCGCCCGGGTATTTTCGCAGGAATTCACGGAAGGTCTGATCGGCAAGCGCATAATCGCGGCGAACCAGGTAGCCATAGGCGAGATCGTATTCGTCGCGGGAGCTCTGCGAAGGCGGCAGCGTGGCCGTCTGCGCCCCAGTTGCGTTCGGATTGCGTGGGGGTGGCGGCGGCAGGCCCCCAATTCCGTACCCAGCGTCGCCTGGTGCGCCAGGTCGCGCCGGCGTTCCCCCTTCGGCGCCACTGGAGGCGTAGATCGAACCGAGCGGGCGCGGCGCTCCGGGTGCGTTCGGATTCTGCGAGGGATCGAAGGCGTCGGAACGGCGGCCGGAGGGGCTGCTTTGCGGGGCCGTATAGGTCGGTTGCAGCGGCGTAGGCTCCGACGGCGGCGGCAGGTAGCTCGGTTGCGGCGATGCCGGCGCGTAGGATTGATGCTGCGGGCTCGGCTGTGGAGCGATCGAAGGCTGAGCGCCGGACGAGCGCGCCGCGCCGCCGGGTCCACCCGCGGTCTTGCCGCCCAGCTCCTTGAAGCGGAACTCGTTGTCCTCTTGGATCTTGCGCAGATTGGTCTCGAGCTGCTGGTTGCGGAACTGAAGCTGCTCGACCGCGCCGGTGAGCTGGCGCACCTGGTTCTCGAGCTGATCGATGCGCACCAGCAGGTCGGTGGCCGTGACCTGGGCGTAGCCGGGGAGAGCGCCGAACAGGTTGAAAAGGAGCGCGGCGGCGAATGCGGGCTTAAGGCCGAGGCGAGTCATGATCGGTTGCACGACAGTCGCTATTTGGAGTTCCAAGATCGGACCAAAATAGGAAAACCTGCGTCGAAAATGTGACTTCCGCGCGGAATGCTGGCACACGATGGCGATCCGGGCCCAAGTCTCGCTCTCGGCAAGACTGCCTGCTTTAGGAACTTGCATTCAGCACGGTGACCGCGCGGCGGTTCTGCGACCAGCAGGAAATGTCGTTGCACACGGCGACCGGCCGCTCCTTGCCATAGGAGATCGTGCGCATGCGGGACGGATCGATGCCCCGCGAGGCGAGATAGTCGCGCGTGACCTGCGAGCGTTTGGCGCCGAGCGCAATGTTGTATTCGCGGGTGCCGCGCTCGTCGGCATGGCCTTCGATGGTGAAGGCATAGCGGTTGTAGTGCTGCAGCCACTGCGCCTGTTTGTCGAGGGTCGCGCGCGCCTGCGGCGACAGCTCGGTCGAAATCGGATTCGAAGAAGACGCGGTCGCCGACATTGACGACGAAATCCTGTTGACTGCCCGGAACCGCCGCGCCGCTGAGGCCCGCCTGATCGTCGCCCGGCTTATTGGCGCAGGCCGCGATCATCAGGGCGGCCGCGAGCGCAATCACCACCTTCGTTGCCCGGATGAGATCCGTCACTTTCGGCATCCCGCTCGGCTCCTTCTCGATTGCCTGAACGCCGCTATGCCCACCCGGCGCCGCAACGCCCACGGTCTAGCCCCTGCTTGGTTAAGCGAAGGTTCCGTAAACCTTGATCAGGCCCTGCCGCGCCTCGATACGGCGTGAAATCGGTTGAAACCGCTTGGAATGGTTAATGAAGCGGAAACGCGGCGGCATCACAACTCAGCCCGCCTCTCTCGGCAAAAGGAGTGTGTGGCGTGCCTTTTCAGCCACACTTCCTTCGATCAGCCGCTTCCTCCAAGCCTTCCCGATTCCTGGAATGAGAAAATCACAAACCGATGTGATCCGCGAGGATTTTTGCGCGCATTTTACCCAATGGCGAACGGTAAAATGGTAAAGGAAAAATCATCAGAGTCCCGATTTGCCGAAGAGTGCCCGGTTCCGCGCCCGGTGAATTGCTTTCGTTTTTTGATCCAATAGCATGCGTGCGAGGGGATTCCGGTTCACAAAGAGATTTGCCACGAAATGCAGGATGACTCGGTTCAACGCCTGGTTGTGAGTAACCGAGCCGGACGCAAAAGGGGGTAGAATTATGAAGATTGGCTTTTGGGGAATCATTGTCGGCGGCGCGGTCGCGCTGGTTGGCCTTGTCTCATACGAGGCGGCCGGTCAGGGCGCGAAACCGACGAAGCGCGCGCCGACGGTCAGCTTCAAGGAGGATGTTCTGCCGATCTTCAAGGGGCGGTGCGTCGAATGCCATGCCCCCGGCGGCAAGGGTTTCGAAGCGAGCGGCCTCGATCTGCAAACCTACGCCGGCCTGATGAAGGGGACGAAATTCGGGCCGATGGTGATCGCCGGCGATCCCGGGGGAAGCAGCCTGATGGCGCTTCTCGATTGGCGGGTCGCGCCGCAAATTCGGATGCCGCACGGGACCAAAAAACTCTCCACTTGCGATCGCGACGCGATCAGAGAGTGGATTCAAGAAGGCGCGCTCGATAATTAGAACGGCCATGAGGTGAAGAATGGCAGGGGCTCCGCCGCGCTCGCCGCGGCGCGCAGCGGCAGAGCCGGAGAGCGCTCGTAGCGCCGGCGATTTCGCCGCCGAGATCGGCCGGATGGTGCGGCTTGGCCGCGCCAAGCGCGGGATCAGTCGGCGTCAGCTCGCAGCCAACTCGGGCATTTCCCAGCGCTATCTCGCCCAGATCGAAAGCGGGCGGGGCAATCCGTCCGTCAACGTGCTGAAATTGATCGCCGACGCGATCACGGTGCCGGTGATCGAACTCTTGCCGCGCGCAGGGCTCGGCAATCCCGCGCTCGATCGCGCGATCGAGTTGCTTTCCCGACTTCCGGCGGCCGAGCTTCCCGCGATCGTGGCGGCGATGGAGGAACGGTTCGGCTCGGCGGCCGACCGGGCGCGCCGGATCGCGCTGGTCGGTCTTCGCGGGGCGGGAAAGTCGACGCTCGGTCGAAAGCTCGCTGGACGCCTTGGCGTCCCGTTCCTCGAATTGAACAAGGTGATCGAGCAGAACTACGGCGCGAGCGCCGCCATGCTCATCGAGCTGTCCGGTCTCGCGACTTTCCGCAAGTATGAGCACGAGTGCCTGCAGCGGGTGATCGTGGAGAACGAGGCGGCGGTCATCGCGACTGCGGGTGGGATCGTCGCCAATCCGCAAACCTATGAGCTGTTGCTCCGCCGCACGCACACGATCTGGATCAAGGCGCGACCGGAAGACCACATGGCGCGGGTGATCGCCCAAGGCGACTTCCGCCCGATGGCGCATAACCGCGAAGCCATGGCCGATCTCGTCGCGATCCTTGATGCACGCAGCGCCGATTATTCCCGCGCCGAGGCCGAGTTGGACACGTCCGGCGCCTCGGTCGAACAGAGCCTGGCGGAATTGATCCGGCTTGTCTCGTCCTACTCCGGACGCTCGTCAGCGTCGTGACCGGATGGCCGCCGCGATACTCGGCGGCCGCGGTTCCTGGCCTTTTCGGACTGTTCGGCGGGTGACGGAACGTCGCAGGCGTTCCGCGTTCACAACCGCGTTAGGGCGGGTTGGGCGCATTGTCGGGTGATGAATTATACTGCATATAATTCGCATCCTGTGGTCCTGAAATGAGCCAGGCGGCCTATTGCAGTGCAATATAATTCATAATTGCAGTTGTGCGTCGCCGCAGCGCCGGGAGCAAGGTCAAATCCTGGGCCTGGAACGCAGCGCACGCCGATTTTGAAGCAACGATCGTCAATCGCGGCAGCCGCTCGGACAGCGCGCCGCGCGAAGCGGAGGACACCCGGTGGCGCAAGCCGAACGAAAGCTCGCGAATGGCGCAGCGCGGGTCGATTTTTCAACCGAGCCCGCGCGCTACCGTCACTGGAAGCTCGCGATCGAGGGCGATGTCGCAACTCTTCTGATGGATGTCGACGAACAGGGCGGCCTGTTCGAAGGCTATGAACTGAAGCTCAACTCCTACGACCTCGGCGTCGACATTGAATTGGCGGATGCGCTGGAACGCATCCGCTTCGAGCACCCGCGGGTGCGGGTCGTGCTGTTGCGCTCGGCAAAACCACGCGTCTTCTGCGCCGGTGCGAACATCCGGATGCTGGCCGGGGCGAGCCACGCCCACAAAGTCAACTTCTGCAAATTCACCAACGAGACCCGCAACGCGATCGAGGACGCGAGCGAGTGGTCAGGGGTGCACACGATCTGCGTGGTGACGGGATCGTGCGCCGGCGGCGGCTATGAGCTCGCGCTTGCCGCCGACCACATCATCCTGGTGGATGACGGCTCGTCATCGGTCTCGCTTCCCGAGTTGCCGCTGCTCGCGGTGTTGCCGGGGACCGGCGGGCTGACCCGCGTGACCGACAAGCGGAAGGTGCGGCGCGATTACGCCGACGTGTTCTGCACCACCGAGGAAGGGGTAAAGGGCAAACGTGCGGCCGAGTGGCGGCTCGTCGATGAGGTGCTGCCGCACACCAAGCTCGAGTCGATGGTGGCGCAGCGCGTCCGCGACTTTGCAGCGAAGTCGGAGCGTCCGAAAGAGGCGAGCGGAATCACGCTGACATCGCTCGATCGCCGCATCAACGCGGATGCGCGCGCCTATAAATATCTATCGGTCGAGTATTCGCGCGCCGAGCGGACCGCGACCCTCAGCCTGCGCGGGCCCGACGCCCCGCCGCCCGCCTCAGTGGAAGAGATGGCCACGCGGGGCTCCGCTTTCTGGCCGCTCGAGCTTGCGCGCGAACTCGACGACGCCATCCTCGATCTGCGCTTCAACGAACTCGACACCGCCGCCATCATTCTCAAGTCGGAAGGCGACAGCGCAGCCGTGCTCGCCTACGACGACTTTCTCGATGCGCACAAGGACCATTGGCTCGCCCGCGAGATCCGCCTCAAATGGAAGCGCGTGCTCAAGCGCGTCGACTTGACCTCACGCACGCTGGTTGCGCTTGTCGAGCCCGGCTCGTGCTTTGCCGGCACACTCGCGGAACTCGTCTTCGCGGCCGACCGTTCGTACATGCTGGTGGGCCAGATGGAAGGCGACAACCGGCCGGCGCCGACGGTGACGCTCGGCAAGGCGAGTTTCGGCGCCTATCCGATGTCGAACGGCATCACGCGTCTCGAAAGCCGCTTTCTCGGCGAGCCGGAGTTGATCGGCAAGGCGCAAGCCCGCATCGGCGACGCCCTTGATGCGGAAGAGGCCGCCGGGCTCGGTCTCGTCACCTTCGCGCTCGACGACATCGATTGGGAGGACGAGATCCGGGTGTTTCTGGAGGAGCGTGCGAGCTTTTCCCCCGACGCGCTCACCGGCATGGAGGCGAATCTCCGCTTCGCCGGACCGGAGACGATGGAATCGAAAATCTTCGCCCGGCTGACCGCCTGGCAGAACTGGATCTTCCAACGGTCGAACGCGATCGGCGACGAAGGGGCGCTGCGCCTCTACGGCACCGGCCGCAAGCCGGCCTTCGATACGCGGCGGGTGTGACAGTGGGCAAGGACAGCGGTCGCCCGACGCCAAGCTTCTACCTCTTCCTGTTGGGGAGACGGCGGCTCTCGGTTGAGCAACCCGCCGAGGAGGAAATTCGCATCCGCATCAGCGACGGGCAACTGCTCGCCCGCTCGCTCGGCTCCCCGCGCCACAAAGAGATGACGCATCGTGCGTCTCGCTCGAAATCGGCGTGGACACGGCCATAAGAGAGAACGGGAGTTCCCGATGAACATCGCCACGAACGCGACGAATGTCATGAACGTCGACTATTCGACGAAAATTCCAAACAATGTCGGCCTCACCGAGGATCGTCGGATTTTGCGCGCGCTTGAGAGCTGGCACCCGGGCTATCTCGACTGGTGGATGGACATGGGGCCGGAAGGTTTCCAGGAAAGCCTCGTTTATCTCCGCACCGCTGTCTCCGTCGACCCGAAGGGTTGGGCCAAGTTCGACTATGTCCGCATGCCCGAATATCGCTGGGGCATTCTGCTTGCGCCGCAGGAGGCGGATCGCAAGGTCAATTTCGGCCGGCACCTGGGCGAGCCGGCCTGGCAGGAGGTCCCCGGCGAATACCGCGCGATGCTGCGCCGATTGATCGTGATCCAGGGCGACACCGAACCCGCTTCGGTCGAGCAGCAGCGCCATCTCGGCAAGACCGCGCCGTCGCTCTACGACATGCGCAACCTGTTCCAGGTCAACGTCGAGGAAGGGCGGCACCTGTGGGCGATGGTCTATCTCCTCCATAAATATTTCGGACGTGACGGACGCGACGAGGCGGAGGAATTGCTGCGCCGCCGCTCCGGCAGCGAGGATGCGCCGCGCATGCTCGGCGCCTTTAACGAGGAGACGCCCGACTGGCTCTCCTTCTTCATGTTCACCTTCTTCACCGACCGCGACGGCAAGATGCAGCTGGAAAGCCTCGCCCAGTCGGGGTTCGACCCGCTCTCACGCACCTGCCGCTTCATGCTGACGGAGGAAGCCCATCACATGTTCGTCGGCGAAACCGGCGTCGGGCGTACGGTGCAGCGCACCTGCGAAGCGATGAAACAGGCGGGCGTCGCCGATCCCTATGACATCGAGAAGGTGCGCGCGCTCGGCGTCATCGACCTGCCGACCATTCAGAAGAAGCTGAACCTGCATTACACGCTGTCGCTCGACCTGTTCGGCTCGGAAGTCTCGACCAATGCAGCCAACGCCTTCAATGCTGGATTGAAGGGTCGCTTCATGGAGACCAAGATCGAGGACGACCACCGGCTGGAAAACGCGACCTATCCGGTGCTCAAAATGGTCGATGGCGCGATCAAGCGCGTCGACGAGCCGGCGCTGACCGCGCTCAATATGCGGCTGCGCGACGATTACACCGACGACTGCGCGCGCGGCGTCGATCGCTGGAACAAGGTCATTGAAAAGATCGGCACAAACTTCCGCCTGGAGCTGCCGCATGTCGCCTTCCACCGGCAGATCGGCGAGTTTCGCAACGTGCATGCGACGCCGAAGGGGGAAATGATTGACGAGGCGACCTGGGCCCGCGAAAAGGATAACTGGCTGCCGTCGAAGGCTGACGGCGATTTTATCGTGACGCTGATGAAGCCGGATTTCGAGTCGGGTAAATTCGCCAAGTGGATCGCGCCGCCGAAGGTCGGCATCGACAACAAGCCCGGCGACTTCGAATATGTGAAGATCGCCGCCTGATACGATCCCTTCCTCTCCCCTTGCGGGAGAGGGTGCCCGAGCAAAGCGAGGGCGGGTGAGGGGTCTTTCTCGGATCGTAGCGCCCCTCACCCGGCGCAGGCTCGCGGTGCTCGCCTTCGCCACCCTCTCCCGCGAGGGGAGAGGGAAAAGACGGGTATTCCCATGGACGCCACGACTGACGCTCCAACACAGGCCGAGCTGCGCAAGCAGCACGTGATCGACCCGGAAATATGCATTCGCTGCAATACCTGCGAGGAGACCTGCCCGGTCGATGCGGTAACGCATGACAGCGCCAACTATGTCGTCGACGCGTCGAAGTGCAATTTCTGCCTCGACTGCATCCAGCCTTGCCCGACCGGCGCGATCGACAATTGGCGCATTATCCAGCAGGCCTATTCGCTCGAAGAGCAGTTCTCTTGGACCGAGCTGCCGCCGCAGGAGGAGATTTCGGTCGTCCCGAGCGACGGTTCTGTCGAGGCGCTCGACCAGGAGGTCGACGCATTGCTGGCGGAAGCCCATGCGGGCGTCGGCGGCAAGAGCATGGCGCCGGCCTCCGCCGGAAAGCCGAGCGTCAATCTCTATGCCCGGACGAAACCGGCGATCGCGACCGTGAAGGGCAATTATCGGCTCACGCAGCCCACCGCCGAAAGCGATATCCGCCACATTATTCTCGACTTCGGCGACACGCCGTTTCCCGTTCTCGAAGGCCAGAGCATCGGCATCGCGCCGCCCGGTCTCGGCGCCAATGGCGACCCGCATCACGTCAGGCTCTATTCCATCGCAAGCGCGCGCGACGGCGAGAAGCCGCACACCAACAATCTCGCGCTCACCGTCAAGCGCGGGCTAGGCGTCGGATCGAACTACGTCTGCAACCTGCAGAAGGGTGACAAGGTCGAAATCACCGGCCCGTTCGGCGCGACCTTCCTGATGCCGAACGATCCGGAAGCCAACATCATCATGATCTGCACCGGCACCGGGTCAGCGCCCTTCCGCGCATTCACCGAGCGGCGGCGCCGCACGGTGCCGGACGCACCGGGGCGCATGGTCCTGTTCTTCGGCGCTCGCCGTCCGGAGGAACTGCCCTATTTCGGCCCGCTGCTGAAGGTGTCGGACCGCCTGCTTACCAAATACTTCGCCTATTCTCGCGTCCTTGGCCTGAAGAAGACCTATGTGCAGGACGTGATGCGCGAGAAGGCCGACGAACTCGTCGACTTGCTGCGCTCGGCCAAGACGCATGTTTATGTGTGCGGCTTGAAGACGATGGAGATCGGGGTCGACGAATCGTTCGAGTTCATCTGCGCGGGCGTTGGACTCGAATGGGGGGCGCTGCGGGCGGAGATGCGCGCGAGCGGTCGCTACCATGTCGAGACGTATTAGGGGACCGAGCGAGCGTACGCCCTCCCCAGTTGCGTCGAAAGCGCCCGGTCGGTTGAAAGCCTCGCCTTCGCCGAAGGCACCCGGTCGGTTGGAACCCCCGCCTAGCCGAAGGCGCATTGTTAAAGTCGGCCTTTACGGTAAAATACTGACAACGGCTGGTCGGCGTGATCAGCGCTTATGTCCGGGATCTGATGTCCGGGATCTTAGGCGCGGCATGTCTTGACCTGGGACCTTGCCGATGAGCAGCCATACGCCCGCTTCAACTGTCTTCCTGGCCCTGGAACGACAGTCCCACGATTTGCTGCAAGCGTTGTCCGCGGCGATCTATGTCACGGACGCCGCGGGGCGGATCACCTTTTACAATGAAGCCGCGGCGAAGTTTTGGGGCCAGCACCCGGAGCTGGGAAAAACCGAATTCTGCGGGTCTTGGAAGCTTTTCTGGCCCGACGGCACGCCGATGGCGCATGACCAATGCCCTCTGGCGGTGGTATTGAAGAACGGACATCCGAACAGGGGCATCGAGGCCATCGCCGAACGGGAGGACGGCACGCGCGTTTCGTTTCTGGCTTTTCCCACGCCGCTTTTCGATGAAGCGGGCAACCTCACCGGCGCGGTCAGCATGTTGGTGGACATCACCGACTACCGCTGCACGGACCTGGATGCCCGCCGGCTCGCAGCCATCGTTGAATCGTCAGACGACGCGATCATCGCCACGGATTTTACCGGCGTCATCACGAACTGGAACCAAGGCGCCGAACGGCTCTTCGGCTACACCGCCAACGAGGTCGTCGGGAAATCAATCATGATCCTCATTCCAGCCGAGCGGCACGATGAGGAACCGGCCATTTTGGCTCGTATACGACGTGGCGAGTGCGTCGATCATTACGAGACCATCCGGCGACGAAAGGACGGCAGTCTCGTGGAAATATCGTTGACGGTTTCTCCCATTAAGAGCTCGGATGGCCGCATCATCGGCGCTTCGAAGATTGCGCGGGACATTACCGAACAGCGGCGCGCACAAGAGAAGCAACAGCTGCTTCTCAGGGAGATGGACCACCGCGTCAAGAATCTGTTTGCGCTCGCGGCCAGCCTGGTCAACCTCAGCGCGCGGTCAGCCGCGACGGCAGGAGAGGTCGCGTCAGATGTCGGAGCGCGGCTTGTAGCGCTCGCCCGCGCGCATGAACTCACCGTATCGAGGGTGCGCAGCTTCGGAACAGCCGAGCCCACGATGCTTCACGCTTTGATCGCAACGATCATTACCCCCTATGAAGATCAGGCCTTGTCCGGACGGGGGCGGGTGGCGATCACCGGAGTGGATGTCCCGGTGACCGGCGATGTCGTGACGAGCATCGCTTTGCTTCTGTACGAATTTGCAACCAATGCCGCCAAGTACGGCGCTCTTTCCACGCCCAGCGGGCGCGTCGATATCGAATGCGCAGAAAAGGATGGGGAGTTCATTCTCACATGGGTCGAGCGCGGGGTGGCGCAGGTGGAGCAGCCGGACTTTTCCGAAGGGTTTGGGGGTCGGCTTGAGCGCGCGACGGTCAAGGGTCAACTTGGCGGCGATATCGTACGTGAATGGAATCCGGACGGCCTCATTATCCGGTTATCGCTGCCGCTGACGAACCTGACGGGCTGACGAAGTACGCAACCCGCCCATTCGACAAGTCACCCGCAGCGCGTTACATCCGGTCGAGCGAAGGCTCCTGGGCGCCGCCGGCCCGGGCTTTCTCGTACCGGGCGCGTGCGTCCGCCGCGGCGGCATCGTCGCCCGCCGCCGACTGCGCCTGCATCAAGCCGTAGATGGCCCAGGCGTTGTTCGGCGCCTTTGTGCAGGCTTGCTTGAACGCGGCCGCGGCGGCGCGCGCATCGCCGTTCTTCAGCAGGATCGCGCCGAGAGTTTGATCGACCGGCACATACCAGAACGGCGGCTCCATGTAGGGCAGCGCGTCTTGCGCCTTCACCGCGGCCTCGGCGAACCGGCGGGCCGCGTCGCGATCGCCGCGCGCCATCGCGGCCTTCGCGCGCACGACGTTCTCGGCGATCGCGAGAATGCCTTTCGCGGGAACGGAGGCCTGCTCCAACCCGCTGTGATCCAATTCGGCGAGTTTGTGGATTGCGTCGGCTTCCTGTTCCGCGCCGCTCGCGTTCCCGAGCAGGGCTTGCGCGACGCCCCGCGCATAGCGCCAACCGGCGACGACGAACGGCAGGCGCTCGTTCGGTTGCGGCAATGCAAGGATCGTCTGCGGGTCGCTGAACTGCGCATGGATGAAATAGGGAGCTTGCTTGATCGGCTGCGCGGGTGGAATGGCCTGCGCCGCATCATCGCCGATGAGGCGAGCGAGCTTCTCCGCGGCTTGCAGGGCCTCTTGGCCCTGGCCCGCCATCAGCGCCGCGGTCATGTAGAAATGGACATTGTGCGGATAATACATCGCCGGATACGCGCCCTGGACGCCGGGATTCGCCGCCATGTAGCGCTCGTCGGCCTCGGCCGCATCCTTGTTGACGTCGAGCGTATCCTTGTAACGCCCGCGCCGCAGATAGATGTGCGACGGCATGTGCACGAGATGGCCCGCGCCCGGCACCGCGCCGCGCAGCCGATCAGCAGAGGGCTCGGCGCGCTCCGGCCGATCGGATGCTTCCACCAGATGGATGTAGAAGTGAATCGCAGCGATATGGTCGGGGTTGTACGCAAGCGCCCCCTCCAGTAGCCGCAGCGCTTCGGGCGTGTGTTCCTTCGGCGCGCGGCCGCCATCGCTCCAATAATCCCACGGCGAGAGCAGCATCATCGATTCGGCGGCAAGCGTCGCGATGTCGGGATCGTCCGGAAACGTCCGGGCGACGCCGAGCATGGCGTCCGCATAGGTGCGGTTAAGCGCCGCGCGCTCGCCGGGCGGCGAATAACGCGCCAGCATGGCGGCGGCGAGGGCTTGTTCCTTGGGATTGGTCTTCGCCGCTTTCTCGACCGCCTTCGCCGCGGCGGCCTGCGCGATCGGCGCGGCCTTCTCCTCCATCGGGAGGTTCAGGTTAGGCCCAAGCACATACGCTTCGCCCCAGAAGCACATGGCGCAATCGGGATCGAGCTGCTGCGCATGCCGGAACGCGCGCAGCGCTTCGAGATGATTGAAGCCATAGGCGAGGGTCAGCCCTTGATCGAAAAAGGCGCGCGCCTCGTCATTCGCCGTGACCGGATAGTGGTGACTGCCGAGGTCATCCACCAGGATGGGGATCGGCAGGCGGGACGTATCGTACCAGGGCTGCATGGACGCCGCGGGCATGGTCGGCGCATGCCCGGCGTGCGGATCGAACGGCTTGGTCTCGGTCCGCTGCTTCGTCTCGGATTTGTCGGCTTGTGCGACCGTTTGGATCGAGGGCGAGGCGCCGCCCTGCGCACCGGCGGCGGTGGGCGCGATGATCGCGGCAATGATTAAAGCTGCGGACGCAATGCGCGGCATGGCTGGCTCCGGCCTGGACGGACCTATGCCCGACAACCTGATAGGTGCGGCGGGGTTCCTTCAATCCCCGCGAAAGGCGCCATCACCCTCGAAGCCCAATATCCGAGCAGATATCACCGCTGGCGTGAAATTCATCAGGTCTTGGCCGCAAGCTGTATTTTAGTACTTAAATGCATATTTATCGTGCTATGATGCTTCAATCTCCGCGGTGTCGGCGGGGGAAAGCCGGCGGCGGACCTAAACAAAGCGGCAATCCGCCCGGCCATGGCCACATTGCCTATAAGAGGCCGGTCCGCCACGATAGCCGGCTCCTGCGGGGAGGGCTGACGAATGGATCTCGCGCATCTCGACTGGCCGTTTTTCGATGAACCGCATCGGCGCTTCGCGCGCGACCTCTCCGCCTGGGCCCGCCGCGAGGTGGCGCCCCACATCGACCACCGCGACACGGACCGCGCCTGCCGCAATCTCGTGCGCGCGCTCGGCGACGCGGGTTGGCTGCGGGCCGTCGTTCCGGCCGCCTATGGCGGAACGTCAGCGAACCTCGACGTGCGCACGCTCTGTCTTGGCCGTGAGATTCTCTCCTGGCACGAAAGCCTCGCTGATTTCGCCTTCGCCATGCAAGGCCTCGGCAGCGCGTCGATCTCCCTGTTCGGGACTGAACAGCACAAGGCCAAGTATCTGCCGCCCGTTTGCGAGGGCCGCAATCTTGCCGCCTTCGCGTTGTCGGAGCCGGAAGCGGGTTCCGATGTGAGCGCGCTCGCCACCACAGCGACGCCGGACGGTCCGGCGCATGTGCGGCTCGACGGGTTGAAGACGTGGATTTCCAACGGCGGCATCGCCGACCATTACGTGGTGTTCGCGCGCAGCGGCGAAGCGCCGGGCGCCCGCGGCCTTTCGGCCTTCGTCGTCGACGCCGACGCCCCGGGACTGTCGGTGGCGGGACGGATCGAGACGATTGCGCCGCATCCGCTCGCGACCATTCGTTTCAGCGAATGCCGCGTTCCTGTCGCGAACCGGCTCGGCCGGCCGGGCGAAGGCTTCAAAGTCGCGATGGCGACGCTCGATATTTTCCGCTCGACGGTCGGGGCGGCGGCTCTCGGGCTTGCTCGCCGCGCTTGCGATGAGGCGGTCGAGCGCGCCGCGACACGCAAGTTGTTCGGCGCGCCGCTCGGCGACCTGCAGATGACGCAGGCCTCGCTCGCCGACAGTGCCGCCGAGATCGACGCGGCGGCGCTGCTCATCTATCGCGCCGGCTGGACCAAGGACAAAGGCGCTGCGCGCATCACCCGCGAGTCGTCGCTCGCCAAGATGTTCGCCACCGAAATGGCGCAGCGGGTGATCGACCGCGCGGTGCAGCTGTTCGGCGGCCATGGCGTGCGGGTCGGCGTCAAGGTCGAGGCGCTCTACCGCGAAATCCGCGCGCTGCGGATTTACGAAGGGGCGACCGAAGTGCAAAAAGTAATCATCGCGCGCGACATGCTGAAAGCGCGCGAGACCGTGCAGGGGCGGGCGGCCGAGTAGACCACGTGTTGCTCAACGAGGAACGGAACAGGATCAGGCGGCCGCGCCCGATTTCGCGCGCGCACGATTTCACGCGCGGACGCGACCCGACGCCGTAGCGCCCATCGCCGATTGCGACATCGAGCGCATCGAGCGGGGCGGCGCGTCGAAGACCTAGGAGACCGAACGACATTCAGCCGGGCGCTCGCCCGGGCGCGCGGCGGCAAGGAGGGAAGAGGGGATGTTCAGGCTCGATATCGCGCAAGGCGTTGCGACGCTGACGCTCAGCCGAGCGCCGGTGAACGCGATCAGCGAGGAGTGGCTGCGTCGGTTCGACGGCGAGCTCGACGCGCTCGCTGCCCGCGCCGACTGGAAGGTGCTGCATCTGCGGTCCGACCAGAAGGTGTTCTGCGCCGGCGCTGATCTCAAGGAGGTGCGCGACTACATGAAAATGGCGGATGGGCCAGACCGGATGTACGCCTATGTGGCGAACATTCAGCGGCTCTATGCGCGCATCGAGCGGCTCGACCGCGTCACTTTGGCGGAGATCGGCGGCGCGGCGATGGGCGGCGGACTTGAGCTGGCGCTGTCCTGCGATCTTCGGGTCGCCGCCGCCGAGGCGAAGATCGGTCTGCCCGAGGCTCAACTCGGCCTGATCCCCGCCGCGGGCGGAACGCAGCGGCTCACCCGCCTGTGCGGCCCCTCGATCGCGGCGCGGCTCATTCTCGGCGCGGAAGTCCTCGATGGCGCGCGCGCGCAGGAATTCGGCGTGGTGCAATGGGCTTTCCCGCGCGCCGAGCTTGCCGAGCGCACGCTCGAGATCGCGCGGCGCGTCGCGGCGCTGCCGGTCGCCGCGCTCGTCGGCTGCAAGGCCTGCATGGCCGCGACGCGCGAAGGCGGCCGTGGCGGCTTCACCGACGAGCTCGAAGTGACGCGGCGGCTCTTGACCAACAAAGAGACGCAAGACTGCGTGGAAGCATTTCTCGCCGGCCAATTGGGCGCGGCCCGCTGATGCGCAAGTTTGAGAAGCAGGGAGGGGATTGATGAGGGTTGAGGGGAAGGTGGCGCTGATCACGGGGTGTGCGTCGGGGATTGGCAAGGCGACGATGCTGGCGTTTGCGCAGGCGGGGGCGCGGGTGATCGGGGCGGACATTGACGCGGAGCGGGGGGCTGCGACGGCGCAGGAGGCGGTTGCGGCGGGGCATGCGGCGGAGTTCGTGGCGGTCGACCTTGCCTCCTCGGCGTCGATCCGGGCGTGCGCGGCGCAGGTTTTGGAGCAGCATCCGCGGCTGGACATTCTGGTGAATGCGGCGGGCTACAGCCTGGTGGAGGCGTTCGCCCACAACAAGCCGGGGTATATTGACCAGGTTGTGGCGATCAATCTGGGGGGGACGCTGCATCTGACGCAGGCGGTTTTGCCGGGTCTGATTGCGGCGGGGAAGGGCAAGATCGTCAATGTGGCGAGCGACGCGGGAAGGGTTGGGAGTTCGGGGGAGACGGCCTATGCGGCGGCGAAGGGCGGGGTGATTGCGTTCACCAAGTCGCTGGCGCGGGAGGTGGCGCGGCATTCGATCTGCGTCAACTGCGTGTGCCCGGGGCCGACCGACACGCCGATGCTGCGGTCGCGGCCGGACAAGATGCTGGAGGCGTTTCTCAAGGCGATCCCGTTCAAGCGGTTTGCCGAGCCGCGCGAGATTGCCGACGCGATCCTGTTTTTTGCGAGCTCGCGCTCCGACTACATCACCGCGCAGGTGCTGAGCGTGAGCGGCGGGCTCACCTTTGCAGGATAGGCTTTGCGATCGGGCAGCCGAGTGGGCTCGGCTGCCCGATCGATCAATGCAGGCGTGGCTTCTTGAGATAGCTGTTGCGATCTCCGGAGACGACGCGCAGCTCGAACGTCTCGCCGTCGCGCAGCACGGTCAGGGGCACCGCGACGCCGGCAGCGCCAAGCGACCACATCCTGCGAAAGAGGGCGAGCAGCGTTGTGACGGCGACGCCGCCGGCCGCGAGAATGATGTCGCCCTGGCGCAAGTCGGCCTGTTGCGCCGGCCCCCCTTTGGCGAGCCCGACAATGGCGACCTTGTCCTCGATCTCGGCGGCGTAAAGCCCCAGCCAGGGACGCGGCGGTCGATTGGGCCGTCCGAAGGTGAGGAGATCCTCGAGAGCGGGCTTCAGAACATCGATCGGCACGATCATGTTGATGTGCTGGACGATGTCCGGTTCGCGCCGCTGCTCGAGTTGCAGCGAGCCGATGCCGAGAAGATCGCCCTTGGGACCGATCAGCGCCGCGCCGCCCCAGTGGGGATGGGCCGGCGCCGTGAAGATGGCGTCGTCGAGGACATATTCCCAATAGCCGGCGAATTCCTGTTTGGCGACGATCCGGGCTGCGACCGACCGTTGCCGGCCGCCAGCGCCGGCGACGACGACGTATTCCCCGACCGACGCCTCGCCGGACCGTCCGAGCGGAAGCGGCGGCACGTCGAGCGCGCCGAGCGCCTGCACAAGGCCGAAGCCGGTCTCGTGGTCGTAGGCGAGCGCATGGCCTGGCGTCGTGCGCCCGTTGGCGGTCTGCAGCCAAACCGTTTCCGCTTCGGTGATCAGATAGCCGATGGTCAGCACCAGGCCGCTCGCGCGAATGACCACGCCGTTGCCTGCGCGTTCGGTCCCGAGCGCACCGGCGGTGAAGGCATCGGACGGAACCTCCGCGCGAAGGGCAACGACCGACGATAGCGCCGCCTCGAGATCGTAGTCATAGTCGGCCGGCTTTGGGCGGACCGAGGGCGGCACTCTCCAGTCGCTCAACGATGACATTCGGCAACTCCGCGCAGCTCCGGCGGCGGTCGGGCGACGCCGGGCTCGACAGGGCCTGGAACCTCCCGTCCCTGATTTAGAGACGAGGTCGGGCCTGGACAACCGCCGTCGTCCGGCCTGGCGCATTCAAACAGTTGTGCCTCCGAAGTTACTCGCGGCTGAGAATCTCGGCCATCGCCTTGATCCGATTGCGCGCATAGACGGGCAGTCCGGCGCTGATCGAACTCCCGGTATTGAAAGAGCTGTTGCCCGCAACGATCTGCGCCGGCACTAGGTTGCGCAGCACCGGGACGCTCTCGAACTCCTTGCGCTTTTCGAACAGATCGGAGTCCACCGCGAGGGCGACGAATGCGGTCACGACGGTATGGCTCGGGTCGGATGGTTTCGGCTGCAGGACGACGAGAAACTTGCCGAACTGCATGACTTGATTGACGTGAACGATGTTCTGCTCCAGCGCCGCGGTGACCGGCGCATCGATGCCGGTCAATCGGGCAAGGTCGGCCTGGTCGATCGCCGCCGCCGCGGGGATGGTCCGCATTTCGCTTTCGAACTCGATGAAGTCGGCAATCTGTTTGCCGGTCTCGCGCAGCTTGTTGACCAGGGAAATCGCGGTCGGCAGCTTTCCTTCGAATTGATAACGCGACTTGATGCAGATGGTCGTGACTGCGCCTTCGCACCAGCGGCGGTTCGGGTTCTTGTTGGCGAGTCGCAAATCCTTGTTCGGCGTGACGTCGTCGGCGCTGATGAGATGATGCTTGATGGCCGGGTCCATCCGTTCGAGGAAGGGCAGGCTGACATAGCGGGCGAGATCGACCGCGCTGGGCGCGCGCGCGATCTCGAACCGCGCCTCGGCGACATAGACGTGCAAGCGCCGTTTCACCGTCTTGGCGACGCCGCCGGTGGTCGCGGTGATCGCCGGCTCGTCATAGGCCGGATAGAGGCTGAGCAGCTGTTTCTGCAACGGCCGCGCCTTCGCCCAATCGATAAAACGGACAAGCCCGTTTTTGGGTCGGTAATCTTGTCGTTGCGGTAGTCGCTGAAGGCGATCGTGTCCGGCTTGAGCTTGTCGAGCGGCAGATCGGCTACCGAGGTCATCTCCTCCAGCCGGAATTCCCCCGCCATTGCCGGCGGCGCGAACAAGGGCAGGAGCGCGATCATGGCCGCCGCCAAAGATCGAGTCGGCCGGGCAAAAGTCACTAGTAGCGCTCGCGTTCCGAGAAGGGAAATTGCGGGTCGACGCGTTGGGGCGGGTAGCGCTCGCGCACGCCATAATCCCGATAGCGCAATTCGTAGGACCCTCGCCCTCAGTCCCCGAACAAGCCGCCGAACGGGTTCACCCGTCGCACATAATATTGG